>JAIXYP010000001.1 GCA_027490155.1 Cytophagaceae bacterium | reverse complement strand
TGACCTCGCTCGTTTGCTCTTGTCAAGTGAAACTTTCGTTTCGTTTTTCCCTTTCTTACCGGCTGTTGTTCCGTTTGGGATTGCAAAGATGTAGGATCAGTTTGGATATACAACAACAGGCTGACAAAATAATTTGGGAAACGGCAGAAGTCATTGATAATGAGGCAAATATTTTCGGAAGTAATTTGGGCTTCCTACTTGGTGCCTTTCAAATTGCCTCAAATCGTCTTGGTAGGCAAACCGAGCGGACTGGTTGGCCAAAGATCAAAAACGCTTAGGCATCACTACGTGGCCAAAAGGCACCTGCCTAAGACCCATTAATGCTACTTCGAGAGGTAGTAGGCAGACCTTGGGTAAGAAGTATGGTGGTTCGGTACTTGTGTTAAAGCATGCTGCACTCCATTTGGGCAAGTAAGCTTAGGAGTCAGGCGTTTTGCGTCCAGGATCTGGGAGCAAAGATGTTGACCTATCCAGTAATATAGGGGTGCCTTGGTTCGGGGCTGGTAGTCAAGGATAGGGTCTTGGCCGAAACATTGAGATCAGGGCATGGCGGCGCTCAACCCATCAGCGAAAGTAAAGGCTCCTATAACCCAGCAGGGTAGGAGGGCCAATATTGAAGGCAGATTTGGGGCGGCATCTACTTGCCCCGATTATACATACTATATAGTGTAGCAAAATCAGGTTTTACATGCCCCAGTTGGGATGATCCCAAAGCCCAGTAGGATCGATCCGGCTGATGCAATAGCCAAACCCCTACGACACCAAAAGGCGGGTAGGGGCTTGACGGATCCAATTGCTGGTACACAAGTCAAGTAAACGATCGTTTGCTGGCCGTATTTGTAACTAGTGCAAGAACTCCGGGCCTAGAAACTAATGCCGAAAGCAATAGGTGTTAACGATGGTCCTCGGTCTGCCTTAAAGAGGGTCGTGAGGTTATAGTTGCAGAACACATCAATACCTCCCCAGCCGACTTGGCCACGAAGCCCCAGCTGAACGTTGTTGATATTGAAGTCACCTTCGCCAGCGCGGATGGTTTTGTTGTCCTGGCTGACTTTGCTATACTCGTCTAGTTTGTAGCCTGCATATCCCCCAAAACCAAAGCGGAGACCACGCGACCGTTGGTAATAGTACATCAGTGGGGCGTTGAGGTAGGCAACAGTAAGTTTGCTGTCATCATAGTTGTTTTGTCCTTGCGGTGCAGGGTTCCAGCTTAAGTCGCCGGTTGTGCCGTCTTGCTCGATGCGCAGCTTTTTGCCAAACTTGAAGTTGTACCAGCTCAGCTCAAGACCATATTGAAGGTGATGCGGACTAGATGATGCACCTAGCCTCGTCTTGGATAGAAAGCGAAGGGCAAAGTACCGGCTATTGAGGTTGTCGAGGGTGTAGGGTTCGCGCGAATCCACCTGGGCGCCATTGGCGGTATATAGATTAAGGCCAAAGTCAATGTCAAGTTGGCCAGTGGTCCGTTTCCGATTTGTGGACCGGCCCCAGACCTTGACATCATGCATCATAGAGTCTAAGCTATGTCTATCCCAATTCGGACGGTTGACTTCGATGAATTTGATGCTGCTGCTGCCAACGACCCGATAAGTGCGGGACTTCATCTTGATGGTGCTATCCGTGGTGCGGAAGGTGCCCCCATCGTTGCGGGAGCTATCTAGCTTGCCGACTACGGTTGCCAGATCGACGTTGACAAAACTAGAGAGATCACCATTGGTCGTGATGAGCATCATCTTGTTGCGGTTCTTGAGCTTGATGATGATGGTGTCCTTGGGGCTATCAACCGCTTGGGTAGATATAACCTTGGTTTGTCCGGCCAAATTTGGCGCCTTAGTGGTGGTGGACAAGATTGCCAGCGCTTGGCGTTTGTTGGCAGCCGCAGGGGTCGATTGGGTAACGGCGGCTTTAACAGGATCAGCAGGGCGCAGACCCGTAGCAGGCAACTTGGTGGTATGGCTATGGGCGAACCAACTGTTGCCAAAGAGGAATAAAAAAGCGAAGATTTTCATGGGTGTGGATTTGGGAAGATTGATCGGCACTAGGCCAAAAGGGTGGGAGATGAAATTGTTGGGGGCTTCAGAAACTAATGCGGATGTAGCTTTCCTGTCGGGTGGCCGGGCATGACCACCGAAACAAGGGAACAATTTGAAATGGGATTGTAATGAGAGTCTAAGTCATCTATTGCCTACCAAGACGCTGGATGAGGGATGGCCGGCTAGAGTCCGATGGTGCGCTGAGGCTGGCACGACCTTTACGGATGTCATTAAGGCGTGTGAACCAACTACCTTGGCGAACAGGGGTTTTGTAGCGGTCTGGTTCTGCTTGGCCAGCATCAGGATCGATTAACTCTGGCTCGAGCTGGGCGACCATTTGGTCTCTTTTACTGGTGGGCCGAATCTCGATCGTAACCTCTAACTGATCATCTGATTTTGCTGCATATTCCGTGGTCTTCAGGTGGGACTGGACCTGAGCGATCGGTGTGGTATTTGGTGTTGACGTTACATCCTCCACCTGCTGCGTAATACTAGGTCCTGGCTTAGCGACATTCGCCAAAGCCTGAAGTGCTGGCTTTTGGACAGGTTGTTCTGGTTGATGCTTTGCCATTGATTGCCACAGTTTGTCAGGTTGGGGTTGCTTATCCTGGATATTAGCGTCGGATAATTCTGAGACTTTAGAATCAGCGTCATTATTCTGATCGACAGAATTAGTTCTCTTTATGGTAGAACTAGGATCTGGAGCAGGAACTGATTTGTGAGCCTCGGTCTGCGCCAAACTTGCCTCAGGACTTTGTTGGCCTTGGCGGAAGAACCAAGCAAGGCCCACCACCAACAACAAGGAGGCAGCGATCGAAATCCACCAAATAGGTAGGACCCTAGTCCTAGCTTCTTCAGCTGTTGCCTTAACTTGATCGGGCGCTGTGGCAGTGTTAGGGTTACTACCTGCCTTCGCACTGAGTAGTCGCGCCTCAAGCTGGAGCCAACGCTCGTCAACATCTGGCAGCTGCGCCTCAGACATTTCGGTTTCAGCCGCTTGGGCAAATAGTTGGTCTAGCGGATGTTGTGGGTCATGACGGCCCGGCAGATGTTTGGTATTATCGGTGGTTGCCATGATGATTAGTATTTATGTTGGTAAAATGCCTGGCCGACCCAGCTCTGGAGCATAGCACGGGCACGATTAAGCTGACTTTTGCTGGTGCCGATAGCGATGCTAAGCTGTTCAGCGATCTCTTGGTGACTATAACCCTCGATGGCATAGAGATTAAATACCGTCCGGTAGCCATCTGGCAGTTGAGCCACAAGCTCCATCAGCTCAGCAGCGGACAGTTGACTATCTGGCGATGGATGCTCGGTGATAGGTTGAGGACCAGAATTGTCATCCGACCCGCCGAGCTCGACGTATAGAATATGCCGTTTGCGGAGGACTTGGAGTGCCTGATTCACAACCAATCTTCGGATCCAGGCCTCGAGCGGACCAGTACCGTCATATTGGTCGATCTTCTGAAAAACCAGCATCATCGACTCCAAGAGCACATCCTCTGCTTCGGGCCCATTGCCAAGGTAACGTTTGCAAACTGTCAACATCCGACCAGCATAGAGCCGATACAATTCGTGCTGCGCGGTTCGCTCTCCTTGCCTCAGGCGAGTGATCAGATCAGCAATATGTATAGCGGCTGTGGCCATGGGTGTTGATCAGCGTTAGTCTGGCTTCAGGTTGACAGGGGCTTAGCTGCGCTTCTGACTACATGATGCAATGTCGGGCAGATAGGTTGCGTGGGGGTGGAAATATTTTTTTGCAGGAGGGGGTGGCTAGGCTTACGAATTTATACGGTTTGTAACGGAGGACCGTTGGATCAGGACTTAAATTAGCTGGGTACCCCTCTGCCTATACCCCTGTTGCTTAGGTATAAAGTCAAAAGCAAAACCTAGTTAGGAGCCAAGCAATATTATCTGATTATGGCTAGTCATAGGAAATACCCATCCTCGGCAACATTTTCTATCGCACTCTAGCCTAATATGGCTGTAATTTTCGGTCCCTAGCCCAGGGTCACTTAGCTACACGCGATTCTCAGGGCCTACAAACACTCGATAGCTTACCACCAACGCTGCCAAAACCACCATTCCGATGCCAAACATCCTGCCTCCGTTCAATCTGCAACACTGGATAGACGAAAATCGACACCTGCTGAAGCCACCCGTTGGCAACCGCGAGCTCTATGCAGAAAGTGGAGACTATATCGTGATGGTAGTTGGAGGACCCAATAGCCGCATCGACTACCACACCAACCATGGCGAAGAGCTTTTCTACCAGCTAGAAGGTGAGATTACGGTCAAGATTGTAGTTGATGGAGTGCATCAGGACGTTGTGGTGCGGGCTGGCGAGATGTTTTTGCTTCCGAGCCTCGTACCACACAGCCCTCGTCGTGGCCCTGATACCATTGGTCTGGTCATCGAGCGGAAGCGTTTAGCCCAAGAGGAGGATGGCTTTGGCTGGTATTGTGACAACTGTGGCAATTTGCTCCACCAAGAGTTCGCAAACGTAACTGATATTGTGAGGCAGCTACCACCGATCATGAATGCCTTTAAGGAGAATCTGGACCATCGGACCTGCAAACAATGTGGAACGGTAAAGGCAGTTTAAGCTGCTATATCAATTCCTAAATAACAAAAATACTCACTCAGACTATACGACACCAATGCCCGAAACAGATTGTTTTTCAAATTCTAATAGACCATAGTATGCACTTAGAGACCATAAACCCGCTTACTATTGCCTACTCTGAACATCATACTAGTCCGGAGGGTCCAATCTTGGCAGATCTTAGCCGTCATACCTTCGCAAATGTGATGCAGCCAAGGATGTTAAGTGGCCATATCCAAGGTCGGTTCTTGGCCATGATCTCCCAGCTGATGCAGCCCAAACGGATCCTAGAGATCGGGACTTATGTGGGCTACTCAGCGCTCTGTTTGGCTGAGGGTCTTAGGCCCGATGGTGTCATTCATACAATCGACATCAACGAGGAGCTGGAGTACATCATGCGGAAGTACTGGGCAGCAGCTGGCAAACAGGACCAGATCAGGTTTCATTATGGACCAGCGGCAGAAATCATCCCCCATTTACACGACACAGAACCCAATGAGCATTGGGATTTGGTCTTCATCGATGCTGATAAACCAAGTTATGGCCTGTATTATGATCTCGTAATAGACCATGTAAGGCCCGGGGGAATCATCCTGAGTGATAATGTACTCTGGAACGGTAAGGTGGCTGAGCCCCAAAACCACCCTAAGGACCGAGATCTGCCTCATATCCTGACCTACAACCAGAAGTTATTGGACGATCCGCGGACAGAAAACATCCTCCTGCCTATCAGGGATGGCATTATGGTGAGCCGCAAACTTTAGTAGTTGACAAGACTATTGTATGGCACTAGGCCAATAGCGCAAACATAACTTACTGATGATCAGTAATTTATATGACCTTGCAACCATACTGAAAGCTAACCTACTTTACAGGTTTGGCAAACAGGGGCACATCCTTATACCGGCTTTCGCCCATAGGCATAGTGTGGAGAATGGCAAATGTGACCCCATAGGCATTGACCTTTAGCCAATGCAGATTGACTTTATAGCCATCACTAGTCCGCCTATATTGATGGACAATGGCCGAACCAGGATCGGTTTCGGTCGGAAGCAGCTCAATGGTAGATCCTTTGCGTAGGCCTAGGTTGGACTGACCAGCCTTAAAGATCGCTTCCTTGGCAGTCCAGAGCCGTGTACGGGCATCTAGTTGACCAGAATACAACCTTAAAAGCGCCATTTCCTCATCATTGATGATCCTAGTTAGGGTCTCAGGCAACAAAAGACGATCCAGTGGCTCCAGATCACAACCAAAGTTGGGGGTATGGTTTTTGGCTTTAGCCTTCCCAGACCATAACATGATAGCAGCAACATCTCGGTGGTGAGACCAGCTTGCCTTGTACCATTGGGCTTCGCCACTATGTTTATTACCTTCGGATAGCTGAAACCAAATACCATATCGGTCCCGCTCAACCACTACTCTATTAACATTGGTTGCGCCAAAGTACCATCTGATCCAGGCCATGACAGCTAATTGACCATTTAATGCCGACGGATGCTTAGCCAATTCTTTGCCATAGTCCACTGCAGCGGACAAACGCTCTGCATTTCCGTCAGACGAAGCGGCATACTGCCACAAAAATAGGTGCATCTGAGGCCTAACATTGCTGAGCTGTTTCAGTAAGGGCATTGATATTCGGGCTGGATCGGGATATGGAGGCAATAGAGGCTAGATGAAAGCCCACTTTGAGCTACATCTCAAATTTTAACAACCTATTTGGGTGAGGTCTTTTTGTTACGATTGGTTTTGGTTTGGCTATGGAGGGTCTGCATCGCAAGCATGGCTTGGCTGCTATAGACAAACTCGTGAAGTTCCTCATTATCAGACTCCAAAATTGTATCCATATCTCCTTCCCAGACCTTATGGCCTTGGTTCATGAACATGACATACTCGCCAATGCCCATCACTGAGTTCATATCATGGGTAACAACGACGGTTGTGATATTGTATTCGTCAGTGATTTCTGCAATCAGATTATCAATCAGGATGGAGGTATTGGGGTCCAGGCCAGAGTTTGGCTCATCGCAAAACAAGTACTTGGGGTTCATAACGATGGCCCGTGCAATACCAACACGTTTTTTCATCCCGCCACTGATCTCGCTAGGGAACTTTTTGTTGGCGTTTTCTAGTCCTACCCTAGCCAAACAGGTGTTCACACGCTCCTGCTTCTCCTCCTTGGTCATCCCTTCGTCAAGCATGTCAAGCGGAAAGCGCACATTCTCCTCTACTGTCTTGCTGTCGAACAAGGCACCACCTTGGAACAACATCCCGATATCGCGCCTGATTTCCTTTGCAACCTTCTTAGGGCTTGTCACCAGGTCTCGCCCGTCATACAGAATCTGACCCGAATCTGGCTTTTCGAGACCTACAATGCACTTAAGTAACACAGACTTGCCTGTACCACTGGCGCCGATGATCAGACTATTGATGGTTGGCTCAAACTTGGCTGAAATGCCCTTGAGGACTTCTTTGCCATTAAAGCTCTTTTTGATGTCAATAATTTCGATCATAGCTGGAGTGCCTAGTGGGATATAGATATCGTATTATGAAGGATGTCGTCTCGGACTGATTATGGTTGTTGTAGGTACCCCAAACGGAGATTAGGATATCAGTAAGGATACGCAAAATTAACATCAATGTGAAGACAGCAAACAAGCCGTGGGGCTTTGTGGCTGATTTATGTCTTGATTTGATAACAATAGGATTCGATCTTTCCCTACCCAGACTAACATAAGATACAATCCGAATGGGTGGTGACCAAGTACCATTCTTTTAAGTCACCAAAGCTATGGTTGCGGCCAATCGAGCAGATTCTGGTACGTACTTTTGTGGCTACAAATACTGATCCACACTTTAATTGCCTTGCTGTTATCTGGCGTTTGGAGGGGTCTAGTATAGACCAATTACTGTCCTGATCCATCTACATCTCTAGTAAAAGCTAGATTCAAATACCCCAACCACTTCTGCCATGAGTGCACGCAACATCAGTTTCCATACCGAAGACATTGACTTTGTCCTGCCCAACAAAACCGATACCCGCAATTGGCTAGTTGGCATTGCTGATGGGTATAGACTCAGGATCCGTAGTTTGGTTTACGTCTTTTGCTCGGATACGTATCTGCATCAGCTCAACGTGCAATACCTAGACCATGATACACTGACAGACATTATCACGTTTGACTATAACGACGAAGCAGGCGAAGGCAAGGTTGCTGGTGAGCTATACATCAGTCTGGATCGGGTCCGGGAAAACGCAAAAGACCATGGCGAAACAGCTGACCGCGAATTGGCAAGGGTTATGGCACATGGTCTGCTACATCTGTGTGGCCTTAAGGATAAAACGGATCAGGATGCAGCCAAGATGCGGAGCGCAGAAGATCAAGCTTTGTTGGCATGGAACGTGTTCGGATCGAACACCTAGCAGGAGCCAACCCTACCCTCCTGATGTTCCACGTGGAACGTGGCTATCTATCATTTCCCATAATCAAAGCCCGCATCATGGTAGGCCAAAAAACAGCTCAACATAGAACTTACCGTACAGCATGTTCCACGTGGAACAAAAACGAGGCTTTAGTAGATAGAACACCATCAGATCACGGGTACGACAGAAAACAGTCGGATTAGAATCTTGAAGCAAAAGAACCGTTGTTCCACGTGGAACAATCAGGAAAAAATAATAGCCAAAAAACAAAGGGCTAGGAAATCAAAAAAGCATTGATGACATTTACGGGTTAATTGCCCTAGCTATGTTCAAACAATATGATGTCATCGTCGTAGGCGCTGGCCACGCCGGCAACGAAGCCGCTGCTGCAGCCGCCAACATGGGGTCTAGCGTTCTGCTAGTCACCATGAACATGACAACCATTGGCCAGATGAGCTGCAACCCAGCAATGGGCGGTGTTGCCAAAGGCCAGATCGTAAGGGAAATAGATGCACTAGGAGGATTGAGCGGTATTGTAACGGATAAAACAACCATCCAATTCCGGATGCTTAACCGATCAAAAGGACCCGCTATGTGGTCCCCAAGATCACAGAACGATCGTGCAGCCTTCGCCGAAGAATGGCGATACCAGCTAGAGTCCACACCGAACCTAGACTTCTGGCAGGATATGGTAACTGGCTTGATTGTCAAAAACGATCAGGTCATTGGCATCAAGACAGGTTTAGGCAACGACATATATGGCAAAACAGTTGTCCTTACCAATGGGACCTTCCTAAATGGACTAATCCACATCGGTGAGAAACAATTTGGTGGAGGTCGAGCTGCCGAAAAAGCAGCATCTGGCATCACTGAGCAATTAGTCGAGCTTGGTTTCGAGGCAGGTCGCATGAAAACCGGTACACCACCACGCATTGATGGCCGGTCCCTCAACTATGCCCTAATGGAAGAACAACCTGGAGACGAAAACCCACAAAAGTTCTCGTATCAGGATAGCACCACAACCGTTAAAGATCAGCTAAGCTGCTGGATCACCTATACAAACGATGCTGTACATCAAGTACTAAAAACAGGGTTCGAACAAAGCCCAATGTTCACCGGCCGAATCAAAGGTCTAGGCCCACGCTATTGCCCATCAGTCGAAGACAAAATCAATCGATTTGCAGACAAAGACCGTCATCAAATATTCGTAGAGCCCGAAGGACGGCGAACGGTTGAAATCTATGTAAACGGATTTAGCACCTCACTACCAGAAGAAGTACAGCAAAAAGCCATCAGGCTAATACCAGGGTTCGAAAACGCCAAGATGTTCCGACCAGGTTATGCCATCGAGTATGACTTCTTTCCACCAACCCAGCTAAAGCACACACTTGAGACCAAGCTAATCCGTGGACTATTTCTTGCCGGGCAAATCAACGGAACAACTGGCTATGAGGAAGCTGGTGGCCAAGGGATTATGGCCGGCATTAATGCCCACCTACAAGCGCATGACAAAGCACCGTTTACCCTAGGTCGCGATCAAGCCTATATCGGTGTCCTGATCGATGACTTAATCACAAAAGGTACTGACGAACCTTATCGCATGTTCACCAGTAGGGCTGAGTTCCGTACCCTACTCCGCCAGGACAACGCCGATATCAGACTAACAGGTTTATCACATGCAATTGGTCTGGCCTCAGAAACTGCCTTTGCGAAAGTAGAAGCGAAAATCGCAGCCACCGCACAACTAATCAAGGACCTAGGCAAATGGAAGATCACACCTGATCAAGCCAATCCAGTCCTCGAAGGTATTGGTACGGCCCAAATACGGGAGAAAACAACCATGCTGAACCTGATTCGCAGGCCGGATGTAGACATGGATAGTATTGAACAAATGGCCCTCGCCTTCGGGATCATAACCGAACCTCTAGCAACAGAGGTCAGCGAACAAGCTAGTATCCAAATCAAGTACGAGGACTACCTAGAGAAAGAACGAGTAATGGCAGATAAACTGAGTAATCTAGAAAATATCAAGATAAACCCCACTTTCGATTACGCCAAGATCTCATCTATCTCTAACGAGGCACGCGAAAAACTGAGTAAAGCCAAACCTGTAAGCCTAGCACAGGCGTCGCGCATTTCTGGCATCAAACCATCCGATATTAGCATCCTGTTGCTTCATATCCAATCTTAGTAGTAAGTACTAACATCCAAGCAGACACACCTGATGTTCCTACAAGTACCTACGCTAATAGACAGCATCGGAAGCAAAGGAAGGATAACAGGTACAGATAGCCTCAAAACAAGTACGGTGCAAGGATCTGAGATCGGAACCACAACAGACTATCTTGTTGCTGGAGGTACAATCTTGCTACTTACTGCCATTATCTTTGTGCTGTTCAATCTACGCACCCGACCGCAGTAAGGCCAGATGTCAGAACGCAAATATCAACCAGTAGGTAACCCTACAGGGCAAAAGAGATGTTCCAAACACCAAATACAATTCTTGGCACCAAGATGGCCATCCCACTATATTACAGGAACATCTACGCCAAACTAAGTTTCGGAATCATCGTCTTGACAGCATACCTACTCCAAAGTTGTGCATCCGTTACCAATCCAGAAGGTGGACCCAAGGACGAAGTCAAACCAAAGCTGCTGAGCATAAGCCCACCTAACCAATCAACCAACTACAAAGGCAACACCATTACGCTCAACTTTGACGAACCCATTACAATTAATGACCTCAACCAACAGCTAATAATCACTCCTACCATAACGTCAGGCTACAAGTCCGAAGTTACTAGCAAAAAGTTGACCTTGACTTTCAACAAGGCATTAGCAGAAAACACCACATACTTCTTGGCCTTCAGAGCAGGCATCAAAGATCTAACGGAAGGAAACGTACCGGACTCTTGCGAGTTTGCATTTAGCACAGGACCCTATATAGATAGCAATACGGTCAATGGTTTGGTACTAGACCCCGTATTTGATAAGGTAGTAGATGATGCTGTGGTGGCATTATATAGGGATAGCGACACGCTCAACATCCAAAAGCAAAACCCTCTATATATATGCCGATCAAATAAGGAAGGCAAGTTCAAATTCAGGAACCTGCCAAGTGCAGAATTCAGGCTATTTGCCTACAATGACGCCAACAAAGACCTGAAGTACACAAACAAGACAGAACTACTAGGTTTTCTTAACCATCCTATAAACTCGGCTAAGGACACTAGCTACCAGCTAATGATAGTTGCTCAGAACTTAGATAGCCTTAAACTTTATGACAACGAAGCAGGGCTAAACAAAACCAGCCTGAACTTTAGCAAAGGAATTGAGACCTTCAGGATAACCAGCAGCTCAGCACCTGACCAACGGCTAGCTGTGAGTAAAGGACCAAAAAGGGTTATACTATCGTGGCCTAAGGTCAAACATGACAGCATCCAGATCAGGTATCAGGCAAAAGACAGTACCGGGCAGATACTAGAAAGTCAGGTGATGCTGCACTTTAGCAGAACGCGACCTGCTACCGAAAAGTCAGTCGTAGTCTATACTTTTGACCAACAGACTAACCAGAAAATTATACCTGACGAAGGTATCAGTTTACTGGCCTCTGATAGCATCACGAAGGTCAACAAAGATAAGTTCAAGGTCCTATTTGACGGTGATACCACAACCGACCAAGATAAGTCCTTGACTGTGAACGAGACCGGAACAAGACTTACGATTAAGACCGAGAAAAGACCGAAATCCAAACTGAGATTAGTAATAGCACCTAACGCCATCGTAACATTACACGATAGCACAAACCACACAGCCGACACCCTGGACTACGGAATTGCCGAAGAAGCAGAATTCGGAATTATCCACACGATATGTACTGGCAAGCCACCATTCTTGATACAGGTTCTAGACGGTGGTAACAACGTGGTTCGTTCTGTGCAGAACAAGGCTAAATATGACTTTACATGGTTACCACCATCAACTTACTTAGTGAGATACGTTGAAGATAGTAACAGAAATGGCCGCTGGGATACAGGGAACGTGATTCTAGGCACATTACCAGAACGAATCATATATTACAAAGAGAAGATACTAGTCAAACAAAATTGGGAGATCGACGAGATCACCTTACCATAATCATGACCTGAAAACAACAATATGGGTAAATTTTTTTATCCACAAGGGCCAAATACTTATCCACATTTACCCACAATATTGGTGGATAACTACCCCTTAGGCATGGGATATCAAGAACAGAATATGTGAACAAGAAACAAGTGGTAGGTAACCTGTGGATAACATTGGACAAGTCAGGCCTTATCCACAGAGATATACACCTGTATAACTAAGGGCTACAAATCAGCAGTTAATCCACACAATAAAGAACCACCAAGACCCAAAACCGCAGACATCAAGGACTTAGAAATGTGGACAACCTTGTGGACAACACTGTATAACAGCTAAATAGACACCTAGTTATTAACAGTCAGCACCTTGTACACATATCCACAGAGCTAATAGTAAGAGATAATAATCTATATCTTATGATAGTTAATAGAGAGGTAAGACCGAACCCGCGTGACAAGCGCAAAGCCTTCTAACGTCAAAAAAAATAGCCAACTTTACACAGTCATCATCAGGACCCCCAGCCCCCTGCCGAGTTTTTGGCCTGATCCACAACAGCTTTTGCACCCTGTTTATGTTCTCAACCTCGATTGCCGCCTTGCCCTTGAAGCTGGATTCTAAAAATTCTGCCTCTGCTTGCTCGTCAGACCAACTTGAGGTTGCTTTAGCTAAATGCGAAAGTTTAGACGCACTGTTCTCAACGAAGTTATCACATTGGTTCGGACGCCAATTCCGATTCGCAATCCTGATAGCGGTCGGCCTCTCCTGTGCCCTCCCGACATTGGCACAACCACCAGTCATCACTCAGCCCGAGCAACCCAGCCTCAGCAAACCCGAGCCAAAACTCAGGCAAGAGCAAGGCAAAGTAGCTGAGCCTGTCAAACAGACCCAGCAAGACCAGGACCAAGAGTTAGCTGACGAGTATTATCGCCGTGACGACTTCGCTAAGGCTGCTGAGCTTTACAAAAATCTGATCAAGAAAAAAGATCGTCTGGTCCTCAACTACCAGAAGTATAGCAACTGCCTTACTCAGCTTCAGCAGTGGGATGACCTTGAAAAGCTGATCAAAAAAATCATCAAAGAGCAGCGCGAAACCTATACCTACCCAATTGATCTCGCGCTTTTCTATCAAAATCATAAACGTCCGGACAAAGCCACTACCACCCTCCTGGATCTTCAGCCACGGATCCGGACTTCAGAAGAAGCGACTCTTGCAGCTGCTGAGTATGCCATGCAGAAAGGCCAAGCTGTTTGGGCTAAGGATATGTTTGTCGGTACCCGTAACTACCTCAAACAGCCCGAGCTCTTTGCCAACCAGATGGCAAAGGTCTATCAGGCTATGGGTGACAATGATCAGATGTTCGCTGAAGTCCTTGGTTATCTGGAGCGCGAGTCTCAGCCCGCCTATTTTGTACAGGCCACCCTCCAGAACCTGATCACTAAGCCAGAAGAGTATGTTGCCCTCGAGAGACTTTTGCTTAATCGCCTTTCGGCTAACCCCATGAGCAACAACCTGACAGAGATCCTGCTCTGGACTTATCTCCAGCAGAAGGATTTTGCTTCTGCCTTTGTACAAGCTCGTGCGCTGGACAGACGCCAAAATCAGGAAGGTCAGCGTACAATGGAGATCGCCTACCTAGCCATCCAGAACGAAGACTACCAACAGGCCATCCGCATCTATGACTATGTCATCCTGACTTGGCCCGGCAAACAGGTTGCTCTCACCGCCGCCCGCCAACAGTTACAAGTCCGCGAGACCATTGTTAAGGCCACCTACCCAATAGACCAAGACGAAGTTCGCCAGCTAATCCAGGGATATAAACAGCTTAATGCCCTCAATAGCACACCCTTTTTCAACAAGCTCGAAAACCAACGGAGCATGGCCCTATTACATGGTTTCTACCTAGGTCAGTTGGATAGTGCTATCGCCCTGCTTCAGAACATTGTTACCAAGAATGGCTACAGCCAGGAGCTGCTTGACAAAAGCAAAATTGACTTAGGCGACCTTTATGTCCTGACTAACGAACCATGGGAAGCTACCCTACTTTATAGCCAAGTCGAAAAAACCCAGAAAGAGCAACCCCTAGGGCATGAGGCCAAACTGCGCAACGCTAAACTCAACTACTACAAAGGAGAGTTCCAATTAGCGCAAGAGCATCTTGACGTCCTCAAGATTGCAACCAGCCGTGAGATCGCTAACGATGCCCTTGATCTCAGCCTCAAAATCCAGAACAACACCGTGATGGATAGTGCCTCTCCAGCGCTCCAGGCCTTCAGCAAGGTTGAGCTGCTGTTGTTTCAGAACAAGACAGATCAGGCCCTAAGCCAGCTAAACCAAATCCTGACCAAGTTTGCGACTGACCCCATCGTAGACGATGTGCGCTGGCTCCGTGCCAAGACATACCGCCGCATTAAACAGACTGATCTTGCCATAGCGGACCTAGACTCGATCCTGAAATACCAACCGGATGACATCTATGGTGATGATGCCCAGTACACCCTAGGTCAGATCTACGAGCTTGACCTAGGTGACAAGAAGAAGGCAATGGTTGCGTATGAGGCCGTCCTCAAGGCCTACCCTAGCAGCATCTTTGCCGCCGATGCCCGCAAACGGTTCCGGACCCTCAGGGGTGATGTGCTTTAGGCCCTAGGTCAGTCCAATTGACAGCAACCAATTTTTGGGTAGCTTTTGCAGCCTAGGATTTTGTTTGTGAGCTGACCAGCAGTGGTGATGCATACATATCATCGAATTTTTTGCTAATTGGCGAAGTCGTCTTCTCCACTCGAGATATAATGCCGCTCAGGCTATATTAGCTAGATAGCAATCACACCACAGTACGCACCAATGCCCACAACGCCAGAGACCATCACCAGGGTTTTCGATATCCTTGACTACGCCCAGGCCAAATACCCTACTGATCAGTTCTGTAACTACAAGCGCGGAGACAGCTGGATCAGCTTTGCAACCAAGGACGTTAACACGCTGTCGGACAAACTGGCTGCTGGGCTAATCGCTAGTGGGGTTAAGGCAGGTGATTTGGTCTCGATTATTGGTTATAACTGCCCAGAGTGGAACATCGTTGACTTCGGAATCCAGAAAGCGGGTGCCGTTAGTATCCCTTGTTATCACAATCTCAGCGAGGTGGACTATGTCTTTATCCTGTCTCAGGCACAGCCCAAGCTCATTTTTTGCGGATCGTTAGAAGTCTATCAAAACATCGATCGGCTCATCAACCAGCTGCCCTACCAGCCTAGGTTAGTTTGCCTCCAGCAATATGGCGCCATTCCCTACTGGGGCGACATGGTCGACCAGGCCACGACTGAGGCATTGGAGGTCGTCATGTCTAATAAGGCTAGCATTCAGCCCAATCAGCTCTGCACCATCCTCTATACCAGCGGCACCACCGGTTCGCCGAATGGCGTCATGCTCAGCCATGCCAATATCGTTGCCAACGTTCAGGATTGTGCCGAGCATATCCCTGTAAAGCCGGGTGATCGATTCTTGAGTTTTTTGCCGATCTCTCACGCCCTTGAGCGGACCGTTTTGTACGTCATCATGTTTGGCGGGGTCCAGATTTGGTATGCCGAGGGGATCGATTCCGTGGCGGCAAGCCTTAAGGAGGTGAAACCTCATTTGTTCACCACGGTGCCACGCATGCTGGAAAAAGTCTATGACCGTATCATCCAGCGTGGATATGACCAAAAGGGCATTAAACGGTTGTTGTTCTTCTGGGCCTTGCACTTAGCCCAGCAATACCGACCGGGCAAACCCCGCACTGTTTGGTATGATTTTCAGCTCCGGATTGCCCGTAAGTTGGTGTTTTCGAAGTGGCAAGAGGCCCTTGGTGGCAATTTGCGTGTTGTCGTTAGCGGTGGTGCAGCCTTGCAAGATCGTTTAGGGTCCGTTTTCTGGGGTGCTGGCATCCCGATCATGGAAGGTTATGGCATGACGGAAGCCTCCCCAGTAATTTCAGTCAACCACCTACTGGAAGCCAATAACAGGGTCGCTACCCTAGGGCTACCCTTACGTCGATGCCTAGTCAAACTATCAGACGAAGGCGAGCTCATGGTCAAGGGACCCAATGTCTTTATGGGCTATTTTCAGAATCCTGAACTAACGGCGCGGGTCCTGGATGCCGAAGGATGGCTCTCGACAGGCGACATCGTCGAATGGGTCGAAGATCGTTTCCTCAAAATCAAAGACCGTAAAAAAGACCTTTTCAAAACAAGTGGCGGAATGTATATCCCGCCGACTCAGCTAGAGTTGATGCTCAAGGAGTCCATGGTTGTCGAGCAAGCAATTGTCGTCGGCGAGAACCAAAAGTTCCCTGCTGCCCTACTAACCGTGAGCTGGGAGAATCTGCGCAGCTGGGCTGCCATCCACGGTTTGGTCTGGACGAATGATATCGATATGCTCAACCATCCGGAAGTCAAACAAAAGTATGAACGTGAGGTCGCCGGCCAGAACGAGAAGCTAACGGCCTACAAGCAGATCAAAAAATTCGTCATCCTGCCCGATACCTGGACAGTCGAATCTGGCGAGCTCACTGTTACCATGAAGGTAAAACGTAGGGTCGTCATCCAGCAATATGCCGCCCATATTGCAGCGATGTACGCAGAGTAATCTGCGACTTGGCCTTGTAATATATTATGATCAAAACACATCACGATTAGCCCCAAAAAAAGCCCTGACATTATTGTCAGGGCTTTTTGCTGCATAGATACTATGTGATAGTCTTGTGACTACTGCACAACGACTTTAATTGAGCTACCGTTCAGGTCCGCATGGTAAATACCAGCCGGGATGCGGCTGATGTCCAGCACTTGGTCAGCCTCGGTGATGATGGTTTCGGCCACTGTGGCACCTAGTAGATTCCGTAGCTTGAGCGTGCCACCCATTTGGTTAGCACGTACACGCAGGCTGCCGGAGGCAGGGTTCGGATAGACCATAAAGCTAGCGACATGGTT
>JAIXYP010000054.1 GCA_027490155.1 Cytophagaceae bacterium | reverse complement strand
CAGACAGGGACACCTTCAGCCAACTTGACCATCTCGAGGTAGCTGACCCAATAGGGTGCAATAACGATGACCTCATCACCAGGATTAATTAGGCAAAGTAAGACGTTTGCAATGCTCTGCTTAGCGCCTGTGGACACTACAATATTTTCAGGCCCGTAGTTGATATCGTTATCTCTTGATAACTTTTGGGCAATGGCTTGACGCAGGTCTAGGTATCCAGGGACAGGTGTGTAGAAAGTAAAGCCTTGCTCCATCGCCTTGCTAGCAGCCTCCTTGATGTATGCTGGGGTCTGGAAGTCAGGCTCACCAAAGCTAAGGTTGATTACGTCGTTCCCCTGGGCGGCAAGTTCGCGGGCTTTTTTGGCCATCGCGATGGTTTGAGACTCTACAAGGGAGTTAATCCTGTTGGACAGGGCGACTACGGACATGTGCTTGATCAGAAAAGGGTCAGCAATAAGTATGTGCCAAAATTAGAGCCAAAAAGCCAATCTCTTGCAGACTATCTATAGTCAGGTCGCAGCATTTGCTGCTAATTTTGCAGCATGCCTGTACGAAATTTCTTTGGCCCCATCCTGAAGCCACTTAGGATATTAGTGTCTGGACCACAGGGCCTCAGGTTTTTTCTGTTGACATGGTTAGCAGCTACCACAGGACAAGCTAGCCTAGGGCAACCTGCACTCAAGGCCGATTTGCCTGATGGGTCAAAGGTTGTAAAAGAGAGTTCATCCGCTCCGGAGGATGTGATCAAAGGACTTACAAGGATCTTCTTGGAGGCAGACAGCAGTTGGAACAATTGGCCTAATAGAGTTCTTAAAAATGACACTATAAGTATCAGGATCTGGCGCATCTACGATGGACAAAGACTTAGCCTGGAGGGTAGCATTTACCGCAACGAAATTGTTGGCAAGGCAAAATACCGCATCGATGGATGGTCAGCTGGTGTTGCCTACCATGCTGGAAGCCTTTGGCATGGTCCTGTGCGTCTTTTCCATGATCCGAGAATAGCAGGGGATACTGGCATCATCTCCTTCGAAGGTAAATATATCGCAGGGGAGCTTGAGGGCATTGCTAAATGGTATTACCCTAATGGCAAACTTGCCACCGAAGCCGAATACGAAAACAATGAACTTGCTGGGTCCTATCAAACCTACCATCCTGATGGTGCCAAACTAGAGATAGGCAGCTATCTGGAAACCAAACCTATCGGCATTTGGCAGTATTATGCCCCTAATGGTCGCCTCTGTCTTGAAGAAAAATATGACTCGAGTGGTTCATTAAGGCAGATTATCAGGGCGAATACAGAGTCTGGCGGTAACCTACACCTCGGTAGCTTCCGGAACGGGACTGGCAAACTAATGCGTTATACATTCGGTGGGCAGCTCAAAGCTGAGGAAAACTATATCAACGGAGTCCTAGAAGGTCTATCCACCTATTATGATAGCACCAAACATATCAGAGAAACTTGTCAATACCTCAAAGGGCAACGGCATGGTCAGCAACGTTTGTTTTGGTCAGGATCAGATGGTGGAAGGCTTCATGAACAAATCAGTTGGCAACTGGGGCAAAAGCAAGGCGGTTATAGTGTTTGGCATCCTGACGGTAAATTAGCTATCAATGGATATTACCATCAAGGATCTCAGGACAGCGTCTGGCTATTCTACCACCCTGAAGGAAAATTGGCTGCCAAACAGCAATATCATGATCAGCGACTACATGGCAAACAATACCAATGGTATGCTAATGGCCAACTAAAGTCAGTAGTCAAGATGTTGGAGGGCCTACCTGACTCCATCTCGCTCAGTTGGTACAGTAATGGTAAAATAGAACGGCAGCAGGAGCATGACGCCGGTGAACCAATCGGTACTTGGGAACGTTATTATACAGATGGCACCCTAGCTGAAAAGCAGGAGTATATTGGTGGCCAACCTGACGGCTTACACAAAACATGGCATCTTAATGGCAAACCAGAAACCGAGACCACATGGGCACTGGGTAAACGCAACGGAAAGTCAAGCACTTGGTATGCTAATGGCAACCTTGAGTCATCAGGATACTATAAGGACGACCAAATGGTAGGTAGCTGGACCTATCATCATGGTAACGGTAAAATCAAAACCACTGAGACCTATCTCAACGGGTTGCTGGACCGAACCACTACGGTGCAGGATCCTTATGGTCAAATAATATCCACCTATACCTTGGTAAACGGCACAGGACGTAGGCAGACATTTCATGCTGGTGGGGTCATGGCCTCCGATGCGCATTACCAGTCTGGCAAACTACATGGGCGTCGCATCCTATACGATTTCAGCGGCAAAGTAGTCAAGACAGAGCGCTTTGAACTTGGCAGGATAGTCGAGTAACAGGAACCTACCTTACCATACTACTTCTATGCTTGGTCAGCCTTGATCAACTCGTAAACCCGATGCATACCTACGGAGGCAGGTTCTGCAATAACCGTTATATCATGGCTGTGACGTGAGGGTGGGTTAGGATCTACCAAATAGCATTGGCAACCTTGCTTAGTTTCATTAACGAGCCCCGCAGCTGGCCAAACCTGTAGGGAAGTACCGACAATAATCAAGTAATCTGCTTCCTGAACTAGGGCAAGAGCCTCTTCCATATACCTGACCTCCTCCCCAAACCAAACAATATAGGGACGAAGCTGCCCGCCATTTTGGCCATGGTCACCCAAGTTTATCAGTTGGCCAGTTACGTCCACAATCTCGAATGGAAAGATCGTGTTTTGGGCCTTATTAAGCTCACCATGAAGGTGAATGACATCTTGGCTGCCGGCACGTTCGTGCAGGTCATCTACGTTCTGGGTAATGACCACTACCCTACCAAAGTCGGCCAACCCTACGCAGATATCATGAGCTTGGTTTGGCTTTACCTCGAGCAACTGTAGGCGTCTGTCATTGTAGAAATTCAAGACCACTTGAGGATCACGCCTAAAGCCTTCGGGCGAGGCTACATCCTCTATACGATGGTTTTCCCAAAGACCATCATAGTCCCTAAATGTCTTGATACCACTCTCAGCACTAATGCCAGAGCCCGAAAAAACAATAATTAACTTACTCATAATCAGAAAAATAACTACCAGTACCTACAATAATAAGGCTTCAACGTAAACACTAGCTAACGCAAAAAAGCAACTGCGAACAGTTGCTTTTGATGCTTTTTCTAAAGACAAATGGTTACTCAGCTGCTTTAGCAAGTGCTTTTTTGGCTTTTAGTTTTTTAAGACCGTAGGCCGCACCGCCAGCCAAAAGAAAACCTATGCCACCGTCAACCGGGATGCCTTCGGCATTTGGGTTCAAGGGGTCAAAAGACGGTTGCGCAGAAGCAACTATTGTGATCGCTAACGCGAACAATGCTGAGAGAAGAAGTTTTTTTGCCATGGCCTAAACATGTTTATGGTGTAAAGATGAGAAAGATAATCGAGAAACAGAGTAGGTAGCTCAAAAAAGTTTTGAGCCACCCACCGTTTCTAGGTCAAAACTAGCGGATAACTAGCTTATGGATCGATTTTGTACCTGCAACTGAGGTATTGACCAAATAAATACCAGATGTAAGATTTTCTGGCAAACGGAACGCATCCTGGACACCGGCAGCTACATATTTAGCATTGCTAATAACACGACCAGCAGCATCGGTGATACTAACTAGTACATCTTGACCAGAAGTGGCTCCGGTAACCTGGAGGCTTACAGCTTGTCCGTTGCTTGGGTTTGGATATAGCGTCGTGCTGATTGTACCGAAGGTACCACCTAGGCTGGTAACGGAATTGCCAATGATGAGGCTAAACCTGTTTGTTGCTGAGGTAGCAGCGTTGGTAACGGTGAAGTTGTAGTCTAGGTCGTTGCTAAGTGAAGTGACAGTACCTAGGACATTATCACGCAGGCTAATGCTAAGGCCGGGGGCCATTGTGCTCAAACCAGACAGATGAAGTGTATGGCTACCTACAGTATATGACTTGACTTTAAGGTCAACGACTTGGTTAGCCAGTTGGTCATTGACATATTTGGTGGCAAACTCGTTGCCGTCAACTACTAGGGCTAGGTCAAGGGTGCCACCATAAAGTTTGCGGGCATCGTTGATCGTCATGCTACGGCTACCATTCTGATCGAGGGCCAAGATGGCCTCATCATTAAAGGTATTGCCATTATCAAGTTTCAGACGCAGGGTATTGAGTTCAGCACCCTTGCGAGCAACCCATAAGTTGGTGGTTGATGTCTTGGCAGCTTCTGTCATGGTCAGGCCGACAGCACCGGGATCAACTGGCTGAACGATGAAGGCACTGAAGCTCGGAATTACTCCACTAGTAGCTGTTCCTGAAGTCGTATTGCTGTTCCAGGTCTTGTAGCTAGCAGCAACAACATCCCATGTGAAAATGGTCGGGCTGAGGTTGGTCTTGGTCCAGGCAGCGCTATTATCCCACAGGACAGGCGCAGCAAATGGGTTACCGACCATGTTATAGCCAGTTGTAGTGTTGGTCATGCTGTAGGCAAATGCCTCGGAGCCACCAGTGTTGATGTTGTCAACACCGTTGCCAATGACAGGGGCACCGGTGAAGGTGAGTTTGTTACCAATACCAAACAAGGCTACTGAAGTGGCGTAAGCACGGAAGCCAGTACCGACGATTGAGTTAGTGACATTGGTAGGTACGACCCAACCGCTATTTGTTGCAACAGTTTCGTTCAAGAAATAGACAGATGGATTACCAGCAGGGACACCGGTGAAGCCCTTTTGGGCTACTTGGCTATGGATATTAGCAAGGGTAGCACCTTTGATGGGAGAGGATAGGAAGTACCAACCAGAAGCACTTGGATTAGACAAACTACGCTCAGCGGTTATGTTACCTACAATACTAGCGCCTGATGGAACTGGGGCTAGGTAAGCCGTCCTGGTTGTGCTAGATTTTAGACGTAAAGTTGCGCCAGTTAAGGTGAGGGTATTGTTAGCATTGAGCTTAAGCTCGCGCAAGACGTTGATTACAGATCCGGCAGATAGCGTGGCACCTGCAACGTTATTAACCTCAAGATTAAGTGGCTCAAACCCACCAACCAATGTTTGTGAAGTGCTGCCACCCAAAGTCAAGCTAGTAGATGTGAGGTCTATAATACCTGAATTCCTAGTAAGGTTGCCACGTACATTTAGGGTTGGTAGGATTGCAAAGGTTCCAAATCCTTTATTGAGGATTAGGCTACCCATGGTAAGTGACGATCCGGTGATGCCACCATTTGTATTGGTGTAAAACTCAAGCGTGCTGGTGGCGGAAGGCGAAAACGTACCTGCAGTCAAGACAAGACTTCCACCAATTTTGAAGTAGTTACTGTTGAGGTTAACCGCACCTGAAGAGGTATGATTAACAGTTAAGTTACCTTTGATCGTGATGGTCGATGTGCCTGTTGCAGGCATAAAGTTGACAGCAGCTGCTCCAGACTGGTTAAGTGTCAAGTTGTTGAACTCAGCAACAATAACTTGGTCAAAACCGTTCAGATTCCGGATTTGCTGAGTGCCAGTTGCACCTGCCATAACAACCGTTCCGGTCAGGATGTAACCACCCGCAGTACCGTTAAGTTGAAGGTTATTAGTGATAGTGATTGAATTGCCGTTATCCTTCAGAGAAGCATTTCCGTTTAGGTTTGCTGAAAGGGTACCCACAACAACTGATGTCCTAACATTTACCTGACCAACAATTTTGTCTAGAATCAGGATGTTAGCTGCACGTACAGTCCCTGGGCCAGAAATAGATTGATCAAGACTACCGTTGAACCTCAATGTGCCATTGGTTGTCCAGTTGGTAGCGTATGATACACCGGTTTCGGCAGTAACGCCACCGTTCAAGAAAACAGTCGTTGCAGATGCTGGGCAGGATACTGTGGTGGTAGCACCAAAGGTCAAAACACCTGTAACATTTGTAGCATCTGACAATGTTTTGGCACCTGTGCCACCCAAAGTAAGGCCGCCATAAGTGCCAGTTGGGATGGTTTGCGCTCCACTTGCGGTATAACCAATAGTACTTGTGGTTGAAAGGCTGTTGTACGAAAGGCTAGTACCCGCATCTGTAATGTTGATGGTACCTGTTCCAGTAATGGTAACAGCACCAATGACTGAAGCTGAAGTTGTCAAGGTTTTGCTATCCGAGACCCTAATTTCGCTTGAGGTGCCTGTTACTACAAAATTATTGGTGATTGCAGTAACGTTTTTGTTTACGTTAAAAATCTGGCCAGCAGAAGATAAAGACGCAGGTGGATTGACTGCTACACCAGTAATATCGCGTGTCCAGTTGCTAAGGTCTGTGAGGTCAACGCTACTACCGTCGGAGATGGTGTTGCGCAAATAGTAGTTGAATGGGGTTGAACCCGTACCAGAAACCGAAATTTGGCTTGATGAAGCACCTCCACCAGACAAGGTAATCGTTGCTTGGCTATTGATCTCAGGCGTATTAGGAACAAAACGAACATCAATCCTTGTAGCTGCTAGATTGCCATCGGCATCATAACTAGATGACGGGATACTTAGTGGACCAGCTGAAAATGCACCAGAGCCACCGATGCGGAAGCTGAATCGTCCAGAACCAACAACATTAGCTAAGGTTGCTGTTAAGCCTGTTGCGTTTAGACCATAGCCACTCACGTAGAAAGTTTTGATTGTAGAAACACCGAAGAAAGAGCTTCCGAAGTTACCGTCACCAACTGCAGTGTTGACGAAGGAACCAACAGAACCAGCTTGGCCATTTGTTGTGAGGACAATCGCCTTATTTTTGGTAGCAACAGGAGCGAAATCAATACCACGGAATAAGAAGTTGGTACCAGCAGTTGCTAGCTCAACAACTTTACCAGATGTAACCATCGTGGCATAGGCCGCAGAAGCAGTACCGTCATCAGTGATTTTGATCAATTTGTTGTTGCCAGCGATCTCGCCACTTGTTGCATAGATAGTGTTTGTACCAGCACCAAACTCAACAACGAGGTGACGTGAACCTGTACCTGTGGCACTAGTAGGGAAAGTACGTACAAACTCATAAACGCCCGAGGTTTGGTTGAAATCCCAGCGCTGTACGCCACCTGAGGCATTTGTTGTACCAACGGTGCGGTTATCAGTTACGTAGATGGTTTTGCCATCTGGGCTGATCGAAAAATCATACTGATCAGGAGAACCTACAGTAGGTGTTGCAACTTGATAAGATGTTTGGTTAGTTGAGGCTACGTCATAGCCCATGCCAGTTGAAATCAGACCAATGGCTAATGATCCATCAGATGTGGTCGAATTAGTAGTCAAAACAAGACGACCGTTAACAAAACGGACGTTACGTGCATTTGTTACTGTTGGGGTTAACTGGGTGCCACTAGTATTACCACCACGAAGACCTGAAAGCGTAGCTGTTGTTGCTTGACCAGAAGCAACATAACGACTGCCGAGTGTAGCGGCTGCACGTGGATTACCCGCGTCAAATGCAGTACTTGAGGAAACTGGAATTTCTAACTGGCCACTGTTAACAACAGATGCAATTGCACGATTGACTGTGGAGGCACCAGTTGAAGCCAGTGATGTGATATTTGGCAATGATTGCCTGTAGGCGGCAAAAACGATCTTGGTACCATCTGGCGAGCGTGACAAAGCCCCTTCGGAAGTAGCAGTGTTAGACTGAACAAGGGCCTTTGTACCAGTTACAGGGATTGTTAGGATATTAACTGGGGCACCAGGCGCCGTTGCAGCAAATTCCGTAATAGCCATCTGGTTGCCTGGGTTGCCGAGGGCATCCGTTCCATTACCAGCACGCAAGACAACTATGTTACCATTGGTAAAAGCACCAGCACGCGTTCCTGAAACGGCGATGTTATTGCTAGTAGCAGTACCACCTGTGGCACTAACGTTTCCAGTGACTGAGGTAGCAGCAGCACCAGTACCTAAACGTACATGAAAAGTAGCCGAACTAAGGGTGGCTGAGGTGAATGGGTAAGTTACGCTAGAAGCGAAGGTGTTGTTATCCTTAGAGACCTCGTAGCCAGTTGGTGCTGTTAAGGTTACATCCCCAGGGAAGCCTGTAAGGTTGTTACCACTAATCGTGAAAGGCTGTGATGTTCCTTCGGCAGTGGTAGTGGCATCAAATAGGAAAGAGGAACCTGTTAAGGTGATAGAAGGTGTTGCAGAGATAGCAGACCCGTTGATCGAAATTCCATCTAGCCTAATGTTACCAGTACCTGAATTGGCCGTAGCCGGATTGAAAGCATAAATACGGAATGAGATGGCAGTTGTTAGCCCAGTTAAGGATGACAGGTCAACAGTTTGTGCAACTGCAGATCCGTTGCCTGGGGCACCTGCCCCAGCAGTGAAAGTAAGGTTACTTGCAAAAGCATCATTAGAAGACCTAACCACTAGGGTTTGAGGTCCTGTCCCACTACGCCTCGCTGTGAAGGTTAATGAGGACAAGTTGAGGGTAACACTAGCATTCGGACTGATGGAAAACTCTACATACTTAGCAGTGTTTATCGTTGTACCTGTACCCCACGCCGTGTAGCTTGCTTCATTGGCTTGGCTGCCATCAGTAAGGGTGTTGTTAGTAAACGCACCAAAGGTGACATTCGCATTTACACTACTGGCAGCGTTTCTGGTCGCCACTAGTCCAGTACCAGTGAAGACATAAGTGCCAAGGCTTTGTGCGAAACTAGGCACCATGGTCGTGAGCGCAAGGCCGAGTACCATCATGGTCTGCCGGGCAAAGCTCACTAAACTGTCGGGAAAGTATAGTTTCCGAAGCATAAGGTTTGGTTGGTTTAATCCAGTGACAAATTTAGGCCACAGGCTCGGCCCATAGGTTATGTAGTGGTTAGCAAATCATAGCCAATGTTAAGCCAAGTTTACCAAAAAAAAACAACCATTCCTCTTGCTTCAACCTCCGTGACATCACACTGATATTGAGGATAATGCGTGAAACTTCTTTGTGAATAACCGAATTCCGATTTCAGATTATTGACCACTAATATGCCTACCCTAGTGGCGGTCCAGAAGCCCGTTTACAGGTCTAAAACTATCGCAAATAAGGCCCTGTGGTAATGCTAAGGCTGTTTGTCCGAACAGGTACACCACATTCCAGAAACGGTGGTTTGGGGTTAAACAGGCCTGATCAGTGAAGCTTACTCCTCTTAGACAGTTGTATTTTTCAAGTCCCCTACCCTGCCCCCTAACCAACTGCCCAAACCTGAGGGTGTTGTTTTAGTTCCTTAGAGTCCTACTTAGAGCCCTTAAACGCAAAACGCCCTTTACGATAGCGTAAAGGGCGTTTATAGCGGTCTGGACGGGACCGCAATATATTGGTTTTATTTTGCCTTAATTTGCTTAAATATACTGATAATCAGTAGGTTATGTTTTTAGTGTTTGCCCCAATTTTACATATTTTGCCATAGTTTCTTAGGGTAGTGCTTAGGGTACCAGATAGCTTATTACCTTTGGGCATGGCAACGATAAGATTTAAGCTAGACAGCCACAGCAAGGGCTTTGTAAAGTCAACTATTTACCTGATGGTTACCCTTAAAGGGAAGGTCTGGATGTTTAGTACAGGCCAAAGGATAGAGCTGGATAAATGGGACAACACCGACCCTGAGGGCAGACCAATCGGTAGAGGTAATGAGGCCACAACCCTAAAGGCAATCCTTGACAACCTAAAGGGGAAGGTTAACCAACTACTAGCCCGCAATGATATAGAGGGCCTAGTGACCACTAGGGACCAAATAGCCAACCTGATAACCTATCAGCTACAGCCTGAGCCTGAGGTACCTGAGGTAAACCTTTGGGACCTATGGGCGGAAATGATTAAGGTCAGGGCAGATAGGCAGGACTGGGGCCAATCCACTATACAGCAACACACAAACACTAGGGTGTTATTTAAGGCCTATGAGGTCAAACGCAAGGCCCCGATAACCTATGCCAACCTTAACAAGGACCTAGTAGCGGAATATGTTACCCACCTCAGGAAGCAAGGGAAACAAGACAGCACAATCAGCAAGGAAGTCAAAAACCTAAAGGTGTTTGCTAAGTATGCAGATGAAGCTGGGAAATTGCCTGCCCCAGATTATGAAAAATGGGCTAAGCCGACCATAGTTAAGACGGAGGTTTTTGCCCTTACTGAGGCGGACCTAGTAGCCATCAGCCAGGCACCCCTAAACACTAGTACCCTTACTCAGGCTAGGGACTTGTTCCTACTGGAATGCTATACAGGGCAGCGGTATTCTGATATAAGGGGCCTGAGACCTGAGCAAATAGGGGCCGACTACATTAAGATAGTCACTCAGAAAACTAAGGACCCGCTAAAGATACCCATTACCATAGAGGCAAGGTCAATACTAGACAGGTACCAGGGGAGGCCACTACCAAATTTGGCAAACCCAATAATTAACAAATGCCTAAAGGATATTGGCAAGGCGGCAGGATTAACCCAGATAGAGGAACGGGTGACCCATAAAGGCAACCAACGGTTTACTGAGCAATATGCTAGGTATGAAAAAATAGTCACCCATACAGGGAGGCGGACCTTTGTAACTAGGGCACTAGCTAAGGGAATGACCATACCTATGATTATGAAATGGACAGGTCACAAGTCTATTAAGACACTTGCGGGCTATATAGGTATCAGTGAGGCGGACCTATTAGCTAGTGCTGAGGCATTTACCCAAAAGTGAAAAAAATAAAAACACCCCCTAAGTTTGACAAATTGACAAGTGTTATGTCTGAAGCGACCTCAGAAAGTCTTAAATCTATCCTTGAAAACCTAGGGCCTATCGGTAGGTCCATAGGTTTTTATCCCAGTGACACCCAGTTACTCAAGTACATAGAGGCAGATGGTCCTTTGGGCAAATACACCCCACCAACTGAGACGGGGACCTTTGGCGGTTTTGAATGTGAGGTATCTATTTGGCAGGGCACAAAGGATGAAGTTATCGGGACGGATCAGGACGGTAAACCGATTATCGGTCCATCATTATTGAAAATGGTCACAGAAACCGACAGGGTGACTTTCTCAAAAAGGCCAGATGTTAGGGACGTATGCCTAGTTACAATAGAGGACGAATACCGCAAAGGACACTGGGCCAACCAGGTGCTAGCACTTTGGTGCAGGTGGGCTTATGCAGCAGGGGACAAGATGCCAGCTGATAGGTGGGAACGGATCAAACCCAAAAGTTACCTAGCGTTCCTTGAATGGCTCAGGGCCTACGACCAAAACAAAAATAATGAAAGTGGGCCCAGGCACCAGGGTATTTGGATGCCCCATGAGCAAATAGCGCAATGGTACTGGGAGCAATTAAAGCCAAAGGTCAATACCGACCCTGAGCCCTGCAATAAACCAACGGTGCAGCAGATTGCTGATGTACTCAAGGTTAGGTACCCAGACCAAAGCAACACCTATTTGGCAAATGAATACAGCATAAGACTAGAGGTTAGCAGAAAAAACTTGAGGAACCTAATGAGTACCACAGACCCACCCACAGAGGATGCAAAAAAATGGGTTAACTGGAAGCTAGGGTAAAATTTAGGGAGCTGATAAAAATAGCAAGGTTTTTTGCAAGGGTGTTGCAAGGCCTTGCACCCTAAACCACCCACGTCCTTTGCATCGCAAGTCCACACAAACTACTTGCGATATAACAAATGGACAACCTAGTAGTAATTAGCCCTAGCCAATTAGGGCAAATGATCAGGGAGGCAATGCAGGATGTACTGGGGCCTGCCCTTGATATAACAAGGCGGAAGGATCAGCCTGAGGGCGGGGAGATGCTATCTGAGCGGGAGGCTTGTGCCTACCTAGGCGGGATCAGCAAGCCGACCCTGCACAAGCTAGTAGGGGCGGGCAAGGTCCAAAAGCACAAGGCGGGCGAAAAGCGGAACCTATACAGTAGGGCGGACCTCAGGGCTTATGTCTTAAATCAAAAAGCCGACTAACTGATGGAGACAAACCCCAAACAGCCAGCCGACCTTTACACCGAAGGCAATTTAGGCAAAAAAGCGAAATTGGCAAAGTTGGTAGCACCACCTGAGCCGACCAATAAGGACACCTCAGAGCCGACTATTGAGGGCCTGCACTTGTTCCCAAAGAAAGTCCTTGACAAGTTGCCTGAGCCATACAAGTCCCTGATAAAGGCCCACAGGTATGAGACCGACCAATCAGCCTTATTGCTTAGTTTGCTAGTAGTTGGAAGTGGCACCCTGCCAGGAATCTATTTTTACCACGGGGGCAAAAAGTACTACCCAAATATGATGGCCTATCATATTGGCCCAGCTGCAAGCGGCAAAGGCAATGCTAGTACAGCCCGCAAAGTATCAGACCTGATACAGGCCGAATACAGAATACAGGAGGAGAAAGCCCTTGCTGTCTACCTAAACGACCTAGCAATCTGGAAAAAGGCAAAAAAGGACGCAAGGGGCCTTGAGCCAACTAAGCCTACCTGCCCGTTATTGATTTACCCAGATAACACCACAAAGCCAAAGCTGATAGCCAACCTACGGGCAAGCAAGGGCAGGGGGATCATATTAGGGCAGGAAGCGGACACAAGTACTCAGGCCAACAAAGGGGAGCACGGTGGGTTTACCGATATCTGGAGGCAGGCAGCTGAGCACGAAACAATAACCTATGGTACTAAGCAGGACGGGAACCTTGAGATAACCAACCCACAGTTAGCCGTCTTGCTGACAAGCACCCCAGGGCAAGTACCAGGCCTAATCAAAAGTGTTGAGGATGGTATGATCAGTAGGGTTGCGTTTTTGTATTGGCCGAATGCAGTAGGTAACAAGGTGCAGGACCCAGATGGTAAGTTGACCATAGAGCAACCCCAGTTTGAGGACCTAGTGCAACGGTCTGGCAAAATGATAGCCCAGGCTTATTGGGAGCGTTCAGACGAGGACAGTCATGAGATAGAGTTTTGCTTTACAAAGGCTCAGGGGCAGCGGTCCCTTGCAATGACCGAACGGTATTGTAAGGATATTATGGACCGTCTTGATAGGCACTCAGGCTCAGACAAAAGGGCCCCGATAATCCTAAAGCGGATTGCCATGCAATTAGAGGTTAGGCGGTTGTTGGCAGAGGGCCTGCCCCTAAAAAGCAAAACGGAATGCTCAGACTGGGCCTTTGACCTTGCTATGGAGATTATGGAGACCCTATGGCTCAATACCCTTGAGGTACTGGACCTAGTCAATAAAATAGCAAAAAATAGCAAAGGCAAGCACACCACAAAGGATCAGGCTGAGCGGATGTCCCAGATGCTTTCTGAGGGCAAAACAGATGCCCAAATTTCGGTAGCAATATGGGGGGACAATACCAAACGGCAAAGGGTAGCGGATTATCGGAAGGCGCAAAATATCCACCTTGACTACCCTAGCAAAGATGGAGACCCTATCTAATCTAAAGGCCCGTCTTGATATTGAGGATGTAGCGGGACGGTACACAGACCTGAGCCGTAATGGCACAAGCTTAAAAGGGTTGTGCCCGTTACATGAGGAACGGACCCCGTCCTTTAGCGTTCGTCCTGAGCGGCAAAGTTTTAAGTGTTTTGGTTGCGGTGCTGGGGGGGATGTACTGGACCTGATTGCCCAGGCGGAAGGCATAAGTTTGGGGGAGGTGCTTGCAAGGTATGGCAATGAGCAATATGATAGGCCCGTTACTATGCCTGCCCGCAAACCCCCTAGCTTGCCCCCTGAGCCCGATAAGGTTGTACCCTTTGCTGATGTAGAGCGGACGGTATCAAGGTCCCTAGACAGCCCTTTGCTTGCGTACTGGACACGTTATGCAAGTGAGGATGAAGTTAGGGCGGTTGCAAACGAATACTACATAGGGCATAAGGATGGGCGGACCTTGTTTTGGCAAACCGATATAGCGGGGCAGGTCCGCAATGCAAAAGGACAAGCCTACCTAGATAATGGCAAGCGGACTGGACAGCCAGGGCCTAGGTACACAAGGGAACAAGGGTATGGCCAAACTGGATGTTTTGGCTTGCACTTATTGACCAAGTACCCAGACAAGTTGGTTTGTATAGTAGAGGGCGAAAAAAATGCCTTTGCAGGGGCCCTGCTATTTCCCGAATACATTTGGATAGCCACGGGATCAGCAAGCAGGTCCCTGCCCCCTGAGGCCCTGATACTTGCTCAGGATAGGCAAGTATGGCTATGGCCTGATATGGATGAAGCAGGGTTAGGTAAACCTGAAGAAATAGATGAAGCGGGCCTAGTTACACCAAAAAAAGAGGGATGGCTAGGCCGATTGCAGGCGGACCTACCTGATGCCATTAACAGAGCGGGGCAATACTCAAGTGATGTAAAGGGCTGGGACCTTGCGGACGATATAGAGTACCTACTAGGCCTGCCCCCAGACCCTGAGCCTAAGCCCGTACCAGATGCTGAGGCCGACCCTGAGCCTGCACTAGTGTCAGATGCTGAGGCGGACCCTGAGGGCATACGCTATTTTACGCTATTTTTAGGGAAAGAGGCGGACCCAGCACCAATCAATACCGACCACCAACAAACACCACCCTATGTTTTACTTTTACCAGATAGCCAGGATAGTGACCCTAGGCCTAGTGAGTACGTCGCACAGCCAGCACCTTGCGACCCTGCCCCAAATAGTCACTATGATAGAGGACCTAGTGATAGCTTCGCACAGCCCACACTTAACAACTATGCTGATAGTCTTGATCAGGTAAGGGCTTTCTTTAGTTGGTACCCTTTGCCTGATGGTCCCGTACAACTGGATGTATGCACCAACATTGCGGACCCTGCCCAGTTCGTTAAGGGACACCTTGAGATATTGGCTGGGAAGTTGCGACCTAGCCAAACCCTGCCCTACCTGAGGCGGCTATATAACCTGATGCAAATTTTGTAGTGAGCCAACTGGGCAGACCCTCAAAAGGTGCTGCCCTTTTTGCCGTAAAAGCCGTAAATTAACGGTGGGTTTACGGAGGTACGGAACCAAAGCCCACTAGGGAAACATGAGCAAATTTGTCAAGGGCATGAAAAGGCCTGAGGGTGCAGGACGCAAAAAGTCCGACCCTAGTAACGATGTAGCCAGTATCAGGCAGGCCCTAGGCAGCTACCTAGCAAAGCGACTTGATCAGGACGGACTTGATGCCCTACTTGCTGATATGGAACCAAAGGAAGTACTGGATACGTTGGTTAAGCTGATGCCCTATGTTATGCCCAGGGTGCAGCCCATATCCGTCCCTGAGGTGCAGGAACCGACCACTATTAGGGTAACGTTTGTGGAACCTAAGCCGTTCCTTGAGGACGAATAACCTAGGGACCTTGTTTGTCAATTTGTCAAACTTGAGGGGCGTTTTATTTTTTTTCAAGTCCCCTGCCCTGCCCCAAACCAACTGCCCAAACCTGAGGGTGTTGTTTTAGTTCCTTAGGGTACTACTTAGGGTACTTAAACGCAAAATGCCCTCTACGATAGCGTAAAGGGCATTTATAGCGGTCTGGACGGGACTCGAACCCGCGACCTCCGCCGTGACAGGGCGGCATTCTAACCAACTGAACTACCAAACCAGTAGTGTTAACTTTTTCTTTTAGCGGGAGGTTCGTTTTCCGTTCTGCTGAAAGTGGTGCAAAAGTACGGCTAAACTTGAACCACGCAACATTTCAGACCAAAAAAATCCAGAAAAATTTTAGTCCGTAACAATGACTTCATCTTCTGATAATGCCTTCAGGGGCTTAGGTGCCTTGACAACCAATGACTTGGCTGGTAGTTGACGTCTGTATAGGATCAGGACCGGAATGACGAAAACAATCCCTAAAGGTTGAAGCAGATAGTCGATAAAGGTCCGGGCATCTTCCAAGATAGAGGCATTGTGTGTAAGCCGACCAGCCAAGTTGAGCAAAATGCCAGCTCCAAACCAGCCTATGATGATCAGCACGGCCATACGCGTAATCCGCTGATCAAGGAACCAAAGGTGAGCCAAACCAACCATGCAAAGCAGGTGGATTGTACTCGTGACCAGCTTCACAAAAAGCAATGGACGGCTTAGATCAAAAGGCAGAACACGGTCTGACATGGAAATCAAACTTGCCGTCGGTCCCCACTGATACAGGTGCAACAGTTTGTAGTAGAACCATATATAGACAGGTCTTGCATACAGGAAAAACAACACGATGATACTGGCCATCAGGATCATCGATAGGTATCGGAACAACGGATTGCGCTGTAGCTCGGACATATTGAGGAGCTCTACCCAGACAGTGGATAGGAGCTTAAAGACAAAATACGGCACTCGGAAGCTACATAGCTACAATCAACCACAACTATTGTTTCAGATTTAAGGCAAGGCCCTCGATGACGCTATGGTTTATGGTTTCAGTTGGTACTGGCCATACACCCGAGAAGACGAAAGTAGCTGGGCCTTTCAGCACGATTTTGCAGTATCCTGATTGATCGCCTACAAAAGAAACCTCAAGCTGGCCACCATTGACATCTATAAGGATGGGGCTTTGCTGATTAAACCTGTCAGCAGCAACAAGTGCAGCGGCCACAGCCCCTGTACCGCATGCCAATGTTTCGTCCTCCACCCCACGCTCGTATGTCCTGAGGCGCAAATGCGAGTCATGCACCAATGCCACAAAGTTGACATTGACTCCACCAGTGGCAGCATATTCAGGTAGGTTTCTTATGAGTCTACCCTCTCGATTTACGTTGATATCCTCGAGTTGGTCTGGGCTATCAGTCCAAGTAACGAAATGTGGAGAGCCTGTATTAAGGATGCTAGGTCCTTCTTCGTGGTCTTGGTGGATATGCGAAACATCAATCATCCCGAGTGCCACCTGACCCAAATCATCAATTGTAGCTGTATGCAGACCATCAACCGCCATAAAGGTGGTATCATCCTGAACCAAGCCTAGGTGATGCGCGAAGGCCACAATACAACGACCGCCATTGCCACACATAGTACTCTGGTTGCCATCGGCATTGTAATAGACCATGTCAAAGTCATGACCTTCCTGACTAGGACTCTGGAGCAAAATTAATCCGTCTGCACCGATCCCAAATCGACGATCACATAGCTTGGCAATTATGCTGGTAGTGGCGTATGGCTCAAACAATCCAGTCCGGTTGTCAACCATGACAAAGTCATTACCTGTGCCTTGGTACTTGCTAAAAGGGAGAGATAACATGCTGATAGTGGCTAGATAACAGAGAATGTGGGCTAGAAAAGTATGCCATTTTTTTGGCAAACTAGCTACCTACCTCTTGCTAGATGTGCAAGACAGTCAAATATAGTGCCTTGTTTGAGGGATTAGCACATGCCATAATCTAGAATAGGCAAGAAGCTAGACTCAGAAAGGGCAACTTTGGATGGCAAAAACTAGCACTCAGACCCGCAAAATGAGGCCTCAATGGTTATATTTGCAACAATCAAGCAACATTATGGCAAAACCAAATGCCCCTGCCGAGCCTGGCAATTTGAAAGATATCATCGCCCATGCCAAAGAGTATGGCTTCGTTTTCCCTTCGAGCGAAATTTATGATGGCCTAGCAGCAGTCTATGACTACGGCCAGATGGGTGTAGAGCTCAAGAACAACCTGAAGCAACTTTGGTGGCGCAGCATGACTCAACTGCACCCTAATGTGGTCGGTATTGATGCGGCGATCTTCATGCACCCGCTAACATGGAAGGCATCGGGCCACGTGGACTCGTTTAACGACCCAATGATTGACAACCGTGATAGCAAAAAGCGATATCGTGCCGACCAGTTGCTAGAAGCCAAGGCTGAGCAATACGCCGCAGCCGGGGATCCGGACAAGGGTCAGGCCTTGCTATACCAAATGGCAGCTTTATTAGGTGCCGAAGATCTTGATGGCGTACGACAGCTCATCATCAGCGAAGGAATCAAATGCCCAATTAGTGGCACCGACAACTGGACAGAGGTGCGACAGTTCAACCTCATGTTCAGCACACAGATAGGGTCTGTTGCTGAGGATAGCGCTACAATCTACCTAAGGCCAGAAACTGCACAAGGAATTTTTGTCAACTTCCTGAACGTTTATAAGTCAGGCAGGATGAAGATCCCGTTTGGAATTGCCCAGATCGGCAAGGCATTCCGCAACGAGATTGTTGCCCGTCAGTTCATCTTCCGAATGCGGGAGTTTGAACAGATGGAGATGCAGTTTTTTGTACGGCCTGGCACCGAGATGGAGTGGTACGAAAAATGGCGCGACGCAAGGCTCAAGTGGCACCAAGCAATCGGTCTCCCAGCTAGCAAACTCAAGTTCCATATCCACGAAAAGCTAGCGCACTATGCCAACGCCGCCGTTGATATTGAGTTCGAGTTTCCGTTTGGCTTCAAAGAGATGGAAGGCATCCACTCCCGTACCGACTTTGACCTTACCAGCCACCAAGAGCTGAGCAAGAAAAAGATGCAGTACTTCGACCCTGAGATCAACCAGAACTATATTCCATACGTTGTTGAAACATCTGTAGGAGCTGACCGTCTGTTCTTGGCCGTCCTTTGTAACGCATATACCGAGCAGACCACAGTCGAAGAAGGTGTTGAGAAAAAGCGCACCTACCTCAAACTCCATCCAGCAATTGCCCCAGTGAAGGCTGCAATCCTGCCTGTAACCAAAAAAGATGGCCTTCCCGAAAAAGCACAGGAGATCTTCAACCAGCTGCGGTTTGATGTCCCGACCATTTACGAGGAAAAGGATAGCATGGGCAAACGCTATACCCGTCAGGACCTAATCGGAACGCCTTTCTGTATCACGATCGACCACCAAACACTAGAGGATAATACCGTCACAATTCGGCATCGGGACACCATGGAGCAAGAACGCGTGCCAGCTGACGAGCTCGTAGGGAGAATAACCTATGCCACCTCGTTTAAACGAATCTTTGAGCAACTTTAGATCTGGATTAGCCATTTGATACCTGCAGATGGTCTCAATAGATTATTCTATTGACCTAAACTAGGGCCATAAGGTCGTACTTTATCGGCCTTACACTGCGTTAATGCTGTTGACAACCCCATCTTTGGTATGTCCTTTGCCCCAATGCCAAAGGTGGGATTTATACCCCCCTCCCATTGCCTAAGCCGCTGTCTTCAGTTGCAACAGCACCTTCAGGAGTCGGCCATTAGTTTTCATTAGCAAACACAATTTGGATCATCCATCCACAAATAGCCTCGACGAGCCAACAGGAGGGCAGCCAACGAACCCAAATTCGGAGGGTACGACTGTGCCATCCCGAAGGCGACCATTTTGGCTGAGGTTAGTCCGCGGAATCGGGAAGACGATTGGTGTGTTGGTAGGTGCCACACTGTTATGCGTATCATTGATTGCGCTGGCTATCCATATACCATCAGTCCAACGACGACTTGTGGCTACAATGAACGAGATCGTGACCAATGCCATCAATTTTGATGTTAACGTTGGCTATGTCTATATCTCATGGTTAGACACGATCGTAATGAAGGATGTGCACATTAATGATCGTTTGGGGCACCCTATGATCGCTGTCCGGGACCTAAGGGTGCGGTTTGACATACCTTCCTTACTAAACCATACCATCAAGGTGAGGGCGGCCTATTTAGATGAGGCATCCGTCCAGATGTTGTACCAAGATAAGGATCAAGTATTCAACATCAATCAGTTCAGCGACGCCATATTGGCTGCTGTAACCAAACCAACGGACCCCTATAATCCTGACCCGCCAGCGTTCACGATCCAAAACGTTGTCATCGAGCACAGCAATCTTATTTATTCTGACCCCAGTCGGGATACAATAAGATACGGTTTCGATTACCTGCACGAGGAGTTTCAGGATATCAACATTACGGTCGAGGACTTTTATCTCAAAGGCAAATTCATCGGCTTTAATGTCAAGAGCTTAGCCGCACATGAGCGATATAGCAAGCTAGAAATAAAGAAGTTGTCCGGTTATTTAGGTATGGATAGCACCTATATGCGCCTTGACAGACTAGATGCCCATATCGGGAAAGGGACCCATATCAAACGTAGTCTAGCTTTCAAGTTTCGCAACTGGTCGATGTTTAAGTATTTCAACGATAGCATATTATTGGTGGCCAACCTCGACACTAGCTATGTTGACTTTGACGACCTGCGAGCGTTCGCACCCGATCTGCCGAAACTTAAAGAACGCTTCTGGATCAAGTCCCGATTCAGTGGCTACATTAATAACTTCAAAATCAAGCAACTTTCGGCTGGATTTGGTCAAGGCAGCATGCTGCAAGGCTCGGTCGCGATGAGAGGTTTGCCAAACTGGGATACCACCCGGCTTGAAGTCAACATTAAAAAGAGTGATTTGGTCCTGACGGACATCAGCAGATACCTTGATACAGGTAGCCAAAAGATGGTTAACACGCTTGGCAAAATGGCCTTTACAGGCTACTACCAAGGTACGCCCACGAATTTCAAACTTTTTGCAGATGCACAGACTAGCATCGGGATGGTCACGACCAACCTGGCAATGCATATTAAGCCAGATAAAGGTCAAACGACTTACCTAGGCCATATCGTGACGAAGGACTTTGATGTGGGCAAACTGATCGATCAACCCAAGTTGCTGCAGCTGGCCGATGTCAATACCGATTTTGATGGACGAGGATTTACCCAGAAATCTCTAAACCTTGCACTGAAGGGTAAAGCTGACCAATTTGGTCTTAATGGCTACAGTGTAAAGGGAATCAAGGTGGATGGTCAATTCCTAAACCAGACCTTCAATGGTTTACTTTCAGTCCATGATCCCAATCTGGATGGCAGTGTCAAGGGGCGCGTCGAGTTGGGCCATAAGCCAGAAGTAGTTAAGGTTGAGCTAAACCTGAAACATGCCAACTTTGCTAAGTTCAACCTCTTGTCAGATATCACCCATCTGTCAGGCCAGTTCAGTACCGACATCCTAGGGCTAGAGCCTAATGCAATGCGCGGCATTATTAAGGCAAACAACCTAGAGGCCGTTGTCCGTAACCGCAAAATCAACCTCAGCGAAGTCGCTATCCGGAAGTACTGGCAGGATGCTAACCAGGTATTGGAGCTTGAGAGTGATTGGGCTGACATGAGCCTAGTGGGCGACTATCAACTTAGCAAACTGGTGGCAGATGTCACCGCGCTAGGCAAAGAGTATAAGATGTTCTTCGATCAGAACCCAGCCCAACAGCGCAGCTATTATGCCAAAAAGAGCCTCAAGATCAACCCTTATAGCCTAACCATTAAGGTTGATATCAAGGACCCAAAACCAGTTTTGGGCATGTATGCTCCAGATGTCCTGCTGAGCAATAACACCATCCTGAATGGGTCATATACTAGTGGCGGGAATGGCGTCCTATTGCTCAATACCGAGATCGACTCATTATCTGTTGGCAAAAATCTCATTCAACAGATTACATTAGACGTCAATAGTTCTAAATCCCGTACTAGCTCCAACATCTTGGCTAGTGCACACCTAAGCAGTGGTAACCAGTCTTTGTTCGGCCTCAACCCTACCAATAACCTGTTGTTAGACGTAGAGTGGAACAACGAAAAATTAGGCTTCAGGAGTCATGTGGATCAGAGTCAACCAAACGGCAGCATCTATACCACGGCAAACAAACTAGGCCTTGGTGGTATGCTTAGTTTCTATGAGGATCGATACACAATCACCTTTGGCGAGTCGTCATTGCATCTCATGGATGAAGATTGGCGCCTTGACGCCGAAAACAAAATGAGCATCTATTATGCTGATGGCATTTTGATTGATCAGTTCAGGATGGGGAACAGCATTCAGGACATTTATGCTAAAGGACGTATCGGAAGCCGGCAATCAGATTCGCTAATGGTCAAAGTCAAAGAGCTTGACCTCAATATCCTGACTAGCATTATTGGCAAGCCAATCAAAGGCAAAGCCAATGCCGATATCGTAGTTAGAGCTGCCTTGGCTACCCCTGACATCCATGGCTTCATTAAGGTGGATAGCCTGCAGTTGGATAAGTTTTTGGTAGGAAACGTCGAAGGGTCTAGCTATTGGAACAATACCAACAAATGGCTCAATGTGGACTTAGATGTTATTAGGGATGGTGCTAGGTTATTGCGGCTTGACGGCTATTATGCGCCATCCAATGACTCACCCGTCAACATGACAGCTAACGTCACTGGGATGCCACTCAAGGTCATGGAAACCTTTTTAGGATCCATCATGAGCAATTGGGGCGGGACCGCCACCGGCAAACTGGCACTTACTGGTGCTATTGACAAACTAGTGGTAGTCGGTGCTTTGCAAGTATCAGGAGGGGTTTTCAAGTACGATTACCTCAATGCCAACTATCGGTACAACGAGCGCATTGTATTCGATAAGAACATAATCAGTCTGGACAATACCGCACTAACCGATGCCTACAACCAAAAGGCCTACATGCGCAAAATGCGGATTACGCACCATTACTTTCAGCAGTACGGGATCGAGTGCGAAGCAGACCTAGTCAACTTCCAGGTCATGAACACCACAGCCGAGCAAAATCCGTTGTACTACGGGACGGTTTCTGCCTCTGGGCCTTTCCTGATGCGTGGTCAGTTTGACAACCTTTATATAAGAGGAGACCTCACGAGCAACAAAAACACATTGGTCAACATCCCGATCAAAACAGGCAGCAGCGAATCCCAAAAGCTCACCTTTATCCAGTTCACTGATAGTCAGAAGCCACTTTCGCAAGTTGCTGATAGCCTAAAGCGCAAGATGGACCTAGAGGGGATCACGATGGACTTTAATCTTAACATCACTCCAGATGCAGAGATTGACATTGTCTTCAATGCCAAAAATGGTGAAGTCATCAAGGCCCAAGGTGCAGGCAAACTGAAGCTTAGCATTGATACCCGAGGAGACTTCACGATGTATGGCGACTATACCATAAGCCGTGGGGCCTACAACTTTATCTTCCTGAATGCGGTTAACAAAAAGTTTGACCTGCAGCGTGGGAGCACCCTGACCTGGACGGGTAGCCCTACTGGTGCATTGATGAAGATCAGTGCCAAACATACACTTAATGCCAGCCTGAGGCCCCTCATCTTTTCTCTTGACTCTGCCACACTTCAGCGACCTGAGCTACGACGTAAATACCCAGTTACTGTCAACATGGACATCACTGGGGACATGTTGAAACCAAACATTGTCTTCGGGATCGAGATTGAGCGCAACTACCCTACTACGATTAGCCCGGATGTTACCTCGTTCGAAAGTCGTATCCAGACGGATGAACAGGAGCTCAATAGGCAGGTATTCAGTTTGTTCTTGGTAAGGGCTTTTTTACCAGTGAACAATGTGGCGGGCGGTAGCAGCGACAACCTTTTTGCAAGTGGCAGCAGTGCCACTATTAGCGAGATGCTCAGCAACCAGATAAGTAGCCTATTGAGCAATGTGGACGAAAATTTCAGCGTAGATATAGACGTCAACGGATGGGACCAGAATGCACTCAATGCCCTACAACTGCGCCTATCCTATACCTTATGGGAAGGCAGGGTCAGAATCGCCCGTAGTGGCGGAGTTACTAATAGCCAAAATCAAACCACAGCAGCTAGCATAGCTGGTGACTGGCAGGTTGAGTATATGCTGAGTAAGGATGGGATCTTTAGGCTAAGAGCCTTTATCCGAAACAATGCGGCTTTGGTGGCACAGGGCTTTAACAGCTCGCAGCAGAACACAACGACATCTGGCTTTACCGTGATCCATACCCAAAGTTTTGACCATATTCGGGAGCTATTTACACGGCCCAGAGCCGTAATGCCACTTTCACCATCAAAGCTAGACCGAATGCCAATTCCTGCCTATGGCGATCCGGATAGCGGTAACATCAAAACACTCCCTTTGGTCAAACCTAGCAAGTCAGACACTGGTTCTACCTCTAGCATCAAAACAAGTAAGGTGGACCATGGCAGCAGACAAACTAATCAGCATTCCAATGCTAAACAATCCGCCCCGCAGGACGTTGACAAACCCAAAACAGTAGCTCAGCCAAGCCCACCAGCCTCGACAGATGATAACGACAGGCTACCTGGCACTACAAACCAAGGTAGTGAGAGTCATAATGATGGCGCAGCTTCCGAAAACCGGTCTACGTCACCTAATACTGAACGCAGAAACAAAGGCCCAAAAGCAGTGTAGGATTACTAGGTTCAGTTTGGTATAGTTGATGCTGAAGTAAGATAGCAACTCGATGACCTTTGCACCTACCTTCCAAATTTACCAGCTATGCCTGTGTTGCGGAACGTAATGAGTTTATGACCGAAAAAGTTAGTCACAAAACCGAAACCGGTGCCGAAAATATGAGATGCGAGCTCTCGGTTGATGAAGGCAAAGCCTAGGGCACCAATATTGGTCTTGACCCAGTTGTGCACATCTGGGTTGACCTGAATATAGTAGTTATTAATCTGGAGGGCTAGCAATGCAAAACAAAGGGTCACTGCCCAAGCTGCAGCGGATACCACTACAAACTTGATCGCCTCCTTGGTGGTGTTGCCTGAGTTTTTGGCGTCGAACAAAAATAATTTGGTCAGGGCAAAGGCTACGACCATACCTGTACCATAGGCCAAGGTCACGGAGGTTGCAAACCCAAACTTAAACTGTTCGGAATAGATAATCCGGGACCCAACATTGAAACTATAGCCTACACCAGCAACGCCAAGGTACTTGGCAAATTCAGTAAATCGCTGTCTGTTGGTTCGTCGGTTAGTGCCTGTTGGGCGGTCCTTCGTGTCGTCCTTCACTATGACAAGGGCTGGTTAATTGCAGGGCAAAGAATAGGAGAAATAAGGCAATGGGGCAAAGATGCCCGTCAAGTTGTGCGCCTTTAGCTAAACCGCAACAACAGCTTTGATGGCAGGATGAGGGTCGTAATTGATGACTTTAATATCGTCATAGGTAAAGTCATCAAGCTCTTTGACCTCAGGATTGAGCACTAGCTGTGGCAGGGGTCTGAAATCACGACCGAGCTGAGTCTGGACTTGGTCAAGATGATTGAGGTATATATGCGTATCACCACTTGTCCAGATGAACTCACCAGCCTCTAGGCCAGTAACTTGGGCTATCATCTGGGTCAGAAGAGCGTAGGAGGCTATATTGAACGGTACGCCAAGGAAAACATCCGAACTGCGTTGGTAAAGCTGGCAACTTAGTTTGCCATCAGCCACGTAAAACTGGAACATCAAATGGCATGGTGGGAGTTTCATCTGGTTGATCTCTGCCACATTCCATGCACTGACGATGATACGTCTTGAATCCGGATTGGTCCGAAGCTGTTGCACTACTTGTGCAATCTGGTCTATATGTCCTCCGTCTGGGGTTGGCCAGCTTCGCCATTGGGTGCCATAAACTGGACCTAGGTTACCTTCAGGATCCGCCCACTCGTCCCAAATAGAAACTCCATTGGCTTTAAGGTAAGCAATGTTAGACGATCCTTTCAGGAACCACAATAGCTCGTGAACGATAGACTTAAGATGGACCTTCTTGGTAGTAAGAAGTGGGAAACCGTCAGCGAGGTTAAACCGCATCTGATACCCAAAAACACTGATCGTGCCTGTTCCTGTACGGTCCGACTTACGCACCCCAGTATGTAAAATATGTTCTAAGAGTTGATGGTATTGCTGCATTGCTTATTCCTTTGAAAGACCCAGTGTATTCACACCCAAACAGATCAGAATTGTCGTATTCGAGCTTGTGGCAACAAACATGGTAGCGCAAGTTAAGCGCAATAACTTTATGGGCTGATATGTCGTCTTGAGCTTAAGCCGATTTGCTTGCACAAGTTACCGACCTATACCTAGCATACTTGGCCTGTGTTCAGTCCTGGATAGGGCATAAAAAAAGAGCCGCACCGTTGGGTGGGGCTCCTTTTTTTGACCAGATAGTGGCAACTACTTCTTGGTCTCGTCTTTCTTCACTTCAGCTTTCGCCTCAGTTTTGCCGTCTTCTTTAGCTGATGCTTTGTCATCGGCTTTCTTGTCGCCGCATGCCTTAGCATTGTTCTTGCTCTTGCAGCAGGCCTTTTTCTCGCCGCTACATTCTTTCTTGTTTTTGTCGTCGCCGAGGGTGGATGCACTAGCCATGCCAGTACCTACAAATGCAAAAAGGGCGATCGCGATCAGGAACTTGTTCATAATATCTTGAGGGGGGATTAAGGGTGAAACAATACTAGTGATACAAAGATAAGCAGGCTTTTAAATATTTGTTATCTCGTGGTCGTAGAGGCACCGACCTAAACACTTTGCTAAGAGATAACGTCTAACCCACCAGTGCTATTGCGGCTCAGGTGTCGAACGAACTACTTTTTGGCTGGTTGTGCCTTAAGCATGTTGGTCGGTGCAGACAAAACAGGTTGCTGATCTGGTGCCTTCTTGTCTACCTTGGCCTTGATGGTAACATACTGTGTAGGATCTTGTGGGTCGCTACTGAAGATGGTAACCATTTGTTGGTTATCGCCCTCGTGTTTGCCAGTGCTATTAAATGTGACCTTAATACTGCTGCTTTCGCCAGGGGCCAAAACTTTTTTGGTTGGCTCCGAGGCAGTACAACCGCAGTTAGCTTTGGTCTTTTTGATGACAAGTTTGTCCTTACCAGTGTTTGTGAACGTGAAGAGGTGACTCACTTCGCTATGGTCATTTATAACGCCAAAGTCATGCTCTTTTTTGTCAAAAGACAACTTAGGAGCCTTCGCGGCCTCCTCTGGGGTCAGCTTCCTTGGTGTGTCCTCCATAGTGGCAGCTACATAAAGGTCTGTTCCTGTTTTGTCGTCCTTGGTCAGGAGCTTGACGGCGTCGTTGCTGAAGCCATACTCTAACTTATTGGCCGGGTTGAAATCAACCTTAATGGTCGATGTCTGCTTTGGCTTTACAACGAGCGGGTCAATCGTAATTTTGAGGTGTGGGTAGGCAGTTGTATTGATTTGCTCTAGGGTCTGATCTACATCGCTGTCATTGTAGATCTTGAAGGTTTTGGTTACGACATTTTTGCTGCCAGGAGTAACCTTGTCCATATAAAGGCTGCGGCTTGCCAAGCGAAAAGCACCAAGTTTGTCTGGGTACAGATCAGCAGGTGTTTTTTCGCGCTCAATGACGTTCCCTTTTATGTTAAGCGTCAATGTAGAGTCCTTATCGGTTCCGTCGGCCTTTTTGCCGAGTTTGGCGTAAACAGTCAGGTATTTGTCGAACTTTCCAGGGCGACCTGCTGGGTTGTACTCAGCATCCACATAGCCAGTGTTACCTGGCTGGATGTCGATCCGGGACCAGTCGGGCGTGGTGCAGCCGCAACCAGCAACCACTTTGTCGATCTTGAGGATACCCTTGCCTGTGTTGGTGAAACTAAAACGATGCTTCTGAGGACCTAGCTCCTCCTTAAAGGTGCCAAAGTCATAGGCTGGTGTCTGGAACTTGACCGCCCCAAGATCTTGGGCAGTAGCAGCACCACCATAAGCCAAAATGGCAACGGATGCGCCAGCAATAAGCATTTTTGTAAGTCGTGTCAGCATAGCAAATGATGCGAGGATTGGTTGAAAAAAGGTAGAAATAAGTTTAGAAAGGTTTGAGACCGGTGGGTATTATGCCATGGTGCCGAAACACATAACTTAGGCATTTTGACCACCAAAGGCCGATTTATTTCCCCTTAGCAAAAATCATACCTTTTTTTGGCAAGTGTTGCCTAACTTCGTGTCGGTAGGCAAATATAACCCCAGACAGTAGGCAATAATGCCTCACGGCTTGGAGTTAACAACATTAACATTTCAACTACATATCTGCCGCCCCATGGCCTCAATGGCACGGGATACCACCGAACGATTATGGCAAGGATATTAACTGGCATCCAGAGCTCTGGCATACCGCACCTCGGCAACCTACTTGGCGCCATCATGCCCGCTATCGAGCTCTCGCGAGATAGAGCCAATGACTCACTGTTCTTCATCGCCGACCTACACAGTATCACAACTGTAAAGGATGGAACCACGAGGCGCATCAATGTTGATGCCGTAGCTGCCACCTGGATAGCACTCGGCTTTGACTATGACCAAAACATGCTCTATCGCCAGTCGGACCTGCCAGAGGTCTGCGAACTGACTTGGTACCTGAGCTGCTTTGTACCCTTCCCGATGTTGCAAAACGCCCATTCGTTCAAAGACAAAAGCGACAAGCTATCGGATGTCAATGCGGGTCTATTTACATACCCAGTCCTGATGACGGCTGACATATTGCTGTATGACGCCAACGTTGTCCCTGTAGGAAAGGATCAGCAACAGCATCTCGAAATGGCACGTGACACCGCTCGTGCTGTCAACTTCCATTATCAGACAGAGGTATTTGTGGTTCCGGAGGCCAAAATCGACACCAATGTAATGACGGTTCCTGGCACCGATGGGCAAAAGATGAGCAAAAGTTATGGTAACTTCATAGACGTCTTCCAGGATCCAAAGGCCATAAAAAAACAAGTCGCAGGCATTATAACGGATGCCTCGACCCTTGACGAGCCCAAAGACCCCGAACTAAGTACTGTTTACAAGCTATTTAGACTAGTGGCTTCAGCCGAGGCTGCTGCCACCATGGCCGAAAAGTATGCCGCTGGCGGATACGGTCATGGTCATGCCAAGGCCGAGCTTACCGAAGCTTTGGTTGCTGCCTTTGCCCCTGCACGTGAGCGTTACAACCAACTAATGGCCAACCCTGACGAAATCGACCGAATCTTGGCTCAAGGTGCTGATAAGGCACGCTCCATTGGGGCTAAAACACTCGATCGGGTACGGTCAGTGATGGGCACTGGACCTCGTAAGCTTATGTAACCTTCTGATCTTGGGCTACCTCTTTGCCTTGATCTCGAGTCAACTTTTATTTTTTCAGTATCGATTGAGCATTCATCTCCACCTCTTCATCCACCTAGGTACATAAACTGTACTTCCCCGAAAACTGCCGTCCACTATGCAAAAACTAGGTCTGTCCCTTTCGCAACAGCAAAAGCTCTCGCCCCAACAGATCCAATTTATCAAGCTCTTGCAGATACCGACTGCCGAGCTCGAGAAAAGGATCGAAGAAGAGTTAGAGGTCAACCCAGCCCTTGAAGAAGGTAGGTTTGACGACAATAGCAACAACGATACTGATCAATACGAAGCGACTGATAATGGCATTGAGGCCAACAGCCTTGAGGAAGACGAGTCCATGCACGTGGACGACAACATCGAGATTGGTGACTACCTCAACAGCAACGACATTGCAGGCTACAAAATGCAAGGTGATGGTTTTGGTGGTGATGAAGAAGATCGTGAAATCCCGGTTGTTGGTGACACAACCCTAACCGACACCCTCTTGACCCAATTAGGTTTTTTGCGGCTAGACGAGGTCCAGAATGCGATTGGCAATCAGCTAATCGGGAGCATCGAGAATGATGGATACATCCGGCGGGACCTAGATAGCATCGTTAATGACCTTGCCTTTGCCCAGAACCTCAATGTCGAGACCGACCAAGTACTGGAGGTCTTGAAGATGATCCAGCAGTTTGACCCACCAGGTATTGCGGCCCGCAACCTGCAAGAGTGTCTTGTGCTGCAACTTGAGCGCCGCAGCGACAACTATGACGTTGCAGCCTTGGCCCTGAGGATAATAGAAGACTGCTTTGACGAGTTCACCAAAAAGCATTACGACCGCATCAGGCACAAGCTCAGCATCGAAAGTGCTGACGAGCTACGCGAAGCCATCATGATGATAACGAAGTGCAACCCCAAGCCAGGCGAAACCAGCACATCCGAAAGCAAAGCTCAGGTCATCATACCAGACTTTATTGTTAACACCAACTCTGGCAAAATCGACATCACACTCAATGCCCGCAATGCACCAGAGCTCCGTATAAGCAATGCCTATAACGAGATGTTGCAGGCTTACGACAAGAGCGACAAGAAAAATCGAGAGATCAAGGAAACGGCCATTTTTGTCAAACAGAAACTAGACTCTGCCCGGTGGTTTATTGACGCAATCAAGCAGCGTCAACAGACTTTACTCTTGACGATGCACGCCATCGCCGAAGTGCAAGGTGAGTTTTTCTTTACTGGGGACGATAGCCAGCTTCGCCCTATGATCCTGAAGGACATTGCCGAACGTATCGGGATGGACATCAGTACAATCTCTAGGGTCGCCAACAGCAAATATGTCCAGACAGAGTTTGGCACATTCGCACTCAAGCACTTCTTCAGCGAAGGGATCAGTACCGATAGTGGCGAAGATGTCAGTAACAGAGAGGTCAAGTCTATCCTGCGCGAGATGATCAATGCCGAAGACAAGGGCGAACCACTAAGTGATGAGTCCCTTGAAAAATTACTACATGACAGAGGCTACCGTATCGCTCGCCGGACGGTTGCCAAGTATCGTGAGCAGCTTAACCTGCCAGTTGCTAGGCTCCGGAAGGAGATCGTCTAGTTTAGTTATGCTCTTTAGCTAGTAGGCCAAGGACCACAACCTTGATGTAAATGGCCATTAGGCAAAGAAAATTGTTTTATTTTGAGGCCTCCTGACCAAACAGGCACATAACCTGGATATTGATACCTGATGACGACACCAGAATACGCGGAAATAGAAAAAACAACCTATGGCTTTTGGGACATTCTGGCTTGGTTTGCGTCGTTTGTTTTCCATCCATTGCTGATGCCTACTTACCTCTACCTGATCGGGTCGTTCGGGGTACAAGGATTTGTCTACCAGCAGGAAGGTAACTGGTGGCAACTATTGCAGTTTTTGTTCACGATCACGTTTGCCATCCCGGGGCTCATCATATTACTATTAAGGCGGCTAAACATGATAAAATCAATCACCCTTGATTTGCAGACAGATCGCCCTCTGCCGATGTTTCTGACAGCCTTGGTTTATGCAGTGAGCATTTTCTTGATGCAAGGTTCGTTTATCCTTAACCTCGATATGTTGGTCATTCTGGCCTGTATCACCTTAACCATTTTAGTTGCTGCACTAATCAGCCTATTTGTAAAGATCAGTGCCCATGCCATCGGCACGGCTGGCACCCTAACCTATATCCTACTACTGGCCTACAAATACCCAGAGAACAACCTTTTGCCATTAGCAGTGCTTGCTGCCTTGGCTTGGGGCCTGACGATGGCAGCTCGGCTACAACTTGGTGCACACACACAGGCTCAGGTATGGTGGGGCAGCGCTTTGGCGACCGTCCTTGGTGGCGGGATGTTCTACATTTTTAGCTGGGGACTTTATCTTTAGCCATATCTTAGGCATCGATCATTCCGCTCAGGAATTGGCACAACCAACATAAATATGCTCATCAGAATCGTCAGAATGCACTTTCAGGATTCCCTTGTCCCAGAGTTTGAAGCCTATTTCGCAACGATAAGGGACAAGGTTAGGCACCAAGAAGGTTGCCAACATCTGGAGCTCTGCAGAGATGCGCACAACCCAGCAGTGTTCTATACCTTAAGTCATTGGAATTCGGAAACAGACCTTAATAGGTATCGGGACTCGCCTTTGTTTGAGGGGGTATGGGCCAAAACAAAAGCCATGTTTGCGGCTAAAGCTCAGGCCTACTCCCTGATGACTGGCGAAAGGTTGTAATAGGATCGCCCTCCAAGACTTGAACTGCCAATATGGCCCGCACACCTAAACCTAAAACAGCATTACAACTTGCTGGGGCAGAGGCCGAGCAAGTCGCCGCAGACCTTTTAGTCTTGAAGGGATATCAAATCCTGCAACGCAATTACAGGGCAGGCCGCCACGAAATCGACCTAATAGCCAACTTGGGTCAACTAGTTGTCTTCATTGAGGTCAAATTCAGGGCCGACAATGGCCTAGGGTACCCAGAGGAAATGGTCAGTCAAACCCAGATTAAGTCCGTACATAAAGCTGCTTTGGTTTATCTGGATTCTGTTGCGCATATTGGGCCAGTTCGTTATGACATAATCGCGATTACTGGCTATGACCTTGCCCAAACAATTGTACATCTGGAAGACGCTTTTTAGCTTGATGCCCTCAGCCAAACGATTGCAGTGTTTGCTCGTTATTTTTGTTTGGTGCTATGCACAAACCAGTTGGAGTCAAGGTAGCGGAATCATAGGGGCTAACAGCCAGCAGGAAAGTGTACGTGGTAAACTGACGCCACGTAAACGGGCCATGGATGTCCAACATTATGATCTCAACCTTTGGCCAGACCTAGAGGATCAATCCCTCAGAGGACGCGTAACGATAGAATACAATTTGGCCGCCCCGACAGATAGTTTCCAGATAGATCTACTTGCCATCTGGACGGTGGACACTGTGCTCCTGAACCGAGAACCTATTGGATACCGCCGCAATGGGAACATTATTTTGGTGGCCAACCCGAAGCAGCAGCTCAACGAGACCAACATCATCACCATTGTCTATAATGGTAGCCCCTTACGCAGCACACGGCCACCTTGGTCAGCAGGTTTTGTCTGGAGCCAGGATAGCCTCGGTAGGCCCTGGATTGGAGTAGCCTGCGAAGGACAAGGGGCAAGCACTTGGTGGCCTTGCAAGGACCACCCGTCGGACGAACCAGAAAAGGGCGTACTAATAACTTGCACTTATCCGTCCAACCTAATGTTTGTAAGCAACGGCAAGTTAATAGCAGATCGTGTCTTCAAATTTCAGTCTATAAGGACGACCACTTGGCAAGTCTCGAGCCCGATCAATCTATACAATGTCACGTTCAACTTGGGGTACTATGCCAAGACCATGACCTCTAGAGCAAGTAATATTAGGAATGCAAAGGGTAGCAGCAATACCAAACAACAGCTACTCAGCATCGAACTCTACCTGCTGGACTATCACAAACAAAAGGCAAATGCGGTAATAGCAGAAGCCAAAAAAATGCTTGATATCTTCGAGGATGCCTTTGGCCCATATCCTTACTATCAGGATGGATATAAACTAGTCGAGACACCGTATTACGGTATGGAGCACCAAAGTTGTATCGCTTACGGCAATGGCTTCAAGAAAAATGCCTTTGGTTTTGACTTTATCCTCGTGCACGAAAGTGGGCACGAATGGTGGGGCAATCAGCTCAGCGTAGCCGACCACGCCGACCTCTGGCTACACGAAAGTTGGTGCACTTATTCCGAGCTTGTCTATGTAGAGCAAACCTTAGGTAAGGCATCTGCATTTGAGTATGCAACCAATTGGCTGGCCAAAATCAAAAATCAAAGCCCTATGCAGGGACCAAACCATGTGGCCTATAATGGATGGTTAGACAGTGACATCTACTATAAAGGTGCGGCCATGATCATGACCCTCCGGTTAGCCATTGATAATGAACCTGCTTGGCAACAAGCCGTAAAAGACTTTGCCAGCATCGCGAAACAGAAACCTATCAGAACCGAAACTGCCGTAAGCTATTGGGTCAATGTAGTCAATAGCCTACAACAGGCCAACGAAACTCAACTATCGGGACAAGCAGTAGCGGCCTTGTTTGCCCATTATCTGCGGTATAAAGAGCTACCTATTTTAGAGCTCAAACAAACGAATGCTGAAAAGTATCACGAACGTTGGGCAGCACGGTTTGTCGGAGTAGTTGATGATTTTGTGCTGCCGATCACCTGCCTAGCTCCTAATGATGGCGTTACTAAAATCTTGATCGGTAACGCATGGACAGATTTGGGTCATTATGGTGCGCCTCAGACCAAAGGATTGGCCATAAAGACTAGTTTGGTAAAATAATAAACGTAAGATCGTTTGTTTAGTTAAGTTGCATACCACTCATATACCAAATCCCAATACAAGTTTCCAGACACGCCACAATCATGAGAACCGAAAGCAGCACCATTGAAGCCAACGAAGCCAGGATTGAAAGCTATAACACGATGGTCCTAGGGCTGTATCGTCAACTTGGCTGGATGGATAAGCCCCATAGAAATAAAAATCAGCTCTTAGAGCCTTGCGATGATTTTTTAGCGCTCGACCCTGACGGATTCACGATGGCAATCGACCCTGAGTCATGTCAGGTACTAAACATTAGTAAAGGACTCCAGGAGTGGGGTAAGCTGGCTGGGCATACACCAATTCGGTTTGTCAGGTGCGAGCTTTGGCACAAAGTCTATGCCCAGATCGACTCGCTAGACCGCGACTACCTCAATAGCTATTTCATGATTAAAATGCCAATCCCGGGTCGTGGGTTGGCCTACGTAAAGGTAAACATCAATTATAGAAGGACAGATCAGGATCAGATCCTCAAAGTAAAGTGTGAGGTTTTGCCAGAAGCCATCAAAATAGAACCATCGGGTACGGATTTCCAAGCCCTTCAGGTCAATAGCAAAAAACTATTTCATACAGAGCTAGATGCTAATTTCCGGATCCTTGATGTCATGGGCGAGGGATTAGAGATTATCGGTGTAACAAGAGATATTCTAGTTGGGCATTATGCCACAGACTTAGTTAACCCCAAATTTGGTACCATTTTCTATGAAGCACTTGAGAGAGTGCGGAAAGGCAAAATTGCAAGTTGGACACTACCGGTCAATAACTTTATTTTGAGCAGTGTATACATCCCCATACTAGGACCTGAAAACCAGCTTAAACGTATCTTAGGATTTACTATCGTCAATGACTACAACTACGATCATATCAAAGCGAATAGACTCAATGAGTCCGAGTTATTCCATACAATGAGTATCAAACATGCTGGTCCACAAGTCTTGATTGACCTTGATGGTTGTATCCTGAATGCCAATGAAGCAACATATCAGTGTTTTAAGGAAAAGTTCAACCTCAAATCTGACCTTCAGGACCAAAAACTGCATGACATCTTGGAAGCTGGGAAAGCCAACATTACAGCAGTTGAATGGCAATCATTAATAACTGGTCAGCAGGATTTTGAAATCAAGAACCTTACCGTAATCGGGAAAAATGGCAAAAATTATTGCCATTTAAAAGCCACCTTCATCAAAGGGAGCAGTGATCATCATTATTTTGTGCAGCTGACAGACATAACAGAAGCATATAACAAAGGCCTACATAGCGAGCGGTCAGAAACATTACTGCAAACAATCCTAGAAGAGGCCCAAATCGGAATAATGGTCACTGATTTCGATTACACTGATGTCAAGCTAGTCAATCAAGCGTTTTTGCAAATGACTAATCATCAAGATCCGACGCAAATGGAACAGACATTGTCCAAGATTAGTAAGGGCGAATTAGGCAAGGAAATGAGTAACTTGTTTTCTGGCCTTAAACAGGATCTCAAAATTCATGGAAAATGGGAAGGGACAATATCGACTAAATTACATGAATCACCAATCTATCTTCAGAGCAAAATGAAGGTCTTTGAGTGGGACGAGAGAAAGTGGGTACTTACCATCAACGTTGACAAAACTACTGAAACAAAAATCTTGGCCCATGCCGAACTTCAGGAGCAGAGGTTTAGCGCCTTGTTCAATTCATCCGCAATCCCGACAATTGTTTATGACATCGAAACACTTGAGTTTATTGAAGTGAATGAAGCCAACACCCATCTTTTAGGCTACTCTCTTGACCAACTTAAGGGAATGAAATTGCCAGACCTTTGGCCTAAGGGAATGGAGAATAAAATCCAACCAAACCTAGACCGAAGCATCAATCAGAAAGGAACGCTTAGCTTTAAGTCCCAAATGGCCCGGATCGACGGCAGCTTGGTATCGGTAGAGGTATGTAGTCACGAACTGCCAAACGACCTTTACGGTCGGCACACTAGGCTTGCCACCGCAGTAGACATCACGGCAACAGAGCAACTTACAGCCAGCTTGCAGGAACAAAGAACAGTCTTGCGAAACGTATTTGACAAAATTCCCTATCCGATTTTCCTAAAGGATGACCATAAGCGGTATATGATGGTAAACACTCCATTCCTGAAAAGTATTGACATGTCAGAATCTGACCTACTAGCTAGATCTGATGAAGAAATCAATTTTGGACTACATCGAAATGACAAATTAGACCTTTATGAAACTACTGATAACCAAGCCCTTAACATGGATGAGTCCGCGTTTGAGCACTCCCACATTGACAAAGACGGCCAGGAGATCCACTATCTTACCATAAAACGTGGGGTAACGATCCCCGACGCTGGCAACTGTATTCTAGGCATAAGTACTGACATCACCGAACGAAAAAATGCCGAGCTTAAACTAAGTCAAAGCCAAGCGCTTTTCCAGGATCTGTTCCAGAGTTCGCCAGATGCACTGTTTGTAATAGGCGGGAATCCATCTCGAATGCTAGATTGCAATCAAGCGGCCATCGAAATGTTTGGTGCAGCGGATAAGGCCTCCTTAGTTAATTTTGATTGTCACCAACTCGCAGTTGATAATGAGGCAAACAAGCTAGGATATGCGAATATTTACCGTAACTATCCTGGCAGCTCCAAAAGCGAGGATATTCTTTACCAATCCTTTACAGGACGTCAGTTTTGGGGCTCGATTGCGATCACACCACTTAACTCGTTGGCTGGTAGTGCATTGGTCAGGATTGTGGATATAACCGCAACCAAGAACCTAATCAAAAGGATAGAAAATTCGCTATCGGAAAAGGATATTCTACTTCGAGAAATCCACCATCGGGTCAAAAACAATTTGGCCGTTATCATCAGCCTACTGAGCCTCCAGAACTACCAGATAACAGACCCTGAGATCAACACCATGTTTGTAGAGTGCATGAACCGTATTCGGTCAATGGCAATCCTGCATGAGGAACTCTATAAAAACACCAACCTCAGTAAAATTGATTTTGTCTCCTACCTCCAGAACCTCGGAAGCCAGATAAGTGCTACTATCGAGACCAATGTAACGGTCACCCTGACGGTAGAAGGCAGCAACGTAATGCTCGATATCCTTAGGGCTGTACCTTGTGGTCTGATCATGAATGAGTTGATTTCGAACAGCTATAAACATGCATTTCGTCAGCAGCAGCTTGGCCAAATCCTGATCAATCTTTCGGTAGATGAGGACAATGTTGTCATCGACTATCGTGACAATGGCTGTGGTAAAACACAAGAAAGAACTGGCAAATTTTCACTTGGCACTATGCTAGTAACCGAACTCAGTAAACAGCTAAGGGCAATTGTTGAGGAAAAACCACAAGGTATCGATTCGTTGATCGGCGCGGAACCAGGTTATCGGATCAGAATCAAATTCCCTATAGCGTAAGACTAAAGCTTTTGGAAATACTAATTGGGCTTTCTCCTTTGAGGTTGCTTGGCCGAAAGGAGGAAATCTTGGGATCAACCGTTTTACGAAAGGGTAGCTGCTATTCTATACGGATAGCATTAAGGCAAAAATGGTAGGTGCAAGGCCTCTATGCTTTGTATCTTTGAGCCAATATGATGACCAGCGCAAGTGCCCTCCGATCCCACGAAATGACCCTGATGCAACGCCTCGAGGCTTGGCAAGCCATTGGGGGGCTGATTGGCAGGATGTCTGACCTAGAAATAGATGCCTTAGCAGAGAAAGCAGGTGTGATGAATCCTTGGTTCACCAATGGCAACGTACGGCAGGCACTGGCTGGCATCCAAGCCATGCTAGAGGTGGATGTACTGAAACGTTGGGTCAGTGGCTATGATCTGCAGGACCGCAAACCGCAAACTGTAGGCCTTATCTTGGCAGGCAACATCCCGTTGGTTGGTTTTCAGGATTTGTTGGCTGTCTCTATTGCAGGACACAAAGCAATGGTCAAACTGAGTGCCCGAGACGAGGTACTACCGAGGTGGTTGATTGGCGAATTGGCCCAGATCGCCCCTGAGTTAGCGATAAAAATTGCATTTGTGGATCGTCTGACTGGTTTTGATGCTGTGATTGCGACTGGCAGCAACAATAGCAGCAGGTATTTTGAGCATTACTTTGGCAAAGTTCCAAACATCATTCGCAAAAACAGACACTCGGCTGCCGTGATTACTGGGCAAGAAACGGATACCAACTTAGTCAACCTTGGGCATGACGTTTTTAGCTATTTTGGCCATGGTTGTCGTAATGTGTCACACCTCTTGCTACCCAGAGGTTATGACATCCCGCACTTGCTAGATCTTTGGCATGAGCCGTTCCACAACCTAGTTTTCCATAACAAGTTCGCCAATAATTATGAATACAACCGCGCGATCTACTTGGTAAACTCGGTCCCTTTCCTAGATACTGGCTACTTGGTCGTAAAGGAAAGTAACGATTTGGCCTCTCCTCTAGCAGTGTTACACTATCACTATTACGACTCCGAAACTGAAGTCTTGACCTGGCTAAACGACCATCAAGCAGAGCTTCAATGTATAGTAGGAGAGCCTATTAAGGGCTATCCTAGCCAAATGACTCCTTTTGGTCAATCCCAAACACCTTTGCCATGGGACTTTGCTGACGGCATCGATACCCTCCAGTTTTTGCTTGAGCTCTAATTAGGCTCACCAATAGGCTCAAGCAAAAAAAAGAGGAGTGTTAGACGATCCTTGGATTTGTAATCTAGTAAATCATGCCCTAGGAAAGAACACGAGCTAAGCAATTGTGATCCCAAAGCCATTGATGCCAAGTTTGGGAAAGCACCTCATCATAATGGCCCCACTGACCATCTGCGTCTAACAGAGTTGGCAAGATGTATGTCATACCTGCAGCCATCACCTCAAGCATTTCAGCTTTCGTAGGTGCCGTGCTGAACGCTAATGTCTTAAAGATACGCATGGCCTCGACGGGGTCCTGTACCATGAGCTGATACCCCCTAGCTGTAGCCTCCATAAAAGACTGATAAATCGCTGGCTTAGCAAGCTGCGTCTCACGATTTGCGATCAGAATAGGCGACTGCCCATAAGGGATGCCATAGTCAGCAAGGTGGAAATACCCAAGAGGTTGGCCCAGGACATCTGCCATAGCCCCTTCCCAACACGGGAACATCCAGCAGGCATCAGCATGACCATCAAGGAAAAAATCCCATAGAGCCAATTTGACGGGGTGTAAGACTTCAAAGTTACCTTGGCCACCATCTGCTTTGATCATAGCAGATAAGATCTCAACCTCGAAGAAGGTTCCGTAGCAGGCAATCTTTTGACCGTCGAGGTCTCGAGGGCGGGTTATGACACTACCCTGCCGATAGGCCACTGCACTAATATCTCGCTGTGCAATGGCACCTAGGGCAATTAGATTATGATACCATTTGTTCTCACGATAGTGCATAAGGTGTTCGGACGGGGCCAATGCAATATCAACAGTACCAACAGCGAGTTTTTCGATCGGATAGGTGGCATACTGGTCTGTATCTGCGCTGATGATATTAACCGTAAGGCCTGCATCAGCATAATAGCCAGCTTCTTGTGCAATCAGGACACCCCCATGAATGATATTAGGATACCAGTCTAGGGCTAGGTTGATGGTAGTTGACATCTAGAAACGGGCAGAAACTGTGACAAATAAATTGATCGGTGCCTGCACCACGTAAGCAGGTGTGGTATTACCAGCCGCATCATAACCGATGGCGCCATTGTTGAAATACCGCTGGTTGGTCAGGTTGTTGACCAAAACCGATAGGCTGTACTTGCGCTGATAGTTGACTGATAGGCGGCTGTCAACCACGAAATAGCCTGGCATGCTCAGGTTTTCGTCGTCATTGTTGGCTAGGTAGGATTTGCTGACATACCTACCAATAAGGGCAAGGTCGAGCCACTTGGTAGGACTTAGGATTAAGCCGTTTGACAAGATCCAGGTAGGGGTTAGCAGAGGGGTGACGTTGTCGTAGGTCTTGCCCTCGGCATCGTTGGTATAGCTCCTGATCTTGGCAACGGTGTACGCCCCAGTGGACTGGATCGAGAGCCAATCGGTCGCCTTGGCGTTGAGAGACCACTCTAGGCCAGTACGATAGCTACTATTGACATTCTTACGAAGTGGTACAAACCACGAGGTATAGGCACCAGTAGCTGCAATTTCGTTCCGGAAGTCCATATAGAAGGCATTGATCTGACCACGTAACCAGCTGTATTTGAGATTGATACCAGCTTCATAGTCTAGCAAGGACTCTGGCTTGAGGTTTCCGAACTGCGCCGTTGTGTCCTTGTTAGCTACAGTAATATTGTCAGTTCCGTTAAGCAGGTCTGAGCGTGTTGGCTCACGTCCTACCATGCCAACGGAGGCAAAGGCTGAGACTCTCTCGGTTATTGGGTAGCTGACGCCAACTTTAGGATTGAGGAATGTCCAGCTTTGAGATCCGACGCTGATATTCTCTTTGATATCCGGCGTGTAACCAAAGCCTGCATACCGCACCTGAAGGTCAGCAAATAGGTCAAAACCGGCCAAGTTATAGCTTAGTTTCGCAAAGGCAGAGGCTTCGTCCTTACGGCCCCAATTGTTATATAAACGAGTGTCATTGGCAGGATTCTGAGCGTACCAGTTCTCACGTAAAAACGTATTGGCTTGGATACCAGCAATAAAAAGCAACTTATTATCCTCGCTGACATGCCGATAGTTGCTAATCAAACCAAAATGGCGGTTCCGGAGGCCCAAGATATCTAGGTCAGAGTACTCGAACCAGCCACCTGCCGAACCGAAATAAGCAGAGATAGACAAAGTGTTACGCGGATCAAACTTGCGGGCATATTGGGCTGTGATCAGGTCCTGTCCAAAATCATCAGTGGCGCCTGGGGTTAGTAGATTTGTGCGTGGATTTTGGTCGATAAGGTATAGCGGTACAGGCAAGTACGCCAATCGGTTTTTGTTGCGACCACTAAAACCTGTGAACTTAATTAGGTGTTTGTCGTCTTCGTATACCGCCGAACCAAAGAAACTATTGCCTTGCATGCCACTGTTGTCCCGATAGCCTGCCGACTGGAGTGCACTATAACGACCGTAAAAAGACCATCCCTTTACTAGGCCAGAATAGACCTCAGCGCTGTAGCGGCTTGTGCCAAAACTACCAACTGACAACTGCAGCTCGGCACCTGGTAGTTGATCTTGTGGCCTTAGGCTCTCGAAGTTAACCGAGCCTGCATAGCCCGCCGTGCCATTGCTGCTTGTACCGACTCCGCGTTGGACCTGGACACTTTGGATGCTATTGGCAAAGTCCACCATGTTGCTGAAGAATACACCCTGATCCATCATGTCATTAAGTGGGACGCCATCTAAGGTGACATTGATGCGGGAGTAGTCTAGGCCACGGATCCGCATATAGCTATAGTTGCTAAAGAGGTTACCCGCGTCAAAACTTGCGTTGATATTCGGAGTCTGCTGCAGGAGGGCTGTGGCATCCTGACCGTAAAACTGCTTGTCGATGTCCTCCTTGCTAAGGGTGGTTTGTGAGATTGGTGCTTTCTCTTCGCCCCTGATGGCATTGACTACAATATCAATGGTCTGGACAGCAGATTGCTCCTCAAGAACAATGGTAAGATCGGAAGATGCGCCTGCAGCTGGGACCCTAACCTCCTTGGGTTTGTAGCCGATTGCGGTAACCAAAAAAGTTACGCTATCCAATCCTGATGAATTGATCTGAAGACTAAACCTGCCATTTTGATCAGTCTCGACGCTTTTTTGTTGTTTTTGCAACCTGACAGAGGCAGAAGGTACAGGCACCTGCTTGATGTCTTGCACTTGCCCATTGATGACAAGTTCGGACTGGGCCATCAAACCAAATGGCACAGCGCAACCGAGAAGGGCCAGAAACAGCCATCTGTACAGAGCGGCAAGTCTGATCGCAGGATTTGAGATTGTTTGGAGTCGTGGTGGACGATTCATGTTGAACGGTTTTAGATCAGTGAGTCGCCTCTAGAGGGAAGCGCACAGAAAAATGATCAACACCATGAACCTACAAAACACCACCAGACACCACAGGATTTGTAGGCTGGTCTCGGGAGCACCAACAGGACCCTAGGCGTATGGTTGCATCTGCATACGGACAAGGAAAGTGTGGTGGGTCTTTGTTCCCTTCGCAGGTATTAGCCTGATCAGGTTCTATGGGTATCATCTCAGCCTGTGGTTCTGCATCGTGTTGCAGGGACAAGCACCCCTAAAGACGTGGCAAAGGTAATGGGGATTTTGGGATTGGCAAGGGAGAAATAAAAAGTTGCAATTTGAAAGTTTGGACAATAAACCTTACATTTGGATTAAAATACTTGATATGTCACCTGCAGACAAAGACACAATTTTAGCTAGAATTTCAGAACTTGAAGCTGCTAACTACGAACAAGTAATCCTTGACTCAAAACAATCTTATGAATCCGATGGATCTTTGGTTAGTGAGTTTAGTCACGATCATTTTCTAAAGCTTACTATAAGGGCCATAGATCAACAGAAGGCGGAACTATCTAATTCTGAAAGATTGGGCACTTTATTACCATTGCACTTTTGGAATGATTCTGGTTTCCGTGTTAGCATTGTAGATTGCTTTATAAATTTATGTTCATATTTACTAACGATCGATTTAAATCATACAATTATTGAATTAAAAAATATAATCCAGTATCAAATATATTTCGGCTTTTGGGATAGGGGTTCAATTAACTTATACAGTGTAGCCGAAATCAATTTGAAGGAAACAAAAGAATCAATTGATAATCTATCAAATAGCATTCAAAATTTACTAACTCAATATAACGATATAAACAATCTTCACAATAGTGCGCTTTTAGAAACAAGTGAAATATCAAACAAACTAGCTGAAATTATTGAATTAAAAAACCTAGCTGAAAATTCTGTAAGTGACATAAAACATTTTAAAGATAATAGCGAAGAAACGAATAGTCAAACTAAAGAAATTTTGACAGAAACTAAGACTTTTAAAGAGGAATCAGGTACTTTATTAAGTTCACTAAAGCTTGAGTATTCAGATTACAACAAAAAACTAGAACTAAGGCTTGCGGATTTGGAAACTGCCTTAGCAGATGCACATAAATTAATTGACGACCAAAAAATTGCACTTGATAAAATAAAAGCTGAGGAAAAGTACATTATTGAACTTACTGGAAAGGCTGCAGATGGAGCTTTGGGCAATAGATTTTCAGATAGAGCGGAACGTTTGCAAAGATCGGTAAACATCTGGATCGCGTTAATTTTTCTAGGGGCAATTATTTCTGGTAGATATATATACTTTATGTTCACAGAATTGGATATCCACTACTCAAATGAATGGCTTACGATCTTATCGTACTCCCTACGACTTTCACCAGTTGGATTATTTATGATATTCATCATAAATCAATACCGAAAGGAGAGGAACTTGCAAGAAGAATACACTTTTAAAGCAGCAGTTGCGATGACCTTAACTGCTTATGCTGATATGTTAAAAAATGCAAATTCTGATGAATTAAAGGTACGTGCAATCATGATTCAGTCAACAATTGACAAAATATATACTAACCCAAAGATCCATCATGAACCTAGTCTTTCATTGTTGCCTAACAGGAGTAAACTAATTTCCGACATAATTAAACAAGTACTGGAAATACAAAAAATCTCAGGTAAATAATTCACGCCATCCCAACGGCGTCCCCCCCGTCCAGCCACGGAAAGCCCTGCTAAACGCGCTTGGGTCTTGATAACCCAAGATGGTAGCTATCTCGGCAACATGTAGGCCCAAAGCCAGATAGTGCTTCGCAACCTCCAGTTTGACATCATCTAAGAGTGCCCTAAAGCTAGTTCTCTCCTGCTTAAGCCGCCGCTGCAGGACTCGGGGGCTCATGGCCAAAGCATCAGCAATGTCGGCAATCGTGATTCGGTTGGTCTGGAGGCCTGCGACCAATAGCTGCCGTACCTTATCAGACCAAGAGACCACCATCCCTAGTTTCGATAGCTCGAGATCTGCGAGGGCTTCGAACTGCCGCCTCACGGTTGGGTCTGGCATTAGGATGGGGCTAGTCATGTAGAAGGCGTGGATAGCCATAATGTTTAGGCCATCTCCCTGCTGGACTTCACAACCGAATATCTGCGATAGATGCGTCCTGTCTTCTGTTCCTAAATCTGCCTTGATATACAATGGTGAAACTGGTGTACCCAAAAGCTGTGCAATGCCACCCGCAAAAAAGCCAAACTCCAACAGCGTAAACGCACGCTTCAGAGCTGGGATAGTTGATAACTGGGTATTGAACCAGAACTGCAACTCAAGGGTATTCCCGATCGGCTGATGACCAAGGCTAACAAAGTTATTTGTGAGCAAGCTATATTTTTCGAGCGCGATAATGGCATCACCAAGGCGCTCAGTGTTCTGGAGGATATAACCCAACAAACCTAGTTGCTCAACATAAAGCTGAGAGCCAACCATAAGTGGTAGGTAGGGATTCTTGCTTTCGTCTATCCCACCCTCCCAAAGCAATGCCATTGCCTTAGCAGCTACCTCAGGCTGCGCAGATGCCAAGTCGTGGGCAGTAAACCCAGCTTTAGCCAGTAAGGAAGCAGGTGACAACCCATTCTTGAGGAAACAAGCAAGTATGGCATGGATTAAGGGCAAGGAGAGGTGCATTCTGTCGTGTTATGCGCAATGATTGACGGGATATGATCAGTCAAGGTGGTAGGATCCTGGGACCTTTGCACAAACATAATCCAGAGCCGTCTGGATCAAAGCAACAGTCATCTAACTCTAACACACTATGTCCTATCGTCTTAGCATAGCATCCTATTTGTGGTCCGTTTTCTTCGGACTGCTTTTCTGGCTATTGGCAGCCCTCTTTATCCGCTTTACTGGGCCTACCCTATTTTCAGAAGCTAGCCCAAATCGGTTGCTGCTGCTGATCGCATCAATACCAGTTACATATTTGTTCTTCTGGACAGCAAATCGAATTGCGGATCAACACCCTGATCGTGCCATACAATCGCTTAACATCATGGCCTTTGTTGCCACCATCTTGGATGGCATTGCGCTCACTTGGTTTGGCGACCTCTATGGCCCAACCACCGAAATCAGACTCTTTGGGGCCGCTTGGCTACTTTGGGGTGTTGGCACAGGATCGATTTTTGCATTGATCCTGTCCAAAAAAATTACCATCCCAAATGTTCATATCGACACCAAAAAATATCTGATATTGATAGGCCTGGGCGTAGGCTTCTGGGCCATAGGGGTATTATTCGTTAACCTCCTAGGCGAACCGCTATTTCTGGCTGATGGGCTAGCCAAAGTGATTCCGTTTTTGTTCTCGACACCTAATGCATTTATCTGCATTGTGATTGGCCGGTGGTTAACAAAATTACCAACGACAGTAATGGTACGACTAATGCTGATCATGTCAACAGCGGCTATCGTCCTTGATGGATTTGCGCTAAGTCTCTATCCTAGTTTGTATCACGGGGACCTTTTGGCCCAACAATTAGGGTCAGCCTGGATCTTGTTCACATTTGGGATTGGGTTCCTAGTGGCTGACATTTGGGAAGGTGTAGAGGGCAGGTCAGCAAAATAAGTCTGCCAGACTAAATATCCATTTTACTATTAGTCCATACCCAAACCTCCACCGAGTTGCTGAGCTAACTTCATCCTACTGATGACAAGCTCGCGGTTACTGTACAGGACCTTAAAGCTCTGGAGGTCAGCCTCTAGTTGAGGGTCATTAGCCATGAACTTGAACAACTGCTGAACCATTTGCAATACACCATTGTTAAGCCGGTGCAAAACATAGGCATCTTGACGTTTGCTGCTCGTCAGGCCAGCAGCTTTGAGATAACTAAGGTGCCGGCTTGTTTTGCTTTGGGTGAACTCCAGCACCTGCTCGATGTCCGTGATGCACAATTCACCCTGGACATAAAGTAGGTGCAAGATCCTGACTCGCGCTTCATCGCTGAATGCCTTAAAGACCTGCACACCAAACGGCAAATGGAAGGATTTAATTTTCATCGTTTTGCGGTAGCTTTGGTATCATCAAAAATCATTACTTCGATCATTGGCTACCATGACAACTTGATTACCCCAACAAAAGGTAGATCAATGGCCATAGCTGTTTGGCTTGCTACTGGTGGCACATAACCCAAAGGATCGAAGCTCGGGGCTTGATCTAGCACCCTAATTGTCCGAGGCTGTGGCACGGTAGGCTGCCCATCCACCATAACTGAACCAAGGTGATCATAGCCATGAAACATGATCGATATCTGCTTGAATTTGCTTAGGTAGCTACCTACTGGCTGATGGATAGTCAGCGTTTTGTCTTGGTGGTTGATGTCAAGTTTTCGCACAAGGCAATGTCCTTGTTTGTAGCCAAACCCTTCTCCCTCGTCTTCATAGTATGTCCCTGTTGTCTTTCCGCGTCCATGATAGATATGAAGAGTAATAGTATCAGTTGCTTGGTCTGACGTATGTGCACCCGGCTCTTGGGTCCAGTAATAACTGCCAGCCCTGACCAAAACCGGGAGCATTTCTGGCGGGGAGGCTAAGGGTAACTCCTGATTATCTGCATGGTGTTTGCCACTATATAGACAATAATAGCCCCCTTGGTGAGGTGGTAGCCACGCAGCAGTATAGGCCTGAGTGCTGACACAAGGGATAATCAAGAATGAAGGACCAAAGAAATACTGATTCTGGTATCGATGGTCGTAGGTGGCATGGTGGTGCGGGTAGTCGATCATCAATGATCGGACTACTGGGATCCCTGAAATACTTGCCTCCCGCATGATTTGGTATAGGTAGGGCAGCAATCTGTATCGTAGCTTAATGTAGTTTTTGGCAATGGCCTCTACCCTTTCGCCATAAGCCCACGGTTCACTAGGGCGGCTATCGATCATGCTATGGATACGCATCAAAGGCGAGAAACACCCTACCTGCACCCACCTAGCAAAGAGATCGGGACTGGCCTCCCCAACGAATCCGCCAATATCAGTACCGGCAAATGCCATCCCGCTGAGGCCAAGGCTGTTTTGCAACCTAACACCAAGCAGAAGGTGCTCATCGCTTGCGGTATTGTCCCCCGTCCAGATGGCAGCATGGCGCTGGGTGCCAGCATAAGCCGCCCTTGTCAATACAAAAGATCGCTTATCCGGATAGTGCAACTGGGACCCCATCTTGGCTGCTTTTGCCATCTGAGCGCCATATATATTCCGACCCTCTATGTGCGAATATCGTTCTCCATCCGGCTCCGTAGCACTTTCTGACTCCAAACCCATTTCGATAATGGCAGGACTGGCTTGACCCCAACTGGCGATTTCATTCATATCGGTCCAGAATCCAGCTATGCCTGCATCTTTCAGGATCTCCATTTCTTGGGCCCAATAGTTGCGGCCCTCCTCGGTGCTGAAGTCTGGGAAGAGACACTTGCCTGGCCATACTGAGGCAGTGTAGGCAGTGCCATCGGGGTAACGCAAATAGGCTCCAGTTTCTTTAAGCCGCTGGTAGGGTGCATAGGTATCATCTTGTTTGATACCAGGGTCAAGGATAACTACCACCCTAAAGCCTAACTCCTTCAACGCTTTGACCAGCCCAACAGGATCAGAAAAATCTTGCCCATGCCAAGTGAAGACCTTAAAATCCTGCATGTAATGGATGTCCAGATAGATTACATCGGCAGGGATACCCTTGCGGCGATAGTTCTGGGCCAGTTGCAGGACCGTTTCGGAAGGATAATAGCTATACCGGCATTGCTGAAGCCCAAGTGCCCATAATGGTGGTAAGTCAATGCGGCCAGTGAGATCGGTGTATTGGCTGATGATCTGGCGTGGAGTAGGACCCGCAAAAAAGTAATAGGTAAGCGGTCCACCCTCGGCCAAAAAACTGGAGAATCGATGGTTAGAGGCTCCAAAGTTGATTTCGCTTTTCCAAGTGCTATCATAGAATAGGCCATACACTTTGCCCGCTTGGACACCCATGTAAAACGGAATGCTGGCATAGATAGGGTCGGTTTCCGTGCCATAGCCAAAAGCATCGGTGTTCCAGTTGGTGTAGGCCCTACCCCAGCGGTCAAGGTTGCCCGTTTTTTCGCCTAGGCCTACAAAACGTTCGTATGGCTGGAGGACCTTGTAGTGGCCCACCCGATCACCTAACCAACCCATTCCCAGACCATCATCATCAGCCATGAGGACCTCGCCTGAGGTATTACAGTAGGTGATCGCTAGGTTGGAAATCCGAATGTGGATCGATCCCCAATCCAGGCGCCAAACCAATTCCTCAGGGGTTTCCTGCACCTCCGGCAACCTGAGCTGACGTGATGACCAAGGTTTGGCCAAGGCATAACTATGTGGGATACGCTGGTCGTGCCTTACAAGTTGGACCTTAACCAAACCCAAAGCATCTACCTCGATGGTCGCTGTGCCATGGGCCAGTTCAAGCACCAAGGCGGTTTTGGTCAGGTGATGGGACAAGATTGTACCGGAGGGTATGTAGCGCATGGAATTGGGCAATAACATTTGAGAAAAACGAAAACCGCATAAGCGGCTAGCAAGATAGTGGACTTGTTTGTCTGAAACCAGTACACCATGATACCAATTTCATAACCGATCCTACCAAACGAAACTACCCCCCTCAACCAAGTCAAGGGGGGTAGTTGTTATAAGCTATTACTAGCCAAGGTCAAACCAACTAATTAGTTGTTGCCTTCCATTTTGCTTTTGAGGGCGGCCAAGACACCATCCTCGTCGAGGGTGTTGCTGCTTGGGCTATTGTTGATGACCACAGGGGTTGAATCGGCCTCATCAGCACCTTTTTTGCCTTTCTTGGCTGGTTTGCCTTCAGTAGCTGGGGCAGCAGTCGAGAAGATGGCAGTGTGTGACAAGACGATGCGACGCTCATCCTTGTTGAACTCAAGCACACGGAAGTCAAGGCTTTCGCCAGCTTCGGCCGAGGTGCCGTCTTGTTTGACAAGGTTTTTAGCAACTGCAAATCCTTCAACGCCATATGGTAGCTCGATCTGAGCACCTTTGTCAGTTTTGGAGATGATTGAACCTTTGTGGATTGAGCCGCTGTAGAACATAGTCTCGAACGTATCCCAAGGGTTGTCCTCAAGCTGACGGTGACCAAGGGCTAGACGACGATTTTCGACATCAAGCTCAAGGACTTTGACCTCAAGTTTCTCACCCACTTTGGTGAACTCGCTTGGGTGCTTCACCTTTTTGGTCCAGCTCAGGTCAGACACGTGTACAAGGCCGTCGATACCTTCTTCTAGCTCGATGAAGAGACCGAAGTTGGTCAGGTTACGGACAGTACCGGTGTGGCTGGTGCCAGAAGCATATTTAACCAATAGATCTTGTTTGGTCCAAGGATCTTCGGTAAGTTGTTTGATGCCGAGTGACATTTTGCGCTCATCACGGTCTAGTGTCAAGACAACAGCATCAAGCTCACCACCAACGGTGATGAAATCTTGTGGGTTTCGCAGGTGCTGGCTCCAGCTCATTTCTGAGACGTGGATCAGACCTTCGACTCCTGGCATCACTTCTAGGAATGCGCCATAATCAGCAACGTTGACGATGCGGCCACGTACTTTGCTACCTGGCTCGATCTCAGCTGGCAGGCTATCCCACGGATGTGCCGTGAGTTGTTTCATGCCAAGGCTGATACGTTTTTTCTCTTCGTCAAAATCAAGGACGACGATTTGTACTTTTTGGTCGAGTGACAAGACCTCATCCGGATGGCTAACACGGCCCCACGAGATGTCGGTAATGTGCAACAGACCATCAACACCACCAAGGTCGATAAAAACACCGAACGTGGTCATGTTTTTGATCACACCTTCCAGCACCTGACCTTTTTCGAGGTTGTTGAGGATGGCTGCTTTTTGCGACTCGAGATCTTTTTCGATCAAGACTTTGTGGCTAACCACGACATTGTCGTTGGTGTAGTTGATCTTGACCACTTTGACTTCCATCTTCTTACCGACGTAGATATCAAAGTCACGGATTGGCTTGACATCAATCTGGCTACCAGGCAAGAAAGCTTCAACACCAAACAGGTCGATGATAAGGCCGCCTTTGGTACGGCGCTTAACCAGCCCTTCAAGGGTGGTGTCGTTTTCGAGGGCTTGCTTAATGCCTTCCCATGCACGGACGATGCGCGCCTTGCGGTGTGAAAGGATTAATTGGCCATTTTTGTCTTCTTGGTCCTCGATGAAGACGTCAACGGTGTCACCCACACGTAGGTCTTCGATGTCGCGGAACTCAGACAGGGATACCAAACCATCCGACTTAAAGCCGATGTTCAGGATCACGTCCTTGTCATTGATACCGACGACGGTACCGACAACCACTTGGTTTTCTTGCACCTCAATAAGGGTGGCGGCATAGAGCGACTCTAGCTCTGCTATCTCAGCATTGCTGTAGCCAGCGCCAAAACCTTTTGAGTCAACCCTGTCCCAGTCGAAATTATTAGGGGAATTTGTCATGAATTTGCGGTGCCCAGTTACTCTGCCAAGACGGGCACCAGGCCATGACAGACTTTTTAGGTTAAACTATCTACACCATGTTCCCATGGCATAACCCTTGCCACTTGGCACGGGCTGCAAAGGTACGCAAAAAAATAAACCTGTGGCAGGTGCAATTGTTAAGTTATCGATTGCCGAAAACACCATCGATCATTCAGTCCGCTTGGTTGTGCCGATTTTTTGTGGGCTGAGACTTTGGCCAAATAATGGTCCTTACTCAGGAGGTGCTGACACCAACAGAACTAAAAACCCCATTTTTAGTAGGCTTTTTGATATGGTTCCGGATAACACGATAAAGCTCGGCCGGATTGAATGGTTTGGATACGTAGGCATCAAACCCTTTAGACATAACCTCCTCCTGAAGACTGAGGGCTACGCTAGCCGTGAGTGCTACAACCGGAAGGTACATAATGTCAGGATCAGCTTGTGCCCTGATCCAGGAAGTGGCGGCAAAGCCATCCATAACGGGCATCTGAAGATCCATCAGGATGACATCAAACTGCCTTTTAGCTATGAGGTCGATCGCCTGCTGCCCATCACTACAAGTAGTGACCCGCCCATGCCATCGCTCGATAAACTTTTGAGCGATCATCACATTGATTGCATTATCGTCAACAACCAAAATTTCGGCCTGCTCTAGATTGCGGCGTTCTTCATGATCATGACTGTAAGGCAACATGGCATTTTGCTTAATGAGGCCACCCTTGCCGAAACTGAGATTAAAGTTGAACTTGGTCCCTTTGTCTTTTTCGCTCTCAACCCAGATACGCCCACCTTGCAACTCTACCAACCGTTTGCTGATTGATAGCCCTAGGCCTGTACCCCCAAAAAGTCGTGTCGTGGACGAGTGTGCTTGGGTAAAGGCCTGAAACAATTTGGCCTTACCCTCCTCTGATATACCAATACCAGTATCAGATACATAAAACGTTAGGTTGACTTCTGTATCTGTCTCACGCTCGATAAGGTATCCAATCTCAATCTGGCCTTGTTCGGTGAACTTGAGCGCATTGCTAACTAGGTTATGAAGTATCTGATTAAAGCGAGTAACATCAGAAACCAAATAGTTGCCAAACTTGGCAGGTTCGCTGATCGTGAAACCTAATTTTTTCTCCTCAATCTTAAGCGAGAATAACTTGCCCACAGATTGCAGGACCTGGGATAGGTCAAACTCAACCTGCTCAAACTCGATCTTGCCCGAGTCTATCTTGTTGAAATCTAGGATATCGTTAATGAGGCTCAGGAGATGGTTGGCCGAGTATTTCAGGATCTCTAGACTTTCGAGCTGAGATGGTTTAGGATCCTCCAGCATCAGCAACTCAGTAAAACCAATTACAGCGTTGAGCGGGGTTCTGATCTCATGGCTCATGGTGCTCAGGAACATGGTCTTCGCAATGGTTGCTTGCTGCGCAAGATCACGAGCGATTGTAATCTGTTCGAAAGCCTCTTTTTCATCCGTTACGTCTTGGATTGTGCCGACGTAGTAGTATTGTTGGGTTTCAGCGTTCAGGACAGGTTTGGCATGGCAGTGAATCCATGCAGTTGTGCCCTCACGAATGATGCGGTATTCGAGGTTAAAAGGTATACCTCGATTTAGATTATCCAGCCATTGTACCTTGAAGGCGGCCTGATCATGCAGGTGAATATGCTTAGTGAGGGGATACCGATTAGGGGCCGAATCGGCGGGGATGCCATGGAGTTTCGGAAAGTGGGAGGTCCAGCGGGTTAGTTGGCCTAGCCCATCAGTCTCAAAACTTGCCATCTTGCCAATGGCCTGTGCCTCAATAAGACGAAACTCACGCCATTCAACCTGGCTTTTAAGCATCAATGCTTCATCGAGTGATGCTTCCAGTTGTTTTTGGCTTTCTGCAAGGGTCTTGATATAGGTCTCATTATCAAGCTGAATCTGGCGTAGCACCACCGTCTGCCTTGTTAGTTGATGCCGAGCCGAGACTTCATTTGCCAAAAACTTATGGATGACGCCTGACAATGGCCTGAAGATAAAAAGGGTCTCAATGCCCAAAAGCAACACGATAATGGCGGCCAAACCAATCTGGAGCCACTCTAACAATTGGATACGTGCGTTCGACTCTAGATTGAGCTGGGTAACCGTTTTGTCAATATTGACCCAATATGCGCCTTCTACACCGAGAACCTTTCGGCCAGCTGATGATGCTAATCTTCGGAGCGAAGCATTGTCGCCTTTGTGGTTTATGACTGACTTGGCAGCCTGCTCTATGACCAGGTAATCATCCTTTTGGGCCGCTACAAGTGCCGCCACATCTTGGCTGCGCAACAAATGTCCAAACTTAGGGTTGGCTGACAACAACTGTAACTCCTGCTGAGAAAGGACCCAAGCACTGTAGGCAGTAGCCAGCTCGGTCTTTCGGTTTTCAGACACTGAGTCGGCCAGAACAAGAATCGCCTTCGCGATCTGCTGAGAATAGAACCGCTGTTTACCAGTTTTGTTAATAAGCAAAGATTCACCTTGCTCATTGCTTACCAGTTGTTGCAGCACCGTTAGCCCTGCCACTGTCAACAAAGCGACCATACCCAATGCAATGAGGTAGCCACGGGTATAGCGTTCGATTATGTTCCTAGATGTCGGATTCTGCGACTCCATCAATTATCAGGCTTCCTGCAAAACTATAGACCCTACCTATTCGGCAAGGCTAACAAAAATTACAGTGCCGCAAATATACCTCCGAAATTGATGTAAGCTGGTGGTATTCGTTAAGTGGGATTTATGCGCTTTTCCCATAGTTTGCCAATCAGCGCTTCGGCAAAAACAGAACTTATTTGGCGCTAGGACTGCACAGAGCCACTGCGTGTCCTAAAAACCAACCACACCCCTAATAATACTAGAGGAATGCTCAGGATCTGGCCCATGTTGAAGGCAAGGTTATCCTCAAAGCCAACTTGGTTCTCCTTTAGCAACTCATAAGCAAAACGTAGTCCAAAAACCACCATCAAGAATGTGCCAACAAGCTTACCATGTGGTACCTGCGTCCCCTTTTTGGACCAATAGCGCCAAAGGGCGACAAACAAAAGCAAACAAGTGAAAGCCTCATAGAGCTGAGCGGGATGGCGAGGCAAGCCCCAAACCATAATCGAACCTACAATTTTGTTCCCTTCTGGCACTACCCTAACTTGGGGCTGGGCTGGCAGAATAACATTCAGCTCTGGCTCGTTTGCCCGGAAGATAAGCTGTGACACGTCATTTAGGAGGCTAAAGTTGACACTCCGTGTGTCATTAGTGGCGCCGTCGTATGTCAGGTCAAACCTGACGGCAGTTAGCTGCTGACCGTTAATTACCGTATCTTTATTTCCCTTAAAAGAGCTTACGTCCAAGACTTGTTTTGCTAAGCCCTCCTCAAGGTATATCCTGGTTGGTGCTGCAAACACCGTACCTAGGGCCAAGTCGGTAGGTTTGCCAACGATTTCGGCATTAACGAAGTTTGCCGTCCGGATTAGGGCACCAGCCAAGGCCACCAAAATAACAATGCGGTCCATCAGCCACAGATAAGGCTGTCCTGGTCGGCTACGCGAAAATAGCCATGCTGATAACAAAATACCGATGGTCGCCCCATGGCTCGCCAACCCACCTTGCCAGATGAATAAGATTTCGACTGGGTGGGCTAGGAAATAGTTCGGCTCATAAAACAAACAATGTCCTAAGCGAGCACCGATAACCGTCCCGGCCACCATATAAAGCGTAAGGGTGTCAACATCACGAGGAGGTTTGCCTTCTGTATGGTAGATTTTTTGCATCAGCCATTGGCCAACCAAAAAAGCCGTTGCAAACAGCAGTCCATACCAACGCAAGTTGCCCAAAAATCTGAACACCGATTCCGATTGACTCAGGCTATGGAAAACCTCTGGGTTGACGTCCCACAAGATAAAGTCTAGTATCATATCACCTGTGGCGTTATGTTCGTGCAGCGATTTGCGTCCTGACATCGACACCAAAACCAAAGATATAGGTCAAGCAGATGTGTTGCTGTCCCATTCGTAAGATTATTGTACCACCCGACCTAAAATCTGGCACCTTAACGCCCATATCATAACTGTACCTTACCTCCAATGGAGTCGACAATAAACCCAATCCTGCGAATGGGCACCCCAAAGGATGCCCCTGCCTTGTTACACCTAATTAAACAACTCGCGATCTTCGAACGTGGACTTGATCAGGTTACAAATACAGCTGATTACATAGTTAAGGATGCGTTTGGGGATAAACCTCTGATGGCCTTCATGATAGCAGAGGTGAATAAACAACCTGTCGGGATGGCTGTTTGGTATTATCGATACAGCACTTGGCGTGGCCCATGTCTCTACCTCGAAGACCTATTTGTGGAGCCTGATTTTCGGCACTTGGGTATCGGCAAGTCCTTATTTTTGGCTGTTGCTGATATTGCACGGCGTGAAGACTGTGCGCAGCTAATATGGCAGGTGCTGGACTGGAACCAATCAGCTATTGATTTTTACCATCGGCTAGGGGCAACTGTTGGCGGAGACGGATTTGTCAATGCTTGGCTAAGTTCAGACCAACTAAGGGTCATGAACCAACCGATGCTTTAGTCGCTTGCCAGATATGATTCTGGGCAACCATACCCAAATATCCAGAACCAACTATTGTTATGACAACATAGCTTTACCTTTGCTCTATATTAGCCGTGTGCTAGGACATGCGGAATAATGGCTGACCAATACTGGCTGCCTATTGAAGCCAGGTTAACTAGACAGCATTCCATACCTCTGCCGCCTAAAACAACTCAGACCATGAAAATCTACACCAAAACAGGAGATAAAGGACAGACTAGCCTCTTGGGTGGTACCCGAGTGTCCAAAGGACACGAACGCATCGAGGCCTATGGCACAGTTGATGAGCTCAATAGCTGGATCGGCCTACTTCGTGACCAACATGTCAACCTCAGTAGAGCTCCTGAATTAAAAGCCATTCAAGACCTACTTTTTACGATCGGAGCCACCCTCGCAACCGAACCTAGTAAATCCAACATCATCCGGCCTGATGTCACCGAAGCTGACATCGAACAATTGGAGCATGCAATGGACATGATGGACAGCCAAATTGAACCACTCCGGAACTTTATCCTTCCTGGAGGACACCAGTCGGTCAGTTTTGCACACTTAGCACGCACCGTTTGCCGACGGGCTGAACGCCAAGTAATCCGCCTCAACGACCACGACCCTGTAGATGGACTAGTCATCCAGTACCTGAACCGATTGAGTGACTACCTTTTCGTCCTCGGAAGGCTGATGACCAAAGACTTAGGTGTTCAGGAAGTTGTTTGGGCACCTCGTTCTGTCATCAACTAACCTAAATCTCTGCCTAATCGTCATATTGATTCCACACCTTCTTACAAATGGCCAAGTACCCTAAAGACCAGCGTGCGAACGAACCGCAATCCTTGGCAACAATGCTCGCCGAGGTACTGCGCAAGGGAAATATGGACCAAAAGGTAAACGAAACACGTGTACTAGACTTTATCAACGGCACATTTAGCCCTTCCGTTTTGCTAAATATCCAGAAGATGTACGTCCAGCAGGGCGTTTTGGTCATGATCATTACCTCACCCTCCTTACGGCAGGAGTTTCACCTGACCAGAGAACGCCTAATGGCCCAAATCAGCCGCCATGTAGGCGCAGGCATCATAAAAGAAATCAGGCTATTAGGGGCTTAAAATAGCATCTGGGAAACCTAGAGGCTTGTTCACTTAAGGAAATTGCAATCTCGCTGTGCCTCTTTTTACAAGACTTAGCGGCATTTATACAAGACGTTGACAAGGCTTATACATGTTGCAACATATACTTTTGTATCGTCTTAATGATAGTTAAAGGGAGTACAAACCTGACAGGTCTCAAGCCCAAATACCATTATTGTCAGTACTAAGCTGACAGCACGGTTTTTGCAATGTTGCTTATTATAAGTGAGTTAGTACCCGACAACCGTTACGACTTTAGACAATTTTCAAACCTCAAACCCCACAACCACTACATCATGGCTACAGCAAACTGGACCGTTGACCCATCGCACAGCGAAGTACAATTCAAGGTCAAGCACCTTGTCATCAGCACCGTCACCGGTTCGTTTAAATCTTTCAGCGGAACGCTAGACACCATTAGTGACGATCTGGTAGGAGCCAAAGCCTCATTCAGTGCCGATATCAACAGCATCGACACAGGAATGGAGCAGCGCGACACTCACCTTAAGTCTGCCGAGTTCTTCGATGCTGACAACCACCCATCGCTCACCTTTGTGTCGAGCAACTTCAAGAAACTGAACGACACGCAATACAGTGTTGAGGGTAACCTTACGCTGCACGGTGTTACCAAGGCCGTAATCCTGAAAGCCGAGTACGGCGGCACAGCGACCGATTTCTATGGTAACGAAAAGGCAGGCTTCGAAATCACAGGTACTATCAACCGCAAAGATTTTGGTCTTGTCTGGAGCGCTGTGACCGAGGCTGGCAACATCGTCGTATCAGATGACGTCAAACTTTTGTTGAACCTTCAGTACACAAAATCGAAATAATTACCTGATTTTATAGGTTGCCGAACAACTTTAGGTAACTTCTTTCGGAAATAGGGATATACGGAAGCATTTTAGGCTTCCGTATATACATTTGCCAGCTAAAATATCTCTGGCACTCACCATTTCCAACCCCTCCCATTAAGCTTTAGTATGCGTCAGTTGTTGTGTATAGTAATGACTGTGCTGATGTTGGCCTCCCAAATAGGGATCCCTGACCTCGAAGAAAATTGCTGCAATGACGCTGTTCTTGCACAAGGTAACGCCTATATCCTACCCATCTCAACAGACTGCAGCCGACCGTGCTGCGCCGACGCCCCTGAGGCTTGCCCTAAGTTATTTCTCGGCCATAACTGTTGTTCCAGACACCTCGGACATATCCAAGGTACATTCATTGATGCTAGCGTCAACCAATATGACAACTGCCCAAAAGCAAGACAGCCTCTAGGCTTTTTGCTGAACCAAATTACAGGCCGGGCCCTTGTCACGCTGCCAACCCTGACGGACTTTATGGTCCTCGACGATCGAGCAGTTAGCTACTATACAAATCTTGGTCACTCAATACCCATTCTGGACCAATGCCAAAATTTAAGGCTATAGAACTACAATCGAATTAGTAGTCAATAGTCAGGCAATGCAAAGCTCAACCAACTAATTCAGATTAGTCGTTTGGCCACCACTTATTGGTGCTTCTTGCCCTGAACGCCTTGCTAGGCGCCAGACAAGGCAACCGCATGGCACACCTTATTTTTGACTTTAATCATCAACTAATCATGAACACATTAAGAATACTGCTCTGCCTTGCGGTGGCATCATTCAGCGTTGCTTGTAGCAACACCGACAGTACACCCAAAACCAATACCAACCAACCTACCGCTTCTGCTGAGGTCGTTAGCTTTAAGGTATTGGGTAATTGCGAAATGTGCCAAGAGCGTATCATCGAAGCTGTTAAGCAAGCCGGAGTCCAAAATCCACGTTGGACACCTGAGACTCAAACATTCGTAGCCAGTCTGTCTGGCACCAACCTGACCAAGGTTGAGGTTTGCGATCTCATTGCCGCATCGGGGCATGATACCGAGTTCAAAGCGTCCACCGACTCTGCATACCAAAACTTACCCGATTGTTGCCAATATGAGCGCACCATCAAAGTAAAGGCATTAGCCGTTTACCATCCAACTAATTCCCAATTGATGCTCACCTCTATCTTGCCTAACAACTAAAGCCGATAGATGGAAACTAAAAGCATCAGTATCAAAAACATGGTGTGCGACCGCTGCATCATGGCAGTCGAAGCCTTGCTCATCAGCAGTGGCTACGTACCGATCAGCGTCAAACTAGGCCAAGCCATCTTCAATGATCCTGGCACGGGTGTTGGATTGCCGATACTTGCCCAAAAATTGCGTGATATTGGCTTTGACATTATCCAGAAACCTGGGGAGATCATAGTCCAACGGATTAAGGACACAATACGCAATCTAGTTCGTTCAGGCAAGTTAGAGCACATGCACCTCAATATGTCTGCCTACCTCGAGCAAGAGATGGCTAAGGACTATTCTACCTTGACACATCTTTTTGGCACATACGAAACGATGTCGCTCGAGCGGTTCACGATCATGCAAAAGATTGAACAGGCCAAAGAGTGGCTCCATGAGGAACAAATGAGTATGAGTGAAATTGCAGCCCGATTAGGCTATAGTTCTGCTGCCTATTTCAGCAATCAATTTCGCCAAATAACGGGTATGACTCCTAGCAGTTACAAAAGCCAGAAGCCAACCGACCGATTACGCATCGATAAGTTGACCGACTAGACTACCAAGCAGTTAACTAACCTAATTTTGATAGAACCTGACCATTAGATATAATGGCCAGGTTTTTTGTTTAGCGGACCTTTGTATCTTTAACAGAACCTGATAATCAACATGGATACTTCCGACGAAAATACCAATCTAGTCACACAGGCGTTTGAGGTCCGGGGGATGACCTGTTCTAGCTGTGCTAATGCCATCAAGGATACTTTATCCTATTTTAATGGAGTTAAGGGGTCCCAGTTCAACATTGTTGATAATGAAGCATTTATCACCTATGACACGACCCTAACACGACCTGAAGAATGGGTCATGAGACTCAAAACACAAGGTTATAGCCTTCATCATAGCACCAAGATTTGGCCAACGGATACCCTAGAACCGATTAACAAACTTGATGATCCTATTTCATCAATCAGGCCAATGCATCCGGGGAAGTATTTGATTATATCCTGTTTCTTGGCACTCCTGATTTTATTTGCATGGTATTTACGACCTATTTCCGAACTAAGTTATACACCAATTGATTATTCTGTTATTATCAATACGTTCGGATTTTCGTTCGTTTTGATTGGTTTTGTTTCTAATCTGCCACTTGCAAACGGATTACAACAATTAATCAATCGAAGACCAGGGATGGATTCACTAATATTTATTAGCTCAATGGTGGCCACATTTTATTCATTACTTTCGATATTTAATCCTGAATGGATGTTGCAACAAGATTTCCATCCGATGGTCATGTTTGACGGCCCATTTCTTGTGCTTGCTTCCGTTACAGTAGGTCGTATTCTGGAAGATAACGTTAAACGAAAAACTGGCCAAGCCCTCAAAAATCTTATCAATCGGCAACCTACGGTGGCCAACTTAGTCAGTGGTAAAACTGTTAAGCAAATTAGTGTACTAAAACTGATAGAAGGGGATGTCGTCCTAGTCCGGCCAGGTGAGCTAATCCCGATCGATGGAACCGTAATTGCCGGTACTAGCGAGGTGGACCAGCAAATCATTAACGGGGAGGCGATGCCTGAACTCAAAACACTTGGCCAAGAAGTCTGGGCGGGCACCCTTAATCTCAATGGAAGCCTCCAGGTACAGGTCATGAAGTCGAAAGTGGGTACAACCGTGATCGAAACAGCCATCAAAGCCATCAGAATAGCCCAAAGTACACCTAGTAAGTCACAAGGTATGGCAGACAGGGTAGCTGCCCGGTTTATCCCTTTCGTTCTGATTATGAGCGTGGCAGCACTAGGCTTTTGGCTGGCCGCCGGGGCTATGGTACAGGCCGGTTGGTTCGCCTGGGATTTGGTCGCCACTACGGCACAGGCACGCAGCCTAGGGCTAGGGTCCATGATCACAGTCTTGATTGTTTCCTGCCCTTGTGCACTAGGGCTGGCCACACCAATCGTGATGGTTAAGGCTATAGGGATAGCTTCTCAAAATGGCATTCTTGTTCGCAAAAGTGACGGCCTTGAGGCCTTAGGCACCATCACCGATATCGTCTTTGATAAAACGGGGACACTCACTGTGGGTATCCCTTACGTATGCGACGCCTATTTATCATCAAAGGCTAAGCAAGACTTCTGGACCATACTTGGGCTAGTGTCCGAAGTCAACAACCACCCACTGACCAAGTCCATTATGAACTGGGCCTCGCTTAATGGACCCACTGACCAAAACAAGGCAACAGAGCAAGGGAGTGACTTTGTGCTCCTGAACGACATAAACCACCCAGGGAATGGCATGGAGGTTTTTTTGGTTAATTATTGGGGAAAAGTTCCAATAGACCCAGCTGCCCAGCTAAAAGAGCTGTTTCGCTTTCCGCATGCTCCTACAGAAACCACTGAAGCTCTGGATGCTGAGCAATCGCATCATTTTTCAGTCCTGATTGGCAAGCCAGAATGGCTCCGGGCCAAAGGTTGCTTAGTGCCACCATCGCTCGATCGTTTCAGTAACCAAGCCAATATATCTCATTCCGAGGCCTCCGAAGTCTGGATCGGGGTCGAGGGCACTGTGGTTGCTTGTTTCTTTTTACAAGACGAACTTCGTCCTGATGCCACTAAAATTATCCACTGGGCCGAAGAAAAACACATCAATGTCCACCTGCTGAGTGGTGATAAGGAAAGTCCTGTCACCAGCCTAGCTGCCCAGCTCGGAATACCAGCTACAAACGCAAAGGCAAACCAGTTGCCGACTGATAAGTCTACGTATATCCAGCAGCTTCAGGCACAGGGCAAAATCGTGGCAATGATAGGAGACGGGATCAACGACGCACCAAGCCTAGCAGTGGCAGATGTCAGTATTGCCGTCAAAGCAGGGACGGATATAGCCCAACAAGCAGCCGCTATCACCCTCATGCGGCCTGACCTCAATGCAATCGACACCGCCTATGGTATCAGCAAACAGCTTAATGCCCGCATTCGTGAGAACCTAATTTGGGCCTTTGGCTATAACCTCCTCATGATCCCGATGGCTGCTGGTTTGTCTGTTGCCTTGTTCAATATCCATGACAGCCACTTATGGGCAGGTCTCTCGATGGCTCTTAGCTCCATCACAGTGGTACTAAATAGTATCCGTATCAAAGTAGGGCATCATTTTATCAAGAGCTAGGCCAATTGCCTGTTCGACCTATCCGGAATACTATCCCAAAAAAGCGGGAGCCCTTAGTTATGGAGCTCCCGCTTTTGTAGTATCCGACTAACAAGCCTAGCTAGTCAATGTTGTCATGCAAAAAACGGTTGTTCTCCCGCAACTCATTGTCCATGTTGACTGTGGTACGACTAACCTGACGGCTTCCAGGATTAACGTTGTCATTAAGGTCAATGTTCATCCTGAGCCAGGTAGGCTCGTTCATCATCTTGATACCCTCAGGGCTTGCCACTCCGTTAACACCTTGACGTTTAAGGTCATTGAGCTGACGCTGGCGTTCTTGCCTCGCCTTGCGCTGCTCTACCAAGGCATCCAGACGGTTGTCTGACAAGGACTGTTCGGCAAATATTTTGTCTGTCGGGTCCTCAGCCGGCACCGAAAATCCGTTCAGCATGAGCGTACCGTCAAGATTGACTGTAGTTCTGGGCGTTTGGGGACTTTGTTTGGGGGCTTGTTGTTGCTGTTGCTGATAGGAAGCCGCCCTTTCATGCTCATCCTTAGTGAAGAGAGGACGTGAGGCATTATTGGTCTGTTGTGGGGACTGTGGCTGCTGGTACGTCTGCTGCTGCTGAGGCGCAGCGGCTTGTTGGGACGGTGCAGCTGGAGCTTTGTTGGGTGAAAGGTGCACTGTTTTGGCAGTCTCCCTTACAACACGCTCGCGAGCGTTACCAGACATCTCCGACGGACGTGAGTAGCCATAGAACGGATCGTCATCCTCAAAACCCGTCGCAATGACAGTCACCCGGATCTCATCCTCAAGATCAGGATCTTGGAATGCACTAAATTTAAGCTCAGAGTTAAAGCCTGTCTGCTCCTGAATGTCCGAGTTGACCTGGTCTATCTCGGCGATGTTAGGAGACACCTTGCCAAAGAAGATGCCCACCAAGATAAACTTGGCACCTGCAATGTTATAATTGTTAAGTAATGGACTATCGAGGGCTTGCGCGGCGGCAGTGCGACAGGCATTTTCTCCGCTTGCGATGCCAGTCCCCATTACAGAGGTTCTACTATCTTGCATTACCGTCTTGACGTCATTAAAGTCAACGTTCGGGTGTCCTTCGACAGTGATGATCTCTGCGATGCTTTTGGCAGCTGTGAGCAAGACACTATCAGCCTTTTGGTAGGCGTCTAGGTAAGACAAGGACCCAAAAACCTCGACCAACTTATCGTTCAGGATCACCAATACTGTGTCGCAATATTCCTTTAGCGCCGCTACACCTTTAAAGGCACGCTCCATCTTTGGCACGCCCTCTGTTGAGAATGGTAAGGTAACGATACCCACAGTTAGGATACCCAATTCGCGTGCCACCTCTGCAATAATTGGGGATGCCCCAGTACCAGTGCCGCCACCCATACCTGCCGTGATAAACACCATACGTGTACCATCACTGAGTGCGTCGATGATCTCTTGTCGGCTTTCTTGTGCAGCCTTCTCACCCACCTCAGCATTTGAGCCAGCTCCTAGCCCACCAGTTAGGGTGGTACCGATCTGAATTTTCTTCTGGACTGGGTTGTTCCTGAGAGCTTGCCGGTCGGTATTGACAACCATAAAGTCAACCCCACGAATACCTGCCTTTTGCATGTTTTTGACGGCATGGCTGCCACCGCCCCCTACACCCACAACCTTAATGATGATATCATCATGATCAGGGTTGATAAAGGAGTAAATAGGGCGTGCTGATGTCTCTTGGTCGGAGTTGACATCCTGGATTGATGACTTGTCGTGCAAATCATCAGGATTAAAGCGTGGCGTTATCATGCGTGAGTAGGCTTGTAAGTGGTGGACTGCCTTGGCAGAGGATAGTATGTTGTGGGCAATATTGGTCGATGATTGGGCAGCGGTAATGGGGCAACGACAAAACTAGGGCCTTACCTTGAGGATAAGTGGAACCTATCGTCTGGCCTAATATTTATCAGGCAAACTGTCGTCATCATTGTTTATAAAATCGCTCAATTTCTTGAATATTCCATCAAGAGACTTGGAAGGGTTAGACCCATTGTTTGATACAGCCTTGGGCTTAGCTGCCTTTGAGGCACGTTTGGCAGTGTTATGCGCCTTATCACGTTCGTCTAGATACATTGAACCCGCAAGCGCTAAACCGACAGCGGTGGCATAAGAAGGATTTTTGATCGCTTCGGTTTTGGATTTCCCAAGATATTCATTCGGGTGTCCTATCCGGACCTCGAAGCCTGTCATGGTCTCGACCAACTGCTTGAGGCCCAACATATTGGCACAACCTCCGGTCAGGACGATCCCTGCACCCATCCGGTCAGCCCAACCACTGTTCGAGATTTCGTTGTCGATAATCTCAAAAAGTTCCTCGGTGCGGGCCGCAATAATGCGCGACAGGTTCCGTACCGAAATCTCCTTGGATGCCCTGTTTTTGATGCCAGGGATCGCGATATAATTACCCTCTATGGTATTCTCGGGGATGGCATTGCCAACCTGTTGCTTGATGGCTTCAGCTTGCTTTTCCTGGATGTTACAGCCCTCGACGATGTCTTTGGTGATGATATTGCCGCCAAAGGGCAGAACGGATAAATGCCGAAGCACCTTGTCATGGAATATCAAAATCTCGGTTGTGCCAGCACCCATATCGATAAGCACTACACCCATATCCATTTCCTCTGGCAGCAATACTGCCAAAGCACTAGCGAGTCCAGCCTCGTAATGGTTGTTGGCCGTGATGTCGTTCCGCTTAAGACTCTTGCTAATATTGAGGATACTGTTCATGGTGGCTGATACGACATTAAAGTCAGCCTCAAGCCTAGCACCTTGCCGACCAACTGGATCGTATATATAGGCTTGGCCATCGATGTGGTACTTCTGAGGCAAGGCATGCAGAATTTTATAGCCAACCGGAGTAACGACTGCCGAAAACGTTTCGTCCACTAGCCGCTTGATGTCCTCTGCGCTAATTTCGTCCTCTTCCTCGATGCGTGTTATGCCATTCCGGTGGAGTGCGCTTAGAATATTAGGGCCAGAGATGGAGATGTTAATTTCGTCAATCTCGACTGAGACGGTTTTAGCAGCTTCGGCTACGGCAAGGTTAATGGCATTGGCTGTTTTATCGATATTGAGCACCTGACCGCTAACAACGCCTTCACAATTGGCCCTACCTTGGCCAATGATGTTGAGCTTGCCGTTTTCGTTGAGCGCACCAATGACAGCCACCACCTTGCTGGTGCCTATGTCAATGCCTAATACGACCTTATTGGCCTGGACGGTTAGAGGGTTATTGCTCACAGATAATTTGGTTTTCGAACTTCAGATTGACAGACCGGTATTTGTCCCAACTACGGGCAGCAACGATCTGTTCGTAGAAGGCTTGTAATTTTCTTACTTTGTTATCGACCCCTTCTGGCTTGCCAAAATAAATGACTTGGTTGCCCACTTGTGGGTACATCGTGACCTCTCCATTGTCAGACACTGTTACCTGAGCAATCAGTGGTTTTAAGAAATGGTCAGTGTTGATCTTGAGTAATAGGTTGAACAAAGCCTCAGCCTCAGGGTCCACCTTGGCCTTAGGATTGCGTTTGTCAGTGAAGTCTCCTTGAAGAGCGACTTTTTCAAGCAGAACATTAACACCTGGTCCATCCGCGATCATTACCCTTGCAGTAAACGACTCTGAAACTGGATAGTTGAAGCCTTTGGTATCAAGATACCTATCTCGGTTGCCATAGGTCATCAGCCGGACGAATGGCTCCATCTGCCAAACATCTAGATGCAGAATACCTGAGTGGTCCTTCCAGGCACGTGACCTATCCACAAAATCGAGCTTGGAGATATGCCGTTCTACCTCGGCCAAGTTGATCTCGTGCCAAGGTCGTCCTATGAGCCAAAACTCATGCCCATTGACCATGTTAGCCTCCTTCCGTAGCTCCGAAGCTGAAAGGAACTGGTTGCCTCCATCGTTCATGATCCGGACCAAAATCTGCTCACAATGGCGACTTTCTTGCTTGATACCTGCAAAACCCCAAAGCCCCAAGCAGCCCAAAACGCACATAGCCGAAACCCACACCTTTGGTATGCGCAGTTTTGGCCAAGCCATGATGAGCTTTTTCACGTTTTGTCGATAGATATAGACCCGAGCTACCCACCTAACAGCCTCACTAACAAGTGTTTGGATTTCACTATATCAGCTTTTGATAGAGGCTAATCCATCCCATTGTAGCTTCTGGAGCTCAGGATCGTAACAAACAAAAGTAGGATTTATGAGCCGAAGGCGCAACAAGTAATATTGCTCATATTTGAAAAATAACGCGCCTCCCCCCTTCCGTTTAGGACAATTTTGCGCCAATCTGGCCGTTATTGTATGATAACAATAGTAAATAGGCCCTATAGTACCCTGCTATATATACTCTAGAATCAGACTATTAAACTTAAACTTCCGATAGGTTGCTTTTCCTGAAATAAATAGCCCGATAGGTCACATACGATCAAAAAAAGCAGCAAAAACGAAAGTTTTCTTACCTAGCGTCTGATGCTGATTTCCCCCTAAATCCTAGACCACCTTGCCTTGCGTAAGCTCTTTGAAAAGTTGCTCTAGAGTACCCTCTTGCTGCTGCAAGCCTATGAGTGCATGACCCCTTTCAGTAGCAAGTTTGAAAATCAATGGGCGGATATCCTGACTGGTGGTCGCAACGATTTCGAATTTGTTGTCGCCTAAATCTTTGACATCTTCCACCCCTGGGATGGTTAGCAGATCTCGAGCATTGATAGCTGAGGCATACTCGGCCAAATAGCTGGCCTGGTTCTGCCTAACCTCCTTCAACTTGTCTTGCACTTGGCTTACCTTGCTATCTGCCACCAACTCTCCCTTATTGATGATGACGATGCGGTCACAGATTGCTTTGACCTCCTGCATGATGTGCGTACTGAAGATAACCGTCCGCTCTTGGCCTAGGTTCCTGATCAAGTTCCGGATCTCAACAATCTGGTTGGGATCCAGCCCAGAGGTAGGCTCATCCAGAATTAAGACCTTAGGCTCATGGATCAAAGCGGCTGCCAAGCCAACACGCTGCCGATAGCCACGGCTCAGTGCCCCAATTAGTTTGTGTTGTTCGGGCCCTAATCCTGTTTGTTGAATGACCTGATCTGTACGCCGACTGAGATCTGCCCCTTTAATTCCATAGACACTACCTACAAAGGCGAGATACTCCCGCACATATTGATCTAAGTAGAGCGGATTGTGCTCTGGCAGGTAACCGACTTGTCGCCTCACATCCAGACTATGAGTCCGGACATCGTAGCCAGCTACAGTGACCGTGCCAGACGTTGCAGCCAGATAGCCAGTCGCAATTTTCATGGTGGTGCTTTTTCCTGCACCATTAGGACCCAAAAATCCCAAAATCTCACCTTCCTTGACCTCGAACGAGATGTTGTTGACTGCTCGTTGTTGGCCGTATATTTTGGTTAGCTGATCTACTTGGAACATAGAGATTGAAAAACTAGTCTACTTTAGGCGAGCCTATACTGATAACCTTGGGCTGCAATTGGCACAATTAGGATAACACAAAGGTAAGGACAAAACTAACGGGATAGGTAACCTGGTAGCCTCTTGTGTTTTTAGGGCATCTGTCTATGAGAAAAAGTGCATAACCTACATTGCAGTTGGTGGGACTAACTTTCACCTTATTCTAACCAGTGTCTAAACAATCTCCCGAACTGATCTTGGGCATACCGCATCGCCGTAAGGACCGCATTTGGGGTCAAGTGCCCTACCTAAAGTCAATGGTCCATTTACTGGCCATTTTGGCCACTATACTGCTCTGGGCTTGCGACGAGGACAAGCCTCGTGATAATTTTTATACTGATCAGGATCCTCAAATATACATCTCGCAACCTGAGGGCAGGATGGTAATGCGCGAAGCGCTCAAAAACCTCGAAAACTGGTCAAACCGCCCGCATTTCACCTACACGCCATTTACCGAGCTAATCTTCGACGCTCATCGGAATGAAGTAGAGATGCTCGACGAGGACAACCGCAAAGGTTCGTTTGAACTCGTTCGGCTTGGCAACGGCCACTATCGGCTAGATAACTTGTATGAGCTGCGATACAATTCACGCAATGTTTGCTGGCAACTATTCACGATCGGCGAAGCCAACCCGCCCCTCACACTTGACGGCTATACCATGCCTGATACCGTCAAGATCAGCAATATTTCCGCCTTCAAGTACATGGTCCACCGCAACCTGATTGCTGGTGTCTATCATGTTACAGACAAAGATGGGAAACAAATCCTGACTAGTACCGTCGCCTTTGCTCCAGACGGGCAGCTAATGGGTGTCAAGGGATTCTTGAGGTACAATGTAGTGGTCAATGGCCCAGACGCGAATGCCGAACTGATGCCGATCGAGCTCTATAACTCGGCTAACAAACTAGGCTTTTTTGGCTGTTTCGAGCGTCAAGATAGTACCTTAACTATCTATGAGATGCATAAAACAAAGAGTAAGAATGCACTCTACCAGTACGAAAAAGGTAAGCAGTTTGCCAAGTTGATCAAGGTTGATGGTCCACCGATCTTATAGGATAGATCCCATTTCAAACGCAGTTGTTAGGTCCAAAACCGAATCAGTAGATAGCGTCAGATGGATTGGGTACTCTTAGGTCAATGCAAGCTAGAGGCCATCAAAAAATCCTCATCCGCCACAATCATTTTGATTGAGTAGATGAGGATTTCGTAGCGTGCCGGATTGCTAATCTATAGCTATGTCAGTTTCAGGTCTGCGATGATAGCCTTGATTTTGGTATCTAGCTCGGCAGATACCTTGTCAAAGTCTCCTGGACTATTCAGCGGCTCTACAACACCAAAGTAGAACTTGATCTTAGGTTCGGTACCGCTCGGACGTGCCGAAATCTTGCTACCATCGGCTGTCAGGAACTGTAGCACATTACTGCTATCTAGGTCCAGATCTGACTCCAAACCTGTTGCTAGGTCCTTAGACTTGCCAGACTTATAGTCCAGCAAATGGGTCACGACAGATCCGTTGATGGTCTTGGGCGGATTGGCGCGCAACTCCGCCATCATTGCCTGGATTTCTTCAGCCCCTGCTTTGCCTTTCTTGGTCAGGCTAATAAGACCTTCCTTATAGAAGCCATACTTCTGGTAGATCTCAATCAGCTGATCAAACAGGCTTAGGCCTTTGTCCTTTGCTGCTGCGACCATCTCGGCGATCAAGGCACAGCTGATGACAGCATCCTTGTCGCGGACGTAGTCGCCCACCAAGTAGCCATAGCTTTCTTCACCACCTACAATGAAGGTCTTTTTGCCTTCTTGGGCAGCAATCACAGCTGCGATGTATTTAAAGCCTGTGAGTGTCTCTGGGCAATCAACACCATAGTCGGCAGCCATTTTGCTGATAATGTCAGTAGTTACGATCGTCTTGATGACCATCTCCTTACCTGTGAGTTTGCCAGCAGCCTTCCAGCTATTGAGCATATAGTACACCAACAAGGTGGCAGTTTGGTTGCCGTTCAGCAATTGCCAGTCACCATGATGATTTTTGGCTGCGATACCAACACGATCTGCATCTGGGTCAGTGCCCAAAAGCAAGTCCGCATCAATCGACTTGGCCTCCTCCAAAGCAATACTTAGCGCTTCACTTTCCTCAGGGTTAGGATACACCACGGTAGGGAAGTTGCCATCTGGCGTGGATTGGCTCTCTACAACATGTACATTCTTAAACCCAAAGCGCTTCAATAGCTCTGGCACAACAGTAATGCCAGTACCATGGATTGGCGTATAGACGATCTTGAGATCCTGCTGGCGTTTGATTACCTCAGGATCAACCGACAGGGTGACCATTTTGTCAAAGTAAGCTTCATCAACCTCAGTGGTTACGTGCTGTACCAGTTGTTCGTTGCGTGTCCATTGCACATCCTCGATTTTGACAGCCTCAACCTCATTGATAACATTGGTATCATGCGGGGCGACCATTTGGGCACCATCAGTCCAGTAGGCTTTGTAGCCATTGTACTCCTTAGGGTTGTGGCTGGCGGTAAGCACTACCCCACTTTGGCAGCCATAATGCCTAATGGCGAAACTGAGTAGTGGCGTAGGGCGCAAAGCAGTGAAGAAATAGACCTTGATACCGTTGGCCGAGAACACATCAGCAACAATACCCGCAAACTTGTCAGAATTGTTGCGGCTGTCATGCGCTATTGCAACGGAAACCGGCTGGTCCGGAAACTCCAGCTTCAGGTAGTTGGCTAGCCCTTGGGTCGCCATGCCGATGGTGTACTTGTTGATGCGGTTGCTACCGACACCCATTACACCCCGGAGGCCGCCTGTGCCAAACTCGAGGTTGCGATAGAAGGAATCAGTGAGCTCCGTTTCGGCACCAGTGTCTAGCAGGTGCTGGATGGTAGCCTTGGTGTCGGCATCGTATGGCCCGTCTAGCCAGGCCTGTACTTTAGATTGAGTGGTGGTGTCCATGTATTTTAGGGTGAGGTAAGAAAATAAAGTCACTTAGAGCTTCTAGCCACTCTGAATTAAGACCAATAGGGACAGAAAGATAATTGGAATATAGGCAATCACAACTAGGTAACAAATAATGACGAGGAAGACCACCTTGCTCAAGAACAAGGTTCAACGTTATTGATTTAACGATCTCTTTATATTTTATTTTATTCCAATTGACACAATATAGAATAAAAACATCGACCTTGCGAATAAAACATCTAACTACTTTTTGCATGTCCTCTTCAAACAAATAACCAAATATTTGCTCTACAATCCGGAATAAGTTAAACTTGCTGTTCCGAATTTTACTTATCACAATATCAAGTAAAAATTCGGCATTAATCAGTTGCTCTTGCAAACAAATGATCTCTATTAAAACCCAATTGGAAAATAGAACAGATTCAGCCAGCTCGTTCCCAGTTCCATCTTGACTGATTTTGTTGGCAATAAGCTTCATGCTCGAATTAAAAAGCTGGTCCATGATCATAAAGAATAGCTAGATTGACCTGTTTGGCAGTTTGATCAAAGGCTAGTTCAGATTGAGGAAGTGTACTAGACATGAGGTTACCAGTAGCCAACGATTTAAAACAGATGGTAGGCAAATATACACACTCAAGAAATGCTGACAGCAGTGGGTTTAAACAAAAAAGACAGCCATTTCTGACTGTCCTCTAGACTTAACTGGAGCGAAAGACGGGGTTCGAACCCGCGACCTCGACCTTGGCAAGGTCGCGCTCTACCAACTGAGCTACTTTCGCTTGATGCCCCACGGTACAGTTGCAATACTTTTGGCTTCGTCTGCCAGTGTGTGTCGCTTTTGGGACTGCAAACATAGTATATTGTGGGATACGATGTCAAGTACTTGACCAAAAAAAGTGTGATTTTTTTCTAACCCCTACCACAAGAACATTGCCAGACATGACTAAATCGCTGTTTTTGAGCACGTTTTGAGGATTCGGACTTCATCAATACCTCCGCACCAACTTCAGGCCTTCATTCTAGCTTACCGAATAACTTGGCCTTCCTCATCCAGAGCATCTAAATTTACCTCTCACGGATCTTAGGATTATGCATAGGCTAGCCAAAAACAAGTTCCTTCCCCTAACGAGGTCAGGCTGAATAGTCCATTGCCTGAGCCACCTACCTATGATTACGCCACCTGACTTAGCATTCTTATAAAATCTGGTTACCAATCCCCCACCTTTAGGGATCCTATCGTACGACCAGTAGCTCAAAGGCCTTACCTTTGGCAAAGGATTAATGCCAAGACCTACACTTATGAACCACTACATCGAACAAATCTATACCAGTTGCTTAGCACAGGCGAGCTACTACCTCGAAAGCGAAGGCGAGGTTGCCGTAATAGACCCCATTAGGGAGCCCGATTATTATCTGAGGAAGGCAGCCGAACGAGGTGCTACGATCAAATACGTGCTGGAGACACATTTTCATGCTGATTTCGTTAGTGGCCACCAAGAGCTAGCAATGGCCACGGGTGCAACCATCGTTTACGGACCAGAGGCCGTCAGCCAATACCCAATCCTGAACCTTGCTGATGGTGAGACCATTACCCTAGGTAAGCTCACGATCAAAGCCCTACATACACCAGGTCATACGCCCGAGTCAACATGTTTTTTGGTTAGCGATCAGGATGGTAATTATGTAGCCTTTTTTAGTGGTGACACGCTTTTTGTTGGTGATGTCGGCCGACCTGATTTGCTCGATGGGGTCATTGTCAGCAAAGAGGATCAGCTCAAGCGGCTTTACAATAGTCTCGAAAAAATCAAAGCCCTGCCAGATGACCTCGTAGTCTATCCTGCCCACGGTCCTGGCAGCATGTGTGGCAAGACGATCGGTACCGAAAAACAAACAACCATTGGCCAGGAGAAGGCGAATAACTATGCCCTTCAGCCAATGGATTTCGAGACTTTTTCCAAGACGATACTAGAAGACCAACTACCAGCACCTCGCTACTTTGTCCAGAACGCCCTTATAAACCGTAAAGGTTACGAACCTCTGGATCAAGTTGTAGAACGTGGTACCCAATTCCTAACTGCTGCTTCAGTGAAGCAGGCAATAGCTAGTGGTGCTGTCCTGCTTGATTGCCGATCTGCCGAAGCCTTCTCAGCCGAATTCATCAAAGGTGCCATCAATGTTGGGCTCGGTGGCCAATTTGCGATTTGGGTCGGCACCCTGTGGGATGTATCGCAACCACTTGTGGTTGTCACCGCAGAGGGGCAAACTAAGGAGGCCATCACTAGATTGGCCCGCGTAGGCTTTGACAACGTGCTTGGTGTTGTTGGCGAGCCGCAAAGTGAATGGGGCCAGCATTTTGAGCTAGATCACATCCCCAACATTAGCCCTGAAGCATTTATCACCCAGACAACCGAAGCACCACAAAAAGTGCTTGATGTAAGGCGTGTTACCGAATTTAATAACGGGCATCTCCCCGATGTTACAATATCACCCTTGCGTGACCTAAGGCAAGGCCTACATAGCCTTGACAAAACCCAACCTTGGCAAGTCCATTGTGCAGGTGGGTACCGGTCCATGATCGCTGCTTCTATGCTCAAGGCCAATGGCTTTAAGGACGTTAGTAATATTGTTGGTGGCTATGGAGCGATTGTTGCTGCCACCAAATCCGCAGCAGATTCTGTTGAAAATGCTGCTTAATTTAACAAGGCTTACTTATACCACTGGGTCGGCCAGAAATTAAAGTCACCACCAGTTTCTCTCCTACAAACATCTTTAGTCAGATGAAAGAAATCAGCACCACCGAAGCACAACACCTGCTCGAAACCTCCTCGGACCACTACCTACTCGATGTCAGAACCTCCGCCGAGTATCAGGAGGGCCATCTAGAAGGAACCTACCATATCGATATCTACGCCCCAGGATTCGAGGGTAGAGTCAAAGAGCTTCCGAAGGATAAGCCATGGCTTGTCTATTGCCGATCTGGAGGCAGAAGCGCAACAGCCTGCCAAGTGATGGAGCCTTTAGGTTTTGACGCTACAAATGTTGTGGGTGGTATCACAGCATGGCGTGGCAAAGTCGTCTAGTCATCGCGCTTTTTAAGGCATATCCGACCAAATTTAGCACCCGACCTAACTTCCCCCGTTATTTATGAAGAGATTCACCCAGTACCTATTGGCCACAACCATGGCCATATTATTGGTTATCCAAGCCTGTAACAAAGCCGATGGACAAGCCGTCACACGTGTGGAGGCTGCATATGCAAAGGACCTACTTGCTAAGAACCCCAACATTCAGGTTCTGGACGTCAGGACTCCTGGCGAGGTAGCAAAGGGCCTTATTGCAGGAGCTGTGGTTTATGACTATAATGACAATAAGCTCCCTCTTGCCATTGCGTCCCTAGACAAAACCAAACCCGTTCTGGTATATTGCCTAGGTGGAGGTCGTAGTGCAAGTGCTGCCTCAGACCTCAAAAAGGCAGGATTCAGTACCGTCTATGACCTTAAGGGAGGAATATTGGCCTGGCAGGCAGCTGGCTTGCCACTTACAGGTACTGGTGCAGCTTCTCCTACAGCCAGTGCTGGTAATGCTGCAAAAGACCTCGAAGATTTACTAGCCGCAAAAAAGAACGTGCTAGTGGACTTCTACGCTCCTTGGTGTGGACCATGCAAAAAGATGGCCCCAACCCTTGAGGCTCTTGCCAAAGCCAACCCTGATATCAAAATTCTGAAAGTGAACGTAGATGATAATCAAGAACTAGCCAAGCTCTATGGCATTGAGGAAATCCCGACACTGATCAGCTTCAAAGAGGGCAAGGTAGCCATGCGTTCTATAGGCCTTCAGTCCGAACAAGCACTTACAAAGCTCATCACTGACCTCAAGTAGGGCAATTACAATCTAAACACTTTCAAACCTCAAAGCCCCCAATTACTATGTTACCACGTCGCATTATCGTTTTTGGCATGGGCCTAGGCAGCCTAGCTGGCCTCGCATACTGGTATTTTGTTGGCTGCGCCAGTGGCACCTGCCTGATAACCAGCAATTGGTACACCAGCATGGGATACGGCATCCTGATGGGTGGCCTTGCTGCTAGCATTTACCAACCCAAGCAATCATCATGAGTAATTTCAAGGACTTGATCGATGGCGAAACCCCAGTCTTGGTTGACTTTTTTGCGACTTGGTGCGGGCCATGCAAAGCCATGGCTCCCGAGCTCGACAAACTTGCCAAAACCATGTCCACAGACCTCAAAGTTATCAAGGTAGATGTGGATCGGAACCAAAGCGCAGCTTCTAAATACCAAATCAGAAGCGTCCCGACACTAATCCTGTTTGCAAAGGGGAAAATCTTATGGCGAATCAGCGGGACCAAATCCGCTTCCGAGCTCAGCCGAATGATCAAGGAGGCGGTGGCTAAATCCAACTAGAAACCTCTGCTTTTTGATCAAAACATTACGCCTAATATATACCCATGTCAAGCCTTCCCTTTCCTCACAGGCCAATCACCTCCTCTAAGATAAGGCGCTAACCTAGTCTTACAAAAACATAAAAATCGGCGATTAAAGCTCGTAATACCAATATTTTCATCCAATAATTGCCCCCAACTAGACATAATATGGTGGAGTTGTAAGTTGGGTTGGCAGATTTTTTTGCTAAAAAATTTTACATTTTGCGGCATTTCCTTACATTTGACATTAGAAGTTCGTCAAAATCTTTCCCGATTAGCTTCACCATTATTTCGACTGACAACTTATTTTGCTTCTGTTCGTCAACCAAAATAGTACCCAGTCCCAGCATCAGAGCTACTCAGATACATGTCGGCAACAGACAAGAAGTTAGTGTTACTGGTGGATGATGAAGTAGCCATGGTTTGGCTCCTTACCAATTATCTACGTGACAATTTTGACCTGATTACCAAAACGGATGGCGTCGAGGCCCTCCAATGGTTACAGGGTGGCAATGTACCAGACATAATCGTCTCGGATATCAACATGCCAAACCTGAATGGCTACCAATTACTGGAGCGACTCAAGGCCAACACAACTTGGGCCGAAATCCCGGTTATTGTCCTGTCTGCCAACGAAAAAACGTCAGAAAAAATCAAATGTTTCCAGCTAGGCGCTAGTGACTACCTAGTTAAGCCCTTCAACCCTATTGAGCTTAAGGCACGTATGTGCATCACCCTAGGTCTTCCACACCTCCTTTAAAGAAAGTGTTCTGTCACCAGCTATCTCCTAACCTCTTGAAACAATCCTAGGAAACCAACAGTAACCAACAGCTTTTACTTACGAGCATTTGCCTTTACCATAGGCCTATCTGACAACAACCCAGGCATTTTCTGATCCCCAATGGCCGCAAAACCTAGCGACAAAACTTCGAAGCAAGCCACAAGCGCAGGTCATCTTACCGAGAAAGCGACCTTACAGCAAGTCGAGGCTGCCGTGCTCGAAAAAATGCGGGCTAGGGGTGTGCCATTCTGGAAACGAACCATCGACATCATCGGGTCGGGTATTGCAATCATATTATTGTCGCCAGTGCTTGCAGTAATTGCTTTGTTGCTCAAGCTAGAGTACCCCACGGCAGCCATCTTTTACGCTGCCAATCGCGTCGGCCAAAACTACCGCATATTCCCACTCTTTAAGTTCCGGTCCATGGTGCCAAATGCCGATGGACTTATCGACAAGTTAGGGCACCTCAATATGTACCAAGGCGCCACCCAACCTCAAAACCTTTGCCAAGATTGCCTCCGGACTGGCAAAACTTGCAACGGCGAAAAGCTATTTTACGACAAAAAAATCGTCTGCGAGAACCTCTTCATCGAGCATAAAGGTTCCAAACAGGCATTCTTCAAAATCAAACGCGACCCAAGGATCACCCCTCTTGGTAACTTTATCCGGAACACCAGCCTGGACGAGTTGCCACAGTTGTTCAACATCTTGCGTGGCGATATGTCCATAGTTGGCAACAGACCCCTTCCACTCAGCGAAGCCGAAAAACTAACCACAGACCGCAGCATCAAACGCTTTTTGGCCCCTGCCGGCCTCACTGGCTTATGGCAAGTGACCAAAAGAGGTCAGTCAAACGTGTCCGAACAAGAGCGTGTTGACCTTGACAACGAATACGCCGAAAACTTCTCTTTCATGCTTGACATGAAGATCATTTTTCTCACCATCCCGGCCATGTTGCAGAGCGAGTCGCAATAGCAGCAGAGACCACATCCCGATCCTTACCTACCGTGCCAATGTCATTTGTCAATTACTCCCACTACCGCGAGCCAGAGGACTTTAGGCGCTTGGTTTTTTTTCAGGACACCCTCATCAAGCGTTTTGGTGGCACGAATGCTCGGGTACTCGATCTTGGCTGTGGCAACGGCAATGTTAGTCTGCAGCTTGCAGGGGTAGGTTTTAAAGTATTAGGGGTAGATCTAAGCCCAGAAACCATCGCCATAGCACAAGCACGCAATGTCTTCAGTGAAAATCTGGAGTTCAGAGTGCTGCCCGCTGAGGAGATTGAGACACTTGAGCCCTTTGATGCCGTCATTTGCAGTGAGGTATTAGAGCATCTTTACGACCCAGCTTCAGTAATGCGTGTCATTAACAAGTTGCTCAAGCCAGATGGTGTGGTCTGTGTCTCAGTACCAAATGGTTGGGGCCCGCGCGAACTCCTAGTGACCCGCCCACAACAGGTTATCCTCAAAAGCCCAATCAAAAAGCTGTACTTGGGCATCAAGTCCTTATTTGGGTACAAGGGTGTCACAGGCCAAAGTGCCAGTGGTGATCTCACGCACGTACAGTACTTTACCAAATCTGCATTAGTCAGGTTAGGACGTGACGCTGGTTTCAAGATGTTGAAGTTCGGCAAAGTCGCTTTTATCGCCAAGGTTTTCCCCTTGTCCCTCATCTTTAGGTCACGGCTACGGCTTCAGTGGTGGGACTGTGTGTTGGCCACTAAGTTGCCTCACTATTTTGCCTCTGGTTTCACGATGTCCTTCGTCAAAGATAAGTAGTAATCCTTTTTACGGCTTGCCCATACCCTATGACCAAAACACGCTAAAGAATGCCATTTGATCACCAAATTTCATGGATTTTGCTATCTGCAAGCCTGATGGTTGGTGCATTCTTGTGGCTACATCCTTTGGCTAGCCTAGTTTTTTGCATTCGCCGACCTGTTGAACCGATTAGCCCCATCGCTACTGGACCAGAGGCCAAAAACCGCCAACCAGCAAAGTTTGGCATCATCATCACAGCCTGGAAGTCTGGTGCATTGGTTCCCCCATTGGTACGATCCTTGTTGGCTCAAACCCACAAGGACTACCACATCTTCGTTGTGGCCGATCAATGTGTTATAGACCCCGAGATCAGTGCCCACGCCGGTATCAGTGTTCTTTACCCAGCCACTGCCCTAAATAGCAAAACTAGGGCCATTGACCTTGCACTGGACCACATGGCTGACCAGTTTAATGCTGCTGTCATCTTCGACCCAGACAACTTGGCCTCGCCACAATTCCTTGCAGAGGCCAATAAACTTTGGCAGCTTGGCTTTGATGTCATCCAGGGCAAACGAGTTGCCAAAAATGCTCAGAACCAGATCGCTCAACTGGACGGAATGGGAGAGGCCTACTACAACTTTGTCAACCGCAGAGTACCATTTCTCCTAGGTGGGTCTTCCGCCGTAAGTGGGTCTGGTATGGTTCTATCGGTTGATCTCTACAGAGAGATTTTGGCCGAAAAGGTATTTCAGACAGAAAAGGTTATCCCCGCCGAAGACAAGCTACTGCAGGTCAAAGCAATAATGCTTGGCCACAGGATCGCGTTTGCCGAGCGAGCCTTGGTCTATGACGAAAAAATCACAGATGGCTCCCAGCTAGAGCGTCAACGAACCCGTTGGCTCGGTAGCTATTTTATTTACCTACCACTTGGGTTTGAGCTGTTGGCAAAGGGCCTTCTTCGTGGTTCTATCCACTGGATATTATTTGCCATTTGGTTTATGTTCCCTCCGGTAGTAGTACTGATCTTGTCTGCGTCACTCCTGACATTGCTTGGCTTGGCGACTGCACATTATGCCATTTCCCTTGGCTTGATCATCTCTATTTTAGCCTTCCTGATCAATTATCATTTTGCAGTCAGCCAGATGGCGCCCAACATCCAGATGAGCCATGCCGTCAAGAGACTGCCCCAATTTGTGGGTCGGTTGATGCGTGCCCTGCTCAGGATAAAAGAAACCAAGAAGGATTTCTTGGCCACCAGCAATACCCATGTGCTGGACCTCCAAGACCTAGACAATCAAGGATCATTATCCGATTCATCCCAACAGGATCGATCCTAGGGTCAAGCCAATAATACAAGCCATACCCCTATAGGACCACCAAATTAATGCCCACAACGCCTATTCATATCTTACATGCCATCCGCCAGACGACCTTTGGTGGAGGCGAGATGTATGTGGCCAACTTGGTGCGGGCTTTACGGCAGATGGGTGTCCTGAATACGATCCTGACCTTTCAGGATGGGGCGATCGGGCGACAACTCCGAGATGAGGGTTTTGAGGTGATCCACTACCCTACCACCTCTCCTTTCGATGTCAAGACCATTCGGCTTGTGGCCAAACTGCTGGCCGACCGCAAGACCATTAGTTTGGTCCATGCACATGGCACTCGTGCTGCCAGCAATGTGCTATTGCCAGCCAAGTGGGCCCATTTACCAAGCATCTATACCGTCCATGGGTGGTCCATGCACCCAGGCCTAGGTGGTGCCCAACGGTTCGTCAGACGACAGATCGAGTCCTGGATTTGCAAACTGGCCACCAAGGTGGTTTGTGTAGGTCAACAAGATGCATTATTTGGTGCCCAAACACTCAATATCCCAAAGCCAGATGTCATCGTAAACGGCATCCCAGTGGCTGAATTTGCCGCCATACCACCACTTCAGGTCCAACGACACAAAGTTACCTTTGGCTTTGTAGGGCGTATGACCTATCAAAAATACCCCGAACTATTAGCCCTAGCCTTTAGCCAGCTTAGTGCTGTATATCCCGAAGCACGATTAGTTTTTGTCGGTGGTGGTGAGCTTGAGCCTGCAGTCAAAGAGCTACTCAAGACCGAAATTGCTAATGGCCAAGCAGAGCTTCGCGCCTTCAGCCAGGACGTGCCTTCTCAGCTTGCCTCTATCGATTGTTTAGTCCTACCCTCTCGTTGGGAAGGTTTGTCCTTGTCCCTGATAGAAGGTATGGTGGCAGGCCGGTATTGTATTGCTAGTGACATCCTTAATAATGCAGAGGTCATTACGGATGGTATTACGGGAACCCTAGTTTCAATCAATGAAGTCCACCCACTGACAGAGGCCATGCGAATGGTCCTTCTGGATCCAGAAAGAACTAACCAAATTGCAGGTGCAGCACGAGTTTACGGCCTCCAGCACCATGACTTTGCGTCCGTCGCACAACAAAACAAGGAATTGTATGACCGAATGCTAGGCCATTAGATCCTATCAGCTCGAAGTACATTTCCACAAAGACCAATATCCCCCAATGCCTAATAACAAACTACTTGCATCCGGACTATACTCGCTGGTCCAGAATGTACTAGGGCTTTTGTTTGGCTTTGGTGGCTTCATTCTGTTGGCTCGGCTGTTACCGAAAGATGTATTTGGGACCTGGGCCCTGTTCATGACAACCATCAGCCTGATCGAAGTGGCCCGTAACGGACTGGTCCAGAATGCCAAGATCAAGTACCTCAAAGCCCACCCCGAGCAAGAAGGTGACATCATGCGGGCTAGTCTGACGATCAATATCGGCATTAGTGTTCTTTCAGCCGTCCTCTTAGGTGTAGGTAGCCAACTATTTGCCAACTTGCTCAAGTCACCGATCATTGTTGATTTATTCTGGATCTATGGCCTCACTACCCTGAGCCTAATCCCGTTCAGCCAGATCAATGTCCTGCAGCAATCTAGGCTCAACTTTGGGCCTGTTCTGCTTGCAACTTTGATTAGAGCAGGACTTTTCTTTTCCTACATCGCCTACCATTTTTGGCTTAACTCCCCTCCAGATCTGCATCATTTGGCGGTCGTCCAGCTGATTTGTGCAGCTCTGGGTAGCATTGTTGCTATTCTCGGCGTCGGACGTGATTTTGCCCTTTCACCAACCGTGGATTGGGGCTGGGTGAGTCGGTTATTGCATTTCGGGAAGTTTGTTTTTGGCACCAATGTCAGTGCCATACTTTATAGTAGCGTCGATCAATACCTCTTGGCTGGCCTAACAACCAAGTCCGTTGTGGCTGACTATAACGCTGCAGTCCGGATCAATACACTTGCAGAAGTACCCGTCTCTACAGCCGCCAGCATCCTATACCCGTATAAGGTATCACTCCAACACAAAGGTGATAATGAAGAAGTCAAAACGGTGTTTTACAAAGGTGTCGGGGCGATTGTAGGGCTGCTTTTGCCAGTTGTATTATTGTGCTGGGCCATCCCTGGGCCTATTATGTTGCTGATCGCAGGGCCCAAGTACCTAGCTGCCGCACCCCTTCTGCCCATCTTGGCATGTTGCGCACTGCTCCAACCCTTCCTGAGGCAATTTGGCACCCAGATGGACTCCTCTGGCCATCCCCATATCAATTTCGGTATAGCCCTCTCAATGGCCTTTCTCAACTTTGCACTGAATTATTTCTTCATCCTACGGTGGGGAGCAATAGGGGCTGCATCAGCCACGCTAACAACACAGCTGGTCTTTTTGCTGATAGCAGCTTGGTTGCTGAATCGTTTTTTTCAGATTAAATTGTTCCGCTCATTCCGGTACCTCTTTACTGCTTACGAGATCGGACTTAAGCGATTAAGCATCATATCAGATCGATCTCAACAACCCCAATAGCGCTAATGCTATAAATTGCCAATATATCTCCCAATCACAACACCTCTACCCTCGTCTTATGGACAACCCAAACAAAAACATCACAGGCAGAGACTTTATCGTCTTTTCGGTCTTGTCATGGTTTGTCGAGACAGGCAGCAATAGCCGCAACATATCGCTCGAAATTGCCACTAGTGGCAACAGAGTCCTGTACGTCGACCCGCCCTTAGATCGGATTACGGCCTACCGCCAAGCCACTGACCCTAATGTCCAGCGCAAGAAGGAAGTCCTGAAGGGTACACGCCCTTCGGTCCGCCCCCTGATCGACCGCAAAAACATCTGGCTGATGGACCCCGTCCTTACGCTAGAGAGCATCAATTTTTTGCCAGATGGGTTGATCTATGAAAAACTCAATCGCCTCAATGCCAAACGTTTGGCCGCCAATGTCCAACAAGCTGCCGATGCCCTAGGCTTCAAAAATGTAATCGTCTTGGTCGATAGTGATGCGTTGCGCTGCTGTTTCTTAAAGGATTATCTCCCCTGCACAACCTATCTTTACTATACCCGCGATTTCCTACAGGGCGTCCCGTATTGGCAGCGTCATGGACGTCGGCTCGAGCCCGTCCACATGGTTAAAGCAACAGCTGTGGTGGCCAACTCAGAGTATCTACGCGAATGGGCCGCCCAGCACACCGCCAAAGCATACTACATAGGCCAAGGCTGTAATACTACCCACTTTAACCCAGACAAGGACTGGGAGCTACCCTTTGACCTTCCTGCAGATAATCGGCCCAAAATTATCTATACTGGCTACCTTACCGCCATCAGGCTCGATCTGGACCTTATGATTGGTATGGCAGAGGCAAGGCCAGACTGGGATTGGGTCATGGTCGGGCCCGAAGATGATGCCTTTGCTAACAGCAAGCTTCACCAACTAGGCAATGTCTTGTTGCTAGGCAAAAAAAACATCAATATCGTGCCTGCCTATATCTATCACTCTGACGTCTGCATCAACCCACAGGCTCATAACGAGATCACCAAAGGCAACTATCCACTCAAGATAGATGAGTACCTAGCGATGGGTAAACCTGCAGTGGCCACCCGCACAGAGTTTATGAAAGCCTTTGGAAACCATTGCCTCTTGGCAGATGGAGTGGACGAGTGGATTAGCGTCATCGACCATGCCCTCCAGACCAATACAAAGGAGCAAGCACAACAGCGCCGTACATTTGCGATGAGCCATAGCTGGGAAAACAACGTAAAAGAAATTTATGGTGTCATCAATCAAGTAGAGGAAGATGGGACTAATCAATAGGCTAAAGGATCGCCTCAAGACAAGCCCCGCCTTGAAGCGTTGGACACTTTGGATCCTCATGCCCTCAGGACAAGCCAAGCCAAGGCTTTGGGTCAAGTGGTTCCTCAACCCCTTTATCCATCACTATGGCCGTGGCAGCACCATCGTCAGCCCTTGCCGACAGGATATCTTGCCGTTCAATAAGTATAGTCTAGGAGACTTTAGCACCATCGAGTCCTACTCTACTGTAAACAATGGCGTAGGGGATGTGATTATCGGAGATAATACCCGTATCGGTATCGGCTGCGTTCTAATAGGTCCAGTCACGATCGGCAATGATGTTATCCTAGCCCAGAACATCGTGATCAGTGGGCTGAACCATCAGTATCAAGACTTGACCCTCCCGATATGGCGCCAGCCAGTCGATACCAAGCTGATTGTCATAGAAAATGAGGCCTGGATTGGGGCCAATGCAGTCATTACTGCAGGTGTCCAGATTGGCAAACATAGCATCGTAGCGGCAGGTAGTGTGGTCACTAAGGATGTAGCTTCTTACACGATTGTGGCCGGAAACCCAGCAAAACCAATCAAAAAATACAGTTCCCTTACAGGTACTTGGGACCAAATTAAACAGGGTTAATCTTGTCAAACAACATCTTTATCGTCATTATTAGCCATTTAGACGTATTTGGTATCGATTATTGGCGCAAAAAAAGTTAAATTTGATACATAATCTTACACGATGAATAAGCACGTAACATCTAAGCCATTTAGCAGCCAAGCGCTTAAGCGTGGCCGCGAGGGTCTAGCTAGGGTGGTAACGATGGCATTGGTTACCTTTATCTTGGTATATGTTTTCCTCGATATTATCTTTGGTAAGTAGCCTCGGCTAACTACTAGGAAAGCACGAATAATCCTCTATTACCCATCTCGATTGACCAACCCAAAATGCATAGTCCTGACGTATCTGTTATCATCGTAAACTGGAACACAGCCAACTTGCTGCGTGCCTGCTTGCGGTCGATCCAGACCGAGATGATTGCATTCGTGGCCGAAGTGATCGTGGTTGACAATAACAGCGCAGATGGCTCTGCACAGATGGTAGCCACCGAGTTTCCAGAGGTGATTTTGATCGCCAATGCCCAAAATCTAGGTTTTGCAAAAGCCAACAACCAAGGCCTCGAGATTGGTACCGGCCGTTACATGCTCTTGCTTAACCCAGATACAGTTGTATTGGATTCTGCCATCGACAAAATGATTGCCTTTGCAGACAGCAAACCAGCTGCTAAACTCGGGATTATTACCTCACGTTTGCTCAATGATGACCGGACGCTCCAACGTTCTGTCCATAAGTTCTATAGCTTCGGCAGGTCTTTCCTGGAAAACAGATTCTTTACCGATCTGGCCTCTAAGTTCGGCATCTTCGGCAAGTTCCAGAGCAATGGCTGGGCACATGACACTACCAAGGTGATCGACTGGGCCTATGGTGCCGTGATGCTTTTCAGCCGTGATTTCCTAGGCTCTATTGGCAACCTCGACGAGCGCTTCTACATCTATGCTGAGGAGATGGACTACTTCATGCGGGCTCAAAAGGCTGGCCGTGATAGCTGGTTCTGCTCCGAAGCCAACATTGTCCACATCGGCCGCGCGAGCACACGCCAGCGTAAGGCTGCGATGTTTATCCAGAACTATAAGAGTTTCTATATCTTTTTGCTAAAGCACTATGGCCTGACCGACTATTGGTTGTACCGCCTCCGTGCCAGTATCTACCTTGTGCTTTGGTACTGTAGATTTATGCCGTTCTCTGACCAAGAGAGCAAGGCCAACAAACAAGTCTATGCCGAGACCCTTAAGTGGCACCTCAGCCCAGACAGTTTCAATCTCTTACAGGCCGTTTAGCCCAACAGCACCAAGATCCAATGGACACGTTTAATCTCAAAATACAGGAACTTAAGGCAGATTCATTTCTGGCCCGTCAGTTTCATGCCCTTAAGGAGAATCGGTTCAGTACGCCCTTCGGTATCCTCATTATGCTCGTGATGTGTAGCTGCATGGGGTATGGCATGGTCATGGCGGGATACAAAATCGGCATCACGATCGTGGTGAGCCTGATTGGTTTACCATTTTTTATGGCTGCCGTCGTTAACCAGAAAGCGGGGCTGTTTATGATCTTTGGCTTGTCCTTTTTCGTCCTTGGCATCAAACGATTTGTAGGCGAAGCCCCTGTTGGCCTAGCCATGGACATCATGATTGCAGGTACGTTTGTTGGTCTGCTAGCACGGCAGATAAACCAACGGGCAAGTTGGAAATTTATGCACAACCCAGTTGCCTACATGGTTGGCATCTGGATTTTGATGATTTTTATCCAGCTTTTTAATCCGATAGCTGCTAGTAGGTTGGCTTGGGTCTATACCGTACGGTCAACAGCTGGCTTCATGGTAATGTACTATGTGACGCTTTATGCTGTCGACAACGTCAAGTACATCACCAACTTGATGAAATTATGGGTCGTTTTGGCCATCTTGGTAATGCTGTACGGCCTCAAACAGGAGTACGTCGGCTTCTTCCAGTTCGAGACCGACTGGATCATGATGGACTCCGAACGTTACGGTCTGCTATACATCATGGGGCGTTTTCGGAAGTTTAGTTTCCTGTCTGACCCAATGATCTATGGCGTTTTCATGGCTCTCACCAGTGTAGTTTGTTTGATTTTGGCCTCTGGCCCTTATCGTGCATCCTATCGGATTGGCCTGATCCTTTTATCCATCCTGATGGCAACAGCCATGATCCACTCGGGTACCCGCGCTGCCTATATTGCCTTCCCAGTCGGGATTGCCTTCTTTAGTACCATTACCCTCAAGCGCAACATCATAGCTCTTGCGGTGGCAGTCTTTGCGATAGGCTTTATCTTGGCTAAAATGCCAACAGGTGGCAACCTAAACCTTATTCGGTTCCAGACAGCCTTCCGCCCAGAGGAAGATGAAAGCTATAAAGTCCGCGAAGCGAACAAGGCTTTCGTTAAGCCCTTTATCCAAAGCCTGCCATTTGGTGCTGGCCTAGGATCAACAGGTTATTGGGGCAAACGTTTTAGCCAAGGTGCTCCTTTGGCTGACTTCCCGCCTGATAGCGGCTTTGTCCGTGTTGCTGTGGAGCAAGGCTATGTAAGCCTATTTGTGTACCTCTTGCTGTTTTTCGTTACCTTCAATAACGGCGTCAAAAATCATTACAAGATCCAGGACCCTAAGCTCCAGAACTTCAGTATAGCACTGCTTGCTGGTTTGTTGATCCTGACCGTAGCGAACTTCCCACAAGAAGCCATCGGACAGATCCCGAATAACCTGATTTTCTTCGTGATGCTTGCAATGAGCACCAAGCTATACGAGCTGGATCAGAAGAAACAGTTCACAGATACCTCTTCGCCATCCAAGAATCTCAATCCATACCACTCAGGGTCCATCGGAATGAGTAGAGCCTTCACCAACCAAAACTCGGTACCACTGACATAACCTGAATATCCCTTCTTTAGTAGTAGTTACCCATTGCCTGAGTCCTCCTAGCCAAACGCTGAACCAACATTGTTTGACAATCAACAAGAAAGGCTAGGCCCCAAATACAGACCTATGAAAAACATATTATTAAGCATCCTAGTCCTTGTCAGTAGCGTTGCGCTGTCAATTGCTCAGCCACGGAGCAGCAGTAGCAGCAGCTCCTCGTCCTCAGCACCACAGCCTACCCCAGTGCGTCGTCCGATTGGTACTGTGCAGCCAGAAACTGTTTACGTAGAGCGCCCTGCATCACAAGGCCGCATTCAGCCCGAAACCGTTTATGTAGAGCGTCCGCCTGTACAACAATCAGCCCCTAGGCCAGCTACCAGAGTTCAGCCCGAAACAGTATATGTTGAGCGTCCGCCAGCAAACCGCATCCAGCCCGAAACCATTTATGTTGATCCGCCAGCCAAACAAAAGGCTGGCTCTACCAAGACAAATGCTGACCGCACGGATCGTGGTACCAAAAATGCACGTGCGACAAGCTATGAAGACAGTAGTGCAACCTATGCGGCTAGCTATAATGTCCCTACAACCGACTATCGTCGTTTGATAATGCCAGAGGACTCATTCCCTGCTGACTTTGAGGAACGTTTAGTACAAACCGCCTGGAAAAACCTACCAATCAACCGTGGCCTTGAGGCTAAACTTAAACAAACGCAAGAGTATCACCTCCAGACACGAAGATCTTGGTTCACGGATATCGTTTTCTTTGCCCAAACCAACTTTACTGACTATGGCAACGGTGCTGGTGCACGCCCAACGATCAGTGCTGCCCCAAGTGGCCTTGGTGCTGGTCTGTCTTTCAACCTTGGGCAGTTTGTAAACTACGGTAGCCGCGTCAGGAATAGCCGTGAGGGCACCAACATTGCTCAGGCAGATCTCAACTACCAAAAACACTTCATGAGGTCCGAGACAATTAAACGGTATCAGAGTTTCTTGATGTATAAAAACCTCACCAAGAGCGAGACCGAACTAGCCAACGAGCAGGAAATGACCCTCAAAGTCATGAAGCTCAACTTCGAGACAGGTCAAGTTCCAGTCGAAGAATTTGCCAAAATCCAAAAAGCCTATGCTGATGCAGCCCAACTCGTGATCACCAGCCGCCACAATATGTTTATGGCCAAGGCTTACCTCGAGGAGTGGATCGGCGTCAAACTCGAAGAAGTTAAATAACACCACCTTCATCAATCGCCTTCCAGTACAGTTTTAATATTTAGGTTACGCTTGTAAGTATTGTCGCTTATTTCGACCATAGAGAAGATCCTCAACATCCATCTTTGTGGGTGCTAACTCAACTTAGCCAACCGAGCGCATTATCCTTCCTAGTCCACCTATTCATTTTCCAGTTAGGCCCATATTGAGTCTGTTGACAAACAATACAACCAATCGGCCCACCTCCCAATCAAAATACAAGCGCTCTCAACAAACTTTACCATGGAACTATCGTATTATTTCAACATCCTCTGGCGGAGGAAATGGTTACTGCTCGGCATCCCGCTAGTAGTAATGCTGATCGTCTTCTTGGTAGTTGCTAGCCTGCCCAAAACCTACAAGGCGCGTGCCATTATGGCTACTGGCATCACCGAGCAAAGCGAAGGCAACCCACTTGGGGGCTACGTTTATATGCAGCCATTTGAGGTAAACACCAAGTTTGCTAACCTTATGGAGCTCATTAAGTCCCAGCCACTGAGCACTGCTGTAGGCTACGAGCTACTCCTGCATGACCTCGAGAACAAAAGCAAAGCCTTCCGGACACCGTCCAAAGAGCTGGCTGTGGACGAAGGTGGCATGATTGCCCTACTACGTCGCAAACTCCAGGCCGAGAACATTTTGTCTGCCAACGCCAGCACCGAAGATTTACTCTATCGTTTGCTTCGTTCGTACGGATATGATGCCGAGTCAATCAACCGTGCCACATCAGTCACACGTGTGCCCGAGTCTGACTACATGAAAATTGAGTTTGGCAGCGAAAACCCACAGCTTTCTGCTTTCGCCGTCAACAGAGCATGCGAGATCCTGATGACAATCCGGAACCAAGTTAGCCTTAGCAATAACAACAACTTATTGGAGTACCTACGTCGATTGGCTGAGCGCAAACGCCTTGAGATGGAAGCCAAAGTCGAAGAGCTCAAGAACTACAAGATGCGCAACCGCGTCATTAACCTCTACGAGCAAACCAAAGCCCTCGTTGATCAGCAAAAAGACATTGAGATCGCACGCGAGCAAGAGCGCAAAAACCTCTACGGCCTCAAAAATAACATTAAAGAAATTGAAGGTCGGTTTGCGCCCCGCAAGCGTCAGTATCTAGAGGCGCTATCTGGAGATTTCAACCGCCGGATGGAAGAGTATCGCCGTCGGATTGCCGAAAATCAAGACAAATTTGTCGAGAGCAACATGCGGGACTCTGTCTATCTACGCAATGCCGAAAGGATCCGTGCTGAGTTTGATGACCTAGTAAAAACCAATCATGAGGCATTCTTGCTGAACCCAAACACGACCAAACAAAACTTGGTGGACCGTCAGCTAAATGCCGAGTTTGACCTCGAAATTGCCAAAAACGCTACCTCTTCTCTTGACGCCGAAAGCAACCGGATCGAGAACAAGATCAATAGCTATACGCCGCATGAGGCCACGATCAACAAACTAGAACGTGAGATCGAGACCAACATGCAGGCCTACTTGGTTATCCTAAACAAACTCAATGACCTACAGTTCGGCTCTTTAAACTTCTATAAAGCCCTCAAAACGATCGAGAAAGGTGTTGCGCCTGAGCGCCCAGAAACCAACCGTATCTGGCTATTTGTGGCCATTGCTGGTTTTGCTGCCTTCTTGTTAGTGGCCCTTATCATCCTCGCTGTTGACTATTTTGATGATAGTGTCCGGAACGTAACCGGGTTCGAGCGTGAAACTGGTGTTCGCCCTGTGGCTGGCCTAAATATGATCCCGAGTGGTTCGTTCGACCTTGGCAGGGTATTCCGCGAGGAGCAAGCTGATGGTTCGCTCGAGATGTTCAAAAATCAGGTGCGTTCACTCCGTACCCAGATCGAACAAGACCCTGATTCCAAAGTCTATGTCCTGACTGATTTTAGTGGGCAAGCTGGCAAAACCACAGTAGCTGTCTCCTTGGCTTATGCCCTCGGCCTCACCGGCAAAAGGGTCCTACTTGCTGATGCTAACTTCCGTAATAACGAGCTTACACGTTTGTTCCAGGCCCCAGAGCTGATCAACAACGGCATGAACAGCCTCGTCTTGCCAAACAACACAACTGAGGTCACCAAAAGGATCGATGTTGCTGGCACAGGCCGTAGCAGCATGACCCCAAGCGAAATCATGCCTGATTATGCCTGGAGGAGCCTATTCGACCGTTGGAGAAGGGATTACGATTACATCATCGTCGAGTGTCGCAGCCTATTGCAATACAATGACACCGAAGAGCTGATGCCATATGCCGACAAAGTCATTGCAGTTTATCCAAGCTACTCCGTGATCAGCAAAGCAGACCTGCGCAACATAGAGAACCTGCAAGAGTATGGTGCTAAGTTTGGTGGTGTAGTCCTCAACCAGATCCGGAACGACAACATGGGTGACATCGTGGGTGATGTCAGTCGCTACAGCAACAACGGTGGTGCCCCATGGTATAGCCGCGTATTCCAGAGTCGTAAAAACAATGGCAACTCCCAGAGCTTTGACTACCACGAAGGCCGCAACGGAAGCCACCGCGTGGATCCCAAGCCAAACAGCACTGGCACCACTTTTAACTTCAATGGCAATAACGACTAGATCCTAGTCTGACTGCTACATTTGATGATTATAATAACAAGGCCCCTCAGCAGTATACTGAGGGGCCTTGTTGTTGTTAAGGATAGCAGGCAAGGTATTGCTAAAAACTTAGCCCGCTCAAAACCAGATAAGCCTCTCTTAGCCTAGGGTAGGCTAATCTGGATAGGTTTAGCCAACTGCCAATGGGCATAAACCTCTACCTCAATACCTGGGCAATCGACTGCACCATGGCATCGATATCTCCGGCACCAATCGTGCAGATAACCTCTACTGGATGGTTAGCCAAATAACCGACCAATCGCTGTTTGGGTAATAGGAGTTTGTTCTGGATCGGGATAAGCTCCAGCAACCGTTCGCTGGTCACGCCGGGTATAGGCTGCTCGCGCGCGGGGTAGATATCTAACAAGATAACCTCATCTGCTAGGCCTAATGCCTGCGCAAAACCCATCAGGAAATCGCGGGTGCGGCTATATAGATGTGGTTGGAATATGGCTGTAACCCGCTTGTTTGGGTACATCGCCTTGACTGAACTCAAAAATGCCTCTATCTCTGTAGGGTGATGGGCATAGTCATCAATAAAGGTGGTAGCCCCTGTCTGCTTCACAAACTCGAACCGCCGACCAACACCTTTAAAGGAATTGAGCCCTTCCCTGATCTGGTCCGCATTTAGGCCAATTTCACTGGCAACAGCTGCTGCCGCTAGGGCATTGGCAACGTTATGATAACCAGGCATCTGGAGCACTATGCCTGGCACCAATTGGTTGTGTAGCTTAGCATCGAACGAAAAACAGTCATTATGGACCTTAAGATCCTGAGCGCATATTTCAGCAGAAGCCAAATCAAATTCATGGTGTTTGGCATGGGACGGAACTACCGTCGTGATACCCTTGCGCGTATAGACCGTCCCTCCCACCTGGATTTGCCCCACGAACAACCCAAATGTCTCTAGCAGATCATCGGCGTGACCATAGATATCAAGATGGTCAGCATCGGTGCTAGTTAGGACCGTAATCTGGGGATAGAGGTGCAAAAAGGACCGATCGAACTCATCGGCCTCAGCCACTAACCATGTCTCAGTTGCTGGTTTTGTACTTAGCAATAGGTTGGTGTTATAGTTGCGTGCAATCCCGCCCATAAAGGCGGTGGTCGCTACCCCACCTGACTTGAGCAGGTGTGCCAACATGGTGCTGGTAGTTGTTTTGCCATGTGTCCCTGCAATGCCGATCGTCTTGTGACCAGATGCAATCAAACCAAGGACTTTTGCCCGTTTGAAAATCCTGAACTCCTTGGCCAGGAGCCAGTTCCACTGCTGATGGTCGGTTGGGATGGCAGGCGTCAAGACGACCAAGATTTTGTCTGACCAAGTCTTGATCCAGTCTGGCATTGCAGACAGCACATCTTGGTAGTTGATTTCCATCCCCTCAGCTTCTAATGCCTGGGTCAAAGGGGTGGATGTTTTGTCGTACCCAGCCACCACATAGCCATTGGCCAAAAACCAGCGCGCCAGTGCACTCATCCCGATGCCACCTATGCCCAAAAAATAGATGTGGGTATAACGCTTGAGGTTCAGCTCAGGGTCAATGGACAGTAAAACAGCAGGTTGTGGTGTGGCAGGTTGGGACATCGTAGAGATTGGCCACAATTGGACTTCCCGAGGTGGGCAGCAGTGGCCTATACAAAGATAGGGCATAGTGGGCGTGTATAGTTTGGTTTTTTGAATGTCTGGGTGATCGCCCCGCCTATTCAGACACAACTAACAACGAGTGATATCCAGCAGCAAAGCCTGGCCTTTATGCTCTAGGCCACAAACACCCATACCTACGATTTGTCATCTGGAATGGGCCAAGCACAGAAAAGACCAAAACCAAGAATTTTAAGCGGCAAGGCAACCATGTTGATACAAATCTGATCTTCTTAACAAATACGAGTATCTTTAACCCACCCAGAACCCAATCCCCAATACCAGTTATGATCCTCCCTTACACCCAAGACGGCAAAACCCACCACCACAAACTTTCAAAGGTCGAATAATGAGAATCCTCCTCACACTCACTTTCTTGGTTTGCACACTGTCCGTTTTTGGACAACAGGTTATCTGGAATAAGGTCTTACAATTTAATGGATATGAAATTGCACGGGGAATTTCAAAGATTGACACAAATCATTATTTGATTTGCGGTGAATCTACATGGGCAGGAAATAGGATTACAATTCCCAATCGTAATCCGTTTAACAGTCCTGTTGGTGCTTCATTAACCCGCATTAATGGCAATGGGGATACCCTCTGGAATCGTAACCTTGGGTATTTCGGTTCAAGCATTGGGCTGATCTATCACAGCAACAAGTTTCTTTATGTACTGGTGTGGGAACAGACTTTGCCAGATTACACAAGGGTCAATAACCAATATCTACTAAAATGTGACACTGCCGGCAACGAACTTGGACGTAAGGCGATTACTTTAAGTAGTGGCGTAAAGACGAAAAACCTAGGCCTTTTCGAGGCCCCCAATGGTGATATCGTGACTTACGGTTACAATACCCCCAGCACACTTGGCACCAGTCAATGCGACTGGTTGGTGGGCCGCTTTGACCAGAATCTGCAGCAAAAGTGGCTCCAGCAGTATAACCCCCGCCACGTCTTCCCTTGCTGGTGTTATGCCAGCAATGACTTTAACAACCGCATCTTGGTTTCGGGCCAAAAGGGGCAGCATATAGCCGTGCTGCCCGTGGACTCCAATGGTTTTACAAGGGATACGGCGAAGGTGCTTTATACCTCACCAGATAACGCTGGCATAGAAAACGTAGCAGTTCAAAGAATGGCAAATGGGGGGTATCTCGCTTCTGGTTCAATGAATTACCGCACTTATGCGAAGTACATTCTCGGTAAGTATGATGCCCAATTTAATCCTCTTTGGGAACGATATGAAGATAGCGCTGGACTAGGCGCTGTCATACCTACAATTAACCAAGATGGTTCTATCGTAATCCAATATGGTTCAGACAGAGTTGGTCAAAATTTTCTAGAAAAAATAGACTCCAATAATGCGACCCAATGGACAGTTCCACTTGGAATTCCAAATTTGACCTCCATTAACGGTTATTATAGCATGGCCTACAATCCAGATGAAAGTGCCATTCTTGTTGGCCTAAATTGGGTACGGGTTCCACCCCCTGGTACTGGCCCTGGTACAAGCTACGACTACCTCTTCACCAAAGTCGCTCGCATCGGTCGCAAATTTGACCCCGTCGCCCTGCCCAACAGCACGGTGGCAGCCTTATCAGTTACGCCTTATCCCAACCCAACTGCCGGTATCCTCAACTTTCGGGGGCTTAACAACCCTGCCCAGCTTAGTTTGGTAAGTGTTAATGGGCAGTCCGTGGGACAATGGTCGGTGTTGCCCGGCCAGGCCTTAGACCTAGGCCAGCTCCCGTTGGGTGTCTATTTTTATCGCCTCATGACTGCTGGGCAGGTGGTGCATGGGAAGGTGGTGGTTACCAGCCATTAATCCTCGTTCATCATGATCCTCTCCTACACCCAAGACGGTCAAACCCACCACCACAAACTTTCAAAGGTCGAATAATGAGAATCCTCCTCACACTTTCTTTCTTTGTATGCTCACTGTCCAGTTTTGGACAACAGGTTATCTGGAATAAGGTCTATCCTGATCGGCAAATTGAAATTGCCTACGGAATTGTTAAGATTGATAGTAACAGCTACATCATTTGTGGTGAGACATTTTGGGCAAGTGGGCAAATCCCTGTTCCAGGTGGCCCACCGATCAGAAGTAATGCTGGTGCAGCCTTAACAAAAATCAATTCCAATGGTGACACCCTCTGGAATCGTACGTTAGGGTTTTATGGTGCGAGTTATGGATTGATTTACCATAGTAACAAGTTTCTGTACGTTATAGTCTACGAACAGATGCTGCAAAACTACACCAGAGTCAATAACCAGTTCTTACTCAAATGTGATACGGCGGGCCGTGAAATTGCACGGAAGGAAATAATCGTAAATGGAGGGGTAAGAGCTAAAAACCTCGGCCTCTTCGAAGCCCCCAACGGTGATATCGTAACCTATGGCTACAACACCCCTAGCACACTAGGCACCAGTCAATGCGACTGGATGGTGGGGCGTTTTGACCAGAATCTGCAGCAAAAGTGGCTCCAACAATATAACCCCCGCCACCCATTTCCTTGTTGGTGTTATGCCAGCAATGATTTCAACAACCGCATCTTGGTCTCTGGCCAAAAGGGGCAGCATATTGCCGTGCTGCCAGTGGACTCCAATGGTTTTACTAGAGATACTGCCAAAGTCATCTTTACCTCCCCTGACAATGTAGGGATCGATAACGCTGCTGTCCAACGAACGGCAGATGGTGGATATCTTGCCAGTGGAACCTTCAACTACCGCACCACTAGCAAGTACATACTAGGGAAGTATGACAGCCAATTGAACCCTCTGTGGCAACGATTTGTTGACAGCTCTGGACTTGGCAACGTCATTCCATCAATCAATCAGGATAGTAGCATTGTTTTCCAATCTGCTGACGATCGAACAGGTCTATATTATCTTGAGAAGGTTGATAACAATGGTATTACAATCTCAAAAGTACCAATTGGTCTAGGTGGGTATCAGGAAGTCAGAATTTATTATAGTATGGTCTACAACCCCGACGAAAGTGCAATCTTGGTAGGCTACAACCTAGTTCGTCGCCCGCCGACCGGGGGTGTAGGCACAAGTAATGACTACCTCTTCACCAAGGTAGCCCGCATCGGTCGCAAGTTTGACCCCGTCGCCCTGCCCAACAGCACCGTGGCAGCCATTGCAGTCACACCATACCCTAACCCAACCTCAGGGGTACTCAACTTTCGGGGGCTCAACAACCCTGCCCAGCTTAGTTTGGTGAGTGTTAATGGGCAGTCTGTAGGACAATGGTCGGTGTTGCCCGGCCAAGCCCTAGATCTAGGTCAGCTCCCGATGGGTGTCTATTTTTATCGCCTCATGACCGCTGGGCAGGTTGTGAATGGAAAGGTGGTGGTGAGTCAATAGGCTACATCTGCCATTTAATTTCCGGCAAGCTCCTGCACGATGCCCGCAATCATCGCTGCAGCATTCGGCATCGCTAGTTGTTTGATTGCTGCACTAAGGGTTTTGCGTCGTTCGTTGTCATCCAGCAAGGTCAGGACAACTGGCAACAACTGCTCCGAAAGTTGTTGGTCTAGAATCGTTATCGCAGCATGCCGATCTGACAAGGCCCTTGCGTTTTTCGTCTGGTGGTCATCAGCTACATTTGGGCTCGGCACCAAGATCGTCGGCTTGCCTACCAAGGTCAGCTCGGATACCGACAAGGCCCCTGCCCTACTCAGCACCACATCGGCTGTGCTGTAGGCAATGTCCATATCGGCAATAAACTCCGTAATGACCAACCCACTTGGTTGCCCATCAGGGTAAAGCTGCTTTATCTGATCTGAAACAGTACCAAAACCAGACTTACCAGTCTGCCAAATGATCTGGACACCCGCGTTCAAGAGGGCATCATGATGCTCGGTCAATGCTCGATTGATTGTCCTTGCCCCAAGGCTACCACCAATCACCAGCAGGACTGGCTTAGCAGGGTCAAAGCCATAAAATTTATACCCAGTATTGCGGTGCGCCTCTGTTAGGGCCGTTAAGGATTGCCGGACCGGGTTGCCTGTAAAGACCAATTTCTCATGCGGAAAGTAGCGTTGCAACCCAGGGTAGGCCACACAGATCCGTTTCACCCGTTTGGCCAGCAGTTTGTTGGTCAGGCCAGCATAGCTATTTTGTTCCTGGATCAGGGTAGGAATGCCCATCAATTGGGCTACGAATAAAACAGGGCCGCTGGCATATCCCCCCACCCCAACAACGACATCTGGCCCAAAATCTGCCACTACCCGATAAGCCTTAACCAAACTAGCGATGAGCTTAAACGGGAACAATAGGTTGCGACCAAGATTCTGGAGCGATAACTGGCGTTGGAGGCCAGCCACCGGCAAACCTATGATGCGGTAGCCAGCCTGGGGCACCTTTTGCATCTCCATTTTGCCCTCCGCACCAACGAAAAGCACCTCTGCTTCTGGGTCTTGTTGTTGTAAGGCCTGCGCAATAGCGATGGCTGGGTAGATATGACCACCCGTTCCGCCGCCAGAAATGATATACTTCTTCAAAGCTCAATTACAATAGCTTCGGACCGCATAGGCCCCACAAACAAAAACTTTAGGAAACACCTTTAGGGGATGAGCTAGAGCACATGCCTCAATCTTGATCTAGGTCATCATCATCGGCGTCTTGGTTCGAGAACGCAACCCGACGTTGGGTACCATCGGGCTCCTGATCGGGCTTGTCAGCACGGCTCACAGCCAAAATAATCCCGATCGACAACCCCGTTGCTATCAAGGAGTTGCCACCCATACTTACCAATGGCAAAGGCTGCCCAGTAACGGGAAAAAGGCCAACAGCTACGCACATATTCAGCAAAGCCTGCAATACCAAGCTAATCGTCAGGCCAGCCGAGAGCAAACCCGCAAAGGCATTACTACTGTTCCTAACAGCAATCGTACCTCGCCAAAGTAGTGTCAGGTAAAGCGCCAAGGGCAATATCCCCCCAATGAAAAAGCCATACTCCTCTACCAAGATGGCGTAGATAAAGTCGGAATAAGGGTGCGGCAAAAAGTCCTTCTGTTGGCTGTTACCTGGGCCTCGACCAATCCAGCCACCACTAGCAATGGCAATAAAGCCCTGCTCGGCCTGGAAGGGTACATCATCGGCAGACATATAGACCTCGATGCGACTAACAAGTGTTTTGCCACGCTCGCCCCAAACATACATCACACCACCGGCCAGTATCCCCAGTAAGGCCAAGCTCCCGATCAGTTTCATTGGCACACGACCTACCAACATCAGTAAGCCACAAGTGCCAAGCAACATAATGCCCGTACTAAAGTTGGAGTACATGATCATGCCACAGATGACAACAATCCAAGCCAATAGCCAGAAGATTTGTTTCCGTAATAGCTCAAGGGTGTTTTGGTACTTGGACAAAAAAGCCGCCACATAGGTTATGAGCGATAACTTGGCCAAATCCGATGGCTGGACCGTTTGGCCAATGATCGGTATCGTGAACCAACGTGAGGCCGAGTTAATCTCAGTCCCCTTAAACACGGCAAACAACAATAAGGGTAACGAGATCACTAAGCCAATCTTACTCCACTTAGCAAAGTGGCGATAGTTGGCCTTATGTGCAAAATAGAGGCAGCTCAACCCCACCAACATCAACAACGAATGTTTCAGCAGGTAATACTCGGTGTTGCCTGCCTGCTTGCGGTAGGCTAAAGTGCCAATGCTGCTATATACCCCCGCAATGCTGAACATTGTCAGGAAAACAACCACTATCCAGATTGCACGGTCACCTTTGAGGTTAGTTCTGAGCCAATTCGTTATCATCTAAAAAAACTAAGGGCAAGGAGGACAATAAGAGTGTGTATAATAGGTGTCAACACGTCGATGGATTCAAAAGCACAAAAGTCAACCCAAATTGCCTAAGCTCAACCTAACAACCAATGCCAACCTACCAAATGAAATCAAGGCTAGACACAACAATGTCAATCGCCAGCACTAACTAGACAGAGGCGAAAGACAAGGGCGGGCACAATTTAGCCAGATGTAGGCTATGTTGCCTCCATTGCAACGAAAAACGCCTTGCGCTTTTTTGTCAAAAGGGCAAGGCGTCAAGGAAAATGTGAGGCGAGGTGCCTAGCACTACAACACAATAAGGGCGAACGATGGGGATCGAACCCACGACCTCCAGAACCACAATCTGGCGCTCTAACCGACTGAGCTACGATCGCCGTATATCAGACACTTTGCCTGATCGGGTTGCAAAAGTAGCAATAGTCACTGATAGCGCAATAGTCTGACCGAAAAAATATGAAGGCAGCATACCTTATATTGCCCTTAGGATTTGCTTTAGGGCCTTGTAGTCATGTATTTTTGGAAAAATGGCGGACCAACAGGTGCAGTGATAATGACCAGACCCTGCAAAAGCGTAACACCTAGTTTATGACTAGGGCATTTGTAGGCCGAGAATATTTCCGTACCTTTGCACCTCAAATCAAACAACTAACTCTTTTTGGGTGTGTTGTACCCAATTGAAGCGGCCGAGAGGCCAAGTAAAAGACGGTAACGAACACACAGCTCCAGTGCAAAAAGTAGAACCTTTAACTGTTCAGAAATGCCCACAATCCAACAGTTGGTGCGCAAAGGACGGGAGACCTTGGTCTTCAAGTCAAAATCGCCAGCACTAGACGCCTGCCCGCAACGCCGGGGCGTCTGCACCCGTGTGTACACCACAACGCCTAAAAAGCCAAACTCGGCTATGCGTAAAGTGGCCCGTGTACGCCTTACCAATAGCAAAGAGGTCAACGCCTACATTCCAGGCGAAGGTCACAACTTGCAAGAGCATAGCATCGTCCTCATCCGTGGTGGCCGTGTTAAAGATTTGCCAGGTGTACGCTATCACATCGTCCGTGGCGCCCTCGATACCGCAGGTGTCAAAGGTCGTTTGCAAAGCCGTAGTAAGTATGGCGCCAAACGTCCTAAACCAGGACAGCCAGCCGCAGCACCAGCCAAAGGCGGCAAGAAAAAATAAGGGCATAGTCGGCCTCTGTGCGTGACCAACCCCATTATTTAACACAAAAAAAAGGTTCAACCCCGATGAGCAGGCGTGCCCAGAGCTGCTGCATCATCACAGGCCCTTACAGAAATGAGGAAATCCAAGCCTAAAAAACGCTACCTGCTTCCTGACCCTAAGTTTCAGGATACGCTCGTGACACGTTTTGTTAACAACCTGATGTTCGACGGTAAAAAAACCATCGCCTACAACATCCTTTATGGTGCAATCGAGCTAGTCGAGAAACGCACCAGCGAAAACGGCCTAGAGCTGTGGCGCAAAGCATTAAACAACATCATGCCAGCCGTCGAGGTACGCAGCCGCCGTGTAGGTGGTAGCAACTTCCAGGTTCCGAGCGAAGTTCGCCCAGACCGCAAAGTCTCCCTCGGCATCAAATGGATGATCAAATACTCGCGTCTTCGTGGCGAGAAAACAATGGTTGAGCGTCTTGCGGGCGAGATTATCGCTGCCAGCAAAGGCGAAGGTGCCGCTGTAAAGAAGAAAGACGACACTCACCGTATGGCCGAAGCTAACAAGGCCTTCTCACACTTTAGGTTCTAATCATGGCCAAGCAAGATCTGTTGCTCCTGCGCAACATAGGCATCATGGCGCACATTGACGCTGGTAAAACAACGACAAGCGAGCGCATCCTTTATTACACCGGCAAAACCCACAAAATTGGTGAGGTCCATGACGGTGCCGCAACCATGGACTGGATGGAGCAAGAGCAAGAGCGTGGTATCACCATCACCTCGGCCGCTACAACCACCCACTGGAACTACCCTACCGAACAAGGCGAGGTAACTCCAGAGACTCAGTCATACAAAATCAACTTGATCGATACACCAGGTCACGTTGACTTCACAGTCGAGGTTGAGCGCTCTTTGCGTGTACTTGATGGTGCAGTTGCGTTGTTCTGTGCTGTGTCTGGTGTTGAGCCGCAGTCTGAGACCGTTTGGCGTCAGGCTAACAAGTATCACGTCCCACGTATTGGTTTCGTCAACAAGATGGACCGTGCTGGTGCTGACTTCTTCAACGTCATCAAGGAAATCAAGGAAAAACTCAATGCCGTACCAGTACCTCTTCAGGTACCAATCGGTGCTGAGGACACATTCAAAGGTGTTGTTGATCTACTGACCATGAAAGCCATCGTCTGGAATACACACGACGAAGGCAAGACTTGGCACGAAATCGAAATCCCAGAAGATCTCGTTGACACCGTCAAGGAGTGGCGCACCTATCTCGTCGAGAGCATCGCCGAGCATGATGAGAAGCTACTGGAGAAATTCTTCGAAGACTCTGATAGCATCACCCGCGAAGAGCTGATGGCCGCTATACGTAAGGCTACCATCGCGATGACAATCACCCCGATCTTGTGCGGCTCTGCCTTCAAGAACAAAGGTGTACAAACCATGCTCGATGCCGTCATGGCCTACTTGCCAAGCCCACTTGAGCTCCCTGCAATGGTTGGCACCAACCCTGACACAGGCCTCGAGGAAGACCGCCAACCAGACCCTAAAGGTCCGTTTGCAGCTTTGGCTTTCAAGATTGCTACTGATCCGTTCGTCGGTCGTTTGTGTTTCTTCCGCGTGTACTCTGGCAAGCTAGAGAGCGGTAGCTACGTATTCAACATGCGTACCGAGAAGAAAGAGCGTATCAGCCGCCTGATGCAAATGCACGCCAACAAGCAAAATCCGCTTGACTTGGTAGAGGCAGGAGACATCTGCGCTGGTGTTGGTTTCAAAGACATCAAGACTGGTGACACCCTCGTCGAAGAAGGCAAACCAATCATCCTTGAGTCAATGTCGTTCCCAGAGCCAGTTATTGGCTACGCGATCGAGCCTAAGAAAACAGCCGATCTTGACAAACTGAGCAACGCCATCACCAAACTGGTCGAAGAAGATCCTACCCTCCGTGTTGAGACCGACCAAGAAACTGGTCAGACGATCATCCGTGGTATGGGCGAGCTTCACCTCGAGATCATCATCGACCGTATGCGTCGTGAGTTCAAGGTAGAAATCAACCAAGGTGCACCACAGGTTGCCTACAAAGAAGCCCTTACCAAATCAGTTGAGCACCGCGAGGTGTACAAAAAACAAACTGGTGGTCGTGGTAAATTTGCTGACATCGTTTTTGAACTTAGCCCCCGTGAAGACGGCAAAGAAGGCCTAGAGTTCGTCAATGGTATCGTCGGTGGTGTTATCCCGAAAGAGTTTATTCCTGCGATCCAGAAAGGATTTACAGAGTGTCTCAAGAACGGACCACTCGCTGGCTACCCAGTGACAGGTTTCAAAGTGCGTATTTTCCACGGTTCGTACCATGACGTCGATTCTGATGCCCTATCGTTCGAGCTTGCAGCCCGCATTGGCTTCAAAGAAGCAGCCAAACAAGCAGGTGCCCGTTTGCTCGAGCCGATCATGAGCGTTGAGGTCATCACCCCAGACGAATATACCGGTCCAGTCACCGGCGACCTTAACCGTCGTCGTGGCCTGATGAAAGGTATGGACAGCAAAGGTGGAGCCCAGATCGTGAAGGCAGATGTGCCACTAAGCGAGCTATTTGGTTATGTGACGGATCTCCGTACCATCACCTCTGGCCGTGCCAGTGCCAGCATCACCTTGTCTCATTACGAATTCTTGCCGAACAACCTTGCTGAGACAGTAGTCTCTAAAGCAAAAGGTTCTAGCGTTAACCACTAATCAGTATGAACCAGAAAATCCGTATCAAGCTCAAGAGCTTTGACCATAACCTGGTAGATAAATCAGCCGAGAAAATCGTCAAGGCTGTAAAAGCAACTGGTGCCGTCGTGAACGGTCCGATCCCGTTGCCTACCGAAAAACAAATCTACACCGTCCTCCGTTCGCCACACGTGAACAAGAAGGCCCGTGAGCAGTTCCAACTTTGCACCTATAAGCGCTTGGTGGACATCTACAGCAGCAACACCAAAACTGTTGATGCACTCATGAAGCTTGACCTGCCTAGCGGCGTTGACGTCGAGATCAAAGTATGATGATTGGGGGCCAGCCTAGGCTGCGCTCCTGATGACCAAAACCCTTAAAACCCTGGTTGCCAACCGTAGCCAGGGTTTTGAATTTTGGTCAAAATTACCCACTTTTGCGCCCCAGCATTCACATTTGGTCCTATAGCTCAGCTGGATAGAGCACCTGCCTTCTAAGCAGGCGGTCTCAGGTTCGAATCCTGATGGGATCACTTCTACCCCACAACAAAAGCCCTGCAAGTCAGCTCACTTACAGGGCTTTTGCTATTTTTTAATCCTTTTGCCCACACTACCACTAGCGCCCATGATTGGTCAACTCAGCATGGGTATCAAGCCCAAACCAAGCGTACTGCGGCCACTGCTTTGGCTTTGGGGGCAATGGGTATTGTGGCTTGTACTATTTCCAATTTCCTCAGAAGCAGCGAACTTTACCGCTCCTAATGGGCCGCCAAGCACTAGTCAAGTGCGTTTCTATATCCTCAAGTCCGAAGATTATCTCTCTGGCCCTGTATATGACTCGGCTCTTTTCGTTCTCCAACTTGCAGAATCGTCCGCATTATCGCTGAAAGACGATACCCTTCTGGCCGAAATTTGGGTTGACATTGCAGACATACAGCATACCTTAGGCGACTATGCAGCAGCCCTATCAACAATTCGTAAGGCCGAACCTATCATCCTGACTGGAAAAAATGCCGTCTTGCGGACCAAATTACAGCTGACCCTTGCCTTGCTATACGAGTATTACGGGCGTTATGACAAGGCAATGAGCTCGGCAGTTGCCTCTGTGGCTGCTGCAGAAACTGCCAAGGATGGTGATCTCTTGGCTGCCGCATATATCCGGGTTGCAAGTATTTATGGTACCAAACGCCAGTCCCCCAGCCAGATTGCATACCTCAACTTGGCCAAACGAAGCTACGGCCAAAACCAAAATAACGGTGGTCTTGGCAGGGTCAACACTGCTCTTGGTGCGGTTTATTACCAGCAGGGCAAGTATGACAGTGCAAGCCACTTCCTACACTTAGCCTATCGGGACTATTCCCTAGCAGGACATGATATTTCCATGGCTGAGCCCTTGGACTTAATCGCTAAAGTTTATCTTGCCCAGCAAAAGTATCCTGATGCGATCCAGACTGCTGGTACCCTTATTGTTTGGGGCCATAAGTATCACAACCCGCTCACGATAGCCCAAGGGTATAACCATTTATCGGATGCGCATACGGCCAATGGTCAACTCAGCCAAGCCTTGATTGATAACGATAGTGCATTGATCCATAGCAAACGGTCTGGCAACAAACGAGCTCTAGCCGAAACAATTAAAACCCGTATCAACCTCTGTGGCTTGGTTGCTGACTACCGCCAAGCCTATAAACTGAACCAGAGTTATGAGCAGCTTAACGAAAGCATGTTCAATGAAACGTCACGCCGCCAAATTGAGGAACTCCAGACCGAGTATGACACCCAAAAGAAGATCAATGAGAATATCTTGCTCAAGCAGGATCTTGACCAAAAGCAGGCCCAAAGCTGGATCTTAATTGGGCTTGGAGGAGTGCTGGCTCTGGTAGTGGCTTTGCTTTGGTCCTACCTTTATTTGCGGAACAAGGCATTGAAAAAGGAGCAAGCCCTCAATCAGTTCAAAGACAAGATGTTTTCGCTGTTGGGGCACGAACTAAGGGGGCCAATGGCATCTTTTGGGCACATCGGTGGGATGATAAACCATTACGTCAAACAGAATAATCAGGAAGAACTCCTTAGCCTAGCGCAAGAAGTTTCGCAGGCCACAACCCACGTCAATTCGATGCTAGATAACTTACTAAACTGGGCTACCAATCAGCTAGGCTCTGGCGGCAATTTTGCGGTTCGTCCTCAGCATATCAGTAGCCAAACCTTGGCAGATTTGCTGGCTGGCCTTGGTCCCTTGGCCAAACAAAAGGGCATTACAGTAACCTACGAGATCCAGCCAAACATTCAACTCAAATCTGACATCAACCTATTGACGATCATTATCCGTAACCTGATGAGCAACGCCATTAAGTTTAGCCCAGCTGGCGGGTCGATCACATTCGTGGCTATAAAAGCGAATGAGGTTGTGACGTTTATTGTATCTGATAGTGGCCATGGCATGACATCTGACGAGCTTGCGGCCTTGCTGAAAGGCAATCGGTTCGAGAGCAGGGCTGGCACCCATGGTGAACCTGGCATCGGACTTGGCATGCAGGTCGTGGTTAGTTTTGTAGGACGACTTGGTGGTAAAATTTCGGGCAGCTCAGTTGTTGGCAAAGGAACCAAGATGCAGATCGAGATTCCAACAACCCTTAACGAACCGATCCTGACAAATTCCTAGTTTTGATTTAACTTCCGTACGATTGCCCTGAACCTGAATGACCACGAACAAACTCAAGATATTAGCAGCAGAAGACAACAGATTAGAGGCACGTCAGCTATCCATCCTGATGGAGGAGCTCGGTCATGAGCTTGTGGCCATCACGACCAATGCCGATGATACAGTAGAACAATTCCAACGTCATAAGGCTGACGTACTCCTGATCGATATCAGGCTAGGAGGAACTGTTGATGGGATCGAGCTGGTCGGCAAGCTTATGGAAATCAGGCCGACCCCTGTGATCTTCTTGACAGCTATGGGTGACAAAGCTACCTTCGAACGCGCCAAACAGGTTGGGGCATACGCCTTCCTGACCAAACCTTATGATGCATTGATGCTGGAGCGCAGCCTAGAGCTAGCTGTCGAAAATTTTGAGCGGCTTAATCCTGATCAAGCAGGTTCAGTATCCAGTACAAAACCTAGTATTGGCCTACGTGAAAACAATGTTATCGAGAAAGTACTGATAGAGGATATCATCAAGATTGAGGCTGAGGGGGCCTATTGCAATATATATACCCAGCAGCGCAAATATGCCCACCGTAGCAGTCTTGCAGCAATGGAAGCCAGCCTGCCAGCAGGGGATTTTTTGCGCATCCACAAGAGTTGGTTGGTCCGCACCTCTGCAATCATGAGTTTCCGATCCTCCAACAATGAGGTCCAGGTGCAGGATCTTTGGTTGCCTGTCGGCAGGACCTATCGGGAGGATGTGGTTAACCTTTTTGGAACCAGAGGATGACAAATCGTATGTTAGCCATTATCCAGCTGATTACAGCCCTTTTAATCTGGAGTCAGATTAGTAGCTGCGAGTCGATCCTAAAACCAAAGCATGGAGTATTCATCCCGGACGCCAACTTACGTCGATGCCTAATAGGTCAGCACCCGAAGCTGATGGCCAGAAACTACCTTGATACCTCCATAGCCGCCTCGGAGTTTGTAGATTTGTTGGACCTATCAGGGCAACAAATCAAGTCGTTAGAAGGCGTTCAGTACCTCAAACGGCTAAATGCATTGATTCTGAACAACAACCCTAAAATACGAATAGGCCTACTGCCCGAATCTTTGACAACCTTGTACCTAAACGACTGTGGGCTTGATGCCCTGCCCAACCCACTGCCTCCAAGGCTAACTCGGCTGTATTGTGACAACAACCATCTTCGCCAAATCCCGTACCTGCCCATGACCTTGGTGACGCTATTGGTAGGCAACAATGAGCTAAAGGATTTGCCCGCCTTGCCAAATAAGCTAGAGGATTTAAGCTGCTACTTCAACCAAATCGAAAAGCTGCCGACTTTGCCACCAACCCTACTGAAATTACATTGCAACTTCAACAAGATTGGTTCCATCCCCACCCTACCAAATTATCTTGTACATCTATATTGGGCCAACAATCCTGCAGACTGCCTCAGCAACCTGCCTGATAGCATCAAATATTATGACAAGTTACCAGTAGTCTGCATGCAGAAGTAAACAAATTATTCCACTCAATAATCTAATGGGTTTCCTCTTCGATCAGGCCAATGTAGTTGCCCCAAGGGTCGATGACTTGAGCTACCAGGGTGCCCTCACCAACTTGGGTGGCTGGTTGCTCTAGCAAAGCCCCGCACTGCAAAGACCACTCTAGGGCCTGAGCAATATTCGCCACTTTCCAATAGGCAACTTGGTTATTGCCTACCTTGATATGGTCCACATCAGGATCTAGGCCCAGCTCGAAGCCATTGATGTCAAAGCCGATGTAATAAGGTGCCTCAAAGTAGGGTTCTTGCCCGGTAAGTTTTACATAAAATGCACGTGCCGCCACAAGGTCAGGCGCATGATAAACGAGGGTTCGGAGTCCAAGAAACATGGTTGGTAAGTCAGGTGAATAGTTGTGATGATATTGTGATGCAGATTAGCCCAAAAGTTGTTTCCAGGTACCCTTCATATTGTTGTATTTGAGGGTGCTTGGCAAGGCTGACCACCAATATTGGCTGAGCTCGACGGCAAAGCTAGGCTGCATGTAGCAATTGATCGTACAACCTTGACAGGCGTCGTGTCGCCCTTCCATCCGGACAAGCTGCTGGACAGCAGGACTGCGCCAGAGGGTTTCTAGATCCCCATTGATTGGCAAGGCCTCGAGGCCAAGGTGATAACATGGCATCAGTAGCTTATCCTCTGGGGAGATCACGATAGTGGTACTGGCAGCACGGCAGACTGGGGCGTCAATCTGGTTACCACCACGGAGGCGGAGGTCAATAAAACCCTCGTTGAGGTACACACCTGGTTTGGTGGCCCAGGCACGAAGTGCCCTAAGTTGTTGAGGGCTTAGCTGCTCATCCTTAGCCTTTTCGTTGTACTCAAAGACGGGGTTCAGGATCAAGACCAAGTTATTGGGTTTGCAAAACTGGTCATAGACCTCTTGTATCTGGTGTACATTATGCCCAAAGACTGTGAACAGAATATCAGGGCGTTGGCCCAGGCTTTTGGCCACCTCAATGCTGCGAACGAAGTGGTCGAAACAGTTGACATTGCGGCTTTTGTTGTGCTCAGCAGCTATTGGTGAGTCCAACGAAAAGTGGAGCATATCTACCAAACCGACAAGATCCTGGGCGTATTTGGGATAGAGTAAACAGTTAGTCGTGACGGTAGTGATGAAGCCTCGTTGCTTAGCCATTGCTAGCATTTTCGGCAAGTCCCGGTGCAGCAAAGGCTCACCACCAGTAAAGTCAACAACCTTGACACCTAGTCGTTTGAGCGCTTCAAGGTTGCTGGCCACCGCCTCGGGTGTGACATAGGGCGAGGGCTTTTCCCAAATATCACAGAATCCACAGCTGGCGTTGCAGCGGTAGGTGACGTAATAATTGGCCAAGATTGGATGCCGGACTAAGCGCATGAGGTGGAAGACATGTGGTCGTTAGGCAGGCTTAGAGATAGAATCGGTAATGGATTCTGATTTGACTTTAGAGCTCGTTTTTTTAGTAGTGGCCTTGGCAGAAGCCTTTGTGCTGCTGGCGGCCTTGAGCAATGCAAGCGGTTTATAGACCAAAATCGTACGGTTAGGCACATATAGCGATAGGTCCCCAAAACCATCTGGCCAGTACTCGAGTCCCGAAGGCTGCCGCTGGAATCCTCCAAAGATCGCATCGTCGCTACTGAGGATGAGCTGGTAAGCCTCGGCAATCGGTAGCTTGATTTTATACTCAGTCTGTGAATTGGTCGGGTGGATGTTGACCACTATTAGTAGTGCCCCCCGTTGATATACCATAACCTGGTTCTCCCGATCGACATT
>JAIXYP010000032.1 GCA_027490155.1 Cytophagaceae bacterium | reverse complement strand
GGCAATGGGTTTGATGCAATTTTTGAGGCGTACAAGGTCAACAATGCGAATGGGTTGAACTTTAGCTTTATCAATCAACAAGATCAGTTGGCTGTCCTAGCTGACAACTACCCAACAACTTCGACCACCTACCCATTAACGCTATCTGTTCCACAAGCTGGTACTTATACCATTAGCTTCGAAGGTCTGGCTAGCCTCAGGAATCCGCAATGGTCGCTCTATTTGTTGGATAACCAAACGGGTATTAGTACGCTCGTATCTGATGCTGCTAGCTATTCGTTTAGTGCCTTACAAGGTGCTAACAACGGTCGCTTTAGCTTGGTAGTTAACCCTGCTGGTATTACTAGCCTGGCTGCAACTATTACCAACAGGGTAATGCTCGCTCCTAACCCTGCCACAAACAAAGTAATGTTGACAGTCGCTACCGCTATCAGCCAAGCCACCACCTTCCGCATAACCAATACCATCGGCCAAGTGGTCCTAACCGCCATTTTGCCTGCCAACACCACCGAGTTAAGCCTAGATCTATCTACCCTAGCCAATGGGGTCTATATGGTACAAGCCACTGGTTTTGGGGTGACCAAATTGGTTAAGGAGTAACCTACATAATTGTAAAAGATATCATTTCTGCTTGTCGGTATCTGCATAATAGCAATGTGTCTCTACCCGTAATAGAGACATTATTGCACACAAAGGGAGGCTTCTGGTCTCCTTTTGTGATTTATGGGGTAAACTCCCCTACACCCTCCTCAACTTCCGTAAAGGGGCCACCAAACCAGCAATTAGTCCTGTGACGCCCATGCTGAGTACACCACCTAGGACGATGGATCGCTGCAAACCAAACCAAGAGGCTGTTAAACCAGATTCAAAAGAGCCAATTTCGTTGCTGCTCGTGATGAAGATGGACTCAACAGCGGAGACACGACCTCGCATGGTTTCAGGGGTATAGGTCTGCATGATCGTGATCCGGATCACCACACTGATATGGTCCAGGGCTCCGCTAATGGCTAGGGCCAGCAGGCTAATCCAGAACACCTCGCTAAGCCCAAACACGACCATACAAGCACCAAATCCCGCCACTGACCAAAGCAAAGTTGGCCCATATCCCCATTTGATGGTTCGGCCAAACAGCAGGACGGCCATCAATACTGCTCCCACGGCAGGGGCAGCCCGCAAAATGCCAAGTCCCTCTGGCCCTGCATGGAGGATTTTGTCACTAACGGCTGGCAAAAGGGCAACTGCGCCGCCAAGCAATACTGCAAACAGATCGAGTGTAATGGCACCTAGTATAATCGGATGTCGCAGGACAAACCGCAGGCCCTGCTGAATGCTCAGGATCATCGGTAGGCGATGTGGATTATCTGGTTTTGGTCGGCGTGGTAAGAACCGAAGGGCCATCAAACTACCAGTACATAGGGCCATGCTGAGGCCAAAAGTGGCTGTTGGCCCCACGATGCCATAAATCAAACCACCAATCGCAGGCCCGATGACGGCAGCCGTCTGCCACGTACCTGATAGCATACTGGCGCCATCGGCTAAGTCAGCCTTGCTCAAAACCTCGGACTGAAGGCCAAAATAAGCAGGGCTGAAAAAGGCCCGAGCCACACCATCCAACACAATAGACACGAACAGCACCACCAGCTGGAGATCAACAGTTAGCATGGTCGATAGGGCAGTGTCGGGGCTTAGCAAGGTGCCCACGGTACTGATCGTCCGCAAAAACAAGCAGAACAGCAGCAGGGTGATCGTGAGCCGCATCTGTTTGTGGCGGCTATTATTATCGGCTACGTGGCCAGCGAAGAGGGCCAACCCTATTGCGGGGATTGCCTCTGCCAACCCGATGTAGCCCAGCCAAAGTGGATTTTTCGTCAGGTCATAGATGCGCCAACCGAGGGCTACACCTGCCATCTGATTGGCCAAGACCACCAACAAACGTGAGGTCAAGAGGGCCCTAAATGGTATTTGGCGTAGGAGGAAGGTAGCACGTGACATGCCACAAATGTAAGGCTATATCGTTTGTCCAATGGCCTAGGCCCTGCACTGGCAATAGCCGACCTTGTTAACCAACAAAATCTGGCACCGATCGCAGCCCACGGATGACCTCGGCTACAGTCAATCGCTTTTTGCCCGGGAACTGCATGGATAGGGGTGCGATGGCTCCATCCGTAGTGCCGATCAAGAGTTGATCTTTTAGGACCAAGATTTGGCCTGGGTTAAGCGCTGTGCCATGCGCCTCTAATACCTCCTGTTGGCTCAGCACGGCGGTTTGGTATAGCTTGACCTTTTCGCCAGCCCAAAGAAAATAGGCTGCTGGTATCGGGCCTAATCCACGGACTAGGTTCTGGATCCTGATGCTAAGCCACGAAAAATCAATTAAGCCAGTTTCCGCTTTTAGCTTAGGAGCTCGAGATCGGTCGGGTTCGCCTTCGATAGCTGGTGCCAACTCCCCTTGCGGAATCGGTGTGATGGTACCAGCCAATAATCCTGATAGGGTCTGGACCAACAACTCACTGCCCGCTATGGCCATCCGTTGGTATAGACTTCCGAAATCATCCTCAGGCAAGATATCGACCTCTTGTTGCATCAGCAGGTCTCCTGTGTCGATCTCATGCCGCAGCAGAAAAGTGGTAACGCCAGTTTTGGTCTCACCATTGATCAGTGCCCAGTTGATGGGTGCGGCACCTCGGTAGGTGGGCAGTAGGCTTCCGTGTACGTTGAGGCTACCCATTGGCGGCATATCCCAAACGATCTCTGGCAACATCCGGAAGGCTACGATGACTTGTAGGTCGGCGTTTAGGGCTGCAAGAGCTTCCAAAAACTCAGGATTGCGGAGTTTTTCAGGCTGTAGGATCGGTAGGTTGTAAGCCAAGGCCACCTCTTTAACAGCTGAAGGAACCAAGTCGGAGCCTCGTTTGCCGGGTTTATCCGTTGCAGTCACAACGCCAACCACATCGATGCCTAGTGCAGGTCCATCTGTCAGCAATGCCCGCAACGAAATGGCGGCAAAGTCAGGGGTGCCGATAAACACAACCCGAAGCCGTCCTGTTGCCGTGGCATCCTGCATAATGATTATGTTTTTGATCGAGGTGGGGTGATTTGCTGTAGGCTTGGCCAAGGCGCGGTCATATTAAGGCTCTGTGCGCTAGGTTACTACCCAGCCCGAATAACCGTGCCAGAGCTTTCAGACCGAGGTCAATTGCTGAGCTGTTTCTAGAAATTTGGGGGTTCCTTCCCAAAAACTACGGAGCAGATAAGGTCTGCTATTTCGTAATGGTCTGTTTGCGATCTGGGCCAGTGCTTACCAACGTTATTGGAACGCCAACGGCCTCCTCGATGTAGTCGATGTACGCTAGTAACTCCTGTGGTAGGTTGTCAAAGGTCCTGATGTTATCAAGCGAGCAGTTCCAGCCCTTCATGGTCTTGTAAACTGGTTTGATTGGTGCTGAGGTCAGGTCATACGGCAGGCGATCGGTCTGGGTGCCATCCTCAAGCTCGTAGTGTGTACAGATCTGGATCTCTTCAAATCCGTTGAGCACGTCGGCCTTCATCATCAGCAACTTGGTGGCGTTGTTGAGCATGCAGGCATAGCGCAGGGCAGGTAGGTCTAGCCATCCACAGCGACGTGGGCGCCCCGTGGTGCTACCAAACTCATTGCCGCTTTTGCGTATCTGCTCGCCAACTTCATCCTCCAGCTCGGTAGGGAAGGGGCCGCTGCCAACACGGGTGCAATAGGCCTTAAAGATGCCATAAACCTCACCAATGTGTGACGGGGCAATACCCAAGCCAGTACAGGCTCCTGCCGCCGTTGTGCTGCTGCTAGTCACAAATGGGTATGAGCCAAAGTCGATGTCCAACAAGGTGCCTTGTGCGCCCTCTGCCAAGATGGTTTTGCCAGCCTGCATGGCCGCATTGAGGGTATATTCGGTTTCGGCCACCTTGCCTTCTTTCAGGAACTCAATGGCGGCAAAAAAGGCCTCTTCCAGCTCAGGTAGCTGGACGTGGTCATATTTTAGGTAGTCTAGTCGTGCTAGGTGGCTATCGCGAAGGGCGGTGTATTTGGCCATGAAATCACGGCTCAGTACATCCCCTACTCGTAGGCCTAGCCGACCATATTTGTCTTCGTAAGTCGGCCCAATGCCTTTTAGCGTACTGCCGATCTTGTTACGCCCTTTGGCTGCCTCGTAAGCAGCGTCTAGGAGGCGGTGGGTCGGGATGATAAGTTGGGTACGGGTGCTGATCAGTAGGTTTTCGTCGGTGTTGACACCACGTACATTGAGCGCCTCAACCTCACGTTTGAACACGACAGGGTCTAGCACAACACCATTCCCGATGATGTTGAGTATTTGTTGGTGGAAAATTCCGGACGGAATCTGGTGCAAAACGTGCTTAACACCATCAAAAACGAGTGTATGTCCTGCATTTGGTCCACCTTGGAACCTGGCTACGATGTCATACCCAGGCGCGATGAAATCAACAATCTTGCCTTTGCCTTCGTCGCCCCATTGGAGGCCTAACAAAATATCTACTGCCATATCCTTGTTGTGCCCTGCGGGGATATCCCATATTAGCGGACCCGCAATTACTTTTTATCGGCCAAAGATGTGGACTGACTTAAATCAGTGCATCTAGGGCCTAAGCCAAATTAAGGAGGCAATATTAGGGCTAAAATCAGGATATACACTAGTAATCAGGCCATTTTTCTCCCTCTTTGTCTTGCCCAGTATTGTCATCCTCGCTGATGTTAAGGATAGGTTATCGTTTGCCTGCTTATCCAATACCTATCTGCTGGCAAGATTGCTAGGCTACCCACCTTTGGCGCCTGACCGCTATCTTTGACCCCTAGTATGGCCATTATTAGCCACTACAAACCCATCTGTAACGCCCTTCCTTTTGGTCATGGATCTATCGGTCATCATCATTAACTACAACACCCGACACCTGACCCTGCAGTGCCTCCAGAGCATCTATGCCAAGACATCGGGCCTCAACTTTGAGGTGATTTTGGTCGATAATGCCTCAGTTGAGTGTGACCCGATTGTCTTCAAAGAGGCCTATCCAGATATCACGCTGATTCGGTCAGAGGTGAATACGGGCTTTTCGGGTGGCAACAATATGGGCATTGCTGTCGCCAAAGGGGACTATTACATCTTGCTCAATAGCGATACCGAGTTGCTGAACAATGCGCTCTATCTTGGCTGGCAGGAGATGAAGGCAGACCCTAGCATTGGCGTCCTGAGTGGCCAACTGCAATACCCTGATGGAAGGCTGCAATATCCTGCCTCTCACTTTCCGTCCATTGGGCTAGAAGCCGCCTTGTTGACCCGCATTTATGGCTTGTTACCTAGCCACATTCGCCGCCGTTGGTACCTATCGGACCAGTGGAACCACCACCACAGTACCGAGGCGGATTGGGTGTGGGGTGCCTACTTTATGGTGCCTCGGTACGTCATCAGACAGTTGCCAGGTGGCCGCCTACCAGATGACTTCTTTATGTACGTTGAGGATATGCAATGGTGCTATGCCATCCGCCAGCTGGGTTATCACATCTGGTATAGCTCGGTCCCCAAATGTATCCACCACATTGGCGGAAGTGCCAAGAAGGAGGACCGCACACCTGAGCAAGAAATCGATGTTGAGTTCCGCAAAGCCATTGCCAACCAAGTGATTTTCCTGAGCAAAGCCCACGGCCCTTGGTACCCGATCGTGCTCTTTAAGCTTCGAGCTTGGATGCTATGGTCTACCCGCCAGCCTATTAATCGGCTACGTGCAAGCCGCTATCATGCCTTGGTAGCAGGACTTATCAGCGGCACCAACAGTAGCCAAGGGCAAGCCTAGCAGATTTTGGCCCCAGTTTTTTGTGTATTCGGCCAAAACCACTACTTTTGCAGTCCGATCATAAGGCGGGGTAGCTCAGCTGGTTAGAGCGTCGGATTCATAACCCGGAGGTCGGCAGTTCGATCCTGCTCCCCGCTACACTTAAAGTCCTGAGTAATCAGGACTTTTCTGCGTTTTAGTGGGTCTGTCAATTCAATTACGCCTAGTACATAGCGTTCCTCTAAGCCTTCCAGCTTCTTCTTGAGGGCAGTGAGGTTGATCTTTACGTGGTTTGACTGATGCCGTGAAGGTTTTACCCCAACTGATTGCAAGGCGGGCCTTACCCCATCCGCAACTTTTTTGAACAGGCTTTCGTAGGTGGTTGCTGGTTGGAAATCTCCTCATGTCCATCTCTTGCAATCTGCCTTGGCCTGTTCTGGCGTTTGTAATTAGGGCTGACAATGCTACCTAGATTGGGGGTGTGAGGCTGAACAAATGGGGTATTCGAGAAAAGCAGAAAAACCATCATATCCCCAGAGGTTCAAGGTGATTAGACAACAGCGTATTCAAAACCTAACTATTGGGTTTGGAGATCTTGTTTACGGCATAAGTATATATACTTAATTGAATAATCTCAAGGCATGGTGATCTCAAAAAACACAACGTGCTGGGGTGCTTCTTTGCCAATAGAATTGAGTATATATACTTACATTTATTTCTGAATTTAACCCTAAATTTACATAAATTTTACACTGTGGTACTAAACGCTTTAGCAGTATCACAAATTGTCGAGGCTCACCACACCAAACAACTGCAGGTCAGGATTAGACCAGTTTTATGGCCAGTTTTTGGCAATCTGGAAAATAAATATTGCAAGTATGAGATAAGTATGAGGTCTCAATTTGGCGAATGGAGCCACAAAGGGGAATTTCAGGCCCTAAAGTTCCGTCGACACCTTGGACAATATCATAATGATTGATTGGTAAGTAAAACTACCGACAACAGGAAAAGGCGCCAAGATAAGCGCCGCTAGACCTTTGATTGCCCCATTGAGCGTGACGACTTTAGAAAGCCCATCAAGAACTATTACCTGTCGGCACCTGCCAAAAAGGTGCAACTATCGATGAACCTGATTTCCTACTCGCGCACCCTTTCGTTTTTGTATAAGGCTTTTGTGTTGTTGCTTGTCCTGTTGTCGGGGCGGGTGGCTGCACAGTGCCCGCCGGCACCAACTATTTCCTATTATACTTCAACGACTTTCTGTATCGGCCAGTCTGTATACCTATATGTAAATGCAGGGTCTAATCCTTATTTCTGGAATGATGGAAACACTAGCAATCCACGATTAATTACGCAAGGTGGCACTTACAGTGTAAAGGCTTTTAACGCTTTTACTCGTTGCACATCGGCGGCGAGTGCGCCTGTTGTGGTAACTGTAAACAACCCAATAGCTTCAATTTCCGCCTCTGGCCCTACAAGCTTTTGCACAGGCGGGAGTGTAACACTTACTGCATCAGGAGGAACAAGCTACCGTTGGAGCGATGGTAGCACGACCAACCCTAGAACCGTTCTTAATAGTACTTCCCTAACGGTTCAGGCGATTATTAGTAGTTGTACAAGTGCAGCTAGTGCACCTGTTGCCATAACAGTGAGTGCAAAACCTACCCTTAATAGTTCCCTTGCCCCATCAGCTATCTGTAACGGAACATTTGCCTATACGCCGACATCCGCTACGGGAAGTCCCACCTTTGCTTGGACTCGTGCGGCTGTTGTAGGCATCAATGGCAATGTGGCTGGTAGTGGCTCAGGTTCTATATCAGAAACCTTGACCAACACTACCACTGCACCTATTGTGGTTAGCTATTCTATTACACCTACAGTAAACGGTTGTGCTGGTGACCCGCAGAACATAACGGTGACAGTTAACCCAGCCGCTACCCTTAGTAGTCCCCTTACCCCAGCCGCCATCTGCAGCAACACGGCCTTTACCTACTCGCCAGAAAGTACCATAACTGGAGCCACCTTTACTTGGACCCGTGCTGCAGTAGCTGGCATCAGCAATGCTGCAATAAATACAGCACAAACTAGCAATCCGAACGAGGTGCTGGTTAATACAACAGCTTCGGCCGTTAATGTGGTTTATGCTTATACTACCACAGCACCAAACGGATGCACCAATACCCAAAATGTTACGGTTGTGGTTAATCCTGCATTTACTAACATAACCACTTCGTTGCCTGGGGCTTATTACGGGGCTAATTCCTGGGGCGATTATGACAACGATGGCGATTTAGATGTATTGATTTCTGGAAATACTGGAACTGCACTTGTTACTCAAATCTGGACCAATACCGGTAGTGGATTCAGCCAATTACCAACAACATTTAGTGGTGCTATATTTAGCACTGCAGTTTGGGGAGACTATGACAATGATGGAGATTTAGATGTATTGCTGTCAGGCTCTATCGGGACAATAGTCACTGAAATCTGGACCAATACTGGTGGTGCTTTTAGTAAATTGACCACTTCTATCACTGGTGTTTATTGGGGCACTACTGTTTGGGGTGATTATGACAACGACGGCGATTTAGATATTTTATTATCAGGTAGGGATGGGGCTGGCGCCCTTGTTACTCAAATCTGGACTAATACTGGTGGTGCTTTTAGTAAATTGACTACTTCAATTACTGGTGTTTATCAAAGTTCTGCAGCCTGGGGCGACTATGATAATGATGGAGACTTAGATGTTTTGGTTGCAGGAAATACGAGCTTTGGGTCTACTGGTGGGGTGACCCAAATCTGGACCAATTCCGGCGGTGTTTTTAGTAAATTGACCACGTCCATTACTGGTGTTTATCAGGGTTCCGTTGCCTGGGGCGACTATGATAATGATGGGGATTTAGATGTTCTGTTATCTGGCTTAAATGGTACTGTTCGTGTAACCGAAATTTGGACCAATACCGCTGGTAGTTTTAGCAAACTAACCACTTCAATTCCTGGTGTTAATGATTGTTCTGTAGCTTGGGGTGATTATGACAATGATGGCGACTTAGATGTGTTGGTTTCTGGAACTACAACTGGTGGTGCTACTGGTTGTATAACCCAAGTTTGGACAAATACGGGCGGTGTTTTTAGCCAAGCCACAAACTATATCACTGGACTATGGGCAAGCTCTGTTGCTTGGGCAGACTATGATAAGGATGGTGACTTAGATATGTTGTTGTCAGGACTCAACTCGGCTACAGCAAGTGTATCACAGATCTGGACTAATAATTCGTGTGTATTAAATAGTGCCCCGGCGGCACCAACAGGTTTATCTGCAACCCAAACTGCTTGTGGTACCACTACCTTAACTTGGAACCAAGCAACAGATACACAAACTAGCCAAAATGGTCTTGCCTATAACATCAGGATAGGCACAGCTAGCAACGGCGTTCAAAAGCTAAGCCCAATGGCTAATGTGACCAATGGTTACAGGAGGATCGCTTCTATAGGTAAAGTACAGTGGCGTGCTGGTGGTTATGTTGTATCGGGACTTGCACCGGGTACTTATTATTGGTCCGTGCAAGCGACAGATGCCGCTTTGGCTGGTGGTGCGTGGGCTACAGAAGGTGCTTTTACCATTGTAGCACCTTCCACCCTCATCAGCACCCTTACCCCACCAGCCATCTGTAGCAATACGGCCTTTACTTACTCGCCAGAAAGTACCACAACTGGAGCCACCTTTACTTGGACCCGTGCTGCAGTAGCTGGCATCAGCAATACTGCAATAACTACAGCCCAAACAACCAACCCGAACGAAATACTAATCAACACAACTGCTGCGGCGGTTAATGTGGTTTATGCTTATACTACCACAGCACCAAACGGATGCACCAATACCCAGAGCGTTACTGTTGTAGTTAATCCAGCCCCAACCCTCACTAGCAGCCTTACCCCACCAGCTATTTGTAGCAATACGGCCTTTACCTATACCCCAACCAGTGTAACTGGAGCCACCTTTACTTGGACCCGTGCAGCAGTAACTGGCATCAGCAATGCTGCGGTAACCACACCACAGACAAGCAACCCGAACGAGGTACTGGTTAATACGACAGCTGCGGCGATTAATGTGGTGTATTCTTATATCACGACGGCTAATGGTTGCGCTGGTACTGCCCAGAACGTAACGGTAACGGTGAATCCGTCTTTCAGCAAAGTGGCCACATCTATTACTGGTGTCAATGCTGCTACCGCTGCTTGGGGTGATTATGACAATGATGGCGACTTGGATATTTTGCAAAGTGGCTGGAATGGAAGTGCCCTGGTTACCGAAATCTGGACCAATACGGCAGGTGCATTTAGCAAATTAGCTACTTCCATTACTGGAGTCCAAAACGGTTCAGTCACATGGGGGGATTATGATAACGACGGCGATTTGGATATTTTATTAAATGGAGAGAATGCAGCATTTGTAAAAATTGCTGAAATCTGGACCAATACGGCAGGTGCTTTTAGCAAATTGACAACTCCACTGACTGGTGTTTTATATGGCTCTACTGCCTGGGGTGATTATGATAACGATGGCGACTTAGATGTGTTGCACTCCGGCTTGTCTGCAGCTGGTTCAAATATAACCGAGATCTGGACTAATAACGGAGTCGGTTCATTCAGCAAATTAACCACATCTATTACTGGTGTGCAAAAAGGTTCAGTTGCCTGGGGTGATTATGATAACGATGGCGACTTGGATGTATTGCTTTCTGGCTATACTATTACAGGATTCGTTACCGAAATCTGGACCAATAATGGTGGTTCTTTTAGCAATTTGTCCACACCGTTTACTGGTATTATGTATAGTTCTACAGCATGGGGCGATTATGATAATGATGGTGATTTAGATATTTTGCTATCTGGCGATGTTGGTAGTACAATAATTACCGAAATCTGGACCAATACTGGAGGTAACTTTAGTAAATTGTCTACATCAATTACTGGTCTTTATGGTGGTTCTGCTGTCTGGGGCGATTATGATAACGATGGTGATTTGGACATTCTGTTAACTGGCTGGGATGGAAATACACGGCTCACCCAAATCTGGACTAATAATAATGGCACCTTTAGTCAACTACCCACATCATTACCTGGGGTAGTTGCTAGTACAACTGTTTGGGGAGATTATGATAATGATGGCGACTTGGATATTCTGCTAACTGGCTGGACAGGAAGTGCTGCTATTACCCAAATCTGGAAAAACAACGGATGCACCTTCAACACAGCGCCAGTGGCACCAACAGGCCTAGCTGCAACGCAAAGTGCTTGTGGTACTGCTACTTTAACCTGGAACAAGACCACAGATACACAAACTAGCCAAAATGGCCTTGCCTACAACATCAGGATAGGGACAGCTAGCAACGGCGTTCAAAAGCTAAGTCCCATGGCTAATGTGACCACTGGTTACAGGAGGATTGCATCTATAGGCAAAGTACAATGGCGTGCTGGTGGTTATGTTGTATCAGGACTAGCACCGGGCACTTATTACTGGTCAGTGCAAGCAACCGATGCGGCTTTGGCTGGCGGTGCGTGGGCTACAGAAGGTACGTTTACAATTGTAGCACCACCTACCCTCACCAGCACCCTTACCCCACCAGCTATTTGTAGCAATACGGCCTTTACCTATACCCCAAACAGTGTAACTGGAGCCACCTTTACTTGGACCCGTGCAGCAGTGGCTGGTATCAGCAATGCTGCGGTAACTACACCACAGACAAGCAACCCGAACGAGGTACTGGTTAACACCACTGCTGCGGCGATCAATGTAGTGTATTCGTATACCACGGCGGCTAACGGATGCGCTGGTACTGCCCAGAATGTAACGGTTAGTGTTAAACCAACGCCAACGCTAAGCAGCTCCCTTACCCCACCAGCTATTTGTAGCAATACGGCCTTTACTTATGCACCTTCAAGTACTGTTTTAGGCACCACCTTTAGCTGGACCCGTGCAGCAGTAGCTGGCATCAGCAATGGACCGATAACCGCACCACAGAGTGCCAATCCGAACGAGACGCTAATTAACACGACTGCTGCGCCAGTTAATGTGGTTTATGCCTACATCTTGACTGTAAATGGGTGTAGTAATACCCAGAACGTAACGGTTAGTGTTAATCCAAGGCCAACAACGCCTAACATCACTGGCCCAACATCTGTCTGTTTTGGCAACACCATTTCGTTAACCACACCTTATATCCTAGGAACAAACGAGGCCTATTTATGGTCTGACAATAGTAGTGCCAGCACCTTGACCGTATCTGCAGCGAATACCTATTCTCTACGCATACGCAATACCGTTACAGGATGTACCTCAGCAATTAGCAATACCATTGTTGTTACGGTCAATAGTACACCCGTTGCACCAACACTCGCAAACGGCATGAGCTATGCCAGCTCTATTGCTCCATCTGCCAATCCCTTACGGCAAATAGCGATTAGCTCTAAAGGTGTAAAGGCAATTGCCGATCAAGTTGGTATTGTATTCCTTTATTCTGCGGTCAATGCGACAACACCCTATCTTACAATAGCCAGAGGAGCTACTGTTTCAGGTGTAGCGTTTAGCCCAGATGGCAATAAATTAATCCTGTGCGAATCTGCCCGTAACAGGGTTGTTGTCTATAATACGTTACCTACTACCGCCACGCAGGATCCTGATGCGGTTATTGGCCAACCAGATTTTAGCTCGACCACTGCTGGTACCACGCAGTCTAAATTGAATAATCCGCGGTCAGTTTTTGTAAGGCCTAATGGACAGCTTTTTATTGCGGATGCTGATAATCACAGGGTGTTGATATACAATCGTATTCCGACAACTAATGGTGCTGCTGCTGATCTTGTGGTTGGACAATCAGATTTTAATACCTCATCTTCTGGTACCTCAGCCACAAAAATGTTCCTGCCTACGGATGTTGCAGTTAGCCCAGATGGCAAGTTGATAATTTGCGATCGAGGCAATAATAGAGTATTGGTGTACAATGTTGTCCCTACAAGTAATGGCGCTGCGGCTGACGTCGTAATCGGGCAAACAATTTTTACTAGCAATACTTCTGGTACTACCCAATCAACTTTAAAAAATCCAGAAGGCAACATCGCAATTTCGCCAAGCGGCGCCTTGGCTATTAGTGACTTTACAAACCATAGGGTACTAATCTTCAATTCCATCCCTACAGCTAATGGTGCAAATGCTAGTTCGGTTATCGGACAGCCGAACTTTACAACAGGAACAGCTGGTACTGGAACCACAAATATGAACGGTGCATATGGAGCAGCCTATTCCTTAGACGGTCGTTTGTTTACAACCGAATATGTTAATAATAGAGCCAATATTTATGGCACCGAGGTTTGCCAAGTTGTTAATCTCGGGCTTACCTTAACTGGTACAACAAGCGCTTGCCAAGGCGGAAATGTAACCTATACCTATACTTTAACCAACCCTACGGCACTTGCTGTCAGTAATGTAAGAATCAATGCGGC
>JAIXYP010000041.1 GCA_027490155.1 Cytophagaceae bacterium | reverse complement strand
GAATGGTTAATATCGGAGATTGGATCTGGCTCCAGCATACCATGCAGGATTATGGATGATGGTAGTGTAATATATACTTCGAAGGCACGCAATAGTGTTGATTTTTACATGACCAAAGTCAATGCAAATGGTCAACGTCTCTGGCGGATTTTAGTTGCAGCCTTGCAAGGTAGTAACGAACTCTCTCTAAACGGTATTACTTACAATCCAGACCAAAGTGCAGTTCTCTGTGGGTTTATTTCTGATGGTTTACGTGTCCCCTCAACTGGTCAAGACTTTTACTTTACCAAAATCGCCAACTTCGGTCGGCCTTTTGACCCGCTTACAGCGCTAGGAGGCCCTCGGGAGGTGGCGCAATCAGTCGCCCCTGTGGCATTCCCTAATCCTACTTCGGGGCAGGTGCAGTTCCGTGGGTTAGATCGGCCTGGGCAATTGCGGTTGTTCACCACGGCTGGCTCCCTCGCCCTAGATGCCCCCATCCTGCCAGACCAAGCCCTAGACCTTAGCGGTTTGGCCCCTGGGCTATACCTCTATCGCCTCACTATGGCAGATGGTAAGGTGCCTTTTGTTGGGCGGGTGGTGGTGCGGTAGTTTATTTTGCTTTGTCTGAACTGGGATTTTAGGGTTCAATCAATCCCCCTACTTCAATACCAACCTCACGACATTTTCCACATGGATGGTATGCGGGAACATATCCACTGGTTGTACGTCGGTGACGGTATAGAGGTCTTGTAGTAGGGCTAGGTCACGTGCTTGGGTGGCTGGGTTGCAGCTCACATAGACGATGACCTTAGGCTTGAGGCGGGCCAAGACGGCCACCACATCGGCGTGCATACCTGCACGTGGCGGATCGGTAATGACAACATCTGGCTGACCGTGGGTGGCCACAAAGGCGTCGGTAAAGACGTGGCGCATATCCCCTGCAAAGAAGGTGCAGTTGTCTAGTCCGTTATGGGCGGCATTGACACGGGCATCCTCGACGGCCATCTCGACACTTTCGATGCCGATGACTTTGCGGGCTTGTTTGGCCACAAATTGTGCTATGGTGCCAGTGCCGGTGTAAAGATCATATACGACCTCCTTGCCAGTTAGGCCAGCCATCTTGCGTGTGATCTGGTACAGGGCCAATGCTTGGGCCGAGTTGGTCTGGAAAAATGACTTGGCCCCAATACGGAACTGGAGGCCTTCCATTTCCTCAATGATGTAGGGTAGGCCATCCCAACAAACGACCTCGAGGTCGTAAATGGTGTCGTTGTGTTTGTTGTTGATGACGTACTGGATGCTTGTCAGCATCGGGAACTGGGCTTTGAGCAAGCCAAATAGTCCGTCAATGGCGGTGTCATCTTGGTAGTAGAACTGGACTACTACCATCCATTGGCCTAGGTTGGTGCTGCGCAGCATGACGCTACGAAGCAGGCCGGTATGTTTGCGCAGGTCGCCAAATGCCCAATGATGGTCTAACGCATATTGTTTGATCGCCAGTCGGATTGCATTGGCGGGGTCTGGCATGTGGTGGCAATGGTTGATGTCCAGCACCTTGTCAAATACACCGGGGGCATGGAAGCCAAGGACCTGATCTTCGGGCCAAGTAAGGGGTGCGTCGCCTACCTCGGCATTGGCAAGGGCCTCGGCTTTAGCGGCTTTGCGGTGCTCGACTTCGTCCTTGGTGAGCCACTTTTTGTTGCTGGCGCTGAACTCGAGTTTGTTGCGGTAATAGGTTGTTGACGGAGCGCCTAGGATGGGGCTAATCGTCGGTAAGTTGCTGAGGTTGCCGATGCGCTCGAGGGCATCAATGACTTGTTGTTGTTTGGCCGTGAGCTGGGCATGATAGCTCATGTGTTGCCACTTGCAGCCTCCGCAGACCCCAAAATGTTCGCAATGCGGTTGCACCCGCTCTGGCGATGCCGATAGTAGCTCGAACAAGGCCCCTTCGGCAAAGGATTTCTTTTGTTTGTAGATCCTGATATCTGCTTGATCCCCTGGGACGGCTCCCTCTACAAAGATCACCAGCCCCTCGTGTTTGACGATACACTTACCTTCGGCCACCATAGGCCCTATCGTGACATTGGGCAGGATGTAGGGTGTCTTGACCTTGGGGCGTGCCGTTGGTTGGTCGGCATTAAGCGTCTGGCTTTGGTCGTCGGTATCGGTTATGGTCTGGGTGCTGGGGTCCTGCTCTGTCATACAATGACAAAGATAAGGCCTAATCTTGGTCTTGGTGCTGGACGCTAGGTCATGGCTGGTGGCTAGTCATACCAGAGGTCCTTTTCCTTGCTGTCGCGTTTGCCTTTCGGGATTACACGGTACTTGCTTTTGCTGTCGTGGGACCGTAGGTATGCACTCCGGATCCGGATTCCACCCTTGAAGTTGCGGCTGTCTTCGGCGGTGCGCTCCTCCCGCTCTTTTTTGTCGTTGAGCCAGTTGCCTTCGAAGTTTGCTATTTGCTCGGCCTTTTTGCGCTCTACCTCCTCCTTGTTGGTAAAATAGTTGCCTGTCCAGTCGGAGAGCTCAGCGGCTTTTTTGCGTTCCTTCTCTATTTTGTTGTCGTCAAAGCCTCCCGTCCAGTCGGCTAGCTGCTCGGCTTTTTCGCGTTGGATGATGCGTTTGTCGGTGGTGATGTTGCCTT
>JAIXYP010000008.1 GCA_027490155.1 Cytophagaceae bacterium | reverse complement strand
TGCTTTGGGCAATTCCATGCCACTATTGGCAGTGCGGACGAGAATGTCGAAGAAAAATGTACTGCCTTCACCAGGAGCACTCATAAGTTGCAACTTACTGCCCATGAGCCTAAGCAAACGGTTAGAGATAGTAAGCCCCAACCCCGTGCCGCCATACTTACGCGTGGTAGAAGCATCTTCTTGTGAGAATGCCTCAAATATTTTTTCTTGTTTGTCTTTTGGTATTCCTATACCAGTATCTCTCACCTCGAACCTTATCACAGTTTTACCTTCCTTATCTGGAGGCAGTGGGAGTTGAACTACTTTTAATTCTACTTCACCTTTTTGGGTAAATTTTAAAGAATTCCCAAGTAAATTGACAAGAACTTGTTTAAGTCTTATACTGTCTACCCACAAATAAGACGGCAAATCGGTAGAAACATTCAACAACATTTCAAGGCCTTTCTTTTGCACCTGATAACTGATGATATCAATGGCCTGAGTAGTAAGTTCATAAAGGCTGCATTTAGTTATATCCAGTTCCAGTTTACCCGCTTCTATTTTAGAGAAGTCGAGGATATCGTTTATAATAGACAACAACCCATTGGCCGATTGATTGACTATAGTGAGGTAGTGATGTTGAGTTTCTGTCAATTGAGTTTTGAGAATCAGATCAGTAAAACCGATGACACCATTGAGAGGAGTGCGAATTTCGTGACTCATGTTGGAGAGAAATTCTGATTTTGCCTTACTAGCTTGCTCAGCAGTAAATTTTGCTTTTTTAAGTTCTTCGCGCTGCAAACAGACATCGGTAATATCTTGTGTCATCATCATGATACCACCAATAGTATTATCGTGCCTAAACCATGGACGAACTTCCCAACGTAAATACTGATTATGTTGCCAGCCCACAGGACACCAAACATCTTCTTCATTTCGGATGACTTCTCCTTGAAGGCATCTTTTGTGAATTAGTTTCCATTCATCACTGACATTTGGAAAAACATCGTAATGCGAAATACCTGTGATATCATTATTGGGTAATTTGTATTCCTCTAACCACCTATTGCTATAAGCTATGTAGTTAAAATCTGTATCTAACATGGCAACAGCTGCCGGTGCATGAGAAACAAAAGCAGATAATTTAGCTTTTTGATCTATCAGTGCAAGTTCAGCCTTTTTTCGTTCTGATATATCTGTAGCAATACCTAGATAGCCCAGAATTGTGTTGTCATTTTTTCTGATAGCAGTAACTACTAATGAGACAGTAAATTCAGATCCGTCTTTACGGACATAGGTCCATTCGCGCTGTTCAGACCCCATAATTTCGGGGTTGTGTACAAATACACGAAACCCTGAAATATCCATATTATGTTGAGCAGACAGTTCTTTGCTGCGAGCTATAATTTCATCATCTCTGTGTATGATAGCTGGTGAGTGTATACCAATAACTTCGGCCGCTGAATAGCCGGTTAGTTTTTCTGCACCTTTATTAAAGACGGTAATGATACCATCTGTAGTAGTAGAAATGATACTGACCTCCGATGCTGCCTGCAGAACATTTTGCAACAAATTTCTGGAAGCAGCAATTTCAAGTTCTGCGATTTTCCTGCTAGTGATGTCTTGAAAAGTACCAAAAACAGTAGTGCATTTGTCGTTTTTAAAGTAAGTGTCTCCTAATACCCTTACCCAAACATCCTTACCTAGTTTGTTCACGATTTGCAACTCTATATCCCAACCTTTACCAAAATTGATGGCTTCGTTGATGCATTGTATTATTTTTTTTCTATCGGCATCAGTTTTATAAAATTTAATTGCATTTTCTACATTGGGTATATAGTTATTTTCGACAGCATGAATTTGACGGGTTACATCAGACCAAGTTAGCTTATTGTCTTCTAATTCGAGTTCCCAAAACCCTATTAGGGCAATTGAATTGGTTTGTTGTAATCTGTCATTCAATCTTTTGTATTCTTTTTCGAGATTGTGCCTTTCAGTAATATCTAGAGCATTACCAATGACATACAACGAACCATCCTGATTTCTCTCTACTACGTTGTTGTAAAGCCATATTCGCTCAGTGCCATTTTTGTGCAGTGTGTGGGTTAGGTTATTGGCACGACCGTGAACAGCAATAAACTTTAGATATAACTTCAGCGCATCGTGTCTGTGAGGAGCGATAATATCGAAAAGGGTTAATTTCAACAAATCCTCCTTAGCATAACCGAGGCTTTTAGCGCAAGCATTGTTGATACTGAAAAGCTTACCGTTCATATCATGCATGTACATCAAACCTTGAGAGTTTTCGTAGAATGCTTTGAACTTTTGCTCTGCACTTATCACAATTTGGTCGTGCATTTTTTGTTCGGTAATGTCTCTTCCTATTAAAAATACACAATCGGTATCGGGATTATAGTTTAAAGACCAATTGAGAAATCTGTAGGCACCATCTATAGCATAAAAGCGACAAGTAAAATTTGATGGTTCTAAACTGGATCTCAGTAAGGTGATTACACTTTGGGCTAGTTGTACTTCGTCAGGATGTACAAATTGGTAAAAATGTACGTCTTCATTGGGGATGTTGTTATTAAAGCCCAGCAAGCTCGCAAATGATGCATTATATTTTTTGAATTTGCCTCTATTATCAATTATGCAAATACAATCGTTAGTAAGGTTAAATAGGCGTTCATATTCTTTTAAATTTTGTTTTTGACTAAAATCTTCAATTAGTTTCATAGCTTGAGCAGCAAGCAATTTCAATGCCATTCGCTGCTCTTCGGTTAACTTGCCTGGAACATTATTAATTACACATATTGTTCCCAATGCATATCCATTGGCATCTATCAGAGGACAGCCGCAGTAATGCCTAATATCAGGAGCGCCC
>JAIXYP010000040.1 GCA_027490155.1 Cytophagaceae bacterium | reverse complement strand
TCGTCCCTCTGGCGACCGTCCTCCGTTCCGTAAATTTGATGGTGACCGCCCAAGTGGTGGAGATCGCCCACGCTTCGGCGGTGGTGATCGTCCTTCTGGCGACCGTCCTCCGTTCCGTAAATTTGATGGTGACCGCCCAAGTGGTGGAGATCGCCCTCGTTTTGGCGGTGGTGATCGTCCTTCTGGCGACCGTCCTCCTTTCCGTAAATTTGATGGTGACCGCCCAAGTGGTGGAGATCGCCCTCGTTTCGGCGGTGGTGATCGTCCTTCTGGCGACCGTCCTCCTTTCCGCAAATTTGATGGTGACCGCCCAGGTGGTGACCGCCCTTTCCGTGGTTTTAACGGAGACCGTCCTGACTTTAAGGATGATCGTGGTGACCGCCCAGCTTTTCGCTCGTTCGATAGGTCCGAAAACAACAATGATGGCGATCGCCCAAGACGTCGTGACATGGGTATCACCCGTTCTGATGTCCGCCAGCGGATCCAGAAATTGCGCTCTGGCAAGACCACGCGTGACTCGTTTGGTACTAATGTGGGCCAGATCCGTGAGATGCCAGACTATAGCGAAAAGCTATCAAAAATGGAGCTCAAGCATGCTGCTCGCGAGGCTAAGCAGGCTGGTGTTGAGGTTAGTACCGACAAATCTGTACGCCTGAACAAGTTCATCGCAAATGCTGGTATCTGTAGCCGTCGTGATGCTGATCAGCTGATTGCCAATGGCCAGATCATGGTCAATGGCATTGTTGTGACAGAAATGGGCCACAAAGTCGAGCCGCACAATGTCGTAACGTATGGTGGCAAGGAGCTTAAGCCTGAAGGCCAAGTTTATATCTTACTAAACAAACCGAAGGACTATATCACCACTACCGAAGATCCAGAAAACCGGCACACGGTTATGGAGCTAATCCGTGGTGCTAGCAAAGGCCGGGTATTCCCAGTTGGTCGCCTTGACCGCAATACTACTGGTTTGTTGGTCCTGACCAATGACGGTGACCTTGCCGAGAAAATGACCCACCCAAGTTTTGAGACACGTAAAATTTATCAGGTAGATCTGGACAAACCAATCGTACCTGAGGATTTTGAGAAAGTCAAAGCTGGTGTGATGCTCGAGGACGGCCTAGCCGAAGTCGATGAAGTTGAAATCTTGTCACCAGACCAAGACATCTTGGGCCTTGCAATCCATAGTGGCCGGAACAGGATTGTCCGTCGTATCTTCGAAGAGTTGGGTTATGATGTCATCCGCCTAGACCGTGTGATGTATGCCAGCCTGACCAAAAAGGATCTGCCACGTGGCCATTGGCGCTACCTGTCTGAGCAAGAGGTTATCCGCCTGAAATACTTCACGAAGTAGTCAGGGATTAATCTTTGACAATCAATTGGTTACCAAAAATCCACACCTGTTACTAGGTGTGGATTTTTTTATGCTTTTGGTAAATCCTTGCCTGTGATGGTTAGTAAATCCTTTACATAAAAGTAGGGCAACTACCCCATCATAACAGTAGTTCCTCCTTGGGTAACGATGTCGGCTGCTTGGCAAATCCTGACAGCAAATACCCCAGCCTCCAGCGCCTTAAAGGCATTATCTAGCTTCGGGATCATGCCGCCAGCCACTTTGCCATCATGTTTGAGCTTTGTGTAGGACTCCGGTGTGATATATGGGATTACTGACTTGGGATCATCAACATTCAACATCACACCTAGCAGGTCAAAGCAGTACATCAGGACTGTTTCGTACTTGCGGGCAGCAGCGATGGCGATCTCTTGGGCTATTGTGTCGGCATTGGTATTCAGCAATTGACCATTGTCTGTAGCTGTGATTGGGGCCACCACAGGTGTAAAGAAGTGGGTCAAAAGCGTATGCAAAAATCCTAGATCCACGTCATCAATATCACCTACAAAGCCGTAGTCAATTTCACCAACAGGACGTTGATGGGCTGTAATAAAGGCCCCATCCACCCCTGTGATACCGACTGCCTTGAGGAAGCCACCAGCATTGAGCCTAGCCACAACCTGCTTATTGATAAGGCCAGCATAGACCATGGTCACTGCTTTGAGAGCTTGTTCGTCCGTGATACGTCGCCCATCAATCAGGACCGCATCTTGACCTAGCTCTTGTTGTAATTTGGAAGCAGTTACACCTCCGCCATGGACTAATACCTTAAGGCCCTTAATCCGCTCAAATGCAGAAAGGAATTGCTCGGCGGCAACTGGATCCTCCAGCACCTTGCCACCAACTTTAATGATTGTCAAGTGATCCATTGATGGATGCAATATTGGTTAATGGGTTGGGGTGTTTATATGGACTAACTCATAAACTAATCGGCTGCACAAGGTTAGGTCATTGGTTTTCGCTGGCCTGAAGTCCAAGAGCTCGAGAAGCAACTCAGTTGGCCAAGACAGAGGTCAATGCCTTTACAAAGTTAGTAGCAAGCTCAGGGGCAAGGTTGAGGGCAGGCAAAAGCCGAATGCTATTTTTATCAGCAGCGGACCCTGTGAAAATTTGATGTTGGTGGATTAACGCATCTCGAATAGGTCCAGCAGGTCTATCAAGGCCAACGCCTAGCATCAGACCATGCCCACGGACTTCAACCACTCCCGGAATCTGCCTAAGGGCTTCGATCCAGGATGCGCCTAGGGTTGCAGCATGATTGATCAGGTTATCAGACTCGATCACCTCTAGGACAGCTAGGCCCGCCGCTGAGGCCAAATGATTACCACCAAAGGTGGTGCCTAGCAACCCGTGTTTGGCCTTGAAATCTGGGCTGATCAGGACCCCACCGATCGGGAAACCATTGCCCATGCCTTTTGCTATTGTGATGATGTCGGCCTTGATGCCAGCCAGTTGATGGGCAAAAAACCTACCTGACCTACCATATCCACTCTGGACCTCGTCAAGGATAAGAGCTGTGCCATGTTTAGTACATAACGATCGTAATCCTTGTAGGAAATCAAACGTTGGCACATAGACCCCCGCAACACCTTGCATACCCTCAACCATCACTGCTGCAATATCATGGGCCGCAAAAGCCGCTTCAGCTGCAAGCAAGTCGTTCAATGGAGCGAAGATGATATTGTCTGTCTGGTTAACAGGAGCTACAATCGATGGGTTGTCAGTTGCGGCTACTGCCAACGAGGTGCGGCCATGGAACCCATGTTTGAAAACCAAAACCTTGGCCCTACCTGTATGGAAGGAGGCCAGCTTCAGGGCATTTTCGTTGGCCTCAGCCCCGCTATTGACCAAAAACAGATCATAGTCAGGATAACCCGAAAGTTGGCCTAGCTTTTCGGCCAATTGCTCCTGGATACCGATTTTAACTGAGTTAGAATAAAACCCAATCTTCTGAAGCTGGTCCGTGATTCTTGCTACGTAATGAGGATGGCTGTGCCCGATGCTGATAACAGCATGGCCACCATATAAGTCTATGTATTCGGTCCCGTCCGCTGCCCAAAGTGTACTGCCAAGGGCTCGCACAGGCTCGATGTTATAAAGCGGATAGACGTCAAATAATTTCATGTCTTTGGGGTGCAACGAAGAGGTGGCCACAAACAGGCGCAACCCTCAAGGATGGATTAAATCAAATCAGCTGAGGCTTTGGTGTAGGTCCTGGTGTTAAAATGAGCCAGAAGGGGCCAAAATTACACCTCAATATGCCATATTGGCCTTTCCCTTTCAGGATATTACTGATCTCTACTGATATTTGCCGTTATGCAGGTTTTGTTTCCGCAGTTTCTTTGGGCTTTGGGGTTATTGGGGTTCCCGATAGCCATTCATCTTTTCAATTTTCAGCGGCCCAAGCGGATCATCTTTAGCAATGTCAGGTTCCTAAAGAATCTCTACCAGCAAGACCAAGCCGCTAGGACCATCAAGCATTATTTAGTGCTTGCAAGCCGCCTCCTATTCCTTACTTTTTTGATTTTGGCTTTCGCCCAGCCAACCTTTGATGTCGGTAGCGGGACCACAGCTAGCAATAGCCTATTTAGCAGCATCTATGTCGACAACAGCTATAGCATGCAGCGGTTTATGGGGCAGCCCATGGCCCTTGACGTAGCTCTTTCGTCTGCTGAACAGGTGGTGGGTAAAGGGAGCACAGCCACCCAGTTCAACATCCTGACCAATGATTTTAACAACTATGGTCAGTTTTTCTTCTCTAAGTCCAAGGCCCAGGACCAGCTGCGTGAAGTTCGGCTGAGTGGTGCCTATCGGGATGCTAAAAGCATTGTAGCTAGGCAATTGGCGGCATTTACTTCCGAAGGCAAAGGTGCCAAACCGAACCTCATTTGGCTATCAGATTTTCAAAAGTCAACCCTTGGCGATATCCAATCCGTTTTGGCAGATACCAGCATCAACCTCACTTTGGTGCCGATTACCCCACCTGCTGCGGCTAACTTATACATCGATACAGTTTACACAACTACGCCTTTTTTGCAATCTGGTCAGAAGCATACGTTGATTGCTAATATTAGGAACGCAGGCGAAAACCCTACCCAAAACCTGATTGTCAAACTATCAATCGATGGTGTACAGGTAAGCACCGCGGGCATCAGTGTACCGGCAGGTGGCGAGGCCAAGGCCAAGTTTGATTTTGTACCGGCCACTAGCAAGGTTGCCCTGGCCAAGCTCGAGCTTGATGATGCCGAGGTCAACTTTGACAATGTCTATCATCTGGTCCTGAACCCAGCACCCAAGATCAAGGTGGTTGTGGTTTCAGCCAATCCTGACAAATACTTAAGCCAAGTTTTTAGGAACCCAGAATTGGTCAACCTTGCTGAATTTTCTACCACCAACATCGACTATGACAACCTTGGCAAAGCTGATTTTGTGGTGGTCAATGGAGTTAACAATGCAGATCCAGGCCTCCAACAAGCGCTGTTGGCCAACACCAAACATGGTGGAAGTGTGCTCGTTATCCCCCCCTACCCTGCTGACAGCAAGTTACTCAATGGCTGGGTCAGCAACCTTGCTCCAATCCAGATTCAGGATGGCGCCCAAGATAGCCTCAAGCCCAATGCAGGTAACACTATGATCATGCCAGATATTAATGATCCCTTTTTCACTGGTGTGTTCGAAGAAAAGCCTAACAATCCAATGTTGCCATTTGCAGCACGAACTATTGGTGTTACAGGAGGTAAAGCTCTGCTTAGCCTTAAAGATGGGCGAGCGTTATTAGTCAGGACTAGGGCAAACAAAGGGGCAGTCTATATGCTAACCACTAGTCTTGCCAATACCCAGACCGACCTACCCAAGCAGGGATTGTTTGTGCCTATCATGTTGCGTTTGGCCCTATTGAGCCTGCCAAATCAGCAACAGTTGAGCTATAGTTTTCAGGATCCAAGCATCGAAATTCCGTTTTCAGGAGCGCGTTCCGAACAGCCATTTAGGCTCGTGCAAGGCAAAACCAGTATTATCCCCGGGCAGCACCTAGCTGACGGTAAACTAATTCTTGAAATTCCGAAGGCAGACCTTCAAGCTGGCTACTTTGACCTTAAACGAGGTGATAGCACCCTAAGGACTATTGCGCTTAATTTTGGGCATCAAGAGAGCAAACTCCTGAACTACACAACAGCCGAGTTAAAGCAAATGGTAGGTGGCAATGGCCGTATCGTAGTTGCGGCCAACGTTATCAATCTCAACCAGGACCCAATGGCAGCCACAACTGACGGCCATTTACCACTTTGGGTATGGTGCCTCGGGATTGGACTTGTTTTTCTGCTTGCCGAAATCATCCTCCTTCGTTTTTTCAAATAGCCTCGCGTATCCCTAAATTTTCGACTTTAGCTATGGCCTTTCATCCCGCAGCGTCCGTTTTGGTTAAAGATGTTTTGATTTATAATGGACTTGGCCAGCCAGAATCAGAGCTTCAAGATATCCTTGTTCTGGATGGACTTATCTCGGCCATTGGTACTGGCCTTACAGTACCTGAGGGTATTACAGTAATTGAAGGCAAGGGTGCTGCAGCAATACCTGGTCTTTTTGATATGCTTGCCAGCTGTGGTGAGCCAGGCCATGAGCATCTTGATACCTTTAGTAGTTTGACCAATGCTGCGCTTGCTGGTGGATTTACCGGAATTGCAATTGCGCCTAATGCTGGTGCTGCCGCAGATAGTCAAGACTATGTCCATTTTGTCCAGCACAAAGGAAGCCAATATGGTTGTGACCTGTTCCCCTATGCTGCTATCTCACAACAACAGAAGGGCCAGAAACTAGCTGATCTGATCGACTTGCATCAGGCTGGAGCAATTGGGTATTATGACGGGTCAGCTCCAATCCATAATACAGATCTAATGGTCAAGGCCTTGCAATACGCCCAGCACACAGGTCTCATGGTCATCAACAGACCAGAGGACCATTGGCTGGCACAATTTGGCCAGATGCACGAGGGATTCACCTCAACTCTACTAGGGCTTAAGGCTATCCCTTCGTTAGCGGAAGTTATGATGGTGAAGCGAGACCTTGACTTGCTCCGGCATGTTGGCGGTCGTCTTCACCTGAGTTGCCTTAGCACGGCCGAAGCTGTGGACTTGGTACGGGCAGGAAAAGCAGAAGAGTTGGCTGTCAGTGCTAGTGTTTCGGTAGCACAGTTGCTTTTTACCGACCAAGACCTAGGCGACCTAAACAGCAACCTAAAGGCAGAGCCACCATTCCGAAGCGAGGCTGATAAAACCGCATTACTTGCTGGCCTAAAGGATGGTACCATTGATGTTGTTGTCACTAATCATACCCCATTGGACATCGAGAGCAAAAGGTTGGAGTTTGACATGGCCAGCCCTGGGATGATCATGCTTCAAACTGCCCTACCGGCATTGCTGACTGCCTATCCTGATCTCAATCTCGAATTCTGGATACCTAAACTAGGCCATAATGCCCGGGCTTTGCTATTGCTAGCCCAGCCTAAAATTTCAGTCGGTGAGGTTGCACAGTTCATCGTTATTGATCCTGACCAGACATTTGAATTTAGTGCAAAGGTCAACAAGTCCAAATCCGCGAATACCCCTTTGTTTAACAAAAAGTTAAAGGGCAGAATTTTGGCATCCGCTTATCACAAAATCAGCATTTATTAAACGCAAAGGCCTAAGTTTGATGCTACTTCTGATCCAACCAAGGACAGAGGTTGATAATGATGAAGAATAAAAGATTGGTCTGGATTGTTGCAAGTCTAGTCGTATTGGCAAGCTTGCTGACTTGGTGGATGATGTCAGGCGGAACTGCCCAAACAGACATTATCGAGGCTAATGTTAAGGAAGGGCCATTTGAGATACTGGTCACAACTACTGGTGAGCTAGAACCCAAGAATTCAGTTTCAGTCCGTGGACCATCGGCCCTTGAGCAATATGGCATTTACCAGATCAAAGTATCAGACCTAGTTCCCGAAGGTAAAGTCGTGGCTAAAGATGAGTTTGTAGCCAGCCTTGATCCAACCGAGCTCACGAGCAAACTGAAGGAAGCGGACAACGATTTCGTCAAGTTTCAGGCTCAGTTCCTCCAGACCCAGCTAGACACCTCGCTCACTTTGCGCCAAGCCCGTGATGAGCTGGTTAACCAACGGTTTGCAGTTACAGAGCGTGAACTTGTGCTTTCACAGTCTAAGTATGAGCCACCTGCAACAATAAGGCAGGCTGAGATCGAAGTGGAAAAGGCCAAACGGACACTAAAACAATCGATCGAGAACTATACGATCAAGCGCAAACAAGCCTCAGCCAAGATCACCGAGGTGCAAGCCTCCCTTAGCACTGCTCAGTCCAAAAAGGAAGGTATCATGGACCTACTTAATCAGCTCACAATTAAGGCACCTAGCCCTGGCATGGTAATTTATAGGCGAAATTGGAGTGGCCAGAAGATTGTTGTAGGCGGCACTATTTCGTCTTGGGACCCAACAGTAGCCAAGTTGCCTGACCTCACGACAATGATGAGCACAACCTATATTAACGAGGTTGATGTGCGCAAAATCAAGGTAGGTCAACAGGTCAAAATCGGCTTAGATGCGGTGCCAGATAAGTCCTTGACAGGGAATGTAGTGTCAGTCGCCAATGTGGGCGAACAACGCCCCAACTCAGATGCCAAAGTCTTTGAGGTCAGGATTCAGGTCAACGAAAAGGACACAACCCTTCGCCCCAGCATGACCACCAGCAACAAGATCACGACTGGCAAGCTGGCCAAAGTCCTTTCAGTTCCACTTGATGCAGTCCACCTTCTTGGTGATAGTCTCAAGTTTGTTTTCCGGAAAGATGGCGGAAGCTATGTCCGGCAAGAAGTCCTGACAGACCTAGCCAATGAAGATGCAATCGTCATTTCGGCTGGCATCAATGGTGCTGATATTGTAGCACTATCTACCCCACCAAATGCTGACAAGCTAACCTTGGTACCGTTGGCTCCTGCTATCAAAAAAGCCGCCAAGGAGGCAGCAATCAAGGCGTCGGGCATCAAGGATACGACTAAACCTGCCAGCGCACCTGTGGCATCAGGGCCTTCCAAAACCATCGTAGCACAATAATATCCCCCAAAGGCGCTAGGATGGCATCAATTTTCAGCCCCAGACAACAAGCCAATATCTGGATTGGCCTAGAAGCCCTTTTGGGCAATAAAGTACGGACCTTGCTCACTGCACTTGGAGTGGTGTTTGGTGTCGCTGCTGTGATTGCGATGCTGGCCATCGGCAACGGAGCCCAGCAAGAGTTGCTGGAACAAATGAAACTCGTCGGTGTCAATAACATCATTATCAAACCAGCCGAGGACAAACCAGACCCCAACAATGCTGGGGCCAGTAAAAAGGATAAGGCTGCAACTGGGTCTTCCGAGAAAAAGGAACAAAAGAAGTATAGCCCGGGACTTTCTTTGGCAGATGTTGAAGCCATTAAAGTAGCCCTTAATGGCGAGGCCAACCTAAGCCCTGAGATCATGCTGGACCAAGCAGTAGTGGCTGGCACCAAGACTGTCCAGTCCAAAACGGTCGGAGTCTGGAATGCCTATTTCGATCTCGGCCAACTAAAGCTCATCGAAGGCAGCATTTTCACAGAAATGCACCAAGCCACTGGCTCGCAAGTATGTGTCATCGGCAAGACCCTTAAGTCCAAACTTTTTCCTGGGGCAACCGCTCTCGGTAAGCAGATTAAGGTTGGCAAACATTGGCTCAAAGTTATTGGTGTTTATGAGTTCCGCAGTTCCAAAACCAGTGGTATGGAGCAGCTCGGCATCCGAGACTATAACCTCGACGCTTGCATTCCGCTCAAGACCATGCTTTTACGCTACACCAACCGCACCTTGGTAACTCAATCCAAAATCAAAGCCAGTAACGGCGGAGGTAATGATGAGGACGAGGATGGAAACGGGGGTAAAAAGGAAAGCAAAACCATCCACCAGCTGGATAGATTGATCGTGCAGGTGCGACAATCAGACCTGCTGAATGCTAGTGCTGATGTATGTAGCCGATTGTTACTTAGGCGTCATAATTCAGTCTTAGACTTCGAGATTACCATCCCTGAACTATTGCTCAAACAACAAGAGCGCACCAAGGACATCTTCAATATCGTCTTAGGAGCTATTGCAGGTATATCCTTGTTGGTTGGAGGCATTGGTATCATGAATATTATGTTGGCCTCTGTGCTCGAGCGGATCAAGGAGATTGGTCTGAGGATATCCCTTGGGGCCAAACGGTCGGATATCGTGATGCAATTCTTGGTCGAGTCCACCTTGATTGCTTGCATTGGTGGCTTTACCGGGATCGCTCTTGGCATTTCGATGGCCTGGATTGTCAGCCAAGTTGCCCAGATACCAACCGTTGTCAGCCCATGGTCAGTTATCATTTCGTTTGGTGTAGCAGCGATTGTTGGGCTAGGATTTGGCATTGCCCCTGCTCGCAAGGCTGCATCACAAAACCCCATAGAGTCACTTCGTTATGAATAATAATAGCCTAACTCTTATTTCAGTCCTCCCTCGGCATGGTTGGTATGTTAGATTCGTACTTCTGTTTTTTGCAATAGGAACTCCTTGTCTCCTTTGGGCCCAAGCGCGCGAGGTACGACGAACCCAGACCCTAAGCCTACAGGATGTCATTGCAATTGCCCAACAAAGCTCCCCTATTGGCAAGCAGGCGGCTAACACCTATCGCACCCGCTATTGGTCTTACCGCACTTACCAAAGTAACTACCTGCCACAACTAAGTGCAGAAGCTACCTTCCCTGACTTCAATCGGTCAATTGATGCCATTCCCCAACCTGATGGATCAATTGAGTATCTGGAGCGTAGTGTGGCCAACTGGTCTGGCGGGCTGTCCTTACGGCAAAATGTTACTCCACTTGGTGGTAGCATTTTTTTAAACTCGAACCTCAACCGATTTGACAATTTCAGGAGTGGGGAGACACAATTCCAGACCAATCCGTTTGTACTGGGATATCAGCAGCCTTTACTCCAATTTAATGCGTTAAAGTGGGATAAAAAGATTGAGCCCATGCTTTATACTGAGGCCCAGCGGCAATATCATGAGGATATGGAAGCGCTTGCAGTTAATGTTTGCAACCTTTACTTTGACCTTCTGTTGGCCCAAGTCAATGCTGAAATAGCTCGTAAAAATCAACTCAGTAACGACACCCTCTACAAAATAGCCCAAGGCCGTTATAACCTAGGCAAGATTGCCGAAAACGAACTTTTACAGCTCGAACTCGGTTTCATGAACAGCCGGCAGCAAGTTATCAGGAGTGAGCTAGAGGTCAAAACTGCTACTCTGAGGCTAAAGAACGTTTTGGGTATAAGTACATCAGACTTTATCAATGCCGTGCCACCAGCCATGACCCCAGAGCTTATTATCCCCGAAGAAGAAGCACTGTCTGAGGCACGCAAAAACAGGTCACGCACGGTTGGCTTTGTACGGCAAATGCTGGAAGCCGAGCGTCAAGTGGCTCAATCGGTCGGCGAAACTGGCCTTCAAGGTACTATCAATGCTTCCTTTGGTCTAGTCCAGACAAACAATAACTTTATTAGGTCCTACCAAAATCCTGTTGATCAAGAGCGACTTAACATTACGTTCTCGATGCCAATCTTGGACTGGGGACGGACCGTTAGCCGCCGCCGCACAGCAGAAAGCAACCGAGACCTTGTCAAAAGCCAGATAACCCAACAAGAGCAGACTTTTGACCAAGAAGTTTTTTTGACCGTCAAGCAATACGAGATGGCACATCAACAGGTCAAGATTAGCTTACGGGCTAATGATATTGGCCAAAAGCGTTTCGATATCGCTCGCGAACGCTACCTGATTGGCAAAATCAGCATCACTGACCTTAACATTGCCTTTCAGGAAAAGGATGAGGCAAGACAAGGATATATTAATAGCCTGCGTGCTGCCTGGACCAACTACCTTGAACTACGGCGTGCCACCCTATATGACTTCGCCCGTAAGGAAATAATCGTACATGAGCTACCAAACTAAGGACTATGTGGTGACATCTTACGGTTCTGGTGGAGGGTTAACAGTGGATTAGCCCTGATTCGATCATGGTCGAAAAGTCGGAAAATTGGCTGGAAAATGGACCTTACGGTTAGTGGGATAGATTTGGCAACCAACTGGATGATCATTTGGCCAACAAAGGATTAGTCGTTTGAGACCTTTTGTCCAAATTGCAAACAGATGGCGATTTCCTACTGGAGGTGGCCGAATCAATCAATACTATATCACATCCAAACTAACCAGCATGAAAATACGCTTTACGATGCTTGGCCTATTGAGCACACTATTTGCACTATCTGGGCTTGGCCTGAGGGCCCAAACTTACGAACACAACACAGGCTGGCATTACTATGACACCCTGATGCGTGGCAACAACATTACCAAGGTTTGGCTTTGGTTACCAGGTACAGTTACGACTGGTGGTGGACTACGTGGTCTGATTACTGCAAGTGCTACCGTTGCAGAGGAGTCCTTCGTGTTAAACCAAGAGGTACGGACTGCTGCTACTAATTCCCAGCTAGGTATCCTGTTTTTCAACCCAAGTGCGATTACTGCCTTTGGCACTGGTGGTGCTTCTGGCATCGATGCTGATACCACGTTTTTCTTGCGTGCATTGGACAAAATGGCTAATGCGAGTGGCTTCGCTGCAGTTAGGCATTGTCCATGGTTCACGATGGGACATAGCACAGGTAGTGCCTTTGCACGAAACCTGCCGTGGTGGAAACCAGAGCGTTGCCTTGGAGCGCTAGTTTTCAAAGGTGGCGCGATCACTGCACCATCTTGGTCCAACAAACTCATAGCTGAGGTGCCCCTATTGGGCATGAGTGGCCAGTTTGAGGAGTATGGCCCTAACGGTGGCTGCTCCAACCCACGTGATAACGATGCCAACTACCGTGCAACTGCTGAGGACATCATTCGTTTGCGCCAGAACACCCCACGTCAATTGGGTTTTGCTACTATGCTCCCAGGCGAAGGTCATTTTGCGTTTGCTAGGCCTGAAGGTGCTCAGTTTGTTGCGATGTTCATCGAAAAATGCGCCCAATACAGGCTACCGCTAGGAGTTTATGCCGATAACGGACCTGTAACCCTCAATGCCATAGACGAGCAAACGGGTTGGGTCGCAGATACCTCTGTCTATGCCACTGTGGCCCTTGATAGTGTACCAAACACCTCCAACCTTGAGAATAAATTCTGGTTCCTAGACAAACAGTTGGCCCAAGCTTGGCAAGCGATACACATCAAGGCGGGCAACAATATTTATAACGAGACTCGTGTACTGCTAGCTGCCAATGGCAACACACCCAACATCACAGGAGCAACAGGCCTTAACTATAACGACTGCAACGGTAAGTCTTGGGTCGGCAATGCTAGCATTGGTGATGTCATCACTTTCAATGGGCCAACCGTAGGTAGCCAAACATTGATCACTGAGGACATCGCTGGTGCCGCTGTCGAAGATGCGCCTAACACCTTCACCATCAACCCTACCCTTGTGCCTGACAATGGTTCTGTTTGGATGCGTATGTGGGTTGATCGGGATGGTAGTGGCAACACTGCAGCGGATCGTTTGGTGCGTTTGCGCCCTCAACGCCGAACCAACGGTACATCTAACTTCGTGACCATCGACCCAATTGGAGACCAGCAAGAAGGAGCATCCTTTAGCCCTACTATCACAGTCTCTAGTGGTCAGACTCCCTTCGTTACAGTAGTGGCCGGCCCAGCAACTATCAGCAATGGCGTCCTGACCATTGGTCGTATCCCAGCTGGTCGTGATACTGTTAAGGTTGTTTTGCGGGCAGCAGCAGCAGGAAATAGCACATTCGCTTCTAGCGCCGTTACCGAAACTAGTTTCAGGGTTTACCAAGCCATTGTTTCTCAGCCAAAGGCCGCAAACCTGTCTAACCTTATATTGCTATATCCGAACCCAGCAACTACCTCAGTCCAGATAGCGCTCAGCAATCAGCAGGACATTGACCAAGTACAAGTTCAGGATAATACAGGTAGGTTGATCTATACAGCAACAGTAGGTATGCCTAAAACCTCTATCAATACCACAAGGCTAACTGCAGGCTTATACAGTGTCCGGATCTGGTCGGGCAACACCACTGCTACCAAACGATTCGTTGTCCGGTAGGCACCCAGATTATATAAATCTCTATTAACAACAGTGTCAAGGCTACCTGATCCGCATTTTGGGTTGGTAGCCTTGACTTTTTTGTACCTTCGCCTCAAATTTTGCTCTTACAATCTCCTCCATGACTCAATATACCCTACTCAAACTTGATTATCTGGAGCTCATCTCGGGCGGGGATGCCAGCTTTCAAGCTGACATATTTGACTCCTTCATACGCCATTATCCGCAGATGTTAACAGCAATAGAGGATGCCTTTGACGCAAACAACGCAGTCCAACTAAGTCATGCGACCCACAAGGCAAAATCACCGACTAAGTTCTTGGGTATGGATAGTCTAGCCGCCAAGCTGGACCAGCTGGAGGAAGATATCCGGGCTACGGGTTTGGTCCCGTCATATACCAAGGGCCTAATAGAGGAAATAAAAGTTGTTTCGATTACGGCCTTACAAGAAGTGACAAAGGCCAAGGCCGCATTACTGAAAGCTTAAAAATAGGTTGTGTTGCAGGGTGTTGATTCGGAAGCGTAATAATATATAGAGGCCAGAGCCCCCAACCGCCTAAAACAAACCCATTTGAAATCGTGCCTACCCTTACCTTTTAGCTACACTGAATATGAGCAAAAAGATACTTATCGTTGAGGACGAACCACTCGTACTAAAAGCCTTAGAGTTTCGGCTCAAGAAGGATGGATATGACCTTTCTGTAGCACGTGATGGTCGCGAAGGTTTGCAGTTGTTACAGCAAGATCGTTATGATTTGGTCCTGACGGACTTAATGATGCCCTTTAACAACGGAATGGAGATAGTGAACATGGCCAAAAACGGACTAGCTTACAAAACACCAGTTATCGTCCTGAGCAGTATGGGGCTAGAGGCAACCGTCCTGGAGGCCTTTAGGTTAGGAGCAGATGACTTCATCACCAAACCTTTCAGCCCGATGGAGCTGGCGGTGCGTATCGCTCGGTTGATAAAATAAGCAACGATTGGCCATTGTATCCTTAATTTTTGGGCCTCGAGCTGCATCCTAGTACCCTAAACAGTTTTCTTCCTTTCTACTCTAATCTACATAGCGTAAATGGCTATCCTGCAGCAGGTTGGCACCTCCTATCCAACACGACAACGAGCTAGTACTGGTACTCAATATCAGGTTGTGAGGCTAGGCATTTGCGCAAAATATGTAGGTATCCTAAGACTATTGTGTTTTTTATGCTTGATTTCTGGTAGCGTCCTGGGGCAAACAAATCCTACCTACGAGGCTGCCCGTGATAGCGCCTTCTCTGGTCGGTACTTAAAGTCACGCCAGCTATTGCGTCAACTATTGGCCACAAATCCAGATCAATTTGAGGCTCAAATACTGATGGCTAGGACCTATAATTGGGAGGCCAAATACGACAGCGCTGCCCAAATATTAGTACCTTTACTAAAGGCGCATCCTGAGTTTTCGGATGCCAAAGCCGCCTTGCTTGATTGCCGCCTTTGGGCCAAAAACTATTCAGAAGCCCTTGTTATCACATCCCAATTGCTGTTAGAGCAACCCCAAAATATTGAGCTTAAACTCAAAAAAGCACATTCATACCAAGGCCTAAATAAAGAAAAACAAGGCTTGGCCCTGGTGGATAGTGTATTAGCTGTCGAACCCGGGAATGCTGCTGCCAAATACCTCCGATCGGAGTTGCTGGCTGTGGTCCTCAAGAGTCAGGTTGGGGTCAACTATTACCTACAACCCAACTCTGACAACACGATTTGGCACATGGCGATGGCCGAATATATGTACAGGTTTAAGCGAGCCCCTAGTTTGGTGCGCTATAGCTATGCAGTCAGGTTTGGCAATATCGGTCATCAGGTGGAGCTTGACTGCTATCCCTTGCTGAGTGCTAAAACCTATCTCTATGTCAACGCTGGGCTAGGTAATGGGACTGGCGTTTTCCCTAATGCTAAAGGTGGATTAGAGATTTACCAAGGGCTACAACTAGGATATGAGGTCAATGCTGGAATGCGCTACTTGGGCTTTTCGAATCAGAATGTATACCTGCTGACCACCGAACTAGGAAAGTATTTAGGTGACTGGTGGATTGGTTTGCGTGGATTTTACAGTCCACTCACAACTGGCGACGCCTTTGCAGGTGTGGGGTCTTTACGGCGCTACATCGGCGATGCAAACCGCTCCATTTCCCTTGCTGTCAGCCAAGGCACTATCCCGACATTAGTCAACTTTTTCGACCAGCGGATTGCCAAGTTGAGCAACACTAGGGTATCTCTGGATCTTAATTGGGGATTCGGCCCACGATTCGTGACCAAGGCGGGGCTTTGGTATGAATACGACCAAGTAGCTGACGACCGGTTTATTAGTCGCTATACTGCTACTGTTGGCCTCTATCGCAATTTTTAAGCTGGCCCACCTTAACTTGCATAATCCTGTAAGTCCCAAATGGCTGATGCTTCCTTTTTGGCATTAGTGGAAAAGGGTCTCCATAGTTGCCTTTGACCATATCTTCGCAAATTGTCACCCAAGTCATGCACCAGCTCCCTAGTTTAGTCTTGGCTGAGCTGATCTTGATGCCTACCCAGCAATTGGTTCTGACCATTGCGACTTGGCTGATGATCATCAGTTGGATATTGGTGGTCGGGATTGGGGTCTTCACGGTCGGCGCTCGGGTTTATGCCCATAGGCAACAACGCAAAAAAATAGCCATTGAGGCTGTTGTAACGGATTGGCTGATGGAATACGTCATGATGGCCGAAGATGCCACCGAGAGCGAGCTATCCGCGTTGTTGGAAGAGACCAGCACCAAAATCAAACATCAATACATGGGTAACTCCTTCGCACGAAGGGTTGTCAAAGCGGTGATGTTGGACATGAACCGCCATGTCCGCGGCTCGGTGGCTAACGCTTTACACCGACTTTATACCAGCCTCCTGTATGACGTTTTAGCACTTGAGACCCTAAATTATGGTGAATGGCATGAGCAGGCAGAGGCGGTAAACGAGCTTACCTTAATGCAGGTTCCGTACTCCCTACCCTACATTGAGCAACACCGGAACCACCGCAACAAATTAGTCCGACTTCAGACCCAAATTGCAGAAATGAAGCTCAACGAAAACCATCCCCTTGGTTTTTTGTCTGAGGTCAAGACCCCGATACATGCCTGGCATCAGGCCAACCTTTACGCAGAGCTTTCCAAACTACCAAAAGAGAAGATACCTAGCTTCAGGCCTTGGCTTCAGAGCCCTAATTATACAGTAGTGATCTTTGCAATCAAGATGGTTCGTTTGTTTAACCAGCTTGATCTACAGCCATATGTGCTGATGAAGAGCCTGCATCCACACCTTGAGGTGAGACGCGAGGTATGGCAATTTGTGAGCTATTTTCATATTGCGGTAGGCGCAGAACTTATTGAACATCTTTTGCCTGATGCCGAACCTGAAATGCAGTTGGTGATGATTGAATGCCTTGGCAACCTACAAACGATGGAGTCGGAACAATTGCTTGAGCAAGTAATCGAAACTGACCAATATGGACTCAGAGTAGAGGCAGCATTAGCATTACAACGCAGCGGATATGATGTACTGGGTCGTTGGCCCGAGTTGGCACCCCCTCCCCCACCACTAATCTCACCACCATCTGCCCACTAAACATCTCAAGACCAACTTTCAATAGTTCAGATGCACTACTTCGTTTGGCTTTTTGACCATGCCATTTTCGCCTTCAGCCTAACGGTGATGGCGTCATATGCGTTTTTGGCCATATATGCTGCAATGGAGATGATTTATTACAAACGTAAAACCAAGTATATTGACTATGGCATCTTGGTCGCAAGCCCGCTGGCACCTGGCGTCTCTTTGATCGCCCCTGCCTATAACGAAGGGCTCAATATCGTCGATAACATCAAGTCGCTGCTATCCTTATTCTATAACAACTACGAGGTCATAATCGTCAATGACGGTAGTAAGGATGACACCCTAGCCAAGATGATTGAGGCTTACGACCTTGTACTCAGCCCCGAGGTCGTGAACCTAAAGCTCCAGACCAAACCCCTGCGAGGCATTTATCGGTCTCGTAATGCCGCATTTCGGCGACTTGTAGTGGTTGATAAAGTGAATGGTGGCAAGGCGGATGCGCTCAATATCGGTATCAATGTCAGCAGCAAAAACCTTGTTGCCTGCATCGACGTGGACTGTATTCTGGAACAGTATGCAATCTGTAAAATGGTCAAACCTTTTATGGAAAGCACCAAGCCTGTTATCGCAGTCGGTGGGGTAATCAGAGTTGCCAATAGCTGCGAGATCGAGAATGGCAGGTTGATCAGCACCCAAGTACCAAGTCAGTTTTTTCCGCGAATCCAAGTTCTGGAATACTTCCGTGCCTTTTTGATGGGGCGTATGGCCTGGGCCCGAATGGATGGTCTGTTACTGATCTCAGGTGCTTTGGGTCTGTTTGACAAGCACATCATGATCGCTGCAGGGGGATACAACCACAAAACCGTAGGTGAGGATATGGAGGTGGTTGTTCGTATGCGCGGTTATATGCTAGAGCGTAAACTACCTTATACCGTTAAGTACATCCCTGACCCATTGTGCTGGACTGAGGCCCCCGTGGATGCTAAAATCCTTGGTAGGCAACGCAACCGATGGACTAGGGGAACTATCGAGACACTACTGCTTCACCGCAAGATGTTCTTCAACCCGAAATACGGAATTATCGGGATGGTGAGCTATCCGTATTGGTTTTTCTTCGAATGGATGGCACCGATCGTAGAGGTGTTAGGGATGTTTGCATTTTTAATCTTTGCGATCTTTGGATATGCCAATTGGCCATTTGCCTTGGTTATGATCGGCCTGATCTATGCCTATGCCGTGATGTTGAGTTTCTGTTCAATCCTGTACGAGGAGGTCAGTTTCAGGCAATACCCCGCCTGGTCGGACCTATTCCGCCTAATGGCCACTGCCTTTTTTGAACCAATCCTTTATCACCCACGGCAACTCATTTGGTCCATCCGTGGCAACATCGACTGGAGCCGCGGCAAAAACACCTGGGGCGAAATGGTCCGGACGGGATTAAGTGCTCAGCCCAAAGTACCAGTTGCTGGGCCTTTACCAAATGGTGGTCCTAGCACTGCAACGGCTGCTAAACCAAGTTAGTGCTTGCCTAATTTCCTCGATCACCAATTAACCTGCCCGCCACAAAACGAAACCTATGGACATTTGGCAAAAACACATACGGCCACAATGGACCTTTTGGCTTTGGGGTTTGATCCTCATCGTACCGTTGATCAGTTGGTTGGTCTGGCTTTGTTGGCCCAAGGTGCCAATTAAGCTACTGATCATGGATAAGACGGTATTAGACGACCGCGTGCCCGAACATCTATCTTTGAGTTGGGTCCTGACACACGAGCGATACACCAATCCTAATCTACAAAGCTATGACCCTGTTATTGATTATATGGGTTTTAAGCCTACCAATCGGCCTAAGTTCAACACGGATGATCTTGAGAATTTTTCGATGAAGGAGCTGGGTGCCTTGGGGAATACCTTTGACGGGATTTACTACACTGATACATACGGCATTTATGCCAACGAGTGGTTCGACAAGGGGAGTATCAACGAACATAGCGGTCTTGTTTATGGCGGACTAACGGCCAAAGATGCCCATCTTATCGTCCAGCACTATCAGGCTAAGAAACTGACTTTGTTGGAGTTCAACCTCCTGGCTTCGCCAACTGAGGCAGGGCCAAGGCAAAAAGTGGAGGAGGCGCTCGGCTTTAGGTTCACGGGCTGGACAGGGCGTGTTTTTGACAATCTTGACACCACCAATAATCCAGACCTACCTCGTTGGGTGGTCCGGTTGTATAAGGAACAACACCAAGGTCGATATGGATTCGCTGGGCCTGGGTTTGTGATAGTGCACGAGAATGGTACCATAGACATCTTAGCTGACCAAAAGGACTTGGTTACCTTGGTCCCGACGATCGTATCAAGCCCACAAATGCAGACTGAATATGGCGTGCCTGCCACTATGCCTTACCCATTCTGGATCGACATTGTGGAACCCACGTCGGACACTAAAGTCATGGCTCGGTATGAGCTAAATCCTAATTCGAAAGGGGACTCCATCTTGCGTCTTCATCGTATCCCTAAGACCTTTGCAGCAGCAATGCAGCTTGGTGGGCGGTCCAATGCCTGGTACTTCTGTGGCGACTGGTCTGACAATCCGATCCCGTACAACAACACCTACTTTGCAGGTGTGCAGCATATCAGCTTCTTGTTCTATCCCATCCTTGATGATACTGATCGGCGTAGGTTTTTCTGGAAGTATTATCACCCGCTCATTCGCCAAATCCTAGCCAATAGCTTCAGGAAAGATTAAGTCGTTATTTTGCTGACTTACTTGCCGTTCCATCCCCTAACCCTATCATGGTCCTGAACTACATTTGGCTGGCCTTTTTCCTGATTGCCTTTGTGATCGCAGCGTTAAAGGCGATAGTCGAAGGGGATATGAGCCTATTTCCTAGCCTAGTAGAGGCTATGTTCGACAATGCGAAGAAAGGTTTTGAGATTTCGCTAGGCTTGACTGGGGCGATGGCACTCTGGATGGGTCTACTTAATATTGGTGAGCAATCAGGTCTGATTGGGGTTGTGGCACGTTGGGTGACGCCGTTCTTTGCCAAGTTGTTCCCAGAGGTGCCGGCTGGCCATCCCGTGATGGGGGCTATGCTAATGAACTTTAGTGCCAATATGTTAGGATTGGATAATGCCGCCACCCCACTGGGCCTTAAAGCCATGCAAGGCCTTCAAACCCTTAATCCCGAAAAAGAAACTGCAAGTAATGCACAAATCATGTTTTTGGTCATCAATACTGCAGGGTTGACCTTGATCCCTGTTTCAGTGATGGCATTGCGGCTTCAGGCAGGGGCATCCAACCCTGCTGACGTGTTTCTGCCAAGCCTTATCGGCACTAGCATTTCAGCCATTAGCGGGATCATTATCGTTAGTCTTTGGCAGCGTATCAATCTGCTCAATTGGGTCGTGCTTGGTGTGCTTGGTGTTTTCTGCGCCTTTCTTGCAGGCCTTGTGACCCTATTGGCTGGGATGCCAGAGGAACAACTGAGCAAGGTTTCAGCAGGCGCCAGCAGTTTGATCTTGTTAGTAATTGTAGTCGGAATCCTAACCTACGGCATGCGAAAGGGCCTAAACGTCTATGACCACTTCATCGACGGGGCGAAACAAGCATTTGAAACTGCAGTCAAAATCATACCATACATTTTGGCCATGTTAGTTGCGATTGGTGTGTTCAGGGCAAGTGGCGCGTTGGACTATGTACTGCAAGGATTCGCATTTGTGGCAAGTGGACTGGGCCTCGATACTGGATTTGTAAATGCCTTGCCCACTGGCCTAATGAAGCCTTTTAGTGGCGGCGGAGCCCGTGGCCTGATGGTCGAGGCCATGAAAACTTATGGGCCTGATAGTTTCACAGGCCGGTTGGTCTGCGTTCTGCAAGGCAGCACCGAAACCACATTCTACGTCTTGGCGGTTTACTTTGGATCAGTTGGCATCAAGCGGACACGTTATGCAGCAACAGCAGGCCTCTTGGTGGACCTAATTGGTATCATTGCGGCGATCTATCTTGGATACTTGTTTTTTGGGCATCTGGCTGGGCCAGCTGGGTCCGCCCCCATACCCACAAGCCTACCGCACTAATCACTAGCAGAAGTACTCCTACTACCATCGACCAAGTAGGTTGTTGTTTGCCCTCAAGCAGTAGGCGAATATCTGGTGCCAAAGTACCGAGCTGCATAACGACCAAGGTCCTTGGCACAGCACCCAATAGTCCCATTATAAAGATGGTCCTCATTTTGATTTTGGTACGGGCCAAAACCATCGTCCCGAGTGCAAACGGCACCACAGGGCTCATTCGGAACCAAAAAATGGCCCACGCTCCTTGGGAAGCCAAACGTTGATCTAATCGCTGAATCTGGTCCTTGGCCTTAGGATTTTTGATCATTAAGGTATCTATGTTGCCGGCTGCCCTAAGCCACCATCTTGCCCCTAAGAGCCCCACCACATTGGCTAATATAAAGGCAGGCACCCATACGACAATGCCAACCATACCAAGTTGATAACCTAGAATTAGAGCTAGAGTCGTACCGTGTGACAACCCGAGTCCTAGGAAAATTGAGACAACCAACAAACCCAATATTTGACCCAAGAAATGCTGAGGCATCCCTTGGATAACTAGATAGTATGCCACCAGCCCACTTCCAAGGCCAGGCCCAACCAAAGTATAGATCCAGGGCAGACTCGCACCTAAACGCCTTAAGGGGTTAGGTCGAAAGGCTAGATCAGAGCTAATATCATTGCCTTGTGCTTTGGTAGGCACAGAGCTATGGTCATCGGGTTGATCTTTGGGCTTTTGGGGCATTTGTGGCAAATAAGGCAGATTCTGAAAGCCAAAAAACGCTAATTTTGACCGTATGCTAGCTCCTATTCTTGCGCCATCCTTATTAGCCGCCAATTTTGCCTACCTCGCACACGATATCCAACAGGTTAGTGAGGCAGGCGCCCCTTGGCTCCACCTAGATGTGATGGATGGTCGGTTCGTACCCAATATTTCGTTTGGGTTGCCCGTTATTGAGGCAATTAACCGCACTACTGATTTGCACCTTGACGTTCATTTGATGATTCTGGAGCCTGAACGCTGGGTCGACCACTTTGCCTTGGCAGGTGCCAACACACTTACCGTTCACCTTGAAGCCAGCACCCATTTGCACCGCACCTTGCAGGCTATCCGTGCTGCAGGCATGAAAGCAGGGGTCGCCCTCAATCCCCATACACCTGTTAGTGCTTTGGCTGACGTAGCTGGCCTCATTGATTTAGTCTGCTTGATGTCTGTCAACCCTGGCTTTGGAGGCCAAGCATTTATCGAAGGGACGTATAAGAAAATCGAACAGACCGTCTTGTTAGGTCAACAGAGTGGTAATCATTTTCTGATTGAGGTCGATGGTGGTGTAGGACCTGACAATATCCAGAAGATTACTGCCGCTGGAGCCAATGTATTGGTGGTTGGCAGTAGTTTGTTCAAAAATCCTGATTTGGCAGCTACCTATCACCAGCTCCAATCGCTCGCCAGCTCCCCTGCCCATGCCTAAGGATAATCAATTCCATTCTTGGACATGTTTGCATAGAAGCACAGCAAGTGGTCGATGGCTTATGTGCTTTTGCCTAATGCTTACCCTCTTGCTTGCACGGCCCGGCTTTAGTCAAGACGAAGCAAACCTCTCAACCAATGCACAGTCCAAATCTACCCTTACGATTAGTGGGCGAGTAACAGAAGCTGATGGTACGCCGATCGAGGGTTGCCAAGTAATCATCAAAGGTCAAAATGCCAAAACTAACACTGATAGCACTGGCAGGTATAGCATCACAGCCAATAGTGCCAAGTCGGTCAGCATAAGTTTTCAGCATGTTGGCTACCTTGCCTTTACACAGGCTATCAAACCAGTAGCTGGCAAAACGGTTTATTCCCTCTCCCCTATGCTAAGTTTCAAACCTACCGAAACCTCAGAGGTGGAGATCACGGCCAGTGATAAGTTCCGTGACCAAGTCAGTATCACAGAGCTAAAACCCAAAGACATCAAAACCTTACCCAGCACGTTTGGTGACTTTAATATGATTTTGGCAACCTTACCTGGCGTTATTAGCAACAACGAGCTCAGCAGCCAATACTCTGTACGTGGCGGGAACTTTGACGAGAACTTGGTTTACGTCAACGACATCGAGATTTACAGGCCCTTCCTTGTACGGGCTGGGCAACAAGAGGGACTCAGCTTTGTCAACCCAGATATTGTAAAAAGCGTAGAGTTTAGCTCAGGAGGATGGCAACCACGGTTTGGCGACAAACTGAGCTCGGTGCTTAACGTGGCTTACAAAACACCTACCAAGTTTGGTGGCTCATTAACCGCAGGTATCCTAAACCAAGCTGTTAGCCTAGAGGGCACTGCGCTCAACAATCGCCTGTCTTGGGTTGCTGGTGTGAGGCGTAAGTCCAGCCAGTACCTCTTTTCTCAAAGTTTCTTGACCTCAGGCCTACCAGTAACGGGCGAGTACCTCCCCAACTTTGTTGATGCCCAGACATTCATCAACTACAACTTCACGACCAAGGCAGACAGCGCAGCAGGCCGAGCGACGACCCTAGGTCTTTTGGTAAGCTATGCTAATAACAACTACTTGGTGCGCCCCAAGGATCGTGAAACCGATTTTGGCACCTTGACCCAGACCCTAAGACTTTACATTGCCTTTATTGGCCAAGAGAAGCTCTTTTATGAAACCTGGCAAGCAGGTCTCAAACTTTCCCATACCTATAACCCCAACTGGAAGTCGGACGTTACATTTTCGGTAGTCAACACCACCGAACGCGAACGAACCGACATTGAAGGTGGATACCGCCTTTGCGATGTTCAGAAGGACCCTAGCAAAAGCAACTTTAATGAGTGTGTGGGCGAGCGAGGCATCGGCACCTACTATCAATACGCTCGCAATGACTTAGATGCAATAATCCTTAACGTCCTGAACAGAAACTACTTTCGCCTGGATCCTAGGAACAAATTTGAGTTTGGCGGCTCCTTGGCCCAAGAGCAGGTCAACGATCGGCTGGATGAATATACCTTTGTGGACAGCAGTGATTTTGTGCGGGTCAGCCCCTACATCTTTGCTACGAACAAGACCATTACCAACCGTGTAAGTGGCTATGTCCAACATACCTGGCTGCCTAGTTCGACAACCACAATTACCTATGGGTTACGCTATCAATTTAGTACCCTTAACAGGCAGCATTTGCTAAGCCCAAGGGTGCAGCTGAGCTACAAACCAGAGATCACGAGGGACATCATCTTTAAACTTTCAACCGGGATCTACCACCAGCCACCGTTCTATCGGGAGATGCGCAATGCTGCTGGGGTGGTAAACACTGGTCTATTAGCCCAAAGCTCGGCCCATTTTATTGGTGGGGCGGACTATAACCTCAAGCTATGGGGACGGCCATTCAAGATCACGGGCGAGGCCTATTATAAATACCTCTGGAACGTAGTGCCTTATGATGTTGACAACGTTCGACTACGGTATTTTGCTACCAACTCTGCCGTAGCTTATGCTGCAGGGACAGACCTAAGATTCAGCGGAGAGTTTATCAACGGTGCCGAAAGCTGGATCAGCCTTGGTGTGATGCAGACCAAGGAGCTAATCGATGGCAATCCATCTGGCTGGACACGACGCCCAACAGATCAGCTGATCACAGCTTCTGTTTTCTTTCAGGATCACTTGCCAAATGCACCTAGTGCTAGGGTATATCTTAATGCTGTTTGGGGTACTGGCTTACCTTTTGGCCCTCCTGGGGACCTTGCAAACCGTGGTATGCTAAGCGGGGCTCAATATCGCCGTGTAGATATCGGATTCAGCAAGATCATCGTCCTGACTAGGGGCAAGGGAGCTGGCCATGTTTTCGACAATATCTGGTGCGGCCTCGAGGTCTTGAACCTGCTTGGGGTCGATAACACCATTAGCTACACTTGGGTCAAAGATGTGTTTAACACCCAGTTTGCCGTACCCAATACCCTCTCAACTAGGTTCTTTAACCTTAGAGTGATAGGAACCTTGTTGTAGGTTGCACGGTCTGTTAATCTTACTTTAGACAGATAATAGCGGGTAGCCTCCTAAGTTAAGGTTGAGTCATAGCTCGTGACACCAAACAGCAGTGGCTTAGCAAGGGACCTTTGTTTGCCTCAATGCTTAACCATCAGCATCAAAACCTAGCCCTTACCTTATTATCCTTTAAGGGCCTAAAGTACCAACCTTATGTATTTGCAAGAGCTCACCATTACCGACGAGATAGCATACAAACAGTTCTTCCAACAAGGTTTGGCAGAATACCCGCAGTTCTTTCGCCTCACCATCCTGGATGACAAAAATGAGGCCTACCCTACTAAGGACCAATCTGACAGTTTCACTTTAGTGGCCAAGGATGATGATGGTCTGTGGCTTGGTGTAATCAGCTTCAAGACCGAGTATGACAACCGTGAAAACCTGACCCACAAAGGCCTTTTATTCAGAATGTATGTGGCAAGGATTGCTGCTGGCAAAGGTGTTGGGGCTTCATTGGTAGATGCAGTGATTAGTCGTGCCCGCAAACTGCCAGCCATTGAGCAAATTGATTTGACAGTCGTTTCAGACAATGAGCGGGCAATCGAGCTTTATAGCAGATTTGGTTTCGTCCGATACGGACTTGAGCCTAGATCTATCAAGCGTGGAGCTGGCCAATACCAGGACGAGGCCTTTATGAAACTTATCCTTTAGGGACTAACTAACCCTAAATGGTAGATTTACTACAGGAAACAGAAAAAGGGGCAAATGACCAATAGATCATTTGCCCCTTTGGCTCGTTAACAACTATGGTTTAGCCGCCTTTATTGTTTGACCAACCGTTGACGCTGCCCACCGATCATGACCCAATAAACACCAGCTGATAACCCGTTGACGTTGATTTGTAGGTCATTGTTTATGTTTTGATGCAACACGGTTTGTCCTAAGGAATTCTGGATCTGAACCAGATCACCAATCCTAACGCCATCAAGTATTACTGTACTGGTAGCAGGGTTTGGATAAATACGGAAGGTAGGACCAGCATTATTAGCAAGGCTAGTTACCAATGGGCTAACTACAATCTTAAGACCAGTTGCCAGACTTGCGTTAAGTGCTAGGTTCATACCCTCTGTGATAGGCATTGGGCTAGCAAAAGAGGCATGGTCTAGGAAAAGTTGGTAACCAGCAAACGAGGTGATGCCAGTAAAGGTCAAGTTTAGCTGAGTCTGAATAGCCAAATTTTTGAAAGCGATCGGGACAGTTAACTGAGCAAACTGATCAGGACGGGAATCAATGGCTAAGTTTTGACCATTTGGTGCGACTAGGCTCAAACCTGGCCCTTCGGCAGACATTGAGACTGCATCATACTGAGGGTCAACAAGGGCTGTGGCAATTGGGTGCAAACGTAGGGCTACTTCATCCCGCTGTATGCCCGAAACCATGAGATTTACTTTAAGCAAATTGGCAATAGCCTGCTGACGATAAAGGCTCGTCGAACTAGCAGATTTAGCCAACTCAGTGACCTCTAGTGATGGATTAGCAGCTGTGGCCTGAATAAAGAAAGCCTGCCCAGCCGCAATTTCAGGACGTCCACCATTTGTGCCAACACCATCCACAAAGGCAGCCCAAGCAGCACCAGAGGCCTGGTTGCGACGTACATAGACAACATTGGCTAGGTTTTGTTTAGTCCAACCTGGTCCTGACCAATCGATTGTGGCAGGATAAGGATTGCCGACAAGGTTCCAACCATTCTCGAAAGTACCGGTATAGGTACAGTTGCCAGGGCAATAGTTCAGGCCACTAAAGGAATGCGTGCCCATCAAAGGTAAGCCACGGAACTCAAACGGTCCTGACTGGGCAGCTGCCCTCCGGATCCAAACCCGTGCACCTTGACCTACACCCAATAGTTGGGAACCACTGTTAGCTTTGTAATAACCATTGTTGGTCGGCACCAGGTTGTTAGTCGGGTCATAAAGATAGAAGGATGAACCCGTGGATTGTGCAGGGTCAAATGTAGCGGTAGCAAAGGTGTTGCCATTTTGGGCCATGGTATTGACGGTTTGCCCCAAAACCGGAGCGGCAAGGTTGTACCATGAGCCTGTACTTGCTGGCATTTGATCTGCATCTATATGCCGCTCGGCAATAACGTTGGCACTGTTGAACAACTGGCCAGTAGCAGGAGCAGAAACTGGATAGATCCCTGCGGTATGCGCAGCAGTACTCTTGAGCCTTATGGTGTGGGACGGAATCTGGATCGGGACTTGGCTGGCATAATAGACATCACCAAAAATGTTGACATCAGCACCAATTAGGACAGGATTGCTGCCACCAATATCAACAATAGTGAGGTTCTGGATATTGTTAGTCCCATTGCCTACAAGGGATGCACCTTCTGTCAGGTGTACACTAGTGCTAATGGTACCATTATTTGTCAAGGTGCCAGTCACCCCTATTGACCACCTTGGGGCAAAGCTGCTGTCAAGAACAAGGGCAGACGGGTGAATCGTAACGTCCTTGAAGCTCCAGGCATCAGGTGCGCCTGAAGGTTTGAACATCACCATAACGCCAGACTGGACAATAATATCCAGACCTGCGGCTGGGGTAGGTACCCCACCTGTCATAACACCATCAAGTGCCCAATTAGCAGGATTGTTATAGGCGCCAAATCCGTTCCATACCCATCCTGCCAAGGTTTCCTGACGGACCAAAACAGGATCAGATTGCGCGGAAGGGCAACCAACACCATTGCGTATTGCAACAACAGTAAAGGTTCCCGGTGTAGATACCGTAATGGAGTTGCCAGTTTGGCCATTACTCCATATATAGGAATAGCCGCTACTACTTGGAACAGACAACACCACCGATCCGCCTGCTGGATACGTTGCAGGGCTTGCGTTCTGGATGGTAGGGGTAGGAGATACAAAGTTGACATCTACATCAAAGTTTGTGACAGACTGACAACCAAAAAGCCCTGTCTCGGTGTAGGTATAGCTGCCATCAGCCGTGATGGTAGCGGTTGGACCTAACTGACCATTTGACCAAACTTGCGAAAAAGGCTGCTGACGATAAAACGAGTTCTCAACCTCGGACAGGTTAAGCTCTTTGTTGTAGACGACAATATCATCTAGCGACCCGTTGAGGATACCACCACCAGTGGCAGCTACCCAACCAATTGCCATAAAGTTAACCCCTATATCACCACGATATGGGGCAATGCCTGTGCTCGATAACTGTCCGTCGATGTAAAGCGAAAGTTGGCCACTGAGTTTGTTGCGGGTGGCAACGACGTAGTGCCAAACATTGTCATTGACTGCTGTGGCACTCAGTATGGACTTGTCGCCATTGTAATCAGCGCCATATCCACCGCCAATACCAAAGTTAATGCGTCCGCCCATGATCGAAATACCAAGGTCAGGGGCAGGATTCGAGATGTCGCCTTCGATGACCCCAACACCTTCGAACCAGTTGGTGCCGCCACCGCCTGTTTCGGTTGTTTTTATCCAGAAACCAAAGCTAAAGTCTCCTTTAATGTTGGTGGCCGGCATCGAGAGGTAGTTAAACCCATAGACATTAACTGCTTCCGTTGTACCGCCATAACGACTAGGTACAAAAGGAGGGAAATTGGGCGAGGTCAAGTGGTTACCGTTGCCAGAGCCATCCTGAAAGTTGTTGCAAAACGAATAACTGCTAAGGACATTAGCAGGTGCCACATCGGTTAGGCCAGTCTGCTGACACATATCATAGGTACTGCGGTTAGCACTAAGGGTGGTAGATGCCCCGCAGGAAATCAGATCTCCACTGATAACAGGTGTTGGGACAGGGACTACAGATATACCGATAGTTGGGGCTGTTGCAGATGTACAGCCAGCATCAATCACAGATACAGTATATAAACCACCGGTGGTCACGGTGATGGATTGTGTTGTTTCGCCATTACTCCAGAAATTGCCTGAGCTAGATGATGAAGTCAGGACGATGGTCTGGCCAGAACATAGGTTGGTAGAGCCCGTGTAGGAAATGGTAGGTATAGGAACCTGTGAGGCTACACGTACCTCCACGTTGTATGACTTGGTGCAAAATTGGTTACCAGCAAGCATCACATAGGTGACAATAACCTCGGCACCAGAGGTATTGGTCAGGATTTCGTTAGGAGCATAAGGCTGTGGTGTTGTTACACTAGGATTATCAACGCCTGCAACAGCTGCCCGCGTCCAAGAATACGTTGTGGTTGTCCCAGCAAAGGTTGGGCTGTAGACAAAACGGTTGGTGCTACAGTTCATCGACAGGCTCAGGGTGCTAGTCATTTCAGGATCTGAGATAACCGTAACCGATAACTCGTTTGACCATGGGCCTGCCTCAAAGGCACCGTCAATGGCCTGAGCTGCTACAAAATAGGTACCTGCTGGTAAACCGCGCAGGATAGTGGTGGCAACCCCACCTGTGCCAAGGTATTGACCACGGACAGTGATCAATCTGTAGCCAGAAGTACGATCAGCCATTCCCGATACCTGATTATTGGTTCCAGATGACGTTCCAACCCTGATGTTATAGGTTAATCCGTTTGCAGACGTTTGAGCATCGGTGGCGCCACCAAAGGCCAACAAAACACTACCACAACCTTGCTGCACGGCTTGGGTCATGATTGCAGCAGTAGGTTGGCTATTGATTGTGCTAGCATTAGTATACCCAATCGAGGCATTATCACCAAAAACACCACCACCCGTCACAAAGGCATCAAGGTCAAGGTCATTGTCGATATCCACCCACGAGACTCTACCACCAAAACCAGCAGGCACAGTAGCCGAGGATTGGGTGAAAGTCAAGTTGCCATTATTGTTCCATATCTGCCCAAAGGTATTGAGCGAAAAGTCTTGGGTTCCGTTGATTATGATATCTTGGTCGCCATCATTGTCATAGTCTGCCCAAGCGATTGAGCTGTTGGTCATCCCTGGGATGGTTATCCCAGTTAACTGTTGAAAACCTGTACCACCAGTGTTTAGGTAGATTTGGGTCTGTGGGGTCCCATTTGGGTCCGAACCTGTCAAAACAAAATCAGGATAGCCATCTTGATTTAGGTCAGTAGCGGACAAACTTCCTCCTGCCATCCCAGTGATTCCTAAACCTGGAAGTTCCTGAAAAACACCAGCACCATTATTCAGAAACAACTTAGCAACCGTGTTAAAACTACCATCAAGTCCGGATATAATTAGATCTTGGTCGCCATCACGGTCATAGTCAGCCCAAGCAAAAGCCGAATTGAAAAAACCGGGCAAACCTGAGCCACTATTGAGCTGAAATCCGCCAGCCGAGCTGTATTCCCAGATATCAATCTGTGAGCTACCCAACAGGGAATTAAAACCTACAAGCATCAGGTCCTGATCTCCGTCATTGTCATAATCCACCCAAGTGGACTTGCTTCCGGTAGCGAAATTGCTGCTAGGAACCGAAACCAAGCTGAATGTGCCACTAGCATTGTTCCATACCTGGGTGACAAAGTTGCCACCACCCGGGCTGTCATTGCCTTGGACAAGCAGGTCAAGGTCACTGTCGTTGTCATAGTCTGCCCACTGAGCAGTACCATTGGCCAAGTTTGCAAACGGAGTGCCGGAGACAGCGATCATCGCACCAGCATTGTTGTTATATAGTGTGGTGGCAACTTGTCCATTAACAATCCCAAGGATTATCAGATCCTGATCACCATCCTTATCATAGTCACCCCAGTCGTGCGAGGAGGCAAAGACACCTGCTGGCAACAAGGCACTAAAGGACAGAGCCGAGGACAGCGGACTCGCAAAGGGTTGTACTGGTCGGTTTGATCCCTTTGAATTGGTCGCGAACGAAGGCGACATACTGCTGAAAATCAACAGGATAGCCAATACCCAATAGGATAGGATTTGTTTTGGCGATTGGGTTTGGCGATTGATCATTGCCATTCTAGGCAATAATGGGGGGTAACGGTCTGAGGGCATCTCGGGATAGGAATGGGGGAAAGGTAATAGATGAGAAAATTGGGTGGTTGGTAGGGTTTTCACCTACCGCAATGCAGGAACCTAAATGCAATGAAACAAACAAATGGTGGTGGAGATCATAGGGAAAAACCCTGATACTAAGTTCCTCAACCAAGATTGATATTGGTAAAACAAAAGTCAGTTCTTGACTTACTCTACAACACTACTTGGTTTGTTGGAGCTCGAGGTTGGGAGTTAGAAAATCGGCGATCGGTTTTTAAGGCTTTGACACCTCATTAGTAGTAGCGGGGGGAAAAAGGTTATTAATATTCTGAAACAACTGTTCTGGATTTACAAGGATCAGTTAGCCTTGGCAATTACCTCCTCTGCCAGTCCAGCCACCCCAATTGAGTCAAGACCCAGGTAGGATAATGGCAGCCTTACTGGCAGACTCGGTAACTAGCATTTGGGGTTCCTAATCCAGCTCAGATGCAGGTCAAAAGTAAGGATATGGGTCAGAATAGCCTCATAAGTGCCCAAAATGACTCATTTGCCACCTCATGATCACCTCATTTTCCTAGATTTATTTTTATGAGGTCCCGCCTAGAGGGTCAATTGTTGCAGGAACTGGACCAAATCCTCGGAAGGCTGAAGGCCCAACCGCTTTCGAAGTTTTGACCGATTGTTATGGACAGTAGGCTCGGTAACGTTGAGCAGATTAGCAAGGTCTTTGCCTATGATGCCCATCAGGAGGTAAGCAGCTAGGCGTTCGTCATTAGCAGTCAGACCTGGTGAAAGCTTAGCTAATCGTTTGAAAAAATCTGGGTGGATTTGCAGGAAGGCCGCCTTGTATTTTTCCCACTCCAGCTCCAGGTCTTGGCTGTCCTCCACACGCTCCAATAGGTCCTCTAGTTGCCGTGTAAGTTTGGGATGCTGCTTGAGGACGGTTTGCGTTTTGGCAATGACGTCACGCCTATGGGCTGACAGGGTACTTGTCGAAACCAAGGCGCGGTAGGCTGCCTCCTTTTCGTTTTGTTCGGCTTGGGCTAGCTCTTCTTTCAGGGCTAACTGCTGCGCCAAAAACGCCGATTGTTGTGCAGCTTGCTCTTGCTCAAGCTTCGCTGTCAGTCGTTCTTTCTCTAGGATGATGGCTCGCTGATTGGATAACCTCCGTGTCTGCCGCAGGATAAACCAGAGGCCAATGGCTGCCAGAATCAACAATAAGACCACTGCAGTCAGTGTATTGCGTCTCCAGGACTCTGCGTCTAGTTTGGCGGCCAAGATTTTGTTTTCCTCTTCAGCCCTTTCGGTATCAAACTTGATCCGCATTTCTTCAATCTTGGCTTGATTCTGGTTGTCAAACACCAAGTCTTTGACATGCTCAAGCTCGCTTCGGGTCCTAAGGCTTTTTTTGTAGTCCCCCGCCAAAGAGTCGATTTCAGTTTTCGCAGCCAACAATTGGGGTAAGGAGCTGATCTCGCCACTGCGCTTCAGACACGTGATCCCTGAATCGAGACTGGCTTGGGCTAATTTGTAATGATTTTGTCGTTTATGATACTGGGCCCTGATCGCATAGCCAAAATGTAATAGGTATGGGCGCCCAAGTCGCCTACCAGCAGCCAATAACGTATCGCTAATGGGCAAGGCCCTCAGGTATTTGGGCTGGTTTACGATTAACAGCCCAGCATTTGCCAAAGATCCGTATCCATTCTCTGGGGCATTTAGCTTGAGGGCAATCTGATAACATTGGAGGTAGGCATCAATAGCCTTTCGGTCCTGATTACTTACTGAATACAATAGGGCCAATGAGTTGAGCACCATGGCTTTCCGATATTCGTCTTTGGCAGGGATGTATTGCAGGGCTTGCTCATAATACCTTTTGACGGTCGGATGATTGCCAGTGGCACCATACAGCACCCCAAGCATAAAATATACATCTCCCATCAAAGCAGGATCCGCTTGCTGTTTGGCCAACTTTTCGGCCTCTAGGACGGCAGCAATACCTTCGGCCCTTCGGTTCAGCCGCTGATAACAAAGACCGAGTTTTACCCAAGATTTAGCACGATCAGTAAGACAGAAACCATTATTAGCATCTGATACAACTACCGAAAAGTGTGGTAGAGCTGCTTGGAAATTGCCCCGTACATACGCTAATACCCCCGATAGGTAGGATACTCGCACATTGTTTGTGTCATTGGGCAAACTAGCCAAAATGGCTTTGGCATTGCCGAGATGGTTTGTGGCACTATCAAGTTGGCCTGCAGCCACAAAACTAGTGGTGAGTACTAGATGCTGCCTAGCACTTGCTGATGGTCCCTTTGCATCTTTAACAGCCTGCCTCAAGCTGTCAAAATCAGGAGGAAGTTGGGCCATAGCCACACTTGCCCCAAGGCTTGCCAACATCCCGAAAAGCAGGATATGGAATCTCCAAAAGAAGGAGGCTTGAGACATGGCGGATCAGGTAGGATGAGTAATTTTACTCAAACTTGCGAAACATTAGGTCAAATTCCTACCTAATTTCTGTGACTGAGGCCAGTTTATCATAAAGAAGTGGTTGCCTCTTTTACCAGAAACAACCACTTACGGAACTCGTATGCCAATCTGGATAGCTTCGTGGGCTAGACCACGATATTGACGATGCGATTGGGCACCACAATGATCTTTTTGGGTGCCTTGCCATCAAGATATTTTTGGACAAGATCGTTGCCCATAACGATGGATTCCACCTCAGCTGGGTTCAATCCAATTGGTAGCTGGAGGTTAGCCTTGGTTTTGCCGTTGATGCTAATAGGGCAATCAAAGGAGGACTCGACAAGGTATGCCTCGTTGAAGGTAGGATATGTGGCAAATGTGATGGAGCTGGTATGTCCGAAGGCTGACCAAAGCTCTTCGCTGATGTGCGGGGCTAGGCTGCTTAAGACAATTGTCAAGGGCTCAAGGATTGCCCGTTTGTTGCACTTGAGGGCCTGAAGGTCATTGAGGGCCACCATCAGGGTCGAAACGCAGGTATTGAACGAAAGCCGCTCGATATCATCCCCAATCTTTTTGATTGTCCGGTGCAAAACCTTGAGCTCTTCTGGGCTAGGCTCTGCCTCAGTGACCACTAGTTTGCCAGCATCGTCAAAGAAGAGGCGCCAATACCGACGCAAGAACTTGTAGGTCCCTTCAATGCCATTGGTATTCCAAGGTTTTGTTTGCTCTAAAGGCCCCAAGAACATCTCGTACATGCGCAACGTGTCCGCACCGTATCTATTAATGATGAGGTCCGGATTGACGACATTGTACTTGGACTTGGACATCTTCTCGACCTCTTGTCGGGTGCGGAACTCCATCTTGGCACCAGGGTTGGTCTCGGTGAATTGCCCCGTCTGATAATAGCCGGCTGGTACCACAAACTGAGCCTGAAGATAGGCTGTCCGCCAAGCCACGAACTGAGCAAGATCCAGCACCCCATTGCTAACGATGTTGACGTCAAGGTGGATGGACATAGCAGTCAATGGTATTGACTGAGCAGCCAACCAAGTATCTTGATCAACATCAGCTGATAGCAGGTAGTACTTTGGCAGACCGTTGGCCTCTGAGGCAGGGTTGATATAAACTGTTGCCAGCTCGCTAGTCCCCTGTATCATACCCTGATTAACCAGTTTTTTGAACGGTTCGTCAAAGCCGATGTAGCCTAGGTCGTACAGAAACTTGGTCCAGAAACGACTGTAAAGGAGGTGGCCTGTGGCGTGCTCTGCCCCACCGATGTAGAGATCCACCTGTTGCCAATAGTCTATCTTGGCACGGTCAGCAAAGTCGGCTTGGTTTTGCGGGTCCATGTAGCGCAGGAAGTACCAGCTGCTACCGGCCCAGCCAGGCATCGTGTTGGTCTCGATTGGCTGGTCTTCTGTCTGATAATGCCAATCTTTAGCACGGCCTAATGGTGGCTCGCCTGTTTCTGTTGGCAGGTAGGCATCAACTTCTGGCAGGACCAATGGCAGCTCAGCGTTTGGAATCAAGTGTGGGATTTCGCCTTCGAAATACACTGGGATAGGCTCTCCCCAATAGCGCTGACGGCTGAAAATTGCATTGCGCAAGCGGTAGTTGATCTTGCCCTTGCCCCACCCTTGTTGCTCAACGTATGCAATAGCCGCTGTGATGGCCTCAGGGACGGTTAATCCATCCAAGAAACCAGAGTTGATCATGGTGCCAGCCTTAGGGTCAAAGTCCGATTGACTGATGTCGGTCTGAGGACCTGTTTGGACCTGGATGATTGGCAGATCAAAATGTTTGGCAAAGGCATAGTCGCGGGTGTCGCTGCTAGGCACAGCCATCACAGCACCAGTACCATAGCCTGCCAAGACGTAGTCCGCAATCCAGATCGGGATCAAGGCACCATTAAAAGGATTGCGGGCATAGCTACCTGTGAAAACGCCACTTATTGTCTTGACATCAGCCATGCGGTCACGTTCGCTGCGGTTCTTTGCAGCGTCGATATAGGCATTGGCCGCCTCGGCCTGTGCTGGGGTTATGAGCGCAGCAGCAAGTTCACTTTCAGGAGCGAGGCTCAGGAAAGTGACACCAAGGGTGGTATCTACCCTAGTGGTAAAGACCTCAATCTGTTGGCCTGTTGGGTTACCATCTGTGCCTACGACATCAAACCGCAGGCTGCAACCTTGGCTTCGACCAATCCAGTTGCGCTGCATTTCTTTGATCGAGTCTGTCCAGTCAAGTGTATCAAGACCAGAAAGCAGGCGACTGGCATAGGCTGTTATCCGCATACTCCATTGCTGCATCACCTTCCGCTCGACGGGGTATCCACCGCGTTCAGAAACACCATCTTTGACCTCGTCATTGGCCAAAACAGTACCCAAAGCTGGGCACCAGTTTACCGTCGAATAGGACTTATAAGCCAAGCGATATTGTTGCAAAATCGCTTCCTGCCCAGCAGCATCTAGCGCTGACCAGGCATCTGATGTTAATATTGTGGCATCGTCATCAGCCACAGCGTCCAGATCATCAGTACCAAAACCAGCCAAATGGGCCTTTAGGGTCTCGATCGGTTCGGCAGATTCTGTCCGTCGATTGTACCAGCTGTTGAAGAGCAGACCAAAAATCCATTGTGTAAACCGATAGTAGCTAGGGTCACTTGTCCGCACCTCACGGTCCCAGTCATAGCTAAAACCCAATTGCTTGAGCTGCTCTTGGTAGCGAGCGATGTTTTCGCGGGTCGTCTTTTCAGGGTGTTGCCCAGTTTGAATAGCATATTGCTCGGCAGGTAGACCAAAGCTGTCAAAACCCATTGGGTGGAGGACGTTATAGCCCTTTTGGCGTTTGTATCTTGCGACGATGTCACTAGCGATATAGCCTAACGGATGCCCCACATGTAGCCCTGCACCACTCGGGTAGGGGAACATATCAAGGACGTAGTACTTAGGCCTATTAGTATCAATGTCTGACTTAAAGGTACTGTTTTGTTGCCAATAGGCTTGCCATTTGGCTTCTAGCTGTTGTGGGATATAGTCGGCCATGGAGGTCGGTGCGCCCAGATGCTGTAAGTGGGCGTGCTTGATTTGGTTAGCTAATCACTAAAGTTGCAAGATAGGGCAAAACAGGTACGGACATCAAGTCTAACGGATTGTTACACGACCTGATTAAAGCTACATAGAGGCTCAAGATTGGCAAATCAGTTTACGGATGCGGCCTAGCTGCCCTGTTAAAAATTCTGGCAACAAGCAATTGGCGTAAATATGCCAACAAAACCTGCTGAGCCCTTACCTTTGCGCCCATGCACAAGAACGATTTGCTATTACGTGCCGCTGCTGGCCAAGACGTAGAACGTGTACCAGTATGGCTGATGCGCCAAGCAGGCCGAATTTTGCCTGAATACCGCGCTGTACGCGAAAAAGCCAAAGGATTTATCCAGCTAGCAACAACGCCCGAACTGGCAGCAGAGGTAACCATCCAACCTGTTGACTTGCTTGGTGTAGATGCCGCCATCATCTTTTCGGACATCTTGGTAATCCCAGAAGCGATGGGCCTACCCTACGTGATGGAAGAGAAAAAAGGGCCACATTTCCCTGAGACGGTCAAAACCATGGCCGACGTTGACAAACTTCGTGTCGCTGACCCAGAGGAACATCTACACTATGTAGCCTCTGCCCTCCGCATCGTCAAAAGTGAGCTTAATGGCCGTGTGCCTTTGATTGGTTTTGCGGGTGCCCCTTGGACCATCTTTGCCTACATGATAGAAGGGGGTGGGTCTAAGACGTTCAGCAAGGCGAAAAAGATGCTTTACACCAACCCTGAGCTGAGCCATAAGTTATTGCAGAAAATCACCGAAAGTACCATCGCCTACCTCAATATGCAGGTACGGAGTGGGGCTGATTTGGTCCAGATATTTGACTCATGGGCTGGTATCCTGAGCCCAGCACAATACAGCACCTTTTCACTACCCTACATCAAACAGATTTGTGAGGGCGTAACATCGGTGCCTAAGACGGTATTTGCAAAAGGAGCCTTTTTTGCCCTTGAGGAAATGCAAAACTTGCCATGCCAAGTTATTGGCTTGGATTGGAATATGCGTATACAGGAAAGCCGCAAGTCGCTTGGTCCACATAAAACGCTGCAAGGCAACCTCGACCCATGTGTCCTTTATTCTGACCCTGCCACCATCAAAAAAGAAACCGAAGCTATGCTCAAGGAGTTTGGCAAACGTGGCACGATCGCCAACTTAGGCCATGGTGTCTATCCTGATATCGACCCTGAACATGTCAAGGTCTTCATCAACACGGTGAAGGAATATCGGTTTGACCAATAGTTTGTGCATAATAGTCAACATGTAGTGTGGCTATACAACTCGTTCACGCTTAAGCAAATAAGGCCATCAACTGCTCAGTTGTCATCATCACCAAAAACGAGGCCCACAACTTGGGCCGGACTCTTGCTGCCCTCCGCTGGGCGGACGAGGTTATAGTGGTGGATAGCCAAAGCAATGATGAAACTGTTACCATCGCCAAGGATTGGGGATCTCGGGTGATCATCCAACCATTTTTGGGTTACGGTCTTCAGAAGCGGTTTGCAGTCAGCCAAGCTAATAATGACTGGGTCTTTGTTGTCGATGCTGATGAGGTAGTATCTGATGCCTTGGCTCAGGAAATCAAACTACTATTAGATGGGCAGCCCCCAGCTCATGTAGGTTATCGTGTCCCTCGCGATTTTGTCTTTCTCGGACGTTATATGCGGTTTGGGGGTGAGCGTGGCAAAACCCATCTACGGCTTTTCAACCGTAACTTTGGTAACTATAACGATGCCCAAGTGCATGAGGATGTTGTGCTCAATGGGTCGATAGGAGTCCTGAGGCACAAGATGCTACACTATAGCTACCCTGACCTAGACCACTATTGGGCCAAGTTTAACGAGTACACCTCCCGTGGGGCAGAGGACCTATATCGCCGGGGCAAACGGACTAGTAAACTTTATGTGATGATCCGTTTCCCGATCACCTTTTTGCAGCTTTACCTGCTTAAAGGTTTGATTTTGGACGGATACCCAGGTTTTGTTTGGGCCCTATTTTCGGCTATGTATCCAGTGGTAAAGTATGCCAAGTTGCTTGACCTTTACAGGCGAGCTAAGGCCTAGACGCCAGTAGGACCTAGGACTATACCTTGCCCTCCGTCTTGCCAAGGAATTGGCCCTGCGGCTGTATCTTTGTCTTCAACCATGTATACTATCAGCAATCAAATGCCAAGCACCAAAACTGCCCAAATAGGGACGGATTTAGGCTATGCAAAGGCTTTGCTGGAGGCTGGCGAGGTGATCGGATTGCCAACAGAGACAGTCTATGGGCTGGCTGGCAATGCGCTAAACCAAGCAGCGGTGGCCCGCATATTCGAGGTCAAACAACGCCCTATCTTTAATCCGCTGATCATCCATATTGGTCAGCAAGCTGATGTAGCCAAATATGTGCAAGTTGTTCCGCCCAAGGCGCAGCAGCTTATGGATAACTTTTGGCCGGGTCCGCTGACATTGCTGTTGCCCAAACGCCCCATGGTGCCAGACCTCGTAACGGCTGGTAGTGACCTCGTAGCTATCAGGATGCCAGCCCACCCGATGGCGCTGGCATTGCTGCAGTCGCTCAGTTTCCCGTTGGCCGCACCAAGTGCGAATCCGTTTATGTACGTCAGCCCAACTACGGCCCAGCATGTGGCCAAACAGTTGGGTAGGTCAATCCCCTACATACTGGATGGTGGATTCTGCACTGTCGGGGTCGAGAGTACTATTATCGGGGTTAATGCAGCAGGCGAAGTCACATTATACCGCCATGGCGGCATCGTGGCAGAGGACATTATAGCACTAGTTGGGCCAATCGTTCAAGCCACCAAAGCCCAGGAGCGAGGTGTCAAAACAATCGCAGCGACACCAGGGCAGCTGATGAAGCATTACGCAACCTCCAAACCGACAGTCTGGGTAAGCGCCGTTCCCGAAAGCTGGTGGGCAAATGAAGAGGGCATTGCATCTATAGGATTTATAGGGCTGGATCAGGACTTAGCCACTACCCTATCTAAGTTTGGTGCTTCTAGCCAAGAAATAGCAAAAGCTAACCAAGTGCCTGAAAAACAGCAGTTTTTGTTATCTAAAAATGCCAATCTCACGGAGGCTGCCACTCGGCTATTTGACGTCATGCGTTTATTAGATAGCCACCCAACCGTTCGGCATATCGTGGTGGCGCACTTCCCATCGGATGGCTTAGGGCAGGCCATCAATGACCGACTAAGTAGGGCTGTTTTTGGCGATTAATAGCCTGTTCTATTCTTTTAGGCAATCCACATAAAAAAACAGTCCCGCTCGACGAATTGACCGAGCGGGACTGTTATGCTTTTGACCAAAGGGTGGCAAATTGATCTAGTTCTTGATGAGCCTGTAGGACTTGGTATAGCCGCCCACTCTGATCCTGACATGATACAATCCCGCAGCTAGGTTGTTAACCGCTGTTGATAGATTTCCGCTAGCATCGAAGGTATAACGACCCGTTAGGACCGTGCGACCTGTGCCGCTCAGTACGTCCAACAAAACAGTCACACCTGCAAAGTCTGGTGAACTGAGGTTGAAACCAGATGACGTAGGATTAGGATACAACTGCGGATCCTGATAACGGAAAGTAGTACCACCTGCTGGCAAACCTGTCAGGATGTTAGCTGTAATAGGCACTGTGACACTAGCAGACGGCAAGTTGGTCGTGAAGGTCAAGTTGCCTGTCAATGCACCGGCCGTAGCACTGGTTAGGCTCACTAGGTAGGTTTTGGCCTCACCAGGGAACAAGCCTACGCTGTTGTCAGATCCGCCAGCAAAGGCAAGGGTGCCACTACCAGTAGTAACCTGTAAGGCAGCATTTGACAAGGTTAGCAAGGTATTTCCACTGTTAACCACTACGAAACTATAAACCTCAGGCACTCCATTGGCTACGTTGCCAAAGCTAATGGTAGACTCAGGCATATCAGCAGCGATGATGTTGCTGCCACCGTTGGTTGTGCTAACAGAGGTGATACGGTCAAGGAACTGCGGGTAGTCGATGAATGGGTTGCGGTTGCGCTGAACACTGAAGATGTCGTCATTGCGTTTGCGGTCGATGGCATTGACAGGGAACTGTTTGGCCCATGTCCGAAGGATGGCCTCTTGAGGAGCAACAAAACCCGCATAGTCATTGTAGCGTGTTACAAAGTATAGTAGGGCACGTGCGGCCACAGCTTTCTGCGAATCCCGAGGCATGTAAACGCTATTGGCTCCTAACTTGCTTGAGGCATTAACGGCCACATCACTATACGGCTGCGTTGCGATCCCAAAAGGGAAGTTGTTACGGCTATTATTTGCATTTGAGGAGGTTGGGAACAGGTGAAATAAATCACTCCTCATTGGCTCATTTTGGTTGAAAAAAAATTGAGGAAAGGTATGTTCAGTATTAAATACTGCACCATTTATGCCCTGTGCGGCAGTGCGGTCAGCATACCCTATGACCTGACGGCCTGTGTAAATACACTCAATGGTATTGACAGACGCTCCTTGACCATTAACCCGCTTATTGTCGATGCTCATGAACATTTGGTCGCGTGCTGCATTATTGTACCCTAAAGAGTTATAATTGGCGGTGATCGTGGTCTTAAGGGCCGTTTTCAAGGCGTTCTCAGCCAAGCCAAAAGAGCTACTGTAATAGGTTTTGCTATAGTTACAGATCCCGCGTACGGCTAATGCCGTAGTGCCACGACCTCCATTATTTTTCAGGACGATGGTGCTCAGGTTGTTGATGTTGTGCACAGGCTTGAACTTCACCTTGATCCTGATCGAATCATTGGCGGGGATTGTCCTGTTGGTGTCTGGGGACGAGAACGCATAGCTACCATAGATAGGATAGTACTTGGCCCCTGTCAATGACACTGGGTTGGCAGTAGGGTTCCGGAGCCAGATCAATGTGCTATCGGAGGAAGTCTCGAGGACATTACCGAAAACTGCTCCCCCATTCGAAGCCTTGATGTATTGGGCGAAAGTGTTAGCTGAAAATCCTAGGCTTGTTAGGAATGCGAAAAGTGCCAAGAGGCTCCCTTTGCCAGCTGTCGATAGGCGACGTGGTATAGGGTTGCCTGATGTCTTGGTTGGTATTTGCTGCATAAAAAATGGAGGCTATGGGTGAAAATACCCCCGCCCTACAAAGTTAGTAGGTAGTTTTGGGACTAGAAGTTAAAAGTTGTTTAATCACCCAAATCATGATGCACGTCGGCTACACCAACCAAGATGTCCAGACCAGCCCGCAGCCAGACCAAATGATGGCCATATCCCCCATCGACGGCCGCTATGCCAACAAGGTAACAGACCTCAGGGAGTACTTTTCGGAATACGCGCTGATGAAGTACCGTGTAGAGGTAGAGGTGGAGTATTTCATACTGCTAGTAAACCTCGGGCTGCCCGAGTTGGAACATCTCAACCTAGACGAAGAGGCCCTAAGGGAGCTATACCTTGATTTTACTGTCGAGGATGCGATCGAGATTAAATCAATAGAGGCCACCACCAACCATGACGTCAAGGCAGTAGAGTATTGGCTGCGCAAGAAGTTCATCGAGATGGGCTATGGTAATGATGTCGAGTTTATTCACTTTGGCCTTACTAGCCAGGACATTAACAATACTGCCATCCCGCTTTTGTTACAAGAGTTTAAGCAGGAGGTACTTTCGGTTTCTTATGGTGAGTTGGTCATGAAACTCAGGGAGCTCGTCAAAACCTGGTCAGATATCCCAATGTTGGCACGCACACATGGGCAACCCGCATCACCAACGCGTTTAGGTAAGGAGTTACATGTTTTTGTGGCCCGCCTTGAGTCCCAACTAAGTTACCTGGAGTCCATTGATATGGCAGCCAAGTTTGGCGGGGCTACTGGCAACTTCAATGCCCATGTTGTAGCTTATCCGGACATTGACTGGCCATCTGTGATGGATGACTTCTTGATCGAGGAATTCGGCCTGCATAGAACCACTTACACGACCCAGATTGAGTCTTACGACAACTTGGCCGAGCATTGTGATGGGCATCGCAGGGTCAACAACATCCTGATTGACCTTTGTCGGGACATCTGGCACTACATCTCGATCGGGTACTTCAAACAGAAAACTAAAGCTGGCGAGGTGGGATCATCAGCCATGCCGCATAAAGTCAACCCCATTGACTTTGAAAATGCCGAAGGCAACCTTGGGGTGGCCAATGCCATGTTCGACCATTTCTCGAACAAGCTACCAATCAGCCGCCTACAACGTGATCTGACAGACAGCACCGTTCTGCGTAACCTAGGTGTTCCGTTTGCGCATACTGTCATTGCTATCGAGTCCATCATCAAGGGGCTAGGAAAGCTTGAGCTGAACCAACAAGCGCTGGCAAACGATCTGGCCAACACCCCAGAAGTTCTGGCAGAGGCCATCCAGACCATCCTGAGGCGAGAGCGTTATCCGGATCCATATAATGCCCTAAAACAACTGACCCGCGGTGCTAACAGCACCATCACCATGGAGGGTATGTTTGCCTTTATCGACAATCTCGATGTCCGCGAGGAGGTCAAAGCAGAATTAAGGTCCTTGTCGCCGGAGACCTATGTTGGTGTTTTCCCTGAGCCATCAGACTCCAATTAACGGCAGTCGCTTTTCTTTATCGAGAGGTACTCCATCAATTACCCTGCCTAACAAAAGCCACCCATGTAGGTGGCCTTTTGCTTTTTGACATACTAGGATAAGGCACTAGAAAACAACAGGATTATCAGCCAGTTGGCCCATATTAAGCCCTATAAAATCACCGCTAGCCCTACGGCACTCAGCCAGCCTTTTGTTGACCTTAGATTTCCAGAAGGGTCCCTTCTTGAAGATCATCCCTATGCGGCTCGTTATGTTGTAGAAATGGTAGCCTACTGGGCCATAAGTTTCGTGTGGATACTCATCGTATGGCATGTATTCAAACCCCATTGAGCGCGTAAACTCACGCATGCACTCATTGCCGACCAAATAGTGGTTGGTGCGGATGGTATAAATGGGCGTATAGATTCGCTCCATCTTTTTGTCAAACTTATAGTAGGCGTCTTTTGTAGTATTGTAAGTTCCGTCTACCTCGGTGTTGCCACCTACTTCCTTATACTGACGTTTTGCTACGGTCCTGCATGACGATAAACCAGACAGCAGCAGCAGAGATAGCAACAACAAACAACCTAAATATCCCGTAAGGGGCTTTGGCAAAACTAGTAATTGCTGCGGCATTTCCGGACGGTTTTGCGTGGATTATGACAGCACGTAATGGCTAGGCTGCAAATTTGAAGTGGCTAATCTATCTATTGTAGCCCAAATTGTAAAGGTATGCGGGGCCAAAACCTGATTTATTAGGCAAACTAGGCCATTTTGATGTTAGCTTTTGACAAAAATCGTCGCACAAAAACAGTACCGACTGCGGATAGCAACAGCAGCAAACCAGCCACGGTGGCCATAGCCCCGGCAATTGATCCACCTGTTACGACTGCCATGCCATACCCCCCTACGGAGCAGACTATGCCCACCAAAGCTGCAAGTAACAACATGGCTCTCAAGGAGTTAACTAGCAGGTAGGCAATGGCAGCAGGTACAACCAATAGTGCGACTACCAAAATGGCCCCTACAGCTTCAAAAGCTGTAACCGTAACCAAACTCACCAGCGACATTAGGCTATAATGCCAAACTTGGGTCCGCATCCCGGTGAATCGAGCAAACTCAGGGTCAAAGGTCGAAAGTTGGAGCTCCTTATACCCTAGGGTTACAAAGGTGATGACCAAGGTCAAAACCCCGCCCAATATCCATGCGACCTTTGGACCTAGGTTCCAACCAGAGCCTGTCACCCAAAGATCGAGTGGCACGTAGGCGATCTCACCATAGAGCACGCAGTCTTGATCCAGATCCACCTCGCTGCTATAGACCGAAACCAAAATAACACCAATGGCAAAAAGCCAAGTGAAGGTAACGCCAATGGCTGCATCAGTCTGAAGCCTTGCCTTCTGGTGTAGCCATTCGATCAGAACCGTGCTCAATAGGCCAAACATACAGGCCCAAAATAACATAGGTCCAGTATTACGGGTGCCTGTAGCCAAGAAAGCAATTACAATACCAGGCAGGATTGCATGGGAAATTGCATCGCCGACCATAGCCATCTTCCTGAGGACAAGCCAACAGCCTAGCAAGGCGCATGACACTGCCACCAAACTGCCTACCAAAATGATGTAGAATCCGTCCATTACAAGGATACCACAAGACCACCATACATTGACGAGAAGCCTTGTAGCAATACAAAGATACGGCATTGAAGCAAAGTTTAGGCAAGCCTAAATTATTTTTCCGATCATTCGATACTTTTGGATTACTTATTTGGAAAGCCTTTTTGTCCGCTAGTCAGGCTGACAGGCCAAAAATCAGATAAGGCAGCTGATCTTGTTCCAATGTCAGCATTATTGGCTTATCATTGTTTTACGATTAGACAGTCCGTCACTGATTACTCAGTTCTCCTTTACTCAATCCTACTCACATGAGCAAGATTAGCCTCATCATCCAGCGCGAATACCTGACCAGGGTCCGGAAAAAGTCCTTCATCGTGATGACCATCCTTGGGCCTGTCTTGACCCTTGGTATTTACATCGTGCCTATCCTGATGGCCATGAGCAGTAAGGATCTCAAGACAATTGCTGTCATTGACCAGACCAAACAGTTCAGCCAGACACTCAAAAGTACTGAGGAGGTTAAATACTTATTTGCGGATCAGCCAGAGGACCAGCTCAAAAAATCGGTCATAGACGGTACCTACGAGGCTTTGTTAGTAATACCAAACATCACCCCCGAAAAACCGGAGGGAATCAAACTAATCTCGTCCAAAAACCTTTCGCTGGACCTTGTCAGTGACATCAGCAATGCCATCGAGAAGGACCTAAAGGCCCAAAAACTCAAACTTAGTGGCATCAGCCAAGAGACCCTAGCCAAGCTGGATGTTGACGTCAGTATTGATACCAAGATCCTAGACAAGGAGGCTGGCCAAGAGTCAGATAGCAGCTCGGCAGCGGCAACAGTAGCTGGCTTTGCAGGGGCATTCTTGATCTATATGTTCATTTTCTTGTACGGTGTGCAGGTCCTACGTGGAGTAATCGAGGAAAAAACCAGCCGCATCATCGAGGTCATGATCAGCTCTGTGAAGCCCTTCGAGCTAATGATGGGCAAAGTTGTTGGCATTGCCCTTGTTGGGCTCACCCAATTTGTGGTCTGGATTGGCCTTAGCTATTTGGTCGGAACAATTGCTGTGCCACTAGTGGTATCGGCTTTAGCAGACAAAAAGGAAACCAAAACCGAGGTAGTGGCTAACGGAGCTAGCACCACGGCGCCGCAAATCGCAGGTACCTCAGCTGAAAGCACAGTAGGTACTACAGCAGATACCGCCAAAAACCCGATGGCCAAAATCACCAAGATTGTAGGTTCGCTCAACATCCCGATGATATTGGGTTGCTTTATTTTCTTCTTTATCGGTGGTTACCTGCTATATGGCTCCTTATTTGCAGCAGTGGGATCCGCAGTTGATAACGAGACGGATACCCAGCAGTTTATGCTCCCGATCACGATCCCACTAATTATTGGCTTCATGATTGCTTCGTCAGCTATCAATGACCCAGAGAGTACCACTGCGGTATGGGCCAGTATTATCCCCTTCACCTCCCCTATCGTAATGATGGTCCGGATCCCGTTTGGGGTACCGATGTGGCAGTTGGCCCTGAGTATGGTGTCGTTGGTCTTGACCTTTATTGGCTGTATCTGGCTTGCAGGACGTATCTACCGTGTGGGAGTCCTGATGTATGGCAAAAAAGTAACCTACAAGGAGCTCTCTAAGTGGTTGTTCTACAAGATATAAGGCTGGCCAACCGGCACTTAATTGCCAAATTTTCTTTGCTGTGCCAACGTTGATCATACCTGCAATTATGCGGAAAAACTCAGCGTTGGCACAGTGTTTTATAGTCACAATAAGTACAGGTTTTGAGGTCTCCGGTTTGGCTAAAGACCATTTCGGTGTCCATCAACTCAGTCAATAGAGACTGTACCTCCGTCTCAAACTGTTGCGCATATTCCCGTTGGTAGTCCAACACAGGGTTATCCTTGCCGATCTGGATTTGGGGCGAGGTACCTATGTCATAGTTATCAGCGAAGCACTTCTGGAGGCCAATGATGCCTGGCACTAGCTTGTAATTAGCTACCAAACCAGAGTTTCGGTGGCCGAAAAGGTGAGTATAGTGCATGATCTGATACATGGCGGATAAAGACTTTTTCTTTTCGTCCTTACCAAAAACTTGCTCAAGGGAGTCTGCCTTCTGGTCGACCTTTCCCGTTTTGTAGTCCATGATCCTGATGTTGTCATCCTTGCGGTCAATACGGTCGATGCGCCCACCAAGCCTAAAATGGTCGATTGTGCCATCACCTGCTTGTATTGTCAACACCCAAGGGTCTTGATTACTTTCGGTCTCAAGCTCCAAAATTTCAAACGGCGCGTAGGCGGCATCCAGCTCGAGCAATTTGTGGACGTAGTACTGAACAACCTGCACGATGATCAGGAGCTGCCCTCTTAACTCAGCAATATTAGGTGGATACTTTTCTAGGGGCAAGGCATGCTCTAGCGCTGCAGTTACCTGTGCCTTTAGCCATGGAAGATCAGTTGCCTCAACGACTCTGCTACCTCCTTTATGCGCTCTGAGCTGCAGGTAAATCCACTCCATGCTATGGTGTAACAATTGGCCAACGGCATTACTCTGGGCCTCCTCAGTAACAGCATCACGACCATAGACTTGGCCTACTTGCCGAAAGTAAAACTTGAGTTTACAGTCCAGCAAAGTAGAGATTGCTGATGGATCAAGCGTTTTGACACCCCCGCCAGCAACGGTAAATCGGTTACGGATCTTGGCTCTTATCGCTGGAGTGCTAGGGACATTGAGTGGGTTCACTGGCAATTGCTGGACCTGACTCGCCAAAACCTGTTGCCGCACGGGCCATTGCAAACCATAGTAGAGCTGGTAGAAGTATCGGCTTGGTTCGCCCTTAATCTGCTCGGTGCTTTCAGCATTGTAGAGGAGGTTGACCCGCTTAGCACCAAACAATAGGCGATAGAACAAGTAGGCCTGGGCGGCATCTTGCTCGTTATGGGTCGTGAGGCCAAAGGTGCGGCGCAAGTTGTATGGGATAAACGATCCATGGGCACCAAGTTTGGGCAATAGTCCTTCGTTGGCACCTACGATGATGACGGACTCGAAGTCTAGGTTCCGACTTTCGAGCATACCCAGGATCTGGAGGCCTTCGAGCGGTTCGCCGGCAAAGGGCATTTTGATCTGGTCTAGCAACTGGCGCAACATTTGCCAAAACAGGTCGATCTCCAACTCAATGCTGGCGGCTTGCACTACGCTCTCAAACCGGGTGAGTGTAGTCATGGCACGGTAGAGGTATTCGTCTTCCAGACTAGCGTTCTCAGGGCTGCGCTCTAACAACTGTCGGCTAAGTTCGACCAAGAGGGCGTTCAGGAAATCGAAAATCTCTTGGCTTGTTCGGAGCTGACGGAACAATAACTGCCCAATGGGCCATCCTGCTAAGAGGTCCTGAGGGACATAGATCAGTTTTTGGCTGGTGATCGTATTGGCTATCTCAGCCACAGCCTCCCCATTGCTAACAACAATGTAGGGGTGCTGGATGATAGCCAATACATAGTCGTGGTAAAAGTAGACTTGCTCTTTGACCATCCTGCTAGATTTCTGGGCCTCAATCAGGTGATAGAGCAAACTATAAAGCGGGGTCTGCCGAAAAGGATACCCCATCGAGACATTAACCAATAGGGGCTGCTCGGTTAATTGGCCACTTTGGTCTAGTTGGGTAACAGTCTTTGGTAGCGAGTTCAGCACCGAAAATAGCATACCAGGATCTGGCAGCAAAACGGCCAGTTTGGACTGGTCATTGAGGCGAGCCATTTCCGTAGCAATCAGCTGAGGTAGCAACTTGGCTTGGCCAACCACAAGCGACACGGCTGTTGCAATCACCTCTGGTACACGGATATTGCTATCTGAGGGCGGCACAAGATGTTGGGGCAATACGGCATCAAAGGTTTGGCTCAAAACTGGGTGCACCAAGTAACGCCGCTGGAACAGACCAGCCTCCAGCCATGCATTTGGCCTTAGAAGCTCTTGGTCAGTATCCCAGATGATGGTCGCACGTTCAGCTTCGACCATCTGGGCAATTAGGCGCTCTTCGCTTTTGGTCAGATCATTTATACCAACGAACCAGAACCTGCGGTCAGTGTCTTGTGTCAGCCAGTGGCCCAGTGAGGAAACGGCCGATCGGTACTGATAACCCTCGGTAGCATAACCTTGGCGGCTTAGCTTGTGGTTAAACTGGTTATATATCAATGGCAAGGCACGCCAAATCCGCAAGAACTTTTCCTTTTGGTCCGAAGACTTTGTATTCTGAATGTTGCCCCAAATGGTTGAAATCTCCTGTTTCTGGGCCTCAGTGAGCAGGTCTCCATAAAAACTATCCAGCTCTTTTTGGTCCTGGATAGTCGTGAATATTTGGTCTGGCTCTACCAACTGTTTGTCGAGCTCCACAAAATCTGCCAGCATCATCTGGCCCCAAGGGTAAAAATCTGCAAAAGACTCAGCATCGGTTTGGTTGCCATGTCCCATTACCTGCTGAAACACCTCATAGAGCCAAGCCACCAACTGGAGTTCATCAGGTCGATTGGTGTGGGCGATGCGGGCCACAAGATCATCGATCTCGAGCACCTGAGGCAAAAACATCGGTGTCTGGAGCTGCGCCCGCAAGTATTTTAGGAAGAAGAGACCTGACCTCTTGTTAGGGAAAACAAGGGTCAGTTGGCTGGCATCTTGCTGGAATTGGGCAATAACTTTGGTAGCTAAGCTGGCCAAAAACGGGGTTGAGCGCATGGGGTCGATATCAATTTCCTGATGACAATTTTGTCCTTGTCAACGAACTAAAAAGCCAGAATTATCTATAGGCAAATATGGCAATTTGAGGTGCCGATAACTAGCCCTAAAGCCCTATTTTGAAGGTCGCCATGCCATTGCCGAAAGTATAATATCGTCAGTCTGAGGGGTGTTGCCCTGCCATGTTGCTAGTGTCTGGACACAATATGCTATCTTTTTGTCCAAGGCAGCTGTCCCAAAATGCTCATCAGCAGATGCCAACATCTCACGAAGCCGTTTGCGTGTAAACTTTTTATCCTCTGGCCCTCCAAACTGGTCTGCAAGGCCATCGCTGCAGACATAATAAGTTATGTCAGGGTCCAAAGGAAGCTCAATCACCTGAAAGTCCTTAAACCGGACCATGGCATTGCCTAATGCAAACTGGCCTGACTTGATGGTATCAACTCCGTGCGGGCTGACGGCAAAAACGGGTAATCTTGCAGAGGCAAACAACAACTGCTTGGTTTTTGCCTTAAAAACAAAAACGGCCATCTCCATCTGTCCTGTTGGCATCCCGTCAGGCTCATGGAACTGGTGGCAAAGCCGGGTATCAACCTCTTGGAGTAGTAAATGAGGTTGGCAGTTATGGGTATCAGGCACAAGCTCATTGAGGAGGACCTGCCCGTACATCGTGAGCATGGCACCCCGCACTCCGTGTCCGATACAGTCTGCAATCACGAAGACAGCACCATCAGCATCAGACAAAGCCCAATAAAAGTCCCCACTAACAACATCGCGAGGCTGGTTATGGACACGTACCTCGAGACCATGTTGTACGAAAGATCCTATGTCGGGTTGGAGACTTTGTTGAAGCTGATGGGCGTAGGAAATACTGTCCATGATCGCCTTATTTTTTTCTTGAACCACTGTGTTTTGATGGCTCAATAAGTCAGACTGGTGTTGTAAGGCCAGATTAAGACCCTTTTGTTTTCGGTTACTGCGAAAGTAGAACAAGGCTAATAACAGCGATAAAAACAGCCCGACCCCACCTGCCACGAGGTAGAGTTGGGTCTGGAGCAAGGTATTTTCTTTGCTCAATAGGTCGGCTTGGGCTTTACGCCGATCAGCATTCAGCTTCAGGATTTGGTTTTGTTTGAGCTCGACCAAGTATTGGTTTTCGAGTTTAGCCAACTGGGTCATGTTGGTGGCCGCATCTAGGCTATCCTTTTGCCTGCTGTACCTTAGCTGGAGCAAAAAGGCCTTATCCCAGTTTCCTAGGCGCGCCTGCATATTGGCCATCAGCTTAAGGCACCTGATTTGTAATGAGGCATTACCTAGTTCGATGGCTTTCTGATAGGCCTCTGCCAAGTAGACACTAGCAACTTGGGTATTGTTGTGTTGCAAAAAAAGTTCGGCCACTGTCAATAGGCTAAAGACTTGGCTTTCTATGTCGGTGTCTTGCCGTCGGATGGCTAAAGCCTCAAGTGCATAGTCTAAAGCTGCCTGCCACTGTGGGCCATTGGCGAGCATACCGGCCAAATTGGTCAGGACCAATGCCCGCCCAACAGGATTTTGGAGCTCTGTATATAGTTTCAGCGCCGCTTGGTAGGACTTAAGAGCTTTGGGGTTTTGGCCTTGAAGTTTGTATAGGTTGCCAAGGTTTGATAAGGTGCCTGCTTGCCCCCCCAAATTGTTGGTTTTGAGGTAAAGTTCATTTGCCTGTATATGGCTATCGATGGCTCTGTCGAGCAGGCCTTGGCTTTCGTAGATGTTCCCGATGTTCGTGAAGCTCGCTGCCAGTCCAGGTTTGTCCCCAAGTTTTTGTCTTATTGTAAGCGCCTGTTGTGCATACCTTATGGCCTCGGCAAAATTGCCGTACTGGTGCTCGAGTACGCCTAAGTTGTTATAGACACTGGCTAGGCCTGGCTGGTCATTGGTTCGTTGGCGCAGGTCTGCTGCCTCTAGCAAGTAGGCCCTCGCCGAAGGGACATCACCTTTGCGTTGGTACAAAAGGCCAAGGACCACCAATGACTTGGATTCTGCGACTGGGCTACCGAGGGCCCGAGCCTCAGTGAGTGAAGTTTGGGCCTGGAGTTGGAGGTTAGTATCCCCAGCTGCTACTTGGTCAAATTGACTAAGGATTTGCCCTAGTAATTTACCAACAATCGGGTCTTGACGAGCAGCCTCCTGCTCGACAAAGTTTGTCTGTGCAGCTAGTTGCCTAGAAACGAAAGCTACCATTGTAGCCACAATCAGGACTATAGCCCATGTTCTTCGCCCATGCAGGGACGTTGACCGCAACCACGAGGGCTGGTCTGGATTAGTCTGGCTGAGGCAAATCATTGGTCGAATATGGGTTCAATTTTCAGGACTTCATAACCACTAGGTTACATTTACGTTCGGCTACCTATTTAACCTTGTATTAAAGGTCAGTGGGTCATCAACCAGCGTGTTACCAACTGGCCAAAATATCCCACTAAGACGACAAAACCGATGCATGTGAGCAAACCCCTTGATGACTCGACTATTTATACAAGGCTTATGCTGAACCATGGCGCCATCGTCGTGATTGTGTTAGTCTCGATGCATTTGGTTTATCATCTGGCTAGTGCTTTGATGGGTTATCAGTTGATGCTAAGCACCATTTTGTTTCCGCATGGGTTTGAGGCCAATCCAAGATACGGTACTTGGTCCCAGAACAGATTCTCGATTGTCTATACCTACGCTGCTGGGCCTGTTTTGTGCCTCGCGTTAGCGGCTTTCGCCAAGATGGCGCATAGCCTTTACTACTGCCGACAGCGAGGTGATTTCCGTATTTTCCTTTACTGGATCTATCTCGTAGGGGCCAACTACTTTTTTGGTGGGGCACTAATTGGCTTGGTAACGAACAGGGGGTTCGGCCATGCGATCTTGTATGGATCCAACATGCCCATCCCGTGGAGGATTGGGTTCACCTTTGCATCCATGCTGATCCTGATCATAATTGGGACTCGGTCTTTGCGGTACTTTCTGGAGTTCTCTCCATCCGAAGACCTCGTGATCTTTGACAACAAAAAAACACGTTTAACCTACCTTTTTGTGGTCGTGGCCATGCCTTGGCTTATTGGTAGTACGACACTATTGGCCTTTATGATGCCGAGTCCACACATGGTGTGGTCTTCACTACTTATCACCTTGCTACTCTGTTTGTTCCCAATCCTGAGTTTTTTCAATATGTCAGTGCGGTTCTTCCTGAAGCCAGAGCCAGAAACTGTCAAGATCAAGTGGCCTTACATTTTTGCGGCACTGGCCTTGGTCCTGATCGCAAGGTTGGCGCTTATTGGCGGTATCGGATTTATCCAGGCCTGAAACAGATTGTGATATGCTATTTGAACCTATTGATCTGGGTATGTCAATCCCGAAACCTATCAAGGACTATAGAGGCAACTCCATAGAACCATTGACTAATGGGCGCATTGTGTCCTTGGTACCTAGTTTAACAGAGCTCTTGTTTGACTTAGGACTTGGGGCACATGTGGTCGGAAGGACCAAATTCTGCATCCACCCAGCTGACCAGGTGCAGACAGCAAAACGAGTGGGGGGTACCAAAAAATTCCAGATCGACCAGATTATGGCCTTGTCGCCCGATCTCATCGTTTGTAACAAGGAAGAAAACTATCGGGAAGGTGTCGAGTTTCTATCTGAACATCACAGGGTATTGGTGACTGAGATATACACCTTGGACGATGCCCTTAGGGTCAATGCTGAGCTTGGCTACTTAACCAAAACCGAGGACCATGCCTTGGCTATTAACCAAGAGATCATCAACGGATTTAGCCAGATTCCAGTTCATCCCGAAAAGCCAAAAGTAGCCTATGTTATTTGGGATGACCCTTTGATGGTTGTTGGCAAGCAGACCTTTATCGATGACATGATTAAGGCAGCAGGATTCTTGAATGCGTTTGACAACCAAGAGCGCTACCCTGTCATTACGCATCAAAACCTAGCTGAGGCTGCACCAGACCGAATTTTCCTATCCTCAGAACCGTTTCCGTTTGGGGACAATCATATCAAACAATTTGCAGCGTTGGTACCCAGCGCCCAAATTGAGCTTGTGGATGGGGAGCTATTTAGCTGGTACGGTAGTCGGCTGACTAAAAGTGCAGCATATTTTAGGACGCTCTAGGAGGGTTTATTTGTCCCTATACTTAGGCAAGGGCTCGTCAGTTCGCTTAAAATCCTGACCTACTTTAGGATTCTGGTTACGTTTCCACCAAGGCTCGCCTCTAAAGTACTTTTTGTTGTGCGCATGGATCATCCGGACATGGCACCCCGGAATAGGGCAACGTGGATAAAACGCACAAGCAGATAAGGCTCCAATAACAAGGAGGATTAAGAGTCTTGATGCCAATTTTCGGACCATAATGCACATAGTTGATGCAATAGTAACAAAAAAAGCAGCCCAAATGACAGACTGCTTCTATTCTTGGACACCAGAAATATAAGTTTAATGTAGGATTAAGACCTACTGGGACGGATCGATCATAGGTTGTTGAGGCAGACCCTGAGGTTAAGCTACCTTTTCGCGCCGGGCAAAAGTCCGCTCGGGGGTTGTTGGTTTCTGACCTTCGAGGTAATAAGGCACCATGCGGTTATGAAATTGCTGTTCGGCTAGGTCGATCATGCCAAAACCTTGGGTACAATGTTCCCCAAGACCATTATCGAACAAGAACTCTTGCACCAATGGGTGTGCATATAGCGTGAACGGAAAGGTGTAACCACGAATCTCATGAGAGATCTGACCGGCATTGAGTTGATAGATACGAGCGAATTTCTTTTCCTCACGTCTCATCTTAGCGAGATAAGTGGCGTCAGGCAAGACCTGAAATTTGTAAAAGGAAGCGATCTGCTCGGCGCTGAACCTACCACTATCCTCAAGCCTGATCATCGTGCTTTCGTACAAAAGGTCACTGAAAGCATCAGTATCCGGAGAGATAAATCGTTTAGCCTCTGGGTCACCGGCTGGGCCTTGTATCGCAACCAATGGGCTGAGGCATACATACCGTGCTTGGTCTTCATGTTTAGGAGGCTCTTCCATCGACACCGAATCAGGTATCAAGATCAGCTGACCTACCTCGATCTGTTTCTGAGCAAAAATCCCGTTCAAGACAGCGTCTAGGTCAGTTTTTTCGCTACTACTCATCACCAATGATACCTTGGTGCTAAAGTAACTAAGTCCCAGACTCGTTACCTTTGTCTGCCCTTTTAGACAGCTGTAACACAGGCTTTGAGGCAAACCATCTGAAGTTACCTGAGTAATTACCTCCGAAAGTATGTTTTGGTGATGGAAGGGCGCCACGGCGCCTTTGTTAACCAAAGTAAAAATTACCCTTACGCGCATAATGGACTAGAATTGTGGGTTATGGTCACGGCCCAATGCCGACGATGGCCCCAGAGAAAAAAACCGAACTGCGCCGTAGTCAAAAAACCAACCCTAAGACTAGGCTAAAGAGAGCTTTGTGTGATGGTCCAACTCTAAGAGCTTGACTTTTTACTTTTGCTCTTGTGCTACTTTACTATATGTATAACCTGATAGTTTTGAAAATCCGAAAAAAAATTATCGCTAATTGGCCACAGATGCAACTTTTTGCTTTTTGGGGCCTCCTTTTCCTTTCTAGTTGTCAGCAAGAACCCTGCACCGGGGGAACCATCCCGTGGTTTGGGGTTCAGGTTTATATCGGAGATACACTAAGGACGAATGCAATTGCAGCCATCAGAGGTGTGGGTGCTATGACTGATGCCAACCTTACCATTGGCAGCCAAAGGCAATACCTTTTACAACTCAACCCAGGTGCTGATAGTTGTAGCTATTCACTAACACTCAACAACATAGCTAATGCGCCAACCATCAATTTGCACTACACTAAAAAACCTGTATTGATATCCGAACGCTGTGGCTTTGGGTTCAACTACAACAGCATCCGTGTCAAAGTCTCGGGCGTTGACAGCGCCAGACTAACAAAAGACTTTGCCGACTCAACCCGTGGCACCAATTTGATTATCTGGATAAGGTAATGCTTATGCAACGATCTACCAATATTTCTCTGATCCCTTCGCCAATGTGTACATTATCTAAAGCTTGGGATACCGGTAAAACGATCTTTTTATTCTTAGGACTGCTTTTGCTTGTTTCGGTAAGCAGTTGGGGGCAATCAACTTATCGACAACGAGACAGCCTCAGGACCGATGGTTTCAGGATTGGGGTCGAGCTACTTTGGCCATTATATACAATAGGCAAACCTGACCAAAAACAATGGGAAGTTATGGGAGACTATGGCTACGATCGGCATATTGGCGTCCTTGAGATCGGACAGCAATACAAACGCACCAGCCCAGGCACAGACGCGGGTCAGCTGGAGGTCAATGGAGGTTACTTTAGACTAGGATACGAGTATAATCTGCTCAAAAATGGTGACGACGTCATTTTCGCTGGTGGGCGTTATGGTCAGGCCACATTCGTCAGGACGGTGTCTGACCTTTCGGTAACTTCAACCTATTGGGGCCAAACAGGAAGGGCTAGCGTACCAGATATTGTGCGCACTTGTGGCTGGTTGGAGGCGGTTATCGGAGCCAAAGTACGCCTAGGTTGGCAGCTCTATCTTGGCCTAACTGCTAGGGCAGGCTATCGGCTTTATGGCAATGATTTTGATGGCATTGCACCAAATGTCGTGCCTGGATACGGCGATGCGCTCAACAACCTAAACTATAACATCAGCTATTACCTTAGCTTCAAAATCCCGACCCGGACTCGAGCCTTTATACCTGAGCCTAAAAAGGGCAAAAAATAGGCACCGCCGTTGGGCCACTTATTGCTATCCTGATTAAGGTTACCTTTGTAACCTACGCTTGTTGACCGAACTACCTTATGCCTGCTGAATATCTCGAAATCCACCCGGACAACCCCGAGCCACGCAAAATCAAACAGGTGGTGGACTGTTTAAGGAATGGGGGGGTCATTATCTACCCTACCGATACCATTTATGGCATGGGTTGCGACATCATGAACGCCCGGGCGATAGAGCGCATAGCCAAAATCAAAGGGGTAAAACCCGAGAAGGCCAACTTCAGCTTCATCTGTTACGATCTAAGCCACCTGTCGGACTACTCCAAACATGTGACAACACCAGTATTCAAGATGATGAAAAAAGGCCTACCAGGTCCGTTTACCTTCATCCTTGAGAGCAGCAGTAAAGTGCCTAAGTTGCTGAACAACAACAAAAAACAGGTTGGTATCAGGATACCAGACCATAACATCCCACGGCTTTTGGTAAAGGATCTTGGCAACCCGATCATCAGCACCTCTGTCCAAGGCCAAGATGATTTGGTTGAATACACGACAGACCCAGAGTTGATCTATGAACAATATCGCAACCAAGTGGACCTCGTGATAGGAGGCGGGATCGGCAACATCCTTGCATCAACAATTATAGACTGCACAGGAGACGAGCCCGAAATCATCAGACAGGGAGCTGGTGATATGGACTCGTTGTATTGAGACTCGAAGTCGTAATATTTTCAAGGGGCATAATCCATATAGCCAATGTAGAGCAAAAAAGACCCCGTTTTGGTAATGATACCAGACGGGGCCTTTAATATAGGAGTCATTGAATGACAATCACACCAGATTAAGCTTTACTCACCGATCTTGAAAGACACACCAGCTGAAATTTGTACGGCACGGTTGGCTGACTTTTGATATTCCTTTAGTGCGTCATCGCTAGGAGTACTTGGTCCGCTAGTCTCGGCATACTTCTGAACCTCTGCAAAGCCTAGTGCATAACGCACGTCAAGGAACACTGCAAGATTAGCGATGACATCATAGCTGAGACCAACCCCTGCAATCGCACCATAGTCAACAAGGCTGACTTGTGGTTTCGACGCCTCTTCCTTGTCGTAACTATTGACAACAAGGACATTACGTGAATCCTTGGTTCCATTGACGCTTACCTCAGCTGTACCACCTAAGGCAATTCCTGCATAAGGACCAGCATGCAAGTTGGCTTTGAAACTAGACGTAATCGGAACAGAGACCTTAAAGAAAAGAGGGATGGTTGCATAGTTGGTTCTCAGGGTTGACTCAACACCGCCACCAAGGTCTAGTTTAGAACCACGTTGGTCAAACAAAACCTCTGGTTGGAGGCTCACAAACGGAAAAAGCGAAGTTTCGAACAGGATACCGGCATTAAAACCATTGACAGAGCTGGCTTTGAGGTCTTCTTTGCTGTTGAAGCTTGAGCTGGCCAAGGAGAGACCGCCACGGATACCAAAGCGTGGCTGGGCATAGGCAGTTGATCCTACCACCAAGAAGGCAGCCAAGATTATAAGAAATTTTTTCATTGGGTGGATAAAGGGGATTTAGGTTTGAAAGCGTGTCACCAATACTCAGGAGCAGGATTTGATTATTGCCCTGAATTTGACAAGGCAAATGTATGATTTCAAGCCGGACAACAAAACTAATTATTGCGCTCGTTCCAATTTTTATTTGTCTGAATTAGTACTCCCAACTGCGCCTACCGATGTTAACCCTCAATGCCCCTGTGATCATATTGGTAGTCTGGTTGAGGTCGGTGTTGGCGCTGTTGAAGCTGCGGCGAGTGTAGGTAAAATCAAACCAAACACCATGACGGATCATGTAGCTGACATTAAGCTCAGCCCATAGCAAGGTGGTATTGATGCCGTTGTACATCGGGAAACCATTAATGCGGCCATCTGTGCGAGCGGTGTAAGGGGTCAGTACATTGTGGCCATTGGACCCGCCTGTGCCTGGGACAACCCTACCTGAATAAAGCTGAAGGCTATCGTCACCAAAGCGGGTATAGGACACCTTACCTGTGATCATGACTCTACGGTGGGGTTGGTATCGTACTATCCCAATTGACTCCGTCAGATTGGCACCTAAAGGATGTGCCAATGGTTGCCCATAGTTGGCCCAGTTCCGGAGCTGACTATCATGAGAGTAAGTGAAAGGACGTATGTAGTTGTATTCTGCTTGTAGGTCTAAGTTCCTGATTCCGAATGCATTATAGTACTTAGCTCCTAGCTGCCATGCAAACTTGTTGCGCCAAGAGTTGTTTCGTGAAGTGAGATCTGAGATATAAAACTCGTCGAGCGTGAACTGACCATAGACCTGAAAGCGCTTTAGGAAATTATACCGGGCATCTGCACCCAACATTGCATTATCTGGGCTACCCAAGGTTTGCTCTACCGAACGGTAGAAGATTATTGGGTTCATGTACGCTAAGTCATAGCCACCATTACCTGTCGAGTCACCACGGCTGAACATTATAGCCTCAAAGATGCCAATGTTTAGGTTGGGGGTCAGATTGAGGCTCAAGTGGTGCATTGTCATATACTTAGTCGGCACCAATTGGCTCCCGATGACACCCCCACCCTTTCCGATGGCAACGGCTGGACTTCCCTTCAACTGGGCGTAAAGGTTGGTGTATTGCAACCGCCAAATACGGGTCTGTACCTTTAGGAATGTGTATGGGGCTGCTTGAGACCCTAGGATTAAGGAGCGGTATCCATTCCCAACTTGGTTCTTGTCATACCCGAACTGAACATGAATGGCCTTAATAGGGTCGAATGTGATATATCCTCGAGCCTGAAAAAAGTCATAACCAGTTTGGTCCTTGTATTCCTTCCAGAAAGTTTCGCCCATCAATACACCATCCCTCAAGACACGGGTATCTACATAGTTGGGTAGCTGGACCTGATTGTCTGAAAAGTAGGTATAAAAGCCCACCTTTTTCAT
>JAIXYP010000036.1 GCA_027490155.1 Cytophagaceae bacterium | reverse complement strand
TCCTAGTCGGACAACAAAAAGCCTCTCTCGATAACGTGAGAGGCTTTTTCTGTATTGGGTCATTTGCCAAGCATGAGACATAGAAGCGTCAGAGCCGTACCATAAAAATCCCAAATCAAGACTATAAAGGCACGAGGACCATGGTCATTTAACGACTACCCAATAAGCCGTAACCCATCAACCGAACGACCTAAGGATCTTAGAGCATTAAACGGAAACTAATGTCTCAGAAGAAAACTCAACCTACATGGCTCCAGGAGGCAGAACAGTGGCCCAGTAAAGGTCTAGCTTGGAACCCAACCTCCGGTTATAGAGTTGGATTTATTAAGTTTGCAAAGGCTAAGTGGCTTTAGTTGGAACATCGGATCCTTTGTAAGACTGGATTGCCGAATGATGATCGCCGGTCCCTACTTAGCCATTTTAAGTAAGAAGTTAGTTTGCCTGTCTGCATCGTATTTATGATGTTCCATAATGGCCATCCTTAAAAATCTAGGCAGGGAATCAGGAAAATCACCTTGGGATATAACCTCAACAGTTATTAGGTTTGCATAACCTAAGGCTTGGGCAGTAAACTGGACTCCCCTTGAACACACTGCGAGATTCATTAGTGTGTGAGCCTTAGGTTTTTTTGATTTAAGTGTGGCTATTTCTCAATTGTCTGCGCTCTATTTTTCTCACTTCATCTGCAGATCACTTTTTATTAGATAGCCGTCAATTCTAGGTTCGTTTTTTGTCGTAACCATTTCTTTTGCTTTGACTCTGTCAAGAGGTTAAGGCAACAGCGGAGTATCTGTCAAACAAGCTACCTGCGTTTGTTTTAGGAGTCACCTCCTGATACTTTGTGTTGAAGGACGCCATCCGTTATCCAAAAGAAAACCCATACCGGGCTTCTCGGAAAGCCAGTCCCACGCCAAAAAAAACGGCTTCTAAGACTCACAGCCACTTTTGTCAATAGGCGGCTCAGACTGCATTGGTTTAACGGCTTTGATCTTCTCCTTATTGATATTCTCGTTTTAATTGGCTGCCCTCTTCTTCCGAAGGCGTTTGGGGCTTGGTGTTTCATCCAGCACCTCCACACAGTTGGCCTTCTCTGCACCATTGTCCTAGCACTGCTCTTCGGTGGCTTCAGACACTGCTTAGGTACTATCACTACCCCTAGGTATCCTTGAGTTGCCTTCGGATACGGGTTTTCATCGAAACAACTGACTATTTCATTGCCTTAAGCCATGGTTTAATGGGGTTAATTGACTTTTTTGAGTACATATACTTATTGAAATATCGATTAACTGTTAGGTAATTGCAATCGCTTTAGAACCAAAGAACGTTCCCACAATGAGGAAATTGAGTGTTTTTACCCCTCTCTCCTCTCATCACACATCCTTGTCAGGTGTGAACATGAAAAGAGAGTGCCACTTCAGAGAACTACCTCGCAGCCCCTTGGAGGTTAGGTCAATGCTGAAGACCTATGAGCAAGATCTTATTCTTGCTACACACTCAAACTATCAAGGTAGTTAAGCATTCATTACCAGTTTTAAAATACAGTGCTCTGCCACGAAGCTCAATCTACAACAGGCTTAGGGCCAAGAGTCCCTTAAAATGCGATCACTACCTTCGGGTATCTAAATACTAAAAGCCGTCTTGCAGGATGGTGCCAAAGCCCAAAGCTGGCGCATCACAAAGCAATAAGCTTCAAGACCATTTATTCAGGTTTAAATATGCGAAAGCCACCCTTCTTTGAGGGGTGGTTTTTAATTTTGGTAACGGCGACAACCACTCAGGCCTAATAAGATAGAGGCAACCCAACAATCGCCGAACCGACTCGTCCTCGGACATGAAACGCCCTCTGAAACGACGGAGCAACGATCAAATCTTGACGAGAAAAAAACAATCTCACTGATTTCAACACCCTTAATTAAACGCTGCAAGCGCCTCTTAAGGCCTCCTCTTAGTTTTTCAAGGCCATTTGACCATAGCTGAGTTTTGTTTGTGCTTTCAGCAACCAAGGCAATTACCACCTGCTAAAACGGCTTTTCAGGGTCACCGTTGCTCTTGTCAATAGGTGGCTCAGACTGCTTGGGCTTGACCGCTTTGATCTTCTCCTTATCAGCCTTTTCTTTTTCTTTGGCTTCTTTTTTCTCCCGACGGCGCTTTTGGCGTGGGGTTTCACCAGGGACCTCTAAAAAGTTGGTCTTCTCGACACCATCGTCTTGATACTGACCTTCGGTAGCATCTGGCACTACCTGAGTACTATCACCGGCAGTGCTATCCTTGAGCGACTCCGGGAAGACAGTTATCATCGGCACAATGGCCCAACCCTTTTCCTTTTTGCGGGGTTTGATAGGCTTGATAAGCAAATACTCATTCTTGAGGACACGCGACACTAAAGGCTGGGAGTCGGCATCAACCACGGTACTGAAGAACTGATTGGCGTATGCCTTGTCAACAAAAAAGGCGGACTGGTATGCTGAGCAGATGTACTCGGTCCGGTTGCAACCACCAAAAACCACAACCATAGCGGCAGCGGTCAGAAGGGATAGTATGGCGTTACGTGCCGTCATTGTTCGTATTCGACAATCGAGTCTGGGTCACCTGTTTGCCCATACAAGACCAATATTGTTGGACTTTGGTTGGAGTCTCTAAGCCAAATGCAATGCAAGACATAACCGTATCCAGTCGCAAACTAACTAATTATCAGCAACAATACCCAATTAGGTACATCTGCATGGGTATACAAGGTCATTTAAACCACAACACCCAGCCTCCTGACGAAAGCTGGGTGCTGATGGAATAACCTAAAATCCTATCAGGATTCGGTTGTTCTAAAGGTCAAATTTGATCCCTTGAGCCAGTGGCAGGTTGTTGCTGTAGTTGATGGTATTGGTCTGGCGGCGCATATAGACCTTCCAGGCATCGGAGCCAGACTCGCGCCCGCCACCAGTTTCTTTTTCGCCACCAAAGGCACCACCGATCTCCGCACCAGAGGTCCCGATATTGACATTGGCGATGCCACAGTCACTACCCCAATGCGCCAAGAAGGCCTCAGCCTCCTGCATGTTAAGGGTAAAGATGCTAGACGAAAGCCCTTGTTTGACATCATTCTGGATGGCAATGGCGTTCTCGACTGGGCCGCTGTATTTGATCAGGTACAAGATTGGTGCAAAAGTCTCGTGCTGGACAGTGGCATAGCTGTTATCGGCCTCCACAAGGGCAGGATAAACATAGTTGCCTTTGGCATAGTCGCCTTCAGTCAGGATTTGGCCACCAGCCAAGATCTTACCACCTTCCGCAACCACATTGTCCAACGCGGTACGGAACGTATTGACGGCTAACTGATCGATCAGCGGACCGACCAGAGTAGATGCTGAGGTTGGGTGACCTACAGGGATGTTGCCATAGATTTTGAGCAAACGCTCGCGCACCATTTCATAAACATCTGAATGAACAATCAGGCGACGGGTTGTTGTGCAACGCTGCCCTGCGGTACCTAGTGCCCCAAACGCAGTTGACCTAATGGCCATCTCGATGTTGGCATTAGGTGTAATGATGACGGCATTGTTGCCCCCAAGCTCCAGCAATGAGCGGCCGAGACGTGCGGCAACAGTAGCGCCCACATCTTTACCCATTGGTGTCGAGCCTGTGGCCGAAACTAATGGCACACGTTTATCAGCAGCCATCAGCTTGCCAATGTTGGCCTGCCCAATGATCAAGCTGAAGATACCCTCTGGTAAGTCATTGTCACGCAAGACAGACTGCAAGAGGTTTTGGCAAGCAACGGCTGTTAGCGGTGTCTTTTCACTCGGTTTCCAGACCGTGACATCGCCACAAACTGCAGCCAAGGCTGCGTTCCAGGCCCAAACGGCAACTGGGAAGTTGAAGGCAGAAATGACCCCTATAATGCCTAGTGGATGGTATTGGTCATACATCCGGTGACTAGGGCGTTCGCTATGCATGGTGTAGCCATAAAGCTGACGGCTGAGGCCAACGGCAAACTCACAGATGTCGATCATCTCTTGGACTTCGCCTAGGCCTTCTTGATAGATTTTGCCCATTTCTAGGCTCACTAGCTGCCCAAGGGCCTCTTTGTTTTGGCGCAGCACCTCGCCGTATTGCCTGATGATGTCGCCACGCTTCGGGGCTGGCACCGCACGCCAAAGGATGAATGCCTCCTGAGCTTTGGTGATAACCGCCTCATAGTCAGCTTCGTTGGCCATGGCAACCTCTCCGAGGAAAGTTCCATCTGCTGGGCTGAAAATCTTTTTGGTCTCACGGTTAGCAACAGAACCTGTCACCAGGCCAGTGCTGAATGCGTAATTGAGCTCCTGAAGCCCGAGTGCTTGCTGCAACTGGGGCAATGTTAATGTGGCCATGTGGCAACGCGGGATTGGTGTAAAACTAAATAGGTCGCAAAGATGGGCAATATTGCCGCAAAGGCCACCTTAAGTAACACGAATATCCACATCAAAAGTCAAGACACAAGCGCCAAAACCCAAGCATAATGTAGCATCTGGACCCTGCTCAGCACATTTGTTCGAACGATATATGCTAGATTGCTATTTCAAAAATCCGCAAAGGTCAAGATGGAAAAGCGTATAGGTAAAATCATCGGGCTGGCAATAGGGCTCGCTTTGGTATTCCTCTGTATAGGGGTGGTAAAACTGATATGGTTCAAACCCTTATCGATCAACCACTATTTCGAGCGTGTATTCTGGGAGAGCACTTGGGCAAACCCGCAGGGACTCTCAAGCCTTCGACTGCTAGAACAGTACGGCATTACAGGACATAATACAAAGCTTACAGATATCAGCACCAATGCCAAGGACGAGGCATTCCGCCGCACAGAACGGCAACTGGAGATTCTGCAGCAATACGACACCGCTACCCTCTCCACAACTGAGCTGTTGTCCTACAACATCTTGCAATATAACCTCCGGACAGACCTAGAGGGGCAAAAGTGGCGCTGGCATGACTATCCGGTAAACCAATTATTTGGCTACCAGTCTGACCTGCCCGACTTCATGATCAATACCCATAATATTGATAATGAAGCCGATGCAAAGGACTACATCCAAAGGCTCCAAGCATTCGGTACCGCCTTTGACCAGCTGCTAGAAGGGCTCCGTATGCGCGAAAAGGCAGGGGTGATGCCTCCCCAATTTGTGCTCGATCGGGTTATCAAGGAGGTTCAAGGATTTGTTAAGCCAAAACCAGCGGACCACATCTTGGTTAGCAACCTAGCCGCCAAGCTGGATACCTGCGCCGTAAAAGGCCACCCTATTGGCGATGCCGAACACAAAGCATTAGTCAAGTCTGCCACTGCCGCTGTTTCCGAAATTGTATATCCTGCTTATCAGCAATTGCTGAGCTATTTAGTGGCCCAGCAGAAAATCGCAACTACCGACGATGGTGTCTGGAAACTGCCCAATGGTGATGCCTACTACCAATATCAACTCAAAGTCAATACCACGTCTAGCTACACTGCCGACGAAATCCACCAAATCGGCCTAACTGAGGTAGCTAGAATCCAGCACCAGATGCGGACGATTTTGGCAAGCAAAGGCAATACAGATACCAGCGATATTGGCAAGGCCATGGAAAAACTAGCCCATGACCCACAATTCCTGTATCCGAACGATGCCCAAGGTCGTGCCCAATGTTTGGCTGACTACACCTCCCTGATCAACAACATCATGGCAGGTATGGGGCAGGCCTTCAGCACTTTGCCAAAAGCACCTGTCAAAGTTGCCCGCATACCAGAGTTCAAGGAGTCAACCTCGCCACAAGCCTATTACAATTCACCTTCGGCAGATGGCTCGCGCCCTGGTATTTTCTATACCCGGCTTGACATTCTGCCCGAAACTCCTAAATGGGGCATGGCTACCCTAGCCTATCACGAGGCCGTGCCTGGTCATCACTTCCAGATAGCCCTCCAGCAAGAGATGGAGGACCTACCACTATTCCGTAAGTACAACGGCTATAATGCTTATGCAGAAGGCTGGGCCCTTTATGCCGAACGCTTGGCCAGTGAGCTGGGTTACATCAAGGATGCGTATCAGGACCTTGGTCGCCTACAGGCTGAGCTGTTTAGGGCCGTTCGACTAGTGGTAGATACAGGCATCCATAAAAAACGTTGGAAACGCCAAGAAGCCATCGACTACATGGTCAAAAACACGGGTATGGGCATCCAGGACGTAACTAGCGAGATAGAGCGCTATATCGTGATGCCAGGTCAGGCTTGCGGCTACAAAATCGGGATGATCAAAATTCTGGCCCTACGCGAAAAGGCCAAGGCCGAACTAGGACCCAAGTTCTCATTACCCGAATTCCATGCCATCGTGCTCAACAACGGCAGCATGCCACTACAGGTCCTAGAGGAAGTTGTTGACAAATACATCAAGGAGCGGAAAGCTAAGGAATAATACCAGCAGAAGTGGCCATGCCCTAATGCGCTACCAGCTATAAACCATCCCAACATTGAGCCGGCCTGCATTCAGGAGCTGATTGCCGTTTAATTTGTTCTGGACTGGCTGCTGGAACTGGGTTGTCAGGGCCCAACTACGATACATAAGGTCCAACTGTAGATTGGCAAAACCAGCCCGTCCACCAGTGCCCGCAACCGCTTCACCATCCAAACGGTGCTGGTCTTCCTGTTCGTAATAATACCCTAAGCGAGGCACCACCTTGATAACTTCCGTGACAGGGATGGCATAGAATACATCTGCTTGCAAATTACTGCTTTTGCCAAACCGATAGGCATTCCTATTAGTCGTAGCCATCCTGTAGAGAGCAGAAACCTCTAGACCTAGGTCGCTATAAATGATTTGATAGGTAGCCCGAGGCATGAAATCAAAGGCGCCTGTCCCAGCCTGAAGCTCAGGATGGATGAGCCGACCATTGGGCTCATTGGCATTGAAATTGGCTATCGGCACCCGCATCAATATCCCAGCATTCAGGGTCTGTTTGAAATCTCCAGCGAACCAAGTATGTACAACACTCAGTCCTAGGCGCAAGTCTTGAAGGCCCGTCGTTTGGACTAGGCTATCATGATAGACATTGGGCGCAAGCCCTGTGTACTTGATGATATCAGCTAAATAATAAGCATTACGACTGAACCCAGTTTGAGCCGTCACATTGAGCGTCAATGATTTCTTTTGGCCATCTGCTCCACCCGTCCAGGGCAGGTTGACATCAAATGCATGATTAAACCGCAGATCGATACTCTCGAGGCGCATATAGTCCTTTGGAGAAGGTGTCCAGATCGTATTGGCGGTGTTGGCTACTTCATGCGAAATCCTAGCATTCCTGTAGTCCGCAGGGGTCCAGCGCCAAACCGGATTACTACCGTTGGCATAGCCATTAAACTGTCTCAGTCGATAGAATGCCGCAAAGTAGCTCCTGTTCTGGAGGGTGTTGTATTCATAAAAACTACAAGCATCACACGCCATGACAGATTGGCTACATAGGCTCAATACACATAAGATCGTGAGTACGGCTATCCTTATATATTTGATCATTAAACGTGTTTTCAATTACTAGCCAGATCCCAAAACAAATGGACTGACAATGGTAAGTATAGTAGCGGATGGTGTACCCTTCTCGCTCAACTAAAAAACTACTGTGCCAAAAATGCAGGGTCGGTCAGCGTTGCAAAAAAGGCCTTCAAAGCTGCTTTTTCGGTTGTACTGAGCGGGATCCCTATTGGCTGGGCCGGTTTGTTGAGTAGTGTATCAAGGGAAGGACTTTCCTGAACTTGGCTATTGTAATGCTCTAGGACTGCATCGATGTCAGCAATTCTGCCGTCGTGCATATAGGGTGCCGAGACCATAATGTTGCGTAGTGTAGGCGTCTTAAAGGCACCACGGTCAGGCTCAAAGAATGTGATGCGGTAGCGCCCCATCCTGATGCCCTCTTTGTATGGATCGTTATAAACTGCCTGAAGTCCATTGTTATGGAACAAGTGATCCGTAAAGAATGGCGCCTCATGACAAGGACTACATTTGGTAGTGACAATCTGTAAGCCGTCAAGCTCTTGTGCTGTTAACATTGCTTTCCCTGCCCGATACTGATCATACTTTGAGTCGGCAGATACAAGGGTGCGCATGTATTGGGCCAAGGCTTTCAACAAGCCAGATTGGGTCACACTATCACCGCCAAAAGCCTTGCGGAACTTGGCTTTATAGTCACCTGATCGGTTAAGGAGGTTGACGACCACAATCATATTCTGTCCCATTTCGTCATGCTCCTGAATTGGTGCTGCCGAAAGTGATTCAAGATTCCTGACCCCTCCATCCCAAAACAGACCCGCATTATGCCAAGCCAAGTTCTGGAGCGTAGGTGTATGTCGAGGTAGCCGAACACCCGTCACGCCAAGGGTGCTCAGGGCTTGACCATCTGCAAAGCCAATGTTGGGCAGGTGACATGTGCCGCACGAAACACGGTTATTGATACTCAAGATAGGATCATTGAACAATTGTTTGCCTAAGGCTACCCCCTCCACTGTTAGCGGATTACCACTCGGAATAGGCATCGCTGGTAGGTGGGCTGGTAGCGGTATACTCAGTGGTGTTGGCCCAGCAACTACTTGTTCGGTATCCTTCAGAGGATTGCAGCTAGCAACCCAAAAGCAAAGGAATGACCAACCCAGAATTGCCCGCACGTTGATCAAAGCCATATTCAAAAGTTATCTGGATCCTGAAGTAAAACCAATTCTCCCCTAAGCTATCTTAAAAAAAAGCAGCCCACTATCAGCAAAGGCATCTTACGATTGCCAATAGCAGGCTGCAATATTGAAATCAAACCATAGGGCTATGCCAAAGCACTAGTCGTTGTGCACATGGTCAACACGGAACATAGCACCTTTGACATTATTCATGACCTCAATGCTGTTGGAAATAGGGCCTCCCATTACTATGCTATTAACCTTGAGGTTCTGGATGGCACCACCAACTGGTAAAGTACCCCCACCAATGCCAAATGGCGCCAAAATATTGGCATGCAAATGAATGTTTGGAGCAACAGTGCCTGATACCTTGGCAGCGTTAGGTAGATCCAACGTGATGGTTTTGTAGTTGCTAGTTGGATCTGACCAAAGCACTGGGGCCGAAGGACGTGGAGGGTTGCCAACATGGTAATAATAACGCGCGAGACTACCATTTGACTTTTTGAATTGACCTTCAATCTTCAGGAAGATGTAGCCCGTGTTCCAGTTCCAGCTCATGCCAATACCAGTGTTGAGATCACCTTTAAGTACGCTAGAATTGAAATTGGGTAGACTATCGACACCAACCGAGAACTGGATCTTGGTGTAGTCAGCCGAAGGCACGCGTTTGAGCTGAAAGGTTTGTTTAGTGGTGAGACCAGTGCCTTGCTCTACCAAATGATAGCTTGAGTCCTCTGACCACCAGGTACCATCAGCTTTGCCCAGCTTGACATTGCTGATCCAGTAGCGCACAGTGCCGAAGGATAGGCTGTCTCCGTTGGCGTTGGTATAGACTAAGCCTTGGCGGCCAAGGGTGTCTGTCAGGCTTTGGTCGTAGACTACAGCATCTTCACTGCTGCCAATGGTTGGCTGGAAGTAGAAGCTGACTGAGTTGGTGGTGTTCGCAGGAGTCGAAGGACTTGGGCTGTCATCAGACTTTTTGCAAGATGAAAAAATAGTCACTGAGGCAAGGGCTGCAAGCAGCACTGCCTTTGGGGCGATTGTCGAAAAACGCATTGGAAATGAGTAGGAATGATAAGGATATGCGATCAAGCAAAATCCTACCTGAGTTGGAGACTAGTTTGAGTAAAAAGCGCGCATCCATTCATCAACCAAGGTATGGCTAATGTACTTGAGGGGAATAACGAGCTAATATGTGGGCGGACAATATGCTGCTAATATGCCATGACCAGTAAATAGGTCCAGGTTAGCTATTGATTGTCATGAATGCCCGATGTCCAAACTAGCTTCGAGGCGGTTGCCAGTAGCCCAAGGCCATTTCCCGAACGTCCTGCGCCACATACCATCCATTTTGCTGGGCCGACATTAGGCAGGCTTCTGATGAGGCAAACGGTTCCCAAATATGGGTACTTGGAAGATACAATGCCGCAGTAACCGTAGATCGTCCTTCCTCTTGGCTATTGTCCGCTGTGGCCTTGCCGTACGCTTTCTTGAGCTGACATTTGCCTTGGCATTTCACCTTAGGTTTGGCGACATTTTCGCAAAGCACAGTTGCATAGTACACCTTGTTGGCCCGGTACTGCATCGTTACCCATAGTGGCATCATTGCGTTGGTGAGCACCAACACTAGGCCAATCAGAGCGATATAAAGACGGGATTGATACAATACCTTCTGATGAAAATCGGGCAGGAGTTGCGCCAAGCAACAATCCTAATAGGTTTGTTGTTGCAAAGATACGAACTGGATAAACGCCTTGCTGGCATAGTTATCAGCAATTTGGCGGGTAAAAGTATTGTTACCCATCTCATTGTTATTGGTTGCTACATCCACTAACGGATTGCCAGCAAACAACTGAGGTAGGTTGACATCAGTGATTATGGTCTGCCTTGAGCCCTTGGTAGGAACTAGGTCACCTAAAGTCGCTAGCGATCGGGTCACAGTACGGTAGTTAGTATTGAAGCCGATATGATATACCAAGTCACCACGTGTGTTGGTCGATACATCCTTAAAGCGCCCTTCGAGCAGCAAAAACTTCCAGCCATCGGTCCAGTTCCAGTCCATACCAGTCCCTTGCACCAAATCTCCTTTACCTAGAAATGCGGATGAGCTATTAGCAGCCTGATCCACCCCAATAGCATAACTTATCTTATTGAACTTGCCTGACTGTGGCACCCCCTTCAGCTTAATGTTGACATAGCTGCTGTCCGAAACAAAGTTGACAAGGTGGTAGCTATCAGCTTCCGACCAAGTTGCCCCTGAGATCGTATCCGTCAGCTTAATGTTGCTTATAAAGAAGGAGAATGAGCGGGCAAGTACAGAGTCCTGATTCGGATTGAGGAACCACGTCCTGTCCATCATAACTGGTGCTCCATTAGCCTTAGCATTAAGCCTGATTACCACTTGATAATCCTTATTGGTAGGTGTAGGCTGATCATCAGACTTCGTTTTGCAGCCAGACAAAACCACCAAGCTACTCAGCAACAAAGACAAAATGCTGGTCAGGGCAAATCGGGCCGAAAGGCCCTGGGAATAAATGGAGCGAGGAGACATCATTAAGGCTTTTTGAAAGCTGGATTGTTGACGAAACTGGTATCAGTCAGGGTATTGAGGAAGGCAATCACCGCTTGTTTTTCAGCAGCAGTGAGGCCTAGCTCTGTCGTAAACCGACGGTTGATGGCGGATGTGATAAGGATGTCAACGTTAGGCTTCTGGAACAAGCTAGGGCTGTTGTAATGATCCATCACATCCGCTAAAGTGCCGAACTGACCTGCATGCATATAAGGTGCCGTCAAGGCAATATTACGCAAAGTCGGGATCCGCATTTTGCCAGCATCTGCTGTTTGGTTGGTTACGAGTTGTAGGCCGAGATCCTGGGGTAAACCTGCTCCTGCGGGGGTGCCATTATTCATAAACCCCTGAAAACCAGTTGTTTTACCTTGAAAAAGACCCACAGAATGACAATCATTGCAGTTGGCACCACGAACACCATTCGCCCCAGCAAAAGGGTCTGGATGTTGCGAAAACAAGGCTAGGCCCTTCGCCTCCTCAGTGGTTAGAGCCTCTTGACCACGGATAAACCTATCGTATTTACTGTTGAAAGAAACTAACGTCCGTTCGAACTGAGCGATTGCCTTTGCAACCAAATTAGGGTTAACTCTGCTTGTATTAAATGCCCGACTAAACATGGTTACGTAAGCTGGTTGCCCCTGCAGATAGCTGACAACGTTACCGATACTGTTGCCCATCTCCTGCGGGTTATCAATGGGGTGCAGGCTTTGTTCCTCTAGGCTATTAACCCTCCCATCCCAAAAAAACTTATTCACCCATGCTAGGTTGATTAATGGCATCGAGCTTCGGTTGGTACGCTGGCCACGTATGCCTATCGAGACAGGTAGCCCATCTGCCATGCCTTTGCTTAGCTGATGGCAACTAGCACAGCTTATCGTACCATCGGCACTTAGTTTAGGGTCATAGAACAGGGTCCGACCAAGCAAAACGCCCTCCTCTGTGGTTGGGTTATCGGAAGGAATGGTTGGGGCAGGATAGCCAGGCATCCCAGAGCTGATTGTCACAGGGGTCTGGGTGTATTGTACTGTGTCGTCTGGGGCGGCTCCGTCCTTTTTGCAGCTCAGGAGCAACATCGGAATGGCGACTATCAAAGGCACAACACTGTATTTGCCAAGGGCTACATGCATGTCGAGTTTATTTGTTTTGGAGGGGTGGGACTAGTCACCCTGCTTATAACGTATCAGCTGGGTCCTGATTGTATACCCATGACCCCATGGCCCAACATCTTATCCAATCATGAGACAAGGTAAAGCCACAAATGGTTGCACCCTAGCGGTCAGATTCCTATTCGCTGCTGTGATTAACTGCAAAATACGACTTCGATGTGCCTAAAGTCAAGCTCTTATGCAAATCGGAGGGCCTTAGATACCCGCACAGAACCAACGGCAAGACCAGGCAATAGCAAAGCCATCGCACTTGCGGCCAAAACAACAAGATTCAGAATCAGCACACCAGACCAATTCCAGGCAATGGGCACGTAAGCAATGTAGTAGTTGGCGGCATCTAGCGGCACAAGCCTGAACCGGTACTGGACCCAACATAAACCAAGACCGACCAAATTTCCCCACAAAACCGACCGCAGGATCATACCCATGCCTGTGTAAAAAAAGATACCCGCCAAATGATAATTGCTGGCGCCTAAGGCCTTTAGGACCCCAATCATTTTGGTGCGCTCAAGGATCATAATAAGCAAGGTACTGCACATATTGAAACAAGCCACCAAGGTTATCAGGACAATCAGGACCTCCACATTACGGCTGATAAGTTGTAACCAGTCAAACAACTGGGGGTGGATGGCCGTGATCGGCTGGGCAAACAGCTTGTAGTCAGCCTGTTGGTTGATTTGCTCAGCGACAAGCGGGGCAGCTAACGGATCTCGTGCCATCACCTGATACCCACTAACCAGGGTATCGCCCCAACCACTTAGGTTCCGAAGCATCGCTAAATCGCCAATCACGAACTGCGTATCAAACTCCTCAAGGCTGGTTTCGTATAGTCCCGTTATGATAACTTTTCGGAAACGGGGCGGATTCTGGAGGAAGTACAGCACAACATCATCCCCAACCTTGAGCTCAAGCAAGGTGGCCAACTTGGTGCTAATCAAGACCTCATGGCTTTCGGTATCTGGGGCTAAGGCGAGTACTTGCTGAGTAGCGACTTTTGGCATGCGGCCTGCCACCAAATGTTGGCGGAACGTTGCAGTATCCCAATCTTGATTATAGCCTTTGATCAAAATGCCTTGAACGGCTGTTTTGGTCTTGAGCAAGGCTGGTTTGAGCCCAAATGGCTGCACATGGGCAACTAGTGGAAGCTTACGCCACTTTTGTTCACTTGCAAGATCTTGCCTAATCGGTAGAGGTTCTGTTTGGCTACTCGCTTGGTAGCTCTGGATATGGACGTGAGCATCAAAACCATAGACTTTACTTTCGATCGTCTCCTGGTAACCCTGCAGGATGGCCACGCTCACTACCATGATGGCCAAACCTAATGCGATCGATACCTGCGCAATGCGGACGATAGACCCCGAAAAGGTCGTGGCTGGGCTATGGCGAAGTCGATTAGCAACAAAGAGGGCAATATTCAAAACGAGGTATTGGTTGGTGGTTAGGCGATGTCCTAAAGTATGTTAGGCAAAAAGAGCGCGCATTTGGACCAAATTATCTGATTTTTGTCCCAGAAGCAAATTAGCCAAGGGCATAGAGATTGGTGCCTAACCCAACCCAACTGATCCTGACGACAATCACAAGTTTTAATCAGACGGGCCATTGGCCAACAAGAATATATACTTAAGTAACTTGGGTTACAAAGCTACCACTATGTAGATCAATAGTGTGCCTAACTACTGACAATAACCGCTATGACAACTCTACTCACCTTAATTCCTTGCACCTTTAATGTCTTTAGGCAGACTAGCCTAAAGTTGGTCATTGGCATCATCTTGACAGGGTCTGTAATGACCTATGCTCAGCAAAACACAATAACAAGCACCCTTGCGAGCACCGCTCCATCATCGTCAAGAACGACCCAAAGGCAAGGGAAAGAGCCAGATGCCCTATCTAAAGGCCGCAGTTTGGCACAAGCAGGCAAATTTGGGCAAGCAATTCCGTTCCTGAGCCATGCACTTCAACAGGCAGAGTTGGCCTTTTCTGTTGCAAAAAAACAGAGTACCAATCCGCAAGACCTATTAACAACCCAACAACAGTGCTACGTAACATCACGCGATCTGGGTGCTGCCTTTGTCCTGAACGGGGAGCCTAAATTGGGTATTATCCAACTCAATAAGGCCCTCAAGGCTAAACCTAAGGATGCTGCCACCTTGCAGCTCCGCGCTACAGCCTATACCAACCTTGGCAAATGGAGGCGTGCCAATCGGGACCTAGACAACTACCTACTGCAACGGCCCAACAGTGATACCGCATGGGTCAACAAAGGCAGTGTGATGGAGCGCCGCGAACGATATGCTGATGCCGGTGCCGCCTACGAAAAGGCCCTAGTGATTAACCCAAACAGTCTCCCAGCTCAGTTTGGCTTAGCCACCCTATTGGCACGCCAAGCACGTTACCAAGAAGCCTTGCCAATTCTAGCTGCAATGGTCCAACAAGACCCAAACAATAAAGCTTACCAGCTTAATAAGGCTTTGGCGCTATACCACACCGAGAGCTTAACAGCCGCCGTTGAATCATTTACCAAAGTACTGACATTAGATAAAGGCAACACCCAGGCCTTGACCTTACGTGGGGTATGCTATTACCGGCTTCGGAATACCTATGCTGCCTGCCGCGACTGGACAAAATCCGCCAGCCTTGGTGATGACGAGGCCACCGAAGCACTGAAGAAGTATTGTAATAATCGGGCTGTGATGGGGTATTGATTTGGCATCTCATGAAACAACACAAAAAAAAGCACAGTGATTTGATTAACTAGGATTTGCTGGCAACCTACCAAGCCTAGTCTGGATGTAATTGAGGACTTCTCTTTTGAAAACGACGTTGTTTTCACCACCGTACCAAACATTAGACATACCGATACGATGATTGTTGAGGTTGTAGTTGGTCAAAAGATTAAAGTTGCGCTCATTAATTGGGATTAGTTGACAATCAGCTATTTCAGCCGCAAAATGAAACCAAACCCGATTACCAAAAGCATCTATTCTAGAGTTGCCCATACCATGCTTAGGTGACTGCTCTTCCCTGTAGACATCAGCATTGACATAAAAACCTACAACCACTGGCTGACGAACACCTACGTTTGTAAAGAAAACAACCGTAACACCGGATACCACCCCATTGGTATTATTTCCTCCTATTTTGGTGAGGTTGAGCTTATGGTAATTATGTGGATAAAAACCACCATAACAACGAATGTGACTATCTTGCTCTAGTTGAGTAGGCAAAAAGTTGTAAACCTCATGATCGCCATTTACCCAAGGTTCCGTAATCCGATTCTTATTTTTGACCAGAATCGGATCCACAGAATCCTCTGCAATTAGGGTATGAACATTAATCGCACCCCTTGCAACAATTTCATCCCACGCTATCGGGTCTAAAACTCCACTTTGCTCTGGGCCCTGGTAATGCCTCATCGATTTAACACGAATGAAAATCAACTTTGTAGTGTCCATGACTGGTAGGTTCAATTAGAAGAATTCTGAACAAAGAAACAACAAAAGGTAGAGACTAAAAAAACAGCGAGAAGTTGCCGAATGCAAATCTTCGGGAATCATCTAATGCCATACAAGCAAAACTTCAAGGCTTGCAATACTTCTAAGAATATACTGTGAATCATTTGTCACTAGGCAGGACTTTGCAAACAGCGGCTCATGGATCTGACTCCACATGGCATAAAACATAAAACGACCATCGATTAAGACGGTCGTTCTTGCTAATAATTTGAGAACTGGAAAATAGTAAACAATCAGGTGCGGGTGTTATCGTCAGGACTTTGCCAACAGCGACTCATGGATCTGACTCCACATGACATAAAACATAAAACGACCATCGATTAAGACGGTCGTTCTTGCTAATAATTTGAGAACTGGAAAATAGTAAACAATCAGGTGCGGGTGTTGTCGTCAGGACTTTGCAAACAGCGGCTCATGGATCTGACTCCCCATGGCATTAAAAACAAAAAACGACCATCGGTTAAGATGGTCGTTCTTGCTAATGTTTTGAGAATTGGAAGATAGTACACGGATAGGTGCGGGTGTTATCGTCAGGACTTTGCCAACAGCGGCTCACTGATCTGACTCCCCATGGCACAAAAAACAAAAAACGACCATCGGTTAAGATGGTCGTTCTTGCTAATGTTTTGAGAATTGGAAGATAGTACACGGATAGGTGCGGGTGTTATCGTCAGGACTTTG
>JAIXYP010000030.1 GCA_027490155.1 Cytophagaceae bacterium | reverse complement strand
GGTATTCCGTCCTTGGTGGCGGGGCAGGCTACATCCGTTGTGGTGGATGCCCTTGATATGCGTGGGGTTCGGCATCAGCTGCTCGCAAGCAATGACCTTGGTGGCTATCGGCTAGATCTATCTGGCCTTGCTGCTGGGTTGTACCACCTCAGCCTTGTGGTCGGTGGGCAGCGGTATGTGGTACGGGTGGTAAGGGAGTAGGCAACCTTTTTGGGTGGGTGTTATGGCCTTTTTTTCCTTCCTATTTCATCCCAACCATCCGTTTTACCTTGCCAACCACACGCTGCCAGGTCCGTATGCGGTTATAGCCACTGAGCAAGGTGTCATAATTGGCGGGTTTGTTCCGCACATATTGGCCCATGTGTGCTTTGCTATGGCCCTGAAAGTGTAAGGTCACATAACGTACCTGCTCCTTGCTATTAAGGTTCAGGATATGCGGTTGGTTGCGCCCGTCGAACGTTACTGCCTTGAGTCCAGAGGTTTCCGTCTGGTAGCCATTTGGGGTGTCAATCGTGATATCGTAGGTAAAGGGGCCTACTGCACTTTCGAAAACTTGGCTTAGGTCCAGGATGCGGTCGGTGTGGAGTTTGCGGTATTGCAAAAAGAAGGTCATGTCCGAAATCCCACCTACTGGCCCATGGATATCGGTATGCTCCTTAAGGTACTGGGCTAGGCGTATTTTGCCTTGCTGCGTGGCATAACAGTCGGTGATGTAGCCACAAAAGTCAGCCAAAGCAGCCCTGCTATTGACATAATTGGTGTGCGGGCTTTTGGTCACAGAGGTTAGGCCATGCGTAGCAGTTGCCAATTGTTCCTTACATACCGACCCGAAGTACAAGATGTCACTATCTAGGTAGAGGCATTGGTCAAAATTGTTGCGCTCCAAAAACTCAAGCAGCACAAACCAACGCTGGATGCAGAACAGCTCATAATCGTGACCATTGGAGCTATGGTGCTCATAGTGAGGCGCAAAGGCTGTTGCTTTTTCAAAATAGTTCTTCACCAACCTATGCTGGACGATGTTGCCAAAACAGGCATTGCTTTTATCCCCTAGCAAGTAAATCGGGTTAGCCGGATTTGTTTCGCGGACCTGGATCAGGCTATAGGGCAGGTAGTCGCTGTTGCCATTATGGATAAAAACAATCGGGAGATCCTTTGGTGCTAACATAACACGACTAGTTGGTGATGGCAATTGGTTGTTTATGGAACTAGGAAAGCAAAACGGCTAAAGCATCGACACATACCGGTCAAATACTGCAGGGTCGGCATTGGCACCATGGTACTTCTGCCAGTTGCTTTTGGTCTGGATGCGGTTCAGTTTGTTGATAGCCCTCAGGTACTTGGTCGCAAACCGAATGCTAGGGGTGTCGTAGGCTTTGAACATGTGGGCATATTCAGGCTCATGTTGCAGCAAGGCCAATGTGGACCTGATCTGTGCTCGCAACAAGGTACGGTCCCAACCCGAATAGCCCCGACCGAGCTCCGATTTACGGACCTTGGTTTCGGCATCACGGTAACAAATAATCTTTTGCCGATCGCGGATCAAGTTGTTCTGGTTCGATCCCGTTGTCTGAGCTCCATGATAACGGTAGATCAGGCAGCAGGCATTGGTGTGCGGTGGGTTGGGCTCCACCCCGCCGATGCGCCAAAGCAAATCCCAATCCTCATAGGCGCTGATGTCGGTACGCCAGATGCCGATGCCCTCCAGCCACTTGCGCTCAAACAAAAAGCCAGGTATAACTGTAAAAAAGCCACGGACCATGCACTGCCTAATGGTGGCAGAGGCAGGGATCGGGTTGTATTGCAAAACAGGATCTAGGGCTTTCCAGCTTCCGTCAGGCAGTTGGTTAGCATGGACATAGGGGCTATAGACCAATCCTTTGCCACTTTTGATCAAGGTTTGGTACTGGACCTCAAGGCTATTGAGCGTCAGGACGTCATCACTGTCAAAGAATTTGATATAGTCTCCTGTCGCAATCTCGAGGCCAGAGTTGCGCCCCCAGCCTGGTCCATGGCCCTTATTAGCGATAAAAATGACCCGATCTTTATAGGCCTCGACTACCTCTTGATAGTGGTCGGTGCTTTTGTCATCCGCCACGATGATCTCGTAGGGCGGTAGGGTCTGGTTCAGGAAACAATCGAGGGTGGCAGGCAGCAGGTGCGCACGGTTCCAGTTCGGGATAATGACCGAGATGCGTGGGGTAGCAGCCGACATAATACAATGAGATAGGGTCTGGGAAAACAAGGCAATCAACCTGACCAAAACACAGCCAGTGCCTACAGCAAGTTGCCGATCGACATGACAAAGCTAAGCCCTCTGGCCCAATATTGCGGCATCTTGGTTGCTAGCGGGTGTGGCAGGCTAATGCTGATAGCCTACTGCAAGGGTGCGCTTGACCACATGGCGGCTACCACATGCTCACCATCGTAGAGCGGGCGGCGGACCAATCGTTTACCTGTCGGGACATGGTAAATGTCGATGAACTTGCCTTTGGCAGTTGCAATGTTGATGGCCAAATAGGTGTTGCCAGGGCTCATATAAGCATCCACCATGCTGCTAAAGGTTTTGTCCAGCCAGTCCCAGTCGATGTTGTTCTGGTTGTAGCCCACATGCTGCCCTGCAATGGGGGCAAGTGGTACCGATACATGCACCTCTTGGTCACAGCTGATCTCCTTAGCGCAGGCATAACTAGCGTTATAGAAGGCCCATAATTGCCCACGGTAGCGACGTAGGTTAGTGGTGTAGGTGCTAGGTTTGAGAGAGCCGATGCGGGCTGCTACAGTTTTAAACTGAATAGACCCGTCAGCGATGTGGGCCAAGGTATCTGCCCTTGGTAGGCGATATTGATCTGTCCGATCCCAGAAGTCATCAAAGCAGTTTGCCGCGGCTAGTCGGTCGATCTCTAGTTTGGCCTTGTTCACTCGAGCTGGGGTTGCATAGCCGTTAAGCCAGCTGAGTGGTTTGAGGTCATAATCGGTGCAGACAAAGCGGTCTTGACTAGGGGGCAAGCCTGGGAAACCTGTTTGTTCGCTCCTGATATGTTTGACTATAAGGTTAGGTGCCCACCAGACCAGTCGCTCAGTATAATAACCACCTTGAGTGGTGTAGGGTGGGATTGGTTTTGGCGGGAAATGGGTAACCCGATAGGTTGGCTTGAGTTTAAACTGTGTGGTGGCATCCCGCTGGATAATCAGGTGCTGATCCTTAAGCCGCAACCTTACCCAGTCCTTGGTTTTCGGGTCTTGGTAGATCGAGTCAATCAGCTTAAGCTGGGAGCTCGTAACGGTATTGAGCTGGAACGAGTATTGGTTGATGAACAACAACTCCGACGGTGGCTCGACCAAAGTATCTGCCTCAAAAGGGAACGTCACAGTATAGTATCGATCCACTACCGAGTCCACATCCTGCTGCGCCACAATGCCTATGCGCAGGCTATCATCGGGGTCCGAAAAGGTGAGTTTGGTTGCTAGTGCCTTCAGCCCTTGGTTGATCTCAGGTTTGATTTCCTTCGGTTGGCTGCCTTCGGTTTTGTCTTGGTTGGTATCCGTCCCACAATTGCTGAGGCCATAACCTAAGAGAATGATTAGGGCCCAGAGGCCGAGTCTAGGTCGTGTAGCTCGACAGAGCGGGATCAAAACTGAATTGCGAAAAGAAGCTGGCATGAATGCGTGGATCAGGATCGCTATATAAGACAAAAAGGGCAAAACGTAACGTTGTTCTGCCCTTGGGGTTGTTTTTGGGGAAGTTTTGAGCGGTATTCTCTGCTATCGTACCCTAGCTTGCCCGACCTTAAAACGAGGCATTTTGCGGGAAGCGTGGGAAAGGAATCACGTCTCGGATGTTGGTCATACCTGTCACAAACAACACCAGACGCTCGAAGCCGAGGCCGAAACCTGCATGTGGTGCTGTGCCAAACTTGCGGGTATCTAGGTACCACCAGAGTTCGTCGGTTGGCACACCCATGGCATCCATACGGGCCACCAGTTGGTCATAACGCTCTTCGCGTTGCGATCCACCGATGATCTCGCCAATGCCGGGGAATAAAACATCCATCGCGCGGACAGTTTTGCCATCATCGTTCAGGCGCATATAAAAGGCCTTGATATCCTTCGGATAGTCTGTCAGGATAACAGGGCGACCGAAGTGCTGCTCCACCAAATAACGCTCATGCTCACTCTGGAGGTCGGTGCTCCAATCGACAGCAAACTCAAACTTGTGTTTGGTGGCTTTCAGGATCTCGATCGCTTCGGTATATGTTAGCCTTTGGAAGTCATTGGCCAAAACAAACTGCAACCGCTCGATTAGGGTGGTGTCATACTGTTTGTTCAGGAACTCTAGGTCATCCTTGCAGTGCTCGAGCGCATAGTTGACCAAGTACTTGAGGAAATCCTCAGCCAAGTTCATGTTGTCCTCCAGGTCGTTGAAGGCAACTTCTGGCTCAATCATCCAGAACTCGGCCAAGTGGCGGCTCGTGTTGCTTTGCTCTGCCCGGAAGGTGGGGCCAAAGGTATAGACCTTGCCAAGGGCCATAGCGCCTAGCTCACCTTCTAGCTGTCCACTTACAGTCAGGTGTGTGCTGCGGCCAAAAAAGTCTTGGCTGAAGTCAACTACGCCATCTGTAACAGGAGCAGCGTTTGGCTCAAAGGTCGTGACACGGAACATGGCACCAGCACCTTCGGCATCACTACCCGTGATGATCGGCGTGTGGAGGTAGATGTATCCGTTATCGTTGTAGTATTTATGGATGGCAAAGGCCAAGGCATGGCGCACGCGGAAAACAGCACCAAACGTATTGGTCCGGAACCGTAGGTGGGCTTGCTCGCGTAGAAACTCTAGGGTGTGTCCCTTCTTCTGCATCGGGAAGGTCTCGTCCGCAAGGCCATAGATTTCGATCTCGGTGGCTTGTAGCTCTACTCGTTGGCCAGCGGCAGGGCTTTCGACCAATAGGCCTGTCACCTTGAGGCAAGCACCAGTGCCAATCGCCTTGATGTCCTCCTCGTTGATTTTGGCATAGTCAACCACAACTTGTAGGTTATGGATCGTGGAGCCATCATTAAGGGCAATAAAGCTAACAGCTTTGTTACCACGGCGGGTCCGGACCCATCCGCGGGCGGTGACTATGGTGTTAGGCTCGGCCTGGTTGAGCAGGTGCAGAATGCTAGGGCGTGACATGGATAAAAGTCTCAGGATTAGGGTCAGATTGGTTGGCCTTTTGATGCCTAATCGGGCTCAACTGGCATCAATCACCCAGTAGGGTGGTCAGTAATGTGCGGTGTAGAAAACAAAAAACGATTTCTTTGGCAGGACTAGCGGAGAGGAAGCCTCAATTAGCATCGCTGCAACGAAAGGCCTGCAATGTTGCAAAACAACAAAATAAACGGCAGAGGTAGGTCAGCATTGCCATATTATGGTTGGCCTTTTACACTGAGGAAGGATATAACAAATACGAAGTTGCCATAGCCTATCCAGTGTTTCATGGTCCTAGCCCTACCATCGCCGCCCAGCAAAGGTGGAAGCAAACTTGGCTACTGCCGTCGGAAGCCCTATATTTGCACCCGCAAAAACTGCACATCAATAACCCCCGAGCGTAATGGCGAGTTTAAAGGAAGTTCGTAGCCGTATCCAGTCAGTATCCAGCACCCAACAGATCACAAAAGCCATGAAAATGGTTGCTGCTGCTAAGTTGCGTCGTGCCCAGGAGGGGATCACTCAGTTACGGCCTTATGCCAACAAACTGGACGGCATCATCAACAACCTGAATGCTAGTGCCATCGAGGGTTATACCAATGCCCTAGCTGTTGAGCGTCCGATCGAGCATGTTTTGATTATTGTCGTCACGAGCGACAGGGGGCTTTGCGGTGCGTTCAACACCAACGTTTTGCGCCAGGCTATCTCGCACATCAAACAAAACTATGCCGCCCAAGAGGCCCGTGGTAATGTTGAGGTCCTGTGCCTAGGCAAAAAGTCGGTTGACTTTTTTAACCGTCGGAACATCCAGTTCACAACCACCTTTAGCAACGTATTCGAGGCTCTAAGCTTTGAAGGAGTCCGCCGGGCGAGTGAGTATGCAATGGCTGGCTTCTTGGCAGGCAAGTATGACAAGGTCGAGGTTATCTACAACGAGTTCAAGAACGTAGCGACCCAGATCCTGCGCACCGAGCAATTGCTGCCTGTCCAGACCACGGTCTCGACCAGCACCACCAATTCGGACTACATCTTTGAGCCCAACATGGAAAGCATCATGGATGAGCTCGTGCCTAAGGCTATCAACGTATCGCTCTATCGTTGCGTCCGCGAAAGCTATGCTAGCGAAATGGGTGCAAGGATGACCGCCATGGACAAAGCCACCGACAATGCTGGTGAGCTAATCAAGTCCCTGAAGTTGACCTACAACAGAACACGTCAGGCTGCCATCACCAAGGAGATCCTCGAGATCGTTGGTGGTGCAGAGGCACTAGCGGCCAGCTAAGCCTTCAGTCCGCAGGATTTTTCAGAAAAAGACAGAAAAAGGGCTCAACCGTTAAGGTTGGGCCCTTTTGCATGAGATCTGGCAAAGCAAAAGATGTTTTGGGCCCCTACTTGTCCTTATCTTGCCCGCATGATCAGGCCTAGTTAAGGTCTGGCAAACAGAAACTGCTTTAGCAATGCCAACACCCACCCAAAAGAGGAGATCAACCCCTACCACACTTTTTGCAGCATTGCTTTGCTGTGCGGTCCTTGCCTTTGGCGCAATGCCCTCAGCAATTGCCCAATCCGCTGACAACATCGTTTACCTTGACGACCTAGAGCTGGACAAAATTGAGGTAGGTTGGCGCGCAGCTACCCGGAACAAAACCCTAGAGGGTACACCCCTCACGCTCAACGGCAAAAAGTACGAACGCGGCATCTGTGGCCATGCCAAGTTGATAGCCTTGGTCAAACTTTCGGGCAAGGCTTTGGCTTTTGACGCCGTCATCGGGCTGGATGATGCCATGGCTGGTCGCAAATTTGGTGGAACTGCTATCATCGACATTGCTGTTGATGGCCAGACTGTTTATGCCGACACCTCCCGACCTGGCGGTGTAGCCAAACCTGTCCATCTGGATCTTGGCGGCAAACAGAATCTTGTGCTGACAGTGTCGGCCCTCAATGCCAATACCAATCACACCCATTTTGACTGGGCAGACGCCAAGTTCCGGATGGTAGATTCGACCTCCAAACCTATCATTTACGTCCGGGAAGCAGAGGCGCCTTATATCCTGACCCCTGTTGCAGGTCCAAAACCTAGGATCAACGGAGCCAAGGTGTTTGGCGTGCGTCCAGGATCCCCCTTTTTGTTCAAAGTGGCGGCAACAGGTCTCAAACCACTACGCTATGAGGCCACTGGGCTGCCTGCTGGGCTAACCCTCGATCCTACCACAGGACAAATCACTGGCCGTCTCAATACCCGTGGCGACTATCGTGTCCAGATCATGGTCAGCAACACAAAGGGTAAAACTACCCGCGAGCTCCTGATCAAATGTGGGGACCAAATCGCCCTTACCCCGCCCATGGGTTGGAACAGCTGGAACTGCTGGGGCCTCAGTGTCAATGCCGAAAAAGTGCGTGCCACTGCCGAGGCTATGGTGAGCAAGGGCCTGATTGACCATGGCTGGACCTACGTCAACATAGATGATGCATGGCAAGGCAAACGTGGTGGTAAGGACATGGCATTGCAGGCCAACGCCAACTTCCCTGACATGAAGGCCCTCTGTGACGACATCCATGCCAAGGGTCTGAAGGCAGGCATTTATAGCACCCCTTGGGTCACGAGCTATGGCAACCATATCGGTGGGTCAACGGACAAACTAGATGGTTCGCGCTACAATGCTGAGGCTTCAGCAGGTCGCCGCATTGGTGTGTATCCCTTTCACCAACAGGATGCAAAACAGTGGGCAGCTTGGGGCTTTGACTACTTGAAGTACGACTGGGCTCCGCTGGATGTACCGCATGCCGAAGCCATGCGTGATGCCCTTGTGGCAACTGGTCGTGACTTTGTTTACAGCCTTTCTAACTCTGCCGAGATAGACAAAGCAGCAGAATGGAAACGGGTCTCAAACGTTTGGCGGACCACTGGCGATATCATCGACACCTGGGGTAGTGTATCTGAGATCGGATTTAGTCAGGATCGGTGGAGCAAATTTGCAGGCCCCGGCACTTGGAACGATCCTGATATGTTGGTAGTCGGCAAGCTAGGCTGGGGTGCCAATCTGCACCCAACCCGCATCACGCCAGACGAACAATACTCGCACATTACACTCTGGTCCTTGTTATCTGCCCCATTACTTCTTGGCTGTGACCTCACCCAGCTTGACGACTTTACCCTCAATCTCCTGACAAATGATGAGGTGTTAGATGTCAACCAAGACCCCTTAGGCAAACAAGCCACCAAGGTCTATGACAAGGATAACATTCAAGTCTGGGTTAAGGCCTTAGACAATGGTAGCCAAGCAGTTGGTGTTTTCAACTTGTCCTATGTGGTTAAGGACGTCAGCCTACCACTTGCAGCCCTAGGCCTTAGCGAGAAAATACAGGTGCGTGATCTTTGGCGCCAAAAGGATCGTGGCACTAGTGTCAACACCCTTAACTTGACCAAAATTCCGGTCCATGGGTGCTATATGCTAGGTGTCTCCGCTGCCAAATAGGCTAGATTGTCAATAAGTTTGGTGCCTACGGCAACCGACTAATAAAAAAGCAAAAAGGTGCATCTGAGCGGTCAGGTGCACCTTTTGCATTACGCTGGATTTACCAATGATGGTTAAAGGCTACCAAAGTTGCCACCGTTCTGCAAAGACTAAGATGACTAGCGCAGCCGAAAAGCCCAATGAGGCCAGCTGATTCAGCCGCATGGCATTCTGGTGATTGGCTGCCTTCAAGTCCTTTCGGACAGCCGCAAACCACCGCTGCTGATGGAGGTTAGCGGGTAACTGGAGGGCCATAAGCAGGACCGGACCTTTCCAGCCGAAGTCCAGATAGAGTAACAAAGCAATCAGCCCACCACCCACGATGGTGAATGCCAAGGCCCACCAGAAGGTTCCGATCACCCCCAGCAGACGGCTTAGCGTTTGGTCACCATGTTCGGCGTCAGACTCATGTTGATATACTTGGGTCAGTGGGTAGTTTCCTAGTAGGGTTAGGCTAGCCCCGACTGCATAGCCGATGTGGTAGAGATTGCCATACTCGCAGCTGCAAACACCAAGACCAGCCAAGACCATGTAGTAGGTGCCCGCCCCTTGCATCAGGACCACAATTGCAGTGCCAAGGTAGGGGTCCCCCTTCAGTCGAATGCTAGGCCAAGAATAGGCTTTGCTTGCCAAGATATAGGCCAAAACCCAGCTCAGGAAAAGCCAACCGAGTAGGTAGCTGAGGCCAAGAGCCAATACGTCAGTCAAGATAATGAGGTACCAGAGTTGCTGGTTCACGGCTGGTGGGCTGGCCAACCCGCCAACAGGTGCCGTATCCCGATCGTGATAGGAGTTGTAGCCATTGCTGCCAGGATAGACTAGCAGGTGAAGGATTAAAAACGTCAAGACGCCTCGCTCCCATCCAAAGAGAATATTCTGGCTTGCTGCCAACCAAAAGATCGGCATCAGATAGATCGAAAATGGGATTCGCATCAGCAGGAGCGCATTTTTCCAATTTTGGAGGACTGATGTTGGGCGAGTTTCGTGCATTAGCATGGGGTCTGTAGTCGGCACTTTTTGTAAATGATAACAAGCCTGCTAGCTGAAAGTTAAGCAGTTTTTAATATCGATATTTCGGATTTTCCTATCTTGCCCTCAGAATCAATGTGATATGAAAGCAATTACGGTGGACAACCTACGAGATTGGCAAACTGAAGGTAAAGTGTTTCAGCTTATCGATGTGCGTGAGGCAGACGAGTATGCCCAAAGCAATTTGGGTGGGCTATTGATCCCCTTATCACAGGTGCTGGACGAAGCTGACCAGATCAAACAGGACATCCCAGTCGTGATACACTGCAGGAGTGGCAAACGCTCCGAAATGGCTATCCGATTGTTAGAGCGGGACCTAGGCTACACCAACCTACATAACCTAACAGGAGGTATATTGGCTTGGCAGGAGCTGGAGCATCAACATAGCCACTAATTCCAGATATAAGATATTGGCCATCCATAAAGGTCGAGGCTAAACAAAAAAACCGCTTTTGAGGGCAAATTGGCCTATCAAAAGCGGTTTTTGGTTTTTGACTAAATGATCTTAATTAGTCATAAAGCTCTAGGTCAACGAACGGTCAAGGTGGGTATAGCCACCATCCACAAAGATGATTTGGCCAGTAGTATGGGACGAACGTGGCGAAACCAAGAACACTACCATGTCTGCGATCTCTTCACTGGTCGTGAAGCGGGCACCAAATGGGATTTTGCTTTCGATCTCAGCTTTTTTCTCAGCCGGGTTTGGCAGGGTGTTGAGCCACCATTCGTACAGCGGTGTCCAGGTTTCGGCTGGTACAACTTCGTTAACACGCACACCATCATTACGGAAGGCTGCTGCCCACTCGCGGGTTAGGGCATGTATGCCACCTTTGCTGGCCGCATAGCCACTTGTGCCACCTTGGCCAGTGTCTGCAACCTTAGACCCAATGTTAATCACGACACCTTTGCTGGCGATAAGCGCCGCTTTGGCATAGTGGACCATCGCGAAGTAGTGCACCAAGTTTTTATGCAAGGAGGCAACGAAGTCAGATACAGGCTTGTCGAGGCTAGCGCCGTCGTTGACACCTGCATTATTGACCAAAATGTCGATCTGGCCAAAGGTTGCGAGGACTTTGTCAACGGCAACTTTGCAGTTGGCCTCTTCGCTGAGCTCCGCCTGGACGAAAAGCGCCTTTACACCCATCGCAGTCAGTGTTTCGACCATTTGGTCGCCACGGGTTTGGTCCCGACCGATGAGGGCCAGGTGTACACCTTCGTGGGCAAGGGTTTTGGCAATGGCTTCGCCGATGCCGCTGGTGCCACCAGTCACTATGGCTACTTTACCTTTGAGTTGTAAGTCCATTTCTGGGTGTGGGGTGTTGGGGGGATATTTGGATTAAAGCGTTTTTGTGATGGTCCGGACCATGTCTAGACACAGATCATTGAGCGTATTTACTGGCCCTGAACTTTACAGCAGCAATCTAGTGGGTTTTGTCCGGACCTGCAATGTTGGCACCAGATCTGGTTTATTGACGCCTACATTGTCGGTGTTTGCGCCAACTCTTAGGTTGTCCGTCTTCCATTGCTAACCACCAATCCATATTACCTTTGGGTATGATCTCCAGACGGTTAAAGTCGGTATTATCAAAAACTGGTATCAACCCGCAGCTGATAGGGTTCCTGTTTGTGGGTGGGTTAAGCACCGTCATGAACCTAGGCTTGGCGGCTGTTTTGGTTTGGGGCCTAGGATTAAGGTCCTCTGTTGCCAGCGGGATAGGCTATGTGTCAGGTGTCATTTTGGGTTATTGGCTCAACAAGTCCATCACATTTGAGGCTGGTGATGCTAAGCATAGCACCGTATTGTTGCCCTATTTATTGGTTTATGCTATTAGTTTTGCCATCAGCTTTGGCCTCATTGAGCTGGTTAGTCCCAGCACAGACCTCCAGAAAGTTGTTGCCCTGCTCTTGGCCACCATCCTAACGACGATCCTCAATTTTGTGTTGACAAAGTTTGTCGTTTTCAGGACCTAAATGAGCGCTCTGGGTCATGCCTAAGTCCAAACTGATTGAATCTTGCCCTTTGTCTGCTGATTGCTACCTTACTATGCCACAATCCACCAGTTTCTGGACCAGAATCATCCTCCAAATTAATTTTCGGGAGGGTTTTCGGTCTTGGTTATTCTGGTTAGGACTAGGCTTGAAGCTGTTGATGGGCGCGACATTGGCCTCCTCGTTCTACGCCGAGTTATTTATCCCGTTTGTTAACCAATTCGTCAGCAGTGGTTTGGCAGACCCCTACCAACATTGGATGGAGGCTGGGCGACCTGAGATGTTCCCTTATCCGGCTCTGATGCTGTATATCTTGGCTCTGCCACGGATGCTACTCGGCTTTTTGTTCCAGGATGGTGCGGCAGTGGGTTGGCTGGACCTTTTGGTGATGCGCCTGCCACTCATCGTGGCAGACCTACTGTTGCTGATCATCCTTAATAGCTGGATTAGACGGCAGGAGACCAAATTGCTGGTGCTGTTCTGGCTTTCGCCCGTATTGCTTTACATCAGCTACATCCATGGGCAGCTGGATATTATCCCAGTCACTTTGTTGTTTCTTAGTCTTTATTATCAGTTCAAGGACAAGCTCTGGATGGCTAGTTTGGTGTTGGGCCTATGCCTTGCAACGAAAACCAACATGGTGGTTGCTGTGCCGTTCTACCTCTGGTACCTGACAACGAAACAAGTCAAAATCAGTGGTCTGTTAGCGCACATAGGGGTTATTGCTTTGGCTTTTGTGTTGCCTAACCTACCGTTCCTTAGTTCTACAGGTTTTTGGCAGATGGTATTCATGAACCGCGAGCAGGGCAAGGTCTTCAACCTACGGCTAGACTACGGCCTCGGCTTGGCTGTCTTTGCACTGCCTGCTGCTTACTACCTCGTGGTGGTCCGGAGTCTTGCCTTCCGGATGTTCAACCGTGACCTATACATTATGTTTTTGGGGTTTGCGTTCGGCATCCTGATCGTGCTAATCCCACCGATGCAAGGTTGGTATTTTTGGGTGCTACCCTTCTTGATTTACTTTTTGCTCAAGCAGGATATCGGCCAGCGTGCCACTTGGGCCTTTTATGCGCTGACGGCTTTGTTCTTCGCCTACTTTGCCTTGGTGCCAGCCTCGGACTTTTTTCAGGTCTTCAGGGTTGTGCAGCCTAGCTGGGCCGCTTTGCCAAACCTGAGCCAAACCTTGGTAAAAGCAGGCCTAAACGATAGCCACTTCCTGAGTCTGGTATTCACCTTGCTCCAGACCACCTTGGCCATCAATTGTGGGCTGATCTATCAATATGGTATTGATGCCACTATCAAACACAAGATCCGCTACAAACCCTTCCTGATGGGCGTCGGTGGTGATAGCGGGTCCGGCAAAAGTACCTTTACCCGCCTTATGGCTGACCTGTTTCTGGATCGTAATGTGGCTGTTATCCGTGGGGATGATATGCACCGCTGGGAGCGTGGACATGAACAATGGCGGACTTTTACCCACCTAGACCCCAAAGCCAACCTCCTGCATGACGACCTGACCCATGCCCTCAAGCTCAAGGAGGGCCGCAGCATCGACCGACGACATTACGACCATCAAGATGGCAAATTCACTTTGCCAGTTGCAGTGAGGTCCAATAGGGTAGTGGTCTTTGAGGGGCTTCATCCGTTCTACCTTAGTCAGACAAGACGGCTGTATGACTGCAAGGTCTTCATTAACCCAGACCGTGACCTACGCTACCACTGGAAGATCATTCGGGATGTCCGTGACCGTGGCTACACCATTGACCAGATCGTCGCTCAGCTCAATGCCCGAGAGGCCGACGCCACCAAGTACATCGACGTCCAGGCCAAGTATGCTGACATCATCATTGGTTATGAGCCCAAGGTTGCTATCAGCCAGTTAGGTGCACCAGACCTATCACTGGCCTTGATCCTACGTTGTACTTTAGATAATAACATTAACCTCGATCGTCTGCTTGATGCCTTGACGCTAGTTGAGGGCCTAGAGGTCAGCCATCGTTTTATGGACGAAGACCACCAGCAAGTCGTGTTTGACGGTATTATTTCAGCTTCCAAGCTGTTTGATCTCATCCAGCAGCTGGTGCCTGAGCTCGAAGAGGTGGCCGTAACCGAACCTAAAATGGCCGATGGTTACAATGGTCTGATTCAACTCCTTTTGGCCTATTATGTATTCAATAAACTGACGATCGACTAGGAATAGTTGAGATTATCGGGTCTGTTTTGCCTCTGCACTCGCCCCTAAACCGATACCGATTATGAAGCAATACGACAGCAATCTCTATCACAAAACAGTGCGCGAGCTATTGGCCATATCCCGTGCAGTGGCCGACCGGCCCGACTTTGTGCAAGGTGCAGGGGGCAATACCTCAGCCAAGGCTTTTGACGGTCTGATGGCAATAAAGGCATCTGGGTTCGAGCTTCGGCAGCTCGATACTAATTCGGGCTATGCCTTTGTTGAGAGTCCTCCTGTTGTTGCGTTTTTCCACTCCATCGATCACGGAGCCTTATCAGAATCGACTGACTATGAGGCGGTAAGTGGGGCATTAGTCAGGCAGCATACCATCACCTTGGACGAGTGGCCAGCGGCACGCCCAAGCATGGAAACTGGATTTCATAGCATTCTAGGTCGTTATGTTATTCATACCCATTCGGTCTATGCCAACCTGATCAATTGCCAAGCAGATGCACATCAAGCCTTGTTGGCATTTTGTCATGCGTCGGGTTGGGAGGCTGTCCTGGTACCCTATCTCAACCCAGGCTTTTGGCTTACGACTGCCATCCAACAACAACTGGAGGCAGCCAAGGCAAATGGTGGCCCAGAGCCTAAGGTTTTTTTTCTGCAAAACCATGGCATCATCGTCTCGGCCAATACGGTGGACGAGGTTATCGCCTTGCATCGTGATATCAACTCGGCCCTCTGTACCTATTATGAGCTTTTGCCAAGCCAATATCCTATTGCTGAACTAGTGCCTACCGATCATTCTGAGGTTTGGCATTGTGGTTCCGAATTCGTGTCAGATTTCTTCAAGCAAACTGATGGTGTGGATGCGGCCTACTTCGAATCCAATGTCTTGTTCCCGGACCAGACGGTGTTTTTTAACGGCAACTTTTCGTTCGATGCCGCCAAGCCGAACAAAATCATGGTTGATCAGCAGACGGGCCTAGTGACCTACCGAACCAACTATCGGGAGGCCCGCACCATCGACGAAACCTTGACGGCTTACCTCTACATCAGGCACCAATTGCGTTTTTTAGGATTGGAGCCCCGTTTTTTGCAGCCGCAGGACCTAGACTATATTAACAATATGGAAAGCGAGCGCTTCCGTAAAAGCCTCCTCAAATAGACTACCTGATCTTGTCCAGCAGGCCGATCCAAACCATAAATCTGCTACATTTACCCAGTCTTTAGGGACCGACAGATCCACTGGGCGCTTTTGCCCCGTGCCGAACGAACAGGTGATTAGTATATTATGAAAATCTTTGCAGCCATTTTTGCGGTTGTGTTTGCGCTTTTTGCAGCCGTCCAGCTTAATGACCCAGATCCTGAAATCTGGACGCCCATCTATCTGTATGGAAGTCTCTTGTCAGGTTTGGTGTTCTTCCGTCGCTACATCCCGATCATGATTCTGGGAGGTGTTATTGGTTATTTTTGCGGGGCTGTGTACATCTTCACGCCTGATGTCTTTGGAACCTGGATAGACGAGGAGCTGCTTAATCGGTCGACAGGGATGAAGAATGCCACAATGGAAGAGGGACGTGAGTTCTGGGGTCTCGTGATTTGCTTTTTAGTTTCGACACGCTATTTGTTCCACGCCATTAGCCGAAAGAAAATAGGATTTGGGTGATCTGCACAATAGGAGGTCAGCAAATTGAGATAAGGCCGCAATTGGGCCTTATTTTTGTGTTTGGCCAGTCCTACCACTGCTTTAGCATTAATGCCTATTACTTCCGATTATAGCCTTTTGCCACCTCCTGATGACAGCCTATCAACGGCCATCATTCGAGAGCAGTTTGTCCAGACCTATCGTCATCAGCTGCTATCGACAAATGCCTTTTGGTTAGCTGATAATCCCACCCTAGTAGTTGCACTTGGCACTATTGCCAAGCCAGAAACTAAGCTCCTATACATCCTAGAGGCGGATCTAGCCCAGTATGGTTATGATCACTTGCCGGCATCTCTCATCCACAAAGCATCACTAGAGAAGCATAGCTACACCTTGGCCAAAGAGCCGATGTGGCTGCAAGGGACTGAATCCTGCAAGGACAACTGGGCTGGAGTGATGGCTGTTTGCCAGGCCATCAATGACTCTGGTATCGATCGGCATAGTGTGGTCGTCGCCGTAGGTGGAGGCGCTTTTCTGGATATGGTAGGCTTTGCTTGTGCTATCGCCCACCGAGGGGTGCAGCTGCTACGTGTGCCAACCACCGTATTAGCTCAGGCAGATAGTGGGGTAGGGGTCAAGTCGGCCATCAATGCTTTTGGTAAAAAGAATTTTTTGGGTGCCTTTGCTGTTCCGCTGGCAGTGATAAACGATGCCGCGTTTTTGGCAACTCTTAACCCTGATCTCATCAGGGCAGGGTTGGCCGAGGCTGTAAAAGTGGCCTTGGTCAAGGATGGGGACTTTTTTGAACAGCTCGAGCGTGATGCTGTCGATGCCATCGAGGGGGACCTTGATAAATTACAGCAGATTATCCACCAGTCGGCTTTGCTGCACCTGCGCCACATTTGCCAAGGGGGTGACCCTTTTGAGCAAGGCAGCTCACGCCCGCTTGACTTTGGCCATTGGTCAGCACATAAGGCTGAAGGGCTAACCAATTTCGGGATTGCGCATGGGTTGGCAGTTGCGGCTGGTCTACACCTTGATGCACTTTATAGCCAGCAGATGGGTTGGCTACTTGCGAATGACTATGCACGAGTCAAAAGTCTATTGGTCAGGATGGGATATGACCTAGCACTTGGACCTTACGGCATTAGCCAAACCACCTATCAATCAATCCACCCTTTGCTTGCTGGTCTAAATGAGTTCCGCGAGCACCTAGGTGGCCGACTTACCCTCTTGATGTTACGTGGGATCGGGCAGCCGATAGAGGTGCATGAGTTGGATGATCAAATCATGACCCAGGCCATAAATGATTTGGTGGCCTAGCGCCAAGAATGTATTTTTGTTTTGAGAAGTTGTTGTCTTTGGTTCTTGATCAACCAGATCATTACTTTTTTGCCTCAATTTTCTACGTCACCAAAAGAGTACTGAGCATCTCGATGCCCACACTGACACGTAAAATACGCCTTAGGATGAAATTGCAACACGGCCTGATGGCCTTCATGATAAGCCTAGCGATAGGTATAGGGGCATCCATGCCTGCCATGGCTCAGCTCGACCCCTTGGTTTATGAGCAAGGTTTTCAGGTACGGAAACTTAAGCTGATCAACAACATGGCCGATCAGTATGCCACCCGTGCACCTGGCTATGCCAATACTGGTAGTCCTACTGATCCAGAAAAGTATAATTGGCCTTCGGTCTGCGCCTTGTTTGACAAATATGGCCTGAACAACGACACGGCGAATGCCCGTATCAGGCGGTTTGCCAACAACTCGCCTTTCCACTTTACCTTGGTAGGTATGGCCCGCATCATGGCCCAGTATGCCGGTGCACCTGCTATGGTCCAGACCCGTGGCACCTACCTCAATAAGGTTTGGAGCCGCACAGATGGCTACAATGCCTTCACAGGCGAGGGTACTGAAAACCACAACAATATGACCCGTACTTCGGCCTACTTGTATGCCCAGTACTCAGTCGGCAATCCGCTATACCCTCAGGCAGCCACCAAGCTGGCCGAAATGAAGCAGTGGATCTTGGAGTGGTCAAAGTTGATCACTAAAGGTGGCCATGGCGAATGGAACAGTAGTACCTATAACACCTGGAGCGTCGCAGGATGGCTTAACCTCTATGACTATGCCACTGATAACGATGTTAAACTCTGTGCCCGTTCGGTGCTGGACTATTACGCCATCGAGCAGGCCCTGAGCTATAATCAAGGCATCACTGCGGGTGCTGAGATGCGTGGCAATGCCCTTTCGTCTGTTGCCTCTGACACTGATTTCCTGAACTGGCTTTGGTTTGACGAAAGCCCTCGGACAGTTGGTATCATTTTCTTCACCAGCCGCAGCAATAGCCGTATTTCTAGCGTTTATGCTGCTGTCAGTAGCTATCGTCCACCGTTGTTGGCAGTTGAGCTAGCACGCAAGTCATTGGCGAATAAGGCGATGTACAAAATCGGCTACCCAGACTACCTGATCCTGAATCAAGGACACTCTCCAGCACATTTCTACATCGACAATAACTTTACCCTGTCAAGCGCCTGCATCAAATACGGCGGCTTTACTGGTGGGGACTACCAAGTTAACAGCTTTAAGCTAGTCGGTAGGGTCTCGAACGGAGATAGCCTCGCCTCAGCCCAGGTCCTGACTGGTTGTGGACGCTATTATGCTGTCGGTGGTGGCAAAGCCCGCCAACCTTATGATCAGTATGTGCAACACAACAACGTTGTATTGCAGCTGACACAAACCCCAACTACTGACGCAGCGATCTACTCAGCTCTCAACCCAGTGGTTAATACTTGGAGAGCGGATTGGCAGCGTGATTTCACCGCTCGGTTCCCAGGCGATGGCAAACCCAATCCCGTTGGCATCAATGGAACTACGGTCCAGAATATCTACAGGAATGCCAACTACATCTCATGGCCTCGTGCAGGCGTTCAAGTGCTTCGTCGCAACAAGGTCTTGTTCTTGTCGCTTGAAAAGGTATTTGTCGCCATCCGTTCCATCGGTCTCGATAGCGGAGCCATCAGGGCAGAGCTAAGTGGTCGCAATATGGTGGTCGATAGTGCCGCATATGGCAGCCTTTGTGGATTGGTGATCGAGGCGCGTAACAACAACGAGTTCAGCTCCTTTGCCAATTTTCAGGACTCGATCCTGATCAAAACTAGTTTGAACAAGTCTCAAGTAGGTACTGGTGTCGTAACCTACCGTAACCTAAAGGGTGAGAGTATCGAGGCAACCTATAATGCCACTGGCCAGTTTGATGAGCCTGTTTATGACTGGGGCTATGGTGTCACCACTCCATCCATCAACCAGAACTTGGCGGCTTGGCGTGTCCCGACTTGGCCAAATGCCCTTTACAATGGCCGCATCCCGAGCTGGAAGGTCAACAATGTGACTGTTAGTCTGGCCAACTACCGTGGCATTGACGGACCAAACGTTGTGGCCAAAGACAATAATGTGCGTTTGCAGGCTGGCAATCGGTTCTATAATATCGACTATACAGGCAATCTACCTGTCTTTAGCGACGGACCAGTTGGTCTAGGCCAAAGTATCGGGGCAGGGCAAGAGCCAGTTCTGTATCCTAACCCTTCAAAAGGCACCTTGCAGCTGATGTTGTATGCTAACCAAGCATGCACTCTTTCTGTCAGTCTCTGGACAAGTAATGGCAAGGTTGCCAAACAATTTGCTCCCGTTTATCTGGGCGAGGCTGGCAGCCATACGCCATCTTTTAGCCTTTCAGAGGTTCCGTCAGGTACTTATTTCTGCCAAATTGTGGCTGGTAATAAACGCTGGACCAAACAACTGGTCGTCGTGAAGTAAGGTCTTGCATACAATCGCTTTCCCCAAAGCCCTACCCTAACAAATGCTGTTCTGTGTAGGGCTTTGTGCTTTCTGATATTGGCAAAATCTTGATCTGTTTTACCATTTGTTGGTCCTATTGGCCGTTCGGCAAATATTCTATGTCTATTGGGGCATTATTGTAGATATTCCGTTTCAGAATTGGTGTTTAGGCCGTAAAGCCAAGTTCAATAGGGTATTTATTCCCTGTTGCTTGACTTTGGCCCTTTCCCGAACCGATCTTGCAATCATCCTTCCTTCATTCCCCACACGATCCTGCAATGCAGCTACAGATTACGGACCTCAACAAGGTATATGCCAACGGCACCCATGCGCTCAAGAGCCTTTCCCTCACGATCAACAAAGGGATGTTTGGACTGCTAGGACCTAACGGTGCTGGCAAAAGCACCCTGATGCGTACCATTGCCACTCTGCAACAGCCAACAAGTGGCTCGATTACGTTTGGGGATGTGGATGTCCTGACCGATCCGGAGGGACTCAAACGTCAGCTAGGTTATTTGCCGCAAGAATTCAGTCTTTATCCACGGATCGACTCAGAGACTTTGCTGGACCATTTTGCCCAGCTCAAGGGTATCACCAACAAGGCAGAGCGTAAGGAAATCGTCGGTTATCTATTGCGTAAAACCAACCTTTGGGATGTCCGGAAAAAGAACTTAGGTACCTACTCGGGTGGGATGAAACAACGGTTTGGCATTGCACAAGCTCTAGTGGGTAACCCTAAGCTGGTGATCGTCGATGAGCCTACTGCTGGCCTAGACCCTGCCGAGCGTACGCGTTTCCACAACCTCCTGAGCGAGATCGGCAACGAAACAGTCGTGATCCTATCCACCCACATCGTTGAGGACGTCACAAACCTCTGTACCGACATGGCCATCATTTGTGCTGGTGAGGTTTTAGCCAAAGGGGCTCCTCAGACTGCTATCGATCAGTTGGCAGGTCAGGTCTTCCGAAAGGCGGTCGATCGGTCAGAGGTCGAGGGCTACAAACGCGAACACCGCCTGATCAGCACCCAGCTTCGCGAAGGCCGTATGAATATCTATATCCAGAGCGAGACTGACCCTGGTGCTGGCTTTATCCCTGTCGAACCAACACTTGAGGAGGTTTATTTCTACCATGTCTCGTCCCGCACGAACATCGATACACTCTAAGCATTAACTGTCAACCCCTGAAAGACCAAGAGAAAACAGTTATGTTCGGATCCATCCTGAGTTTTGAGCTGCGCTACCGATTACGCCGGCCAGCTACGTATATCTACTTTTTGCTTTGCCTCGGCTTCGGCCTGATTGTGACTTTGACCGATGTTGCCCGCCTTACGGGTGGATTCGGCAAGGTAAACACCAATGCCCCCTTCATTCTGTTGATATGGGTGGGCTACCTCAGCACCATCCTGGGCTTCTTTTTGTTTTCGGCCATCATGGCGGTGCCGGTTTATCGAGACTTTGAGCACAATGTCTTTACGTTCCTCTACAGCTACCCGATCAAGAAATCAGCTTACCTAGGTGGGCGATACGTCGGGTCTTTCCTAATTGCCTTGATCGTCATTTTTGGTTTCCCACTTGGTATGATGATCGGCGAGGGAATCAGCAAACTGACTGGAGATGCAGCGGAGTTGGCGAACTGGGGGCCTTTTATGCCGATGGCCTACCTGATGCCAGTACTTACTGTTGCGCTGCCCAACCTGATTAGCCTTGGGTCGATCTACTTTGCCCTGCCGACCCTATCCCGTAAGATTTTCTTCACCTATGTCCTGTCGATTTCGGTGTTGGTGCTTTATAGCCTGTCTGGCCTTTTGCTGGATAAACTCTACGTTGCGGGCTACAAAACCCTTTCCCGGATGCTCGATCCCTTTGGCTTCAGTGCCTTTGGGGACATCACCGAGTATTGGTCAATCGCTGAAAAAAATACTCAAATCGTTCCGCTCGAAGGCGTTTTCCTCTGGAACCGATTGCTCTGGACAACTGTTGGTTTGTTGGTCTTGGCATGGTGTTTCTACCGATTCAAGTTCAGTATAGGTGGAAGTGGAGCCCAATCCACGAAGGCCGAAACTTCAGACGAAAAGGCGGGTGTTTTGCTCCAGAGCTTCAAACGGCCTGCCCTCAACTTTGGCCTTGGCGCACGCTGGGCCCAGTTCCTGAGCATCTGCGAGGTTGAGCTCAAGAGTACGATCCGTAACCCTTTCTTTTTGGTTTTCTTGTTTGCCATTGCCCTCTATAAGGGAATGGATGCTTTCTATGCGGATGAGCTATATGGCACCGGTATTCACCCAGTGACGTCGGTTATGCTAGAGCAGTTTGATGGCGTTTATGTCCTGCTACTAACTGCCTTACTGATTTTCTTGTCAGGCGAAGTTGTATGGCGTGAGCGGCAGTACAAGATCGATCAGCTATATAACACCTTGCCAGTACCTAGGGCTATTCCTTTCTTAGCTAAGTTGACTTCGCTAATGGTGGTGCCTGTCATCTTGCAGTTGATGATGATCTTGTTGATGGTCCTGATGCAGACAGCCAAAGGTTACTTCGACTACGAATTGGGGCTCTATTTTACCGATGCCTTCCTGAATACCTTGCCTCGCTATCTCTTGGTTGTCATCTTGGCATTTGTGGTACAGGTCACGATCAATAACAAGTTTGCTGGTCATGGGGTGATGTTAGGTGTTTTGGTCTTGTTCACCTTTGGTGTGGTGCGGCAGCTAGGGCTTGAGCATCCACTCTGGAGCTATGGGTCGGGCATGAGCCTGACGTATAGCGACATGGATGGTTATGGCGAGGGTACTTGGCAGCGCCTCGTCTATCAGACACATTGGTACCTAGTAGCAGCCTTGATGCTAATTGTGGCTTATCTGCTAAACGTCCAGGGCACACTTGACGGGGTCAAAGCTCGTTGGCTAGAAGCAAAGTCGCGCTTGGCAGGCTCAACACCCATCAAGCTCGGTGGCAGTTTGGCCCTGATTGCTTGCCTTTGTACAGGTGGTTACATCTACTACATCACCGTTGTGGTGGATGAACGCGTTAGCGACAAGGAAACTGAGTTGCTACAAGTAGCCTTCGAGCAGAAATACAAACGCATCGAAAAGCTGCCTCAGCCCAAAATTACCGACATCAAACTCAAGGCTGACATCTACCCAGATGAGTTAAAACTAAGCATTGGCGGTACACTTAAGTTGGTTAATAAAACCCAGGCCCGCATCGACACGCTATACATTAACCAAGGGGCTAATGCGCTGACATGGACCAATACCTTCAGCCGCAAGCTGGACCCTGTTGCCGTGGAAGATCGATTCCAGAAATTCGGATTTAGGGCTTATAAAGTGGTTGACGGCCTAGAAGCTGGTGATAGCTTGGTGCTTACTTATGCCGCCACCTTTGGCCAAGATGGTTTCGAAGAAAATAGCCTCGTTCGCCATAACGGTACCTTCTTCAACAACCAAGGGTCAATGCCGAGCATCGGTTACCCAGGGTTTGAGCTCCAAGACGAAGATAAACGTAAGAAGTATGGCCTGGCTGCCATTCCGCCTTCGCCACCCTATACTGATACCACCGCCATCAAAACCGGAGCATTTGCTGCCGATGCCGACTATGTCAACTTCGAGATCGAGCTAAGCACAGCTGAGGACCAAATCGCGATGGCACCAGGTTACCTGATCGAAAACCATAAAGCAAACGGTAGGGCCTACTTCCACTACCGGATGGACAAACCGATAGATAACTTCTTCAACGTGGTTTCGGCACGGTATCAGGTCACAAAGGAAGTATATAATGGGATCAATATCGAAGTCTATCATCTCCCTCAACATAGCTATAATGTCGGCAAGATGATCAGTAGCGTTAAGGCTTCACTGGACTATTATGGCCGTAATTATGAGCCCTATATGTTTAGACAGGTCAGGATCCTAGAGTTTCCTAAAACAGGCGGATCATTTGCACAGTCATTTGCCAATACCATCCCATATAGTGAGAGCCTTGGCTTCATCGCCAACCTAGCCGACGAAGAAGATGTTGACTACGTCTATTACGTCACTGCTCACGAGATGTCACACCAGTGGTGGGGGCATGCAGTATATCCAGCACGTGTGCGGGGCAGCCAGTTCATTAGCGAGACCATGAGCCAATACTCGGCCCTGATGGTGATGAAAGAGCGTTTCGGGATTGGCCCAATGCGTAAGTTCCTGAAGTTCGAGCTGCGGTCGTACCTCAATGGGCGCAGCGGAGAGAAGAAAAGCGAAAAGTCTCTCCTAGATGTCGAGGATCAAGCCTACACTTATTACCGCAAGGGTAGTGTCGTGATGTTTGCACTACAAGACTACATCGGTGAGGCGAGGCTCAATAAAGCTCTTGGCAATTATGTTCGAGCAGTAGCACATAAAGGACCGCCATTTGCCCATGTTGGTCAGTGGTATGACACAGTCTCGGCTCATACGCAACCAGAGCTATTGCCATTCTTGGATGATCAGCTCCGCAAAATAACAATGTTCGAGAACCGAGTCATTGAAGCTAAAGGTAAAGTCCTGAACCAAAAGGATAGTACCTACCAAGTGACACTAAAGGTGCTGGCCGGCAAGTTCTATGCTGATAGCCTAGGCCGCACAGCCGAAAAACCACTGGCGCTTGGCATCCCAGTCGATATAGGCCTCATGCTGGACGATAACCCGAAACGTGCCTCTGATGTGCTCTATCTGAGCAAACACCCTGTGCTCAAGACAGATACCACCGTCATTCAGCTGAACTATAAGGGCAAGAAACCAGTCTTCGCTGGCATCGACCCCATCAATAAGCTGGTGGACAAAAATAGCGACGACAATACCACCCGTATTGACTGGTAGTACCTAAGGCGCATTCGTGACCTGAAAGTGCCTTGCTTTTGATTTTAGCACCGATGATAGCCCCATTGCATAAACTTGTGTGGGGCTATTTGGTGTTTATGCCAGCCGACTATGGCAGCTTAATGACACCATGCTTAACTCCAAAGAGGGGAAGGACATTAGGCCAAAATCCGTTATTGTGTCCACCCAGACCCAAAGACGCGCCTTTAAGTTATCGTTAGGAGCCAGCGCAGAATGATTACCTAATTATCTAGATCTGGGTGGGTAAAATGGCCTGTTTAGGCATCTAGGATATAGCTTACTTTTCTGAAAACAATCGCACCATTTTTTTAGTCTTAATCCTGATGCAAAGCCCTTAACTTTGCAGCTACGCCAAACATTAGCAAGCGTCATTGTCGCAGTCACCACACGCCCATGAACATATCCCCAGGCCCCTTGTTGTCAAAGCTAGATTCACCAGCAGACCTGCGTCGGCTAGACAAGGCTGACCTACAACAAGCCGTTGACGAACTGCGACAGTATATCATCGATTTGGTATCGGTCTATGGTGGTCACTTTGGTGCTAGCCTTGGTGTTGTGGAGTTAACAGTAGCCCTACACTACGTTCTGAATACACCCGACGACCAGTTGGTATGGGATGTAGGTCATCAGGCCTACGGCCACAAAATCCTGACAGGTCGCCGTGACGTTTTCCATACGAACAGGCTATACGGAGGCATTTCAGGTTTCCCGAAACGGAAAGAAAGCATCTATGATGCCTTTGGCGTTGGTCATAGCAGTACCAGTATCAGTGCAGCCCTAGGTATGGCAATGGCTAGTGCCTACAAGGGAGATGCCCACAGGCAGCATGTTGCCGTTATCGGTGATGGTGCCATGACAGGCGGGATGGCTTTCGAGGCAATGAACCATGCAGGAAGTGTTAACCCAAACCTGCTGATTATCCTTAATGATAATTGCATGTCGATCGACCCTAATGTGGGGGCCCTCAAGGACTACTTAACTGACATCACGACAAGCAAAACATACAACAAAGTCAAAGGGGATATCTGGAAACTGCTTGGCAAGATCAGCAAGTTTGGCCCCAATGCACAGGAGATTGCTAGTAAAATTGAGACTGGCATCAAGGCTGCTATGCTAAAACAAAGCAACCTGTTTGAGTCACTCAACCTTCGGTATTTTGGCCCCATCGATGGCCATGATGTCAACCATCTGGTCCATACGCTAACTGAGCTCAAGAATATCCCGGGTCCGAAAATCCTGCATATTGTTACCGTCAAAGGCAAAGGATATGCACTAGCCGAGCAAGACCAAACCAAATGGCATGCCCCAGGTAAGTTCGACAAGATTACGGGCGAAATCCGGAAATCGACTCCGACCAAACCGATGCCACCCAAGTACCAAGATGTCTTCGGGCACACGGTGCTGGAGCTTGCCGAGGCCAATCCTAAGATTATGGCAGTGACACCTGCTATGCCAAGTGGTTCGTCTGTTAACATCATGATGAAGGCCATGCCAGACCGTGCTGTGGATGTCGGTATTGCCGAGCAGCACGCTGTCACCTATTCTGCTGGGCTTGCTTGCCAAGGATTGATTCCGTTTTGCAATATCTATAGCACCTTTATGCAGCGGGCTTACGATCAGGTCCTGCATGATGTCTGCCTCCAGAATCTCCACGTGGTCTTTTGCCTAGACCGTGCAGGTTTTGCTGGTGCCGACGGACCAACCCACCATGGGGCATACGATATTGCCTTTATGCGCTGTATCCCGAACATGGTCGTAGCCTCACCGATGAACGAGCAAGAGCTACGGAACCTGATGTACAGCGCCACTCTGCACGAAGGTCCATTCACGATCAGGTATCCTCGGGGCGAAGGTGTTATGCCCGATTGGCGCACACCGCTAGCGGAAATCAGGGTAGGTAAAGGCCGTTTGGTACAGGCTGGCGAGGATGTTGCGATCTTGACCATTGGTCACATTGGCAACTATGTCACCGAGGCTATGCCGCAGCTATTGATCAATGGGCTTAATCCTGCCCATTATGATATGCGTTTCGTTAAGCCATTGGACGAGGAAATGCTGCACGAAATATTCAGCAACTTTAGCAAAGTAGTAACCGTCGAGGATGGTTGCGTACAAGGTGGATTTGGTTCTGCTGTGCTAGAGTTTATGGCCGACCATGGCTACAATGCAACTGTCAAACGCCTTGGTATCCCTGACACTGTTATTGAGCATGGCGAACAGATTGAACTGCACCGCGAGTGTGGATTCGACCCTGAAGGCATTGCAGCAGCGGTGATGGCTTTAGCAGGTGTAGAGGTGCTGTAGAGGTCATGCTTGAGCGCCATAAAGTTGGCTTACCGTCACTTGTCGGTCATGATTGTCGTGTCTTGGTACTTTGCCCGGTGATCAGTCCATTGCCCGGCAACAGTATTATGGGCACCCACGTAATTTATTTTGGCGCTTGATTGCCACCTATATAGGCGACCATATCCTAACAGAGCCTTATGCTGACCGAGAGGAGATACTCCATGCTTATGGCATTGGCCTTTGGGATGTAATGCATAGGGCCGAACGGATTGGTAGCCTTGATAGCAATATTCGCCATGGGGAGCTTAATGACTTGACCGGATTGTTTGCAAGGTATCCGACCATCCAGCACATTGGTTTTAATGGCCAGTTGTCAGCAAATATCTTTCAGAAACGGATTTTGCTTGGGCTTATTGAGGCTGGCGGTTTTACCAAGACCATGACGACGTTACCCTCCAGCAGCCCTGCCAATGCAGGCGTCAGCCACCAGGCGAAGGTAACAGCATGGTTTAGCTTTTTGCAACGGTCTTTGGCGTAAGCTAATGATCTGAATTGTACGGATATATGGGTAATGCTATTGACGAAGTATAGTATTTAGAACACAAAAAAGCCCCTACAATGCAATTGTAGGGGCTTGACGAACCTCTTTAGAGGTCAAAGTGTGGTCACGTAGGGAGTCGAACCCCAAACCTTCTGATTCGTAGTCAGATGCTCTATCCAATTGAGCTACGCAACCTTTACTGTTCCCCGTTCGATTACGGGATTGCAAAAGTAAGGGATAATCGGCATTATCCAAATAGGTGGCCTAAAAATCTATAAAAATCAGTATCCAGACACTAGGCTTAAATAAAAAGGCAGACCCCACTGATATAGGATCTGCCTAATTGATGTTAATATAATCGACTGGCAACTAACTATTTGCGGGCGATGGCACGCTTAGCTGCTTCCACGATGGCGGCTGCATTGAGTTTGTACTTGTCCATTAGCTGCTCTGGGGTGCCGCTTTCGCCAAAGCTGTCATTAACACCAATATACTCCTGAGGTGCAGGGGCTTTACGGGCCAACAGATTGGCAATGCTATCACCTAAGCCACCAGCGATTTGGTGCTCTTCTGCAGAAACCACACAACGTGTTTTGGCTACTGACCTCAAAACAGCCTCATCGTCCAGTGGTTTGATGGTATGGATGTTGATGATCTCGGCGTCGATACCTTGCTCGGCCAGGATTTCACCTGCCAAGATGGCTTCCCAAACGAGGTGGCCTGTGGCGAAGATGCTGACGTCTGTGCCTTCGTTCACCATCCAAGCTTTGCCGACGATAAACTCCTGGTCACGCTCGGTGAAGATAGGCACTACAGGGCGGCCAAAACGCAGATAAACTGGCCCGTGGTAGTCTGCTATTGCGAGGGTAGCAGCACGAGTCTGGTTAAAGTCACATGGGTTGATGACGGTCATGTGTGGCAACATTTTCATCATCCCGATGTCCTCCAGGATCTGGTGGGTGGCGCCATCTTCGCCGAGGGTTAGGCCTGCATGGCTAGCACATATCTTGACATTTTTACCGCTATAGGCTATGCTTTGACGGATTTGGTCATAAACACGGCCTGTGCTGAAGTTGGCAAAAGTGCCCGTGAAGGGTATGTAGCCACCAATCGTGAGGCCAGCTGCAATACCCATCATGTTGGCCTCAGCAATACCGATCTGGAAAAAGCGATCTGGGAACTGTTTCTGGAAATCACCCAGTTTGAGCGATCCGATCAGGTCGGCGCATAGCGCCACAACCTTAGGGTTAGAGGCACCCAGCTCTGCCATTGCGACGCCAAAGCCGCTGCGGGTGTCCTTCTTTTCGGTGAATGTATATTTTTTCATCAGGAGGGTCCTGTGGATAAATCGTGGTAGGGGAGGGGGGATTGAGCTTACTGCAAAATTGAACTGGCCAAAGGCTCAGGACTTAGGCCTAATAGTCTCCCAGAGTTTCAGGGTTCTGGGCCAAGGCTGTAGCCAACTGTTCGTCGTCAGGGGCGATGCCGTGCCACTTGTGGCTATTCATCATGAAGTCAACCCCATTGCCCATTTCGGTCTTGAGTAGGATCACGACTGGTTTGGTTTCGGCCAAAAGTGTTTTTGCTTCTGCTAGGCTCTCGATGATTGCAGCAAGGTCATTACCATTGGGCTGATCCAATACGTTCCACCCGAAGGCTTCCATTTTGGCTTTTAGGTTACCAAGTGTATTGATTTTGTCAACTGGCCCATCGATTTGCTGGCCATTATAGTCCACAATCAGGACCAAGTTATTGACCTTGTTGTGGGCGGCATACATGATGGCTTCCCAGTTTTGACCTTCTTGTAGTTCTCCATCCCCAGTCAAGACATAGACCAGCTTGTCGTCATGGTTGAGTTTTTTGGCCTGGGCTGCACCAATCGCAACCGAAATGCCTTGACCCAACGAACCTGAAGCAACCCGGATGCCCGGTAGCCCTTCGTGTGTGGCAGGGTGGCCTTGTACGCGGCTATTGAGCTTGCGGAACGTAGCGAGCTCAGCCTTCGGGAAGTAGCCAGCATGGGCTAGCACGCTGTACCAAACGGGCGAAATGTGACCATTGGACAAGAAAAATAGGTCTTCACCTATTCCGTCTGCCTCAAAGGCTGGGTTGTGCGTCATCACTTCGTGATAGAGCGCGACTAGTAATTCGGTACATCCTAAAGAGCCGCCGGGATGACCGCTTTGGCAGCCATGCACCATCCGTACGATGTCGCGGCGCACCTGATAGACGACCGCTTGTAATTTTTCTGTTGTTGGGGCCATGTTGACAATTGATATGGTCATGCAAATTAAGGCCAAAACAGGCCGTATCCGATGCCTTAAGGCAATAAAGTCTATCCCCCTAGGCAGCCCCTTACAGGGCATACACACCAACAAGACCGACTTTAGTGGGCTAAAACGTGTCTCGTAGAATCACTGCCTAAAACTTATAAATCTGATCTTAGGTTTGACGCCGGCCTAATTAAATTTCTGCCACCTATGTAAAAGCAAATAGCCATTAGCGGTTATTTGCGTATCATTGCAGAATGCCTTCAAGTTCACAACTTGTGGCGATCCACGTCCTATCTAATTACTAAACCGACAACAATAGCTTTTTTGAGATGATGCAATCAACATCGACAAATGGCCAACAGCCTATCACCTTGGACGAAATACAGGCCAAGTTTGAGACAGAGCACAACGTAACGAGCGACCCTTGGGATTATGCCGGTAGTGGCGCCGAGCGGCTGCGTTACAAAAAGGTGATCTCCTTAGGCAAGGTTTATAAGCCTAATCCAGATCATTTGCTCGAAATTGGTTGTAGTTCTGGCCTCTTTACTGCAAAGTTGGCAGGATGGCCAAAAGTAGCGACCATCACCGATATTTCGTCGACGGCAATTGCCATCACCGAAAAAGTCATCAAGTCAGTGCTTAACAAAGGCACGGACTACAAGCTTATGAAAGTCAGTGCAACGGAGCCGTTTTCACCAGACGACTTTTATGATGTGGTCACCCTTATGGATGTCATGGAAAGTGTGGGAGACTCGATGCATATCCAGGTGGATATTATCAACAACCTGAAGCGGATGATGAAGCCAGATGCAATCATTATCATTACTGACTACCAAAGCCCCAAAAAATTTGACCAATCAATTGCTAAATATGAAGGTTGGGGACTGGAGTTGCTTGAAAAACACTACATGCACGATAGACTGTGGTTCTCCTTGCGTACCAACCTTAAGGGATTGGCCAAGATAAACCCATTCAAACGCTTACTTGCATCTGAAACCGCCGCAGAAAAACTGGCTCAACTCAGCAAAAAGCGTGGCGCCAATGGTAGCAAACACATGGTTTTGGTGATGCGGAAGGCTAGGTAGAGAGATGGGGCTTTTTCCATCCCTTGACTTGAACTTGTAATAGCTAATAATTATTGGCTAGTTAAAGATATCTGCAATCATAAACTTAATTTCAGGCATTGCCACTGATGTCACCTCACCTTGGTCGATGACCCTGGTGAGAATTTGGTATTGCCCATCTACCAAAGAATAGACTTCTATCGAGTCAGTTTCAGGGTCCACAAGCCAATATTCAGCAATGGCAGCAGACTCATAGAGTTGGAATTTGGTAATGCGATCATGAAGTAATGACGATTGGGACAGGATCTCTATTACTATTTGAGGTGTGTTACTTGCTGAGACTTTTGGGATGTATGGGAAAATCATAACATCCTGTTGGACCTTGTTGGTCTTATTAAGTATAATGTCGAACGGTGCTGTTAGTACTCGTTTGAAGTCAATGTGATTTATGATTTGGGCGACCAATGCTATACTTATGAGTTGGTGCCATAGCCCAGTTCTGGTGCCATATAGGTTTGGCCGATGATGATTTTGATAAGGTCAAAGTTGGGTTTAGATAATTGCTGGTGAGCCCTAGAATTAGATGCAAGATGGCTCTGCATTCAAGCTGGATGCCTTTATAGTTGATGAAGGAAGTATACTTGATTTGGACAACATGGCTGAACAAGGGATTAGATGCCGTATTAGCTAGCTGCTTTCGGCTGCCTGATGAGGGGTTGCGCCAATAGTCCTACAATAATCACCAAGAGGCACCCGATGACATTGTACCAAAGATATCCAATGCTATCTACCTTCCAAAAGCAAAACAGGACTACTAGCTCAGCCACAATTGCCCCAACAAACACGGCCTTGCCCTTGACATACGGCACATAAAAGCCAACCAAAAAAATCCCCAAGATGCAGCCGTAGAACAAGGATCCAAGGATATTGACTGCCTGAATCAAGTTGTCTACTAGGCTAGCAACAAGGGCAAAACCCATCGCAATAATGCCCCAGGCTGCAGTACTTAGCCGGCTTACTAAAACCATATTATTGCCACTGGCATCAGGGTTGACCATCCGTTGGTATAGGTCGATGACGGTGGTGCCACCTAGGCTCGTGAGGGCAGCAGACGTGCTGCTCATCGCGGCTGACAGGATGACGGCCAGCAATAGACCAATAAGTCCGTGTGGGAGGTAGCGCAAGACAAAGTGGATAAAGATATAGTCAGCATCTTTGCCGTCTGTTTTTGGTGAGACCGATTTTATGATGGTTTGACCATTAGATCTGACTTCGGTAATTTGTTGTTGGATATCATTTAACCCGCGTTGTGCTGCCAAAATTTGGTTTGGGTCTTCGGCAGATATCGCCTCGTTAAGGACCTTTGTTTGATTGGCCTTTTGGGTTTGCAAGCCAAGGTACTGGCGTTCGAGAACCTGATAGGCAGGCGCTGAAGTACTTGCAAGTACTTGGCGCTCTGCCTGGCTGTTGAAGTTGAGTGGCGCAGGGTGAAAGAGGTAAAAGACGTAAACCATGATCCCGATGAAAAGGATCAGGAGCTGCATCGGAATCTTGACAAGCCCATTCATGATAAGGCCTAGACGGCTTTCGGTAATGCTGGCGCCGCCGATGTAGCGTCCAACTTGGCTTTGGTCAGTGCCGAAGTAGCTGAGTTGCAGAAAAAAACCTCCAATTAGCCCTGACCAGATATTGTAGCGTTCCTTCAGATCCCAGCTCCAGTCGATGGCGTTGAGTTTGCCTGCATAGCCCGCTAATTGGGTCGCCCGGACGATACCGACATCTGATGGCAGTAGCTGTAAAATGACGACCACAGCCGCAAATAGACCCGTGAATATGACCAACATCTGCTGCTGGTGCGTGACACTGACAGCCTTGTTGCCACCAATAATGGTATAGGCCGTGACAGCAAGACCAATAAACAGAATGGTGGCATTTAGCGACCATCCCAAGACGGTGCTCAGCACAATACTGGGGGCATAAATTGTGATCCCGGTGCTAAGTCCGCGCTGGAGCAAGAATAACCCTGAGGCTAAGGTGCGGGTCGGGAGGCCAAATCGATCTTCAAGGTATTGGTAGGCCGTGAATACCTTTAGTTTGCTATAAAGGGGCACCGCAGTGATGCAGAGAACGATCATCGCCAATGGGAGCCCAAAGTAAAACTGGATAAAGCGCAAGCCGTCATTATAGGCCTGCCCTGGTGTGCTCAGGAAGGTGATAGCACTTGCCTGAGTCGCCATGATCCCAAGCCCTACGGACCACCAAGGTGATGTATTATCTCCCTTTAGGTAGCCATCCATTGTTTTCGTGGACCGTGTCCGCCAAATCCCATAGCCTACTATGATCCCTAAGGTACCAATCAGGATGAAGTAGTCTAGGGTAGATAGCATGGCAATTCAAGGGGTTGGTGCGATCAATGGTGGGCAAGCGAATACGGTAAAGGAAGGCAGATCTGACTTATGGCATCATGAAATAGGCCGATGTCACCGAAAGTAACGTCATCAACATGATCAGGACCACCACAACGATCCAATACCATTGGCTCCAGGTGCTGAAAACAGGTGGCTGCCCCTCAATAGGGACCTTTGTTGGCTTTGATGGTAGGGACATGGTTAGTGGTTAAGGAGACCAAGAATAAGCTAATCAGTTTGATAATCATCCCTAATGACTAGTGACCAAGTTCGATCAGGTTGGCCATGAGGCGATAGGCCCCGCCAACCCCAGCTGGTAACTGCCTAAAGAAGCTAATGCCAGTATAAACATAGTGGCCTTTACCATATTGGGCGATCAATAATCCACCTTTGCGCTCTGGTTCGTTCGGGTCCTTCATACCGAGTGGTGCCTGATATGGGCCTTTCCAGTCTTTGACGAAATAGAGTCCACGTTCTTGCACCCAGCCATCAAAGTCTGCATTGCTGATTTTGTTGGGTTTGCTGAGGGCAGGGTGGTCAGGAAGGTAGATACTAACAGGGCTTTCTTCAACTGTAACACGTTCAGAGCTAATCTTGATCGGATAGGGGGCAATGCTATCAAGCGCATCAGCACCTGACAGGAAGTTGGCTGTGTTATACTGGACGATGTAGTTGCCGCCCCGCTGTACATAATCGAGCACCAAAGGTTTGGCCTTCTTGAGCCAAGTATGAGTGTTATAGGCCCTGATGCCGACCACGATGGTAGGGTATTGTTTAAGTACCTCAGCTTTCATATTAGCCTCTGTGAGTAGATCGACCTGATAACCCATGAGGCGAAGGGCATCTGGCACCTCATCCCCAGCCCCCATAATGTAGCCAAGTCGGTTGGTTTTGGTCTTGATGTCGGCATTGACCAAAGTGATTTTGGCCTCCTTGAGCATCAACTGGTTCGGGATATGGTCATACCGAATACGTTGGACCCAACTACGGTAGGTGTATGTCGTATCGTCATCTTGGACCATCGCCACAACTGAATTTTGGCCGGCTTTGGGTACGAAGGTGACATCCAGAATGCGTTTGCTACCTGCTAGTCCTTTTTCAAGCTTTAGGGTAGGCGTGGTGCTACCGTCGTTAAACTTGAGGCAGAAAGTGGCATTGCTATAGTCCTCCAATGCCTCAATCTCGACTTTGACTGTAGTTGGTTTGCCAGTAACAACCCTTTGAATAGGACTGAGTGGCTTGACTAGGATGTATGGCAAAATCTCAATAGGCTGATAGAGTTCACCCCGGATTGGGTCAACTGATTTGTGTTGATCATTAACTGTTTTTTTGATGATCTGGTCTGCAATCCGGAATGTGAAGGTCAGGTTTCGTTGGTTTGATTCTGGTTGGTCATACATGCTCCGGGACATCGTAGGGGATAGGTTGAAATTCCCAGCCGATGGCTGAACCTCGAGCCAAAAAGGCTGGGTATGTCTGTAGGCTATCCTTAGATTAGCTTTGTGCTGCCATGGTTGGTTCTCGGCCAAGGGCTTGTTGATCGTGGTATCATGTCCACCACCATTGAACCCGACCAAAGTGACAGGCACCTTGCTGCGGTTAACGACTTCTAGGTTGAATACGGGATCGTCACCTGACACAAAGGTGGATTTGCTAGAGGTAACTTCTGCCCTAATGCCCGCAATGGCAAGAATGGCCTCCTCTATCTGCTGGATCTTGACCTCTTTAATACGTTGCACATTCCCTGGTACTTTCTGGAGGTCCGTTTTACCGCGTTGGAGGGCTTTGGCCAATAGTTTGATTGACTTTTCGGGTTGCCCTAGTTGATAGGCTGTATAGGCCGAGTCAAGCAATCGGTCGTTCTGTTGGGAAGTACCTGCAAGTCTTTGCCAACTTAGGTCGATGCCATCCATGATGTCCACCTTGGCGCTATCACCTGCTAGTAGCTCAAAGTATTCGAAGCTAGCCCCTCGGCTGGTTGCAGAGCCAAATCCTTGGCTTTTGTGCTGGCTGCGGCTAAGGCCGGCAAGCTCTTGATAGTTTAGCCCTAAAGTCGGGTTGTAACCTCCGATGTCGAGCTTGAGGTATTTTTCGGCCTTGAATTCTTTTTCTCGCCCTTGGAAAAAGAACGAGCTGATATTCCAGAAAATTCGTTTGGCTTGCCAAGGCCGTACCTGTTTTGCCTCGTCCATATCACCGGGGAAACTATCGGTGACGGCCATGGTGAACGCCTCGAGTGCTAGTTGGGCACTGGCGGTATGGTGACCATGTGTTGGTGCAGGCAAGGGGCTAAACCTAGTGATGATTACATCTGGCTTTATCCTTCTGATAGTCTGGACAACATTACGCAAGACGAGCCTACGTGGCCATTTGGTATAGGTTTCCTCGGGTGTTTTGCTGAAGCCGAAGTCTCGTGCCATGCTAAAGAGCTGGTGGCCACCATCGATTCTGCGCGCAGCTAGCAACTCTTGCGTCCTGATCACGCCTAGGCCTTCGCTGAGCTCGGTGCCGATGAGGTTTTGGCCGCCATCGCCACGGGTCAGGCTTAGGTAGTGGACATCTAGATGCCGCTCGTGGGCCAAATAGGCGATCAGTCGGGTGTTTTCATCATCAGGGTGGGCCGCCACGTATAAAACCGTACCACAGATAGGTAGCTGTTTCAGCAGCTGTTGCACCTGTGTGGACGAGTAGCTGGTAGGAGCTTGCGCAAAGACCATGATTTGCGCCAAAATGCCCAGCACACTAAACAATAATTGTGGAAAAAAATTTGTCTTCATAGTTGGTTCTGACTTTGCTCGTTTCGATCATAAGTCCGTCTAGGTTCAAAGTTGGCCCAGAACGGCTAGTTATCAAACCGCCTCGTTGCATTTGTTAGGTAGATTGTTTTCAGCCTTTGTGCTTGGACTTGGCAAGCAATCGTGGCATCGATGCTGTTTTGCCAAAATACAACCACTCAGGACCCAATAGCAAGTCAACGACCTATTTTCTCATTCAACCAAAATAAAAAGAGGCATCCAGAAACGGATGCCTCTTTTATTATTGTCACTAAGGGCCGCAGTCTATTCGGACTACTTGCCTGCTTTAATTTCAGCGATGAGTTTTTCGTTCATCTTGACGTAGTCATTGTTTTTGGCCTCCTTGGCTTTGACAATACTCATCTCGGCCGAAGCAATCGCACCCTTGTTGTCGCCTAGTTTATGCTGGATTTTAGCTTTGAGGTTCAGGACCCAAAATGCAGGATTTTTTTCCACCACTTTGTCTACCCAGACAAGGGCTTGTTTCATATCCTTGTTGGTCTCGAAATAGTAGTTAGCAGCTGACCAGTAGTTGTTGACGTCGTTCATCGTCTTCTGGATGCTAGAAGTGACTTTACGATCAACATCAAAGGTCAACGGGATTTTGATGGAAGTTTTTTCCCACATCATCGTTAGGTTGGATGATGTAGAAGTGATATCCATGAAGTCAAGTGTCATTGTCTCGATCGACATAGGCAGCGACTCCGTTTTGACCATTAGGCTTGCGGCGGCCTCAGATGTTTTGAAATCATCAGCTTGGACTTTGGTATCCTTGCCAAAAAAGACTGGCCATTCACCATTCTGCATTGGCGTTGCATAGATGGCATATTCGCCTGGTGCAAGCCAAGTTTTGCCGACCATTACGGAGTCCGAGAACTTGATTTTGGTAGGTTGGTTGGCACCAAAACGCCAGATTTCGCCCCATGGACGGACGTCACCGAACACTTTACGACCTTTGGCACTTGGGCGGCTGTAGGTCAGGGTGACGTCAGCAACACCAATGCGTTGCTCCACTTTGGCAAGGGGGCTGGCTTGTGGTGTGACGATTTGAGCCTGGCTGGCGGTGGTCAGCAAGAAGGCTGTAGCGGCTGCTAGTAGTACCTTTTTCATTGGTGATTTTGTTTTTTTTGCGGAAGCCTTAATCCTGATGGACATACCAACAAAGGGATAGAACCTCTGCACAAAGGTAAGCCCCGATCTTAATATATTGTGGTTATATCTGGTCCTAGTCTTCCATTCGTTAGGCTGTTTTCATCCTGACGTCATAACGGCCCCTATCTGCTGACTTCGCCTATCTTTGCCCCTTGTTGCTGATTGCTAGATCAATTTTTGACCTGCCTCACAGCCTACTCCTTTTTATGCCCAAAACCCACCCTGCCAAACCACGACACAGCCCTAAACGCTGGACCTTGGTTGCCATAATGGTGGTGCTATTGTTGTTGGGTGCATCGTTGTGGCATCTCTATTACAGAGGATCGTCCCCTACCTCAGCAGCACATTTGGCCCGTAAGTATCCCATCAAAGGGTTGGATGTTAGCAAACATACTAGCAAAGTCAATTGGGCTATGCTTGGCGAAGAAGGTTATAGTTTCGTTTTTGTAAAGGCCACAGAAGGTACCGCCTATCACGATCCTAAGTATGACCAACACGTTAAAGAAGCCAGACGGGCTGGTTTTGTATCAGGGGCATATCACTTCTTTCGGTTCAGGACTGATGGCATTGTCCAGGCGAAATTGTTTGTTGCCGAGTACCAAAAATACCCGCATGAGTTGCCCCCAGTGATCGACTTTGAGACTTCGGGCAATCGATATTATAAGGGCACAAGGGCTCAGGCATTGGCTCGGCTCAAGGATTGTATCGCTTATATCAGGCGTCAAACCAATCGAAGGCCAATCCTGTATGCCGACTATGGTACCTACAAACACTACATCGGTGACACGGACCTTGCAGTTGACTACTGGATCGCTAGTACGGGGTTTGAACCTTCGATCGAACGGATGTTGATCTGGCAATATGCGATCAATCAAGACCATGACCATGCTAAGGGGTTGCTGGACTATAATGCCGTCGTGGTGAGCAGCGAGCGGTGGCAACAGGTGTTGAGGTAGGTGTTAGGGTATTCCAAGTTGGGTTCGCATGTTAAAAATATGCTAGCTTTGATGTCAAACGCTTGCCCCATCCCCAATGATAACCCAAAAACGATTTAATGGCCTAGCCATCCTATTAGGATTGATGGTCACTTCGCTGTCAGTCAATGCACAACTGCTAGACATCACGAAGTTTGGCGCTGTGCCTGATGGCAAAACCCTCAATACGGTCGCCATCCAGAAGGTAATTGACCAAGCATCAGTTACGGGTGCAACGGTCTTTGTGCCAGCCGGGACCTTTTATACGGGGACATTATTCCTCAAAGATCGGGTGACATTGCACCTGGCTGGCGGGGGCGTTTTGCTAGGCTCGACCAATATCAAGGACTATACCCAAATGACTTGGGGCCACCACGAAGATCGCACCCCGTGGCATCTGATTGTCGCAAAAAACGTCAACGATGTGCGCATCACTGGCCAGGGGACGATTGATGGAAATGGCAAAGCCTTCTGGAAGCCTAACCGTCGGCATGATTGGGATTTCTACAAAGAGATCGAAGAGCGACCATCGCCTATGGTCGAGATAGACGGTTGTAAACATGTGACCGTAGAAGGTGTAACGATCCAGAATTCTGCCGGATGGGGTCTTCATCCCTTCAACTCCTATGATGTTAAACTCATGGGCTTGACGATCCTGAACTCGGCCTTTGGTCCCAATTCGGACGGTATTGATGTTGGTGGCTGTAGCCATCTCATTATCAGTGACTGTAATATCGATGTCGGGGATGATGCCATCGCTCTCAAAACCACCGAGGACTCTGGACCATGTGAGTATGTCACGATCTCAAACTGTATCTTGTCGACTAGCTGCGTTGCCCTCCGGATTGGATATGAGTCACGTCAGGACTTTAGGTACATCACAGTCAATAACCTTGTGGTGAAAACATCCTCACGTATCATCGACATCCGAAGCCTAGAAGGTGGCACGATTGAGCATGTGATCATCAATAACATCACTGGTACCACCAATTCTGGCTGGCCGCTGAACCGGGTGATCGAGATTGAGGTCGATACCGTTAATACCCCTTATGATGTCGAGATCAAGGAGCATCCTAACTACCGGAAACCCAAACCAGTTAACAAGCTGGGTGCCATTCGTGATGTTTCGATCTCTAACCTCAGCATCATCACCGATGGTAGGATTATGATGGCGGCTGCCCCTAAAATGGAGTTAGACAATATTCGTTTTTCGAACATCCATCTAGAATATGCGATGATCGACCAGCCAGACCCACTAGCAGCAAAGGCCCGCAGCATTGGCTTCTACAAAAATATGCCAGATGTACGTTCGGCAAAGGCAGCGTTTGTGGCCCAAAATGTCTCTCGACTCCAAGTGGAGGGTGTGACAATTACGTGGCCACGTTTCCCTGTTTCTGCTGACTGGAACCTGCTCAAAACTGAATGGCGTTTCCTGAATCCGGAGTTTTATCGTGGCAATGAATCCGATATTAGGTCAGGCAAGAAGCGAGCTAGTTTTGGTGTCTTTTGGGGCAAGGGTTTGACAGATCAGTCACTGAAGCTGGAGGGTGCCAAGTCTTCTGATGCATCAATCAAGCCAGTAGTTATCCTACCATAACGGCATATCAGTGCCAAATAAAAAAGGCAGCTACCTGATGAAGGAGCTGCCTTTTTTATATCTAGGTGCCTTTTACTGAGGTCGTTAGTTTTTCACGCAGCAGACCCAAGACGCTATCCATACGCTTATTGTTTTAGTTGCCAAGCATCTTGAACAAATCGTCCAGCTTAGGCGTCAAAATGATCTCAGTGCGACGATTTTTGGTGCGTGCTTCGGTTGATTTTTGAGGATCAAGTGGCAGGTATTTGCTACGGCCTGAGGCAATTAGTTGATGACCTTGTACACCTTCGTCAGCAAGCAAACGTGCAATGCTTGTCGCGCGGAGGACACTTAGGTCCCAGTTGTCCTTCATGCCTGCTGTGCCAGCACGCATCGGTACGTCATCCGTATGGCCTTCGATGGTGACGTTGACCGAAGTATCCTTGCGGAGAACGCCAGCCAAGGTTTTGAGGGCGTCTTGTCCTTTCGGATCAACATCATACCGGCCTGAGGCGAATAATAGTTGCTCGGACAGTGAGACATAAACTTTGCCATTCTTGACTTGGATTGTTAGGTCTTTTTCGTTGAAGCCAAGCAGTGATTTGGCTACGCGGTCCCGAAGCTCACGAGTCGCACGCTCTTTATCAGCAATAAGGCCTTCAAGTTCTTGAACGCGGCGTTCGCGGGCGGCTAGATCCTTGCCAAGGGTGGCGTTTTTCTTGCTTAGCTCCAAGGTTTGTTTGTTGCTGGTAGTCATCAAGGCGCTGTAGTTGCGGTCAGCAGTCTGGAGGTCAAATACCAACCCACGACGGATTTTACCAAGGGCAGCAGTGTCTTTTAGTAAGGCTAATGTGCGGGCATTGAGCGCATCATGCTGGGCATTGAGTGTTTTGTGCTTGCCATTTAGATCCACCAAGGTGCTATCCAGTTTGTTGCGGTCCTTCAAAAGGGATTCATACTTCTTTTTGCCGACGACACAGCTGCCCAGCAGGGTGATGCATGGGATGGCCAGTAGTAGCAAATAGCGGCTAGTACGGGATGGATTGGCGCTCATGAGCGGTGGATGTTGCATGATGGGGGCGTAGTGTTAATTGATCGCAGCAGTTTTGGTTTTGTTGGTTTTGCAGTCAAGACCAATGGCCATGCTAGGCATGTAACGAGGAACGGTAAGCAAATATGCTAGGCGAAGGAATACGTTAGTGCCTTATATTGCAAAGCAAAAGTCCAGCCAAAGCCAGCATTTGGTCCAAATATAGTCCTAACATGAGTTTTGAGGTCAAGTTGCCACTTTTTTCGGGTCCGTTTGACTTGTTGTTGTTCTTCATTGAGCGCGACGAGTTGGACATCTATGACATCCCGATTGGTAAGATGACGCAGGACTTTCTGGACTACCTCCATCATCTGGAGCAGATGAATATGGAGGTGGCTGGCGAGTTCATCTTGGTGGCTTCAACCCTTATGCGGATCAAGAGCCGGAGTATGTTGCCTCGGCCTGAGCTCAATGCCAAAGGCGAAGAGATTGACCCTCGGCAAGAGCTTGTCCAGCAATTGTTGGAGTACAAAAAATACAAGAGTGTGGTTGGGGTGTTGGCCGAGATGGAAGCTGATCGTGCCCAGATGTATGACCGTGGGAATGTCACCCGCGAGCTCAAACTTATGTCCAAGGTCAGCGACACAGATGTTGAGCTGCAGGATGTGGATCTTTACAAATTGCTCAAGTTCTACGAACGCGCTATGCAGGCCTACGAGATCGAGCTTAACCGGCCCCGCCATACTGTCGTGACCTTCCCCTATACTGTCGAGGAACAAAAAGATCGTCTTCGGCAGTTGCTGATGCAGCACGAGCGGGTTTCGTTTGAGATGGTTTTGGGCGAAACGAACTCTAAAATCCTGGCCATTTTTAACTTCTTGGCCGTGCTGGAGCTCTTGGCAATGCAAGAGGCCATGGTTGTAATTGGGGAGGGCTATAACAACTTTTGGCTTACCCGCCCGTCCTTCCAGTCCGTCATGGAGCTTAGTGGAGAGGCCTAGGTATGGTCATTGCTGGGCCTTTGATAGCATAAATCAGGTATTGGGATTGTATTATCTGGCACCAAGGTTTTGACAATGCTTACAATCTTTTTTGCATTGGTTGGCGCCAGCAATGGGCCGAACTTTGTAGTGACAAAAGCAGGTGATCAGACGAAGCCATGATGTTTAAAGGCAGATCATCAAAGCCTGCCGAGGCTATAACCATATAATGCGCAGCGTCGCTGCCAACCACCACCATGAAAACCACCCTTCACAAAGCTAACACCCGTGGTATTGCCAACCTTGGCTGGCTCAATAGCCGCCATACGTTTAGCTTTTCGCACTATTACGATCCCGAACGTGTGCATTTTGGTGCCCTTCGTGTCCTCAATGATGATCGAGTGGCTGCCGGGATGGGCTTTGGCACCCACCCGCATGACAATATGGAAATTGTCAGTATACCACTGGCTGGCGACCTAGAGCATCGTGACTCAATGGGTAATTCGACCATCATCAAACATGGCGATGTCCAGATCATGAGTGCGGGCTCAGGTGTTAAACATAGCGAGTACAACCACTCTAAAACCGAAGAGGTTAAGTTCTTGCAGATTTGGGTCTTGCCCAAAGAGCGGAACATCACCCCTAGGTATGACCAAAAAACGTTTGATGTCGTTGGTCGTCAAAACCAATGGCAAACCATCGTAGCACCTGACGACGCCGCTGCAGTCTGGATCAACCAAGAGGCTTGGTTCACCCTTGGTAACCTGTCGGCTGGACAAGCACTGCCCTACACCTTCCACCAACCAAGCCACGGTCTCTACCTCTTTGTCCTAAGTGGAGATGTGACTGTTGCTGGCCAAACCCTCAGCACCCGTGACGGCCTTGCCATAACGGACACCACAACCTTTGAAGTCCTAGCAAGCTCCAACGCTGAGTTATTGCTCATGGAGGTCCCGATGTTGGAGTTACGATAAGGTATTCTGATTAGATGTTTCTTGATCATTGTCAAAAACAAAGGGCAGCTCGTTGATACTAGCTGCCCTTTGTGGGTTAATGGAGATTAGACTCGTGAACTGACTATTGCAGCACTAGTTTGATCTGTTGCACCTCTCGTGCCCGCTGGATTGTAACATTGTACAAACCTCTAGCGAGTGTGTTGCCAAACAACTCGTTGACCAGAACGACTTCGCCCTCTTGATTGACAGTGTAGTTTAGCATCTGCTGGCGACCCACAACATCCGTAATGCTGATTTGCAGGGCCTCTCCGGTTGGGACGTTGATCTTGAGTTTGGCATTGCTGACTTCGCCTGGGTTAGGGTAGGCAGTGGCAAGGTCATGAACTGTGGTCAAGTTTTTGTCGATGCTGACAGCCAAGGCCGAGTCACCGATCATGATGTCATCCATGTACAGGCTTGTTAAAGCATCGTTGGTGTACTCCCACTTGAACTGGCAACGTGTTGAGGCAATCGCAGCCGCAGGGATGATGACACTTTCTGTGCGCCACTCCGAGCCATCTGCTGGTATAAAAGGGAAACGACGGGTTCCTATGACGGTATAGATACTCGGGTTGGTGGTGCCAGAGCGGTTGTACGAAATCTGGGTCCAGGTGTTACCGCAGTTGTTGCTCCAGAATAGTTTCATGACATCGCTGCTGCTTGAAGTAGCACGTGCACTTGAAATTCGGAAACGTAAACGCTGTCCTGCTGTCAGTCCCGTCATGTTGAAGTTAGGCGAAATGAGCTCACGGACGGTGCCAGCCAAAACGGAATTGCTCCTGATATAAGCACTTGCAGTACCACTATAGGCCGCAACTGTGCTGCGTGACCAGTTGGTATTGCTAGCAGGAGAGGTAGTAGTGCGCCAAGTACCGTTGGTGTCAATTGTATTGCGTGGCCAAGTAGTGTTGGCATCAAAACGCTCTTCGGCATAAGCAGCTGAGAAAATATTGCCATTGAGGGCTCTCACAACGGTCTGGATGGTTGCATTGGCAGTACCGACCAGGTTTGTTGCACTAACGCTTGCAGTGTAGGTGCCCCCATTTGGCAAAATAACCACAGGGGTACGACCAGTCGGGTTGTTCGGGATGGCACCAGGGATGTTCCATTGCCAAGTTAGGCCTGCCGTGTCAGAGGCGGTAGCTGTGCTGGCAATAAACCGAACGGCGTTGCCACTACATACTTGTGACGAACCCGAGGTGACTGTTACCTGTGGCAAGGTCACGATGTTGTAGTTTAGAGAAAACCCAGTGCTTGCTGTTGCTGCATCCGATACGAAACGAATGTAAGCCCGCCCTTTGGAACCATATTTAACTCCAGCAGGGATAGCGGTGCCTGAATACTTACCCAATAAAGTGTTCCGAGTTTGAGTACCGCTATAAAGATAGACAGTGTCGCCAGCGCTGAGGCCCATTGCTGTGAAGTTGATGGCAACAGCCGCAGTGGTGTCCTGCACATCGATCTGCCAAGTACAGTCCGAATTGTCTTTGTAGTTCTGGCTACCGCTACCATCAGTGATGGTGCCACGGCTAGCGGAGCTGCGCAACAGGCCATGACAAAGTGTACCTGCATACTTGCTCGAGACTCCAGAGACCAAAAGGCCAAACGATTGACGACCAGTTACAAGGGTAGCACCTTTGTGGCTGATCCTGATTTCGTAATTGCCTGGTGCAGCATTGGCGACCAATACTTGCTCGACATTGTCCAGAACGTTGTCACCAGTAGTGGCGGCGTTCGCTGGGTTGGCTGGGTCTAGTTTATATGGGCTGGTGGTGGTATTGTCCGAAAGGCGGACAATGCGGAGATCAAGGTCGTTTATCAACTTGGGTGTACGGTCGTTGAGCGGCATGGCGGCATTAACCGGGCCTGGCTGATCGAACCAAGAGATGGTGGCACGTAATGGGCCAGCTGTGGCGACAGTGATTGGGATTGTGATGGTTTGGGCATTGGTCAAGACCAGCTCTTTGATGAAGTGGTTTGCACTGTCACCAAGCAAGATGTCAGAGGCTTTTTTGACGTTAGCAAGTCCCCAGCCGAATCGATAATCAGGTCCAACTGCGGTACCAGCCTCGTCAGCCGAATGGATGATTAGGCCTTTGAGGGTCTCGGCACGCATTAGGCGACCTTGGTGGGTATTGGCATGTTGCTCCTGAAGTAGGAGACAAACACCAGTCATGCTCGGGGTACTCATGCTGGTGCCGTCATAAGTGTCATAGCTAGTGTTGGTTGGTCCAACTGAGCTGTAGACAGATACGCCAACTGCCGAAATATCTGGTTTGATCCGGCCATCGTCTGTTGGGCCCCAGCTGCTGAAGCTAGACATGATCACACCATTTGGGGTGGTATAACCAGCCCTGATGGCTGAAACCGCTGCAACACTCAGGAGGTTTTTGGATACTGTATGGTTGGCCATACAGTCGTATTGGCCATTAGGCGCACGATAAGTAGCTGATCCAACTGCTGGCTGCGTAACAGTAGCACCTGTGGCCTGGATGGTATAGGTTTGTCCTGGTGCTGGGCCTGATCCGCGGTCATTGCCTGCTGACTTACAGTTCAGGAAGTAGGGCATATTGAGCGCTGCTGCATCCCATTGGGCTGCGATGTTGCTGTAATACCCATAGCCAGGATCGACATAAGCGGTGGCAGGTCCGAGCCAAACATAACCTACACCACCTGGTTGGAAGCCGCGTTTGTAAGACCAGCTATGGTTGCCAGCTAAGGAACCATTGTTGGCTTCGTTGGCCATCTGGTTGATTGGGCTACTGGTGTTATAGGCCCGCATTGTGGCTTCATAAGCCATGCCTTTGGCTTCGGCAGAAACGCCTTTGCCCAAGATGGTACCAGCGGTATGGGTGCTGTGGTCATCGACGCCAGATCCATCTGCACTCACGACCCTGCCAATCAGCTCTACGTGATTCAGGACAGGCGAACCTGCATCCCATTGGCTGGCTTTATAGCCACGCCCAGTGAGGTTATAGTTAGTTGTACCACCTGGCCAGACTTTGTCAATGCCAAGCGTCTGAGCTGAAGATAAGTTGTCAACGCCAGCATAAACAGGATTGCCGAGTTCGTCAAGATCGACCAAGTGGTTGACGACTTTGCCCTTAGCGTCTGCAAAGGTCAAAGGCCAGCCCAATTGTTTGGCTTTGGCCAATGCACTAGCCTTACGGATAGGTGTGATTTTGGCATACTCGCGGGCTAGGTTCTCTAGTGCCTCAGACGGAGTTGCGAGCTTGATCTGGAGTAACTGATCCGCCGTTTGGCCTTGTACAACCCCGGCGCTGGCCAACAATGCCATCCCGAGTAGGTATGGCCTCAGCAACCGGCCATTGGTCTTAGTAAAAAATCTGGTCATTGAGCGCGTTGGTTGAACGTGTTGTGGGTTGGATACACAAAAGTGCGATCCGACATCCAAAGATACTGGTTCCGCCAAAATTTATCAGGACAATCGTACGAACGGCCATATTTTTAATTGGTTGGATCTTAAACTACCGCCCCAGTTATTGGTCTTATCAATAGATCGGCAAAGTATTGTCATTTTGATGGTCTCGGCCGATCGATTATCACTTAAACCTAATGCAAATTTTGCTCCAAGCCCTTACCAACGCCATGAAACTAAACCCCTCTTGCATCATTGGTCCTGCCACAGCCACCTTCCGTCAGATGGGTAGGTTTCTGTTAATGACCCTCGTTATCACATTGCTAACCAGTAGCGCTTTTGCCCAATTTGGTGGCGGAGGCGGTCAACGTGGGCCAGGGGGAGGGCGAGAGCAAATGGACCCTGAAAAAATGGCAAGCCGCACTACCGAAAGGATGAAGGAGCGCCTTAAACTCAACGAAAATCAGGAGGCAAGTGTCCAGGCACTTAACCTAGAGCGATTCCTGAGCATGAAGGATACTTACAAAAAGGCCATGGATGCTGGTGACATGTCCCTGATGCGCGAAGAGGCCATGAAGTCTGAGGCCAAGTTTGAGGAAGGCCTAAAAGTTGTGCTGAACGCGACCCAGTTCAAAGACTATACAGCCTGGAAGGAAGAACAGATGAAACAACGCCAAGAACGTATGCAGCAGCGCCAAATGGGCGGTGGCCAGATGGAGTAAACCAAATGGGGCAAAGGGATAGGTATCTCCGCTAATCTTTTCAGGCCAGATGGACTACATTTGTTAGGTCATGGTTAAGGCTTGTTAAGGACGTTAAGCTCCTCAGCCCATCACTTAGTCTGGCACAGTTTTGTCAGGTTATCATATACCGAACACAAGCTGAGGTACAGCTCGTCAAGCTAGTCCTCTGCCAGTCATTTCCTAGACCCAAACAGTTCACACAAATCCCATTTAATCACACACACAATGAAAGCTTCCCGATTCCTTCAGTTCTGTTTTGCCATTGGTGCTTCGGCCCTAATAGGTACTACTAGTATGGCTCAGATGGCTCCTAAAGAGACGCCAAAAACAACCAAATCCAAGGCGGATTGGTCGCCACGCCAAAGCAGTGACTTTGACCCTGCCAAACGTGCAGAGCAAGCCACCAAGAAGATGACCAAAGTCCTCGGGCTAGACGAAAGCCAAAAGGCTAAGGTTCTAACACTCAACACCGAGCGCTTAACTGCCATGAAGGCATCAATCGAAAAAGCAAAGGCGAGCAAGGACCGTAAAACGTTCAACCAAGAGCGCAAGGATACCTTTGCCAAATTTGATGCAGGCCTTAAAGGTGTCTTGACTGCAGACCAACTTAGCAAGTACCAAGAAATGAAATCCAAGGTTCGTAACAAAGTCAAAGCCAAGATGGAATCCGAAGGCATGAGCGAGGCAGGCCTTGACGACTAGTACAACCAGATTTGTGCTTACCCAGCACATGTTATTCAACTCAGCTATACAAAGAACAACGCCCAAGGTCAGTCCATGATCTTGGGCGTTGTTGTTATTGTGTGGTTAGGACTTTAGCACTTTTATCCATCCTCCTACCCAAACAGACTTCCTTGTGTGGCAATCCTTGGGGCTTCGGCCAACAATTGAGGGCTGTTGTGTTTGACATTGTTGACCATACTGCTAACAGGATAAGACTTCCAATTTAGCCAGGCATAGCTCTGGAGCATTGGGGCTAGGTCAGGCCACAGACTTTTGCCATCAAGCCATTGGTCTAGATCTTTAGGGTCCAACACGACTGGCTGCCGATCATGAAGGTTGGTCATCAGGCCAGCCGATGGTGTTGTTATTATGGTGAACGTTTCGATTATGCTGCTGTCCAATGGTGAGATCCAACGATCCCATAGGCCGGCTAGATAGGCGATGCCTTCCATGGGCATGATTGCGTATGGTTGCTTCAAGTTGCCGAGTGGTTGCCATTCATAAAAAGCCGAGACCGGCACCACACATCTATTTGTCTGGACCAGGTGCCGAAAGGAGGGTTTGGCTGTTAGGGTCTCCTGCTGGGCATTAATTGTATTGCCTTTCGAGACGGCAGTGGGTGCCCAGTTTGGTACCAGTCCCCAGCGCATACCGCGGAGCTGCCGCCACTTATGCTCGATAATGACTGGCAAAGTTTGCCCAGGGCTGGCGTTATAGGTCGGCAAATGCAATTGCTGATTGGTCGGTATTTCGGTCTGGACCACACCAACAGCGGCTTCCAGCTCCTGAATAGGGGTGATCAGTGCATAGCGTCCACACATAGCAAATCGGAGTAGTTTTTTTGGGTTTTGGTCAGGATAAGTGGCATCCTATACTCTATAACCGCAAGCTACATCAGAAATGGGCTTTAGGACCATTTCTATGGGGCTAGATCCTGTTTTGGCGGCGTTTTTAGCCATAATGGGTAGGGGCTTGACCTCGAGAGCCAAAGTAATAGCCCAATCAAAAGGCCATACTCTGCCAACAAGACGATCGTGTAAAGGTAGTTCAGTCCATAGCCGTGATGCCCCATCAATTGAAGGAATGGATTGGCCCCACCAAAACTAGTCAGGACTGGCCAATGGGGCCAAGTTTGGCTTGCTTCGGGCTCGGGGATGGGCATCACCCACCGCGATGCCAACCCTTGACCTATGACCAAAAGACACCAAAATGCCATGGATAATCGACTGATGGCGTTTTGCCCCTCCTTCGTCTTCACCACAAGCCAAAACCAATAGACCAGGATAGGCGAAAGCCAGAATAGGTATCGCTCCGAGTCTGTGCCACCGACGTAGCAAAGAATCAATAAGATGAGCAACAACGGCAATCTGTACCGACTTGCTTTGATGACTTGCCAAAAGGGTTTCCTCAAGATCAGGATCATGACCAAAACAGGACCGTATGCTAGCCATGCACTTAAAGCAAACACTAGCGGGCGTATTTCGAGCAAATGGTAGCTCATGTCCCGTATATGATACCAGATAGCTTCCTGTAAGTTGCCGGTCATGGTGTTCTGGACCTGCCACCTAGCTGCCATTATCCCCATCACTCCAACCGCAAGGTGGTAAAGGCGTATCGGGATTTGTTGATAACGAATAGCCTTTCCTTGCAACAAATGCCCAATCAGGAGGGCCAATGGTAAGGCCAATACAAACTCGCGACAGAGGCATCCGAGGAATATCACCCCAGCTAGCAACAGGTTAACTAGGCTAACCCGCGTTCGATAATGGGGTGAGTCTAAATGACCATTGACCCAATCCTGAAGTAGGATGCCTACCAATAACAGCAGCACCGCCACCGTGTCGGCATTATATGGGTCAAAGGCCGAAAACCGGAACGGACTCAGCCAATGCCAAGACCACCAGCTTAGGGGAATCAAAACCATCAGGACTTGGCTGAGCAATGGACTATGGTTGGCCTTGGTAGATTGTCGAAATCCAACCCAGCTCAGAAGCAGAATTAGCAGCAATGCCGAGCCCTCGTTCAGCAGCCAATAGCCTTGGTCGATGCTGCTACCCGAGATTGAAGTGAGCGTAGCCGCCATCCAAACAATACCAAATCGATTGACCCAAGGTGGGCGGTCCATGATCGTCTCACCATCAAGCAATTGTTGGGTCATACGTTGGTAATACCGCCCATCCCAACCTAAGCCATTGTTGAGCTTAATATGTGGTTGATAGGACATCATAAGGGCAGTTACGCCCAAGATGATTATCAAGCCAATGGCCAAGGCAAGCCATAGTCTCCACCTAGCCTGACCTAGCTCCAGAATCTGGACAGTGGGCTGCTCTCGAATATTAGCTATGTGTTTGCCGTCATCAAAAGCCATATAAAGGGCAATGTTTTTTGGTGGGTTCTTTTCTGCTGAGGACGATTGTTGCGGTCCGTTTGAGGCACTCAGGTTCTTTACTAGGTGCCTTGCTCCTGTAATCAGCAGCTTTGTCAGTTCTGCTTTGTGCTGCTACCATCCCAACAAACGAATGTGGCCAGCATTGGTAATCTGCAAGCCAATATTAACGACTATTGAGGCGTTATCTGGTATTATTGTAGTCCTGTCCATGCCTTTGTGCTGGGCAGGGTTATATTGACCCAATAACAGGTGTTTAGGGTAGGTCTTCTCCTACGATAATAATGAAGATGAGTAAACGAACGACAGCACTTTTGCTTGTAGCCTTTGGCGGTTTTGGGGCTTTGTTGCTAGGTTGTGGGGGCGTGTTGAAGGCTCAAGTCTTGGTCCGGACTTATTATGATAGCAGCAAGGCGACCATTCTGAAAGAGACCTACAACATCACCAGCATTACAGATAGCACTAGGGTAGGCGATTACACCAAATTCCATCCTTCTGGCAAAGTGCAGCTCAAAGGTGGTTATGAGGCAGGTGTTAAACATGGTGTCTTCACCGAATATTATGAGTCTGGCCGACCAATGTTGGAGACAACGTTCGATAAAGGCCGTAAAAATGGACCGATCAAGGCCTGGTACTCCGACGGGAAACCAAGTCAGCTAGGTGTTTTCAGGGATAATAAGTTGCAGGATACGGTTGTGGCTTGGTATGAGGACGGTAGCCTCAAGAGCAAAAGCAAATTCCGGGACGACTGGCCTGACGGCCTAATGAAAATCTACCACCCGAACGGAAAACTAAAGGTGGAGGCAATCTATGCGGTGGCCAAACCTAATGGATACTGGAACGAATATTTCCGTAGTGGTAGTCCCTATATCAAGTCCAACTACCGCAACGGATTGCTAATGGGCACCTATCAGGTTTATTATCCTAACGGCAAGCTCGAGACCGAAAGTGTCTATTCGGAAGGCGAAAAGAATGGCACCTACAAGTCCTACGCCAAAAATGGCACCAAAATTCTGGAAGGATTTTACAAAAACGGGAAGATTGATGGACCCAATACGGCGTGGTATCGGGATGGTAAACTCAAGCACGAACTTAAGTATAGGGAAGGGCTATTGTGTTGCACAGGCAAATACTATCACCCGAACGGTAACCTCAAACAAAAAATTAGTTTTGGGGATACACCTGGCGAAAAAGAAATCAGCAACTATGACCTAAATGGGCGGCAGCTAGAAGACCAAAAATACCTGAACAAACTACCTACCGGCACCTGGAAAACCTATCATCCATCAACTGGCAAAGTTAAAACTCGTGAGTCTTATAATGAGGTGGGCAAACTAGCTGGTACCCGCATCCATTATGACACCTTGGGTCATAAAGTCACCGAGGAGCCCTACATTAATGGGGTCAAGACAGGCATCGAGACCCACTATTTTGGCAAAAGTGGCAAAGTGGAGGTTAGCTACGAATACAAAGGCAATGCCCGCAGTGGCCCATACAAAAAGTTCAACGAACAAGGTGTCTTAGTCGAGACTGGGTTCTATCGGCAGGACCTGCAACAAGGCAAAGTCCAGAAGTTCAACGCTGATGGCAAACTTGTCCGGACCGAGTGGTACCAAGCCGGGACGATGTCAGGCTTCAAGGACGCAAAAGCTGGCCGCCCCACCCAGCTGGAATACAACCAGAAAAAGGGCCATGACAGCACTAAAATCAAATAGCCTCAATGGCACTATTCTTAAATATCCTAACCACCTATTACAACCATGAGCTTAGTAACTGATTTCAATGACTATCGTGCCGAGATGAACGACAAAATCTTGGGCGCAGATAACCTTGTCCTGAAACGCCTTTTTAACCTTGACACCCAGACCTATGCAGAAGGTGCTCTGAGTACCCATACAAAGGAGCTGATCGGCTTGGCTTGTAGCATGGTCCTGCGCTGTGATGATTGTATTAAGTACCACGTCGGTAAGTGTTATGATTTAGGCGTGACCAAGGCCCAGATTTTTGAAGTCTTCGCTGTCGCCAATATCATTGGTGGCACCATCGTTATCCCGCACTTAAGGCGGGCAGTGGAGTATTGGGAAGCACTAGAGGCAGAGCCACATGTATAGAGATTAGTTTGGTAATCTGGCCCCAAAATCCAGTGGAAGAACTTTAGTGTATTTCTTTTGATTCAAAGGTCCAGAAGTCAGATAAACTTATTGGGATGCCGACCAAGTTGTTATCTCTGCCCATAATGCATAATACAGTCATGCTAGGTGATGGTAAAGAGACGAAAAATGCGCAATTTTGTTGTTTGACACGCTTTACCCCATCGTTCAATCACCCAATTTGATGATCCTACCTCATGCTCTACGCTCAGTTGTCGGCTGTTGTTTATCCTTAGCCCTTGTATTGCTGGCGGGGTCAGTATGGGCAGCTTTGCCCAGCATGTCCATGACCATCTCTGGTGGCTGGCAATACAAACAAGTTGGGCGCTCTGACCAATGGCGGGCGGCTGTGGTTCCTGGATGCGTTCATACAGATTTACAACGAGATGGTGTTATTAAGGATCCCCTGTTGGACCAAAACGAAAAAGAATTAGGCTGGATCGACTATGCAGATTGGGAGTACAAAACAAGTTTTAACGTAGGATCGTCATTAGCAAGCCGACAAAAACAGGAGCTCGTTTTTGAGGGCCTGGACACTTACGCAACCGTCTATCTGAATGGCAAAGAGATCCTGAAGGCGGACAATATGTTCCGGACCTGGCGTGTGAATGTGACCAAGACATTGGTTGAAGGGGAAAATAACCTACTGATCGTCTTTAGGTCGGCGATGGTGGCTGGTATGGAGCGCCGCAGCAAGTACCCTAAATATTGGCCCAACATCAACGAGCAGATCAACAAAGCTGCGCATACAAGTACCTATGTCCGGAAGGCGCCCTACCACTATGGCTGGGATTGGGGGCTGCGCATGGTTACGGCAGGCATTTATCGCCCTATCAAGTTAGTTGCCACAAACGAGGTCCAGATTGAAGACCTATATTGGCAACAAACCTCCTTCAGCCCTAAGTTGGTTCAAGGTAAGGTCCAAGTCAGCCTGACCATGATGGCCAAAACCAAGGTCAATGTGGTGCTAAAGGCCAATGGCACCAAACTGGCCAGCCAAACGCTCAGTGTTGACACTGGTTTGCACACTGTTACACTACCTGTGCAGTTCCAGAATCCGAAAATCTGGTGGCCCAATGGACTAGGTGCTCATCCACTTTACGATTTGGTGGCTGAGGTAGAGACTGAGGACGAAAACACCGATACCCGCCAAACTACGATTGGGCTTTGCGATATTAAGCTAGTGCAGAAGCCAGATGCCAAAGGGAAGAGTTTTTACTTTGAGGTCAATGGCAAGCCGACTTTCATCAAGGGGGCTAATTATTTGCCACCAAGCCACTTTGTCGCCAATGTGGATAGCGCCAAATATGCCGAAACCGTCCGCTGGGCAGTTGATGCCAACATGAATATGTTGCGGGTTTGGGGTGGAGCGGTCTATGCTGATGACCGGTTCTACCGCCAATGTGCCGAGCAAGGTATTATGTGCTGGAACGAGTTTATGTTTGCTTGTTCGGCCTACCCTGGCGATGATGAATTTATTAATAGCATAAGGGCCGAGGCCACTGACAACATCAAACGCGTGCGCAACTGGCCCAATATCCCTATCTGGAGTGGCAATAACGAGAATATTAATGGGGTCCGTGGCTGGTTTAAATCCAAGTACAAGTCTGGTGAAACTGATAGTTTAGAGGTAGAAAAGGCGTTCCAGCGTATTTTCTACAAGGAGCTGCGCGAACGGATGACCACCCTTGCGCCGCACATTGCCTATTGGCCAACAAGCCCCCAGAGTAAGGAGCTAGAACTCGAGAACCTAAAGGAAGGCGATAACCATGATTGGTCAGTCTATTTTGGCAAAAAGCTGTTTAGCAACTTTGCGGACCATACAGGCAGGTTTGTCAGTGAGTATGGCATGCAAAGTTTTCCTGCCCTCTCGACCTTCCGTCGGGTGGATCAGGCTGACCAGCTCTATCTTGGTAGTGTGGCGGTCAAACACCGGCAGCGCAGCCCTGTCTGGCTCGAAGGTCGGCAACAGTCTGGCACAGAAGCCATCATTTGGTACAGTAGTCAATATTACAAACCAGTAAAAGCATTTGAGCACGTCATCTATCAAGGACAGCTAATGCAGGCCTTATGTCTTCGTGAGGCCATCGAGGCGCATCGTAGCCAAATGGCCACATGCGGCGGATCCATGTACTGGCAGATCAATGATACTTGGCCGGGCATCACATGGAGTACAGTGGACTATTTTGGTAACTGGAAGGCCGGGCATTATCAGGTCCGTAACCACTACAAACCAATCCTGCCAATGGTGCGGGCTACTGCCAAAAACTATGATGTCATCGTTGCATCGGACCTGCGTCTGCCCCAGAAAGCAACAATCATCTACCGGCTCCTGGACTTTAGTGGCAATGTTTTGATGACTTCAACTAAGCCAGTTGTCCTGAGCCCACTTACCTCCAAGACCTATTGTACCTTGCTCCGGAAGGAATTGCCAGCCAAGATTCAGCTAGAGCAGACTTGCCTCCAAGTTGTGGTACTAGACGGCAAAAAGGAATTGGCCTCGACCATTTACTACTTCGTCAAACCTGCTGAGCTAGTGTTAGCTAAGCCTAGCATCGAGCGTATTATCAACCCCATTGAGGATGGATACCGCATCACCCTGAGCAGTAGCACCTTGGTCAAAGACCTTTATCTGAATACCAAAAATGGCAATGGGCACTTTAGTAACAACTATTTTGACCTACTGCCTGGGCAAAAGGTCGTCGTTGACCTCAAGGTAGGTAAGCTTGAAAACTATCAAGACGAAATCAACCTACTGTCCTTGTTCGATACCCTAGAACCCACTACAACAGAAACCAAGTAATTATTGAGGGCGAAAAATGGAAGTTGACTATTGTCTACACTCTATTTAATGAATAGCCCGAAGAATCCGCTCCATGGCCAACAATAAAGCAGTTTTCTTAGACCGTGACGGTGTTCTGAATGTCGAAAAGGGTAACTATGTCTATCAGGATCAGGACTTTGAGATTGCCCCTGGCGTAGCTGAAGGCCTTAAGCGGCTGAAGCAAGCCGGCTATTATCTGATTGTGGTAACAAACCAAGGCGGTATAGCCAAAGGGCTTTATACCGCCGACCGTGTACGAGAACTACATGGAAGGATGCAACAAGTATCTGACAATGCTCTTGATGCCCTCTATTATTCGCCCTATCACGATAGCATAAGCCGATCATTAATGCGCAAACCAGACTCACTGATGATCGAGCGAGGAATGGCCAAATTCGGCATCGACCCTACGCAGTCATGGCTAATAGGCGATGCGCATCGGGACCTAGTGGCTGCAGCCAATGTTGGCATAACGGGCCGCATCCTAATACCTACGCTTAAGGAGCGGGAGTCAGAATTGGCAATAGCTGTCGTTCCTGATTTTGCCGCCGCAGTAGCGTTTATTTTGTCCTAGACAACCTGTAGAACCATCAAGGTAAGGCAACAAAAATCTAGGATCTTGTCAGACTTTATAGATGGGCACCAGTTAGTATCAGATGGCTCCCTAGCAGAACTGTTGACTAGGTATCCTAATATAGCAGCGCAACTACGCATTGTCCTTACCTTACCTCAACATTGTCGCGGAAGAATCCGAAGACCATGATGAACTGGAAGGCTACCACCACAAAGCCGATCACGACGGCCAAAATTACACCCCAGACGATCCAGCGCTTGGCGGCATCACTGGCGCGTTTGGCTCCTTGATAGTCACCTGCGTTGTATCTGGCATCTACATTGGCTGCATTGACGATGGCGGCAATCCCTAGCGGCTGGCAACAAAGTACCGCCACCAAAATAGCCTCGATGAGCCATGTTTTGGGTTTTTCTCCATTCGAGTTGCCATTAGGCCCAGTGTAATTGGGTGGGGCTACAATGTTGCCAAACGGATTGGCTTGGTTAGGGTCTGGGTACAGGCCTTGGTACTGACCCTGAACTTGATATTGCCCTTGTGGATATTGCGCCTGTCCTCCATAAGGATTGTTTGTCGGTTGGGCAGGGTATTGTCCGGGGGAGGGGCTGCCGTAGGGTTGGGCCTGCTGACCAAAGTTTGGCTGTCCGAATCCTTGGTTTGGAGCGCCGCTATATGGTTGTTGTTGTGGCTGACCTTGTGGCGGATAACCAGTGTTGGGGTAAGGCTGTTGTGGAGCTCCCGATACTGGATAGTATGGTTGGGGGCCTTGTTGTTGAGTTGGCTGTTGCCCTTGCGCGAACGTTGGGGCATTTGGGTGGAATTGTTGGTAATAGGGATTATACCCAACAGGATAGGCCGGCTGATTAGGGTCTTGGGTCGGATTGACTTGACCTTGACTAGTATATGGTTGAGGTTGCTGTCCGAAGCCTGCGCTTTGGTTTGGCATTGTTGCCCCGCCTGGCACCGAGAGTGGGTGGGCCGCTTCTGTCTCTGTAGGAAGTGGCGGAGGGAGCATATTGAGGTCTGCTGCCAAGGATTCGTCGTTGGCTGGGGTGGGTACTTCACCAGAGGTCGATGCAGGATTTTGGCCATCTTCAAGCAGCTCAGGAGCTTGGTGGTCAGGTGGTCCCTGACTTGGCAAAATGGACTCAGAAGAGTCATCCGATGGCAGCAGAGGCTTGGCAGTAGACTCGTTTTCGTTTGTTTCGGTGGTCATGACGCGGAGGTGGTGTAGGCCTAGTTGCCTTGGTCGTATCCAACCTTGTCGGTCTTGGCTGGTGGGTGGCTGCCTATGCTGCAATATGGCAACTATTTTGCGAATCGGGCGCTGCCAAATGACCAACGGTTTTACAATAATGCAAAAAAACCTACCCTAATCATTATAGATGAGGATAGGTTCTGGATGGATGGGTAATGGTTTCTGGCTATTGAACTACGAGTCTTTTAGAAATTTTACTCAGCCCATCTGTTGCCATGATGGTATAGACCCCAGGGGCGATCATTGGTAGGCGGAACAATAGGTCTTGCTCGCCTTCGGGATAGCTGGTGGTTGGCAAAAGGTTCAGGACTTCACGCCCATGCATGTCAAACAAGGTGGCGCTGACTTGGCTAGCCTCCCGTAGAGTGAACCGTATTTTGACTTGGTCACGGGCAGGGTTCGGGTAGACAGCTAGGCGATCAAAATGCGAAGCAGCAGCTGGTAGGCTGACGATGGAGTTATTGTCCAGCGAGATGTTTTCGTCGCCTGGTTCGTAGTCCACAAAGCTATAGCCGAGCAAAAACATTTCGTCTGTCGTGAACTCGCCCCAAGACACCGGACGTGGTGGGCTGCTGGGGTTCCGTGGATTGGAGGCAGTGTTATTGTAGGTTGCTTCGCCGTGGAACGCGCTGCCAGCCGGTATTCTCTGGAACTTAGGGAAGGTATAGGTTCCTTGCCAGTGGAAATCATACTTAGGGATGCTAACGAGTTTCACAGTATCTCCAGGTGCACGGACAACAAAACTTTTCCAACTGGTGCAGATCAGGTGGGCATGTGGTGTGACATCTACCAAGCTCATATCCTGAGAAGCCAACATACGGCCCTGGAACGTGCGGATGGTATTGGCAGGGATATAAAACTGCCCATTGGTGATGTTAATTGGGCTCATCAGGGTACTTTTGAGATAGCGCCTGATAGGTGTTTGGGCATAGTATATCCTAATAAAGGAGCTGTCAGACTGTGCAGTGGCTGATGGGCCATAGTGCATCTGGAGCAAAAGGTCTGTTTTTTTGTAGAGCTTTTTGCCTACCGCAGTAGGAAAAACAGTCGGCATGGCTCCAGGAACCCAAGTAAACCAGTTGAGGTCAGTTGGGCTGAAGTTGAAGCCGCCGCCGTACGATGGATAGCCATAGCCGGGGTTGCGCGCATCAAGTGTCTTTCCTTGGTTAGTGGTGTCAAGCGCAATAATTGCGTGGTGGCTGATGTGGGGGTTACCAGGGACAAACTCAATGGCAGCGATGTCACGGTCCTGTCTGATGTTGAGCGACAAAACAAAAATGCGGTACTCGTCTGGCCCAGCGGCCTTGGTATATGACTGTGCCATCGCAATGACTGTATCAGGCCGGCCAAGAGCTGGTGTATGGGTGCCAAAAACAGGCGCTCGAGGTTCTAGCGTGCTGTCCCCACGAGGCATAGCGTTGTTTACCCAGTCAGCGATTTTGTTGATCTGTATTGGTGATAGGGTCCGCTCGCGAAGCAGGCGGCTATAGCGAGTATCTGGTGGCCAAGGCGGCATGGTCTTGCTAATAACCGCATTCATGATATTGAGGCCTTGGCTACTAACAGAAGCATAACTATTGAGGGGCATAAAATTGGCCACCCCATTTTCGTTATGGCACTTGGTGCAGTTATTGTAGATGATTGGCGCAATATCAGACGCAAAAGTCATCGTCTGCGCTTGTGCTGAGCTGCCTATCAGGACTATACAGACCCAAATAAGGGCGGCAGATAGGTTTCGTAAAGCGTTGGTCATATCTGGTGGACTGTAGAATAGATCAGGGGAAATAATAGGGTATGGGCACCAAGCTGAACCAGCAAATGAAAAAAGTGCCAGAAGGGCTGCACTAAGCTTGTACCTAGCTTTCAGCCTACGAAATTGCGTATTTATCCTGACTCTCAGCACATTCGGCGGTTAAAAATCATTAATGTACCTCTGAGGCAGCCTTATGGCTGATTTTTATGGCCAACGTCAATCCCTTTCGGAAGTAATAGGGACTTGCAGCTGGAAGTACCTCGGTTTGTAATGATTATTCCACGATGTTTCTAGTTTTGTCCCTATTGGGTCAGCTGGAGGATAGCCAACCTGTTTGGTACTTGTTTCAAGATCAGAACATCACAAGTTATGAATGTACGATTAGAATCTGGATGGAGGGCCACATTGCAATCCGAGTTTGACAAACCTTATTTTGAGGCCCTAACTGCCTTCGTTCGACAGGAGTATGCTACCACAACGGTCTATCCACCTGGCAGCCAACTATTCGCCGCTTTTGATGCATGCCCTTGGGACAAAGTCAAGGTGGTGATCCTTGGTCAAGACCCTTATCATGGGCCAGGCCAAGCACATGGGCTTAGCTTTTCGGTTAATGATGGGGTGCCAATACCTCCCTCTCTGGCCAATATCTATAAAGAGCTGCGTTCAGATCTCGGTATCCAGACCCCAGTTTCAGGCAATTTGATGCGATGGGCATCACAAGGAGTATTGCTCCTTAACGCTACCTTAAGCGTCCGTGCTGGCCAAGCCGCTAGCCACCAAAAACAAGGCTGGGAGGACTTTACCGATGCTGTCATCCGGACCATTGCAACTCAGAAACAACAAATAGTATTTATGCTCTGGGGCAATTATGCTAAGCGCAAAGCCACAATGATTGACGAGGATCTGCATCTGGTACTACAGTCTGCCCACCCCTCGCCACTATCAGCCCACCAAGGCTTTTTGGGCAACAAGCACTTTAGCCAGTGTAATACTTGGTTACAGCTGCATGGCTTGGGCGAGATTGTGTGGTAACGGCAAAGATCAAGAGTTAGGATGTTTCGTGCAGGAATGTTAGATGGCCTATTAACGCTCTTCCTCTACTTCTTGGACTCCGCGTTTTCTTCACTTTTAGTGCAGGCACAAGTTGTTAACGTACCAGTAACATCAATTAGAATGGCTATTTGATACCTTGGTGGTTGTTAATTCAATCTGACAGTCGCTACTTATTGACCCAGTAAAAACTTCCTATTCTTGCGGGTGCTATGCAGGTACCAAGGTTGGCTGAGCTCCTTTAGGTATTTTTTGCGCAGGTCTTCTGGTGCAGCTTCGATGCGTGCATCGCCCCAGTCTGGCCACGAGGTACCCTGCCAATTCCAGTTGATGTAAGAAGTACCCTTCAGGTTGGGGTATAGCCGCACCATATTGAAGTAGGGCACAAACCAAAGCCTCCAGCTTGAGTCTCCCTTTGATACACTCATCCTACGAGGGGTACATTCACCAATCATGACAGGATATTTGCGAGCCTTGGCACTGTCCAAGAAGTTCCATAGCTCAGGTCGCTCAAATTGCCAAGCGCTAAACACGTCGATGCTCCACCAGTCCACATAGTTGTCACCGGGGTAGAACTGCATGTAGTCATCTTGGTCCGAGTCCACTGCAAAACACCAGACCAAGGCCACGTTTTTGAGTCCACTGGCCCTAATGGCATCTGCCACATGACGATAGGCAGCTATATAGCTTTTGGCTTCGTATCCGTTCCAAAATCCGTTGAACTCATAACCCAGGCGGAGGTAAATGGGGCGGTTAAAGGCTTTGATTTCACGTATGAATGTCTGAATATCAGCATCATGTTGGCCAGCAGCGACTAGGTGCTCATAGTGTTTTTCCGGTTGCCCATCAAAGGTCATCGGGAGGCCCAGCTGCGGAATGGCAGGGTAGGGTAAGTTTGCTATCCGTTGCAAATCCTTGCGCAACCTAGTGCCATCGCCAAGGGTGCTCAGGTTATGATAGGTCATATAGACGCTAGGCTGGAGGTCTGGACCCGCGGCAGTGGCATAGTTCCGGAAAGCATCACCACTTTGGCCCACCCCATGCATCACTTTGTCCTTAGGCTCGAGCATCCGCCCGTAGTTAGCCCTTTTGGTTAGTGGTTGCAGCTCGTTGGCCATGCCATCATGGATGCCTTTTTTGTAAGGGGCCTTACCTGACATTTTGGTGGGCGATACTAAGGGCACCACTTTGGCAGTATCGAGTGCTGGCGCTGTGGTGCTTGGGACCACTTGGGCCTGAACCGTAAGAAAAGGGATTAGAGCGCCTAGCAGGCTAAAGCCAAAGATTGGCTGTAAAAAGTCCCAAAAAATGGGCTTTCCCCCTGTTGGCAACACCATTGGGGTAGATAGGGAGGTAGTGGATTTGTTCATTCGTCAGCGTTAGGGTAAAGTGCCAAGAGCACACTTGGTAATCAGAGCGAAGTTTACATATAAATAATGCGCAAACTATAGGCCATTTTGTGTTGATTTGCCATGCAAGTAGATGCAGTTAGAATAGGTGTAGCTATTACATCCTGATTCGAAGTCATGCAGCTGTCCTGCAAAGAAAACAAACCACGGCCAGCGGCGACGCCCATGGCCCAAAACAAATACGCTTTATGAAGAACTTCCGCCTACAGCGCTTGTTCAACCAGCAGTCTGGCCGCTGTTTCGACGTGGCAATCGACCACGGATTTTTTAACGAGTATGCCTTCCTACAAGGTATCGAGCACATCAAAACCGCCATAACCACTTTGGTAGAGGCAGCACCTGATGCCATTCAGCTCACAGTTGGTCAGGCCCACTACCTCCAGAATCTCCCAGGTCGTCATAAGCCTAGTCTTGTCCTCCGCACGGATGTGGCAAACGTCTATGGCACTCTGCTGCCACGCACCCTTTTTAGCCGCATGATTAGCGAGCCTGTTACCCAGGCTATTAGGCTTGATGCCACCTGTGTGGTCGTCAACCTATTCCAGATCCCGAACCAACCAGAGGTTGCTGACCAGTGTATCCAGAACATCTTGTCCATCAAGCCGATCTGTGATCAGTTCAGCATGCCGTTGATGATCGAGCCATTGGTTTTCCAAGAGAATGCCAAAGCCGGTGGCTACATGGTGGATGGTGATGAAAAGAAAATCATTCCATTGGTGCGCCAAGCTGTCGAGCTCGGTGCCGACATCATCAAATCTGACCCTACGGATGATGTTAGCGTCTATCACAAAGTGGTCGAGACCGCTGGCGATATTCCTGTACTCGTACGCGGCGGTGGCCGTGCGACGGATGAGGAGATCCTGACCCGTACCTATAACCTTATCCAACAGGGTGTCAAAGGCATCGTTTACGGTCGTAACATCATTCAGCATCCGAAGCCAGGTGCTATGACCCGTGCCTTGATGGCCGTCGTCCATGAGGGTGCTACCGTGGCTGACGTTATTGGTCTGGTCAAATAATCAAGCGATATAGCAGTCTTCTGGACTGTCGTTATCATATCCCAAACATTCTCCGAAATGAAACAAGTAAAAGTAGGCATCATCGGTGGTGGACTGATGGGCAAGGAGGCCGCTAGTGCTTTCGCCCGTTGGTTTGTCCTCAACGATAGCCCAGCCCAGCCAGTGCTAACTGCTGTGGCTGACCTTAGTGAAGACGTTCTGAAGTGGTACAAACGTGTCTCAACCATCGAGCTACTAACCACTGACTACCATGCCCTTTTGGCCTCTGATGTCGAGGTGGTCTATGTGGCAGTGCCGCATAACCTGCACCAGCAAATCTACCTAGATGTGCTGGCCGCTGGCAAGGATCTATTGGCTGAGAAACCTTTCGGGATCGATGCTGATGCTGCCAACGCTATCTATACAGCAGCCGAGGCATCTGGCCAATTCGTCCGTTGTAGCTCTGAGTTTCCGTTCCTCCCAGGCGTTCAGCGGGTGATCCAGGAGATTAAGTCAGGCAAACTAGGCACCCTGCTCGAGATCAAATCTGGTTTCCACCACAGCAGTGACCTAGACCCTACCAAAGCCATCAACTGGAAACGTCAGGTTAAATTCTGCGGCCAGATCGGCGTAATGGGAGACCTTGGGATGCATGCTGCTCACGTACCATTCCGCCTAGGTTGGTACCCTGATACGGTCTATGCCCAGCTCCAGAAAATCTATACCGAACGCCCTGATGGCAAAGGTGGCATGGCTGCTTGCGACACGTGGGACAATGCCGTTTTACACACCGCCGTCACGATCGATGGACGCAGTGTGCCTATGACCCTCGAGACCAAACGCATGGCCCCAACCGAGACCAATACTTGGTTCCTAGAGGTGCTCGGTACAGAGGGTGGTGTGCGGTTCTCGACCAAGGAGCCTAAGACGCTTTATGTCTATAAACGTGAGAAGGAGCAATACTGGCAGAAGACCGACCTCGGTTTTGCTACCCCTTACCCTACCATCACGGGCGGGATCTTCGAGGTGGGATTCCCAGACTGCTTTATGCAAATGCTGGCCGGCTACTTCGAGGAGCGGCACTTGGTCAAAAATGGCCTACCTTCCTCTGGCCGTTTCACCTGCGCCACCCCTGCGGAGGCCGTTGCAAGCCACAAGCTCTTCGCCGCCGCCCTCCAGAGTACGGAGAGCGGAACTGTTGTAGGGTTGGAGTGGTAGAGTTTTAATCGTTGTTGACACAAATAGAAATATCCCCCTGCGGCAATTGCTGTAGGGGGATGTTTTTGGTTGGGGGGGATTGATAAAGCAGAGCTTATTAACAAGCGTTTATAAACCTAAAAGGTCAGAGTTAGCCTAAAACCGTATCATCGTCTCCAGCACCAAGGCATGGTAGCCAGACTGGCCATTGTTCGGGATCTTGTAGCCGACAATGATGACTTGTTTGTCACGTTCGTACTGGATGGCGGGGATAAAGCAGGCTAGGTCATGGGTGCCGCTGAACCAGTCCGCAATGAAAGACCAGCGGTGGGCGATGGGCTGCTCAAACCCTAGGATGGCAGACCAAGGCTGGTTGGCTTGTTCGATGCTGAGGCCTTCGCCAGTTGGGATGTTGCGGTAGCCAAAGGTGGGGGCATTGCCATTACTCACCCCAGCGGTTAGACGGGTATAGATGCTTGGCAAACGGTAGCTGAGGTGGCTAAATACCCAATAGCCAGGTTGCTTCCTGCTAAAAGAATAGTTGGCAACCGCCCCAACCGTCAGGCGGGTATCGTGTCCGATCAGGTGGTGGTTTTTGTTGTCATGGTCGGCCTCGCCATGATAGAGCGGGATAATGTGTTTAGCACCAAAGCCCAAGGCTTCGTTAAAGGTGCTGGGATAGCCTAGGTTATTGAGCGAAACAGAGACCTCGGTGTTTTTGGCTATGCCGTATGTCAGGAAGTTGAAGCTGTTCCAGGCGACAGTATTGTCGCTTTTGGGGGCGAATTGGCTTTCGTGGGTCCACTCTAGCAGGCCTGGGTGGGTTACGTCTGCCGAAGGAATCCCGACAATTAGGGATTGGGCCTTGGTAGAGAAATCGGCAAGGAAAACGAAAGTGCTCGTTATCAGGGTTAAAATTAGATGGGTAGGGCTCTTTGGCTGCAAGCTGTAGGCTTTCGAACTTGTTTGTGGTTTCGGTAACACGCGGGTGGGTTGGTTGTGTTGGAATAGGTTAATAAAAATCGTGCCAAGTATTAAAGGGATTTAATATTGGTCGCAGTATTCGCTACAAATTTTTCGTAAATCACACAAATACCCTCCCTACGCCTGATATTCTGCTGACAATATGGTTAGCAAAATTCTCCTACATAGGCCATACCTTTGCTGATACCAAATCACCCACACCCCAATCCCGGATGAAGTATCTGCTTTTTGCTCTTTGTTGCCTGACGACCTTGCTAGCCAAGGCCCAGACCGATGACGTCATGATCGTCGAGTACATAGACTCTAAGACAGGCAGTGGCTATGGCGTAACAATCGTGAACCCGACCACGCAACCCATCAACCTAACCACAGGGCGCTACATCTTCAAGATGCAGGATGAAAACGGACGGGTCGCAGACAGCGTTCGGCTAACGGGCGTTTTGGCCCCTGGTGCGGTGAAGTATATCGGCAATACAGTCTATTGCAATTCGGACTGTAGTGGTAGTTGTGACTTCACCACGGCCAATGCCACAGGCATCAATGGCAACGAAAAGGTGGCCATCATGAAGGGGCCAAATCGCACCTTTGTGGACATGGTTGCTCGCTGGAACGATAATACCATCTCAGGCTATCGTGTTGGTGGGGTTAACAATGCCTTGTTAGAGACTCGCTTAGAGCGGCTTCCGACCAATTGTACACGCTATAACAATATCTCTGGCTCAGGCCCCAACTCGTGGCCCAGCTCCTCGACAAGCAATGTGATAGGATGGACAGCCACTAAGCTGACCAATACCAGCAACAAGTGTATGACCACGACTAGCTTCACACCGTCGTTCAACACTGGCAACTTTAGCCTAGGTCCGGATACTTCTTTGTGCGGACTCAATAGCTATACCATCACGGCTCCGCCACTTTCTGGCGCCACACTTACTTGGTCTAATGGATTAGGCACACAAAGCATTTCGGTCCGTAATTCGGGTAAATATTGGGCAACCTACTCTAATGGCCTATGCACCGTGACAGATACCATCAAAGTGACGTTTGGTACTATTGGTAATGCAGGCCTCGGTGCGGATAAACAAGTATGCCTTGGTCAACCAGTGATCCTTAAGCCAGCCTCAAGGGGTGTCCGCACCCGCTGGAGTAATGGTGCTACCACCGATTCTATTAGGGTCACAACGGCAGGTAGCTATTCTGTTATTGTAACCCCTGCTTCAGGTTGCGAAAGCAGAGATACCATCGTCGTCAAGTCCGATAATCCCACCCGTGGCTTTTTGGGGCCTGATCTGGCAATTTGTGGTGGGGATAGCGTTACCCTAAGCTCTACTGTCGCAGCAACAGCAGGCCTGCCTATCGTCTGGAGCACTGGGCCAACTTCATCAACATTAAAGGTCGGCACCAGTGGCACCATAGTTGGCACCTTGGTCAATGGCAGTACCTGTCTAGATAAGGATACCATCATTATAGCTATCCAGCCCGCTATCACCGACTCTTTACCAAGTGTAATCACGACCTGCGACATACAGACCGAGGTCATCACGGCACCAGCTGGCTATGCCTACTTCTGGAACACGGGTGCCACTACCCAGACCATCACACCAGGCTTGGTAGGCAAGTATGAGGTTCGCCTCAGCCGCAATGGTTGCTCACGTTTGACAGCCACCAGCCTTAAGCTTGGTAATTGTGCATGGACCTTGCCTAATTTCCTGACCCCTAACCAAGACGGACAGAACGATGACTTCCGCCCTACAAGAGAATCTGTCTTCTTATCTGCAGAGGCCCGCTTCTACAACCGCTATGGGGTTGAGCTTGGCAGGACCACCGATCCTAACATCCGCTGGAAAGCGGAGGGTCTACCATCAGGCTCCTATTTTTATGTCGTCAAGGCAACCTTGCAAAACGGTACCCAAGCTGACTATCGCGGCTGGGTTGAGGTCCTGAAATAGTAGTTGATTTCAGGGATTTATTTTGACTGAACCTTTAGGCAAACTTCGGCATGCGATATGTTTTGTTGATGTTTCAGCCTATTCGATAGATGCAATCAGTGGTTGCGTAACATGATCCCCGATTGCTTAATCCAATCGAAACATCGGCTTAATCCCGGGGTTTCGGCGTGTGCCTAATTTTAGGATTTGAAAACTAGCCACTAATCAACTTGATGGAGGCTAGGTCCAGCTCCTATGAAAATCTTCTGTTGTTTGCGTTTTTGGTTCTCATTTTTGGTTTGCTTTTGGCTCTTTCTGGGGTCAATCCAAGCCCAGTTTGTCCAAATCGCAGGACGCAACACAGCCACTGGCAACTGCTGGCCTTACATCAGTGACAGCATCGTTTCGCCAGCAGGGTCTGCAGGCTACCCAAGCAGTACCAATCCACGCTGGATTCCTTTAGGTGGCTCCAATACGGTGCTTTGTCCTAGCTGTCCATCTAGCTCGCGCCACACCTCTACCTACGACGGCGAGCGTTACCAAATTCAGTCAACGCAATCAGAGCTTACATTTAGGAACGTCAATATTGCCGCCTACAAGGATGTCTTTTTGCAATTTGACTACGGCAATACCGAGGGAAACGGGTCTGGTTACCAGTCCAACGGCCCAGGTTGGGATGCCTCGGACCAAGTAGACTTTATTGCGAATGCTAGCCCGAATGCTGCACCTGCCGTTACTGGTATTTTTTTGGATGGCGGTGGTAATACCCCAGTCAGCTTGGCCAATGCCGTCTACAACATCGATAACAGCCTTAATGCCCGCACATTTGGTTTCACGATCCGGACACGTTTCAACCGCGTAGATGAAATTGTGATGCTACGTAACGTCCGTTTGCTGAGCGCCCGTCAGACTGGGAACTTTGCCACTGGTCGGGATTTTACAGCTTCAGCAACGACCACTTGCCAGGGAGGAACCATTACCCTTACGGCAGATGCCGCTATCGCAGCAAATGGCTGGTCTTACCAATGGCAACGAAACAATGTTGACTTGGTGGGCGAAACCAACAATACCCTAGTCCTAGCCAACATTCAGTCTGCCCAAGCTGGTAACTACAGGGTGATCTATCTGCCCACTGCCTCTAGCCTTGGTTGCACCTTGCCACCTGCGGCTTCTGAGTCGCAAGTCATTACAGTCAACGGCGTCAGCCCTGTTGTAACAGCCGCGGACACCACCTATTGCCCTAATACTGGCGTTCTTCTTACTGCCACAACTGGCAATGCCTATCAGTGGAACCTAAACGGTGGACCTATCTCGGGTGCCACCCAAGCGACCTATACCGCAACTACGGCTGGTAGTTATTCGGTGACTGTTACTTCGGCTAGTTGTACAGGCACTAGCCCGGTACGGCAGGTTTTGGCTAGTGCAGCACCATTAGTAGTTGCCACTGCGACTACACTTCAACCTTGTTTAGGTAGCTCAAGTACCTTACAGGCCTCCGGGGCTAATAGTTTTTCATGGGCAAACCTATCTGGCACAACGCTGGGTACTGGTGCTAGCCTTATCGCTACCCCAGATACCTCGACTAGCTTTGTGCTTACGGGTATCGACGCTAATGGTTGCGAAGCCAAGGACACCATTCGGCTAGAAGTAGTACCATACCTTAATGCTGGCCTTGGCGCCAACCGAACCACTTGCCAAGGAACAGCCGTTACCCTAAAGCCAGCGGTTCGTGGCCTTAGCTATGCTTGGAGCAATGGTGCTACTTCGGATTCTATTTCGGTCTTAACCGCAGGTAGCTACTTTGTATCTGTTACCACTGGCAACGGATGTGTGAGCAAGGACACTGTGGATGTATTCGTCACCCCTTATCTGAATGCTGGCCTAGGAGCCAACCAAACAACTTGCCAAGGCACGGCTGTTACGTTAAAGCCAGCGGTTCGTGGCCTTAACTATAGCTGGAGTACGGGTGCTACTACAGATAGTATCTCAGTCTTGACCGCAGGTAGCTACTATGTATCTGTCACTACTGCCAACGGATGTGTGAGCAAGGACACAGTAGAAGTCCAAGTCACGCCATACCTCAATGCTGGCCTAGGAGCCAACCAAACAACTTGCCAAGGCACGGCTGTTACACTAAAGCCAGCGGTTCGTGGCCTTAGCTATAGCTGGAGTACGGGTGCTACTACAGATAGTATCTCAGTCTTGACCGCAGGTAGCTACTATGTATCTGTCACCACTGCCAACGGATGTGTGAGCAAGGACACTGTGGATGTATTTGTCACCCCTTATCTGAATGCTGGCCTTGGCGCCAACCGAACCACTTGCCAAGGAACAGCCGTTACCCTAAAGCCGACAGTTCGTGGCCTGAGCTATAGCTGGAGCAATGGTGCTACTGCTGATAGTATCTCAGTGCTGACGGCAGGTAGCTACTATGTATCTGTCACTACTGCCAACGGATGTGTGAGCAAGGACACAGTAGAAGTCCAAGTCACGCCATACCTCAATGC
>JAIXYP010000053.1 GCA_027490155.1 Cytophagaceae bacterium | reverse complement strand
CCATCACCATCACACCTAATTTGAACGGTAATACTTTGTTCCAGCTCAATGATGGCAGAAATATTGCCTGAGTTGGTGTAGGTAAAGAAGTCCACATCCGTTTGTTTGTTGCGGATGGCAATGTACTGATTGCTATTTAGCATAGCCCCGAATCGGATACGATATCGACCAGCTGGCAAAACCAACTGAACCATGTTGACATTGATGTCTTGACAGCAACTTTCATTAGGTTCCCAATACCCTATAGGTGCCATTCCACAAGCCCCGGGATTGTAAGGCCTATACCCATCACAAGCAGCCACACTATCCTTCACCTCAGGCTGCTTCATCATCCCAAACGGATAATAGTCCATTTGGTTCTGGACGCAGGCACGGTAGGCGCCCTCTATCATTGTCATTTTGCCAGATTCATGTAGCCTAATCCGTTCGTTGTCAGATGGTTCGTATTTGCGCTCATCGCTAATATTCGTGCGCACATTGCCTAGATGATCCTTTAATTCATAGACCTTTTTGCCAGTGCGGGCAGTGGCAATGCGGATGGGGTCTGTAGTGGTCACAACATTAAATAGTGGCGCTGTGGTATCAGAATCAGTGCCTACATTCGAACAAACTCGTGAACCAACTACATTCGGTTTCCTGATACCAATCCGATCGGAGCCATAGATTGACGTTTCGATTTGGGTAGCAATTACCATAGGTAAGGAGCCACTGCCACCAGGAGGCGCAGCATCAGAACTAGGACCTCCGCTTATGTTATAGACACCTAGCTCGCGCTTATACACCGCCAACGAATTCCCAGACAAATCTCGAACCTGATAGGTTACTAAAGAGTCATAATGTGGGCTTTGGCACGAGCGCACCACCTCAGCCACCCGATTGCCAGCGCCGTCATAACGGTATTGGAGGGAGGGTTTGCGGTTGGGCACCACATCTTCTACCTGTACCAATTTGCCATTGTCATTCCAAGTTAGGTTGATGCCTGCCTTCAGGTCTTGCACCAGCTGCCCGATGGTATTATAGGTAAAGGTCAGGGTGTCCTCAGGGTCATCAGTTCGATCGGTTTTGGCAGCATAATCAATGACACGATGTAGCCGATTCGTCAAATTGTAATATTGGTAAAGTAGGGTATCTACCACAGCACCACCACTATCCCGACGCACTAAAGACATTAAGTTGCCGTTGGCATCATAGCGGTATTGGGTCTCAAATTGTTTGGGATGCCCATTTAGCATGGGGGCTCCTCCACCAAAAGCATCAACGTCAATATATTGCGATTGACTACTCTTGATACGGTTTAGTTTATCATACCGATAGGTCTCGAAGTTGGGTTTTGCCGTCACTACAGAGGCTTGTCCCGAGTGCTGCGTTTGGGTCCAGGCGGCGATATTGCCATTGTATAGGCTGCGGAATTGCTGGCTTTGTTCCTCTGGTTTGATTAGTCCAAATTCATTTTGAGCTACATAGTCACCTCTGAAATAATGCAAGGCCATTCCAAACTCATCCTTGGTCATGTGGCTATCGTTTTCACGCTTGCCATCCCTCCCCAAATCTTCATCAGAAATTGCCCTAATGGTGTTAATACCCTTCAACCACCCATTGATGGTATAGGTATAGTCCAGACCTTGAACCTTGTCATGGCCGAGCTCCACCCTTGCCAAAGGCCCATGCAGATAGTATTTATAGGTCGCATCCGTATCCCAAATCAAGGAGTCAGGGCTGGTCTCGACCTTGGTAATGCGGTTGTCCTCATCGTAGCCATAGCGCACAAAATACTGATCGGTATAGCCTGGGTTATAGGACATGGTCAGCACTTTGGCGCTGATAAGGTCATAGGTATAGGCCACATATTTGCGCCCTAAACCCACTAAATCCATACATATCCACTCCACATTACCATGCGGATCATAACTGAAAAAGGATTTGGTTTGGTGTTTACTTTCACGTCCTTGGCTAATGGTATAGCTCGGTTTCCCAAGTAAATTCTGCTGGTATTGCCCACGGAAACGGATGCTACTATCTGCTTCATGATAAAAAGTGCGGACATATTCCAACCGCCTAAAACGTGGAGCAACACCCCCAAATTGCGGGAATTTTTGATCTACCAAAAGGCCTAAGGCACTATCTTGATCAAACCATTGATCATACCCAACCTCCAGCACACGGTAGTATTTTTCTAACGAATCCGTCAAGGTGTTGGCAGAATCCAAGGCTACGCCCTTTTCGACAGTTTGGCCAATGGCGTCATACTTTATGTAGCTGAACTCGCGGCGGGTTTTTTGGTCCGCATTTTGTGTTAGGCGCAATTGTCCACCCCAGTTGTAATACAGCACTTGTTTGCCAGCATCAGGGCTCGTTTGGGCGATGAGCTGACCGGTGGTGGTGTATTCGTATTGCGTGGCTAATTCATAATCAGCTACTTGTGAACGGTTCGTCGGCCTAGTTGTCAGCCGTTGTACGCCCTCAGGTGGGACGGTAGCGACAAGCTGACCGCCTCGGTTGTAGTAGTAGAGTGTCGTTTGTTGTGGCTCGGTAGGGTAGCGGATGGTGAGGCTATCCCGATAGGTAGCTGGGTCATAACAGCCAAGTGTTGAATTCTGGACGGTTGCAGCACCCAATGCTATACAGGCTGCCGATGCTGCATTGGCAGATGCCAAAAACTGGCCACCAAGCGTCGCATTGATGACGGTTGGTGTCGCTGGAGGCACAACGGGGTCGGTGGGTTTGCCCCAACGAATGCATATATTAAATTGACGATCTGGGGATGGTTTGATGTAATAATATTTGGCAACTAGGCTGAGGCAACCAAGGTCATTCTGGATCCAGAGGTAGATGGTATCAGCGTTGGGTAAATACTTAGTAGGTAGGGTATCTGTTACGAATAATGAATTGATATTGGCATTAACTTGTGATCGATATACAATATTGGTGTCTTTTTTTGTCGCCCAGATGAAATTATAGCTGGTACTGGTACTAGAGTCGCGTGTGAACTTGCCGTATAGTTTGCAACGTGCACTATCTCTGTTGACGATGGTTGGTTTGTTCGGTGCTTTGACTGAATCAATAGCAAATAGATAGGATAAATAACAACCATAAGCTTCAGTGGCACGCACCCGATACTGCCCTGTAGCAAGGTTCTGGATGTTGGTTGACTGGTTTGTGGTATCAATCCGGGTATATGTGTTACCTACTTTCCGCTCCCAGATGACTGTGGGATTACTGCCACCATCCAAGAACAAAACAGCCGAGCCTGATGCCCGCCCCTCTGCACATTTGGATGGCATGGTATAGACATTGCCTGAAAGTGGTGGGCCCCGCCGCCGCACCGAAAATGAATCAGCTGCGTAGCACCTAAAGTTGGCAGAGTCGGGATATGCCCGTAAGCGATAGTCCCCCAAGGGGAGGTTTAACGATGGCAATACATGTTGCGCACCAGCCAAGGTAAATGCTGTAGTGCTCTGGTTCAAACGTTTGTACACCGAATAGGATGTCGCACCAGGGGCCTTACGCCAAACCAGTATACGAACATTGGTAACAGATTTAGGTAAGATAGAAATCCCGCCTGGTGCTGTTATCATAGCCAATAATTTGGTCTGGATGGCGGTGCTATCATCAGGGCAGCTGTAAAATACCGGACGGCCACCATCTGAGGTGATCGGATTCTGGATCATCAAACCAAGGCTATAGGCTGGCAGGTTGATGTTAGTTTGTGTTTCGCAGAGTGGGAAGTCGCAATTGGCACAAATCGGCGCCTCCGGATCTGGGTTGGGTACAAACCCTAAACCGACAAACCTGACTATAAGTTGGTCGCCTTGGTATTGGGCTGGGATCGAAAAATTGGTGGTGATGTTATTGCCATTGTTCAGCAATTGTTCGGATAACAAGGTAGTGCCAGACCAAAGCTGAAGCATGTGCTTGTTCGCATTGATCGTATCGCCTGAGGCCCCCAAACTATAGGCCATATTATATTTGATCTGACCTGTATATGTACCCGTTGTCTGGCAAGTTTGGCCAGTAATGCCCAGGATTGTAGCTGTTACCGCTGGCTCAGTGATGAAGAAACTCACTGACGGAATCACGACACCTGGACCACCATACAAATAACTAACATAGGTACCTGACCCCAAGCCACTAATGGAATAAGTATGTGTGCCAGTGCTGGTATCGACAGAGATCAGGGTAAATCGTTTGCGCACCGAGCTGCCAACACGCACAAAGTAGCTGCTATCTAGGTTGCAGCCAAAACCTACCAATTGAAACTGCAAGGCGCCATTATTGGCATTATAGCAATAGGTATTACGCTGAATTACATTCGTGATCCGGACCGTGTCTTTAGGCCCAGCAGCGTTTTGGAGGTTGATATTGTGGTAACTGATTTCGGATGTACCACTGGTGTCGGTGCCAGTAACAGCCAACCGCCGAAATTGCCCGAGGGATAACCCAGCTGGAAACCGTACCAGGTAAGTATATTGCCCAGTTGACATGGCAGGCAAACTATCGATGAATTCGTCAAGATGATCTGCCGAGTCCCGCACAAGATAAAAATGCAGTTGATCTCCTGGCTTCGCAGCCGATACCTTGACCCGCAATTGCGTAGCCGAAAACACCTTAACGCTATCGATGGTCGGTTTGCTGCGGGTGTAGTTGCCGCCGTTTGATGGGAGCGTACAATACCAGTTACTACTTTGAATACGGAACGGTGCGATTTGTTTATTGTTATCCCAGATATTATTAAGGCTAAACCAAATTTGTTTGCCTGACAAGGTCAAAACCCCAGTTCCGCGGGTGAATAGATTTTGGTTTGTTCCAACGCCACCTATCCTAATATTGGTACTATGCGCAGTTGATGTTAGTGATGTGAAGTAATTTGGCAAAAATCCTGTGCAGTTAGAATAGTTTATGCCTGCATAGTTGTCAGTTATAACCAGATATTTGCTTTTTGAGGTATCTGAACTTGTGTTGCCATAATAACTACCAAACCAGTTGTTAGCGATTAAACCATTCCTACATCCAAACAGAATGCCGAGATTCTTGGCCATTAACTCATTTTTATCTCCAGTATTCGAACCCCCAATTCTAAATCCTTCTACCCTATCAAAAATGATCCCGAATAAAGCAGGATTCGGTAGGTAGGACCCGGCTGTATAACCAATGCCAAGTTTGTTATTTTGAATATTAACGTTTCGAGATGATACAATCCTAATTAGTGCCATGGGATCATCCACTGCACCACATATTACGTTTAGGCCACGGTCTGCTCTTCCGATTTTCAGACCATCTGCATTAGCAATCTGGATTGGGTTGTTTACATCATCGGAAATATTTCGATTGATAAAGTCATACCCAAATTTGCATCCCCAAATCTCTACATTGACCAATTGAGCTACATTGCTGTTGGTTTCCTTACTAGAAAGGTTGATGCCAAAGTCAAGCACATTAAAGCTGGAGTTTGAGATGGTGATGTTGGATATGCTCCCACTTTCACGATCATCACACAGTATACCAATAGTTCCACCTTCACCACCGCCTATCTTCTCGAAGTGAACACTATCGATCAATATCCCGTTGATATTGCCCCCCACAGTACGACTAAAGTCTACTATAGCTGGCAAGGTGGCAGAGTCTAGCAGGATCGCATTTTTGAGCGTAAAGGGCACGTTCTGGAACCATAGAGGTGCGGTGCTTTGGTTGGCCCTAAAATGCACCTTCACCCGCTGCCCAGCCGAATTGCGCAAGTCAATATAGACCGGCTGTGTAATAGCTGGCAATAAACTGTCTATGTAGATGTCCGTGAGGGCATTGCCTACCCTAATCGTGTCAGTGCCAGGGTATAATGGGTCATTGGCGTCATTAATTTTATCCTTGATAGTGTGGAATCCTATTGACGAGCCATTAATGATATTCAAATTCCGCTGAGCCACTACCATAAATGGAAGCAGAATTACAAACAAGAAACTAAGAATAAGCTGTTTCATCATAATACCACCACTTTTACAGGTTTCGAAATCAGTTTATCAGCTAATACTTCAAGAAGGTAAAGCCCTTTGCCAAATTGGCCAAGGTCTAACTCCGTGGTCCCCTCTGTTAGGGAATAGGTACCAAGATCTAGGCCAGCCACGTTACGCACACGCACTTCTAGAGGCATATTAGCCATGCGTGACCGTAAAATTAAAATCCCTTTACTCGGGTTAGGACCAAACTGTATTAACGACTCAGCAGCAATTCGTCCAGACAAGTTGGTAATCAATAGGTTTGAGGGGTCAGACATACATCCAGCACCTACTGCCCGCACCCTATATGCCTGACCTCTCATGATCCTGATCGCTGCTGCGTTGGTAGATCGAATCAAGGTGTCATTCTGGTACCAGAAGTAGCGGGCATTGCTAGGGTTGATTACAAAAAGCGAATCACGCCCATCCCATTGCACAATGGGTTGTTGCGGTTTGCTCACCACCACGATTGAGGTGTTTGCTACGGCACTATCAACTCCGTTCCATGCCTTTACCTGAAAACTGGTGGATTGTGTAGGCACTGCACGCACAGTACCTAAATTATTTGCCAGTAAGGCTGAGTTCGCATCCCACAAAAAGCGATTGGACTCTGCCCCATAACCATACACATTAACCGTGTCGCCTGGGCAGCAGGTATCCCTGCTGACAGCTGCTTGTAACATATAAGCATTGCGTACTAAGGTTTGATTTAGGATTGGAAACCCAAAGCCATAATTAGCAGGCCTAGGGGTTGGGTAAAATATCGGGTTGTAACCAACATTGTTCCCAGTTCCATTCGGGTTAGTAATGATACCAAGGGAACCATTAGTGACCGCGGCATTCTGTCCAAATAAGATAATACCAGTTGGTCCTAGCATAGCTGTGTTTGACTCGACAGATCGATGAACTCCAAGGTTAATAATAGATCCTATTGCCTGGGCAGAATCTAAGATTGAAAGATCATATTTATATGAGTTATACACCCACTGGTAAAGACTATTAGTTTGATGTGTACCTGCAAAACAATAAAGTTTTTTGGAGTCTGACGAAAAACTAAGTCCGTAACAGTATTGCGGTACCTTGATGCTGAATAGTTTGTTTATCTCTCCTGTTGCCCTGTTGATTTTGAATACATAGACATTTGAATCCGTACCAGCTAAGAAACAGGTTTTAGTGGCGATTAACTCCGAATTTGGTGAGGTGACCATGGAACTTGGGATGGGATAGGGGCTATTTATATTAATTGGGAATCCATCATATCTAGGTCCTTGTCTAGAAGTCACAGGCGTTTTGTTCATGCCAGTATCATTTATCGCATAAGCTCTGAATTCGTTATCCATTGCGCCATGGGTGATGAGCCAGGCATCTCGACCATTCTGGTGCAGAGCTATAGCCATTTGGCGTGCAGAAAAGGTATCAATAAGCTCCCTAGGCCTGACCACTACCCCATAACCACTCTCTTGATTCATATCCACAATAGCCCGGTTGATTGAGCCATTGGGCAAACCCGGGCAAGAACCTTCAATGCTAGATTGATAGGCACAAGTGTTAGCCGTGTAGTAAAAGGTCCAGTAAATACCCTTACCGCGTTCCAATATCATTGGCATCCATAAATCGGTATTAAGTGCGCCAGATCGAGTAAGACGCTGGTTAGACAATGCTGACCCACCCTTCATCGTGTTAAACTCTTTATCACAAATGCGGTTGCCGTTAGCCCCAAACAAAAAATTACCATTTTTGTCACAAATCGTCGCCCAACCAGACCTAAAATTACCAAAAGGGAAACGTTGGTTATAGCTTTTGACATTGAGAGTGGGTTCATTAAAATCGATAGAATAGGACATGCCAAATGCCCAAAAAGCCGCTTGTCGTTGTTGTGCCTTTAGTGGTTGTGCGCAGAGCCACATCAGGCCAAAGAGTAGTAGGTAGGGTTTCATGGGCGTTGGTATTTGCGGGAGATATGATGCAATTTTTTGCGGTTTAGCGTCATTTCTAACCGCACCCGCGTGTCTTGGGTTGGCATCGGTGGGTTGTTAAAGTTAGAGGCTGCCTGCCCACCCAAGTTGTTTATAAAGGTAGGGCAATCTGGTGTAGCTACAAAGTTTGAATCCCGACATGCAAGCAACGTGTCACCACCTGCAATGGGTGGTACCTCAAAGAGCATATCCATCTGGGTAACCTGTTTGCGTTTGACTTTCTCGCAATTTGGCCGATCATTGAGTACATACCAGATTGGCTTTACTAACATGCGGTTGCTGTCTGGGTCATAAATCGGAGCACGCAAGATGCTAGAGTCTGGTATAAAAACCGATGTGTCACTCGCTGGTCGGTAGTGCATATAGGTTTGGGCATAGGTTGCGTTGCATTGCCCAGTTCCGAGCTCAAGACTATAGGTAGTAATGGGGAGACCAGTTCGGTCCACATGGCCAAGCTGGGTTGCTGGTGTAGTGAAGCTGCGACAAGATTTACAATCTACGCTGAAGGTCGAGACCTGACCACGTGATTTGGCCTCCCGCATCACCTGATCCAAGATGATGTTGACCTCTTGCATTGTGATATGATTGGGGCAGGTTTGGTCCGTACAGGAGTCAATCACATACCCCTTCTCTACCAAGTTAGTCACCAGAATTGCACGGTAAATGTCACGCCTGTCCTCAATGCGAGTCACGACCTCCAAATTAGCCTTCCTTATTTCGTCCTCTGTTTTGGATAATAGCCTTGTGGTCTTGCCTGGAACCTTAAACCCAGTCCCCGCTAATGTGCCATAATCCGAAATCGAGACCGTCCCTATCGTATCTGTCCAACAAACGAGCGAATCCTTTATTCTTGTATCAGGGTCAAACCTAAAAGCAAATGGAGAAAAGAAATCCAGTGTATCAAGTCCATCGGAACGGACACCTTCAACCTGACCATTGCTGCCAAAACTATCAAATGTTTTGAAGAACGAATACCGCTCGT
>JAIXYP010000035.1 GCA_027490155.1 Cytophagaceae bacterium | reverse complement strand
GGCACCACATCGTGGTCGATCGGTGCCACAGGAACGACTTTGGTTGTCCCGGCAACCAGCGAGCTCCGTACAGATGGCATCAATATCAATGGATTTGCCAACTACGGCAATGGTATCATATCAGGTGCAAGGGGCAAGACCAAGCTATCAACTGACTGTGCCTTGCTTTCTGGTACAATCCGGATGAATGGTACAACTGCGGACGAAGTTGTGCCAGCTGCTGCTTACGAAAACTTGATCATCGAAAAAGTTACCTTTAGCGCCAACCTAAGCACCGATACTGCCGTCATGCGTGGTTCATTGCAGGTCCAGACTGGGTCATTTGGTTTTGGCGCAAGCGGCACATTACAACTCGATAAAGGCTTTAATAATCTAGGAGGTGGCCCAACCGGTACTCTTACAGGCTCTACTACTGCCAACCTAATCATAGGTGGCTCGTCAACTGAGCCTATATTTGCGATGCCTGCCATCACAAATGCTGTTTTGGCCCGGCTGACTGTAAACAGGACCCTTGGCGTTACCAATGCAATCCCGCTCACGCTTAATAACGGTTTGTACCTTACCGAAGGCCAACTTACGATTGCTAGTGCAGCAAATCTATCAATGTCTAACAGCTCGACAATATTTAGGCTTAATGGCACTATTGATGTTTCACCGACAATCCTTGCCACTTGCAACCTGACCTACCAAGGGCCTGCGACAGTGACTACTGGTCCAGAATTCACTGCTAGTAGCATGACTGGCTTGACGATATCAGCAGGGGCTAACGTATCTCAAGCTGGTAATAAGACCTTGCTTGGCAACCTAGTGATTTCGGCTGCTGCGGCCCCTTTGGCTGCTGGCATTTATAGCATTGGTGCCAATACGCTAGAGTTAAACGGTACTACCGCTACCATCACTAGTTCAGGCTCAATCAATGGTGGTGCAACATCCAATCTCAACCTGAGTGGCAGCACCGCCACTGCAATCACTTTGCCACTGATCTCTGGTGGGCTTAATAACTTGACTATCAATCGCCCATTGACACTTGGTACCAGCGCTAGCCTTACCGTTGCTGGTCTGACCACCTATACATCCAACAGAACCATTACGATTGGCACTAATACTTTTACCTCCAATGGTACCTTTTTGGGTACCGGCTCCTTTACTGGTAGCGCTAACTCAATTTTAACTGTTAGTGGTAGCGGCGCCCTAGGTGGTACAGTCACTTGGCCAGTTTCGTTGAATACACTAAACTATAACCGTAGTGGTGCCTCAATGCTTTTTGGGGCTTCAACACATACTACCGTTAACCATAACGCTGGATCAACTTTGGCCTATTCGGCAGCAGCCACGATAACGAACCTCAATATTTCTGGGGCTTCCATAATGACAACGGCCAACAACCTGACATCGACAAATGTCGTGATCTCTGGCAGCTCCTCCTTGACAATGAACACAGCCGGGACTGGCACCTTCACCAACTTTGATCTTGAGTCAGGATCCACCTTCAGCGCTCTTGGCCGTGCTGTAAGCTTTAATGGTGTACTTAATATGGCAGGCACAATCTCCCATAATGCTACGTCAAACTTTACAATTGGTGATTTTGGGGGCACTCAAGCCCAGTGGAGTTGGCCTGCTACGCTCAAGCCATTTACGGGTACGATCAATATCAACCGTGCTGCTGGGGTTTTGTTTGGATCTGCAGGGACGGTGACAAGCCTAGGTTTGCAAAGTGGCCTCCTCACTCATGCAGGAAACCTCACGATTGCTAATGCTGGTACAATAACTAGGTCGCTTGGCTCAGTAGATGTTGCGCCAACATTTGCTGGTACTGCCACTGCAGTTTATGGTACCGGAACAACAGCCAATATCACGACTGGCCCCGAGCTTCGTTCCTCCATTACCCAGCTTACAATCAATATGGGTGCAAACGGAGCAGTAACACTTGACAAGAATGTCACTGCCACAGCCCTTACATTCACCACTGGTTGTTTACGTTTGGGATCATTTGATCTGAGTATGGCATCTGCTGCTTCAATATCTGGGCTAACAGCTGTACGCTATATTGAGGCTGATGGGACTGGCGGATTTATCCGGACTGGAATCTCAGGTGCAGGTACCTTAACCACACCAATTGTATTCCCGATTGGTACGTCCGTCTCAGGTGGTGGAAGTTACTCGCCAATTAGGATTGGCAATACAACTTCACTTACCGTCAAAGCTCGTGTGCGTGACTTCATCTGTACTGGAAATGCAACGATATGTGCCACCTCAGTTGCTAACACAGTCAAGAAAACATGGGAAGTTGACATAATCTCTGGTACGCCTACTGCCACCTTCGATGTTGGCTGGACTGCTGCTGCAGAGACAGGTACCTTCAACCGTGCCAACCCACTTGGTTTGTTCCGCTATAATAGTGGCACCGGTCGTTGGGTCCAATCAAACGCAACATCGGTGACTGCCATCACTAACACCGTAGCCACTGCCAGGATCACAGGCAAAACGCAGTTCTCCCCTCACGGCATGGCTAATCAAGGTGGCGTGCTTCCCGTTGTTATTAGCAACTTCAATGCAGTGCGCGAAGGCAACAATGGCCGCATAGACTGGTCCACAGCATTAGAGCAGAACAACAAGGGCTGGTCTGTAGAGAAATCAACTGACGGTAGCACCTATACTACGATCGGGTTTGTAAACGGTACTGGCAGTACAGCCGTATCACAATCATACACCTACCTAGACGAAAACCTAAATGGAACTGCCTACTACAGGCTTAAACAAGAGGATTTTGATGGTACTACAGAGTTTAGCAAGGTTGTTTCCATAGTGTCTGCCAGCATTGGTGGTGTGAGTTTTAATCTCTTCCCAAATCCGAGCCGAGGTGTTGTGCGCTTGGCCTATGTTGGGGTATCTGACCCTGCCCTTCAATATACTGTCAGCTTATATGGACCAACTGGCAAACAAGTTGGTTACCTGAACGGCACTATCTCGGAGGTTGCTGCATTTGTGGAGGAACATACCAGTAATCTCGCTGCCGGCATTTACCAACTCCGCATTGCTGACCATAACCAGGTACTTAACCTGAAGGTGGTAAGAGAATAAACCTAATCAGATTGACTTGCCTCGAGAAACAAGGCAATAATTGCCCCTTGGCCGCTTCGGTCATGGGGCAATTTGATTTTGGATGGTTAGCCTAATGTTGGTCAAGTACTCAAAACAAAGATTTCGTCCCATGCTTACTCAAGCAGAGGTTGCTGACAGCTGCAACTTGTATCTAGGATCGAATGGTCATTTTTTCTTAGATTCTGAGCTACTAGCATGGTTGTTCCTTACCAAAATCGTAAGAAACAATTTGTTACTTGCACCAAGTCTAATAATCCTGAACGTACACAAGAAGCCCGACCATTATCCTAACAGTCGGGCTTCTTGATAAATGACTTGATCTTCCTACGCTAAGACCTAGCGAATAAACAAGATCTCGCGGTATTTTGGCAAAGGCCAATCTTCGTCGTCCACCACGAGCTCAAGCTTGTCAACATGGTAGCGGATGACCTCGAAGTACTCCTTGACGTCGTCACAATAGGCGTTTGCACGTTTGTGAGTGTCCTCGACCTTGTTGGCCACTTTGCGCGCCTCGACCATGGCGTCAACATTCTTCAGGATTTCGCCAACATGCAGGCTGATTTCCTTGATGCTGTTGAGGGTATTGCCATACACTTCCTCACCTAGGCCAATATCCTTTAGGCCTTTGACGTTCTCGATGAGTTTGTTTTGGTACTTGATGGCAGTCGGGATGACGTGGTTCAGGGCAAGGTCACCCATTACACGGCTCTCGATCTGGACCTTCTTGATGTACTCCTCAAGGTAAATTTCGTGACGGGCCTCAAGCTCGACACCAGTGAAGATGCCATGGCGTTCGAACAGTTCTGCCGTTTTAGGCGTCACCAAGGCGTTTAGGGCGTTTGGTGTGGTCCTAATGTTACTCAGGCCACGCTTTTCAGCTTCAGCAACCCACTCATCACCATAGCCGTTGCCTTCGAACCTGATTTTCTTACTGACCTTAATGTATTCTTTGAGCACATTTATGATGGCGACCTCCTTCTTTGCCCCAGCCTCAATGTCTGCATCCACAGAATTTTTGAAGGCGATCAGCTGATTAGCCACGATGGTATTGAGTACCGTCATCGCATTAGCCGAGTTAGCAGATGAACCAACTGCACGGAACTCAAACTTATTGCCTGTGAAAGCAAAAGGGCTAGTACGGTTGCGGTCGGTGTTATCGAGTAAGATCTCTGGGATCTTGTCTATGCCAAGTTTGAGGTAGAGGTTATCACCTTTCTCAATTAGGTCGGTGTTGGCCTCAAGTGCATCAAGGACAGCAGAAAGCTGCGAACCAACAAAGACAGACATGATAGCTGGTGGTGCCTCATTCGCACCCAAACGATGATCATTTCCTGCGCTAGCAATGCTGGCACGCAAAAGGTCTGCATGGTCATGCACGGCCTTGATAGTGTTGACAAAGAAGGTCAAGAACAAAAGGTTATCCTTAGGGCGTTTGCCTGGGGACAATAGGTTTTTGCCTGTATTGGTGCTAAGGGCCCAGTTGTTGTGCTTGCCACTACCGTTGATGCCAGCGAAGGGCTTCTCGTGGAAGATTACTTGCAGCTCGTGTTTATCAGCCACTTTGGACATCACATCCATCAGGAGCTGATTGTGGTCTACAGCTAAGTTAACCTCGCTGTATGTAGGCGCACACTCAAACTGACTAGGCGCTACTTCGTTGTGGCGCGTCCGGATCGGAATGCCAAGTTTTAGGGCTTCAGTCTCAAAGTCCAGCATGTAAGCATGGACACGGCTAGGGATTGAACCAAAGTAGTGATCTTCTAACTGCTGACCTTTGGCAGGTGAGTGGCCAAATACAGTGCGGCCTGCCATTACCAAATCTGGGCGGGCCATATAGATAGCCTTGTCAACAAGGAAGTACTCTTGCTCAGCACCTAATGTCGCAACCACTTTGGTGACATCACGGTCAAAGTATTCGCAGACGGCAACTGCGGCTTTATCCACAGCTGATAGGGCCTTAAGCAGTGGGGTCTTATTGTCTAGGGCGTGCCCCGTGTAGGACACAAAGATGGTCGGAATGCAGAGGGTTTTACCCACCGCGTTATCCATGATAAAGGCAGGAGAGGTAGGGTCCCAAGCGGTATAGCCACGGGCTTCAAAGGTATTGCGCAAACCTCCGTTCGGGAACGATGAGGCATCAGGCTCTTGTTGTACTAAAGCCGAACCCCTAAATTTCTCGACTGCCTTGTCGTCATCTAAGTCAAAGAAGGAATCATGTTTTTCAGCTGTGGCACCTGTCAAAGGTTGGAACCAATGGGTATAGTGGGATGCCCCTTTGCTGATGGCCCAGTTTTTCATCCCGGCAGCAACTGCATCGGCAATATCTTCTTCGATTTTTTCGCCACGTTCGATGGCCGCCAGAAGTTTTTTGTAAACATCATTGGGCAAGACCTCCTTCATCACAGACTTGCTGAAGACGTTGGTGCCGAAATAGTCACTGACCCGTACACTAGGTACGTTGACGGGCACAGGCGGCCTAGAGTTCACTAGGTCGAGAGCCTTAAATCGTAAATAAGCCATTTGGTCTTTTAGGGGTTGGATTGTAAGGCAAAATTAGAAAAATAGTATCTTAAAACAGCAAGTGACCCTAAAAATTAGAGGTAGTTTAACTTATCTACCCTAGAAATACGCCACATGACCTATTAATGTGACACGGATATACCTAATGGTGTTATCCAGAACTGTCCATAATTTGAGTGTCAGTAGGGAGCAGTGAAAGAAAAAATGCCTGCCCCGAATCTTACGGGACAGGCATCTCATTGTTAGCATCCTTTCGGGAAGCCCTATTTTGCTAGATCAAACTACTGTCCTTGTCCTTTAGAGAAGGCATCTTTACCATCGAAACGGCAAAGGTTTTCTGTTTTGATGAAGTCAATACCTGCATCTCCAGCAGCAGCCAATAGGTTCGAAATGTCCTTGTGACTGATTGGGGTATGCTCTGCACCATTGCTGAAGAAACGGCAACGCCAGTGATCGCTCAGGAAGGTCTCTGGGAATCCAGTAGGCCAAACGATGATTCCACGGTTGCTCACAAACTTGAGATCGATGTTTGGTACATTAAGAGCTTTCACCTTTTCGGCTAGCTCAGCTGCATTGTCACCTCTCCAATGTACCATCATGTCTACACCAACCAAGTCCTTTTTAGCGGCTGGTCTACGGACATATACACCATGTTTGACATGAGAGTCAACGGCTTTATATTCGACAGGGGTGAATTTGACTGGTTTCTGTCCAAGACGCTCGATGACAGCTTGAGCAAACTCCTGAGTGCCGAGGGCTCCTTCTACACCACGTTTGATGAGGCTCGGGATGCCTTTCTCCTCGTTGCCATGCAAGGTGTCTTGCGAAAAGGCAGACTTACCTGTCATGTCAACACTTAGGCCTTTCTTATAGATGTCGTAGGTATGGTAGCCATCTTCAAGGGTTTTGAGCCAAGCATTGTGGACTTTGGCAGCCACTTCGTTTTGGTTGATGTGTACCAACATCTGGACTGCACCGAGCAACAAACCACTAGGGTTAGCTACGTTTTGGTCAGCACGACGTGGAGCCGAACCATGGATAGCCTCGAACATGGCACAGTTGGCACCAATGTTCGCACTACCTGCAAGGCCTACGGAGCCTGCAATCTGGGCTGCGATGTCAGAAATGATGTCACCATAGAGGTTGAGTGTCACGATGACGTCAAAATCCTCTGGTGTATCAGCCATTTTTGCAGAGCCGATATCAATGATCCAGTGGTCACGCTCGATGTCAGGGTATTCAGCACCGATTTCATCAAACACGGCATGGAACAAACCATCGGTCTGTTTCATGATGTTGTCCTTTGTAAAGCAGGTTACCTTCTTGCGGCCATACTGACGTGCATATTCGAAAGCGTAACGTACGATTTTCTCACAACCAGGACGGCTGATGAGTTTCAGACATTGGACAACTTCGTCCGTTTGTTGGTGCTCGATACCAGCATATAGATCCTCTTCGTTTTCACGGACGATGACCATATCCATTTTCGGATGTTTGGTATCGACGTACGGGTGATAGCTGATACAAGGCCTGACATTAGCAAAAAGACCCAGCATTTTGCGAGTTGTCACATTGAGGCTTTTGAAGCCACCACCTTGTGGAGTTGTGATTGGGGCTTTCAGAAACACCTTGGTCCTACGAAGGGACTCCCATGACTCTGGAGCGATACCGGCGTCATAACCAGACTGGTAGGCTTTGAGACCAATAACGATTTCTTCAATTTCGAGCTGGGCACCAGCTGCCTGGATTATGTCCAGGGTGGCCTTCATGATTTCCGGACCGATACCGTCGCCATAAGCAACGGTGATGGCTGTCTTGTTTGACATGGGTGAGATGACTTGTTTTTCTGTGTTGATGCCCTTTAGGTCGTCCCACATACTTGGTGATGGATAGCAACCTAATCGGCGGGCCAAAAATAGATAAACTTATCGTTAGGCCACACCTATTTTGGCTGAGTTCTTTACCCTTGTCGATATTCTTTTCGGCTAGGTTTGCTTCCGTTGTCCCAAATACCTAGTTTTGCACTCAATCAACAATTCGTATGGCCACCAAGCCAGCAGATTTGTTCGATGGGCTAGTAGCTCAGTCGGTTAGAGCATCTGACTCATAATCAGCAGGTTGGGGGTTCGATTCCCTCCTGGCCCACCTCCAACACTAAAGCCGCCTAACGTCATGCGTTGGGCGGCTTTTGATTTTTGCAATCCGTAGGATGTAATTGGCAAGGTTGTTTCCTATCCATCACTCTCCATAAATTCCGAAGTGTCTAGTATAGAACCTCTATCCAGCCACGATAGCTTTTGTTTCTGTACTTGATGATCCAGAAATAGGTACTGGCTGGCAAGTTACCTGGCCTCCAAACAAAATCCCGCTGCTCAGCATAATAGACTTGGGCACCATATCGGTTATAGACCCTTACGGATTCAAATTGATCGAGGCAGTTATCAGGTGGGAGTAATTTCTCGAGGTTCCACTCATCGTTTTTCTGGTCCCCATTAGGTGTAAGCACATTGGGTGGCGTAAAATCACGAGATGCTGAATCAAAAATCTCAAGATTGACGCTAATTGAGTCACGATAACCAGGGAAACAAATCGAGTCCACCACAAAGGCCTTGAACCTAAAGGTCTCCCGCTGTTTGCCAAGCAAGACGTCACAAGTTGGGCTAATGTTTACTGGATAAACCAAGGATTGTCTACCTGTAACTTCCGCATTTGATAGACCTAGGCGGCTAAGTGCAAAGCCAGAAGGCACCAATCGAATTCGAATCAAACTACTATCAGGATTGTCAACCTTGACCTGCATCATGAGTTGGTCCTTAACATAGATCGCCCTGGCCACGATCATATTACCACCGGACAACTGTTCTGGCTCTGGTGCTATAACCTCTGCTGTGACAATTGGAGCCTTATTGGTATCCCGAACGATGATATTGAAGGAAAGGCTGTCGAACTGGTTAATCCGGCAAGGGTCGTTGATAACCTTTAGGTAGATAGTCTGACGAGTTTGGTTGCCGATGTCCTCGCAGCGGGCCACAAAAGTGATCGGCAACCTTGCAGTTCCAAACCCGTTGGTAGTAGCAAACTCAGTGTTCAGCTCTGTCTGACGGAATCCTTGGCCTCGTGCCACAACCTTTGTGTTTAGCAAATTTGGGCTGGTACCAATGGCGTCAAAACGCAAAATTTCGCCCGGGCTTAAGAAGATAGTTCCTTTGTTGATCCTGTTAGTGTCTATGGTAGTGCTGATGGAGGGTAAGCCATCTGGTGGAGGTATTGCTTTAATGACCACCCTTATGGTATCAAGTCCTAGGGTATCGCAACTACGGTTCTTGGCCACCAGCAAAACTTCTGGCAGAATATTCAGATCCCGACAAGAAGTCCGGTAGCTAAATGGCAATGTCACAGTCCCTGAGGCACTACTGTCACTACGTATAAGTCCATTAAAGGCCTGATCAGGAAAGTTGCTGCCAATCATCCTGAGGGAAGTGTATCGCCGGGCCGTATCTTGGCCTGTTGCGGAAAATTGTACAACCTGTCCTGCATCGACTACCACAGTATCCGCTACAAAACGCAGAGGTCGTAGCGACGTAAAAGCAATAGGCTCATTAAAATTTGGATCTACAACCCTTACGTATAACCAAGAGGTATCTGTCGCTGTCTGCGCACATACTGTTGATTTGGCGACAATCTGGTATTTAACACCTTGATTAGAACTTGGGCATTCGGCCACCCAGTCGCTTGATAGAAATACGCTATCTCGCCCTACTGCGGTCAAGACTAATGGACCGCCAGCGTTAGGCGCATTAAACTGTGTTACTTCAATGGCCAGCGCTTTTCTATTTGTGTCCTTGGCCCAAGTCCTCAGGTTAAGCGTTCTGCCCCTAAGTATTGATATGGTGTCTATTCGGTTGCTGCCAAGTAAGGGGGTTGTAATTACTGGTTTTGAGATCGGAATCGGGTTTACATATATATTTAGCAACACAGTGTCGATTGTTGGTTGCGGGCAGGCATCAACAGAGGCTGTTAGTCGGATGCGATAGGGGGTACCAAAAGTCCTGCTACATTCAGGTAGTTGTAACGTAGCCGAGACATTGTTGGTGTTGTTGTTGATGTTGAAGCAAGGGTTCGGTGTGTTGAGCAGCGGAGCAGAAGGTGTAAAATTGAGAGCCGTAGCGGTAAGGCAGACACTTGCATTTGGAGCCTGATTCAGAAGGGCACCAATGTCGATTGGTATCATAATTCCACTATTGGTATTCACAACTACGTCAGGCGCATTGCGAGACCAGCCACCAAACGACACGTTAAGGTTTGGCACTGCTACTGGTGGGCAGTCGCGCACTTGCAATTGGTATTCACGCCTAGTGAGGCTGATCTGTTGCCCATTCCGAAACTCCCTGACCTGAACAGCAAAGACCATCAAGCCTGTTGTGAAACCAGGAACTACGGTCAGTAGCCCAGATCTCGCATTGATCCGGAGGGGTTGGCTTCCCCTAATTTGGGTTTGGGCGTTGTACCCAGGTGCCCAGTTGCAAGTGGCATAAGGCCTTGGGAAAGCAGGAGGGACTATAAACCCTGGTTGGTTGGAAGAGTTACCTATAAGTGGTTCCACTAGCTCATACAATAACGAGTCACCATCAGCATCAATGGCGTTGAATGGCAGATTAAACTGCCTGTTAAGGCAAGCATAGTCATTTAGTGGTACAGTGAACTCGGGGGTGGAGTTGATGAACCGACGGCCATTGATGGTCATCGATGGGAACTCCATATAGAAGGTCTGCCCAACAGACCCAGGGTTCCGAATATTCGAAATCGCGGCATTGCGGCAACAGCGTTCGTAGGATAGGTAGTAACCTTCCCGATCGGTAAAGGCACTTGCGTCAAACTCGAGGTCTTCGTAATACTTCAGGATCCTTGTGCTTAGGGTGCTGGACCCACAGCGTTGATTTGACGATGCAACAAATGCGGTTTGTTCCCGAAGTCGAAGGTCAAAGTCAGTAATCAGGACATTGTCGCTTTGTCGATAGAGGTGGACAGTGATGTTCGGGTCTATTGCACCTTGGTTGCCATTGATATCATCAAAATAAACGGTTAGCTGCACCCGATAGCGGTTGTTAATCAGGTGCTTCATGTTGAACTCTCCACCCACAATATGCGTAGCCCAACTGCCACTGGTTGAGAGCAGCAAGAGCAAACATACCAGGATTAGTCTTGTCAATGTTTTTGGCATGGTCTGGTGGGATCCTGATTTGTGGTCAATTTAAGGGGGGATTGCTCATTATCCACGACTGGTGTCGAACTAGCTCACAACAATAAGACCAAATTATTGACCAGATAGTTGTTTTAACATCACATTATTATCCTTAACAACAAGCAATTTTCCTTTTAGCCACCTAAAAATACCAGAAATTGGGCTATCAACCCCAGTAATACTATGTGGGAATAGCCTAATCACTGCGAGTTGTCATTGACTTAGGTTATGAGTGCATCAAGTGAGGCCAAGAACCTTGGTTCTATCGACTGCCAAAAAATAGGATCTAGATTTTTGCCTAACTCATTGCGATAAAACGAATCAGCTTCCAGCTTATTTACCAAATCGGGTGTTGGTGTTTGGGTAAAATCTAGCATAAGCCCTGCGTCATGGTTCTTGATAATGGTGGCCCATACATCGTTATGGGACACCAACATCGGTACTGACCAAGCCAGTCCTTCGTATAGTTTGGTCGGTATCCGATTTTGGGTGCTTTGATTGGGTAGGTAGGGTAGGAGCAGGAAATCAGTCCCCTTGGTCAGCTCAATAATCCTCGAATAAGGAACCATGGAGGTAATACCTTCAGTCATGATCCAATCAATGCTTTGGCAAGCCTCCAAAACCAATTTCCCGTATTCAAGATCTGCTGCGTAGCCCGTTATGGTTAACTTGATCGCCCGCAGTTCAGCTAGTTTTTTTGCCCAAGTGATGGCCTCGAGGGTGCCATAGTGCCTACCCAATGTACCCGAAATCAAAAGTTGCAAAGGTTTGTCTGGACCTCGATTGTCTGGAGGTACTGTCCTAAATCCCAACCTTTGATCATAGAGATTTGGCAGCAAAATGGACTTACCAAAATAGCTCGGCCGTTCTAGCTGATAACATGCCTCTGCAACCCAGATTTGGTCAGCCACTAGGGTTGCGAGCCGCTCCAAGATCATAATGTATGCTGCCAAAATTGGTCGAATTAGGATGATATAACTATCTGTAAACCATATGTTTGAAATATAATTTTCACGCACATCATAGACCAACCTACTTGATCTGGCAAACAAACGATATATACAGGCAACCAAAAGTAATTCAGGGCTACAAACCACCTGAATTTTAGGCCGATTTGACCATAAAAACTGGGCGTATTTTAGGCTCACGATGTACCGCCAAATGCCTAGCCGACTCCCACCAAAAATAGGATAGAAGCTAACCCCATTTGCTTTTTCTATTGGGGTTGAACCAGACCCAACAACGAGGACCTCATATTGCGCTGATGAGGAGGCAGACCTCCCCATTTTGTGCCACATCCGAGTGTCTTGCACAGGCTTAAGCACCGATGCAAAGGCAATCTTTTTCGGAACAAACTTGGGGCTTAGTGCAGCAGGCATAGGCCAAATGTAGCACCAAGGACGTAATATTGCCTGATCGCAGTAAGTAAGATCTTGGTCGAGCCTTCGACCCTGCAGAACGTAACTGATTATCCCGAAAACCTACTCCCGCTATAATGAGCCTTAACAATATCCAAGAGCTTGCAACCACTATCGAGGCCGCTTGGTCTGACCGCAGTTTGCTTAGCCTACACACCACCATTGATGCAATCAACCAAACCATCAAACTACTAGATGCTGGTGAGCTGAGGGTTGCTGAGCCTAATCTAGGCCAACCTTCAGGTTGGCAAGTCAATGAATGGGTCAAGAAGGCCGTAATCCTCTACTTCCCAATCCGGAAGATGGAAACTACCGAGCTGGGCATCTTTGAGTTTCATGACAAAATGGCCCTTAAAACCAACTATGAGGCCCAGGGGGTGCGGGTAGTTCCGCCAGCGGTGGCTCGGTATGGCGCCTATTTGAGCCCTGGGGTGATCTTGATGCCGTCATACGTGAACATTGGCGCATTTGTAGGGCCAGGCACTATGGTGGATACCTGGGCAACGGTCGGTAGTTGTGCCCAGATTGGCGCCCATGTCCACCTTAGTGGTGGTGTAGGAATAGGTGGAGTGCTTGAGCCTGTCCAAGCTGCACCTGTCATCATCGAGGATGGTGTCTTTGTTGGAAGTCGTTGTATCGTGGTCGAAGGAGCTCATGTTGGCAAGGAGGCAGTTCTGGGTGCTAATGTGGTCCTGACAGGCAGCAGCAAGGTTCTCGACGTGACTGGTGAGACCCCCGTCGAGTACAAGGGTTATGTCCCTCCAAGGTCAGTTGTGATTCCTGGAAGCTACACTCGGAAGTACCCAGCAGGCGAATATCAGGTGCCTTGTGCCCTCATCATCGGCCAACGAAAAGCCAGTACTGATCTCAAAACGAGCCTGAACGAGGCCCTACGCGACAATAATATCGCTGCTTAGTTGTACTTTAATTTCTTTTACAAAGCCCTCATTACTAGTTATTTGAGGGCTTTTTTGTTGCCATTTCGTATGGCTATCCATAAAATATTCTGGTACAAGATTTGGATAATTGATCCAGACAGATGTTGCTTTGCATTACGGATTCGCCAAAAGCAGTCCATTTATACAGAAGAAGGTAGAGACCAAGCTCAGCGACCTTCTGGCAACCTGCAAAGCGCAAGGTGCCAATACTTGGCCCAGGCAATTTTCCTAGGAACTATAAATGTCGACTCAAGTTCACAACATCGCTGCAACTACCGCTAGGGCCCAAAATCGATCGATCAATTCGGTCAACACCCATCCGTCCCTCTCATTTTCTTGTTGGTGCTGTTGCTGTCGCTAGACCTGTACCAGGTCATCGTGCTTCAACACACCCGCAAACACTGGTACAGGCTGAGCTTGTAAAGAATCACGTCCGTTCGGTTCGTCCCAACAGGATTTCTTTACAAGGGCAGGTCACCTACCCAATGCGTCCATGCCATTTTTGGTTCCGACAGCATCTGAAGTTTTTGCCCTGCATCGCCCCAACGCTCCAGTAGTTTTAGACCCGAGGCAATCAAGGTCGCATCCTTGGTGGTTCAATCCACAAGATGAAGTTCCTGCCCAACACTCAGTCAGGCCTGCCAGCTACAAGCACCACCCAAACACAAGTCTAAAACCCAGTCCTACCAACTCACAGTTGGTCTAACCCATTGCGGCTTCAAAATCCGCTCCAGTCAACTATTGCCCAAAAAGTATCACTCACGTTCAAACTTATATCAAACTCAAACCTCTAACCGCGGCTTCCCGCTCCTGATCATGTCAAACTACAAACTACACTTCGACACCCTTCAACTTCATGCTGGCCAAGATGCTGACCCAGTAACAGGCTCACGTGCCGTGCCAATCTATCAGACCACAAGCTATGTGTTCAAAAGTGCTGAGCATGGTGCCAATCTCTTCGCTCTCAAGGAGTTCGGCAACATCTATACCCGACTGACCAACCCAACAACTGATGTTTTTGAAAAACGTATTGCAGCCCTAGAGGGTGGGGTAGCAGCCCTAGCTGTGAGCTCTGGCCAAGCAGCCCAGTTCGTAGCGCTGAACAATATCCTGCAGTCGGGTGACAATTTTATCTCCACATCCTTTGTCTATGGTGGAACTTACAACCAGTTCAAGGTTGCCTTCAAGCGTCTGGGGATCGAGGTCCGCTTTGCTGATGGTGATAACGTTGAGTCGTTCGAGCAACTGATCGACAAAAACACCAAGGCCATCTACCTCGAAACCATTGGTAACCCTGGGTTCAACATCCCTGATTTCGAGGCGATTGCTGCCTTGGCCAAGGAGTATGACCTGCCGCTTATCGTTGATAATACCTTTGGTGCGGCTGGCTACTTATTCAAACCGCTAGAGCATGGTGCCCATGTCGTTGTCGCCTCTGCCACTAAATGGATTGGTGGACATGGTACAACACTCGGCGGTGTTATTGTCGATGGTGGGAACTACAACTGGGGCAACGGCAAGTTCCCGCAATTCACCGAGCCTAGCGAAGGTTACCACGGCCTCAAGTTCTGGGATGTGTTTGGTACGGATGGTCCTTTCGGCAACATCGCCTTCATTATCCGGGCTCGTGTTGAGGGACTTCGTGACTTCGGTCCGGCATTGGCGCCGCATAGCGCATTCCTGCTGATCCAGGGTCTCGAGACTTTGTCCCTACGTGTACAACGCCATGTGGACAATGCGCTCAGCTTGGCCGAGTGGCTCGAGGACCACGAAGATGTTGAGTACGTCAACTATCCAGGCCTCGAAAGTAGCCCATACCACAGCCTTGCCAAAAAGTACCTTCAACATGGCTTTGGTGGTGTCTTGAGCTTCAAGGTCAAAGGAGGTGTTGATCGTGCAAATGAGTTCATCAACTCGCTCAAGCTGGTCAGTCACCTAGCTAATGTTGGTGACGCCAAAACCCTCATAATCCACCCAGCGGCCACCACCCATCAGCAGCTGAGGGAAGCTGAGCAAGAAACTGCTGGTGTGATCCCAGGCCTTCTCCGTATCTCGGTCGGCATTGAGCATATCGAGGACATCAAGGCCGATCTGGACCAGGCATTTGTAAGAACATCAGTGCCAGTTCTGGTCTAAGCCGCCTCAAAATGGAGCCCCAAGATTAGTCAACCAGCAACTTTGGCAACGGTATATGCGGTTACTAAATTAAGTAACCGCACTTACTAATAAGCAAACCACCTATGGAACAAAACGAAATAGCAACGATCATTGGCCCTATCCACCTAGAGGGTGGGGCATCGTTGCCCGAAGTACAGATCGCCTACACGACGTATGGTGAGCTGAATGCTGCCCGCAATAATGTCATTTGGGTGTGCCATGCACTGACAGCAAATGCCAAGGTCAATGACTGGTGGCCAGGGATGATTGGCAAAGGCAAGTTGTTCGACACAAGCAAATACTTCGTCGTTTGTGCCAATGTCCTGAGCTCATGCTATGGTACCACTGGTCCGCTTAATGTCAACCCCGAGGCTGACCAGCCGTATTTCCACACCTTCCCGAAGGTGACGATCAGGGATATGGTAACCATCCACAAGTTGCTAGCCCAATACCTTGGTATCTTGGAAATTGAAATACTAATCGGTGGGTCATTGGGTGGGATGCAGGCGCTTGAGTGGGCAATTGACCAACCCTATTTTGCCCGCCAACTGGTCCTGATCGCTAGCAGTGCACGGGCTTCGGCTTGGTCAATTGCTTTTAATGAAGCGCAGCGGCTGGCCATCGAGGCAGACAGCACTTGGCCTAGTCAAGATGCTGATGCTGGTCGAGATGGTTTGCGGGCAGCTCGCGCAACAGCCTTGCTCAGCTATCGGAACTATAAGGTCTATACTAGCACCCAGACTGACCCAGACCTAGACCAGATCTGGCCACAGTTGGCGATAGAATACCAACAATATCAAGGCACGAAACTGGTCAACCGATTCAACGCCTTCAGTTATTACCGACTGACCCAGGCTATGGATAGCCATAACGTCGGAAGAAATCGGGATGGGGTGCCAAGGGCGCTTTCGAGAGTTAGAGCTGATACTTTGGTGATTGGTATCAAATCTGACATTTTGTTTCCTACAGAAGAACAGCGACTCTTGGCACGCCTCATTCCAGAGGCACATTATATTGAGTTTGAGTCTCACTTTGGTCATGACGGATTCTTGACCGAAGTCGAAAAAATAACGGTTGGGGTGCAGCAGTTCAGGTGGAGCAAACGCCACGCCACTGCCGCCGAACCAATAGCAGCATTGATTGGTTAATTTAGGTGTATGATAAAGAGCCCCAAGCTGTGCTGCATATAGTTCAGTGCAGGATTTGGGGCTTTTTTGATGCCAAGGACCTAACCGCTTTTCATCTATCTGAGCCAATATTTGGACGGCAAGCTAGATGTTCCATTTTTTGCACCCAGTAGTGTCGTTCTAGGCACTTAGTTAAACATCACAATGAGAGTTTTCAAATTCGGGGGGGCATCCGTTAAGGATGCAGAGGCTGTGCGCAACATGGCCCAAATCGTTTACCAACATGGCATCCAGCACGAGCTGCTGGTAGTCGTCTCAGCAATGGGCAAAACTACCAATGCGCTGGAGGCAATCTACGAAGCCTATATCAAGGGCGATAGTTATAAAGAGCTCATTACCAATCTCTATAATTTCCACCAACAAATAACGATTAGCTTATTTCCTGATGCAGAGGCCCCCATTTATGACTTGCTGCCTCGTTTGTTTGATCGCTTAGCGGCAACATTAGAGCGGCAGTCACGCACAGAGGCTTATGACGAAGGATATGATCAGATCATCAGCTTTGGCGAGATCATAAGTACCCATATTGTGGCTCATTATCTCAGGACAATCGACGCTGATGCCATCTGGCTAGATGCAAGGCAATATATCCAGACCGACTCAACTTGGCGTGAAGGCAAAATCGACTGGCGTTGGACACAAAAAATCATTAGTACTGAGGTGGCTTCTTTGCTCCAGAACCATGTAGTCGTGACACAAGGCTTTATTGGGGGAACCCTGGATGGCAAAACCAGCACACTTGGCCGCGAGGGATCTGACTTTACGGCTGCTATTTTCGCTCATTGTCTTGAGGCCGAGTCACTCACGATCTGGAAAGACGTGCCGGGTGTCTTATCCGCCGATCCCAAAAAATTTGAGCAGGCATCGCTCTATACCCACCTCAGCTACGCTGATGCGGTTGAGATGACCTATTATGGCGCTACTGTCATTCACCCCAAAACCATCCGACCATTGGCTACAAAACAAATCCCGCTATTGGTCCGGAGTTTTATCCTGCCCGAGGCCGAAGGCACCACCATTGACACTGAGCGCAAACAGGACCTTGCTACTTCCATCATCCAGAAGCCGAATCAGCGCTTTATAGAGCTCAGCACAAAAGACTATGGTTTCATTGCCGAGCAATATTTAGTAACGGTGCTTGAAACCTTATCGAGGCTTAATATCAAAGTCAACTTATTGCAGGTTACGGCCATCAGCTTGCAGCTTGCTGTCGATGACAATGAGCGCAAGATAGCCAAACTGAAAACCAGCCTACCAGCCGAGCTTACCTATGCTGATAGCAACGGATTGACCCTATTGACTCTTTTGTTCCCGACACCAACAGTCGAAGCGACCTTGTTGGCAGGCAAAATACCGAGGCTGAGTCAGCGGACTGATCGTGCGCTTCAGGTCTTGATCTAAATCTTGACATGCGCCGTCAAGCTATTAATGGCTCAAAAATATTGTCCTTAAATAGCATGGCCCCAATCACAACGATGCGATTGGGGCCATCTTAATTTGGTATGATGTTAGACAAGCGACTGATACAAACTAGCGGTCTCCGATAGCAACATAGTCACGCTCAAGCGCACCGACATAAACCTGACGAGGACGACCGATTGGCTCTTTGCCTTCGATCATTTCTTTCCACTGAGAGATCCAGCCTGGTAGACGGCCAAGAGCGAACATCACTGTGAACATATTGACTGGGATGCCAAGTGCACGGTAGATGATGCCTGAATAGAAGTCAACGTTCGGATACAATTTGCGCTCAACGAAGTACGGATCGTTCAGGGCTGCCTCTTCTAGTTCCTTAGCAATCTTTAGGACAGGATCCGAAACGCCTAGTTTTGACAAAATGTTGTCACACGCTGCCTTTATAATACGGGCACGTGGGTCGAAGTTTTTATAGACACGGTGTCCAAAGCCCATAAGACGGAAACCATCATTCTTGTCCTTGGCTTTGTTGATGTACTTCATTGTATCACCACCGTCGGCCTTGATGGCCTCTAACATCTCGATCACCTCTTGGTTAGCACCACCATGCAGAGGGCCCCAGAGTGCAGAAATACCTGCCGAAACACTGGCAAACAAATTAGCACGGCTACTGCCAACCATCCGGACGGTGCTAGCGCTGCAGTTTTGCTCATGATCGGCATGGAGGATCATGAGCGTATTGAGTGCTTGGACAATCGTAGGTTCTGGCTTGTAATTTGAATCCTCAGCAAAGAACAACGACAGCAGGTTGCTGGTATAGTCTAAGCTAGAGTTTGCCACATTGAGCGGCTTGCCGGCCAAGCCACGCAATGCCCATGAGGCTAGGGTAGGCAATTTGGCTAGTAGCTGGATTGCAACTTTATCAACACCTTCTTTGCTAAAGTCGCCTTCGGCACCATAATAGGCAGATAGGGATGTTGTTAGGCTGCTAATGACTGCCATTGGGTGAGCGTCAGCAGGGAATGCCTCAAGCATTTTGGCAAGCTGGGCTGGCACCTCGACATTGTCGGCTAATTTTGCCTCGAAAGCTGATAATTCGGTACTGGTCGGTAGGCTTCCATATAACAACAAGAAAATCACCTCGGTGAAAGTGCTTTTCTCTGCTAGTTGGTCGATAGGGTAGCCACGATAACGCAAGATACCTAGTTCGCCATCTAGGAAAGTGATGGCACTTTTGGTAGCGCCCGTGTTTTTGTATCCTGAGTCTAGTGTGATGAAACCAGACTTATCACGCAGGGTGCTAATATCTAGTGCTAGCTCATTTTCGGTGCCTTCTACTACAGGCAGATCGTAAGATTGGTCGTTGTACTTCAGCGTAGCTTGGTTAGCCATGTCTCGAGGTTATCAGTGATACAGACCTTGTTAGTCGGCCCGCAAAAATAGGGTTATATGCCACACTAAAAAACAAATAGCGACAAAAACAACAACAACCTGCCCGAAAGTAATGTTTAGCCCTCAAGGACCAAATCATCTGCGGGTAGGCGGGCTAGTTTTTCCTTGCTGACTTTGATATGGGCAATAATAGTATCCATGCTCATGGCGTCCCCGATCGTGTAGTCCCCACTGCCTGTGCGTTTCAAAGCTGTGAGGTAAGCGCCGCTGCCAACAGCCTTGCCAAAATCATTGGCTAGGCTCCTGATATAAGTGCCCTTGCTGCAGCGCACCGTAAAGTCCAGAAACGGGAAGCGCACTGCTGTGACTAAGAAATCAAAGATTTCGACATGACGCGGTTCGGGGATGTAGTCAGATCCTTCGCGAGCTAGTTTATAGAGCCGCTGACCATTGACTGTAATTGCTGAATAGATGGGTGGAATCTGGCTTATCGGCCCGATGAATTGCTTGGTAGCTAGCACCAAATCGTCCATTCGGATGTGGTCAGTAGGGTAGAAGTGGTCAGGGTCAGTTTCGGCATCGAAGCTAGGGGTTGTCTCGCCTAGTTTGAGGGTGCCCTTGTACTCCTTAACTGAGGCCATCAACTGATCAACCATTTTGGTTTTGCGGCCCGAACACACAATCAGAATGCCCGTGGCTAAAGGATCTAGCGTGCCAGCATGGCCTACCCGCTTGATCCTGAGCGCATTCCTGATCTTCTTGACGGCATCAAAGCTGGTCCAGCCTAAGGGCTTATCCACAATGAAAATGTTCCCTCCTTCGAGGTCTATTTCGTCAAGCATGATTTTGGTTGGGTTTGGTTTGGCCTAGGTGGTTGACCCTGTACGGATGTTCCTTAATCAATCGTCAACTCTATACCGAACAAGTAGGCTCCAATAAAAACTAACCCTAGGACGATGCGGTAGTAGCCAAAGATCTTGAACCCATATTTGGTCAGGTAGTTGATGAAAAACTTGATCGATAGCAAGGCCACAATTAGGGCCACTACATTACCAATGACTATCACAGGAATATGGGCTGGTGTCAAGACCTCATATCCTTTCAAGACTTTGTAGGCTGAGGCCGCAAACATGGTTGGCACGGCCAAAAAGAATGAAAACTCAGCAGCTGTTTTCCGATTTAGACCCTGCAATTGACCACCGATAATGGTAGCAGCGGAGCGTGAAACACCCGGGAACATTGCGAGCGACTGGAAGAACCCAATCATTGCAGACTTTTTGTAGGTAATGTCCTCCTCGGTGCCATTTGCGTTCCGGAATTGGGTGTCAACAAATAGGAGAACGATCCCGCCGAGTACCAAGTTAATGGCGACGGTAATTGGGCTACCAAGTACCATCTCTATGTAGTCGTCCAGCAATAAACCCAGCACCATAGTAGGGATAAAGGCAACTAGCAGCTGGAAATAGAATTTAAATGACTTTAAGAAGCTCCTGAAGTAAAGGACAAGTACAGATAGAATCGCACCGAAGTTGAGCACAACTGTGAACATCTTGGTAAACTCGTCTGGTTTGATACCCATCACGGCCTCTGCCAAAACCATGTGGCCAGTACTGCTCACTGGCAAAAATTCGGTTAGGCCCTCAATGATTGCCAAGATTATGGCCTGCCAAATATTCATATCAAAATCAGGAGTGGACGCTAGCACCTGTCACTTCAACCTTGATTACAAGGTTGGTTTCTTGACTTTGTGGAACACAACATGCAAGGAGCAGGGATAGAAATTAATGTGGTGAGAGGAAAAAAATCTGAGCAGACGGGCAAGTTTAAAATGGTCTGCAGAGCTAAGTTAAGGCTCATACCAATTTCAAGACTAGCATCGCTAGTATCTTGTCGGCACTATCAGAGTAGCAAACTTAGTCTTCCTTGCGCTTGTAGAGGATAGCCACAAACTGGACCAAAAATCCCAAAAGGAGAAGTATGGGACCTACTGTAAGTCCTGATGGTCCAAAGCCATATTCTGCGGTCTCCAGCGACATCACTACAAAGCCAAGCACCAAAAGCGCTACACCTGCCAGCATAATGCCGAAGTTGACCTTGTTGAACACAAGCCCTTGCGAATGTGTTGCCTTCTTGTTTTCTCTTGTAAAGTCCATGTCTTGAAAATACTTATTTGTGACTGCAAAGCTAGCATAACATTGCCGCCTTCTGCAAGGTCACCGTTCCTAAAGTGATGTTAAGTTCGGTTTTCCAACTAGCACAGCGGCTAGTACAGCTGGTCCAAGGACATATTGAGGAAGCGTCTGACGGCCCAAAATGCACCACCAGCCCCAAGCATTAGGCCTGCTCCTAGCTGTACTAACCCTACCATGGCGAGGTCTGTTGGCTCACTCAATACAGCTAGCTCTGGCACTTGGCTTACTCCAGTCTGGAACAATAAACTAAGTAAAAGCCAAGCTATGACGGACGCAATCGTGCTCTGGACCAAGGCCCGCCACACAAAGGGCTTAATTATGAACCATCCAGTGGCTCCTACAAGTTGCATACTCCTGATCAAAAAACGCTGGCTAAACATTGCCAGCCGGATTGTATTGTTGATCAACAATGCCACTCCGATCACCAACACGAACATAAGTCCAGCCAGCACTAAGCCAATTTTGGTCAGGTTGCTATTTATAAGTGCCAAAAGATCTGCTTGATAGACCACCTCTTTGACATGGGGGAGTCCCATCAGCCCTTTGCTGATTTCCTCGACTGCTAATTTGTCCGTGTGGTTGGGACTGAGCCGAACCTCAAAGGCATCATGTAGCGGATTGTCGTCTAACAAGCCAGCAAAGTCTTCGCCAGTTTCCTCGATGAATATCTTGGCAGCTGCCTCTTTACTTATGAAGCGTACTGCTGGTTGGTTGCTTTCTGTCGTCCGTCCTATCCAGGGCTTGGACGCCAAGACTGATTTTAAGCTATCTGTTGCTGCAGGGCTAACATTCTGGTCTAGAACCACCTGTAGCTGAAACCTAGACTTGATGGCCGACAATAACCGTTGGCTCTGGCGTGCAGTAAGTACTAAAAGCCCTATTATAAACAAGGCCAACACCAAGCTGATCACTACGGAAAAAAAAGGATAGCTACCTACTGTCTTTTTACTTACCTGCTTCTGTGTTTGGGCCATGTGCTCAATCGCGGTTAAAACTAAACAATAGACAAAACCTGGTGGTCTAGACCAAGACTTCTTTAGCCAAGCGTAGGGCTTCGGCGATACCGCCACTTTCTTTGCCACCAGCAGTTGCAAAGAAAGGCTGACCACCACCGCCGCCTTTTATGGGAGCAGCAAGGGTCCTGACCAACTTGGTAGCATCTAGACTAGCACTACTCATTACCTCGTCAGACAACATTACCGCAAGGTTTGGTTTGTCATTGATGGTAGCAGCTAGTACTATATAAACCTGACCTACTTCGGCCCTAAGATCAAAACAGAGTTGTTTAAGTGCATCGGCGCTAGGGACAGATACTTCGGCAACAAGTGTGTTGATTGAACCTTTTGGCACAAACTGACCTTTGAGGGATTGTTTGAGCTGGATTAGCTTCTCATGCCTAAGTGACTCTAACTCCGAAGCTAGATTTGCACGCTCTGCTATGAGACCTTCGAGTGCCTTAATGGGGTCATTGTTGGTTTTTAACAAGTTTTTAACTTCGGCTAAGGCATCATTCTGACGGTTTAGATAGGCTAGAGCCTCGGCGCCAGAAAGGGCCTCTATCCGTCTAACGCCAGCTGCCACTGAGCTTTCGGCCACCACCTTGACTAGACCAATGGCCCCAGTGCTGCTGACATGGGTACCACCACAAAGCTCGGTGCTGAATCCGCGCTCAAAGGTGATGACCCGGACTTTATCGCCATACTTTTCGCCAAAGAGGGCAGTAGCCCCGGCATCGATAGCGTCTTGGATGGCTACATTACGTTGCTCGTCGAGGGCGATATTTTGGCGAACCTTCTGGTTCACAATGGTCTCAATTTGTTTGATTTCGTCCGCTTCCACTTTCGTGAAATGCGAGAAGTCAAAGCGCAAAACCTCTGGGCTAACCAATGATCCCTTTTGGTTCACGTGGCTACCTAGTACCTGCTTAAGAGCGGCATGCAAAAGGTGTGTAGCACTATGGTTGCTGCTGGTTGCCTGGCGGGAAGTAGCAGCAACCAAGGCTTCCACTTCGTTTTCCTCTGAATTAAGCTGTGGTACTAAGTCACTGTCGGTAAGGTGGATGATAAGGTCGTTTTCGCGTTTGGTATCAATGATCTTGATCACCTGCCCACTTGCGAGTCTTAGCTCACCAGTGTCACCAACCTGACCACCGCTTTCGCCATAGAATGGTGTCTGATCCAGCACTAATTGATACAAGGACTTGCCTTTGGCCTGCACCTTACGGTAACGCACCACAGTTGCTGAGCAGTTGAGCTTGTCATAACCGACAAACAAGTTGCTAACTGCTGGGGCCAGATAGACCCAGTCACCAGTTTCGGTAGCTGTAGCTGCACGGCTGCGATCCTTCTGGGCTTGCATGCTGACTTTGAATCCTTCCTCGTCGACTCCGTAGCCATTTTCGCGGGCAATTAAAGAGGTAAGATCGAGCGGAAAACCAAAGGTGTCAAAAAGCTCAAAGGCACTTGGGCCAGGCAATAGTTTGGTTTCTGCCTCTTGCTCCATCAAGGCACTTAGGCGTTTGAGGCCAGTCTCCAATGTCCGTAAGAAGGCAATTTCTTCTTCCTCAATCACCCTACTAACGAAGTCCTGCTGGGCTACAAGCTCAGGGAAAACATCAGCGAATTGCTGAGCCAAACCTGGGACCAATTTGTACAGGAAAGGTTCTTTAAAGCCCAAAAAATTGAAGTAATAGCGTACTGCTCGGCGCAAAATCCTCCGGATGACATAACCTGCCTTGTTGTTGCTCGGGAGTTGCCCATCTGCAATTGTGAAGGCAATGGCACGGATATGGTCGGCCAAGACACGCATCGCGATATCCGTTTTGGACATGCTACCAGTATAAGCATAGCCACTCGCAGCCGAAATAAACTGTATCGTAGGCTGGAAAACGTCAGTGTCATAATTGCTCATCTTGCCCTGCACGGCCATGCAAAGCCGTTCGAAACCCATTCCGGTATCCACGTGTTGGGCTGGTAGTTTCTGCAAAGATCCGTCTGACAAGCGGTTGAACTCCATGAAGACATTGTTCCAGATCTCAACTACCTGTGGGTGGTCGTTATTGACCAGGTCACGGCCTGGGATAGCATCCACCTCGTGTTGTGGCCTTAGGTCGATATGGATTTCGCTGCAAGGTCCACATGGGCCAGTGTCGCCCATTTCCCAAAAATTATCCTTTTTGCTACCTAGCAATATGTGGTTTTCGGGCACCATCTTTATCCAGATTGCCTTAGCCTCTTCGTCAACAGCTAGGTTTTCCTTAGGGTCACCACCAAAAACAGATACATATAGTCTGTCCTTTGGCAATTTGTAAACTTCGGTCAAAAGTTCCCAACTCCACTCAAGCGCCTCTTTTTTGAAATAGTCGCCAAATGACCAGTTGCCCAGCATCTCGAACATGGTATGGTGGTAGGTATCCATGCCTACCTCCTCAAGGTCATTATGTTTGCCACTGACCCTAAGGCATTTTTGTGTATCAGCTACACGTGCGGATGGAGCCTGCTTGTTGCCGAGAAAGTAGTCTTTAAACTGATTCATCCCCGCATTCGTAAACATCAAGGTAGGGTCGTTCTTGATTACCAAAGGAGCACTCTGAACGATCTGGTGTCCTTTGGAGGCAAAAAAGTCGAGATATTGCTTTCTGATTTCGGCCGCTGTCATGGCTATTGGCTTTTGTAGAGTACAGGCCTACGCCTTATTAAAGACGTGGCTAGAATTTATCTTAGTAAAGGTAACGAAGGCGCAAGTTAGCACCCAACTTGGCACAAAACCCGAAGAACAAGGCCAATACCTACTTGTTTGTCCTGTTTAGTCAGTTGATATCACAACAGAACAATTATTAGTGATTTGGTCTAGGCCAATACCTCTATCCTTGGCTTTGTCGCCAAAAGCAATCTGTCTGTCAGTTCAGTTTACCTAGACGTCGAAATGCATGCCTGCACTATTTAGGCAGGGCTTAAGTTTGATGCAGCTAAGAGGTGGCTTATTTCTTCGGGAATAAATCAACGCTCTGGCTACGATATTATTACCTTACTTGTCCAACAAGCTAGGTTTAAGATCAAAGAAGTGGAGATATAATTGTAAAGTGCTTCAGGCTGGAACCCTTGGTCCCAGCCTGCGTTTTTTTAGGCCGTCCTGACTCAGCGAGTTGTTTGGTGGGTTTGCAGCCATTCCGACGATTTTCTGTTATGTTTGTCAGGTAAAAGTGACCCAGTAGACCTCCTTTGGACCCCGCTAAAAGTCACTCTACACGCACACCAAGAGACAATCAAACGTTTCGCTTAGTCAGCGTTTCGAAAAATATGGTCTTAGAAAACGTTGTGTTGACCCCACCGTATAATAGGTACATGACCTCTCTTTGCTCCCGCATCCTTTTTGCTGCCACAGCCTTGGTTGGGCTCACGACCATCGTGCAGGCCCAGACCTCAGGTGGTGAGATTGAGGACCTCCAGATTACGATCGACAAAAGCCGGACGATCACATTACCAGAGATCCTGCCTGATCCTACAAGAGTGCCTCTGCCTGTTAAGCCAGTGGTCGTACCTAAGCAGAAGTACAATTACGTCGAGTACAACGTCAAACTACCCGAGTCGGAGCCCAAAATAAAGGTTTTGACCATGAAGGGTGAGACCATACCAACCTATCCTGCATTGCACCTTCGTGCTGGTTTTGGCCTACCCGTTGCGACCTATGCCGAACTGATGTATCGTAGCTCTGTAAAGAAAAACATCTCTTGGGGGCTTCATGGCAAACATTATGCTTTGTTCCAAGGTCCAGAGCGCAAGGTTGCATCAGGTTATAACGAAAATTTCCTAAGAGGATACACCACCTACTATTCGGACCCTGTAATCATAGATGGGGCGCTGGAGTATCGTCGGGATGGTTACAACTTCTATGGTCTGCCGAAAGCGACCGAAAGAGGCGAAGACTCAGTCAGGCAGTTCTTTCAGTTCATCAAGGCCCAAGTTAATTTCAGCCAGAACCTCAAGACAGGTCCCTTTAGCTGGGCAGCTGGCGTTAACTTTAGCAACATGAACGACGCTTATAGGGCTAAAGAATATATGCTAGATTTTCATACAAATCTAGGATATGACCTTGACAGCATTAGTGGTATCAAGACGACAGTATTGCTTTTCAACAGCCGCCGCACAGATAGCAGCGATCAGGCCCGTAGCGCGCTATGGCTCCGCCCAACCTACTTCCGTCAGATGGGGGATCTAAGCATCGAGCTTGGCTTTGGCCTAGCGCTCGACAACGATACCTTTAGCAACGCCCCAAGGTTTCATCTTTATCCTAATATCAAGGCTAACTTGGTCCTCATCCCGAAGGTACTTAGTCTTGAAGCTGGCATCACTGGCGATCTTGACAAACAGACTCTACAGCAACAAGTCGCTATCAATCCTTGGTTGGCACCCAATGTTGCACTTGCCCACACCAACCGCAAGCTCGATGTTTACGGAGGACTTGACATCGCACCGACCAAAGCACTTAACATCAAGGCTAGGGTAGCCTACCGTCAACTACAGAATCTCCCGTTATACTACAACCAAGTCCAAGACAGTAGTCGGTTTGGCATTCTGTATGATCGTGGGACGGTTAATCAGCTGCAAATTATAGCTGCTGCCAGTTACAAGTTCTCCGACAAGGCCGATGGTCAACTAACGGCTGAGTTCAATAACTACAAAATGGGAGAGGTGGCCAAACCTTGGCACCTGCCAGCATTTAAGCTAGGAGGAAGTTTTGCTTACAAAGTCACTCCTGAGTGGCAAACCAGCGCCAGAGTTAACTATCAAGGTGATATGCTGGCGCCAGCCGCATTCAATGCAGGGGAAGTTAGAGTGCCCGGCATGCTTAATTTGGGCCTAAGGGCCCAGTACATCATCAACCAGAAGTTCACGGCCTTCGCAGACCTTGACAACCTGCTCAATCAGCAAAATCAAAGATATTTGTACTACCCAACTCGAGGCATCTTGTTCATGATCGGCGGTAGCTTTACACTTCTACCACCTAGTAAATAGCTCTTTATTGGCGCTAGCTACCCGAAGATTTCGTAGTCAATATCCGCCCGATACAATAGTAACAAAGGTCCATCAACCGTTTTAGGCAAATCCCCGTTATGGTTATCCAATATCTAGAGTCAGCATTGTTTGAGCACAAAGTGGTCGTCGTGCCAGACCTTGGCGCCTTTGTAAAGGACGAGGTCATGGCTGGCGCAACGGATGGCTATCTAGTGCCTTTGCGTACTGTCATTAGCTTCGATCCCAAACTATCAAATGATCCTTCGGTACTTACTGGTCATATTGCCGAAGGTGAGGGTATCACTATCGCTGAGGCAGAAAATGAGCTGAGATACTTTGTTGCTGAGGTAAAGTACCGTCTGACGGAAGAGGTTGTTTTCAAACTTGATGGCCTTGGTGAACTTCGTCAGGATAACAAAGGAGTCATCACGTTTGTACCCATCAACGATGCTAACTTTTCGGCGGATAGCTATGGCCTTCCTTCGCTTGCTGTGGACCTTCCTAAAGTCGATCCTCAAGTTAGTTACGGATCACTTACTACTTCATCCGAAAGCACTGTTCAATCTGGCAGCACTACAGTAGACAATACAGGTAACGAACCTAAGAAGAAGGGTAGTGCCTTCCTGATTTGGGTGCTGATCCTTGGTTGTGTTGTTGCCCTAACAGGTATCTTATACCTCCTAAACCAGAAAAAGGCAATGGATGCGGGTGTCAAGGAAGATGAAGAAGGTGTCGTTTTCAACCGTAAGGGCAAGCCCTCCCATCAAGACGAAGTGGTGACAGAATTGCCTGAGTCTACAACCGAGGCACCTACCGAACCTAGTCATGAGTCAGCTGCAGAGCCAGCTAAAACCACAACACCTGCCGATAAGCCTGCATCGGAACCAAAATCTGCACCTGTTCCCGCAGCTGCCCCATCCCCAACCAAGGCTACAGCTGCATCCAAGTCAAACAAATCTGCGGAGCCTGTCTTCAATGTGATCGTTGGTAGCTTTGGAGTGCCTGAAAACGCCTATAACCTAAGTAAGAGTCTGGCCGCAGAGGGCTTAGAAACACACGTCCTTGACCCATCTGGTAGTAGCAAACTTTACAAGGTTTCGATAGGTCAGTTTGATACCGAGGCAGAAGCCGCTGCTTTCATAAAAGAGAAACAACGTAACTTCAAAGAGAAGCTATTTCTGCTGAAGCCGTAAGTTATCGGCCATTGGCCCTTACTTTTGCATCCCATCTGCCACGCAGGTCTCAGCGATTGTCCTGATACCTGCTCCCATCAACATACGGGGCAGATACATAATCATGCGTAACATCTACCGACTACTCTGGATATTGTCTGGCCTAGGGGTCCTGGCGGCCATCCTCATTACCTATACTGAGATCAATGATGTAGTCAATATGGGCAACATAGATGCCCTCACCTCCATCACTAGGGATCAGTTTTTCTACACCTCGGTAGGTATTTTATTTCTCACTAACATTCTCTGGTACTTGTTATCACGGATGTTGCCTCTACTGCCTCCAGCCATCATAATGGTACCTTCTAGGCAGTATTGGGTTGGGTCTAAGTACCGCTATCGCAAACTTAAGGCCATCTTGACAAACTGGATGCTGAGCTGTGGCTCGGTAGCCAACTATTGGTTGGTTGTTTTTTTCCTTGGCCTGCGCACGCCCAACAGCTCAGACCCCGACTACCGCCTTCTGCCAGTTTGGTACGCCTATGCGGGTTTTGTTTTCTTGGCGATGTTGGTGTTACCTTTCTTTAGGTTTTTTGTCCAGAAGCTGAGCATGATTTTCCCTGAAGAGGAGTAATATCATTATGATCTGGGCATCTACAACTTCGAGATCGCTTTCAAATAAAATGGACGTAATTAACTGATGATCAGGATATTGGGTCCATTTATTTTTACTGTCCCTAAACATAAGGGTTGCTACTTTAGGCAGGTCTCCCTTTGGTACTTAGCACGGTTTCATCCTCTAATAGATCAGCTACCAAATCTGTCGGTGTTAAAGGCTCTAGGGCCAACGCTGGTTCCTGATAGTTTTTGACTTTGGTGATGATATAGATGGCTACGACAGATACCCCAATTGATATAAATCCGATGACGGGTAGGTGGTCAAGGTGACCATTTACGGACCTGGTTACAATCATGCCTCCAACTAAAGTTGCCATCCCGGCGGACAGCTGCTGCACACTACTGTTGATACTCATGAAACTGCCGCGGTGTTTTGGCTCGACGGTATTTGTGACTAAGGCAGAAGCGACAATACCACGCCCACTACTAAGGATGAAGAATCCAGTAGTAGCACTCAGGGCCAGCCAAATGCTAACAACACCTAGGTTTGCGATGAAATAGATCGGGATTACAGATAGTAGGGCGATCACGACAAAAATCTTCTTCTTGCCAGTGATGTCAGACAGCTTACCAATCAATGGCCCTGTGAAAATGGTTGCCAATCCGCCAAAGAAGTAGATTTGGGGTAGGTCTGCCTCGGTAAGTCCAACATTAAAGACCATACTAGGGCTGATAAAGGGGATAATGATGAACTGGCCAAACATCATCAGAGCCATGAGGCTAAGTGCCCATAGTTGGTTAGGATCCTTGGCGACATTACCCAAAATCTGGATAGGAGTTTCGCGTGGGGTATCTCGACGCAGATGTCCCTTTACACTTGGTACCCAAATCCTGATACCTAATAGGATGGGCAACCCGAGAACTGCCAATACCTGGAATGGGGCATGCCAGCCTAGAAGGGGCAGGCTGGTCGCAAGTTTGAGCCCAATCGGAATGCCAAGTACAGAGGCTAGTGAGAACGATGCCATTACTAGGCCCATGGCCTGACCTCGACGGGCCATCGGAACTGTGTCACTTACGATACTAAGGCAAGTGGCTCCAAGTATACCACCAAAGGCCCCAGTAAAGAGCCTAGCAAACAGCAGAAATTCGTAGCTCGAGGCAATGCCACAAAGCAAGGTGCCGATCAAGAAACCGACATAACACCAGAAAAGCAAAACCTTGCGGTCAAAACGGTCTGCAAAAAAGGCACTTACAAAACCACTGACACCTGCGCTTATCGTGTAGCAGCTCAGCAGATAGCCGAACTCTTGGGTCGTGATACTGAACGAACGCATCAGTTGGGGCCCTAGTGGGGCCATGATCATAAAGTCTAGCACGTTCGTGAATTGTAACGCTGCTAGCGATAATAGCATTAGTTTTTCTGTCTTGTTCATAGTGGTAGGAAGTGGGTAGGCGTACTGACTAACAATCAATTGGTACTGAACGGATGCGTAAACAGACGGCCATCATGGCCCAAAAGAAAGGGTGCCCATTATTGATGTGGCACCCTTTTAGACTAAGATTATAGGATCTCTCGAACTAGACTCTCGAGCTCCATCCCGTTGAAGTTGCCCGAGCTCATCAACAGCAGGTTGCTGTTGATGTAATCCAGCCCTTTGAGGTGGTTAAACAGCAGCTGCGTATCGGTAAAGACCTCGACAGGGGTATCAAAACTGCCACCGACCTCAGCTGGACTAAGGGCAGGCAACTTTTTGTGGGCCAGAACCTGAGGACTGTAATACACTAACGCTACATCGGCCCCAGACATTGTGCCGGTGTACTGACGTAAAAAGTCCTTGTTGAGGCTGCTGAATGTATGTAGCTCAAGCACGGCAATCAACTTTTTATCCTTGAACTGTTTGTGTAGCGCATCGATCGTGGCATTGACCTTACTAGGTGCGTGGGCGAAGTCCTTGTAGATCCGGGTCTGGTCATTATAGCCCAGCAACTGCAACCTATTGGCAGCACCGTTGAAAGAGCTAATCGCTTGTAGGAACATATCCTCAGTGATGGCCATCTTGCTCAGGACGGCCTTGGCCCCAGCAGCATTATGCATATTGTGGTCTCCGAAGAAGGGGACCTTAACCTTCTGTTTATTAGCGCCTAACAGGTAAGTCTCCCCATTGATGATCTCGTGCGGATGAGCCGAATAGTCTAGCAAGGTGACATCCTCACGCTCTTTGTTACAGACGGCAGTAGCTGCACCATCGTCTTCATTATAAACCAAAGTGCCTGCCTTAGGGGTCGCATCTGCCAGTTGGTCAAACTGTCGGACATAGACCTCAAAGTCTGGATAAACGTTAATATGGTCCCAAGCGATGCCACTGACCAAGGCGATATGATGGTGGTACTTCAGGAACTTGGGTACACGATCCAACGGAGAGGTAAAGTACTCATCCCCCTCTATAATAATAACAGGGGCGTCGTCCGTGAGCTTTACCATGGTGTCAAATCCTTCGAGCTGGGCACCAACTAAGTAGTCAACCTTGCGGTTGTGATAGGCCAAGACATGGATAATCATGGCCGTAATAGTGGTTTTGCCATGGCTACCTGCAATCACGATCCGCTGCTTGTTCAAGGACTGCTGATAAACATACTCTGGGTAGCTATAAACCTTGAGGCCGAGTGACTGGGCAAATAAGAGCTCGGGGTTGTCGGCTTTGGCATGCATACCGAGGATAACAGCTTCAGTATCAGACGTGATACGCTCAGGAAACCAACCCATAGGCTCAGGGTATAGTCCTTTGGCCTTAAGTCGATCCGCAGATGGATTGAAAATCTCGTCGTCAGAGCCCGTAACATGATAACCTTTGGATGACAAAGCGATCGCCAAATTGTGCATGGCAGCTCCACCTATCGCTATAAAGTGGATATGGCCTTTTGATTCTGTCACGTGGGTATGGGTGGTGATAAATAGATGAAAGGAAGGTCTTTTGGCCTAGGCTCGTTTTGCCAATAGCCGTCACAAGTTTAGGCTGGACTTTTAGGTTGGTACCAAGGAGGTATATGCCACAACGAACATTGTGCAACACCAACAGGCATAACCGCAAATTTACTAATTTTATCCTACCGACCCAATTACCTCCACACCACCTTTACAAGTGCAAACTTTGCCGAATCTAATCCTAGAACTGGTTGAACACCAATTAGCACAACAAGTTGTATATCAATCTGATATGAGAACAAATTAGCTTAATGGTTGAGGCAAAAAAACAATCATGGCCTAACTTGTTGACTTTGAGGCTACAGCAAAAAGTTTGCAACTCCGATAAGGTCCTTAAGCAACTATCGACAAGACAAAGGCTTATATTTGTTACCCCCGAACGCAAGACTGACCTATGGACAACCAAATTACGCCCTTCACAAAAAGCCCAGTACGGAGTCGCAATTTTGGAGGGCCACCAACGGTTGGCTTTGCCAAAATGCCACCACAGGCTCTAGACATAGAGGAGGCCGTTTTGGGTGCAATTCTGTTGCAAAAGGAGGCCATTTTTGATGTGATGGAGTTCCTGAAGCCCGAAAGTTTCTACAAGGAGGCCCATCAGCACATATTTGCAGCCATGCTGGTCCTGATTAATCGTCATGACCCTATCGACTTCATGACTGTGACCATGGAGCTCCGACGCCAAGGCGCTATGGAAATCGTTGGTGGACCGAGCTATCTCACCGGGCTAACCAACCGATTAACTTCTGGAAGCAATGTCATCGTCCATGCACGGTATGTGCAGGAGATGGCCATTAAACGCCAGTTGATCCAGGTTAGTAGTGCGATCGAAAAAAATGCGTACGAGGACACCAGTGATGTTTTCGAACTGCTAGACGATAGCGAACAAAAGCTTTTTGAGATCCTGGACAGCAACATCAAGCGGAACTACATGCCAATCAACGAAGTGCTGGAGCAGGCGCTTGCTGATCTGGAAAAACGTAAAGAACAAAAGGATGGGCTGACTGGTATTCCTTCAGGCTTTAGTCGGCTAGATGCCATGACTGCTGGCTGGCAAAAAGGTTCCCTAGTAATAATTGCTGCTAGGCCTGGTATGGGTAAGACGGCCTTCATCCTGAGTGCCAGCCGCAATGCCGCTGTGGACTTTGGCAAAGCAGTTGCAATCTTTTCGCTAGAGATGCCTGCTGTAGATCTTGCAACCCGCTTGATGAGTAGCGAGGCTTCCATCGAGAGCGAGAAGCTCAAAACGGGTAAAATGCTGGACCATGAGTGGGGTCAGCTTACTTCCAAAATCAGTAAACTATCGTCTGCCCCTATTTTCATTGACGATACTTCTGCACTCAACGTACTGGAGCTGCGGGCCAAGTGTCGAAGGCTCAAATCACAAGGCAAACTCGATATTGTAATCATTGACTACTTGCAGCTGATGAGTGGCGGCAACCCCAATGCACCCAAAGGGGGCAACCGTGAGCAGGAGATTGCCTATATCTCTCGGTCGCTCAAACAAATGGCCAAGGAACTAGAAGTACCAGTTATTGCACTTTCACAGCTCAGCCGGGATGTTGAAAAACGCGGAAGTGACAAAACCCCACAACTCTCAGATTTGCGCGAATCTGGCTCCTTAGAGCAAGATGCTGATATGGTTATTTTCCTATATCGGCCCGAGTATTATGGCATCAATGAGGATGAGAACGGTAACTCTTTACAGGGAGTAGGTAAGGTGATCATTAGCAAACACCGTGCTGGTAGTACCGGGACAATCGACCTGAGATTCATCGGTGCCTATACCAAATTCACAGACTTGGACGACTTCAACGGTAATTTTGGAGGTGGATATACCCCTCCTGGCCCAGCTGGCGGACCACAAGGCGGTGGTGGCGCTGGGTTCCCGGGCGCTCAGGAACGTGGAATCCCATCAGAGTTTTCCTCAGGATTTAACGGAGGAGCTGGCCAAGGGAATGGCTCGATGATCGTCAAGTCTGGCCTCAAGAACAATAAAAACAATGGCGATAGCAGTACTGGGACCAACCCAATCAACCCGCTAGACAATGTGCCGTTCTAGGTTGGCTAATGTATCCTAATTTGAGTACCAAATCGCCGCTTATACTGCACTAAAAATAAAGCTTTTCTTCTGGCCACCTATTCCATTTCGGCTCTGACATTGGCCAAGGCACGCTGCAGTTCAAGGTAGGTTTTGGTATTGCCTGTCGTTTGGGCTAGGTCCATACCAGTCTCTAAAAGTGATTGTGCAATGACATAATCCTCTGCATCATGGGCTAAGCTAGCGGCAGTATAGTAAGTTGGCAAGTAGTCTGGGTGTTCTGTTTGGAGCTGGACTAGTAGCAATAGGGCAGTTGCAGGATCCTGTCGGCTAAGCTCCACAGCATAGGCATAATGATTGAACGGGTCAGCGGGATCCTCTTGAATAAACTGGGCCAATTGCTGTAAGATGCTGGACATGCTTCGTCGTTTTTATTTGTGTGGTTTGCACTCAATAGGGTAGTGGCAAGTCAAGATGCTTGAGTGTTGCAGCAAAGGTGCAAGATATTTTTTTGGTTTATGGGCTGCTGCCTCTACCTTTGGATCATAATTGGTGCTCATAATGTCCTCGTGACCTTATGCGCTTAAAAGGGAATCTGGTGCGAAACCAGAACTGTGCCCGCAACTGTAAGTTCCGAAAATGCCCCCTCAATTGCTGTCTCGCCTTTAGGCGGATTGGCAAACCCACTGGCCAAAATAAGGCTGGGAAGGGGAGGGTAGGCGAGGAGCGAGTCAGGAGACCTGCCCATTATACTTTGCCCACATTACCTCCGGGCCCAGAGGTAGGCGACCTTTATGACAGTCACAACTCGGGGTACTAGTGCCGAGGTGTGGTGTCGTATGTTTAGCCCACTTTTTTGTCTGGTTTGTGTGACGTGGTTAACCTATGGTTCAACCTCAGTTTAGTCCTTTGCTGGACCGACATCAAACCCCAACCAATGCACAAGTTTATTTTTTCGTTTCTGATCCTTTCGGTCAGCCTGCTTTCTGCAAACGTCGAGCTAAAAGCCCAAGTGACAGCCCCTAAGATCGTCGTTGTCAATGGTGGCAGGTTTGAGTTTTCGCCACCATTTGCTGATTTCGTTACAGTCGGTGTTTATGACCGTACAACGCGTACTTATCGCCTCATCGATACCATCAACGATCAATCCGTCCAAGATGTGATTACGTTCGGGAAGGGTAGTACCTATGTCACTTATGTCCTGAGCCAGACCACCCTTACTGCCTACAACTTAAATACTGGGCAAATGATCGCACAGCGGACAGGCCTATTGGGTGGCAGTAAACTCGGTTTTGTGGACCAAGACAACTTCAGCAACCTGATCGTAACCCGCGGATATGGCACACCAGCAGGAGATCCCTATGTGCTGATCCTGAATCAAAACAACCTTAATACCGTGGCCTCCATCACGGGCATTAGTGACGAGTGCAGCCATGTCGTGACCCGTGGCACCAAGGCTTTTGTCTCTGTGCCAGGTACTTTTATGTCCACAACTGGCAATATCGCTGTCATTGATCTGCTGACTAATAGGCTAGAGCAGGAGATTCAACTAGGAACCAAGGGCAAAGGCATCGAGCGCATTTTTTACAAAGAGGATGCGATCGTTTCAGTGAACAATGGAGGTTATCAAAGCCCTAAGGGCAGCTTGTCTGTCTTATCGTTGGACCCACAAACGCCAAGAGTTGATACCACTTTCAGTTTCCCGATTGCAAGCGCAGCGGGGATTATTGGCAACACCCTCTACGCCCGCTTAACCCGAGCCGACGGCATCGGTAGCTTTGATTTGAGCCAAGGTAGCCTACAGGATTCGCTACTGATCAAACGCAGTTTTGCAATCGCCCGAGTGGATAGTATTAACCAGTCCATCATCCTGACCGATGCAAACTATAGCACCCCAGGAAAAGCAAGGATCTACAACATACAAGGGTTAGCACTTGATAGCTTTAATGTTGGGGTGTCGCCAGAGGCTATAGCTGTGGCCTACTATAATGCCGCAACCACTTCACTATCAGCTAAACTTGTAAATTCAGCCAAATTGTTGGTCTATCCCAACCCGGTAAACGAAATACTTTATGTTAAATACAGTCAGGCACAAAACGAGTTTAGGCTGGTAGGATATAAGCTCTACAATAACCTTGGTCAGGTAGTTTTGGTGGTTGAGCCGAATTCCGCCACTAGTCAGGTTTCAGTCCAGCATCTACCATCTGGCACTTATTACCTGAAGTCCGATCATGCAGCTGGGGCGCAACGGGTTGTTATCCAACACTAGAGATCTCCCAGACCCCAACTGAAGGCTAGATCTGTAGTTCTGTCCCTCGACCTTTTGATAAATATTAGGCTGGCTGCAACCAAAAATTGCGGCTGGCCTTTTTAGTTAGCCGAATACCCTCCTGAGATTTGACACCTATATGTTTCATAATTTATATTATGTTAAATATGATAATGCGAGGCAAGCACATGGTGTGATTGCTTGCAATAAAATCACCTTCGACTACAACACTAAGTCATAGATCATATTTGGGACAAGGCGATTCAGAATTTCGCCAAAAACAAAAATGCCAACAGCTGTGAGGCCATTGGCATTCTATTGTTAAGGGCTTAGGATCAGATTATTTCTTATCCGATTCTTTTTGCTTTTTCTCGATCTCCTTGAGGACTCCTTCCATACGCTTGAAGTTTGGCTCATCCTTCAGGCGGCCATAGATCTGTAGCAAAGCATTGGCGGCTTGCTCATCATCTGATTTGGCAACAAGGGCCTGCTCAAAGTAGACTTTTGCCTCTTTGAACAAGTTATCAGATTTGGAAATGTACTGCTTAATCTTAGGGTTTGGGGCCAGTTTTGGATTTTTATTCCGAAGCCTTACATCCTTGTTTTGGAGTTCATCGGCACTGTCGAGGATGGCCTTAGAGCGGTTGAAAATGATAGCCCCAGCATCATAGGCATAGGTGCTATTCTTGGGGTCAATAGTACTAGCTTTTTTGTAAAGCTCAAGCGCAGCCATTTTGGCTGTAAACGAAGCTTGGGCTTTCCCTTCTTTCTCGAGGTTGCGGCTCTCTTGGTTATACAGGCTACCCATCAGATAAACCCATTGACCATTCGTCGGTTCGGCATCGATAAGTTCCTGTAGTTTCGGACGTGCTTCGTTGTACTTTTCTGCATCCATCAGGTCCTTGAGCTGTACACGGATTAGGCTGGGCTCTTTAGGAAACTTCTGGCGTGCACGTACAACAAATGCCTGTAAACCTTCTTGGTTTTCTTTCTCTTGGTAGATCTGGGCAACAGTGATGTACGAGCTCAACTTAGAGGTTTTGCCGGTGGCTTGCTCCTCAACTTTAATGACATTTTCTGCAGCAATTGGGTCTTGCAAACGATAAGCACAGGTCATTGAGTTGTTATAGCAGTTGGTATCCTTAGGCCTGATTTCGGCAGCCTTCATGAAGTGGTTGTACGAGCTCATGAAGTTATCCTTCTGGAATGCCTCAGCACCAGAGTTGAATAACAAGACGTAAACGTTATCCTTAGATTTGACAACCAGCTCGGTGTATTCTTTGCTTCTTTCTTTTTGCTCCAGAAGCAGCACTTTACCGAATGAGTTGTGGGTCACTAATGCAGCCGAGTCACCGCCCAAAGCCTTGAACTTAGGATCCTTACTGTTGGCTAGATCATAATAGATCTGACCACGGGTATACCAGAACTTTGGCTTAAGGAGCTCTTCGTCTCGTTTGCGCCCAAGGTCAATGTTGAGTTTGGCCTTGTCCAGGTCACCGGCTCGTTGGGCCAAGATAGCATTGGACAGCACATTGCCACTCTGGGCCACTAGTTGCTGGCTTAGACTGCAACCCAATAGGGTCATAAGGCCTAGTTTGGCAATTGATCTCAGTTTCATGAGGTTTTGTGTGGGGTATTATGGGTTTGGGTCTCTGATTCAGTAATCTGGAAAGCCTATTATTAAGGTAGTGGGTGTACTGTTTATTAGGCTACCCCTACCCTACTATCAGCTTGGTTTACTATTCTTCTGTTGGTACTGTTTCAGTATCTGCTGTAGAGGTTTCAGCACCAAGGTCTGTATCCCCTTCGGTGTTTGAATCTTGCATGGCTTCGGCAGCGGCATTTAGCTCTGCTTGGGCAGCGGCAGCTACTAATGATGCTAGTTCCTCCTCTTCACCATTTTCTATCCTGGCAACACTCGTGATCTGATCACCTTCGCGCAGATTGATCAGGCGTACACCTTGCGTGGCGCGGCCCATCACACGTAGTTCGGCTACTGACATCCTTATAGTGGTGCCTGACTTGTTGATGATCATCAACTGATCCTTGTCAGTAACATCCACAATGGCTACCAGTGGGCCAGTTTTGTCGGTGATCTGGAGGGTTTTGACACCCTTGCCACCGCGATTAGTAATGCGGTAGTCGTCAATATTGGAACGTTTGCCGTATCCTTTGTCACTAACGACAAGCAGTTCACGCTGGTTATCCTCAAGGCAGACCATACCGACAACATAGTCGTCTCCAGTATCATCAAGGCGAACGCCAGTAACACCAGAGGCTGTCGCACCCATTGGCCGAACGCCACTTTCATTAAACCTGACGCAAAGGCCACTACGTTTGGCCAACATTACCTCGGCATTGCCGCTAGTTAGTTTGGCATCGAGCAGTTGATCGCCTTCACGGATCGTGATGGCACGTTTGCCGTTGACGTTGAGTTTTGCGTAAGCTTTAAGGGTGGTCTTCTTGATGATGCCCTGTACAGTGCACAGCATCACAAAGGTGTTTTCTGTATAGTCGTCATCCCTAAGGTTACGGACTGGAAGTACAGCTCTGATTTTATCGTCTTTGTCGAGTTTGGTCAGGACGTTCTGGATCGGCCGACCTTTACTGATTTTGCTACCTTCTGGCAAGCTATATACCTTGATATCAAATACTTGGCCTCGCTCAGTGAAGATTAGGAGCGAACTGTGCATTCCTGCCACAAAGAGGTGCTCAGTAAAGTCACTTTCCTTTGTAGAAGCGGCTTTGCTACCCACTCCACCTCTTGTCTGGGTCCGGAACTCAACTAAAGGCGTACGTTTGATGTATCCTTCGTGTGAGATCGTGATGGCCATATCATCATCTGCAATAATATCCTCAATGTTGATATCATCACTTGCGTGGATGATTTGGGTACGGCGTTCGTCTCCGAAACGATCACGGATTTCTTGCAGCTCAGCCTTGATGATCAAGTACTGACGTGGGACGTTTGACAAGATGTCTTTCAGGTCGGCGATCAACTCCATGATCTCCTTGTACTCCTGCATGATCTTGTCACGCTCCAGACCAGTGAGCCTTTGCAGACGCATCTCGAGGATAGCCTTGCTCTGGATCTCACTTAGGCCAAATCGAGCCATCAGCTCCGTTTTGGCAATCTCAGGGTCACGGCTAGCACGGATGAGGGCGATTACTTCGTCCAGATTGTCTAGGGCGATAATATAACCCTCTAAGATATGAGCACGTTTCTCAGCCTCTTTTAGCTCATACTTTGTCCTCCTGACGATAACATCAATCCTGTGATCAACGAAATGTTTGATGAGATCCTTAAGGTTCAGCATCACTGGGCGACCTTTAACCAAGGCCACGTTATTGACGCTGAATGATGACTGGAGGGCACTGTATTTATAAAGATTGTTCAGGACCACTTGGGCATTAGCGTCCTTCTTGAGGTCAAACACCACCCGGATTCCATCACGGTCAGACTCGTCACGTAGATCAGAGATGCCTTCGATGATCTTTTCGTTGATCATGGCACCAATTTTCTCGATCATCGAGGCCTTATTGACCATATAGGGCACATCGCTGAAAACGATCTGCTCTTTGCCTGTTTTTGAGGTCTCAAACGTTGCATTAGCGCGAACTACAATACGGCCACGACCCGTCTCTAAGGCCGATTTGATACCGCTGTAGCCATAGATAGTACCAGCCGTCGGGAAATCAGGTCCCTTGACGAAGTGCATTAGCTCGGCAATCGTGATTTCGATATTGTCAATGTAGGCGACGATACCATCAATAACTTCACGCAAGTTGTGCGGAGCCATGTTGGTAGCCATTCCGACCGCAATTCCGCTTGTACCGTTCACCAAAAGGTTAGGCAGCTTAGCTGGCAGGACGGTAGGCTCCTTCAATGAATCGTCAAAGTTGGGTTGGAAGTCAACCGTCTCTTTGTAGATGTCTCCCAGCATTTCGTCTGCTATACGTTTGAGGCGAGCCTCTGTATAACGCATCGCTGCTGGTGAGTCACCATCAATGGAACCAAAGTTACCTTGACCATCTACTAATGGGTACCGCAAGGACCAAGGCTGGGCCATACGCACCATCGCATCATAGACGGAGGAGTCACCATGTGGGTGGTACTTACCCATGACCTCACCGACGATACGGGCACTTTTCTTGTAGGCTTTATTATAGCTAACGCCTAGTTCCTCCATGCCGAACAACACACGGCGGTGCACTGGTTTGAGTCCGTCACGGACATCTGGGAGGGCTCGGCTCACGATAACCGACATAGAATAATCTATGTAGGCAACGCGCATTTCATCTTCTATCGTGATCGGAACGATCTGTTGGTTTTCCATGCTCAACGGTCAGGACAAAGGCTTTGGCAAGTTTGCACAACCCCTTGTTTCTAAAACACGGCAATTTAGGAAATTAACGGCAAATGGGCTAATGCTAGGCGGTTTTCTGGTCAGGATTGCTGTGAAAACGGATCAATACTTCATCCGTCAGTTTGATAAAGTCCGTCCTGAGACATTGGGCAAGCTGGCCAACTTACACAATTATTTGAGGACCACGGACATAGAATGGGCTGCCAACATCAAGATGTGCCTTGGCAACAAAGAAATCGGTAGCTTCCCTTCAATTTCAGTTAGCATCCTCCATAAAGAAGGAAGCACCTGCGCAAAAAACAACTTAGACTAGACTAGGAAGACCACAAAGGTGTACTCCCAACGAGGTAATGCCTCGATTTTTCAGCTTTAGCATGGGCACTTTGCTGTCCTTCTGAAAAGTAAAATTGCCAAAATTTATCTCCAATAGAAGCCTCAGTGTGTACAAGGATCATCAGGTGTCCCAATCATATTCCTTACCTTTGGGGCCTACACCAATCATACTACTACCTAGCATTTATCAATGATCAGCGAAACCATTCTGGTAACAGGAGCTTGTGGCCAACTTGGCACCGAGATTGTTGCCGAACTCCGCAAACGATATGGCAGTGCCTCTGTCATTGCCACAGACGTTGTCCGACCAACACACCAAGCCTTGCTGGATGGCCCATTCGAGCTGCTTGACATCACGAATCAAGCCCAGCTAGTTGCACTCCTATCCAAGTACAGAGTCAACCAGCTTTATCATTTGGCTGCCATTCTATCCGCCAAAGGAGAGCAAGACCCAAAACTAGCTTGGCATGTTAACTTCACTGGATACATAGCGGTGCTGGATGCTGCAGTGGCTTATGGTAAGATTGCTAAGTTCTATTTCCCGTCCTCAATTGCAGTCTTTGGTAACGACACGCCAAAGCAAAACACCCCACAACAGACCGTCACGGATGCCAACACGGTCTATGGCATCAGCAAATTTGCTGGTGAGCGGTTTTCAGCATACTACCACAAACATCATGGGCTAGATATCAGGAGCCTTAGGTATCCGGGGATAATCAGCCACAGCACCATGCCTGGGGGAGGTACGACAGACTATGCAGTACACATATACCACGAGGCAGTGCTCAAAGGTCAGTATACCAGCTTTTTATCTGCTGATACCTATCTGCCGATGATGTACATGCCAGATGCACTGAAAGCAACATTTGCATTGATGGATGCTGAAGCTAGCCAGATCACGGAGCGGGGAAGCTATAACCTTGGCGCAATGAGTTTCTGCCCTGAGGATGTTGCTAAAGCTATTCGGGTCCATATCCCTGAGTTTGAAATCGATTACGCCCCTGACAGCCGCCAACATATAGCAGACACTTGGCCTCAAAGCATTGACGATAGCGTCGCTAGGGCTGATTGGGGCTGGAAACCTGACTATGACCTAGCTGCTATGACTGCTGACATGCTTCATCATGTGCGTGAGCGCTATTTGGTTACTGTCTAGCAATCAAACTGGATCGTGTGTGGCCAAGTGCCATTAAGATAACATGGATGATTTTCGGGATTTTGTGGCCATACACTACCCTATCATCCATTTTGTTTTGGCCAGCAAGAGGTGCGCAAAACACTTACAATATCAAACCCTGACTAATCCCAGACCAATCCTTCGGGATTTCATCAATGTTATATAAAACTCACGAGCAAGCCCTCGCGTCCCTAAAGGCACGCAATACTGCTGCTTTGGCAGGTGGTGGTGTTGCCCGCATCGCTTCCCAACACAAAAAAGGTAAACTCACTGCTCGCGAACGTGTTGAGCTTTTGTGTGACCCAGGTTCGTTTGAAGAAATCGGGAGACTAGTCGTTCACCGCTGCCGAGACTTCGGCATGGAGGACGAAACCTACCCTGGTGACGGTGTTGTCACAGGTTATGGCACCGTCAACGGTAGGCTGATTTATGTTTTTGCACAGGACTTCACTGTATTTGGTGGAGCCTTGTCTGAAACCAATGCCGAAAAAATCGTCAAGATTCTGGACCTAGCCATCAAAAATGGTGCTCCTGTCATTGGCCTTAAGGACAGTGGTGGTGCTCGGATTCAGGAGGGTGTGGCAAGCCTTGCGGGCTATGCCGATATCTTCTATCGCAATGTGCAGGCTAGTGGCGTGATCCCACAAATATCTGCCATTATGGGACCATGCGCTGGTGGGGCTGTTTACTCACCCGCCTTAACTGACTTCATCCTGATGGTGGAGCAAAGCAGTTATATGTTTATCACGGGGCCGAATGTGGTCAAGACGGTAACGCAAGAAGAGGTATCCTTCGAGGAGCTTGGCGGCGCCAGCACCCATGCCACCAAAAGCGGTGTCGCTCACTTGACTGCACCTGATGAGGTTAGTTGTATAGAGGATATCAAACGCCTGTTGTACTTCCTGCCACAAAACTGCGAAGAAGAGTCCCCACATTACGCTTACGAAGCACCCAACTCGGAGTTACGCCCTGGCCTAGCCCAGCTGGTGCCCGAAAATCCGAATCAGCCCTACAACATGATCGAGGTCATCGAAGGGATTGTGGATGAAGGTTCCTTCTTTGAGCTCAACAAGGATTTTGCGCCTAACATAGTTGTCGGATTTGCGACGCTCGGAGGCAAATCCATCGGCATAGTGGGCAACCAACCAGCTGTGTTAGCAGGTGTTCTTGATATTAATAGCAGCCGTAAGGCAGCCCGATTTGTCCGTACCTGTGATGTCTATAATGTCCCGTTGCTCGTACTGGTAGATGTCCCTGGTTTCATGCCTGGCACTGACCAAGAGTGGCATGGCGTCATAACGCATGGGGCGAAACTGCTTTATGCTTTTTCGGAGGCCACAGTGCCTAGAATCACCGTCATTACCCGGAAGGCTTATGGTGGAGCTTATGATGTCATGAACTCCAAACACATTGGAGCTGACCTCAACTACGCTTGGCCCAATGCCGAGATTGCGGTTATGGGAGCTATGGGTGCGGCAGAGATCATCTTCAAGAAAGAGATCGCAAATGCACCAGACCCCAAAGCTAAGTTGGACGAAAAGGTCGAAGAGTTTACGGACCTGTTTGCCAACCCATACCTAGCAGCACAACGTGGTTACATTGATGAGGTTATCCTGCCAGAGCAAACCCGCGAGAAGCTAATCAAGGCCTTTACGATGCTCAAAAACAAAGTGGTTAAAAATCCGAAACGCAAGCACGGCAACATCCCACTCTAAGGCTAACATTGACATACGAAACCAAATTACCAAAAGCTACTTATCAAGCACTTGCTTTTTAGGTGGCTTTTTTTGCATATTGTGGTCCCCATGTCCTGATCATGGGATCCTATGCCGCATAAACGTAAAGGCGATCATTGCCTAAACTGTTCCCGTCCGCTTAGTACCGATATTAACTTTTGCCCCAATTGCGGACAGGAGAACGACAACCGCAATGTTTCGGTCTGGGTATTGGCAGCCGATTTTATAGAGGAGACAATCGGGGTAGACTCCAAACTATTGCGGAGCTTTGTACCTTTTCTGCTCCAACCCGGCAAGCTCACAGTGGCCTTCATCACTGGGCAACGTAAGCTCTATGTCCCGCCGCTCAGGATGTACTTGGTGTTGAGCGTGGTCTATTTTTTATTCTTTAGCCTCACCCTAGACTCCATAACGCAGGAGCTAGATTCCATAAATGAAAAAAGTCGGGTTACAAGCGACAGCCTTGAGGTGGATAGTGCCAAATCGAATGATAGCCTACGGAGCAAACCTATCAAGATAACAATTGGCTCTAAGGGTTTTGGACTATCTGGTTCGTATTCAGTTGCCGATAGTGGATCAGAGGAAGCTGAAGAGCTACTGGAAAAAGTAGGACGGAGTGTCCAAGAAGATACGGCAAAAATCAGGGAGCAGAAAATCTCAATCTCTGACCTAAAGTCCCCTAAAGTCGCCGACACCACCATTGCAAGACAGCTAGGGCTTGATACAACTACAGTCTGGCTCAAGATCATCAAACAGGGGCGACGCTTTGCAGCCAATAAAACTGCCGCTGCAAAAGAGCTAATTCGTTTTGCTGGCGAGAATGCTAGCATCGCTGGCTTCTTAATGATACCGCTCTTGGCCCTGTTCCTAAAGCTAGTTTACCTCAGCCGCAGGATCAAATACATAGCCCATGTGGTACATGTGCTTCATCTCCAAAGTTTTCTGGTCTTCATAGCTACGGTCAACACAGTACTCGATTATTACGTCTTTCAGAATTCTGGAAGTTGGTCGCAAGGGATAACTGAATTATTGATGTTCGCAGCGGTTGTTGTCTACCATATTGTTTCTTGCCGACGGGTGTATGGCCAAGGCTGGGCTAAAACTGTGGTCAAAAATGTGCTCTACGGTGCCTATTTCCTTGCCCTACTTTCGTTCACAGTTGTGGGTTTGCTCATGATTAGCTTTGTATTGTTCTAGCTGTGGCCCACAACCTATCTCCTACTTCTATAAGTTTTTATGCCTCATAAACGGAAAGGAATCCGCTGCCTAAACTGCCAAGAGCCCTTGACAGCGCGAGACAACTTTTGCAACATCTGTGGGCAGGAAAACGACAACCGCAACGTTTCGTTCTGGGAGTTGATTACGGACTTTATTGAGGAAAACCTTGGGGTTGACTCGAAGTTATTGCGCAGCCTCGTTCCGTTTTTGTTACGTCCAGGCAAGCTCACACAATCCTTTGTCAGTGGGCAGCGGAAACTCTATGTGCCGCCGTTAAGGCTATATCTTGTATGTAGCCTCTTATGTTTTGTATTGTTTTCCTTTTCGACCAATCAGGAAAATTCGATCATCCATTCGGTAGATGATGAACGTAACACAGCTGGGCTATCTATGCCCGAGGTCCGACGATTAGATAGCATTGATTTTGTCAGCACTAGGGGTCAGAAATTAAAACAATATGACAGCCTTTTAGTCGTGGCTCAGCGGCAAAAAGATACGGCCAAGATCAGACGATATAAAGCGAAATATGTAGCTTGGGACACCTCCGAATTTGTGTATGATGCCAAGATTAACTTCATTTTTGGAGGCTCAAAACCAGATTTTTCTTTCGATAAGGTACGGTTCCAGACAGACTCTGTGCCAGACGAACGCTATCTAGATAGCACAGGTTGGCCACGGAATTGGTTCACGCTTAGGGCCATCCATCAAGCCAGACGGATTGGCAAAAGCAACCAAGATGTAGGCAATTTGGCCCAGTTCATGGTGGACAATGCTAGCACAGCGGCCTTCGTGATGGTGCCCTTATTGGCCCTGTTTCTTAAAGCACTATACTTCAGGCGAGGTATCAAATATGTGGCCCACTTGGTTCATGTCCTGCACCTCCAAGGTTTTTTGTTCTTGATGATTTCAGTTTACATGGTGATTTTCTTGGCAAGTGGCAAGCATGTTGGTGTTGATATCCTGCCGTACATGTGGCTTGGCGTCGCCCTAATCACCTTGGTCTATAGTGCCATATCTATCAAGGTCATCCATCAACAAAACTGGTGGATAACGATCCTGAAACTTATCGGGCTTTTGGTTGCCTTCATGATTTCGATGGTGATCGTAGTGATTCCGCTAACAGCTGCTAGTTTCTTGTTCTTTTAGTTAGTTCCTCCCTCTTGCAGCCTCAGCGATAAAACTTCTTGAGCCTAATCAAAGTCGCAACATTCTCAGGGATTAGGTAGGAGACCGGTTTGCCTTGCTCCAACCTTTTGCGGATATAGGTGGCCGAAATATCTAGTAAGGGAGCTGCAACCATCCGGATATTTGGGTGTGCTGATAATGGCCCTTCTTTGGTATTGGGCCTTGGATAACAATAGATACGATAGGTCTCGACCAAGTGCTCTGCATTCTTCCACTTATGCAGATGCGTCAAGTTGTCCTCGCCCATGATCAAAACGAACTCATGCTGCGGGAACTTGGCTCGTAGGACATCAAGCGTGTCAACCGTATAACTAGGTTGGGGCATGCTAAACTCGATGTCGCTAACTGCTAAGCCACCATTACCCTCTATGGCAAGCTGCACCAGCTCCATGCGATCAAAATGATGCAACATCCCCTCCTGCTGTTTAAAGGGGCTCAATGGCGAAACTACAAACCAAACTCTGTCGAGATCTGTATCCTGCAACATGGTGTCTGCCACCACCAAATGACCGATATGGATGGGGTTAAACGATCCAAAATAAAGCCCAATTTTCATCTTAGATAGTCAGTTAAGACTAAAGCCCTGCTTCCTGCATCCAGGCAGTAGCTTCTGTATTTTGCTGAGATGGGTCCACCTCTCGTGTTACGAATTCTGAGAACATTTTTTGGGCATCCACCAGAGTTTGGGACAAGACATCGTTGATCAGTACAACATCAAACTGATCCTGAAAGCCAAGCTCAAAATGTAGCTTGAACAAGCGACGACTGATGCTATCCTCAGTCTCCGTACCACGGGCACGAAGCCTTGTTTCGATTTCTGACTCGCTTGGCACCTTGACAAATACACTAAGTGCCCGATCTCCAAATGCCTTCTTGAGTGCTAGCCCCCCTTTGACATCGACGTCAAAGATTACATGTTTGCCTTGCTGCCAGTTCCGTATGATTTCGCTTTTAAGGGTGCCATAAAATGCGCCTTCATAGACCTGCTCCCACTCAAGGAACTCGTCTGCATCAATTTTGGTATGGAATTCTTCTGGGGTCAAAAAGTAGTAATCCTTGCCATTTTCCTCGTTGCGGCCACGTTTGTCACGCGTGCAGGCGCTGATGCTAAACCCGAGGTTTTCGTTCTGGCCAAGTAGGTGTTTGACGATGGTCGTTTTTCCGCTACCTGAGGGGGCCGAAAATATGATGGCTTTACCAACAAAATCTTGCATAGGCAAAGCTAATATCATATCCACCACCCTACCAACTTAATAAGGCAGGAACTTGTAGATTTTTGGGCTTTGGTGCCATTGGACTAGGCGTTCCGAAGGCCAACCTTGGGATGACTGCTTAAATCTGCAATTTGAATAAGCATTCAAGGCAGTAATCCGGCATCAATTGTTATGATTAGGTCTTCAAATAAGCCTAGGCTTCAACCCAGTCTTGGCCTTTGTTGCGCATCTTGACGAAGTCTTGGTACCGGCGTTTGATGGCAATCGAGAAGCCAATGATCAGCACAATGGTACCAAGCCACAACAGGTTGATCATTGGCTTTTCCATAGCCTTCATGATGACCCAGTCACGCTGGCTGGTGCTTACACCTAGGGTGAAGGTAGCTGTTTCAGGCACAATGTTATTGAGGGTGATCCTGATGCCTAACTCCCCTAATTCTTGAGGTTTGCGTCCGATCTCATTGCCTCTTATCACAAAAGTAGGCTCCGCTATATAGACCTGATCACGACCTAAGATCCTAACCACTGCCTTAACACCTGCATCAAATGGGCCAAGCTCACGCTCAACAGCAGGGTCTAGCTTGTTGACCGAAACTAACTGAGCAACATAGTCATTCATGAACAGCGTATCTCCTACTTTGACGTTATACTCTTGAACCTCGCTCCACTCATGCTCTTCGTCTGGCTTAGGAACTGATGAAACGTGGGTATAGAGGTCCTTACCTACAAAGCGTTTGATATCTGGACTAGCCAGCAAACCCATTGACGGATTAACCTGCGCACGAGGGAATAACATAAAGGTATCCCCTGCCAAGGTGCGGTACTGTATCGCATAATAGGTGTTTTCTGGCCTAACCGAGACTGTATCTCCACGCTTGTGATATACCTTACCATTATGTTCAAGGTTCCCGGTGGTGACCACCATTTTGTAGGCGTCGTCGGTTGGGAAAAGGAACTCTTTTTTGACGAAGGTCGGGAAGCCATCTACCTCGTATGCATTGCCACGGTAGGTGAGCTCATAATCCCCCATTTTCTGCGGTGTTCCACGCCAAAGCAGCACGTTATCACGGTTCATCTCCGTGGTAAACTCTTTGCGCCAAACCATGCCACTTTTGTTGAGGGATACGATTTTACTATACCCAGACGAATAGAGGATACCAATAAGCATCAGAGCAACTCCGATATGGGTGATGGCACCACCTGACAAGGTCATATTGGTACGAATGAGGCGCAGCATGATCGATCCGTTCAGCACCACCGAAAAGCTTGAAGCTGTCACCAAGACGATGTAGCTCACGTCATCCAGTTTGGTAAAAATCACCAATGCCGCAGATACCAAAAGCGTAATGGCAACTGGCCAAATCAGCTCCTTGCCAAAGGTTTTGGCAGTTGGCTTACGCCACCAGACGACCTGCCCAATGGCTGACAAAATCGCCACACCAATCATAAACCACATTTGCCAAATGGTGTAGTGTTTGATGGCATCTGCTGGTGGGGCGAGCTCGCTACTAGTGCCGATAGCTTTGGCGATGGCGTTATAGACCGGTATGCTGGTCGTTACCACTACCTGAAACGAGGCCAAACACAGAATGGTAACACCAAGGAAAATCCAGGTATCACGGTTGTAGATGTCAAGCTCCTTTTGGGTGATCGGGAGTTGGCGCCAGCGGTAAACCAATAGCGCAATTGATAGGACCACGAAAGTCAATAGATAGATCAAGAGTTGGCCAGACAATCCCAAATCTGTAAAGGAGTGCACGCTGGCATTGCCCAAGATTCCTGAGCGGGTCAAGAAAGTGGCATAAAGCACCAGCACAAAAGAGGCTATAACTAATACAAATGACACCCTAAGGGCCACCCCACCCTTTCGGTAAGCTATCAATGTATGGATGGCAGCCACCAATACTAGCCAAGGGATATAGACCGCATTCTCGACTGGGTCCCAGTTCCAATAGCCACCAAAGTTGAGGGTCTCATAGGCCCAATAGCCACCCATCAGGATGCCAATGCCCAGGATTAGGGCAGTGGCTAAGCTCCAGGGTAAGGCAGGGCGCACCCAGCTATCATATTGTTTTTTCCAGAGGCCAGCAATCGCAAACGAAAATGGCACCAGAGTCATCGCAAAGCCCAAGAACAACGTCGGAGGGTGGATAACCATCCAGTAGTTCTGGAGCAGCGGATTGAGTCCTCGCCCATCTTCAGGAACATAATCTGGGTTGACGGCAAAGATCGGGATGTTGGCCATGGCCTCCCGCATCAGGATAAACGGGGAGCTGCCAATTTTGGTCTCTAGGATACCTACGCCCAAAATCATCGAACATAGAAAGGCCTGCACCAGCATGAAAACCGCCATGACAGGGGTTTCCCAGCGTTTGTTGGTCCCGACCAAGATGGTGCCCAAGATCACATGCCAGAAGATCCAGAGCAGAAAACTACCCTCTTGACCTTCCCAAAAACAAGAGATCATGTAGTGAGTAGGTAGAGCATTACTACTGTGCGACCATGCATAATTGTACTCGTAATAATGCTGGTAGATGATGTAGAACAAGGATCCTACAATGGTAAGTACAGCGACTCCATGCACCGCAAATGCCACCCGCCCGAGTAATTTCCAAGGCTTTTGCTGGTCTTCAATGGTGGCATTGGTGGCATACCAATAGCCAAGTGCTGCTAGCAATGAGGTGACAAATGAAACAATTACGGCCAGATGGCCTATGGTGCCAGGTAGATAGTGCATATCAGGATCTCTGCTGGCCTAACATTTAGGCGTCAGCACGTGCCTAGCATCTGATGGAACGGCATATAGAGGCCGCTACGGCTAAGGCAATGCAAATTTACGGTAGGATTACCAAGCAGGGTCCTAAAATTCAGAAATTCAAGCTCTAGACTCGAAAACTAGGTTAGCTCGCCCCGGATGCTGCGGATGAGTTGTTTTTTGATGTCTTGGTTATTGCCAATGTTGGCAAGCAGGAACATCATTTTGGTCATGGCTGCCTCGGTAGTAATGTCTCCACCGCTTAGTACCCCAATGTTCTGGAGCGTTTTGCTGGTTTCGTACCGCCCTTGCATCACCGTCCCACCAAAACATTGAGAAACATTATAGACCAAAATATCCCGATCGATAGCTGCCTTAATGCTATCTAAGAACCAAGATTCGGTAGGTGCATTACCGCTACCATATGTCTCGAGCACCACGCCACGTAGGTTGGGCATACTTAGCACGGCTTCGACCATATTCCGATTGATGCCCGGGAAGAGCTTCAAGATCGCTACCCTAGTATCCATCTTTTTAAAGACGGTCAGGGTGTCAAAGGGTTGGTAAGGTTTTAGGGCTGCGTTATTGTAGGTAATCCGTATGCCACTTTCGGCCAAGGGAGGGTAGTTTCGGCTCTCGAAGGCACCAAAATGGGCACTTTCGACTTTGCGGGCCCGGTTCCCACGCAGCAGTTGATTGTTAAAATAGAGTGCAACCTCACAGACAAGTGGGCGACCATCTCGGCGGGCAGCTGCAATCTCAAGGGCGGTGATAAGATTTTCTCTGGCATCTGTCCTGACAGCACCAATTGGCAACTGGGCCCCAGTGAAAATAACAGGTTTGTTCAGATCCTCTAGCAGGTAGCTAAGCGCCGAGGCACTGTAGGCCATCGTGTCCGTGCCATGGATGATGACAAAGCCGTTATAAAAATGGTAGTTCTCCTCGATCAAAGTTGCCAAGGCGATCCAATGAGCCGGGGTTACATTGGCAGAGTCAATCAGCTGGTTGAAACTTATTACCCGCAGCTGAAACTCAAAACGACTGATTTCAGGGATTTTCTCGAGTATCTGCTCAAAGTCAAACGGGACCAAACTTTTGCCCTCTTGGTCATACACCATGCCAAGGGTTCCCCCCGTGTAGATCACCATAATACTGGCCCCAGGCGCTTTAGGAGAGGCCGTATTGATGTCAATCTGTTTGTAGTGTACTTGTTTATAGAAAAGTCGCTTCATTAGAGGGCGGCTTCAGGGGCATTTAGTTGGTGTTGATACTGAACTGACAAAAAACTGTCAGGTAATTAAAGCGCTTCGTTTGGCAAAAATACGCCCAACATCCCGGATGTTTGGTATTTTTGACTGAATGCAAAACGAAATCTTTAGTTTGTTGTGGTTTACCAATGATCTAGGACCAAGGCTACCATATAACTAGTTTCACCAAGCAAATAGTCTGCGTGCATTGGTTGTGGTCAAGGATTCGAGATCTTCTAAGGGCATATGCAAAAGGTCTGCAAGCTTTTGAGCGACTATTGCGATGTACGCAGGTTCATTCCGCTTACCCCGATGTGGTACCGGTGTTAAGTATGGGCTATCTGTCTCAAGAACCAAAAAACTTGTATCTAGACCCTTGAGGATATCGGCGATAGAGCTATTTTTATAGGTAGCAGTTCCGCCAATGCCAAGATAGAACCCCATCTGAGTGACAGATTGTGCTTGCTCTCCTGTCCCAGACCAACAATGGAATACCCCATTTAGGCCTTTATCGGCCCAAGGCCTAACTAGCTCAATGGTCTGGCCAACAGATTCTCGGCAATGGATCACAACCGGGCGACCAAGGTTTAGGGCCCATTGGCACTGGATATTAAATGCCTCCGCTTGGATATCCCAAGTTGTTTTGTCCCAATATAGATCTGTGCCAATCTCCCCTATCGCTAGCCATTTGCGCTTTTGTACCCAAGATTCGATGAAGTAGAGTTCTTGTTCGAAGCCCTTCTTGACGTAACATGGATGTAGGCCCATCATGGCCTTTGCAACTGGTCCGTTTGCAGGGTTGGCCCATGCCAGCTCGAGCTCTAGCATGGCATCGATACTGGTGTGGTCAATGTTTGGCATCATGATCTCGGACAAACCAGCCTCATGGCCACGAGCCATTAGCTCGGACATGTCCACCTCAAAGCTTTTATCGTACAGATGGGCGTGGGTTTCGATCAGCATAGCAGGCGCAAAGTTAACACCCAGAATTGCGGCCTTACCACCCCAAAAGGCCATAATGTTCGTTTTCGGGCATTTTTTTGCAGGGTCGATTCCTTCTATTGTGGCATCTTTACGCGCACCAGGTCCGTTTTCGCCATAATTTGACAGACTAATACGGGTCAAATCATCAAGGCAATCGCACAATCAGTTTATGGAACATAGTACCAATATCGACTTCATCACATCAGTTACTCAAACCCCAAACGTATTACGTGTTGGCGGGGCAGCCCTAAATCAAACACCACTAGATTGGTGCCATAATACTGCCAATATCCTAGAGGCCATCAGGCAAGCAAAGGAGGTTGGCATAAGGCTGTTGTGCCTACCTGAACTAACGATCACGGGCTATGGATGCGAGGACCTGTTTCTTTCGGACTGGGTATATGAGCAGGCCTTTGCAGAATTGCTCAAACTACTACCTCACACAGTGGACCTAGCGGTAATTATTGGTCTGCCGTTTTTGCACCAAGACGTCAAATACAATGGTGCAGCACTACTAAGCAACGGTGCTTTAGTTTCCATTAGGCTCAAAATGTTTTTGCCGAAAGAGGGGGTTCATTACGAGCCAAGGTGGTTTGAGCCTTGGCCCGCAGGAAAGACTGACCTGATAACAAAGGCTGGCCACAGTTTCGAGATTGGAGATGTAGTGCCAACGTTCACCCTAGCAAAGCAAACTTACCAACTTGGTTTTGAGATCTGTGAGGATGCTTGGCAAGACGATCGACGCCCCGCAATCCAATTAGGGCAGGATGGCATTAGGCTCGTTGCCAACCCTAGTGCTAGCCATTTTAGCTTTGGCAAACAGCAAGAGCGTTTTGACCTAGTTGCGGAAGGTAGCCGCCTTGTTGATGGACTCTATATCTATGTCAATCAACTAGGCAACGAGGCGGGTCGCATCATTTACGATGGGGATGTCATCATCGGATTCCGTGGGCAGGTGGTCTGTAGTGGTCCCCGATTAGGCTATCAATTGGTGAGCCTTGCTTGGGCGGATGTCATTGAACAGTCCTCAATCGGTCATGTTTCGCACCCGGCTGACCACAATGCCAACACCAGCAAGGAGGAGGAGTTTACAGCAGCGGCTTGCATTGGGCTTTATGACTACTTGCGCAAAAGCCGAGCTCGCAACTATGTTCTGTCCCTCAGTGGCGGGGCAGATAGTAGTACCTGTGCTGTCTTGGTGGCTGAGTTCGTAAAGCGAGGTATGCAGGAGCTAGGTGCTGTAAGTTTTGGTCAGAATTTGCAACTATCAATAGAAGCAGACACACCTATCCATCAGATAGTGAATCAGTTGTTGATAACTGCCTATCAGTCAACACGCAATAGCGGGCCTGCTACGCTTGAGGCTGCTGAACAACTAGCCAACAGCCTAGGGGCTCAGTTTCATCACTGGGCGGTGGATGATACCGTCGTTAGGATTAGCGAAACGATGGCCAAAACAATGGGCCGTTCCTTGAATTGGGAACAAGACGATATTGCCCTGCAGAATGTGCAGGCTCGGGCTCGCTCTCCCTACATCTGGATGCTAACCAACCTGTCTGGCGGGCTTTTGTTGACGACAAGTAACCGATCAGAAGGGGATGTTGGCTATGCGACGATGGATGGCGATACCAGTGGTAGCCTTGCGCCGATCGCGGGCATCGACAAAGACTTTATTAGGCACTGGCTTTGTTGGGCCGAGCACCACTTAGGATACCATGGCCTTCGTTTCGTTAATGGATTGGAACCAACTGCAGAGCTCCGCCCTTCCGAAAATGCCCAAACAGACGAAAAAGACCTGATGCCCTATCCTCTGCTTGCAGCCATCGAACGACTTGCCATCAAGGAGCGAAAATCACCTAGGTTGGTGTATGAGACACTTTTGAGCCGTGCAGATTATACCCCAGAGGTGATCAAAACCTCGGTCTTGAGGTTCTATCGACTCTGGACCCGAAACCAATGGAAACGCGAAAGGCTTGCTCCTAGTTTCCACCTCGATGACTTCAACATTGACCCTAGGAGTTGGTGCCGATTCCCGATCCTGAGCTCTGGCTTCAGCCAAGAACTAGCTGAGATCGATGCCCTTTAGTTCCGTTGGGCTGAAAGTCCGGCTTTTTGACCATTAATCCCGATTTTGGTGCCAACCTGCAAATTTGCTGGGCAGATCGCCTGCAATGCCCTAACTTGTTTTCGGATTTAGGTATTTGCCCCAATTGGGTTAGAGTCACCTTATCCCCTAGTACCCTTCTTTCAGAGATCTCCCCGAAGCCTGCTCAAAAACCTTACCTTCCTCTAGCATGACCCCACTACTCGAAACCACTGGCCTCTTTAAGTACTACCAAAACTATTGTGCCCTCGAGGACGTAAGCATCAGTATCCCGGAAGGTACAATTTTTGGCCTATTAGGCCCTAATGGAGCAGGTAAAACTTCCCTGATAAGGATTATCACTCGGATCACAGCACCTGACAAAGGCAAAGTGTTTATTGCTGGTCGGGAGATGACTAGCAATGACATCAACCAGATTGGCTACTTACCCGAGGAGCGTGGGTTATACAAAAAGATGAAGGTCGGCGATCAGTTATTGTACCTTTCCCAGCTGAAAGGTCTGACCGAAAAAGAAGCCAAAATCAAACTCACTGACTGGTTCGTGCGGTTCGGCATTCAGGACTGGTGGAATAAAAAAGTAGAGGACCTAAGCAAAGGCATGGCCCAAAAGGTGCAGTTCATCGCCACCGTGGTTCACGAGCCCAAACTGCTGATCTTGGACGAACCTTTCACTGGTTTTGACCCGATCAATGAAAACTTGGTCAAGGACGAGATCTTACGCCTCAAGGAGATGGGCAGTACCATTATCTTCAGTACTCACCGAATGGAGTCTGTCGAGGAGTTGTGCGACCACCTGGCCTTGATCAACAAGTCCAAGAAGGTGCTGGATGGCTCAACCAAGAATCTGCGTAGTCAATACCGCACCCATACCTATAGGGTGTCCGGCACTGGGTCAATCCCACAACTAGGTGATGAGTTTACGGTCAAAGAAAACAAACAGAATCGTGACGGCTTACAAGAGTTGGTTGTAACAATTGCCCCTCATGCCAACACCAACCATTTTATCATGCAGCTGCTACCTACATTTGAGATCCAACACTTCGAAGAGGTGGTGCCGTCGATCAAGGACATCTTCATTAGCATCGTTGGCGAAACTGGCGATACGGATCTGAAATAGATAGGTGGCCTTATGGGTCCTGAGAATCAGGTAAAAGGCTTAAGCACACCGGTCACATAGACCTTGCGCTACCAAGCTAGCCTCTTCTAGTCTGTACCCAGCAGGCAGATTAAAGGTCGGTATCGTGATGTTCTCTAGGCAATATGTCCCATTGCAGCTTCGGCAGGTAAAGTGCAGGTGGTTATGCTGGTGTTGGTGCTCTTCGCCAGGGGTATGGCCATGACATTCATCCTTGCAAAGCGCATATTTGGTACCTTCCTTTTTGTCCGGGATGCTGTGAAGCAGGCCCTTATCAACAAATGTCTTGAGGGTCCTGTATAGAGTTACGCGGTCCAGCTGGTGGCCTATGTGTCGCTCTAGCTCACCATGCGCCAAAGCTGATCCAGACTCTAGGAAAACGGCCATTACCATAAGTCGTTGGTCCGTATTACGCAGCTGAGCAGCCTTCAACAACCTTTCTGACGCAATAGCATGCCGGCTCACCATCGATTGGTCAAACGGTGGTAGTGCACTTATTGCAGCTGCGTTGCTATCAGGATGTTGGATGATGGTGGCCACAGAAATATTGTCCAAAAATCTAGGTGATGGAAGTTATCCCCAAATAAAATCAGCTGATAGCAAAGTGCAAACTAGATACCAGATGGAAATAACTGTGCAAACTCTTTTGCAAAATACGTCAAAATAGTGCTCGCACCTGCCCTCCGCATGGCAAGTAGGGTTTCGGCCATCGTGCGTGGGCCATCTATCCAACCTTGCGCAGCAGCGGCTTTGATCATCGCATACTCACCGCTGACGTTGTAACAACTGATCGGAAGGATCTGGGTATCAGCCAAGGCTTTGATAACGTCAAGATAGGCCAAAGCAGGTTTAACCATCAGGATGTCGGCACCTTCACGGGCATCAAGATCTGCCTCACGCAGCGCCTCCTGAATGTTGGCAGGGTTCATCTGGTAGGTCTTTTTGTCCCCAAACTTCGGGGCACTATCCAGCGCCTCACGGAAGGGACCATAGAAAGCACTAGCATACTTGGCGGTATAGCTCATGATACTAACGTCGGTATATCCTGCCTTGTCGAGTTCTTCACGGATGTGCCAAACACGTCCATCCATCATATCTGATGGGCCAATAATGTCTGCACCTGCCTGACCTTGAGCCAAAGCCATTGCTGCCAAGATGGGCAACGTTTCGTCATTCAGGATTTTACCACCCTCTACAAGCCCATCATGGCCATCGGTACTATAAGGATCCATTGCCACATCGGTCATGATGCAAACCTCGGGGAAGGCCTCTTTGATGGTCCGGATCGTTGTGGGATAAAGCCCGTTCGGGTCCTTGCTAGCTGTGGCATATTTGTCCTTATGTGCCTCTGACACTACTGGGAACAAGCAATAGCTCATGATCCCAAGTGACACACAAGCCTCGATTTCGCGGATCAACTCATCTGCCGATAGCCTGAATTGTCCTGGCATGGATTTGATCGCGATGCGTTGGGCTTTGCCTTCAGCCAAAAACATCGGGTAGATGAGCTGGGATGTTTTGAGCGAAGTTTCGGCTACCAAACTACGGATGGCGGCTGATTTGCGGTTGCGTCTGGGGCGACTGAGCATATTATCTATTAGATCAAACAAAAAGGCATCAAGAGGCCTCTATTTGGCAGGAACGAGTTTGTAAATGACACCAGACTGACGTTGTGGGCCTGTTTGGTTCTGGGCACAAAGGTAGAGTTCGCCTGCAATATCTTGGCCAAAAGCATTAACTCGAAGTTCTTCCAGTTGTGGCATGGCAGATGGCGAAAAGGCAGAATGCGTCCAACCTTTACCATCAGGATTGGGTGCTAGATCGAACAATTTGCCAATCCAGTCACCATAGACGTAATGGCCAGTTAAGGCTGGTATTGCCTTACCACGATAGACATATCCACCAGTAACACTAACACCAGTTGTATGCGGATACTCGTCAATTGGGGGCTGCAGATTGGTAGCCATGGTCTGGCAATCGGCTTTGGGATTGTAGCAATGGTTGCCTTCCATAATCCGCCAGCCGTAGTTACCTCCTTTGGTGACGATGCTGACTTCTTCAAACTCATTTTGGCCTACATCCCCAACAAACAAGGCACCAGTTTTCTTGTCGAAACTAAACCGCCAAGGGTTGCGGAAACCGTAAGCCCAAATTTCGGGACGAGCAGCAGGATCAGTCACAAACGGGTTATCTGAGGGGATGCTGTATTCCGTTTCATCACCCTTTTTGTCGATATTGATCCTGAGGACTTTACCTAGCAATACACCTAAGTCCTGCGAGTTGCCAATAGTGCCATGTTTGTCACCTTGCCCTCCTCCATCGCCAAGGCCGATGTAGAGGTAACCATCTGGCCCGAACTCAAGGGCGCCACCATTGTGGTTACCTTCAGGTTGATCGATTGTCAAGATATCTGTACCCGTGGCCGATAACGTTCCATCAGCAGACATTTGGTGCAGCACAATTGCCGAAATGTGGTTGCGGCCGGCTGCTTTGCCAGGTCGGCTATAATGCAGATAAACCTTTCCATTGGTCTTGAACCTTGGGTGGAAAGCCATTCCTAGTAAGCCACACTCGTCATAACCTGCATTGGGGCTTTTGATTTTGTCTGCTAGGTCGGCCACCAACCGAGGCTTTTGATCCTCCTTGCCCGATGCCGAAATGGTATAAATCTGCCCTGGTTGGCTCAGGACAAAAAGCCGGTCAGGATATACCGATGTGGTGGCGATGCCAATTGGGGCGACGATATCCTTTGCAATGGGTTTCCAAGTGGCTAGGCTTGTTGGGGTACTGACAGGCTTATCATTACCTTCCGAAGAAATGGCCTGTTTTGACTTGTTTTTGGGGTCAACCGAAACAGAAGTCCAACTTAACAGAAACAATGGAGCAATCGCTAGGCAGGGTAAAAGAAGCCATTTGCTCATTAGGGTCAGATTTGGTGTTGATTTCATGGTGGTTATAATGCTAGAGGATCAATAGAACCCTCTGAGTATTAGGTTAAGCACTTATCGATAAAGGTAAGGACCAAATCGGCACTAAACCCTAATGGCTTAAACCTTTCGAAAGAACCACCACCATAGTCAATAGGTTTCGGATGTATCAAAAAGCCCGACCAACTCTGGTGAGCGGTCGGGCTGACTGGCATTATATCAGGCTAGTTGCCTAAGACTACATTTTGCGGCCAGGGAAGTAGGCCATATCTCCTAGTTCTTCCTCAATCCGTAGCAATTGGTTGTACTTAGCGATCCTGTCAGAACGGGAAGCAGAGCCAGTCTTGATCTGACCACAGTTGAGTGCAACGGCAAGATCAGCGATGGTTGTGTCCTCGGTCTCACCACTACGGTGCGACATGACAGTCTTGAACTTAGCACGTTGTGCCATGGTAACAGCAGCAATTGTCTCGCTCAGGCTACCGATTTGGTTCACCTTCACCAATAGGGCGTTGGCGATACCTTGATCGATGCCTTGCTGCAGACGAGTGGTGTTGGTCACGAACAAATCATCACCTACGAGTTGGGTTGTGCTGCCGATAAGGTCAGTCACTTTTTTCCAGCCTTTCCAGTCGTCTTCGGCCATACCGTCCTCGATGCTGATGATTGGGTATTTACGGCTCCAGTCGGCCCAGTACTCAGCCATTTGGTCTGAAGTCAGGACATCACCAGTTGATTTTTTGAAAGTATAAAGACCAGTCTCAGCGTTGTAGAATTCGCTAGCTGCGGCATCAATCGCAATCATGACATCAACACCAGCTTTATAGCCCGCAGCTTCGATGGCTTGCAGGACCACTTCGATAGCATCCACGTTGTTGGCCAAGTTTGGCGCAAAGCCACCTTCGTCACCAACGTTGGTACTAAGGCCTTTTTTCTTGAGGACAGCTTTGAGGTGGTGGAAAATCTCAGTTCCCCAACGCAATGCCTCAGAGAAAGTTGGCGCACCAACTGGCATGATCATGTACTCCTGGAAGTCGATGCCGTTGTCAGCATGCTCACCACCGTTCAGGATGTTCATCATCGGCACAGGCAAAGTGTTTGCACTCACACCACCGACGTAGCGATAAAGTGGCAAACCAGCTTCTTCAGCAGCAGCTTTGGCAACAGCTAAGCTGACACCTAGGATGGCATTGGCACCCAACTTAGACTTGTTTGGGGTGCCATCAATTTCGATCATCAGTTGATCGATGTAGTTCTGGTCTGTAACGTCTAGGCCTTCAAGCTCACCAGCAAGAATTTCGTTGACGTTCTCTACAGCATTCATGACACCTTTGCCCATGTATTTGGACTTGTCATTATCACGGAGCTCAACGGCTTCGTGGGTACCAGTACTGGCACCACTAGGGACGGCGGCACGGCCAAAACCGTTGGTGGTATAGACATCAACTTCAACGGTCGGGTTGCCACGGCTATCCAGAATCTGGCGGGCCACTACACTTTCTATTAGACTCATGGTCTCGTAGGGGGGATTGGTTAAATATATCGACTCAGTAAATTCTAGCGTATCAAAACCCCAAGGTACCAGGTGGTATTTAGGGTGTTTTCGATCTCGAATTTGGTGCTTTTGTTGCCTATCACAACGTGGCCACGAAGGTACACATTTTGCGTGTTATGGCATTGTAAAGTCTGGAAGGTGGGGCCCGATGTCCTAAAGGGCCAAAATCGACTTTTACAGTTTGGTGGCAATCCTAAGCTTGGCGCTTCGGCTACGTGGATTGTCTAGCAACTCTTGGTCGTCTGCTTCGATAGGTTTACGGTTCTGGGCCCTGAACAACAATTGCGGGTTGCCAAACACATCCTTAACGTCCGTCCCTTCAAGGTTGCCTTTGTTGATGATGTTCTTGACCAACCGATCTTCTAGCGAGTGGTAGCTCATCACCACCAATTTGCCACTCGGTTTGATGACATCAGCACACTGGACTAGTAGCTCTTTTAATGATTCCAACTCTTGGTTGACCTCAATCCTGAGAGCTTGAAATACCTGGGCCAAGTATTTGAAATCCTTGAACTTAGGGGCTAATGGTTCGGCTATTTTACGAAGGTCAGCTATGGTCTTGAGTGGATTGTTAATCCGGGCCTTAACGATGGCATGAGCCAACGTTTTGGCATTGTGGACCTCACCATAGAAGCCCAAGATGTTTTGGAGCTGTTCAGCCGTGCGCTCATTAAGGATATCGGCAGCAGAAGGGTGCTGACTCTGGTCCATCCGCATGTCAAGCGGGCCATCAAACCGGATGCTAAAGCCACGCTCAGGCTCATCAAACTGATGACTACTTACGCCCAAATCAGCCAAAAGCCCGTCAACTTTTGGGACACCATAAAGGGCCAAATAACGCTTTAGGTACCGAAAATCAGCCTTTATGAGTTGAAACTTTTCGGGTGGGAAAATATCTGCATTAGGCACGGCATCTGCATCCCGATCAAAGGCATAGAGTTTGCCTGTCGTGAGTTGATCCACAATAGCCTGACTATGGCCACCGCCACCAAAGGTAACATCGACATAAGTGCCTGTAGGATCAATAGCCAGGCCCTCAAGGCAGGGGCCCAACATGACGGGAATGTGATAAGGCTGTGACATCAAGTTGCAAAACAACACTAAAATCTCCTAACCAAGGCATTAGCTTTGCACCGACGTTGTCAAACTGATCGCTAGCACTGGTTTTGCAACCGATCACTGATCCCGTTACGGCCTTCCTTGATACAATTAACATCACATCTACCTAAATATGGATAGTCCTATTGCAACTGCACTGGGCATCGACCCTGACATTTTTCACTGGGTGGTTGTGCCATTGGCCATCTTTTTTGCTCGTATTGTAGATGTATCCATCAATACGCTGCGGACCGTCCTAATGCTGGGTGGGCGGCGTAAACTTGCACCCATCTTTGGCTTCTTTGAGGCGCTAATCTGGTTGATTGCAATTGGTCAGATCATGAAAAACCTGGATAGCCCAATGAGCTACTTAGCTTACGCAGGTGGGTTTGCGACGGGAATTTTCGTCGGGATGCTGTTGGAAGAAAAGCTAGCATTCGGCAAGGTCATCGTCAGGATCATCACGATACACCAAGCCCAGGATCTGATCGTAAGGATGCGAGATGCAGGCTATGGCCTAACCATCGTAAATGCAGAAGGAGGACGTGGAGGCAAAGTGAACCTGATATTTAGTGTTGTTAATCGTACGGACTTACCTGCGATCAAGCGCATGATCTTTAATCATGACCCAGAGACCTTTTTCAGTGTTGAGTCCGTCAGGTTTGCAACAGAGCCCAGCTTTAGCGGAGATGACAGCCTTGACGCTGACATCGAGATTTATAACAACAAAGCTAGCAGCCCGCCCAGGCGCTAAGGTCCGCCCCTACCCTAACTCGGTGTAGAAAACGCGTTTGACGCGCGAGCTAACCTTGGTCAGGATTTCGTATGGGATGGTGCCTAGCTTTTGGGCCATGTCCTGGATGGTGAGATCTTGGTCAAAAATGATGACCTCATCCCCTTCTTTGGCCGCAATTTTACCTAGGTCGATCATGGTCATATCCATACAAACATTGCCTATAATAGGCGCCCGCTTCCCATTGACCTTGACAACCCCATTGCCGTTGCCTAGCCGACGGTCAAAACCGTCAGCATACCCAATGGCTAGCGTAGCGATGCGGGTGGCCTGCTTAACAACGCCACGGCGGCTATACCCCACAGTTTGGTCTGTCCCCACCTCCTTAATCTGGCTGATGGTAGTCTTGAGCCTACCGACTGGCTCCAGTTTGTCCTGGATAACAAAATTGGGGTCATAGCCGTATAGCCCAATACCTAGCCTGACCATATCAAACTGTGCCTCAGGAAACCGCGTGATGCCGGGTGAGTTCAGTAGGTGAAGCATTGGGCGATAGCCAAGGGCCTTGGTCACAATCTCCGCCATTTGGCTGAATTGCTTGATCTGTTCCTGACTAAAGTCCTCCATGGAGGCCTCATCGGCCGCAGCTAGGTGGCTAAACACTCCACGCACAACAAGCCTATCCTTGTTCTGGTTCATTTCAGCCAAAACGGAAGGCAACTTTTGGGCATCGATGCCAAGGCGGTTCATCCCTGTTTCTAGCTCCAGATGTACTCCTGGTAGGTCGGGGAACTGAGGATTTACTGCTGCTTTTTCAGCCATCGGTTGTGCCGGACGCTGATACCCCTTCAGGAATTTGAGGAACTGATTAAGCTCAGCGAAACTGTAGATGACTGGCTCTAGGCGGTGGTCTAATAGTTTTTCAAAAGCTTCAGCCCCTGGGTTCATCACCATGATAGGTAGGGTAATACCGCTTTGCCGAAGGCTTACCCCCTCGTCCGTATAGGCCACTGCAAGGTAATGAGCACCATGGTGTTGCAACAGGTTGGCTATCTCATAGCTACCACTACCATAGGCGAAGGCCTTGACCATTACCATTATCTTGGTTGTTGGCTGCAACAATGCTCTGTACTGATTAAAGTTATGGGCCAATGCATCAAGGTTGATCTCCAGCCTTGTTCCGTGTACCCTTGCTTGTAGGTGCTGGACAATGGATTCGAACCGAAAACGGCGCGCACCTTTGATCAAGATTAACTCCGTATCAAACTGGTCTGCCTCAGGGCTGGATAGAAATTGCTCCGTTGTTCCATAATTTGATACTATGATGTTATTATCTGGATTCAGCAATTCTGGCAGATACTTCCCGATAAGATATCCTATTAAAACAAGCCGGTGCACCGCCCCATGTCCTACTAGCTGCGCCACATTCCTGTACAGGTCCTGTGGAGGCAAACCCGCCTCTAGGATATCTGATAGGATCAGAGTTTTGGTGGCAGATGCAGCATATGCCTGCTGGCGCTGCATAAAGTCTAGGGCCTGAGCCAGTCCGCTGAGGTCGTTGCTGTAGCAGTCGTCAATCACATAACAATCGTTGATACCCTCCTTAAACTCTAGCCGCATACTCACGGGCTTTAGGTTCCGGATACCCTCCTGAATCTCAGCCCCTGAGTGGCCTAAGTACAACATAAGGACGACGGATTGTAGGCAGTTTTCGATGCTTGCACCATCTGCCATTGGCAACAGAAAATCATAGCTGCGCTCCTTGACAAAGAGCCTAATCCGGATCAAACCACTACTTCCTGCCGCCTTGATGACTTCATACCGCCATGACCAAAAGACTTGCCCTGGCCGACGATGTGCTTGTGCGAATGCGTCAATGTCTTGATAGTGGGTGGGATAAATCACCACGTTACAGCCGTCCATCAGTCGCCATTTTTCGGCCAGCTTTTCGGCACGGGAGGCAAAACCTTCATCATGCGCAGGGCCAAGGTTGGTAAAAATGCCGATATCTGGTTTCAGGATGTGGGCCAAGTGCTGCATCTCTCCCGGTTTGCTGATGCCAGCTTCGAACAAACCAATGTCATGGACTGAGGACATTTCCCAGACTGACAATGGGACCCCAATCTGCGAATTGAAACTTTTGGGGCTCCGGACTACTGCATAGCGAGTGCTAAAGAGCTGGGCAAGCCACTCCTTCACAATAGTTTTGCCATTAGAGCCAGTGATAGCCACCACAGGGTATTGGAACTGGGCCCTATGCCAACTGCCGATGGCCTGTAAGGCAGCTAAAACATCCTTGGCATTGATGAAATGGGCATTTGGCCAACGTTCTGACGCCTCAGTTGGCAAGACGGAAACCACAAACATGCGGCAGCCTTTGTCATAGAGCTCAGCTACAAAGTCCAGACCTGACCTTGTCGCACCCCCAAAGGTGAAAAACAAGGTTGTTGGCGCATAGATCAAACGACGTGAGTCAGTCAGCAGGTACTGGACGGGGCGTGTATCTTTAACCAGCTGGGCATCAGCAGATAAAACCCCAGCATTTGCTAGGGCTTGGTAGATGTCAGTTAGTGCGTGCATAATTGCCCCTACTTCAATATCAATTATAGTCTGAAAGGCCCATTATAGGGCCGCTCAACTGCTCAGTCAATCTAATCTAGGTATCGCTTAGACGTTGTACACCTTTCGCCAAACAGCGAAGAAAATCATGCGCCAGAGGCGTTCGGTGCCGTCACTGTTGGCTCGGGACACAATGCGGTTCCAGTCCTTATTCAGGGCCTTGACGTCGAACAAATCCTTGACCTCAGGGCTGATGTAGGAAAGCAGCTCCGCTTTATTGGCGACCAACCACTTGGCGTCTGGCCCCGTAAATCCTTTTTTGTCTCGACGGAACAAGATTTCGCGAGGTAAGGTGGTCCCCATGGCCGATCGCAACAAAATCTTGGACTGACCGTACCTGATTTTGTAGGCGATCGGTGTGTTGAACATATACTCAACCAACTGGTGGTTGTCAACGAATGGCACTCGGTTCTCGACCCCAAAGCGCATAGCATTTCGGTCCGCATTCCGGAGCATGTACTTCATCTTATGACCAGTGAACTCTTCATGCAACGTTGCATTAAGGTTTTTCATGGTCGTGATCTCGAACTTTTTCTTGTACCGGCCCCAGAACTCACTCCGGAGGTAAGTGTTTTCCCAGTGGGTATTCTGCGAAATAAGGCTCTTCCTGTACTTTTCGGCCATCTGGAAGTACATATACCGCATTCTGGACCTGATTAGGCCACCACGTGAGGCAAATGAGCTATTGGCAGTTAAAAAATTCTGGAGGTAGGCACCATATTTACCGTTTTCCCAGAGGTCATGCATATAGACATTAAAATGATGGCTGTACCCACTAAATAGCTCATCACCACCGATGCCATCTAGCACTACTTTGATGCCACTTTCGGCCACCTTCTGCATGAGCAGGTAGTGAGAAAAGGTCCCTGTGCCAAGAACTGGTAGATCTTGGGTGTAGGCCATATCCTCTAGGCCGGCAATAAACTGCTCTGACGTTGGTGTGATCTTGGTCCAGTCGGCATTGACTTGATTGACCACTCGTTCGGCGTATCTTGTTTCATCCAGTTTCCGATCCTGATAGGACACGGTGAAGGCTTTTATGCGTTTACCAACGTTTTCGTTAGGCGTCTCACGCATGATTTTGTCAAGCACGCAGGTGATAGTAGAGCTATCAACCCCGCCTGACAAACATACGCCAACCGGTGCTTCACCAATCAATCGATCTTTGATAGATTGGGTGATGGATTTACGGATCTTGTGGCTAGCATGTTTGAATTTTTCGTCATCAAACTTGCCAAGGTCAGGTTTGTAGCCGAGGTAATAGTGGTTCCAGCTTTTGTAGGCACGTTCTTCCAACAAAAACTGAAAGCTAGTCGATGGCAACACCTCTTGAATATCAACGAACATGGATGGTAGGTCATACTCCAGTTTGCCATTGACTAGGTACTCAAATGCAGCAGGTCTGAAGACCTTTTTTTCCATAATCGGTAGCTCGACCAAGGCCTTGATCTCAGAAGCAAAGCCAAAGTAGCCTGCACCCTTGTGTACATAAAGCGGTTTAACCCCAAAACGATCGCGCGAGCCGAACAACATGTTTTTGTCTTTGTCCCAGATCACGAAGGCCCACATACCCTCTAGGTATTTGGTCATGAAGTCGCCCCAGTGCTGGTAGGCAGCCAGCAGTACCTCTGTATCGGAGTCAGACTGGAAGGTATAGCCATACTTAATGAGCTGCTGACGAAGATCTTTGTAATTATAGATCTCGCCATTATAGACCATCGTGAAACGACCATCTCGGCTTTGCATTGGTTGATGGCCAGCAAAGGACTTGTCAATAATCGAGAGGCGGCGATGCGCAAAACCCATCATGACCCCATCACGGGCATGGTTGATGTCAACGATCCCGATCTGCCGCTTAATGTCTGGGTTGGTATCCTTGCTATAAGCCGGCTGGGTACCATCAGGATAAACCAGCAAGTAGCCTTCGTCATCTGGGCCTCGGTGTTTGAGTTTATCGGCCATCATGACCAAAAGCTCGGGCACACGGTGCTTGTTATCTTCGTTCCTAAAATCAACTATGCCGGCTATTCCGCACATATTTATCTATTGCTAACAAGCCCCACACTTGAGACTAAGTGGGCCATGCAGATGGGAGAAATTATCAAAATTAGCCGTTTAACCATTCACCTGTTAACGGCCAGTAAAGCTACAAAGGTGATCAAAAAATGCCTATTTCTGGCAGAGTTGAGCTAGTAATTATATACCTCCGACTAAGTAGCCTCACTCGGTTGTGGCCAATTTGTCAGCCAAGTGAGACTAATAGCCTCGTTTATCCTGCCAAACGATGGTCCCGCCAGAATAAGGGTTATATTTGATATGCCTAAAGATTGGCTCAAGCCCAACACCTTCTTGAGCAGAGTATAGGCCAAACTTACCTGACAGACCTTGGTACGTGACCAGGTTCGAAGTAAATAGCTCTAGCTGTAAGTATTTTGGCAGCAACCTTGTGTTGCCTTTGCTATCGATATAGCCCCATCTCCCTCCAATCCTGAAGGTATATCCACCGAGCATGGCTGGGCTAACAGAGTCCGCCATCTGGGGTAACAACGGTTTGCCCCAATGATCCAGGATTTGGTATTTGGCACCCTTGGTCACGACAGCAATACTATCGCAGTAGGGCAAAATAGCGTCATAAACTGGTTGACAGATGAGGCTATCCTTGCGATCGATGAAGCCCCATCCGTTGATCTGCTCACTAAGGTTGAGCTTAACCGCTGCCCTTCCGTCCGCAAACGCCAAAACCGAGTCATACCGATGACCTATTCGTTTGAGCCCTTCAGGCCCAATGAAGCCCATACGCCCAAATTGCTGGCTTGGTGCTAATCCCTCTGCCAGCGGACCTATGGATGTAAAAGTTGGTGTGAGAAGGTCGATCCCATAAGATAATATCTGACCTTCGGATCCACGATATTGCCAAACAACACCATGCCGAAACAGCCCAATAGTATCTTGCCCAAGTAGCAAATCGAGTCCCTCAGTAGGCAAACGACAACCGGTGGGGCTGAACCAATATTGCTCACCATTTGAGGTCCGGTAACCAAACCATTGATCTTCCCTGAGCCAAATGGAGTCGCAAATTCCCCCATCTATAATGTTGCCCTTAGCATCAAACAAGGTAGCCGTGGTGTCAGTCCTTGCCGCAATTAATCCGTAGCAGTTGATCTGGATATCCTTGTATGTTGGTGAGACTACCCAGTGATTCTCTCGGTCGATCACGCCCATTTTACCTTCTTGACTCAGCTGGGCCACCGCTCGACCTCCAACGAATGTCTGTAGGTTATGATAACGAAACGGAACTACCGTATCACCCCAAAGCGAAAGCCCCCCCCAACCACTTTGCGTTTTAAAGAGTCTGATACCTTCCGTTTCGGGCTGGGTTTTGCCAAGGCTGTCAAGGACAATCTTCCGCTTGTGAACATTAACTAGTGATCGCTTTTTGATCGGTAACCTCCCTGATGTAGTATCCCGATTGATAAAAGTGACCCATGGACCATTGACCGCAATCTGCTGGAAACTATCAGGAAGGATCCTTGTACCTGTTTGATCCAAAAGGAACCAGAACCCAAAGCGCCTAGCCAATATCACCTCCCCCATCACAGATCGCAGCTCATGGTATTGTGGTGGACCTAGGTAATGATGGACGTCTGCCAAGGTCCAGTGAATGGCAGTTAAGGTATTTTGCCTAGGTTGGGTGGCTGCACTCCTTGATCCCGAATCGGTTATTGACAATAGCGGATTGCGAAAACCCACCCCATATAAGTTAGTAGATAGAGGGATTATTGTATCAGCGGTGATATAACCTATAGAGGCACCCTTTTCGGACCTGATCTCAAAACTAGGCGTATTGTCAAGGGTAAGCCGCTGGCCAAAAAGGCATACCGGAGCCAACCAGATGCCTATCATCATAATCAGTAGGCCGATGGATTGTCTGCGCCACAATGTTTGCTTAATGCTCCCTAAAATGTACTCAATGACTATCATAGGCCCGAATACCTACAAACATACAACCATGAAGGTGCCTAGTGGTCCATCCGTCGCTAACTTTGTGCCTATATGCCAAGTCTGGTGCAACAATATCGACAATGGTCCCGCTTCCTAACGGCAAAGCGCTTGGTCAACATGATCTTGTTGTATCTGAGCTATCACCTCAGTCGTTGGCTTAAGCGCCCGTTGGTTTGGGGTTTACCAAGCTCGATCGCGATCGAGCCAACCACAAGCTGCAACCTGCGCTGCCCCGAATGCCCTAGCGGTTTGAGGTCATTCACCCGGCCAATTGGCATGCTCCAACCGACCTACTTTAGTCAGATGTTGCAGCAAGTGGCACCTCATGTTGGATACTTAACGTTCTACTTTCAGGGTGAGCCATATCTAAATCCTAACTTCTTGGATATGGTGGCAGAAGCAGACAGGCTCAATGTCTTTACCAGCACCAGCACCAATGCCCATTATTTGACGAGTGAAATGGCCAAACGGACCATAGAATCTGGTTTACAACGGCTAATCATCTCAATTGATGGGACTACACAGGAGACCTATCAGCAATACCGAGTTGGAGGTGCCCTTAGCAAGGTCATTGAGGGGACCAAACAGATACTGCATTGGCGAAAAGAGCTCAAGAGCCAAACACCTGAGGTAATCTTTCAGTTTTTGGTCGTCAAGCCAAACGAGCATCAAATCGAAGAGGTGGCGACGCTAGCAGCGGAGCTTGGTGTGGATGATATTTGGTACAAAACTGCCCAGGTCTATGACTATGAAGGTGGCAATGAGCTAATCCCGACCATTGAAAAGTATAGCAGGTACCGGAAACAAGCCAATGGCCGCTGGACCATCAAAAACAAATTGCTGAACCAATGCTGGCGAATGTGGCAAAGCTGTGTCATCACCTGGGATGGAGCAGTGGTCCCTTGTTGTTTTGACAAAGACGCCAGCTACAAACTCGGCCATATAGGATCAGAGGATGGTGGCAAACGACTATTTAAGGACATTTGGTTCAGCCAGCCCTACCAAGATTTTAGGCAAAATTTGCTAATAGGCCGTAGCCAGATCGATATTTGTAAAAACTGTACTGAAGGCACCACTGTTTGGGTGGATTAAGCCACCAATAAAGTCAGTAAAAACTACTGCACCATTGCTTGCAAACTGCTCAAGACAGTTACACATAAATACACCCTACCCCCACACCTACTCATGATCAATAAAGTCGTTTCTGGTCCCGAAGCCGCACTAGCAGATGTCACCTCAGGTTCTGTGCTAATGCTTGGCGGATTTGGCCTTTGTGGCATTCCCGAAAACAGCATTGAGCAACTCCTCCGGATGGCGGTTAAAGACCTGACTTGTATCTCAAACAACGCTGGTGTGGATGACTTTGGCATTGGCCTTTTGCTCCAGACCCGTCAAGTACGGAAGATGATCAGCAGCTATGTAGGCGAAAATGCAGAGTTTGAGCGTCAATTGCTGAGTGGCGAGCTAGAGGTTGATCTTATTCCACAAGGAACCTTGGCTGAGCGACTTAGGGCTGGTGGAGCTGGGATACCTGCGTTTTTTACACCAGCAGGGGTTGGCACCGAAATCGCCGAAGGCAAAGAAACCCGTGAGTTTGACGGCAAAGTCTACCTGATGGAGCGTTGGCTAAAGGCTGACTTTGCGATCGTGAAGGCCTGGAAGGGTGACACCGCTGGCAACCTGATTTATAAAGGCACCGCCATGAACTTCAACCCGATGATGGCTGCCGCTGGCAAAATCACCATCGCGGAGGTGGAGGAACTGGTCCCAGCTGGCACCCTCGACCCTGCCCATATCCATACGCCTGGCATTTATGTCCAGCGGATTTTCCAAGGTAAAGACTACCAAAAACGCATTGAGCAACGCACTGTTTCGGCAAAGCGCTAAGGAATATTTCTTTGGCTTTAGCCCAAACCAACAACAACATAACAAGCCCGCCGATTTGAACTACCCGATTGTAATAGGGATCAAGTCAGCGGCACCACTAGAACATCCATGGCTGACAAACCATCGCTACCAAGAGGCACTCGGGATTTTGGCCCTGCCGTCATGAGCAAAAGGCTCTATATTTTTGACACCATCAGGGCTGTATTTAGACAGTATGGCTACATGCCACTCGAGACGCCCGCTATGGAGAACCTGAGTGTTTTGACAGGCAAGTATGGTGACGAAGGCGACCAACTGATTTTCAAGATCCTGAACAGTGGTAACTACCTAGATGGGATCAGCGATGCCCAAATAGCTGAAGGAGCCAAACCGCTCACCAAACATATTGCCGAAAAGGCCCTGCGCTATGATCTGACGGTGCCCTTCGCTCGGTTTTTGGCCATGAATCGTAATGAGGTAGCCCTACCCTTCCGCCGCTACCAAATGCAACCCGTTTGGCGTGCTGATAGACCACAAAAAGGTCGGTATCGAGAGTTCTACCAATGTGATGCAGATGTGGCAGGTACCACTAGCTTGATCTGCGAGGCCGAGATTTTCGGCATGATCCAGCAGGTATTTGGTCAACTAGGTATCAAGGACTACACCATCAAGTTTAACCACCGTGGCATTTTAGCTGGCCTAGCCGAGCTCATAGGGGCAACAGGGCAAGAGGCTACTATGTGTGTCGCAATCGACAAACTGGATAAAATTGGCAAGGATGGCGTCACCAAAGAGCTATTGGACAGTGGCTTCTCGGCCACGGCCATTGACCTATTGTTCGAGCTGCTCGACAAGCCACTTTCTGAATCAGACTTTGGCCAGTCGTTAACTGAAAAAGGATTCACAATCCCAACTCAACTACTGACAGGCCTTGCTGACCTTGCCCAGGTACTTGAGATTGCCGAATCATTAGGTCTGGACGCTAAGCCCTTATACTTTGACTTGAGTCTAGCCCGTGGCCTAAGCTATTACACTGGTGCCATCTTCGAAGTCAAGATCAACGGAGTTCAGATTGGTAGCGTCAGTGGTGGCGGGCGGTATGACAACCTTACTGGCCTTTTTGGCTGGCCCAACGTCCCTGGTGTTGGTTTTAGCTTTGGCGTCGATCGACTATACGACTGCCTGCAGGAGCTCAATCTTTTTCCAGAGGCGGTGCTTCAGTCCACCCAAGTTTTGGTTGCCAACTTTGACCTAGAAAAAAGCCAACCAACAGGCCTCAAGATACTTGCTGCCCTTCGTGCAGCAGGACACCGTGCCGAGATCTACCCCGAGCCTGCCAAACTCAAGAAACAGCTCGGTTATGCAGATGCCAAACACATCCCCTTGGTGATACTACTTGGTGAGGATGAGCTATCCACCAACCAATGTACCATCAAAAACATGTTCTCTGGTGAGCAAAAACAAGTCCCTATGTCTGATGTTGTAGCCGAAGTGGAGCGAACTATGGTGGGGTAATAGACTTGCTTCTATTGACTCAATTCCACTCCCATTTTCATTGGGATCAGTATTTGGTCCGAATTTAAGCACTTGGCAATCAACTACTGAAGGAACCATCTATCTCTTAACAAACTTGGCTCGTTGCCCTGACACTGTTAGCCAGTAAACCCCTGCTGGAAGATTTTCAACCGAAAACTGATGCTCTAGCTGGTCAGGGCTTAACCGCACCGATTGAACCAAGCTGCCAAGATTATTCTGGATTGTAAGCTCAGTTCGAGCATTTAACAAATCACTAAATACGATTTTCAAGTCTTTGCCAGTAGGGTTAGGATACACACTAAACCCTGATCTGCCAACATTACCAGGCATCCCTGTTACTACTTGTAGATTCGAAGCAGGACTACGACAACCATATTGATTTGCAGCAACTACGGTGTAGGTTCCGGGCACATTTGGTATTAACCGGTGACCTGTATTGGCCAAAGGGCGTTGATTCAGGTACCACTCAAAGGTAAGATCCGTCGTATCCGATGCGATATAAAGCGTATCTCTTGAACCAACCGAAACAACTGGTGACGTTGGTTTAGGTCGGACATTAACAATAACAGGTATGCTACTGGCTGTTTGGCAATTGCCAGTTTGCAATCTGACAGTATAAACACCTGTAACCCCTACCCTTATTACTGGAGATGTCGCACCATTACTCCAAACCAAGTTAGTGCCACAAGCTGGTGAAACTGTAGTATAGAGGGTTGTAGAGTCACCTTCACAAAGATTGATGGGCCCAGGAACTGCAATGGTAGGAGTTGTTTGACTCGCGGAAGTAATCGTAAGTGGCAGGCTGATGTAGCTGCAAATCCCATCGCTTACCGAGACCGTATACACTCCTGCTGTTCTAACCGTGATATCTCTAGTAGTAAGGCCATTGCTCCATACGTAACTCGTACCAAAATTTGCGGTCAGTGTTAGAGAGTCTGAAGGGCATAAAATAGGAGGTCCTGATGTCAAAATATTTGACGCATTCGTCCTAAATCTCATCTTAACTCGTATCTCGGTAACAGTGTCGCATCCTGCAATAGAAGTTATCGTATCATAGAATCGCCCAATGCGGTCATATACCCTACCCCGAAAGACGAATTGGCCTCCTTGACAAATTTCGCGTTCGATAAAGGTTCGGACAACACAGTTTTGGTTAGAAAGCTTATAGGTCAATAGCGCATGCGCACTTGTAGGGTTCATCACATTCCCTAATACACTTTGCTGACTTCCTAAACTACATGAAAGGACAAAAGAAGAATCATTGAGCCTACTAAACGCACCTGATTGGTCAAGTCCCTGCAAAGCACCGTCACCATAAACCTCGGTGAGCTGTTGCAAACTCCTCCCTCTAGGGCCAAGCTTTGCAACATAATATCGACTGCTACCTAGGGTTGACAATGCTGTTCCTAAGACGTTGGTGCTAGTTTCGTAGGCACCATAAATGTAAGAACTTCCGCCTGCACCTATTTGCACCTCCAGTAACCTGTCCTTATTTGGGCCAGTCACAGCTGTTGACCACAAACTTTGTCCGTTAGGGTCAATCATCACAATGGCTGCGTCAACAGAGCCGTTTCCGGAGTAGGTATTTACACTGGTGGAACCAAAACTGATGCTGATAATATTCTTGAATGCGATGGATACCAAAACCTCACCAGTCGGAGATACGTCAATGTCTTCGATCTGATCATTATCTGACCAACCAGCGTGCCAAAGCCAACTGAGGTTACCTGCAGGTAAAAATTTAGCAACATAGGCATCCTGCCCGCCAGCAGAAGCAAAACTCGATCCATCAACTGTAACAGTAGCATTACTGCTAGATCCAACAAAACAATTGCCTTGTTTGTCAAGTGCAACAGCGCCAAAGTGTCCGCCATAAAGCCCTAGGTTCTTCAGCCAAACTTGGTTGCCTACTGGGTCATATTTAATCAGAAAGCTAGAGCTATTGACCGCACCAGGCCAGTTGTTCCGGCCTAAGGCAGTCAAGCTCGTTGGGCCAAAATTGGCAGTTAGTTCATAGTAACCTGTCACATAAGCATTACCCATACTATCCACGGCGATGCCAGAGACATAATCGCTACCTGGACCCCCAACGGTCTTTATCCAGATCAAAATTCCGTTAGGGTCGTACTTGGCTACAAAACCGTCGTACAGACCAGCAGTTCCTATAGATTGACCGCCATATCTCGAAACGCCATAATTTGATCCTCCAACATAGATATTTCCTAATCGGTCAACATCAACCGCCCTGCCCTCGTTTGAGCGAATTCCGCCCTCCGTTTTCATCCAGAGCAAAGTACCCCTCCGGTCATATTTTGCGAGGTAGAAATCACCATCCGGTAGGGTTGCTCCTGATGTAACCCGAACGACATTGGTATCATGACGCATATCTGATCTTATGATACCTGTCACAATAACATTACCAGCAGAGTCTGTAACTATCTCAAATGGGGTCGGCTGCTGAGTACCAGTAGCCCTATTCACCCACTCAACATGACGCTGGGCATTTGCGTTCAGGCAAATCAGAATAATTGTGGCTAAAAACAAAATTATCCGTAGACTATACATGGATTACAGCGAAGATTATGAGATAAAGAAAACTACCAAAGCTACACCCACAACCGTAAAAAGACCAAATTGGACAAAAGTTTAAGGGCTAAAAACAATGCTTTGAGTTTTTCAAACATACAACAAAAAGGGCACCCAAGTCAATAGGTGCCCTTTTGCAAATGTGTGTGTATATGCCCCGGATAGAGGCAAAGGTCTATTTTTTGCGCTCTTTGATACGGGCAGCTTTACCGCTAAGGCCACGTAGGTAGAACAGACGGGCACGACGTACAACACCACGACGTACCACCTCTATCTTGTCGATAGATGGTGAAAGGACTGGGAAGATACGCTCAACACCTACACCGTTGCTGATCTTGCGGACGGTGAAAGTTTCGCCATTGGTGTTTGGGTTCTTGCGTTGCAACACCACACCTTGGAACTGCTGGATACGCTCCTTGCTACCCTCAGTGATACGTACGTGTACGTTGACGGTATCTCCAGCTTTGAAAGCAGGCAAAGTACCGCGACGCTCGGCCACGTTAGCTTGCTCTACCAGTTTAATGAGATTGCTCATATCGCTTTTATAAAGAAGGACGGTGTCTCACAACAGCATCCTATAAAGGGTTCTTTGATAATTGTTCGGTGTGGGCCGAGCGGGTCGCAAATGTAACGATAAAAGCCTTAGTCAGCAACTATGAGCCTTTGGTACATATCCGGACGCCTTTCGGCTGTGCGTGTAAGTGCTTGTTCGTGTCTCCATGCATCGATTTTGCTATGGTTTCCACTCATCAGCACCTCTGGCACTTGCATACCTTCGTACAACTCTGGGCGGGTATAAACAGGTGGGGCTAAAAGTCCATCCTGAAAAGAATCTGTCAAGGCCGATGTTTCGTCCCCCAGAACACCTGGCAACAAACGCACGATTGCATCAGTGATGATGGCCGCCGCGAGCTCGCCCCCAGTCAAAACATAGTCGCCTATGCTGATCTCGTGGGTAATAAACATTTGCCGGACACGTTCGTCCACGCCTTTGTAGTGACCACATAATATGATAATGTTCTGGAGCAATGACCAGCTATTGGCCGTTGCCTGGTCAAAGACCTTGCCATCTGGCGAGGTATAAACCACAGCGTCATAAGTTCGTTCTGCTTGCAGTTGCCTGATGCAGCGAGCTATGGGCTCTATCATCATCACCATGCCAGCACCACCACCGTATGCATAATCATCAGTTTGTTGGTGGGCGTATGGTGTGTAGTCACGGAGGTTGTGCACCACTATTTCTACTAGACCTTTTTGCTGACCTCGCTTAACGATACTATGGTTAAGCGGACTATCAAGCAATGCAGGGACACAGGATATGATGTCAATGCGCATCATCTTGTTCTAGATAGACATCTACCAAACCAAGCGGCAGATCAGTGTGCAACACCTTATTAGCTCTATCTACTTTCAGTATGATGTCATCTGCTATCGGGATCAGCACCTCCACACCTTTGTAATCCATCCCGAAAAGGTCTTGCGTGGGCATACTGTAGGTGGTGGTGACTGTACCAAGTGTTCCCATGTCTTTGTCCTCAATGGTGTAACCAACTATTTCGTGGAAATAAAATTGGTTATCAGCCAGGGTTGGTAAAAAGGACAAGGGTAAAAACAACTTAGCCGCCTTTAGCTTCAGGGCTTCTTCTTCGCTGTCCACATCCTGAAACTTTACAATGGCACGGTTGCCATTGAGGTCAATCTTCTGGATGATGTACGGCACTAATTGGCCCCTAACTTCAACAAAAACTGCATCTAGCTTGCGGTACCTGCTTGCATCGTCAGACTCAATCACGATCTGAACTTGGCCTTGGTATCCGTGCAAACGGGCTACGATTCCGAATTCAAAACATTCTGATTGACGCATGATGGATGTGTGAGCGGATATCTGGGCTGATATAGATAGCGCTGGTGATCGGTAGGTATGTTACTAAGGGTTTAGCTTACTCAGCTGCAGGAGCTTCGGTAGTCTCTTCTGTGGCTGGGGCCTCAGTTGCGATTTCGACTGGGGCATCAACAGGGGCCTCTTCGGTTTCGGCAACTGCCTCAACATCTTCAACCACAACGTTTTTAGCAGCAATAGCAGCAGCGCGAGCTTCTTTGACTTTAGATTCAGCCTCAAGACGTTTCTTGAAGTCATCAGCTTTGCGAGTGGCCAATGTGTCCACTTTTGAAGCAATACGACCCTCGTGACGCTCAGTCCACTCGGTCATCTTGGCATCAGCCTGTTCTTGCGTCAAGGCGCCCTTGAGGACACCGATCTGCAAGTGCCTGTGGTGCATAATACCTTTGTAGGTCAGAATGGCCTTCGTAGTATCAGTCGGCTGGGCACCAACCATCATCCAATGAAACGCGCGCTCAGTGTTGAGGTTAATGGATGCGGGGTTGGTGTTGGGATTGTACGTTCCGATTTTCTCGATGAAACGTCCATCGCGTGGTGCACGTGCGTCAGCCACTACGATATCAAACAGGGCCAATTTCTTGCGTCCCCTGCGTGCTAGGCGGATTTTTACTGCCATTTTACAACTGTTTTTAGTTACTCCGCGGAACTCGTCCGCGAATTGAAGTGCAAAAGTAACGCTTTTTGGCATACATTGTACTCCAGAACTGCCAACCTAGTAACATTAACCTCAATTCAGACGCCAGCTATGTCTGCCACGACCGATACAATACCCTCTTTTGACGAAGTTTTTGACCGTGCTTGGGTCATCATCGTTGCAGGTGGATCAGGCACCCGGATGCAGTCTACCAAGCCAAAACAGTTCTTGATCCTGGACGGAAAACCCATTTTGCTTCGGTCTGTAGAGCAATTTACAGATCTTGGTCTTCGAAAAGTCATCTTGGTGCTGCCAGAGGACCATATAGAGCGGTGGTCCGAGATTGTAACTACCTACCAATTCAAGGTTCAGGTCAAGTTAGTGGTTGGTGGCCCGACCCGTACCATTTCGGTCCGGAATGGGCTGGAGGCTGTGCCTGTCAATGCCACCATCGTCGGGATCCATGATGCAGTGCGGCCTATGGTATCGCCTGATGTGATTAAGGCCGCCTATGCCAGTGCCTATATGCATGGCAGTGGCGTCCCGACAATTCCTGTCACAGACTCGATCAGACAGCTTAATGGACTGCAAAGTAAAGCACTTGACAGGCGTACATTAGTTGCAATGCAGACGCCACAGGTATTTAGGGCAAATACTCTCAAGGATGCTTACACCCAACTCAGCATCGATGATGTGAGCGATGATGCAACTGTGTGGGAAATGGCTGGCAACCTTGTAAGACTGACATTAGGTAGCAAATCAAACCTCAAAATTACCACCCCGGAGGACCTTGTCGTACTGCGGGCACTTACCAAGGCCCAAAGGGAATCTGAAACGAAAGTTTAGATGGCAGGTAGGCATGCCCTATTGTTTCTCGTCCTGACTGACCTGAATATAGACTTTATAGAAACTGCCAATGAGTGACAGAAAAATTAGACTTAGGGTGATATAGGGCGTTTTGAGCCCAGCTTTTTCGTCTAGCCAACCACCCAGATAGACCGCAATCAGCAAGGGAATGGCAATCTGTGCAACCATGCTGCCATATTTGGCAAACAAGTTTGATTGCTTTTGCTGGTTGTCATCTTTCATGATTATTCGGCAATTTTAGTCGCAAGGTACTATTCCTGCTATTTAGAAGCTGCTTGCTGACCAACGTTGATCTGCTTGGTTGCTGCCCCCATGTTGCAGTTACCATTGAACATTGCACCAACCTCGATCACGAGTTTGGCCGTGAACAAATCGCCCTTAATGTTAGCTGTGGCTTTTAGGGTCAGCATCTCTGTAGCCTCAACATTGCCATGAACATCACCTGCGACTTCGGCCTTGAGGGCTAGCAAATCACCTTCAATATGGGCACCAGGGCCAAGGACTAATGTACCGCTGCACTTGATATGCCCTTTTACTTTGCCATCAATACGGAGGTTTCCTGCCGTTTCGATGTCCCCTTTTATGACGGTACCTTTGCTGATCAAAGTTTGAGCATTAGCAACATTAGTTCCGCCTGAGGTTTGCTCACGTTGCTGCTCCTGCTGACCAGTGTTGCTTGTGCTGGCAGCTGTTGGGGCATTTGGGGTGGCATTAGATGATCGACCAAACATAGACATAAGCAAAACTGAGATAGAGTGGCTCTTTTGAAGCCTTATGTGGATGGACTAAAGGTAGGCCTTTCGGTCAGCAAGTGCAATTCTGAATTTGGGGGCTGGTCTGCTCCTAGGGTTTAACCGTTGCCTAAATGCGATCAAACATCATACGTTGCCCAATCTTGTCTGTAACGATAGTGCCGTCTTGATAGGCAATCTGCCCATTGACGATTGTAGTATCGATGGTATATGGAAAGGTCTCGCCTTCTAGTGGGGACCATTGGCATTTATACAGCAACTGATTTTTCTGGACAGTATAAGGCCTAGCTGCAACCAGGACCAGATCAGCCCAATACCCTTCACGGATGTAGCCACGCTGCCTAATGGCGAATAATTTCGCTGGGTTATGCGCCATTTTTTCAGCTACAAATGCCTTGGACCAGCCCTCTTGGTCTGCAATGGTAAGCATGAGTTGAAGGCTATGCTGCACAAGCGGAAGGCCAGCTGGTGACTTAGTATAAACCTGTTGTTTTTCGTCCCAAGTATGGGGGGCATGGTCAGTTGCCACCACATCGATGACGCCATCTACCAATGCTTGGCGGATAGCTGCTCGGTTGAAAGGTGCCTTAATAGCAGGATTACACTTTATCAGGTTGCCTAGGCGTTTATAGTCATTGGCAGTGTACCATAGGTGGTGCACACAGACCTCTGAGGTGATTTTTTTGTTCGTATCTAGGGCCGCTTTGCTGAATAGTTCCAGCTCCTTCGCCGTAGTGATGTGCAGAACGTGCAGCCTTGTACCGCACTTGCGCGCAATCTCGATGGCTTTACTACTGCTTAGATAACAGGCATCCTCATCCCTAATTATGGGGTGGAGCTCTGCAGGAATATCGTCACCATATATGGCTTGGTATTTGGCCAAATTGGCTTTTACCGATGGTTCATCTTCGCAATGGGTCGCTATAAGCATGGGTGTGTTACAGAAGATGCGACTAAGCGTGCTCTCGCTATCTACCAACATGTTGCCCGTACTGCTCCCCATAAAGATCTTGATTCCGCAGACCTCTGCAGGGTTTGTCCGGAGCACTTCATCGGCATTGTCGTTGGTAGTACCCATGAAGAAGCTGTAGTTCGCCACCGAGCAATTCGCAGCTATTGCATACTTGTCTGCAAGTAAGGCTTGAGTGGTGGCTGTAGGGTTGGTATTTGGCATTTCCATAAAGGAGGTTACACCACCTGCTAGAGCAGCTTTTGCCTCTGTGGCGATGTTTGCCTTATGCGTCAGGCCAGGTTCGCGGAAATGAACTTGGTCATCGATGCAGCCTGGAAACAAAAATTTGCCACTTCCGTCAATCTCAACGAAGTTACCTTCTGGGCTGATTGAAGTGGCAATCTGGTCTATCAAACCATTCTTGATAAATACATCCAAGACGAGCTCTTGGCCTTCGTTGACGATTGTGGCACCTTTGATCAGGAGGTTTTGCATGGTTTTTGGGCAATTGATGGCTACCGGGACAAAGATGTGCGTTTAATTTACGCCAAGTATCGCCTAGTGCAATTTTCCACCAAAAAATATAGGTACTGATCCCTATCCAAACCCTACCTTAGCACGTGTTTAGTCAAGACAAAAGTACCGACCCTGCAAAAAAAGACGCATCAGCTTTTACTACTAGAGAAGCTACCGACTTAACACTTGCAGAGGCCCAATTGGTGGTAGACCACTGGATCAAAACGATTGGAGTGCGTTACTTCAGCGAGCTGACGAACCTAGCTATTCTTACCGAAGAGGTGGGTGAACTGGCACGAATTATTTCGCGCAAATACGGCGAACAATCGTTCAAAAAGGGAGAAGATGCAAACAACCTAGGCGACGAAATGGCCGACGTGCTTTGGGTCTTGATCTGCTTAGCAAATCAAACAGGCATCGACCTAACTGATGCCTTCAGGAAAAATCTAGACAAAAAAACCAAAAGAGATGCGGTTAGGCATCTCGAGAACGAAAAGCTAATCGATTAGACTATTTCGGTCCATGTGGGCTGTACTCGCCACCTATCGGAGGTTTTGCCTGCTGCACCTCCTGAAACTGGTTGCTGCTAGAGTTTAGGATGTCGGGATTAGTACTCTTTTTGTAAGTAACAATCGACCCGGTGATCAAGGCGAAAATTGACAAAAACACACTCGCCCTAATGAAGATCATCGGGATGAAGTTATTGAAATAAAAGTAGATAAAGCCGAAAGCAGCGAAGACCGCGAGGCCATAGGTGCTGTAAATGAAGACAAAATCCAGCTCACTGGTCATGATACTATCCAGGTGGTTGGATGTTAGCAGTTGCATCACAAAAAACGTAGAGAAGGTGCCTAGGAAGTAGAAAATGAAGGCACGTTTAAAGTAACCGCTATCCAGCTGACGAAGCATGCCCCCTATCATGTAGAAGACACCCAGCAACAACATGAGCAGGGGAACCAAGAACAGAAGTGAAATATTTTGCGCGTGCATATTCGGTGTTAAGGGCTGGAGATCCTTAACCTTTGATACGTTAGTGTGGGCCAAAGGTAACCAACGAGATTAAAAAAATATCTCGAAACTTGTTTTGGCGCAATCCTACATTCTTGTACAGGATCATACTAGTATCGCCCAAGCCTCAAACAGTCGATGTTCGGCAATGAGCTGCTTGCCCAACACTTGGCGCTCTTCTACAGTTTGGGCTAAGGTCCATAAACGTTTCGCATAAAGCGCAAACTGAATTCGCTCTCGTTCTTCAGCAGTAGGCGCCACATCTAGATTTGCTAGGCGGCCTAGGTCATTGCCAGATAGTATATGGCTCTCGCGGACATGCTTTGGCAAAGCATCAAATCCTAATCCTTTTTTAATGTTGGGCTTAGCAACTTCAAACATCGAGTCCTGATTTGACCTTACATACCAATCGGCTCCCATGCGTCCGACTAAGTCCAACTTAATATAGTCAAGTTTGCCATCTGGGCCTAGCATCTGATTATCGATATGAAGCGCAACGATTTCACAGATCACTAGGTTACCTGCTCCTCCTTGATCACCAGTCTCGATCACTTGCAGGACTTTGCACTCAAAACTGGCTGGGGACTCCCCTACCCTGGGGGCCCGTACCAAATCACTTGGTACTGGGCTAAAGCCAGCCTTGAGGAACTCATCTACACCCTTAGCATATTCACAACTAGCAAGGCTCATCTGCTCAACCATCTGATAACTTACGACATTAACCACACACTCCTTGGTGGCCATAACGTTCTCGAGGGTGTGCTTTATGGTATTGTCTCTACCACGACGCGCCGGAGAAAACACCAAAACAGGCGGATTGCTCCCGAATGCATTGAAAAAGCTGAACGGGGCTAGGTTTGGCTGGCCCTCCGAATCAACTGTACTGACAAAGGCAATTGGTCTGGGTGCGATCATCCCTAGCATCAAGGCGTGAAATTGTCCTTGGCTGACATTACCTGGTAGTATGGTGGTATATCCTGACATGGTGTGGATGGTGCTTCTGGGATTTATTTATTGGGTTTTTCCTGAACGTTTGTTCTTGAGCCAGACTTGCATTTCGTCAAGGCCCAATGCATTAAATGTATGTCTCTTGAGCAGGCCACCTTTACGGCCGGAAAGCACACCATAGCGCAAATTCTGGTAACTATTGATGTGGTGGGCATCTGGGTTGACAGATATCATCAGCCCAGCTTCCTGTGCTGGCCAAATCCAGCGCCAGTCGATGTCCAGCCGCCAAGGGTCGGCATTGAGCTCGATAACAACGTTGTATTCCTTGCAGGCCGCAATAATCGTCGGGACGTCATAAGGATATCCAGATCGGCGTAAAAGCAAACGACCACTCGGATGCCCTAAGATAGTAGTATAAGGATTGGAGATGGCCTTGACCAATCGGTCTGTGGCCTTAGTAGAATCCATGCCCAGATTGCTATGGACCGAGGCCACCACATAATCAAAGGAGGCTAATACCTCAGGTTCATAGTCCAATGAGCCATCATTAAGGATGTCGGACTCAATACCCTTGAGTATCATAAATGGCCGAAGGTCTGCATTGAGCTGGTCAATCTCTTTCTGTTGGGTCTTTACACGATCAGGTCGAAGTCCGTTGGCATAAAATGCTGACTGCGAATGGTCTGCCATGCCCAAATATTGATAACCTAGGTCTCGACAGGCGTGGCTCATTTCGGCCAATGTATGTGCGCCATCGCTATAGGTACTATGGTTGTGGAGTACACCCTTGAGGTCTTCTAGTTTGACCAAGTCATCTGTGGTATAACGCTCCGAAAAGGCCCACTCTGCGACATTTTCCCGCATCGAGGGGATAATATATGGTAGCCCAGCTAGTTGGTATGCTTCCTCTTCTGTGGCCAACTTGGTACTGAGAGCAACGTTACGCAGGCTTGGTTTGCCTGCCTTTTGGTGGGCCAAATGGGTAGTGGTCGCACTTGTCAGGAAGATGGTATTCACGGGTTGGTCCGACAGATGAACCGTTACAGGCAGCTCTGCATCAACCAGCAATCCTTGCCAGGTGAAAGGACCAGATGCCTCTAACCTCGCAATAAGGCCTTCAATCAATGACAACTTATTGTGTGCAGTGGGATAATCGTCTGCAATGTTTGCCACAAAGTCAAGCCTATCCACAGTGTCAGCAGTTTGACGCACTTGGCCTGATATCAGGATTTCTGTACCAAGAGCTTTACTGATGGTTTGTTGCAGGAGCATTGCAATTGGTTCAGCATCCGCAAAGTGAAGTTTACCTACATTGCTTTTAGTGAACTGAAGGGCCTGAAGGATGCTGGTTTGTGTCTTTTCGCCAAAACCCTTGAGTTTGGCCAGCTCATTGGCTTCGGCGGCAGCTTGTAGCTTTGCGACACAATCTATTCCATGCTCTTTCCAGAGGGCCAGTAGTTTTTTGGGTCCTAACCCCTTAACGCCCATCATGTCTAGAACACCTGCAGGGGTGATTGCCTCTAGCTCGACAATTTCGGGCACTGATCCAGTCTCGATCAGCTGCCGGACTTTGCCAGCGCTGCTTTTGCCTAGGGCCGCCTCTAGGTCGCTCACCATCATCTTAGCGACTGTGTCTTGAACCTGTTCCAGTGCAAAGATCCCATTTTGCCATGACCTTACTTTAAACGGGTTGACCTCGTGCAGTTCTTGCAAGGCAATGGCTTTACGGAAATAGCGAATAATGCCCTTGTTGTCCATGATGCGTTTTATCCTGATTTGGAGTAGGTCAGAAATGGGGGGGTAACTAAAGTTGAAACGATGATGTTCCGGGCAGCAATATAGCAGTCAATACTGATCAGGCCTTGGCCCCTCATTCTAGAGGGAGGGGAATCAGCTTAGGGATGGTCTTTTGTGTATTAAGTCCAACGAAGGTTAGTAGGCACAGGATGGTACATGTAGCGGCATCAATTTAACGTCTGGATAATGGATAACCACTTGATTTTGCCAATTTTGCACCCGCTTAGGCCAAATGGCTGTTTCAGATTGATCTGACTTCAGCTATCTGCTAATCAAAGGGCTAAGCTTATAAAAGGATCAAAATTATGAGCAAACAAGTTGCAGTAGGTATCGTCCAAATGGCCTGTAAAGCCGGCGTAAAGGCCAATATTGAGCATACCGTGACCCTGATCAGGCAGGCCGCAGCCAAAGGTGCTCAGGTAGTTGTTTTGCAGGAGCTATTTACTAGCCTTTATTTCTGTAACATAGAGGACTATGCCAACTTCAGCCTAGCAGAGACTATTCCTGGACCTACCACGGAGATAATGTCTGCTTTAGCTGCCGAGCTTGGAGTTGTGATTATCGCCTCTTTGTTCGAAAAGCGTGCCGAGGGACTGTATCATAATACAACGGCAGTACTCGATGCAGATGGTGCCTATTTAGGCAAGTACCGCAAGATGCATATACCAGACGACCCTGGTTATTACGAAAAATTCTATTTTACACCTGGGGACCTAGGCTACAAGGTATTCCAGACCAAGTTTGCCAAGATAGGCGTCCTAATTTGTTGGGATCAGTGGTATCCTGAGGCAGCACGTATTACTACACTAATGGGAGCCGACCTCTTAGTTTATCCTACTGCCATTGGTTGGGCTCAATCACAAGATGCCGAAACCAACCAAGACCAGTATTCTGCTTGGCAGACTGTCCAGCGGGGTCATTCGGTAGCCAACGGAGTGCCAGTCATTAGTGTTAACAGAATTGGCACTGAGGACGAGATGGACTTCTGGGGTGGATCCTTTATAACGAATGCGTACGGGAAGGTTCTGTTCCAAGCCAGCCATACCGATGAGGTTGTCCATGTACAGACCCTTGACCTTCAGCAAAGTGATTATTATCGCACCCACTGGCCTTTCTTGCGTGATCGCCGAATTGATAGCTATGACCCGATCACGAAGCGCTACATAGACTAGACACTATCCTTTCTATCGTTTACGATTGGTTTGCCATCGAGTTGCAATTTCATTTACTTCCCTCTACAGATACGCACCTATGCCCCTGTTGTTAGATGGCAAAACGCCAGCCGAACTAGGATTTTACATGCCAGCCGAATGGGGGCATCACCAAGCAACATGGCTTAGCTGGCCTCATAAAGAGGAAAGCTGGCCTGGGAAGATTATGTCAATCTACCCATACTACTGCCAATTTATTGGGGCTGTTGCCAAGGGCGAAGAGGTCCATATCAATGTTAAAGATGCAGATATGGCTGCTTTTGCACTAGAGCATCTTTCATTAGCAAACATACCTTTGACCAACATTAAATTCCATCACAACGAGACCAATGATGCTTGGTGCCGTGATCATGGCCCAGCCTTTTTGCTGAATCATGATCCGGCCAAAGGCCGAATGGTAGTCGATTGGGGATACAATGCTTGGGGTGGCAAATACCCCCCCTTTAACCTTGATGACGACATCCCTACCAAAATAGCTGCATTCCGCAATGTGCCCGTAGTGCACCCTGGAATTGTGATGGAGGGTGGCTCGGTAGAGTTTAATGGGAAAGGCACTCTGCTTACGTCTAAGGCCTGCTTGCTGAATGAAAATCGCAATCCGGAGCTAAACCAAGAGCAAATCGAAACCTACCTGCGCAACTATTATGGGGTGGAGCAGATTCTCTGGCTAGGTGATGGCATCGAAGGGGACGATACCGATGGACACATTGACGACCTTACCAGATTCGTTAATGAAGATACCGTCGTTACCGTCGTTGAGACAGATAAAAGCTCTGCTAACTACGAGGTACTGCAGGACAACTTGCGGGATCTAAAAAAAATGCGGCTACTGAATGGCAAGCAGCTCAACGTTATTGAACTACCGATGCCAAAGCCTGTAATCTATGATGAACAGGTCCTGCCAGCAAGCTATGCCAACTATTATGTTGCCAATGCAGCAATTGTGGTGCCTACCTATCAAGACGATGTCAATGACCAACGGGCCCTGGATATCCTTACAGCATTACATCCCGATCGGAAAGTGATCGGCATCGATAGCACCGAGCTGATCTGGGGCCTAGGTAGTTTCCATTGCCTGAGCCAGCAAGAGGCGCATTATAGCCCTAAATAGTATCCACTAAATGGCGCTAGGCCGCATTGGGTTTGTAGTCAAAGTTAAAGCGCGACACACCAATAATCCCTTTGACGCTCTTTAGCTTTTTGATTAGTCCCTCTAGCTGGCTTGTATCATGAACGAAGAGTAGAATATCGCCTTCGAAAACTCCTTCATTGGTTTCGATCGTGATGGAGCGCATATTGACCTTTAGCTCGCTGCTGATGACCTTGGTTACGTCATTGACTAGGCCTATGCGGTCCGTGCCAGTGATGCGTAGACCAGCCAAAAAGGCAATCTCTGACTGGGATGTCCACTTGGCCTTAATAATACGATAGCCATAGTTGCTCATTAGCTCTACGGCATTGGGGCAGGTGGTGCGGTGTATTTTGATTCCTTCGTTGATGGTCACAAAGCCAAACACCTGGTCACCCGGGATAGGTCCGCAACATTTGGCCAAGGTATAGTCTATCTTGTCCATGTCCTCGCCAATAAGCAAGCTATCCGATTCTTTGTTCCGCACTTGCTTGATTTCGCGCTCGAACTGTTTGGTATCCCTTGGCGCCAGCTTGTTGAGGTTGTGTTTCTCTTGCTTGAGATCACGGAACCGCTTGAGATCATTAACCGAGATTAGCTTTTTGCCAATCCGATAATAAAGCTCGTAGTTGGACTTGAGGTCAAAAAAGGAGCGCATCTGAAGCAACAACTCCTCGTTCAGGTCCAGACGCATGGTACGCATTTTGCGTTCGAGCATCTCTTTGCCATCTGCCGCAATCAGCTTTTTCTCTTCACGCAATGCCTCCTTGATCTTGTTGGTGGCCTTGCTCGTCACCACAAACTTTAGCCAATCCTCATTAGGCTTTTGTTTTGTGCTGGTCAGTATTTCGATCTGGTCCCCGTTGCTGAGTTTATAGCTAATAGGGACCAACTTGGTGTTAACCTTAGCACCTATGCAGCTGGCTCCAACGTGCGAGTGGATGTCGAAGGCGAAATCTAGGGCGGTGCTGCCATTGGGCAATATGCGTAAGTCGCCTTTCGGGGTGAAAACATAGACTTCCTCGGCAAATAGGTTATTTCGGAAATCGTTTACGAAGTCAACGGCGCTACTGTCGTTGTTTGCTAACATCTCTCGCACCTTATTTATCCAGAGCTCTAAGCCATTTTCTCGATGGGTGGCGGTACTCTCCTTGTACTTCCAGTGTGCAGCAAATCCCTTTTCGGCGATTTCATCCATCCTAGTAGTCCGGATCTGGACCTCTACCCATTGGCCGATACCGCTCATGACAGTCACATGAAGGGACTCATAACCGTTTCCTTTGGGCGTACTTATCCAGTCCCTAAGGCGAGTAGTGTTGGGTGTATAAAAGTCCGTCACTATGCTGTAGGCCTGCCAACACGCTGATTTTTCGTGATCAATATCTGCATCAAGGATTAAACGAATGGCGAACAGATCATAGATTTCCTCAAATGCGACCTTATTTTTCTTGATCTTGTTATAGATGCTATAGATGCTCTTGGGACGACCAATGACCTTGCCTGGCAAACTCTGCCTCTTAAGTTCCTCTTCGATTGGGGCGATGAACTCCTTTATGAATTTGTTACGTGCGGCTTTGGTCTGGTTGATCTTTGTTTTGATCTCATCATACATATCAGGCTCCGCATACTTAAGATATAGATCCTCCAGCTCAGTCTTCATCGCATAAAGACCGAGGCGATGAGCCAACGGGGCATAGAGGTAAATTGTCTCGCTCGCAATCTTAAGCTGGGAGGTGCGTGACATACTTTCTAGGGTTCGCATATTATGCAACCTATCGGCGAGCTTAATCAAGATCACCCTCACATCATCGGTGAGGGTCAGGAGCATCTTACGGAAGTTCTCGGCCTGTTGGGATGACCCGTATTGAAAAACTCCGCTAATCTTGGTCAGACCATCAATGATTCGCGACACCTTAGGTCCAAACACCTTCTCGATCGAACTAAGCTCTAGATCTGTATCCTCGACTGTATCATGAAGGAGTGCTGATATTACAGAAGTGGTACCTAAGCCTATTTCCTCAGCGCAGATTTGGGCCACTGCAATCGGGTGATAGATATAAGGCTCACCACTTTTTCGCCGCATATCCTTGTGGGCATCGAGGGCGATCTCAAATGCCTTCCGAATTTGCTTTTCATCGTCCTTTTCTTTAATCTGGGTCCGGGCGCATTTAAGCAGCTTACGGTATCGGCGGACGATCTCCTTATTTTCGGCAACTAGGTCTATATGCGAATCCATTGTAGGAAAGTGCGTGTTATTGATGATTTATAGGCATAGATCTCATGGTGGGTATCTATGCCATTGAAGGGCTCAAGGAGCTGGTTATTTGTTGATTAAGCCCTACCGCCAGCCAATAGCCCCTTCTGATCTAACTGTTTTGTTGTTATCCCGCCTGTTTCTAGTTGGGTTAGGTAACATATTCTCGAGACCGGTAGCCTAAACAACAAGCGGCTTGGGCTCAAAATATTGGTCCGAGTTCTGTGCTCCCAAAAAATGGAATGGGCCCTTAAACGTTGCTGGCCTAGGTTTCGGTCGGTCAAACAAATTGATAACCCAAAGTAGTGAACCGAGGTCAGAACTAAAAGCGAAAAATAAAACTTGGCTTCATACTAAGGTAACCTCCGAGTTTTTCTTTGAATTTGATGAGGCCTTCGTTACGAACACCAGCGATGGATGCGGTCCCATAGTCCACCAAAGCAAATCCGTTGACCATTGCCCAGCGGACGATCTCGGTATAGAGCATCACATTGGGGCTGATGTAACGATAGGTATAGTCATCGGCTGGATAATAGACATAAAGGATACGGTTACTGACCAAGACACAAACTGCTATCGCAATCAGGCACTCTTCGTCAAAAACACCAAAAATAACATAGTCTTGAGGCCGCTGGATGAGCATCAAGGCAAAGGCATTAGCATCCATACTCAAGGAATAGCCTTTATGCGCTCTGTTGGCTGCAATGAAGTCATAGTAGGCCAATGGGTCCCACTCGTTTGGCGGAATCCGCCGAAAAACAAAGCCAGACTTGATGCACTTCGTCAGACGACGTTTTTCGTTCGGGGCCAGCTCAGGCGCCCAAAACGTGATCGGTACATGATAGTTGAGGTCCTGATATTGCCTTTCGAATCCTAATGTTTCGAGGACCATGACAGATATGTCATAAAATCGTGGTTGATAACATTTAGGCCAATGTCTGAGGCTTAAACTAGTCCAGTTATTGGCCCGCCCATAGCTCAGGATTTCTTGATAGAGGTCAAGCGGATTGGCATGTTTGCCAAAAAGCTCAGCCGCACCAAATGACGCTTGCCAACCGCTGATGGCCTCTCCGTCGGGCGTGACCACAACATGGCATAAACCGCTATTAGCCCGACCAGTCTGATAGAATGTAATTCGCTGAGGCGACTCACGCTCAAGGACGTAGTGTGGCTGATTAAACAACCATTGAGGTAGTTTTTTCCACGGGGCTGTTACGCCAGTTGTGCTCGTGAGGTCGATCATGAACCGTGGTGAAGATCGTGCTGATTGGTTGGTAGTATGGAAAAACTAAAGGTTCTGCTCTTGGCATAACTCCGTTAAAGTGCCATTAGCATCTTTGGGGTGGACAAAACAGATCAGTTTGTTGTCAGCACCAGGACTAGGTGCATCGCTCAAAAGGCGGTAGCCTTCGGCACGAAGTCGCTCCATTTCTGCCTTGATGTCAGCCACTGCATAGGCTATGTGATGGATGCCTTCTCCCCTGTTGGCAATGAATTTGCTGATTGGACTTTCTGGGCTAAGGCCTTGCAAGAGCTCAATCTTGTTCGGGCCAACCATAAAGAAACTGGTCGTTACCCCTTGGCTTTCGACCGTTTCTGATTTGTAAGGCGCAATACCAAGTAACCTTGTATAGCGTTCGTTGGCTTCCGATAAGTCCTGAACGGCAATGCCTATATGCTCGATGTGCAAAAAGTTCGATGTCTGGTGCATACTGCAATAGTAAGCAGAGATTCCAGATCCGCCGCAAACTATACGTGCCACCAAAGATCTTTTAGCCTAATATTGAGGCCTGATAAACCACGCCTAAGCCAGACCTGTTCTGGTAACAAGCTAACACTACTATCTGATGATCGATTACCACCACTTTACGCTCGAAAATGGCCTGCGGGTTTACCTCCATCAGGACCTATCGGTAACCACTGCCGTCGTCAACGTGATCTATAATGTTGGCGCACGTGACGAGGACGAAAGCAAAACGGGTTTTGCCCACCTGTTTGAGCACCTAATGTTTGGTGGGTCAGTCAACATACCCGTCTATGACGAGCCATTACAGTCTGTCGGCGGAGAGAATAATGCCTTTACGTCAAACGACATCACCAACTACTACCTTACCGTCCCTGCTGCCAACCTCGAGACTGGCCTTTGGTTAGAGTCGGACAGGATGTTGGGGCTGAGTTTTGAGCCTAACACGTTAGAAGTCCAGCGCAAGGTCGTGATCGAGGAGTTCAACCAACGCTACCTGAACCAACCCTATGGTGACGTCTGGCTTAAGATGCGCCCACTAGCTTACCATACCCACCCTTACAAATGGGCCACGATCGGTAAAGAAATCAGCCATATTGAAGAAGCTGTAATGGATGACGTCAAAGCTTTCTTTAATAAGCATTACGTTCCAGCCAATGCGGTACTTGTCGTAGCTGGCAACATAGACGTAGTTGAAACCGAGGCCATGGTCCGCAAATGGTTTGGAGGCATCCCGGCTGCGCCAGCACCTGTCCGGAACCTGCCGGTAGAGCTGTCCCAAACCGAACGTCGTTTCCTAGAAGTTACTGCCAAGGTCCCTGCAGATGCGCTATACATGGTTTTCCATGCACCTGCTCGGTTTGACGATAACTTCCATGCCTCCATGTTGCTAAGCCAATGGCTTGGCTATGGCAAAAGCAGCCTTCTGTACGAAAAACTTGTTAAGGATGCCCGCATCTTTAGTTCTATTTCTTGCGGCATCACAGCCAGCACAGACCCCGGCCTGCTATTGATCGAGGGTAAGTTAAACGCTGGCAAAACCATTGAGGAAGGCGAAGCTGCAGTATGGAAGTTGATCAACCAGGCGATCAAAAGCGGGATAAGCGAAGAGACCCTTTCGAAAATCAAGAACCAAGCAGAAACAGCACTTGCATTTGAGGAGATCGAGGTCCTCAACCGTGCGATGAACATCGCCTTTTTTGCCTTGTACGACCGAGTGGATGATGTGAACAAGGAAAGCCTCAAGATGCAGGCTGTCACCCGCAAACAGTTGGACCAATTGGCTGATGACCTGATCAAACCAGAAAAGGCCAGCGTACTCTATTATCACAAATCAGCAGAAGTAACTACCGCAGCATAATCCCCTACTTATGAGCTCCAAACCTAATTTGCCACGTGTTGGCCTAGGATATGATGTGCACCAATTGGTTGAAGGAGTACCGTTTTGGCTAGGTGGTATCCTGCTAGATCATCCATTTGGCGCCAAAGGTCATTCGGATGCCGATGTTCTTATCCATGCCCTTTGTGATGCCCTGCTAGGTGCTGCCAACCTGCGAGACATTGGTTATCACTTTTCGGACAAAGACGCCCAGTACAAGGGGATTGACAGCAAAATCTTGCTCAAACGGGTGGTTGATATGCTAACCGAGAAGGGTTATGCCATCGGTAATGTGGACTGCATGCTAATGCTGGAGGCACCCAAAATCAACCCACACATCCAGACAATGCAAACCACGCTGGCAGATGTAATGGGTATTGATGCTGATTGTGTCTCTATCAAGGCGACAACAAGCGAAAAGCTTGGCTTTGTTGGCCGTCGCGAAGGTGTCGAGGCTCAAGCTGTGGCACTTATCTACAAAGTGGTCTAGCGCAAAAAGTATTGCAGCTGGTTGCCTCTAGTTAGTACTGCTAGGTTTGAGTTGCGCCACAGCCTCTGCCACTGTTTTAACTGGAAGCTTACAAGTATGGTTGTGGCAAACATAGATAAGTGTCTGACAACCAGTTGGTAGACGATGAGCAGTTAACGAAGTACCATCCTCTTTATCTGTTGCAACTAACTGAATATTAGGTGCAAGGTGTGGCAGGAGTTCCGTTCCGATACGTTCGAAATCTGGTCCCATCACGACCACTTCTGTGGACGGAAAATATACTTTGAGCAATAGGTTAGCCCAATTAGCTGTAAACTGGATGTCGGTGTTCATCGGCTTGTACATGGACCGAAGCATTTGGTCCGAGCGCTGTAGCCATCCTTTGTGATCGAATCTGGTACCAAGGTCATACAATAAGTGAGCCAATGCTGAATTGCTACTAGGGATCACATTGTCGAAAATCTCCTTTTTGCGTGCGATAAGGCCGTCATCCCCTGCTTGGGCGAAGTAAAAGAAAGGGTCATCCGCACAGCCAAATTTGTCCAAAATGGTCTTTAGCACTGCGACAGATCTATCAAGGTACTCGGACTTAAATGTAACCTTGTGCAGGTCAAGATAGGCTTGGGCCAAAAAGGTATAGTCGTCCAAGAAGGCGGGGACCGTGGCCTGACCTAGTTTCCAGGTGTGCATTAAGCCAGTAGGGCTTATAGCATTTAGCATTAGGTGCCGCTCTAGGAATTTGATCGCATCAAAGGCTAGATTCAGAGCTTCTTTGTGCCCCAAAACAGCATAGACGCGGCAAAGCCCCGAGATCATGAGTGCGTTCCAGCCGGTAATAATTTTGTCATCTAGGCCAGGTTTGGTTCGTTGTTCGCGGGCGGCCAATAGTGTCGACTGCCACCTTTTGACCTTGTCTTTAAGCAGGTCTGTAGTGATGCCATAACGGTCAGCAAACTGAGCATCAGATGTTTTAGGGAACAGGATGCTGACACCACCTTCCCAGTTACCGTGTGGCTCAAGGCTATAATAGGCGGCAGCAAGCTCAGCATCTTGTCCTAAAAGAGTTGCAAACTCCGCCCAACTGAATGTGTAATATTTTCCTTCCTCCCCTTCGGTATCGGCATCAAGGGCAGCATAGAATCCACCTTCCGGGTGCAACATCTCACGGGATAGCCAGCTGATGGTTTGGTCGATTATTGATGCGTAAAGCTCAGAAGGACGATGCTGATAGGCATTAGCGTAAAGCCCAAGCAGCTGCGCATTATCATATAGCATCTTTTCAAAGTGTGGCGCAAACCACTCGGCATCAACCGAATAGCGCGAAAATCCTCCACCGATCTGGTCATAAATTCCTCCTCGTCCTATCCGGTTTAGGGTCAGATGTAAGTGTTCGGCCGCATCTGCCTGGTCCCTAGTTTGCGAATAGCCCAAAACCCATTGCCAAATAGAAGGCATCATGAATTTAGGGCTACGGTCCAGACCACCCCAAATCTTATCAAACCGCATACTAAGGTTGCGATACAGGCCGTCGATAACCTCCTCGTTGACCTCATTGTTATGCTCGGGACTGAGGTTGTATTTCAGAACTTCCGGTTTGCGAAGTGCTGTAGCAAATTGCTCGGCACTTTCGGTCAGCTTGGGTTTGTGCTCCTTGTAGGCAAATGCTATTTGGGTCAGGAGCTGTGCCCATTGCTGGGGCTGGAAATAGGTCCCTCCATAGAAAGGCTTAAGGTCAGGTAACAAAAACACATTAAGCGGCCATCCGCCACTGATTCCCATGTGCTGGACGGCATCCATATAAATGTTATCCAGATCAGGGCGCTCTTCTCTGTCGATCTTGATGCAGACAAAATGTTCGTTCATCAACTCAGCAGTTGCCTGCCGCTCGAAACTTTCGTGCTCCATTACATGGCACCAATGGCATGCCGAGTAGCCTATACTTACTAGGATAGGCTTGTCTTCTGCTTTGGCCTTCTCAATCGCATCTGCTGACCATGGATACCAGCTTACCGGATTATAGGCATGCTGAAGCAAGTATGGACTAGTGCTATGGATGAGCTGATTGGGCTTTTCGTTGGGCATATTGCTTTGGCAGGATGGCGTGCCAGGCGAGGGTACTTTTGCTTAGTAACTATTAGCTTGAGCTAAAGTTTGTTTCGGCAATGGGCTGTTGGTCTATGATTATTTTGTTTTCATCAGGACAGGATCCCAGGCATAGACTTTTTTGTCGTAGTAGGCTTGGTGGGTCATGATAGCTGGTGCTGCGGCTCGGAATCCAAATGTGGCATCCTCAACAACTCCTTTGTTTCGGCGAATGGCATCAAAAAAGTTAAAGAGGTGGTCGTCCATGTCATTGTATTCTTTGGGTGGTTTGTACTCAAAGAGCTCAGGGTCAGACATTTCCTTACGTTTATCTGGATTGTTTTCCTTCCACTCCTTCTGATAACGGTCCTGCATCTCCTTGCTAAAGCTCTGGATGTTGTAACCCGGTGCGCCACGCTTCACTTTCTTGATCGTGATGCTGTTATCCACGGTCATCATGCCCTCACTACCGATGAACTTAAAACCTGTGCTACCACCTGATCCGTCCACAAAATTGGTCCGAAGGACTAGGTTGAAGGCTGGGTGGGTCTTGGTTGCAGGGTAGTCATACATGCCTAGCAGAATATCTGGGATGTCGCGCCCATCCTTCCAGAACCGAAGGCCGCCTGTAGCAGCTATTCGCTCTGGCCCCATGGTATCCAAGATAAAGTGTAGTCCACTAAAGAGGTGTACAAACAGATCACCGGCGACTCCTGTGCTGTAGTCTTTGTAGTTCCTCCACCTGAAAACCCGCATCGGGTCAAAGGCATGTTGTGGGGCTGATCCCAAGAAGCGTTTCCAGTCCACAGTACGCTCGTTCGCGTCTGGAGCGATGCTGTACTGCCAAGCACCGAGGTAGGAGTTGCGATCCCACCAAGCCTCGACATAATTGAGATCGCCAATGGCGCCACTACGGTATAACTCACGGGCCTTTTCGTAAACGATGGAGCTAACCCTCTGGCTACCGACCATAAATAAGGTATTAGTTTCCTTTTGGGCTTTGATTACCTGTTGGCCTTCGTCAAGTTTATAGACCATTGGTTTCTCGCAATAGACCGCCTTGCCAGCCTTTAGGGCTGCAATTGATATTGGGGCGTTCCAATGGTGGGTACCTGCAATGAAGACGGCATCCACATCTGGGCGGCTCAGGATCTCTTCATAATACCGTGTTGTGAACAGGTCCTTGCCATGTAATTCCTTAGCTCTGATAAGCCGACCGTCATAAAGGTCTGCCGCAGCCACCATCTTAACACCTGGTACCTTAAGTGCTTGGTCTATGTCGTATAGACCCCGGCCACCGAAGCCGATGCAAGCTATCTGGATCTTATCATTGACAGAAATAGGCTTACGCTTTAGCGATTCTATGGCCTCTACCCTTTCTGACCCAGAGCCAATGGCCTGGACGATGGAGGGCAAGCCTAGCGAAAGGCCAAGGCCCGCCCCAATGGTTTTGACAAAACTTCGTCTTTGATTTTCACTTAGTGGTTGTTCTTCGGACGCTGACATGAATAGGTATATTAGAGGAGGGGCTAAAACTCGGTTTCAGGGATTGAGCTCAAGATACAATATTGAGCTGGTGATTGTCAAGCTGCTAGCGTTTGAGCGTTTGTTTTAAGTACTGATCGCTAATGGTGGCAGACTCGAGTGGTGTACGTCCAGGTTCTGGCACAGCATCTAGCTCAACAATGCCCCAGCCCCTGAATTTGGTGGTATCTAGGGCTGTAAACACACCTTTCAGATCGACACGGCCTTGGCCTAACTCTACGAATTTGTAGCCACTTTTGGCAGCACTGTCATCCTTTACGTCCTTGAGGTGCAGAACGGCTATTTTGTCGCCATACAGTTTAATGGCAGCCACAGGGTCACCTCCGCCTTGGGTCAAGTGTGCGATATCAAGTAAAAGGTTGACATTCGAACCTGAAAGCCCTTCCATGATGATTTCAACCTCTTGGGCTGTCTCGCCTAATTGGTGCATGTGGTTGTGATATACAGGCATGATACCAGCATCGTGTACCACCTTGCCAACTTCAGCCATTAGTGATGCATAGGACAGTAGCATTTCCTTAGTCGGCGCACTGCCATCGGTTGGTCGGCTATTGTTCGTGAACTGGTAGTATTGTACGCCAATAGCTTTGGCGAATGCCGTTTGCTTTTTGTGGTGCTCTATCAGCGTTTCTTTCGGTTTGCTAAGGTCAATGTTACCACCTGAAAAGACAGGTGCTTTGACTTCGAATTGGGCCAACAGGTCTATCAGCTCCTTTGTTTTGGCGTAATCGGTGCCATAAGTTTTGAATGTATTGCCCCTTAGTTGAATACCATGATAGCCCAAGGACGAAATGTCCTTAATGGCCTGAACGTCGTTACCGTTCCAGGCAATGGCCGCAAAACCCAGCTGATACCGTATGCGTAGAGCAGATGCCAAATCAGCAGCATGGCCTAGGTCGGTGATGCCCAGTGCCAGACCAGCACCTAGAAGGCTCGCCCCTTGCAAAAAACTTCTTCTTTCCATGGTTAATGGTGTGTTTATGATTCTAAAAGCGCTTGATCTAACTCCATCTAACACCAACCAAGGCCATGTTGACAGAACTGGGCCACTAGTTAATAAATAATGAGCCCGTATCAGCAAAAGCTATGGCAGGATTGGTCATAATCATGGTTGATTATCTTAAAAGTTGGACCATATCACGTTTGCAAGCAAATTGCAACCTCGAAAGTGATAGCCACTTACAAGTTAGGTCCTCAAAACGTGCATACCTGAGTTGGCTTACATTTTTAGTTAACCACACCCCCTACTAAGTCCAGCAAATGACATCTTGGATCAAAGCAGCCCGACCACGCACTCTTCCACTTGCGCTTAGCACAGTTGGCCTTGGCGGAGTATTGGCCTATCTCAATGGCTTTTTCAAGCTTGATCTTCTCTTGTTATCCATTCTGACGACGACTTTGCTTCAGATCCTGAGCAACTTTGCCAATGACTATGGCGATAGCAAACACGGGGCTGACAATCCGGCCTTTAAGCGCCAAGGACCAACACGTGCTGTCCAGATGGGGGAAATAAATCCTAAAGCAATGATGGTGGCCATTGTGCTGACCTCGATTCTCGCATTTGTATCCGGATTGGCATTGCTTTACCACGCCTTCGGCACCGACCTGACCTATTGGAAATGGTTTTTGGGGATTGGGGTAGCCTGTATCATCGCGGCCATCACCTATACGATGGGGTTCCGTCCTTATGGTTATGCTGGCTTAGGTGACCTATCCGTTTTTGTGTTCTTTGGGCTAGTGGGTGTGATGGGAAGCTATTTCCTACATGCTCGAGAACTGAACGAGCTCGCTTTACAAGGCGCCTGTTTTGTTGGCCTGATGAGTGTGCAGGTGCTAAACCTCAACAACATGCGTGACATTGAGAGTGATAAACTAGCCGGTAAGTATAGTATCCCGGTCCGGATCGGGATTCGGCTGGCAATGGTCTATCATGTATTGCTGATGATTGGCGCTCTGGTAGCAGCTTCTTTAATCCTGAGCCAATTGCCAATCGATCTCTGGAAGATGGTCGTAATCCTGATACCTATGATGAATTTGTTTGCAATGGTCACGGCCAGCATCACTCGGGTCCGCAAGGGTGAGAGTGTGCAGCTTTTCGATAAACTACTGCCTCGGACTGCCATCACCACAGCAGGGACAGTAACGGCATTGGCCATTTGGTCTGCAGTTGAACACTTTAGTATTAGCCTTCCTTGATACGAATAAGGCGATCTTAACCTATAGTCATTATGACAAAACCTATCAGAATCGCCTATTTTGGGTTTGTCCGTATTAGGGAGAGAACAATTGCCGCAAGAATTTAGATCAGTTTAAGCTCTAGCCCATTGGCTGACAAGGTCTGAACCAAAGGCCGTAGTAATGTCAAGGCCTTGTTTAAGGTTTCCGCCCACTCTGAGGCTGGGTCGGACCCTATTGTAATACCAGCGCCGACATATAAGGACACTGTGTCTTGGTTCACTTTCATGGTCCGGAGATTGACATAGGTCCTCAGTTGTTGGCCATCGGATGGGCCCAAATAGCCGGCATATAGCTCTCTATTATAACCTTCATTCCTGCTCAGGAATTCCAAGGCTTCTTCCTTTGGACTGCCGCTAGTTGCAGAGGTAGGGTGTAACGCTGTTAAAATCTGACCAACCTTTACAGGACTATCCTTAGGGACAGACCAGGTCAGAACTGTCTGGAGATGAGAGACTGGTCCAGCTTGGTGACTGAAGGGGCCATCGATGTTGACCTCGATATTGGCTGGTCTCCCTTTCGCGTCATGCAGGTCAGCTAACCGATGTTTAATAAAGTCCGTCACGTGTGCCTGCTCCCCAAGCTCCTTAGTGCCCCATGGATCAGCTGGCGGGATACTAGCTGGACGGGTACCAGCCAATGAAACAGTAGTGAAATGGTGGGTGATCCCTTCGGTTGTTTGCCTAAGCAAAACCTCTGGGGTGGCAGTTATCCAGCGACCAAAATCAGGATGCCATACCATTGACACAAAGGCAGAAGGATATAGGCGCTCAAGCTTCAGGAACACCTGCTGCCAGACAAGGTCCCAGTCAGCAAGTGGCATCGAATGCCTATCGACCTCTTGATCATTCTGCTTATCGCTTGGAGCCTTAGGTCCAATCCGATAATCAATCCGGTGGCTACATACAATTTTGGAATAATGCCCTGAGCCAATGGCTGTTATGGCTTCCTTTACCAAGGACTGGTACCTAATAGCGGCATCAGCATTATCGTCAGGCAACAAACCCAAGTACTGCGCCACTTGTGGTGATGGAAGCGAGGGCTTACTAAGTTCGGTGTCTTCGGCCAGTGTTATGACATTGACCTCCTGAGCTAAAAATGGCCCATTAAGCTGGAAAATTGTAGTCGATGCCATTTGAGAGCCACCTTCCAGCACTTGTGCGTTAAAGGGTGAAAGCAAAAATTTTGGCTCAGTTGCCCTTTCGTCAAGGTCTTTAAGGTCAATTACCTCCCATGTTGGTGCAGTTACCTGAAAAATTATATCTGGTAAGCCCTCAGTAATTGGCGTCCTCCAGCGGGCAAATGGCACCTCAACCACCATTTTTTGCGGCGAAATGATGTCGGATGGGCTAGTTGGCATCGGATTTTGGCTGGTTGGAGGCACAAATATCTATGCCAAAAGCCCTATTTGAACCAGAAACATAGATTTTCGACCCTTATTTTGATATATTTTTACTCATTTAGCACCAATAGCGAAAATATCGCCTACCTTTACTGCAAGTATTACACTTTTTATTATGACCGGAACGGTAAAATTCTTCAATGAATCCAAAGGATTTGGATTTATTATCCCTGACGACAAAGAGGGTGAAATCTTTGTTCACGTAACTGGCCTTCAAGCCCCTATCAAAGAGAACGACCGCGTGGAGTTCGAAATCAAAGAGGGTAAGAAGGGTCTTAATGCCATTAATGTAAGTAAATTGTAATCAGGTCTGCCTAGGCGGATTCGATACCGATTTTATACCATTGAGCTTAAGGACGTGGCTGTCTAGTATTTGCCACAGGTAATTGCACTGAAAACCGCTATACGTAGCGGTTTTTTTTTGCCCATATACCTGCCTTGGATCTGGTATACAGATTAGGGGACATCTTGTCCTCCGAAACCAGGCAATGGTAGCAATTCTACTGGTTGGCTTTTAGCATGCGAGACTATGCCTAGCACCCAAAACTAGTACGGTAAGCACCTTTATGCTTCCAAACCTGAGGAGCAGGACAAGCATGTTAGTGTCGTACGTACCTTACCCTGAAAAGGGGCTAAAGCTAGGTGTTAACTAGGTTGGGCACTACCCATCTGCAAGCTGGATTTCTATTTGCCGCCCATTGCGTCTCGCTTTGCTTGCGCAACATTGGCCAGGCTGTCCTGCTTGGCTTTTTTGGCGGCGAGTGGCTCTAGCCGATTGACAGCAAGTTCTGCCTCCTGTTGGTAGGCAGAGTTATCAGTCACTAGTTTTTTGTAGTTATAAAGGGCCTCCGCAAGTTGGTTGTCCCGCTCGAGGGCTTGTGCAAGATATAGAGTCGGCAGATCGTCAGTTGTGCTATGGTCCACCGCAAGCTTAAAGTTGGAGATAGCATCGGTCCAGTTTTTGTTTTTAGCTGCCAATGAGCCTAGGCGCAGGTACGGCACATACAACTCGGGGTCGAAGAACATGGCCCTTTTGTAATACTCTTTTGCAGTATCCGCTTGGTTCTGACTTTCGTAGAAATCACCAAGGCTGAGGTAGATAAAAGGATCGCGGGGAGCAAAGCGTAAGCCCGAAACGAGGTATTGCTTTGCTAACGGAAAGTTGCGTTTACCGATGTTGATACTAGCCAGTTTATTATAGGCATCTACTTGGTCTGGCGCCTGCTCTATGGCAGTTTGCAAATTGCTGACAGCTTTAGCGGTGTCGCCTAACTCAGCATATACCAATCCCTTATATAGATAGGCAGGCGCATAGCTTTCGGCCACCTTGAGGGCTTTGTTGAGCGCATCAAGGGCCTGCGGATATTTTCGCTGGATGTACAAGATTTGACCAGCGGTTACATGCAGCTCGGGAGTATCTAAACCCTTGAGCTTTGCTTTTTTGATCGCCACGTCTGCCTCGGTCATGTTGGGCAGCTTGACGAAAATCTTGGCTAAGATGAGGTAATACTTTCCTTGGTTGCTATCTAATGCTGTTGCGCGAAGGGCATCGTCATATGCAGGCTTCAAGTTGTCCATCTCGAAGTGCAAGGTGGCCCGCCTAAAAAAGTTCTCGGGGTCGGTTGGGTTGGCACCGATGGCATCCGAAAGGGCTTTGAGCCGAACGGCATCCGAATAGGTATTTTCGGTAGGGATCTCTGGGATTTTGGTATCGGTTGAGGCTGTCTTGGAACAGCCAACAAGTAGTATGATTAGGCAACCCAACAGAATCATCATTGGCTGACGATACAAGAAACATTGGGTCATATTGGTGTGCATCGGAGGCATTGTTGGTGGTAAAATACTGAAAGGGGCAGCTGTGAATTGGACGGTTCGGTCGTCCGCAGACAACACATCTATCACATCAGACACAATATTGGCGATAACGGTTGTCCTAGGCAAATCATAAATGTCAATATGGGCATTTTATCGTCTCTAGGGCCTGATTCGCTACTTTTGCCACATGGAGGTTGCGATCGTTAAATACAATGCCGGGAACATCAGGTCGGTGGAGCTTGCGCTAGAGCGTATTGGCATCCAAGCCATCATCACGGAAGATCACGACCGCCTACGCAATGCTGACCGTGTGATCTTACCTGGTGTTGGCGAGGCTAGCACTGCAATGACTCACCTGAAGGCCAACGGACTTGACGCCGTCCTACTTGACCTTAGGCAGCCAGTGCTTGGCATTTGCCTTGGGCTACAACTACTCTGCCAACATACTGAAGAGGGCGATACTGCAGGCCTCGGGATCTTTGATGCCAAGGTCCACCAATTTGAGTTGGCTAGTCATGGCCTCAAAGTACCTCATGTCGGCTGGAGCCAAATTGCATTACCTAACATATCGGACAAGGTCCCTAACCAGTTATTAGACGGAATAACCATACCAGCCTATGTCTATTTTGTGCATAGCTACTTTGCCACAGTCGGACCGGACACCATTGCAATATGTACGTATGGCCATCCTTTCAGTGCTGCGCTCCGGAAAGGAAACTATTATGCCACACAATTCCATCCTGAAAAGTCGGCAGATGTTGGCAATAGAATCTTGCAGAATTTTATCGACCTACAAGTCTAAAACAAGCCGAAAAGCCAGCCACCTTTAGGTTTGTTATCTTTCAGGAACTTCTTGGCCTCCTTATGGTAGTCCGATTTACCATCCGAGTATTGCACCAGCTTGGTGTAGTAGCCGATAGCATCTTCAATCTGCCTTTGCTGGCTAGCCATACGTCCCATTTGCATCAGGGCATAGAGGTAATAGCCTGAGTCAAAATCTTCTGTCTGCTCGGTAAAGGCAATACAGCGTTTGTACCATGTCTTCGCTTTTTCGGGGTCTCGGTAGTTGTATTGCGCATTATATGCCAAAATGAAGCTACCATATCGCCCAGTTACTGCTTCGTACCCCAGTTTATTGCTATCCACCCTTGCCATGATCTGTTTAGCCTCCGCATCGGCACTGCGCCAGTTGCCTGCCGAGTGATAAAGCCTTGCGATATAACGATGAAAAAAGCTATTATTAGGGAAGGTGCGGTGTAGGTAGGTCATCGTTTCAACAGCATCTTGAGGCCGCTTTTCTTCACTGGCATAGATCCTGGTGACGAATACTTGGGCCTCCACCCTTGTGTAGTATGCCGCCCGACCCACTTGCTCTAGCTGGGCTAGACCCTTAGGTTTATCACCTTTAGGAAAAAACATCATTACAGGCCTCAGCAATCGGTAGTTTTCAGACACCCAAACACTGAAGTAGTTATAAAGCCCTTCACCAAATAAAAACTCGACACCTAGGTCATCGCTATTGGCCTCACGGCTGATCTGCATGTACTCCATCGCGCTACGGCCAGCTAGGGTGGCCTTGCGCCACCATTTGCGGTCACTATAGAGGCGTCCTTTGAAACCGTATGCCGCCGCCAAAAAGAAAACAGCCTCCATATTGGTTTTGTCGGCTCGGTACATCTTTTCGGCCTTCATGACGGTGGTGTCCATGTAGGCATCAAACTGCTGATCGTACTTTTCGTTATCTGGGTCAGGCATGATCTGCCACCAATAGTTTAGCCCTCGCAAAAAGTAGGGCATTGGGTGGTCAGGATGTTTGATTTGGAACCATCGGTAGCGATAGTCTGCAAAGTAGAAGTCAAAGTTGTACATGGCATTTACTGCCACCATGACTTCATACCGAGTAGCGATGTCAAACAGGAGATACTTGTTCTTCTTGAGACTATCCTCATTAGGCTGATCTGGGTTTGTCGATGGCAAATAAATATCAGGACCACTGGGCCCAAACTTTGGCAAAGGGCTGGCAACCGAGCATACACCATCATTCTGGATATTACTAGCCCAAATTCCAGACAATGCCGTGCCCCGTGCTGTGCCAGCTGACAGTAGCATGACGATGAATAGGCTCATCATTAGCTGGTATTTGGTTTGGCTGGCAATCATTGGCATACGTACGTATCAGGATGCTTTATCGGATTTTCGCTTGGTCCTAGGCTTTGTTTTGGCCATTTGGGAGGCCGAACCATTGTCTTCAGTTGGTGCTTGTTGCCCTTCGAGTTTGTCCATCTGGTACCAACCAACGATCGGAAAGTGATCGCTTAAGCCAACTTGATCCCATGTCTCAAAGTTAAGGACCCGAAAGCTTGGGCTACAAAACTGGTTATCTATCCTGAGAAACGGGATCTTGCCATTGAAACTAAAATCAAATCCCGAGCCAGCTTCCTCGAAAGCATTGTCTAGATGCTTGCGGAATGTGGTATAGGTGTAGCTATACGGCAGGTCATTATAGTCTCCGCAGACTATAACTGGATACGGTGATGACTTGATATTACTGTCAAGTAACCGGACCTGCTGTGTGCGCTCTAAAAAGCCATGTCTGAGTTTACTACCGACTGATTTGGCATTTTGTTTAATCTTCTCGCCCCCACCCTTTGTGTTTAGCTCGCGTTCTTTAAGCTGCAAACTATGCAGGTGAACATCATAAACTCGGATGATTCCTTTGCGAGTCTTGACATCCGCGTACATGATTTGGTTGTTAGGGCCATCACTTTTGTGCAAAGTTTTATGGCCCACGATCGGGAACTTGCTGTAGATAATCATCCCTAACTGACCTTGTACCCAATAGGTGCGCCGAGCCTCACTAAAGTAGCGATACTTAAAGCCTACTTCCTGCATTTGCTCCTCAAAGTCAAAACCAAAACGTTTGGCGTTGTTATAATACTCTTGCAAACAGATGATGTCAGCATCGGTACCCTGTAGCCAGGTGACCATTGCCTTAGCTTCCTCTTTGGTGCGATCCCGAACCAGACCATAGCCCTGCATCATCCTGATGTTATAACTAACGACTTTTAGGTCATGATGGACTACATCTGGGGACACATTGATCGCTAAGGTTGCCCGGAGGTGTTTAAATCCGACCAGAATAGTTGCTAAAGGGAGCAATAAATGCGACGGCTTGCTGCGGAATCCCCAGATCAACATAAACAAAAACTGCAGGACTAGGAAAATCGGGATCGTATAGCCTACAAAAGGAGCCCGCCAGTTTACCTCAGGTGACACGTCTGTGGCAAAGTAGGCCACAATCGTCATCAATGAAATGATGATGTTCATGATCATCATCTTGGCACCTGATTTGCGCCACGCAGTAAGGACCATTAGCTTGACAGGATGCTGCTTGGGCTTTGCCTTAATTGGCCCATTCACTTTGGAGGCAGGTGATAATGAGGAATTGTTGCCCTCAGACCCGCTCCAAAGCAGCTTCAACCAGCCGACCAACTTGACACCTATACCGCCCCCAGTGGCTGAGGTCTTAGACCCGTTATTTGGTGGATGGTTGTTTTTACTCGGCTCCTGGTTGTTTTGCCCACCTACGTTGAGCATCATAGTTCGGATAGCTTAAACGTCTGGTCAATTTTGATGCCCGTTTCGGTCTGGATAAGGGTAGCACACTCGACGATGGGATCATGCTCAAACATAAGCACCCAGTTATTTGTCACCGCAAGTCCAAGAAAGTCGGCTTTTTCCTGCAAGGTCAATAAGGGACGCATGTCGTAGGCCATGATGTAGGGCAAGGGGATATGACCAGAACTAGGCAACAAATCAGCCACAAATGCGACTTTGCGACCTTTGTAGGGCAGGATCGGGATCATCATTTGCTCGGTATGTCCATTGACGAGATAGACCTGCATCCCGGGCCAGATATGATTAGCATCCATGAGGCCGCTGCTTGGCGTATCTAGTAAGTTGAGCTGACCAGCCTGTTGGATTGGTAGGATATTTTCTTTGAGAAAGCTGGCCTTTTCGCGCGGATTTGGCTCGGTGGCCCATTGCCAATGTACGGCATTGCTCACATAGGTGGCATTTGCAAAAGTAGGTTTGTAACCACCTTTACCATCTGACACCACCGAGCCGCCAACGTGGTCAAAGTGCAAATGGGTCAGGAAATTAATGGCAACTTCATCAAAAGCTATGCTATGGGTAGCCAAGGAAGCACGCAGCGAGTGGTCACCATGTAGATAATAAAATCCAAAGAACTTAGCGCTTTGTTTGTCGCCAATGCCACTATCGATCAGCATGGCTCTGTTGCCATCGATCGCCAAAAGACAGCGCATCGCCCACGAACACATGTTATTTTCATCCGCTGGGTTGAGCCGTTGCCATATACTCTTGGGCACCACTCCGAACATGGCGCCTCCGTCTAGCTTAAAATTTCCGGTCTCGATGCTGAATAGCTGCATGGTGTTGTATTTCTGAACTGAAGTACAATAACGTGAAAAACAGTGATAAAGACCACGAAAAGCCATATTTGGGGCTGATTACTTGTAGGTGCGGACCCTAAGTTGGCATTGCCGTTCAGGATATTGGCACCAAATTGCAACATGCTATTCGCACCCCCACCTAGCCCTCGTCCGCTCGCCGAACGCATCAGACCAACGACTTTGGCCCAATACATCGGCCAAGATCACCTAGTGGGTCCGGATGGTGTTTTGCGTCGGATGGCAGAGCACGGTGTGCTTCACTCGATTATATTATGGGGACCACCCGGAGTTGGTAAGACGACCTTAGCGCGCATCTTGGCACAGGCCCAGAACCGCCCTTTCATCGCACTGAGCGCAGTACAGGTGGGTGTTAAAGAGATCCGTGAGGTCATCGAGAAAGCCAAGACTCAACCAGGCACCATCTTGTTTCTGGACGAGATCCACCGATTTAGCAAGTCACAGCAAGATGCTCTGCTCAAGGCCGTCGAAGAGGGCCTATTGACCTTGATTGGTGCCACGACATAGAATCCCTCGTTTGAGGTCAACAATGCGCTACTGAGCCGATGTCGTGTCTATACACTCCGCCCACTTGAGCAACATCATCTGGTAGCTTTACTACGCTCAGCATTGGTTGACGACGATATTTTGGCAGCCAAGCCCATTACACTGTCGGAGTATGAGGCCCTAATCAGGCTTTCAGGCGGTGATGCACGCGCTTTGTTAAACCTGCTAGAGCTAGTCGTAGATTTCCTGAGCGATGGCAATAATGGACCGATTCTAATCGATGATTCGGCCGTGATCAAGTCGGCCCAAACCCGTACCGTCCTGTATGACAAGGATGGAGAGCAGCACTATGACATCATCTCGGCCTTTATCAAGTCGATTAGGGGAAGTGACCCCAATGCCGCAACCTATTACCTCGCCCGTATGATCGCTGGCGGCGAGGACCCCAAGTTTATCGCCAGAAGGCTGGTCATCTTGGCCAGTGAGGACATTGGCAATGCCAACCCAACAGCTATGGTGATGGCTTCGGCATGTTTTCAGTCAGTGTCGTTTATAGGCATGCCCGAGTCAAGGATCATCTTGTCTCAGATGGTGAGCTATTTGGCAGCCTCACCTAAGTCAAATGCCAGTTATATAGCCATAAATCAAGCGCAGGCGACCGTGGCTAAAACAGGTGACCTACCAGTTCCATTGCACTTGCGCAACGCCCCTTCCAAACTAATGAAGCAGGAAGGTTATGGCCAAAACTACCAATACGCCCACGACTATGACGAGAACTTTGTCGACCAGGAGTTTATGCCTGATCAGCTTAAGGGACTAAAGCTCTATGACCCAGGGCACAATGCACGAGAGGACGAACTGCGAATCCGCCTCAGGGCCTTATGGAAATCTAAGTATGGCTATTAAGGCCTCAGTAAGTCTGGTGAATTGATAGACCTATCGCAAATCACCTTCGCGCTTCATAAAGTTATAGACCACCCCATCCATAATTCCAGGTATAAACTTGTTTAGGAAGGCTGTCATTTTGCCTTGGGTAGTCAATACAAGGTCTCGTTTCCTGACGGCAGTCGCGTTGAGTACTGCCTTAGCTACCACCTCGGCGGGCATCAGTTTAGACTCGTCTAGTGGGTTTTCGGCCTGTGTAGCACCCACCTTGTTAAGTGCGGACTTACGGATATTGGAAGCGGTATACCCAGGATAAACCATCAGGACATGTACGCCGGTTTTGAGCAACTCCACCCTCAAAGCCTCCATAAAACCTTGAAGTGCTGCCTTGCTTGCACTGTATCCCGTCCGACCAGGTAAACCACGAAGGCCTGCAATGCTACTAATGCTGACGATATTGCCCCTATTAGCCAAAATATGAGGTAATGCTGCCTTGGTGCAATAAACTGATCCCCAAAAGTTAGTGGCCATTAGTTGCTCTAGTACCACAAGGTCTAGGTCCTCAAACATGGCCCGCATACTGATGCCAGCATTGTTGATCAAGACATCAAGCTGACCAAACAAGGAGACTGTTTTACTTACCAAATCTTGGCAATCTTCCTGCTTAGTGACATCAGCCACCAGGCCAGAGGCCATTATACCAGCTGTCTGGAGCTCTACAATGGCCGCTTGAAGGTTTAGCTCATTCCGGCCCGAAATCATAATTTTGGCGCCATCCTGACCGAAGGCGTGCGCTAGGGCCAACCCAATGCCCGAGCTGCCACCTGTGATTAAAACAACCTTGTTCCTAAAATCTGTCATTCGCGGTAGAGTTGCGCAGGCCTAGGCTATCAACTACTTTTTCGTAGATAAGGCTCGTTTGTTTTGGCGAATGGGAGTAAAATCTAAGACTGCGGTTGACCAGTCCAGTGTCCAGTTTCATCCGGTCCAATATCCGTTGGTGATAGTATTGGTACATCACGAGGCTGGTATCGAGTGGAAAGCCTCCGTTCACGGTCTTGGTCTCGGCAATATGTACCTGTATCAAGAACCTTGTCATCTGATCGGGTGTTAAGACATCAGCAGGCACAGTTTCTAGATCTTGTCCACAACCAGATATGGTCAAGCAGCTGACCAAGATAAGGATTAGTCGCCTTTGGGCCACCCAGAAAAGTCCACTTTTAGACAGCCCAAAAACATCCCATGATCTTTTTGACCAGCCATTTGACCCAGCCATCGTACGATTTATAGTCCCCATCATGTAATTTGCTGCAAGATAGCGTAAGTACGCTTTGCCCAGAACGATTTTGATGGACAACCTAGTGCCCTACTCCATTGCTAGCCGCCCCAAATTGACCGCATGAAAGAGATATTTCAGAAGCTCAACAAGTACGAAATCCAGATCAGGAAGGCGGTTGATGCACGGATGCAAGGTAATTATAACTCCGTCTTTAAGGGTACAGGCCTTGAGTTTGATGACATCCGCGCCTACCAATATGGTGACGATGTTCGGTCCATCGACTGGAACGTAACCGCTAAGGGTCATGGGGTATTTGTCAAGACCTTTAAGGAAGAAAAGGAACAAACTGTCTTCTTCATGCTTGATGTCAGCGCCTCACAAACAGTTGGGCTTCAGAGCCAGAAAAAGCTAGACCTAGCCAAGGAGATAGCAGGAGTCTTAACAATTTCGGCTATAAAGCAGGGCAGCCAGGCCGGTATGTTCTGCTTCAGTGACATTCGTGAGAAGTACATTAAACCGCATAAAGGCCTCAATTATGCCTATATGATCGTCCAGAGTTTATTTAAGCTCAATCCACTTTCGATCAAAACGGACATTAACCAAGCCCTATTCTTTGGGCTCAATATCCTAAAGCGCAGGAGCATCGTGATCCTGATTTCAGACTTTATCGACGAGAAGCCTTACGAAAATAGCCTGAAGGCTATTGCCCGTCGTCATGACTTGATCATCATCCAGATGGTGGACCCCATCGAGACCAATTTCCCTAAAGTGGGTATTGTCCCAGTTGAGGATAAAGAGCAAGGTCGAACAGTCTGGCTCAATACCAGCTCTGGATTATTTGGCAAATTGGTGGCTGATAGGTTCAACCAACAGCGCAACCGCATAGAGTTGTTCTGCAAGCAAAACCAAGTTAACTACCTAGCCGTTAAGACTGATGAGGATTATGTACCCCAATTGGTCCGGCTCTTCAAAGTTCGGAACCGTGGAATGAAGAGCCAGTAGCTGCTCTACCTAATCCACATTTGGGTTGCCTACACGTGAACATTGGCCTCCAGCATTTGCCCGACTCTTGAAGGCAATCCTGTATTTGGACCTGCTATCCACCGACAACGAATCACCGTTAGCACATAAAGCATAAAAAAGGCTACCAATCTCAAATGGTAGCCTTTTTTGTAATGCCGATTTTTTATCGATCCTTATTGGATCTGGATACGATCATCCTTAACACCTTTCAGTTCTTTTACCGCCTCTGTGAGGTAGTAAGTTACTGGACCAGCACGGCGTTGCTGAATGCTGGTTTTGTAAGAGGTATAGTCAGCAATTTTTGGTGCTGGGGTTGATTTCTCGCTCATCAAGGCAACGACACCAGTTTCTGCTGCAAACGGGGCAGTAGAAGCACCTTGTTTGAGGCCAAACAGACGGCCAACCGCAATTGGGTCATAACCTACGTCTGGCATAGAGGTAGAGGCCAACGTGATGTCTGGGGCAGAATTCAGAATAGCAGCATCACCATATTTGGCTTTCATTTCCTCTAGGGTTTTGGCACCATTGATTTTGGCAATGATCTGCTCAGCTTTTACTTGTTTGCGGACTTCGGCAGCCAATTGGTCACGGAACTCAGCAACTGTTGGTTTGCCTTCTTCAGACTGACGGGTCAAGGCCACAACCACATAACGATCCTTGAAATCAAATGGTGATTTGGCAAGCTCGCCAACTTTACCTTCAAGGAAAGCCCAACGGACGATCGAACGCGCATCAGCAATGTCATTGACATACTGTGCATTTTTCTGGAGGTTGACAGCTGACTGTTTGGTCAGGTTAGCCTTTTTGATTGCAGCGTAAAACGCGGCAGTGTCTGTAGCCTCAGTCATGAAAACCCTTGCTTTATTATAAACAAGCTCGCGTGTCCGGCTGCTAGCCTCTAGTTTGCGTGCTAGGGTTACGACTTGGTATTTAAGGTTCGTCTTAGGCTCGGTGACCTTGATGATGTGGTAACCAAATTCAGTTTCGGTAAGCGTAGGCAACAACCCACGACCAGAAGCTGCAAAGACGGCATCTTGGAAAGGCTTAACCATACGGCCAGCACTGAACCATCCTAGATCGCCTCCTTGAGTAGACGTGCCGTCAGTACCGTAGATGCGGGCCATTTCTTCAAAACTGGCACCGCCTTTGATTTTGCTTAGGACACCTTGCGCCTTGGCTTTTGCAAATGCTTTCGAAGTATCTGCTGTGCTGTTCCACTTGATGAGGATGTGGCTTGCCTTGGCAGAATAGTCTCCTTCATTTTTAATGTCGCGGACTTTATAGAGTGTGACATTATCACCAAGGGTGAACGGACCATAGACGCTATCCTTTTGCAATTTCAAACCAGCGATTTGCGCAGGAAGCTCGTTGGCCGGGATAGACTTTAGTTTCTCTGGGCTGTCAGACTTGCTAGCGGCGTAGGCTGTGTCGTCTGGTGCATTGGCAAATTCGGAACGTAGACCAGCGACTTCAGTATTGAAGGCAGCGCTGTCTTCACGATCTGGTGTCAACATAAACTGTACATAGTCGATCGTACGGGAATCTTGTGCTTTGTACTTGTCTTTGTGGTCAGCTAGGTAGGCGCTCAATTGCTCCTCAGTTGGCTTGATTGTGCTGTCAGCGATGCTGAAATAAGGCACAAAGACATACTTAGCAGATACCTTGGCGGTTTGGGCCGTGTACTCACGCTCAGCTTCGGCAGAGGTTACATAGATTGACTTGGTAAGCAAGGCCTCGTACTTAGTACGTTTACGATCTTCTGGCAGTTTACGTTCGAAGTTCATCCAGATAGCATACTGCTGGGCAGCTTGCTCGTTCTTTTCCTTCAGGCTGTTGATTTGCTTGAGGTACTCACGGATTTTGTCACGATCAACTTGGCCTGTGGCAGGATCTGTAAATGCTTGTTTTAGGCCTGGGTGGATATTTTCGCCCTGTACCATATCCACAAGTTCGTCTGCAGTGACCTGAAGGCCAATTTTGTCGTACTCTGGACCAAAGCCATATTTATTAAGCAACGTAGTCCAAGCTTGATCCCTGATACCTTGCCGTTCTTGTTCGCCTGGTTGCTTGTTGTTTGCGAGTTGATATTCATACTCAAGCTGGTCTAGCTCAGCTTGGTATTTTTTGGCGTCTATATCGGTCCCGGCTATTTGGCCGATGGATGTGCCGCCACTACCACGTAACAACGAGTTGCTCGAAAGCAGATCGCCACCGACGATAAAAAGGGCAATGGCAATGACGATAACAGTAACAGCGATGCCAGAGTGCTGCTGGATTTTGGTAATAAGAGCCATTTAGTCGTTAAAGAGGTTACTATAGTTGTTATGTAAGGACGCAAAATAAGCCCCGTTTGGCCACACTAACAACATAGATCGCTTATTATTTGTCCGAAAAAACTACTGAATTGCCAAAACACCGAACTTTTACAGGCTGTTACGCTGATGTTAACCAGATCAAACCACTGACTATGGACAACAGACGCATAATGGTATGGTTCAGAAATGACCTCAGGATCCAAGACCATGAAGCCCTACATAGGGCAAGCCTAAAGGACAAAGAGATCGTCCCGATCTATATCATCGATCCTCGAGTATATGAGGCTAATCAGTTCGGTATCCCACGCATCGGACCTTACCGACGCCAGTTCCTGACCCAAACGATCGAGAACCTTAGGCAAAATCTTAGGTCCATTGGTGGAGAGCTTTTCATTCGGGTCGGACACCCAGAAACGATTATACCAGATCTCGTGAAAGCCCTTGACGTTGACACGCTGTATGCGCACAAGGAGATCACTTCAGAGGAAACAGAGATAGAGTCCTTATTAGAGGCCAGCCTTGAGAAAAAGGGCATTCTCACGCAATGGTTTGATGGAAGTACCCTAATCCACCCCACTGAACTGCCTTTTCCGCTCAAGTTTTTGCCAGATGTGTTCACTGAGTTCCGGAAGCAAGTAGAAAAGTCATCAAAAATTAACGCTCCCTACCCTGCCCCAACAAAACTTAAGGTCCCGGGAGGCATACAGGTCGGCAATGTGGATATCCCCACCCTAGAAACTGACAACCTAATGTTGCCAAGTACAAACTTGGTTCCGAACTTAGGCAAGATCGAGTTTATGGGCGGCGAGACTGCCGCTTTGGCACGTCTTGAGCATTATTTCTGGGAGACAGACCAGCTCAAGAATTACAAAGAAACCCGCAATGGCTTGCTGGGGATGGACTACAGTAGCAAGTTTTCGCCTTGGCTCGCTGTTGGAGCTATATCATCTCGCTACATCTATCACCAAGTCAAACAGTATGAAGCCAAACGCCATAATAACGACTCAACCTATTGGCTGGTCTTTGAGCTCCTATGGCGTGACTACTTCAAGTTTGTAGCCAAAAAGTATGGCAACACCTTATTTCGCCCTACCGGCATCAAAAATATCAATCTCAAACACCGGAACAGCCCAGAGTTATTCGGTAAATGGGCTAGTGGACAAATCGGAGCCCCTTTTGTGGATGCCAACATGCGTGAGTTGCTCGCAACTGGTTTCATGAGCAATCGTGGTCGGCAGAATGTTGCATCTTACTTCATTAAGGACCTAGGGCTGAACTGGCAGCTCGGTGCAGCTTGGTTCGAGTACTTGCTGTTAGACTATGACCCTTGCAGCAATTGGGGCAACTGGAACTATATGGCTGGTTGTGGGAACGATCCACGTGAAAACCGCTATTTTAACATTGCCAAACAAGCAGAAACCTATGACCCTAAAGGGCATTATGTCAAAACTTGGCTACCGATTTTGGCTAAGGTACCTGCTTACCGCCTCAACCACCCTGACGAATGGACCCGGCAAGAGCAAGAGGAATTTGGCGTCAAGTTAGGGCAGCACTATCCACATTCTGTACAGACAGGAGAACGCACTAACCATCTGCAGAAACAAGTAGCCTAATAGTAAGCTAGTTGCGTTTTCCTTTGCAGGGTATAAAAAAAGCCTTCTGAGTGATCTGAAGGCTTTTTTGCTTTTTAATGTTCCTGATTCAGGTTTATTGGACTAGGTAGTCATGTTCAATTCTGTAAGTTGATTATGTGCCCTAGTAAAGGAAATATTCGAGGTACTTATGATTAGGAGAGGTAATGGCTGTATGGTATATAGACTAGTTGAGTAGATCTTCCTGATCGAGGTTACGGCGTTTCCAGAACAATGCGCACAGGACCCATAACACCACCCCAACGAACATCATCCGCCGATTAGTGCCCGCTGAAATCTGCTGCTCCAGTGAAAAAAAGTAAGGGACGAAGAGCAACAATAATCCAAGAAAACCTACCAAAATTAGCACAATACGCATGTCATTGCGGGGATGGTGCGGTTTAGAATTGGCCGGATAAGATGGTTGACTTGAAGGACGTGCCGTTGAAACGAGTCCAGCGCCAGAGGACGAACTTGGGGATTTATGGGCTGAGTCAACGCCAACTAGATACTGCCAACCAGTTGGTTGGCCAGCGGATTCAGCGTATCCAGCCAGAGAGCGGTTCGGGACTTGATTTTGTTGTTTCATAGCAGTGGTCTAGTCAAAGTAATGAAGAAAGCGGCTAACCAAATCGATTTCAAATAAGTTGGGCTCTGGTCGTTTTGGCTAAAGCCTGGTACACATAGTGCCCCTTAGACAAGAAAGCCGCTTCTGTAGCTATATTACCTTTGGCCTAGCGGAAGTAACCACAAATCCTAAAAAATTATCTTACATCAGTACTGCCAAAAGTAGGACTCAAGAGATGGTCCAAATTAGGAACTGTCTGATTACCAAAATAGTCGTACCTTTGCATGGCATTTGGCAACGCAGCGATGTGTGGCCCTTAACAATTTCAATGATGGCAATACGCCCAGGAGGCCGCTCAAACGATGAGCGCCCAAGAAAAAACTTCGATGGTGGTGACAACCGCCCAAGGTTCCGCAGCAACGACAGCCGCCCCGATCAAGGTGCAGGTAGGTCTGGTGCTGATGGCGAACCTGTTTTCCGCACTGATCGCCCCGGTTTTAGTAAAGACAACGACCGTGGTAGCCGTGGTAGCGACCGTGGCGGGCGTTCTGGTGGATCTGATAGACCATCTTTTGGCTCAGACCGCCCACGTTACAATTCTGATCGTCCTTCTGGCGACCGTCCTCCTTTCCGCAAATTTGATGGTGACCGCCCAAGTGGTGGAGATCGCCCTCGTTTCGGCGGTGGTGATCGTCCTTCTGGCGACCGTCCTCCTTTCCGCAAATTTGATGGTGACCGCCCAAGTGGTGGAGATCGCCCT
>JAIXYP010000060.1 GCA_027490155.1 Cytophagaceae bacterium | reverse complement strand
CGACGGCCACCACCTTTGCGGTCGTCATAGCTGCTATTGCTGCGGCCACCACGGTCGCCACCACGGTCGTTGCGGTATCCACCACGGTCACCGCTTCCACCACGGTCGCTTCCGCCACCATAGCCACCACCACTTGGGCGATCGTTACCACCAAAACCACCACCAGCACTGCGGTCAGCACCAGCGCCGCCATAGCCACCACCAGCAGCTACAGACTCGCCACCAGAACCAGCTTCGATGCGCCAAGCACTAAGGTTGGTATAATAGACTACATTGCCGTTCCGATCCTGACCCTGACGACCACTGAGGTTGAAGGAAACTTTCAGCTCGTTGCCGACCCGGAAGTTATCCAGTAGCTCGCACTTATCTTGCGTCAGCTGGAACTTGACAAACTGGGGATAATTGCCATCGGCAATCTCCAGAATAAACTCGCGGCGGCGAAACCGCTCGGTAACCTGCTGCGAACCTAAGTCGTCGTGGAGTTTACCTGTTACTTCAAAATTCATGTCTTCGCTTTTATGGGCAGGTTTAGTGTTGGTAACCAGCCATTCGGGTACGAAGGTAAGGATTTTTGGCTACTTAGCAATTTTATCAAACATCATCATCCCTACGTACCGCATCCATTTTGCCGAAGTCATCAGAAAGCCTGTTGCATGGCGAGCGAGAGGCTTTCCTTATTCTGGATAGTCCGCCAAACAAAACCCCATCTGATCGCTCGGATGGGGTCTTGAATAGGGGGCAAATTGGTGGGTGCGGATCTCCCAGGCCTTAGGCGTGCCCGGTTCGCACCGCGTTTGCCGTAACCTCAGAAAGGCCTAGGCCTCTACCATATCATCTTCGATGGCCTCGGCAACCATGTTTGCCGCGAAGTGCTCGATGATGTTGATCGGCACATAGAGGTCATTAAAGTGCTGCTGGATGTGGTCGAAACGGGCCACACTGGTCAACAGGGATGGCTCCAACAGATCCTTATCATGCAGGATGCCGACGTAAATCTTGTTGTACTTGAAGCTGATATGGATTTCGTTGTGCAGGTGACGACGGAACAAGACCAGTTTGTTCAGGAAGGCGTCGCTAAGCATGTCCTCGGCGTTGCGACGATAGTCGTTGTTTGGCAGACGGACCTGAAAATACTCGTTGAACTTTTCGTGGCTGAGCGGCATAATGATTGCACTTCCATTTTCGGCCTTCTTTGGCTCAATGATGAAGTCGGCAGGGTATGGTTTTTCCTTCTCGGCGATAAAGAAAATGCCTCTGAACTGAAACTCATTGTTATGGGCCTTGCGGTCAGAGCTGCGTTTGTATCTAGCAGTCAACTCGCTGAATTCGATAGGCACATCGTTTACGGTGCCACTCACGTGGTCATCACCATAGATATCCACATGCTCGTGAGGGAAGAAACCACTGTTGTTGAACTCATGGTGGGATATGTGGTGCTTCTTGTCGTAGTGAAGTGATGGATTGATCAGGCTGATCAGTCGATGGATTACTTCGCGTTTGTAGTCGTTGTAGTAGTTGGTGTTTTTGACAATACCCTCGAGTAACATGTAGAAACCGATACTGCTGAAGATAAAAACTGGCAGCAGGAAGAAAGCCATCATTTCCATCTCAATTTTGGTCCAGACATAGTATCCGACCCCGATGAAAAGCAGCACAATGCCGGTAAAGATGGCGATGAGCTGATAAACCAAGCCACGACGTTCGCTATCGAGGCGTTTGAGCACCGGTAGGAGCTCTGTGTTGTAAAAAGTACTTAGCAGTTCGGTCCTTTTCATGATCAATTTGGTTGGGGTAGGTTTACAATCTAAACATAGGTGTTTTGGAGATTTTTCAAAAGATACTTACAGCGATACAACAACTGTGCCGAATAGTATTCTGTGGCTCATATTTTTTAGACATTTTGATAGGATGCTGCTTGGCTGCAAAAAATGCCGCTTATCCAGTATTATTTAGGACCAGAAAAGGATTCTGATGACCTTGCATTGGTCTGGACTCTGGGCCTATTGCGGACCTGAACTTATATCCTACATTAGGGGTTCTAGGGTTTTGCCGGATTAGGCATCAACAACATTAAAAGTGGTAAAGACTGTGGTTTTAGACTGGGTTCAGACCCGTGCCACCTGATACCATGGGCCACTTTCCTCCGTCAGTCTAATTATGAACTTGCTAGAAAATTTTCGTGAATCCGTCCGGGCCATCAAGGCCAACCTCCTGAGGGCAGTCTTAACTTCGCTCATCATCACGATTGGTATCACAGCCTTGGTGGGTATCCTTACGGCGGTAGATGGCATCCAGGCGTCTGTAGATACATCACTCTCTGACCTAGGGGGCAAGACGTTCGACATCGCCAATAAGGGGCAGAAATCTAAACGCCGAAGGTATGGGGTCGCTCCTGCCAAATATGATGACATTAAGATGAGCGAGGCTTTGCGCTACCAAAAGCTCATGACAGGCAAATATGAGGTCTGTGTTAGCACCAGTGTTAGCTGGAATGCCGAGATCAAACATGGTAGCCAGAAGACTAACCCCAACAATGCTATTTATGGCACTGATGCCAATTATCTACTTAGCCATAGCTATGACCTTAAGGAAGGGCGTAACTTCAGCCCGGCTGAGGTAGAGTATCAAGCTGACGTTGCGATCATCGGGGAGGAAATGGCTAACAAATTATTCCCTTCTTCATCTGCCCTTGGTAACTCCGTGACAGCAATGGGCCAGCAGTTCATGGTAATTGGTGTCATGAAGGGAACAGGCGGGATGATGTCTGGCCAAAGTCCAGATCGGATGTTGTTGGTACCGCTCGGGAATGCCTACCAGATGAGCCAAGACAAATCCTTGACGTACGAAATTACGACTATGGTCCAGAACCCGGCTCAGTTCGAAGAGGCAATAGGCGAGGCCACAGGCTCGATGCGTTTGGTCAGAGGGGACAAAGTCGGTAAACCAGACTCATTCGAAATTACACGAAATGAGTCAATTGGCGAAAGTATGGAGAGCATTACTGGTACCCTTCGTAGTGCTGGCCTGATCATTGGGCTGATTACCTTGTTGGGTGCTGCCATCGGTCTCATGAACATAATGTTGGTCAGCGTTACGGAGCGCACCCGTGAGATTGGTGTTCGGAAAGCTTTGGGTGCCACACCAGGCCTGATCAGGCTCCAATTCTTGATTGAGGCCATTGTGATTTGTTTGTTTGGCGGACTAGGTGGTGTGATACTTGGTATCGGAATCGGCAATTTAGTCGCCTCATTGATGGAAGTAGGTCATTTTATCATCCCATGGGCCTGGATCGGCATCGCCCTCATGATCTGTGTTGTAGTCGGAATCATTTCAGGGTTTTACCCAGCTGTTAAGGCCAGTAAACTAGACCCAATCGAAGCTCTCCGGTTCGAATAATGTGGGTTTGATGGACCGTCGCAGAATAATATCATCCCAATTGTTGATAGGTATGTGCCGTCGGAGCCCTAAACTTGCAGGAAGCCCAGACATTAACCTGTAATGCCTACCACAACATCTCTTGCCAAGCGCATTATACCCTGCCTCGACATCAAGGATGGGCAGACTGTAAAAGGCATCAACTTCGAAAATCTGACCTATGCGGGTTCGCCACTCGAGTTGGCTAAGCGCTATGCCAGTCGGGGTGCTGACGAATTAGTGTTGCTAGACATCACGGCCACGATTGAAGGTCGAAATACCTTTTTGGACACAGTCGGGAGTGTTGCAGCGCATCTCAATATTCCGTTCACAGTCGGAGGAGGGATCAGCTGTGTTGCCGATGTTGACCGTCTGCTATCTGCTGGTGCTGACAAAATCTCAATAAACTCTGCCGCCATAAAGTCCCCAAGCCTGATTGACCAGCTCGCCAAGGCCTTCGGGAGCCAATGTGTGGTGGTTGCGATCGATACCCGTTCGGTCGAGGGCAAGCATACAGTACACAGCGCTGGTGGGCGAAAGCTTGAGCCCTTAAAGACCTTGGCTTGGGCCAAAGAATGTACCGATCGAGGAGCCGGTGAAATCCTGCTTACCAGTATGGATGCTGATGGCACTAAAGCAGGCTTTGATCTGCCCATCACAGCTCAGGTTAGTCAGTCGGTATCTGTGCCTGTTATTGCCTCTGGTGGGGCTGGTCGCCATGCTGATTTCTTAGAGGTCTTCAGTGACGGTAAGGCGGATGCAGCCTTGGCAGCCAGCGTTTTTCATTTCAACCTCATCCCCATCCTCGAGCTTAAAAAGTTCCTAAAAGACAAAGGTATCTCAGTTAGGATTTAGCGAATCCTACCCCCTAGTGCTTTAAATCGAAACAGACCAATGCAAACGCCTGAGCAAATGACACAACAAAATCACAAACCAGATTTTGCTAAGTACGAAGACGGTCTCGTGCCTGTTATCATTCAGGATAGTATCAGCAAGCAGGTCCTGATGTTGGGTTATGTTTCGAACGATTCCTGGCAACAAACCCTGGAGACAAAAGTTGTGACCTTTTTCAGCCGGAGCAAACAACGGCTCTGGACTAAAGGCGAAACGAGTGGACATACCCTGAGCTTGGTTAACTGGCACCTAGACTGCGACCAAGATACCATCTTGTTGATGGTGCGCCCTAATGGGCCAACTTGTCATACGGGGGCGGTCTCTTGTTTTGGTACTGGGTTGAAAGGTCATTTTCTTTATCAGCTAGAGCAGATCGTGGCTGAAAAACTCATGACCAATGACCCGGACAGTTCCTACACCGCCCGTCTGGTCCAGAAAGGCATCCATAAAGTGGCCCAGAAAGTTGGGGAGGAAGGCGTCGAAGTGGTCATCGAGGCCATGCGGGACGAGCCAGACCTCTTTTTGGCTGAAAGTGCAGACCTACTTTACCACCTTATTGTCCTGCTGAAGGCAAAGGGGCAATCACTCGCCGCAGTGGATCAGGTCTTGATTAGTAGGCATAATTAGGATTCGGAGTCAATGCAACTCCATCACCTGAAATTCTTTGCTGCCTTTGGGGTCAGGCTTTGCTTTTGAGTTGGTTATAGTGGGCTAAGCCCTCGAGGCTGACCATGCCTTCATGTATGGCTTTGCCGATCACAACTCCTGATAAGCCACATTGGGCTAGCTTGTTGACTTCTGCATAGTTGCTGACACCGCCGCTTGCAATCACGCCCATGTCCGGAAAAGCATCAATCATCTGTTTGTACAGATCGTATGATGGGCCAGACAAAGCGCCATCTTTGGATATATCCGTGCTGATCAACCACTTGATGCCACGCATGTGCCACTGGCCAATGAAATCAATCCAGCGGTAGGGACTAGTCTCTACCCATCCGTTGATCGCTACAAATTCCTCTTTGACATCTGCACCAAGGATGATGGCTTCGGGGCCGTATTTGTCAAGCCAGCTAGTAGCCAGCACAGGGTCAGTGACTGCAATGGTGCCTATCGTGATTTGTTTTGCCCCAGCAGCAAAGATTAATTCAAGATCTTTTGTACTACGCAATCCGCCACCAAAATCTACCAATAGCCCTGTTTCTTCGACAATCGCCTTGATGATATCCTGATTCTCGACTTTTTGGGCCTTAGCTCCATCAAGGTCAACTACGTGGAGGAAGTTATGGCCAGCATTCTTAATCCGTTTGGCTACCTCTAAGGGTGTATCTGTGTAATATTGTCGTTTGCTAAAATCACCTTGGTGCAACCTCACGACGCGCTTGTTGAGGATATCTATCGAAGGGATTGCCCTAAATTTATATCTTGATGGCACGGATAGAGAGATGCTTAGTTTGCTATTGAGAAAAAATTTTGGCCAAAGGTACAAGGATCGGATAGTTATAAAAGCCCTCACGCTATTCTTGTAATTCTGATACAATTAATGTGATCCAGAAGGTGCTAAGGATCAAAGTCTTAGGCACTAGTCAGCATTTTTCGGAAAGTTAGGTTGATGCGTGTACCCAAGGTTTTGGCAGTTTTAGGTAGCTGGTGTTTGTAATGGTTTTGCACACCTAGGCCCATCAACAATAGGCTTCCGTGTTCCAATAGCAATGATGTAGCCTGGGTTTGGATACCTTTAGTGCTATGGTTGGATTTGAGACAGAATTTTCGATTGGCACCTAGGCTTACCGAGGCAATGATTGGGTTGAGACCGAGCTCTTTCTCATTGTCGGCATGCCAACCCATGCTATCATGACCATCACGATAGTAGTTTATTAGAACACTGTTGTAAGTTGCTTTTGTTATGGCTTCAACTTGCTGCTTTAAAACCAATACCTCCGGATCCCATGGGGTTGGTACCATTATCAGGCCAGAGTATTTGATGTTGAAACCAGGGTCTGCCATCCAACAGACTAAACGAGGCTGCAAAACTGGCCTGCCGAACATCATAATCTTGTCTTGGCGATAGGGCATTTTTGCAATCAGGTGCTCGAGCAGCTGCCAAGCATATTTACTATCCAAAAAATGCGGCCAGTATCTGGCCTCAGCCGATGTAAGATTTAGTTTTATTGGTCCACTTGGCTCGTCGAAAGGAATCATCATATAGTAAAAGTGCTTAGTTGAATGTCGGTTCGAACATCCCTGCGTCATACATCATAAGACCTTCAGCATCAAAAAATGTAAATAGGCCTTGGGTTGCAGGATATTGCCAATAAAATCAAATCTAAGCTTCGGTGGTTTTTGTTTGCTGCTACCTTTGTGGCCACTTACCAAACAGGTTGGTCTCGGGCATAGACTTTGTATTGCCTTTGGCCACCTCCACAGACAACATATGGCTTCGGCTCCTATCCTCATTATCGATTTTGGTTCGCAATATACTCAGCTCATTGCCCGTCGTGTACGCGAGCTTAATGTCTATTGTGAGATCTACCCCTATAACAACTTGCCAGAGATTTGGCCCACCACCAAGGGGGTGATTTTATCAGGGAGTCCTTGTTCGGTCCGGGAGCCAGATGCGCCAAATATCCCGCTGGAGACCCTGCGCCGGAAGTTCCCGATCTTAGGGATATGTTACGGTGCTCAATTACTTGCTAATCGTTTTGGCGGCCAAGTAGCGGCCTCAAACACACGTGAGTACGGCCGAGCTAATTTGACTAGGGTTGGGGTTAAGAGTAACCTATTGGCGGGCATCGACCCCAATTCGCAGGTATGGATGTCACATGGTGATACGATCGTGTCCCTGCCAGAAGGGGCAAGCATAATCGGCAGCACCGAGTCTGTTGAGGTCGCTGCTTTTAAGTTTGATCAAGAAGATACTTACGGTATCCAGTTCCATCCCGAGGTGACTCATAGTACCCAAGGAAGCCAAATCCTCAAGAACTTTGTAGTCGATATTGCTGGTTGTGCTCAGGATTTCACTCCTGCCCAGTTTGTCGAAAGCACCGTTAATGGACTGAAGGCCAAACTAGGCAGTGACAAGGTTGTGATGGGCCTCAGTGGCGGGGTCGATAGTTCGGTGGCTGCCGTTTTGCTCCACCATGCGATTGGCGCCAACCTTTATTGCATATTTGTCGATAATGGTCTATTGCGTAAAGGAGAGTACGAGCAAGTGCTGGATAGCTACAAACATCTAGGCCTAAACATTAAAGGGGTGGATGCCAAAGCTGCCTTTTATGCCAGCCTTAATGGCCTTGAAGACCCTGAGGAGAAGCGTAAAGCCATCGGCAAAACCTTCATCGAGGTCTTCGAGAAAGAGGCTAATGCCTTGCCATCAGTCGGTTGGTTAGGCCAGGGTACAATCTATCCTGACGTGATCGAATCTGTTTCGGTAAAGGGACCTTCTGCCACTATCAAATCCCATCATAACGTAGGCGGTTTGCCAGATCGCATGGCACTAAAGGTTGTGGAGCCGCTCAATACCTTGTTCAAAGACGAGGTGAGGCGTGTGGGTGCTAGTCTAGGCCTCAATGACCAACTATTAGGGCGACACCCTTTTCCAGGTCCTGGCCTTGCGATCAGGATTTTGGGCGATGTGACACCTGAGAAGGTTGCTTTATTGCAAGAAGCTGACCACATCTTTATTTCGATGCTCAAGGAGCGGGGCCTTTATGATGATGTATGGCAGGCTGGCGTAATCTTGCTCAATGCCCGCAGTGTTGGTGTTATGGGCGACGAGCGCACCTACCAACAAGTTGTAGCATTACGTGCAGTCATGAGCCTTGACGGTATGACGGCAGATTGGGTCCACTTGCCTTATGAGTTCTTGGCAGACGTATCCAATGCCATCATTAACAAGGTCCATGGTGTTAACCGGGTGGTTTATGACATCAGTTCTAAACCTCCGGCAACCATCGAGTGGGAATAGTGGTTCCTGGCAAAATGTGATGGATCCTTTATCTAGTGCATTCGATCTGCTCTGATCCGTAGGCCTTCTATGATGTTGGCCTCGATCGTCAAGAACTCCTGCCAGCGCAATTTAACCTCGTCCTCCGGTGCATAAGTTTTGGCTAGGTCTAGGTAGGTGCGGTAGTGCCCAGCCTCGCTTATCATCAGCTCGTGATAGAATGCAGCAAGTTCTGGATCTGCTACCTCTAAACTCAATAATCTGAATCGCTCACAACTGCGGGCCTCTATCAATGCTTGCACCAAGAGCTTATCCATCAGCTGGATATACAGTAGGTGTGATCCGGATCGAACATGGGTGAGGAGCTCATTGGCATATTCATCCTTGCGTTTGGGCCCCAATTTATACCCCCTTTTCTTGAGCTCGGCCAGTACCCGTTTAAAGTGTTGCCATTCCTCTTCCACTAGCTCCGTCATCATCTCGACCAAGGCATCGTGGGCTGGATATCGCAAGATTAGGCTTATACCTGTCGTTGCTGCTTTTTGTTCGCAATAGGCATGGTCCACCAAGATATCCTCGATGTTCATCGTTGCGATGGCTACCCAACGCGGGTCTGTTGCTAATTTCAGTCCTAACATGGTCTAGGTCTGGATTTTAGGTTTTTGTTACGTGATCGGTTGGCCAACATTACATTATCTGCTTCCAGAGGTGGTCACTAACCTACTGATCTTGATAACTCACGATCATGAGATAGGCCCTTCAACTTAGTCAAAGAAGTACCATTTGAGGCCAAACTGGAAAGATCGAGGTAGGCCAGGATAGAAAGGTGTAACGAAATAGCCATTGCCTCCTATTCCTTGCAAAACGTTGTTGAACTTGATGAAGACCAAGGCCTTATGGATCCGCATCGTGAAGTAAGGGTCAACTACGATGGCAGAAAGCATCGGAAACAAGTGCTGTTGAGCAGCAGGCACCTCTGCCCCTGGATTTGGCTGGAGGTAGAACTGCTGGGTGACGGCCATGTAATAGTCTGCCTTATAGCTAGATCGATAACGCATATCCAGGCCCACATTGACCTCAATATGTTCTTGTCGGGCTGGTTTGTATTCGAAATAGCTTTTCCAGTGGATGTAAAGGGTAGGTACTCTTAATACATCAGCACCTGTGTTGATTGTGTATCTAATCTGTTGCTCGGTCCGGATTCGCCAGAAACGGTAATTGAGCTCAGCATAGCCAGATGTAAGACTAGTAGTGCCAGCAATTTGGGTTGGCCTGCCATCACTACCGTTCACGATCAATCTATCCCAGTTCTGGTAGTCAGCACCCACCATGATTTTGAAACGGCTGATTGGTAGCCGATACTCTGCCGTTAGGCGTTGGGCATTAGTGAAGTTAAAGTCATTGTTCCAGCTGAAGTGGTTGCCGTAATACTGGGTCTGGAATAGGGTTGGTGCATAACGTTTGATCTCGGCATCGACCCTGAAGTTTGAACTCAAGAAGTGGCCCTCGATGGTATAATCACGACCTGGGATTGTCGCCGCCATCGCTCGTATGGTGCTGGTTCTGGTCGGCTGCCATAGTGCATGCCCGCCGATGTAAAACTCCCGCATTAGGCCATCATAAGCCATCCGATTACCATCATATCCCCACTCCCGATACTTGATGTAACCGCCAGTATGAATACCCTTATAGCTTCCCTTGATACCTAGGTGATGGGTTGTGTTGGTGTAATTAAATTCATCATAGCTGTTTTCGGTGCCGTAGTTATATCGAGGAAGCAGTACCCTGTTACCTGCTGAGTCTAGCCCAAATTGGTTGGCCCAGATGGTCGTGTCCCGAAAGTAGGGGGTGATACTTAGGCTCCCTGTCTCAAAGCTATTGCGCCTAAAATCACGGTCCAGCTGATACCAAATCTGGACATTGCGTTTCTCCCCAAGCGCATATTGGTGGAACCAACGTAGGTGGTCCCGGATATCGGTGGTGTAAGTGCCATCTAAAAGTTGTGGCCGCTGGATTTCGAGCAGCAGCATACTATCAGGGTCTAGTTTGCGATTGTTAGGGTCTGTCTCGTTTGTTGAGTCACGGCTTGTGGGTAGGACCCCTCCAGTTTCGGCTACACGATGCCAAACATGCGTAAACCCAAAGTAGGTTTGGTAACGTGCATCTTTGGTGACATAACTACCAGACGCTCGCCAGCTGTGGTGACTAGTGGCAGGATCTTCAGTCCGGACCCCACCAAAGTTCTTGACACTGCCAATTCTGCGGTACTCAAACGTCAGGTTAGTTCTTGGGCCGATGTTGCGGCTTAGGCCCATATCAAACATCGAGCGTTCTTGCGGTCCTTGGACATAAGCCGCCCAGGTATGGGGCGAAAAGGTATTGTAAAATCTAGTCTTTTCAGGGTCTAGCCCAAACTGGTCGTATGTGTTGTAGCCAAACTGAACCCCTATTGGCTTCTGGACCGTCCTAAAGATTAGCTGTTGGGCGCTACCAAGATTTCCAAGATCTTGATAAGGCCATTGCTGGCGCAACAAAAAGTCATCTTGGTTCTGGAAATTAGAAAGCACTGTATCGATACGATACAGTGTATCTCGATTCTCGATCACATCTGTGAGGAGACGGTATCTGGTCGTTTGAGCCCCGTATTTCTGTACTGTTGTGTCGTCCAGGATCTGTGCCCACGTCCTATAGCTACTAAGCATCAATAGGCAAAGCAAGATACCAAAGCCTGTGGCTTTGTACCAATTACCCTTTAGTTGGGCCAGGTTATGTTTGTCTGCGCTAATTGGCTGAAAGATGATCAGTTGATACACTCGTGCAAAAATAGCCCTAAATCTGCCTCATTAAGGTTCCGTTTATGCCAATCTTGCCACAAGTGGTGTCCAAACTAGGTGTTGATTGCAGCCTAACCGAAAGGTTGAGTTTTACTTTACTTTATTGTCCCGACCTAAGGTCTGCCCCACGGAGGTCAGCAACCAGTTGTCGAATCCGTTGCTAGGATTGCCCTCGTGGTCTTTGTCCTCGTCATAGTCCAAGAACTCAACGCCGATCGGTATATACCAACAAAGCTCGATCATGGGGTGGTTGAGCAAGTCAGCTGCTAGTAGCTTGGCCCGATCTTTGGCTGTGCAAAACCAGACCTTGATATTTTGGCTTTTGGTTTTTTCGTAAAGTTCGTCCAAAAGCTGTTTATCAAAGGACGCATGGTCATCCAGCCCGACAAATGCTTTGAGCACTACGGTACCGTCCGCAATGTTGGCAATGTGTTGCTTGAATAAGATTGGCGTGGCGATCCCGCAAAAGCCTCCAATGTCAATACCAATTAAACTAGGAAGCTGATTGGTTGATGCACGTCCAGACATTGCAACTGGCCGAGGCTTTTTATGTACTAGTGTGCTGAAAAAGATCGGTGAATTGGGCCTTAAGTACAATCTGGCTTCCTTAACGTAGCGGTTCCGTTCTGCAGCAGTGAGGTCACTTGGGCATTTGCTAATTATCAGGGCATCGGCGCGTGTGGCTCCGCTTACTCCCTCCCGTAGCCAACCTGCTGGTAATACATTGTCTCGCCAGAAAGGGTGCTGGAACGTCGTAATCAAAAGATTCTGACTTGGTTTAACGCTCCGGTGCTGATAGGCATCATCAAGTATAACTGCCCGAATATTGGGGTTGGACTGGACCAAAAGCGGGATACCTTCAGCACGACGCTCTGCCACCCCAATACTAACATCAGCTCCGGCAAACCGCAAATGATATTGCCAAGGTTCGTCTCCTACAGTTTTAGCCGACTCTTGCTCGGTAACCAATACAAAACCCTTGGTGTTGCGGCCATAACCTCGGCTCAGGATCCCGACAGAATAATGCTCTAGTAGTAAAGTGGTCAGATACTCGGTATGGGGGGACTTGCCAGTGCCTCCGACGGATAAATTACCACAGCTGATTACAGCTGGCTCAAATCGTAAAGACCGAAACCACTGTCTATTGTAGGCAAGGTTTCGTAACTGCATGATGCCTCCATAAAGCCAACTAAGTGGTAGGGCCCATTTTCCTGGCTTAAATTTCATGTGCATCCTGGCTTTAATTTTACCTGTAATCGATCAATATGCACGAAATTAGGCTACTATTTGGCGCAAAAGCACCAACTTGCTTAAATATTTTTGCTATGGTACGTTCGGTATTCCTTCCGCATGGACCATGACAATCATCTCATCAACTATTGAAGCCCATCAGCATTTCCATATTGCTTCAGACGAAAGGGCTAGTCTTACGACTTGGTAAGGATTGGGCCTTTCTGTGGGTGTCATTATCGAGGGCCTTACTACTTACCATCAGCTTTGTGCAACCTAGCTTGGCGCAGGTTGGGGGAGGAACCAAAAGCCCGACGCCTTCATCCGTGCGGTCAAGCCCTGATACCACCATAGGACCACGAAAAGGTAGCCCCAACCTGGAAAACCCCATGCCGCCGAATGTAATGGTTCCTTCACCTGGACACAGATTCGTGACGGAATATTATAACCCGACACTCAGGCAGATTAAGCGTGTTTATGAGGTTGATAAAAAACGATCTACTGTCCCTGATGGGCTTTTTTATAGTCTCTACCCTGATGGCAAACTAAAGGATATAGGTCGGTACCGCGACGGAAAGATAGATGGCGATTGGAAACACTATCTGCAAAGTGGTGTCTTGCAGTCTGAGGGGCCATATCTGGGTGGCATTCAACAAGGTTATTGGCGCTTTTATTATGAGGGTGGGAGCAAGAAGAGCGAAGGCCTGCTTGCCCAAAACATACCATCGGGCGACTGGAAGTTCTTTTTTGAAAATGGCGCCCTTAAGCAAGCAGGTGCCTACTTAGCTGGCCAACCTTGTGCACTCTGGACCTATTATTACGAGACGGGTCTGCGCAAGGCACAAGCAAACTACATCGGAGATACGGCCTTTTATCGCGAACAATACGAGGCCGGCACCTTAAAGGCCGAGGGTAAACTAGTTAATGGCAAAAGCATTGGTACTTGGCGCTACTATCATCCCACTGGTAAGCTAAAGGCTGTAGGAACAGAGCAGGATGGCATAAAAGAAGGAAAGTGGTCCTACTACCACCATAATGATAGCCTAGAAAGTTCGGGGTACTACAGCAACGGGTTGCAGACAGGGATCTGGCATTACTATCATACAAATGGCAAGCTTAATAGCAAAGGCCGCCTAGACGCTGGCCAAAAACAAGGCCAATGGCAGTTGTTTTACGAAACCGGCGAGCTTTCGGGTGAGGGGAGCTTTTTGGATGGGGATGGTCCCTTCACGACCTACTATCCCAGTGGCAAGGTCAAGACCAAAGGTACACAGACCAAAGGTCTCAATCAGGGAGATTGGCTCTTCTTTGCTGAGGATGGTAGCTTGGAGGGTAAGTGTACCTACTCCAACGGAAAAGGCGAATACAATGGTTTCTATCCGGATGGACGCAAACGGATAGTGGGCCAGCTGGACAATGGAGAGCGCGTGGGCACCTGGTCCCTATTCGATCTTAAAGGCAATCTTGTTGGCTATTACAAAACGTTTACTCAGGCAGAGGGCCCAGCCTTGCCCACCATCCAGAACATTGAACCAGTGAGGCAAAAACCGATGGAGACACCTAAAATGGTTAAGGTAAGCCAAACACCGTGGCATTATCGTAAGGTCGTAAACGAACAGAGAGGTTTTGTTTATGCAGCCAACCCCCTTGCCATTTTCTTTGGTAGCCTTCCAGTGTCGGTCGAGTATCATTGGAAACCTAGACTTGGGTTCGAGCTTACTGGTACTTGGCTCCGCAATCGATTCTTGAACGATTACGCTCAGCCGGATGTCAATATCACTTACAGCCAAGGCTTTTCTGTAAGTATAAGGCAGAAGCTCTATTTTGAGGATGAACCCTTGCTTGGTAGTTTCTATTGGGCTCAAGAACTAAGGTTTACACAGCTAAACCATAGTTTTGCTTCCTTTGATTTAAGCGATACCAGTGCCAACAGGACTATTGTACCAATGAGTGCCAACGAAATGCGACTTGAGCTCAGTGTGATAGTCGGGACCCGCATTTTTCAAGAGGTCAAACGGAAGAGGGATGTGACCCTTGATATTTTTGGCGGTGTAGGTTTTGGATTCCGGATGCACGACTTGCCAGCCAACCCCAACCTTTTCGACCTTGTTGATCGTGCCAACTACCCGATTTCCCTGCGTCTTGGCCTAATGATTGGCTATATGCGTCGCTAAGATTGGTCATCTATAGGAGGCTAGTAAATGCCTGCTTCGTACTAGGGGCCACATGGTAGTTAAGATAGGTCAAAAAAAGCAGTTACCCATCTTGGGTAACTGCTTCTGATAGTAGTAGCCTAGCAACAATTGCTAAATGACTATTGTCTATGCCTCACCATGCAACCACGCCTTCTTGGCCTCTAGCTCTTCCTTCGTTTCACGCACATCGGGGTCGTCAACACAGCAGTCCACTGGGCAAACGGCGGCACACTGCGGCTCTTCATGAAAACCTGTGCACTCTGTACACTTGTCCGAGACGATATAGTAAAATTCTTCTGAAACCGGGGTTTGTTTGACTTTGGCATCTAAAGTGGAGCCGTCTTCGAGGGGGATAGCGACCAATTTTGTTCCACCTGCCCAGGTCCAGTCTGCACCACCTTCGTAGATGGCGGTGTTGGGGCACTCAGGTTCGCAGGCACCACAGTTGATGCACTCCTCAGTTATGATAATCGCCATGGCGTTTTTGCTTCTGGTTGGTTTACTTGTCCTGTGTAAAACAGTTTTCGGGTTTCAAAGTTAGACCCATTCGCTATCTTGCCCAAAATAAAATCAGATTCGAACACTTGCAAGGGCCTATTAGGAACTTCTGGAGCTAATTTTGCGTTTAAAGAGCGAGATCCAATAGCCAAACAACCTAAAGCCTGAATGATTAGCCCGTCACGATTTCCGATATGCTGTAGCCATGCTAATTTACTTAAGTTATGTGTGATCGGTTTGGTTTGTTTGCCCTTTTTGTCCTTTGGTCGTGATGTCAAAATAAAGGTGCCTAATGCCTATCAGGATGGCAAAATTCTGGCTACTGTTTTCCTTCAGAAGGCTATAGATAGTGTCAGTAAGTCAGGTGGAGGATATTTAATGATTAATAGAGGTACCTACCTGACAGGAGGACTAGTCCTTAAGAAGGGGGTTAAGCTCTATTTAGGTTCAAAGGCCATTTTACTTGGCTCTACAAACCCTGCAAACTATGCCGATCATATTCCTGCCTACCAAAACAACATGAATCGGCAGAGCTATAAGGCCATGATCTATGCCGAAAAAGTCAAAGGTATCGGCATCGTAGGCAGCGGGTTGCTGGATGGCCAAGGAGATCATGAAAATTTTAAGTTCAAGGGTAACCAATATACTGACCGGCCTTTCATCGTTCGGTTTGTTGATTGCAAGGACGTAGAGGTGCTCGGTATTAAGTTCACTCGGGCGGCCAACTGGACCCAACAGTACCAACACTGTGATGCTGTTGTTATCAAGGGCATCGAGGTGGACTGTTTCAGTAACCGCAACAATGACGGTCTGGATATCGACGCATCTTCTAATGTACTGGTCGAGGACTGCATCATTCATTCGGACGATGACGCCATTTGCCTCAAAAGCAGCAGCAAAGATGCATGCAAGGATATTGCTATCCGTCGCTGCAAGGTCTCCAGCAACTGTAACGCTATCAAGTTAGGCACTGCCTCTATTGGTGGTTTTCGTCGTATTTCTATATCAGACATCACAATACTGCCCCCCAAACGTGCCAGTGATATCTGGGTAAGGCAATGGGGATTGGCGGGTATTGCGCTCGAGATTGTAGATGGTGGCACTCTGGATGACGTTCGCCTCGAGGACATTACAATGCAGCAAGTCATGACACCCATATTTATCAGATTGGGGGACCGAGGCAAGGGAATAGATAGTGTCAAGTTGGCGCAAGTGGGCCAGCTACGGAACGTTACCTTGCGTAACATCAAGGCAACCAACCTTTTACGTACAGTCAGTAGCTGTATCGTAGGTATCCCAGGCCACCGCGTACGGGATGTTTTGATGGAAAACATCACGATCGAGATGCCTGGAGGTGCCACAATTGGTGATTTAATGGACACTGTGCCAGAAGTCATAGCAGGCTATCCCGAAAACAAAATGTTCGGTCCTATGCTGCCGGCTAGTTTCCTCTACCTTCGTCATGCAGAGGGTGTTTTCATTAAGGATTTTAAGTGTACGCTAAAGGCTGAGGATGCACGGCCAGCCGTTTATTTTGATGATGCCGTGAGTGCCTTTTTGATCAACTTCAAATCGCCAGCACCACTAAACGGCTATTGGATGAAGGCCCGTAAATCCAACGGTATCTACCTTGAGGACTGCAAAGCCATCGGCAAACCTGCAGATGTTATCTCCAAGGTCAATACAATAAACGTTTTCCTAGAGGGTGTTAAGGTCAAGGCTAAGTAGGTAGCCAGACGATTAATCTTCTAGTTCGTTCATATTGGGCAGCACCCAAAACCAGTCTGGAGGTACTTAACTTAAAATTTACTCCAAGCACCAAGCGAAAATGCCCGTATGATAACATACGGGCATTTCTATGTTCTCACCAGTCAATCAACTTCTATACTTGGTCAATAGCAAGTGGTAGATTTTCCGTTATGGTTCCAAGTGGTTGGTCTACTGATTTGGCCTTTTTGCCAGCCAATTTGTTTTTCCAACCTTCAAACACCATGTAAACTGCCGGGACCAAGACCAAGGTCAGGATTAAGGAGCTAGATAGGCCCCCAATTATGACCCATGCCATTCCGTTCTTGATTTCCGCCGCATTACCAGTTGCCATCGCAATGGGTAGCATGCCGAGTACCATTGCCAGGGTGGTCATCAAGATAGGGCGAAGGCGCTCCTTGCCAGCCTCAATCAACGCATCTCGCACCAAAAGACCGCCATCCTTCAACTGATTGGTAAAGTCAACAATCAATATAGCGTTTTTGGACACTAGTCCTAAGAGCATGATCAAGCCAACGATCGAGAACAAAGATAGATCTTCGCGAGCCAAGGCAAGGGCTAGCAAGGCACCCACCAATGCTACCGGGATCGAGAATAGGACCACAAAAGGATAGAGGTAGGAGTTATACAAGGCCACCATCACCAAATAGATCAAGATGATAGCGACTAAGAGCGCAAGGCCAAGGCTACCAAAAGCATCTGCTTGTCGCTCTAGGTTACCCTTATAGCTGACAATGGTGCCTGCGGGTAGGTTTAACTTAGTTATACGTCCCTTGATCTCTTCGCCCACGGTACCAATCGGGCGCCCAATAACATTCGAGTTTACGGTGCGAGAGGCAATCCGGTTATACCGCTCTAGTTTGCCTGCCCCTGTTGATGGGGCTATGGTCGTTACCTCCTTGAGCTCGATAAGTTTGCCACTTGCTGCCCTAATCGGGATCTGGGCTACATCATTGATTTCACGACGGTCAAACTGATCAAGCTCTAGGCGGATGGCATAGTCTTGAGGCCCTTCGCGGAATTTTTCGTTGTCTTGGCCCGCAAACGCGGTCTGGAGGGCTAGTCCTATATCCTGCACACTAACGCCAAATTGTGCCATCTTGTCTCTGTCGAGACTAATGGTCAGCTCTGGTTTGTTTTCGTCATTACTTAGGGATACGTCTGATGTGCCTGGTACCAGCTTTACTTCTTTCTGAATGGCACGACATGCAACTGCAACTGCCTCAATATCGGGACCTTGGACCAAGATCTGGATTGGGTTTTCAGTTGCATTACCTGTGATACCAACCTGGGCAATGGATACCTTCAGGCCTGGGATCTTGGTCAGGGCTGGTTTTATCCGGACACCAAAATCCTCTGTACTAAAGGTTCGGTTGGTCTTAGGGCCAATCCCAACCGTCATTTCTGCTAAATAGTTATTGTTGCTTGAGGCAAAGCCCGAACTGGTGTAGCCAACGCTTGTGTTCAAGGTTTTGACTTCGGGGAACTGCATCAGGATTTTTTCAGCCTCCATGGTCAGTGCATTCATTTCTTCTAACGAAAAATTCTGTGCCCCTTCTAGCTTAACAACTAGCTCGCCTCGATCGCTTTCTTTGATGAAAGTAGTGCCAATGAACCCTTTACTAACTAGCTGTAAGGAGGCAACAAAAATCACGATCACACCAATGAACACCCAACGTTTATGGCTGAGACACCATACCAAGATACCTTCGTACCAATGTTGGAGGCCAGTAAACCAATGCTCGAAATATCGTCCCAACCTTGCCATTAAGCCTTTGCCGTTGAGGTCCTCCACTTTGCCAAAACGGCTGGCTAGTAATGGCGTAATCGTGAACGATACCACCAAACTCATTAGCGTGCTGAACACTACCACCAAGGCAAACTCCTTTAGGATGTTGCCAATTAGGCCAGAAACCATTGCCAGCGGAAGGAATACAACAACATCTACCAATGTGATTGACACCGCAGTAAAGCCGATTTCGTTTCGCCCATCAATGGCGGCCTGCCGTTTATCCTTTCCCATTTCGAGGTGACGTTGGATGTTTTCCAGCACAACGATCGAGTCATCCACCAAGATACCTACCACCAATGAAAGACCCATTAAGGTCATTAGGTTAAGGCTAAAGTCCATCACGTACATGGCTGCAAAGACCGAAATGATCGAGGTCGGGATCGAAACCATCACGATCAAGGCATTGCGCAGGCTATGGAGGAACACCAACATAACCAATGCCACTAGGATGATCGCAAAGACCAAGTCTTCCATTACAGCATGGGCCGAGGCAAGTGTAAAGACAGAGCTATCGTTCACGATTTGCATTTTGAGCCCTTCGGGTGCATGTTGTTTTTCGAGTAGGGCCACTTCTTTGCGGACTGCTTCGCTTACTGCCACGGCATTTGCGTCTGATTGTTTACGGACGTTAATACCGAGGGAGTTGTTACGCATATAGCGGCTAATGGACGATGACTCGGCCAAGCCATCCTCAACATCAGCTAGGTCGCTGAGTTTGATTGGGCTTTTGTTTCCCGATCCGCTGATATAGAGGTTCCTTAGGGTTTCGATGTGCTCGATCTTGCCGCCAAGCCTGAGGGTATATTGCTCGCCTTTGTTCTCGATTTTGCCGGTGGGAAACTCCGCATTCGCACGCTGAATCGTTCCTAGGACTTCGTTAAGACCAATTTGGTAGGCCTTTAGTTTGTCCACGTTGATGTTGACATGGATTTCCCGCTCTGCCCCACCAATTAGGTTGACCTGACCAACTCCGCTAATCTTGCTTAGTCTTGCGGTGATTTCGTTCTCGGCTAGGTCATGCAGTTTGGTGTCAGTGATATTAGCTGTTACGGCAAGCTTCACCACCGGGAAGTCATCTGTATTGATTTTGGATAGGGCAGGGGAGCCGGCCTCATTAGGTAGCTTGGTCAAAACCTCGTTGATTTTGCGTTGAGCATCCTGCAAGGCAGCATCTACATTGGCATCCGCATTAAGCTCGATGATAATCAGGCTCAAGCCTTCTTGGCTTGTAGAGCGTAGATTATTGATATTTTCAACGCCAGAGACTGCATCCTCTAGGACTTTGGTGACGGAGTTTTGGACCTCGTATGCACCAGCACCTGGGTAGATGGTTGCGACGGTGACGGTCGGAGCATCGAACTTGGGCAACAGGTTATACTTGAGTTTGGTGTAGGCAAAAGCCCCCGCCAAGGCCAAAATCGTAAACACAACCACCACCAAGGTGGGGCGTTTGATGGCTAATTCTGAAATAGACATAGTGGTTGGTTGGGGTTATTTGATGAAGGTAACGGCGCTATTTTCAGATAGATTTTGTTGGCCTTTTGTCACAACCACTTCACCCACCTTTAAGCCACTTTTCAGAATTAGTTGGACGCCAACAGCACGCTCGATGACGATGCTGCGACGGTTGGCTTTGGCGTTAGTCACTACAAACACGCTTGCATCTTTGATAGAGCCTAATAAGCTACTACGAGGGATGGTGAGGGATTGCTTGTTCAGCGGGATGGAGAAGTTAGCCTGTACAAAGGTTCCGGCTTTGAGCATTCCTGAGCTGGCTTGGTCTAAGCTGAGCTCAACGATGTATTGATGGGTGGCGTCTGTCGTAGGGCTGATGAAGCTGATATTGCCTCTGAACGACTTGTTGGGCAAAGCCTCGGCAGTGATCTCGACCGACTGGCCTAGCTTCAGGAGATAAACATCCGATTCGGAGATCAAGACCTTGGCCTTGAGTTTGGATACATCAATCAATGATCCTAGCTGACTACCGACATTGACGAAAGTACCTTCCTCTGCTGTTTTTTCGTAGATCACACCAGTGAAGGGGGCTCTCACCAAGGCGTCATCAAGTTCTTTTGTGGCACGATCGAGGGCGTTTTTGGCACTGAGGTAGTTGTTTTTGGCAGCAATGAAGGCTTGTTCGGTTACCGCACCACCTTTGTAAAGTGCCTGTTGACGCTCCCAGTCTGCAGTTTCTTTGTCAAGGGATTGTTGGGCACGCTCGACTGCCAATTTGCGTAGTCTGTCATCAATGCGCGCAATAATTTCACCTTTTTGCTTGTGGCTACCAAGCTCAACAGATAGTTGGTCCAGCTTGCCACCAGTTGGGGTCAACAATTTGGCTATATGGCTAGGCTCTAGGGTACCTATTGTGCTAAACCGATAGACAACAGCTGACTCTGTAACGCTGGTTGCGGCGACTGGGACTGGTAGCACCACATTTTTAGGTTTTGACTTTTCGTCAATCACCTTTTTGTTGGCGTATAGTTTCCAGCCAATGGCCGTAACCAAGACGATCAGGACGAGGATGCCGATTGCTTTTTTCATGGTGGTTTATTGTTGTTGTGGGGTGTCTAGTTGGAGATAGGTAAAGAGGGTGCCACGGGCTTTTTCTAGGTCAAGTCGGCTGACATAGAGCTGTAGCAAGGAGTTGAAGTAGTTGTTCTTGGCCGTGTTAAAGCTGGACTCAGCAGTCAGAACATCCTGAGCTGTTGCAGACCCATTGTTGAACTCGAATCTAGTAGTGGTCAGGATGTCTTGGGCAAGGCTTAAGTTATCCCGCTCGTTATTGATAGACCTGATTTTGCTGTCGTAGCTGAGCTGCGCATTGGCTACGTCCTTACTGATGCCAACTTTAAGGTTGTTGAGGTTTGTGCTTGCTTTTGTCGCTGTAAGCAGGTTCTGTTGGTTGCGATAGTGTCGTTGGCCCCCATCGAAGATCGGGATATTAAGCCGTAAACCGATGACACTGTTGGGGTACCATTGTTTTTTGGTATCCGTAAAGTCAAACTGATTTGACAGCGCCTGGGTTCCATAAGAGCCTGTGGCAGAAAGGATAGGGTAGTATCCTGCTTGGTTTTTAGCTCTATTCAGCTCCGCAATACTGACCTGGATTTCCTGTAGTTGGTAGTCAGTCCTGTTATTGACAATCCATTGTTGCAGCCCTGACCCTGTTGGCACATCAAGCAAACTAGTGTCTGTGAGGGTGATGGTCGCCTCAGCGGGTAGCCCAAGGTTATACTTGAGGTTGTTCTGGGCCTGTGCCAAGGAGGTCCTAGCCTGTTCTATCTGGTAGATTGCACTATTGCGGTTAACCTTAATTCGGTCAAGGTCGATTTTACGGCTTGCACCATTCCTAAACTTGAGCTCAGTTTGTGCTAAGAGACGGTCATTTTCTGCCAAGTTACGGCTCAGGGTACCTAGCTGCTTTTCTAAGAGCACAACTTGGTAGTATTGAGCAGCGACCATATAGGTGACATCCTCTTTCGCCTTTCGGATGTTCTTTTCGGCATATAGGTCGCTTACTTTGATGGCCTTTAGCCCTGTCCAGAAGGTTTGGTCAAATAGTTTGAACTCACCCTGTATTCTGGCCGTGACATTATACTGGGTTCCAAACTTAACAGCTGTAAACTCGCCGGGCTTCCCACCAAAAATTTGCGATGGCAACAAAGTGGTCTGGATCTGGAGATTGTCATCTAGGCTTCCTACGCCACTGATCTGGGGCAAGGCCGAGGCTATTAGCTCATCCTTCTGGTAGCCAACTTGCTGCTTATCAAGCTCCGAGAGTTTGACTTGGTAGTGGTTCGTAATTGCAAAGTTGACCGCTTGTTTGAGGCTGAAAGATTGGGCATGGGCCCTTTGGTTTGGCAGGATGAGGCCAATGATCAGTAGGGAGCATAGGCCAGCAAAAGTGATTTTCATAGTGGTTGGTTTGTGCTGCAGTAAGCTTGTGGAATTAGCGTTGGCCGGACATAAACGATTGACAGAATCGCTCTAATGCCACTTTTAGATGGATACGGACCTGTTGATTTTCTAGCTCAAGTTTGGACATGAGGTGGTTAGTTTTTGTCAGGAGGATATAACCATTGATCAAGACCCATAGATTAGTGAAGGTCATTAATGGGTCATGCCCAGGTGGGGTTATCTGACCCAAAAGTCTATCGAGTACCGATCTGATATTACCTATTTGGTCTGGGTGCTGATCGTGAATCAGCTGCATGACCTCGGTGCTGAAAAGCAGATCGAAGATCTCGGGATGCAGAATAGCGTGATCAAATCTGCCAAGTGCAAAGCTGATCAGGATATCAGTGGGTGTCTGGTTTGGTTCGGCAATTAGGCTGTGGATCGAGGTCTGAAATTCGCGAATGGCCTCACTTAACAAATCCACCAACAGCTCCTCCTTACTCGCGAAAAACTGATAGACTACAGGTGGTTGGTAATTGATGGCAGTGGCGATTTTACGGATCGTTAGGGCCTTCCAACCTTCCTCTTTTCCGATCTGCCAAGCTGCTTGCAGGATCTGCCCACGCAAGTTTTCCTTGTGTTGCTCGCGTCGGGTTAGGGGTTTGGGTTTTTCTGGTGGTTGGGTACTTAACATCTTTAGATTATCTAACAGCGTTAGCAAAAGTACGAATAAATAACCTGTGAGCTATGTTTGCCCTTGCAAAGGGATATATTTACCGACATAAGGCCAGATTTAGCATCCTAATTGACTGGATTTTTTGCTCGCATAGCAATAGTTACCGACCAACTTGGTTGGCGTTTTTAAGACAATCCAAACGCCAAGCCTGATGATGCAAAAAGGTGTAGTACCACTGAACCTACTGAGGTTATTTTGCCTTTTGCATTTCAGTCCAAGGTTGGGTTTGTAACCATGCGTCTAGCCTTCGGTGGCCAAATATCTGTATATCGATAAGGCCCTAACCACTGGTAGCCAGTAGATGTCAATGTCGCTCGGTAGGTAGGTAAGTCATTTGATGCTCAAACATGGACATGACTTATCGGCTTAGGATTGCTACCTAAATATGGAAAACACCAAAAAAGTTGTGGATTGTGGCTTGGAGACTAGTGGACTAATACCTCCTCATGGGCATCTTCAACCTCAACCAGACCAGCTTCGTTGATAGCTAATAGGCGGACGCTCCGCACCTCGTTAACCAATAAAGGGTCATACTTAGCAGATACCTTCACGTAGTTTTCGGTGAACCCATTCATAATGCCATTCTCGGTATCTGCCTCAAACAGGACCTTGTGCACAGACCCGATCTGGCTTTCATAAAAAGCCCGCCGTTTTTTATCACTCAGGATGTGCAGCATTTCGGACCGCTCGGCCCGGACTGACATTGGCACCTTGGCTCCCAGCATTTTGGCATCGGTCACAGCATGGGTGTTAGCCCGCTCGCTATAGGTGAAAACGTGAAGATAGGAGATGGGCAACTCGTTCAGGAACTGATAGGTATCCAGAAAATCCTCTTGGCTTTCCCCGGGGAAACCAACAATTACGTCCACCCCGATGCAGCAGTCTGGCATCAATTGTTTGATCAAAGACACACGCTCGGCATATAGCTCACGTTTGTAGCGTCTCCTCATTGCTGCCAGTGTCTTATTGTTTCCTGACTGCAGCGGGATATGAAAATGAGGAGCAAAACGCTGGCTTTGGGCCACAAACTCGATAATCTCGTCGGACAACAAATTGGGTTCAATGCTCGAGATTCGAAATCGCTCTAGTCCCTCCACCTGGTCAAGGGCTAAAACCAAATCATAAAATCGCTCAGACCGAATGCCATTCTGTAGGCCGAAATCGCCTATGTTGACACCTGTCAGCACAACCTCTTTGACATCTGTTTGGGCAATTTGATAGGCCTGAAGTACTATTGAGGCCACGGTATCACTCCTGCTAGCACCCCGTGCTTGTGGGATGGTGCAGAACGAGCAGCTGTAGTCGCACCCATCTTGCACCTTCAGAAAGGTACGTGTCCGGTCGCCCATGCTGTAGCTAGCACTAAAGGTATTCGCTGCAGTGACGGCACTGTGGAAAACTTGTGGTTTCTCAGCCTTGACGAAATCCTGAAGGTGATCTAGCAGCCTGAATTTTTCGGCAGCACCCAATACAGCATCCACACCAGGAATGTTGACAATCTCTTGTGGCTTGAGCTGGGCATAACACCCAACAATAGCTACGAAACTGTCACCCTTAAGTTTTTTGGCCTCCTTAACCACCTTGCGGCATTTTTTGTCCGCATTCTCGGTCACCGAGCAGGTGTTGATTACATAGATGTCAGCACCTTCAGCAAAGTCTACCTTCCGAAAGCCCCGCTCTTCGAATTGCCTACCGATGGTTGACGTTTCCGAATAGTTGAGTTTGCAACCTAGGGTATAAAACGCAACTGTTTTGGGTGGATTGGTCGTTGTAGACATGGTGGTGGTTGCAGAGATTTTTGGCCTAAATAATACAATAGCCCTTGAGCTGGCAAATGATTGCCACTTGATTGGGATTAGGCCGTAATCTGCAAAAATACGAAATATTGAACTTCAATCGATATAGTAGCCTAACCACCGCACCGTTGTGGATGTTTATAGGTGCACAGCAGACATTGGTTAACCTAATGGCACCCCATTGATAAATGCCACTGCAGCTTCTGCACATCGCTCACCATCCATTGCAGCGGACATGATTCCTCCTGCATAGCCGGCGCCTTCGCCACAAGGGAAGAATCCCTTAAGCTCAGGGTGCATAAGGCTGACTTTATCGCGCGGGATCCTGACAGGTGAACTGGTACGGCTTTCGACACCAATAATTTGGGCATCGTTGCTAACATAGCCCTTCATCTTATGACCAAAGGCAACGAATCCCCCCATGAGCCTTTGGGCTATTTGAGGTGGCAAAAAGTCCTGAAAGGCAACAGACTTAAGTCCGGGTTGGTAGCTAGTAGGATGTAAATGGCTAGATGTGCGCCCTTTTGTGAAGTCATGCAACAGTTGCGCTGGTGCAGTCTGGCTGCTGCCACCTGCTGCCCAAGCAGCTTGCTCAACAGCTTGTTGAAGCCGCAAACCAGCTAGTGGTCCTGAATCTTGATACTCCTTCCAGTCATCATGATCGACACTAACAACAATACCGCTGTTGGCATAAGCCGAGTCTCGCCTTGATGGTGACATACCGTTCACGACTAACTCTCCAGGGGCAGTTGCCGATGGGACAATGAATCCTCCAGGGCACATACAAAAACTAAACACACCCTTTTCGACCCCATTGACAGGAACCTGGGTCACTAATGAGTAGGATGCAGCGGGCATGAGCGGGTCTCTCGCTCCTTGGCATCGGTACTGGATTTGGTCAATCAGCTTTTGTTGGTGCTCTACTCGCACGCCAATGGCGTACGGTTTAGCCTCGATCAGGACCTCGCGTCGGTGCAACAGCTCAAAGATGTCACGGGCACTGTGGCCAGTTGCTAGTATGGTCGCGTCTGCCAATATGGACTCACCATGGTTTGTAAGCACCCCGATGATCTGTCCACGTTTTAGGACCAGATCATCGACACGGGTATTGAACAGGACCTCACCACCACGCTCCAAAATTGTCTCACGCCAAGCTTGGACTAAGGCAGGTAGTTTGTTGGTGCCGATGTGCGGATGGGCTTCGTACAAGATCTCTTCGACTGCACCATGGGCCACCATAATCTCTAGGATACGCCGAATATCACCTCGTTTTTTTGATCGGGTGTATAGCTTGCCGTCACTATAGGTACCTGCTCCACCTTCGCCAAAGCAATAGTTGCTTTCGGGGTTGACGATGTGCTTTTTGTTGATGTCTGCCAGATCTCGTCTCCTAGCCCGTACATCACTGCCACGCTCCACAACGATGGGTTTAAACCCCAGTTCGATCAAACGCAGTGCAGCAAACAAACCTGCTGGACCAGCTCCTACGATCAGCACACGTTTTGTCGCTGCTGCCACATTGGGCAGTTTTGATCGATCGTATTGCAGTAACGGTTCATCCAACGCTCCTTCGCTGACTAGGCAATGTACGTTTACGACAGGCACCCGAGGGCGCGCATCGATACTGCGGTGCATGATCCTGAAACCTGCTCCCTCGCCATCCCGTAGGTTCGCCTTCCGAAACATCGCCTCGCGTAGCAAGGCTTGGTCAAACGCAATATGAGGGGGTAAGGTGAGCTCGGTCAATGGCATAGTGCAAAGGTAGGCATAAGACCTACTTTAGCACCTCTATCCATTCTTTGGTTGGCGCAGATCCGTTTCCTAGATCAATGATCATGAAGTAAGTGCCTGGCCTGACGTCAACCTCTGGCCAATTGTTGCGGTAAGGTTTGCTTTCAGAAACCAAAACGCCATATCGGTTAAATATCTTGATGCTGTTGTTAGGATACAGATCCAGATAGTCCAGCACTAGCTGATCGTTTTTGCCATCTTGGTTTGGGGTGACGGTGTTGTAAATGATCGGCACATTGGGAAGGTCTAGGCAGGCTAAATTGCTGTAGCTGTCTTCTTGCCGCCCCCGAATACCAGTGGCCTGGATGCGGTAACATTGACGGAACCCAGCAGCACCCCAGTTACCAGTTAGGCTAAAGGTCGATTCACCAGCTGTCGGGAATACCGTCTCGATCAAGGTATAATCATTGCTACCCTCAAGGGCACGATAGACCATGTAGGCCCCAACTTCCCAGCCCTTGTAGGCACTCCAGCTTAGCTGAATGCCATCTTTTTGGTCAGCTATGGTGTTAGCTGTCAGGTAGATGGTCTGGTGGGTGGTCCCAAAGACAGTGTCTCCACAGCTAGTTGGCACCACAATACGGTAGGCATAAGCATTCGTCATCGGTGCCGAAGGATCTTGATAGACATTTGGTCCGTTGGCTAGGGCTGCAATGGTGCGGAATGTGGTGTCAGCCGCTGGTAAATTAGGGCGACGTTGTAGGTAGGCTGTTGGTTGGCCTGTGCTAGTTTGGTAGGTAATTTCGATTGGTTGACTGCCATTCGGAGCCTGTGCCACTGATGCATAAAAAAGTTCTTGGCCAATGGATTCGAGGCGGAAAGAGCGGCTGATGCTTGGTGAGCCACACCCTTTATTGTTCTCCCCACTAGCACCAATTTGGTAAATACCGGCATTGGTCCGCCAGTTGACAACAACTTGGCTGCTGTCAGCATTGGCACTGATGATCGCTCCGCCTCGGATACGCCAGTTATAGAACAATCCTGGCTGTTGAGTTAATTGGTAGGTATAGCCAGTTAGTCTGCTCGCACAGATAACAGAGGCCGAGTCTGCCCAGGCAATGATTGGTTGAGGTTCGACAACGATGCTATCCTGAAGGGTGGTGCCTTCGCAACCAAACTGACTGATTACGGTGACAGAAATTAGATACTTCCCTGGGGTGTTATAGCGCACTGCCCGGGCAAACCCAAAGTCATTGACCACAAGTGCTCCTGGTGTTACCCACCTGTAGCTAGCATCTCCTACAAATTGGGTGAACAGACTCACGAGTTGAGCGCTGTTCTGGCATGCATACTGCGGCTTTGATATATTGAGAAGCTCAGGCACGTCAAGGATGTCCTGCACCAAACTATCGCTTGTACCTAGGCAGGTATCAGAAGGTGTTTGAGATTGTTCGCTAATCCAGAGGTATCCACGGCCAACTTGGTTCCAGCTCACAACAACACGGTTGGTGCCTTGGCCTGACAAAATAGTGCCGTTACCCGAAATGTTCCATTGGTAGGTGCTGAACGGCAAGATCGGGGCTGCAAAATAGACCTGACCTTGGGCCTGATTGAGGCATAGGCTGTCCTTGCCATTCAGGGCGATTGGTTTATCCACGTCCAGAATAACTTTCAGCTGGATATTCATCCGCATAGGTTCGCTAAAACAACCAGCTGCCGAACGGGCTGTAACGATAATCTGGGCATTGGGGTTAACTGCTCCCCAAGCCACAGTGATGCTGTCTGTATTTGGTGTAGTGGTGGTGATGGTTCCCCCAACAATCTGCCATTGGTAGGTATAGCCAGGTTGAGGGTTTCCGACACGGAAGCCAACGCCACTGATTCCGGGGCAGAAGGAACTACGCCCACGAATGCTTGGTTTGATTGGTTTGGGCTCCAGGATCACGACAACAGAGTCAAACCTGATGCAGGTATTACCCCCAGTTACAGTTAGGTAATAGACATTGCGGGTTGGGGCGTTCGAGCTAAGTGCGATCCGCTGTTGGGTCAGGCCAGGGTTCTGGATACCAATGCCAGCCGACCATCGATAAAGTGCCCCAGGGACAGTATTCTGCGGGCCAATGGTGATGGTATCATCGATGCAAACACGTACAAGCCGCTGCATCGAGACTATCGGTCGTGCTTTCAGCGTTACCACTACTGAGTCCTGGCTGGTACATCCTGTTGCCAAATCTGTCACCGTCACTCGGTAGGTATAATTCTGGTCGTTGGCAAAGTCAGCCCCAAGGATAATGTCCGGTTTGGCAACAGTCACGGAGGATAGACCGTTGGACGGTGTCCACAAGTAACCATAGCTAATAACCGAGTCAGTACCAATCTGGCCTAACTCGCTAGGGCAGACCGAAATATCAGCTCCTGCTTCGGCGACTGGTAACGGATGGACCACGACGCCCATCGTGTCGCTTGTGTTGCAGCCAGAGGTTGGGTTTGAGATCTGGAGGGTGTAGATATAGGTCGTGTCGTAGGGTTTACGGCTATCGAGCGTGATCACGGGGTTGGCGATGGTGCTATCGCTTAGGCCTACACTGGTATTCCAACGATAGACATAACCTGGCAGGGGAGGGTTAGCAACATTGGTTGGAGAACCGTTACAGACTGAGATCAGGTTTGGAAGTAGGGACGATGGTTTTGGTTTGACCAAAACTGAGACAGTATCCGTATTGCTACAATGGGCATCTCGGACAGTCAAAACATAATTGATGATGCCAGGCGCGGCACTGGCGACACTTACCCTTGGTTGGGCGGCTCTTGGGTTGTCGAGACCTGTAGTAGGTAGCCACCTATAGGTCCGCCCTGGCACAGCTGGGCTGCCGATTGTGGTACTGTCTCCTTGGCACAACTCTAATCGATCTTGGCCAGCATCGGCCCTTGGTAGTGCACGCACCAAAACCTTAAGGGTATCAGTAGTGGCGCAAAGCCCACTTGGTTGGAGGGCCGTTACAATGTAATTGAATGTTGTATCTCTTGCAGGTGCCACAGCATACTTAAATGTTGGTAGCATCAAGGTGCTGTCATCCAGGAAGATCTTGGGTGACCAGCTATAAAGCCATCCCGTACGGCTCATAGTGCCTAGTTGTACTGGTTCGGTGGCGCAAGTAGCGGTGTCTAGCAGCCTAAGGCGCAGGTATGGGCTTATTATTACGTTGATCGTATCAAGCCGTTCGCAGCCTGTTTGGTTGTTTTTTGTTCGGAGGTAGAAAGATTGATTAACAACTGCTTGGTTACCAAGTACTGGAGCAAACACAGGATTGCTGCTGTTACTATCGCTCAAGAGGCGGCCCGGCGACCACGAATAGGTGTGATTCGGCTGGCTTTGGGTATTTATGGTAACCGAGGATCCATCACAAACATTAAACTGCTTGGTGGGCAGTGGGTTAGCAGGGATTGGGTTTATCGTAACCAAAACCGTATCATTTGTCTGGCAACCTAGGGCTATGCTTGTCAAGATATATTGACGAGAAATTGAAGTAGTACCCCTTAACCGTGCTGACAATACTGGTTGGGCAATGTTGGCATTGCTCAGCCCGCTATCAGGAGACCAGATATAGAAATAGCCCGGTAGTGTAGTGCTACCCAAGGTGATCGATCCATCTTGGCAAACCGATTGGTCAACGCCTGCCAATGGAAGTGGGTCAGGGTTGATCGTTATCAAAATACTATCTGCATTGCTACACCCACTGAATAAACTGGTGGATGTCAATTTGTACCAGACCGAAATTGGCGCCGTGCCAGTATTGATACCTATGAGGGTTGGGTTAGATACATTCGGATTATCCAGTCCTGTAGCAGGAGTCCACCTATAAGCAAACGCTGGCTGCGGATTTGCTCCAAGCTGGGTAGTATTGTTGTTACATAGCGTCCTAACCCTCGGACCCACATTTGGTGGCTGACTAGGGAAGACCGAAACCCAAACTGTGTCAGTCGTTGTGCAAGATCCGATGGTACTAAAAGCACTTAACACAAACCGATAACGGACCACGCTGGTCCCTGGGTTAATCAAGGCTACAGTAGTTTGGCTCTGGCCAGGTGTAACAAGCCCTGTGGTTGGAGACCAAGAATAGATATAATTCGGCAGGCTAGGCACACCAATTATAGTGGTTGCGTTAGCGCAAACAGATTTGTCTGGACCAGCACTTGCTGCTTCTGGCAAGACGGTTACCAACAAGGTGTCTTGGTCCTGACAGCCGATGCTACTGCTATTGGCTGTCACAATGTATTCATAGACCTGCGGCACCCCAGTTGTATTCCTGATCTTGAGGATTGGGCTAGACGTAAAGGCATTATTCAGCCCAGTGCTCGGAAACCAACGATAGGTATAGCCGGTTTGGGAGGTGAGGTTGAGGTTACGGCTTTCGTTGCTACAAACTGTAATATCAGCACCAGCAGTTGCTGCCCTGCCGAGCACAGTTACCTTTACCTCATCGGCAAAGGCACAACGTGGTGTGGTGCCCACTGTATCCTTGACTAAGAAATAAGAGAAGGTCTGTGGTGCGCCTGAGTTGTTAGTTCTAATGACTGTAGGATTGGCAATGTTAGGGTTATCAAGACCTGTAGTTGGTGTCCAACGATACGTGTAGGGATTATTAGGGGCAGTTGCCACACCGATTGTGCGGGCGGTGTTATTGCAGACAGTTACATCTGGACCAGCATTAGGGGCCGATAATATTGGCTTGAATGTCTTGAGTGAAAAGTTTTTGATGCTGTGCCAATCATTATTGCCACCTGTGGACGCAGACAGGCCAAAGTAGCCAGCAAAGTCAATATTGTAGAAGCCAGAAAGCCGTACTACTCCATTGATCGAAACATTGATATTGCCAGCATCGTACCGGATTGTACAACGATTGTAGATAGGCTGCCTGATTTCGGTCACACCACCAACTGTTGGTTGTGGTGGACCAGGTGGGCACTCAAGGTAGTTGCTCGTGGGTGTCAGATACCTGATTTGTAATTTGGGGACAGGGCCACCATAGCAGCTTCCGTTAAGGTATTGGTCTAGGGCAACAACCAAGCCTCGGTTGCCAGTCGGAATCCCGATACCGCCACCACGTACAAAGCCACGCGGAGGAGAGGATAGGAAGAAGAACCCTATGCCATCAGCCCCATTGCCTCCAAAGATCCTGAAGTCAAACTCCGCAACCCAAGTTTGGCACGCTGATATGTCAACAGGCGTATTGAAGACGGCAGCACCTGAGGTATTACCTGTCAAGTCGGTCAAGATGAGCTCGCTAGGGGAGCCGTCACCTACTGGGCTGCTACCAGTATAGGCCATACCCGCCAAAGACCACCCTGCAGTATTCATCTGCGGATAGCCCCGTAAGGACGCAAACTCATAGTTTTGCGACCGTACAGCTATCGGTACTGCTAATAGCAGCACGAAAAGCAGCTTCGAAAATCTCGACATTCTAATTAGCGCGGTTAACTTGGTATGGTACAGGTGTTGGTCGGAAATATCTGTGTTCAGATTTCTATCGGTGTAACATTCTGAAGCCAGAACAAAGTACAGCAAAATCGCACAAACTACTGACAATCACCTGATATTTTGTGGGTGCATGTGTCGATATGTTCGCCCAACGATTGCATTTGCAGATTTCGGTGTTTCAGCCGCCAATTACTCGGGCACGGCCCCCCCCTTAGAAGGTTACAGTCAGGCCCATCGAAGGCAATAATGGCAACTGATTGACCCTAGTTAGGCTAATCCTATCGAAATAGAACAGGTTGGCCCTGTTGTAGGCATTGGTAACGCTAGCATTGACTTCGAGGGTACCATGCTCACCAAAATAGAATTTGCGTTTGATGCTGACATCCAAACGATGATAGTCTGGTAGGCGGCCTTGGTTGTATTGGCGAAGCCCTCCGTAATAAGCCCCTAGGCTACCATTATAGTTCTGGGCATTGTTGCCAAGGTTGCCGCTTACTGGCATTAGCTCATAAAAACCTTGGGTCTGGGTGAATGGGAATCCTGAGCCATAGTTCCAGCGGAGGTCAAATGACCATGCCTGGCGTTTGCCAAATTTGTAACCCGCCAATAGGTTCAGGTTGTGCCTACGGTCATAGTTTGGTGCATAAGTCGTGTCGCCAAACTGACGCGTTACTTGGGCTAAGGAGTAGCCGACCTGCACAAATATCTTCTTGTCGTCATACTTGACTTGGAAATCAATGCCGGTGGCATTGCCCTTCTCGAGGATGTAGTCAGCATCGCTTGCAGTGCGCTTGTTGAGGTTTAGGCTAATAAAAGGATCAAAAATCTTAACATAGGGCTCAAGGTTCACGCTGATATTGTCGGTCAGGTCATACTCAACGCCAAGGACGCCATGGGTGGCACGCTGGATTGGGCTAGATACCCTGGTTCCATCCCCATTGGCGCCACTTTCAGGGCTAGTCACAAAACCATAGAATAAGGACACAACATCCCTGTCAGACTGGGTGGCAAGCAAGTTTTGTGAATAGAGTCCACCCGCCAGTTTGAACCTGAGCTTGTCTGTGGCATTATACTTGGCTGCAAAGCGCGGCTCTAAGCTCATTGCGCCAAAGGTGGCATAGTACTGGACCCTGAAGCTTGGTTCGAGGATGAAATCTGAAAAGGCAATTTTGTATTTGGCAAATGCAAAAACCTCGCTATTAGGTTTTTGACTAGTTTGGGTGACACCGCTTGGTGCTACTGCAGTCCAGTCCGTCCCGTTGATCATGATTCCGGCGCCATACTTGAGCTCGCTTTTGTTCATGTAATAGGTCATGTCAATCTCCCCATTGAGGTTATTGACACTGCTGGACCGAGGGAAGGCTGTTGTCTCGATCAGGCCAACCTTGTAGTCCGAATAGGCAATGTTACCACTTATCATGACTGTACTTGACTGTGGAACCAAATAGAAAGAGGTACCGAAGCCAGTGGCCGTCCAATTAAAGCCACTAAAGCCCCCTAGGTCTGCCTTGTCGTCAAACCTAAAACCTTGGAAACTGATCTTGCTAGCACCACTTGTGAGTGTCACCTTGCCATAAAGGTCCAAGAAGCTAAAGGGTAAACCTCTCCCATTGTTGGCGTAATTGTACAAGGTTTTGCTAGAGTAGTTCAGCAAAGAGTTCCGAACAGATACAAACATCGATGCGCCAGTGCCTTCTTCCTCTCCTTTGAACAGAGGTGCCTCAATCAGTAGTCGATTAGCAAAGGCATTTAGTCCATCTGTGACGGCCCAACGATTTTTATTGCCATCAATGGTTTTGATATCCATCACTGATGACGCCCTACCGCCATATTCGGCCCCGAAACCAGCGGTATAGATGTCTGCATTCTTGATGCTTTCGGTTTCAAAAACCGAGTATAGGCCAATCGAGTGGAATGGGTTGTAGATCATCATCCCATCCAGCAAGGTCAGGTTCTGGACCGCAGACCCACCCCTGATGAAGAGTTGTCCACCTTGATCTCCTGTGAAAACCACCCCAGGGATCGTCTGCATATACTGGACCAAGTCAGGCTCACCACCGACGGAAGGCATCTGCAAGATTTCTCGTGGGGTGACTTTGGTGATACTGACGTTAGTTGTGCTTTGCCGTACCTCCTTGTCCGTGTTAGCCACGATTTCGATCTCGGTAGTTGTGCTGCTTTTTTCGCGCATACTGAGGCGTTTGGTCAAAACCTCGCCGGCGCTCAGTCTGACCTCCTGAATCAAAGTGTCAAACCCAATGGAGGTAATGACCAAGGTATAGTTACCCGGTTTGATTTTGGTTAGGGTGAAGTAGCCATTCACGTCAGTTTGTGCGCCTAGGCCAGTACCTTTTAGCAATACAGGTGTGAAGATAACTGGCTCACCATCAGCCGAATTAGTTATGAAGCCTTTCAGCTGAGCAGTTGTCACTAGGCTGCCGTCATTGTTATAGGCACTTGTGCGCTGCTCATTCTGGACCAGTTTGCCAGCTGCTGTTGCGGCTTGCTGTTTGGCACTAAGGCGTTGGCTGGGTGCAGTCCCGTTGACCACATTGTATAATGCTGCTAGGCTGTCGTATCCTGCAGGGCCTGCCTTGATCCGGTACTCGCCATCTGGTAATAGGCCAAAACTAAAGTAGCCATTGCCATCAGTTAGGGTCGTTTTGCCTGTTGGGTTCAGCAGAACCTTGACGCCCCTAATACCTTCTTGCTTTTTGATGTCGAGGATATAACCCTTAATGCTAGATTGGGCTTGGCTACTGACGATCACTAAAAGCACTAGCAAGGCGGATAAAAATAGTCTCATGGGGCTGGCTGAAGCTGAATAGACCCCACAATTCGGCAGGACCTAAAACGTAAAAGTAAACACTTTGGCCTTATCCTGATACCTCTTGTCGTTGTTGGCTTGCACTTTATCCTGATTGTAGCCCGCTGACCATAAAATGATGATGTCCAAGTGTAACATTTTTGTCTACATTTAACCATCTGCAAGGGATAGTCGAGATGCTTAATCTGGTTTGATTGTTCTTTACCAGTACTTAAGTAGCGATTCTCCTCAACTCCCGATTGCAGAAACCTGATTACCTAAACTAACCCTCCTAACATTCCCACCCCTTCAATGCAATGGCTGATTATCAACTGCCGCAAGACGGTAACCAATCCGGATTTGTAACTCCTGAAGCACCTTTCAAACTCGATATCAAATCTGCCACAATCAAGGGCGTCTATATCGGTGTCTTTAGCATCTTGTTGTTTGTGGCGCTCTATGCTGCCGGCATTCAGTACCTATCCAACCCGATGTACTCCTTAATGATATTGTTCCCTCCCTTGGGCCTGCTGATCTATCTTGGTATCCAGGAGCGGAAGGTTGTTTATGGTGGATACCTGGAGTATATGCAGGCTTATCAAGTACTGCTAGTGATGTGTATCGTGAGCTCCGTTGTTTATCAGCTATTCTCGGTCCTGATGTTCAAAGTGGTTGATCCTGAGCTGGCCACCAAGATGGCGGATGGGGTAATCGAGTTCACCAAATCAATGATGCCAGATGGTGCCGACCAAGATCAAATGGATGAGGTTTATGACAAAACACGCTCTGATCTCATGGAGCAGTTGTCGTTCAGTCCACTTCAGATTCTCTACAGTCTGTTCAAGGTAATCGTCGGATATGCAGTTTTCAACTTCATTTTGGCGTTATTTGTGCGCCGCAAACGCGAGATGTTCAGCTAGATGATTACTGCACCCATTTACCACCCGACTTTAGATCTTTCCATCGTAGTCCCTCTCTTCAACGAGGATGAGTCCTTGCCAGAGCTTGTGGACTGGATAACACGGGTAGTAACAATAATGGGTGTCAGCCATGAAATTCTGCTCATCGACGATGGCAGCAAGGACAATTCCTGGCAAGTCATTCAGCAACTTAAGCAGCGTTATCCTGCCATTATGGGCATCCGATTCTCCCGCAACTATGGGAAATCAGCTGCGCTTTACACTGGGTTTCAGGAGGTCAAAGGACATGTAGTTATCACGATGGACGCCGACTTGCAGGACTCTCCAGACGAGATACCGGCCCTCTATGACCTAATCCGTAATCAGGATTATGACCTAGTAAGTGGATGGAAACAAGTCAGGCATGATCCCTTAGCCAAAACCATTCCTTCCAAGTTTTTCAACTGGGTTACCAGCAAAATGTCTGGCATCAAGCTTCATGATTTCAACTGCGGACTGAAGGCCTACAAACACAAGTTGGTGCGCTCTGTTGAGCTCTATGGGGAGATGCATAGGTACATACCGGTCATTGCCAAGTGGAATGGCTTCGACAAAATCACGGAGAAGGTGGTTGTCCATAGGGCGCGTAAGTATGGCTACAGCAAGTTTGGGCTTGAGCGTTTCCTGAACGGCTTCCTTGATCTACTGTCCATTTCGTTTGTCACTAGGTTCCGGAAGAAACCAATGCACTTCTTTGGCCTCTATGGCACCTTGTGTTTTTTGTTTGGGTTCATGGTGGCGGTTTATCTGATCTCGGAGAAGCTACTTTTGCTTTCAACAGGTCACCTTGCCCGTAACGTGACTGACCAGCCTTTGTTCTTCTTTGCTTTGGTGACGATCATAATCGGTGTCCAGCTTTTTTTGGCAGGTTTTTTGGGCGAGATGATGGCCCAGAACAACAACCGCAAAAACGAATACCTTGTGTCAGAAACGACCTAGCGAAAAAAAACGGCTTAAAAATTTGCATTCTGAATTAACAGCCGTACTTTTGCAGTCCTTTAGCGGATGTGGCGAAATTGGTAGACGCACTAGACTTAGGATCTAGCACTTCACGGTGTGGGGGTTCGACTCCCTTCATCCGCACTACGAGAGCCGTCAGTATTCCTGGCGGCTTTTTTTATTGGACTGGATATCAGGTGATTGTGGTCTTTTGTGGCCTTCAACCACTTATGTCCTGTCCCAGACATTGCTCCGAAAACAGATTCCCTTACACGCTAATAGCAGGATCCCTGCAGCACTACTTTGGACATTAAACTCACCCACCAAGACGACGTCAACGCAATGCTCACCGTGAGCATCTCCGAGGATGACTACGCAACCCAATACAAAAAGAAGGTCCGCGAGGTAACTGCTACGGCCCAGATTAAAGGCTTTAGGCCTGGCAAAGTGCCTGCTCAGCACATCGAGCGCATGTATGGTCTAACCATAAGGGTAGATGCCGTCAACGAAATCTTGGGCAATGCTGTAGATGCCTACATTAAAGACAATAATTTGGCTGTACTCGGCAATCCGATCCCGCATGATGGAGCTGCACAACCTGAGATCGACTGGAAAAACAATCGTGAATACACCTTTGTGTTCGAGCTAGGTTTGGCACCGACGTTTGATGCACCGGTGCTTGCTAACCTTACTCTCAATACTTTTAGTATCGAGGTCAGTGATGAAAATGTCGCTCAGACCATCGAGAATCTCCAGAAGCGTTTTGGCGAGACCATTGTCCCAGAACGCAGCGAGCCCAATGATGATATTTTTGGTGAGCTGGCTAAGGCAGATGGCTCATGGTCCACCAAAACAATGGTGCCAACAAATAAGCTTAATGCGAGCGCAATCGCATCTTTCGCAGGCAAGAAAATTGGTGACGTCGTTACCTTTGACCTGAAGGCCGCATTTGACACCCATCAGATCCAGCATCTGACAAGCCTAAGCAAAGCTGAGGCTGAACAAGTAAGTGGCGACTATACCCTCACGATCACGAACCTCAACAGGCAGCAGTTGGCCGAGGTTAACGAGGAGTTTTACAAAAAGATCTTCCCATCTTGGTCTGCCGAAACAGATACCGAGGAGACCTTCATGACGATGCTGCGCGAAGAGCTTGCCAAGGCTTACGCTTCGGACGCCACCCAGTACTACCAAGAGGCACTCCGGAAGGAATTGCTGGCAAAAGCACTATTACCACTGCCAGAAGCATTCTTACGCAAGTGGCTACTAGCTACAAACGACAAAATGACAGTTGCTGAGGTGGACAAGAACATCGGCTACTACATCGACGATCTGCGCTGGACCTTGATCCGGGACCAGATCATGACCAAACAGCTGAACCTAGAGCCAACCTACCAAATGGTTGTTGACCATGTCACCCAAACCAACTTGGCCATGTTCGCCCAGTATGGTTTGCCAGTCGATGACGAGTCAACACAGAAGGCAGCTACCGAAATGGCCATCAAACATCTGACCGAGGAGAAAGGTAAAAACTGGAACCGTGCTAGCCAAGAGGCTTTCACTGCCATTTTCTACAATAATGCACGTACCAAGATTACCGAGGTCAATACCTATGTTAGCCTGCACGACTTTGAGGAAAGGATGCACATGCTGGTCGCTCACTAAGCATTAGGCAGTTTACATCATTAGGCAAAACTAGGCACCTGACACCCCTATCGACCTTGAGTTGGTAGGGGTGTTAGCTTTTACGATGTATACGGTCCCACTACAGCACAATATTGGTCGCGGCGATCGGCCTGACAACTTGGCTAATCAGGATTAGTTTTTGATTGGGTTTGGGGTTGCTGCAAGGTTTTTGTAACCTGCACCCTGAAAAAGTCCGAAGTCTGGAGAAACGATCATCCAGAATGCCTAACCACTGAATGTTAGGGGCCTTTATCGCGTAAACCACGAAGTTCAACCACACGATTACCAACCAAAATCCATGTATAACACACAAGAGTTTCGCAAATATGCGGTGATGGACCAAGGCATCAACGGCCTCAATGTTGATCGCTACGTCCAGCACATCGAGAATATGACCAGGGCCATTATTGAAGAGCGCCCTACCAACTTCCGTGAGATCGACGTCTTTTCGCGTCTGATGGCGGATCGTATCATTTTCCTCGGGATGGGTATTGACGACAACATCTCTAACATCATTGTGGCCCAGCTGTTGTTCTTGGCCAGTGCTGATGCCAAGAAAGACATCCAGATGTACATCAATAGCCCAGGCGGTAGTGTTTACGCTGGCCTAGGTATCTATGACACGATGAACTTCATCGCACCAGACGTTGCAACCATTTGTACTAGCCTAGCTGCTAGTATGGGTGCCGTATTGCTTTGTGGAGGTGCCGCAGGCAAACGTTCGGCCTTGCCACACGCTAGGGTCATGATTCACCAACCAAGTGGTGGCGCCCAGGGCCAGAGCCGCGACATCGAGATCTCTGCCCAGCAGATCGTCATTATCCGTAAAGAGCTCTATGGCATTATTAGTGACCATAGTGGGCAACCTTTTGAGCGTGTCGAAAAAGACAGTGATCGTGACTATTGGATGATCGCCCAAGAGGCCAAAGAGTATGGCTTGATCGATGAAGTCTTAGCTCGTACACCAGCCAAAGCCTAATCTGTCGCTACTCTAGCTAGGGGCCTTGCCAGTGATCTGGTCCTACTGGGTTAAGTAGCAAACAAAATATCTTGACCTTGGCAGGTTTGGTATCGTTAACGCCAGATCCGTGATAACAAGAAAAGCCCAAAAAAGCCACTTGGCAACTGACAGGACTGATCCTGATACGTTGTCAAGTGGCTTTGTTATGACTTGATCTATTAGCTGGGTGCAATAGGTGGCTATCAGACCCTAATCAACCCTGAACCCAACTAGTAGGTGGTGTTCGTGGATCGGTTGCCCACCACGCCAAGAATTGATGTGATCCAGCATCAAGGTTGCTTGGTCCGCAAGTGGCATAGCCGAAACCGACTCGATCGAATTGGCCAATCGCTGTCTGCCCATAGGCTTGTGCGATTTGTCATTCGGTTGGTCTAGCAGAGGAGTTGTATAGAGGTAGATAGCATCGAGATCGTCGGTTCGAAAGCGGGTGCTGCGGTAGTCTTGTTTGCTAAGCAATATCTTGGGGTCACCCACAACCGATCTGCTACCTTTTAGCCAGGTGATGTTACCGTTTTGGAGGTAAAAGCAACCGACCTGTGAGCCAGTCAGTTCTACCCAGCGATGTTTGCGATTGATCACCACGACCGAAATCTCGAGCATAGGGCCTGCAAGCTGGACTTTGTCACGGGTAAACTTATATAGATAATAGCTTAGCCTATTCATGATCTCGTCACCTTCGGCATAGCCCTGCTCGACGACTACCAAGTGCAAAAGCGCCATTACGTGCGCTGCCATCTGACTAGCAGTTGAAGGGTTTCCCTTGCACAAGCCTGTCGCAATCAGAGTGATGTCCTTGGCCTTGTCAAACCACAGAAAGTGACCATGCAGATCATTCTGGCCATTATTGATCACGAAGTTAGCGCCGACAAACTGGCTTAGTTGGTTGGTTTGCCGCTGCAATAGGTTTCCTTGGACGGCGACTTCAAGCGCCTCTGTGGTTGTAGGCTGATGTTTATGTATTGTCGTGGGGCGGGACCCAATGGGCGAAAACACCAAAAGCATGCCGCCATTATGGTTCGGTTGGGATCCTGTTGTATTGCTTCCGACTGCCATGGAGGGGGTATTGAGTCGATACTCAAAGCTACATTGTTCGTAGCCTCCCATATAGTAGCCCTGCTTGATCAGGAACAAAATATGCTCTGGTAGGAGGTTGACGCGGCTAAAAAAGACGTCTAGAGCGCTACCAAATGACAAGTTCCCGATCAGGTCATTGAGGTAGGTGGATTTGACAATGTAGTTGACGATTGTGTCATAGGCATTGAACACAATTACGGCCTCTGGCAACATACTAGTTTCGCCCACAAAACGGCTCGGCCTTTCTACGGACTCAGCACCACCTGAAGGCCCTTGGATAAATGCTAACATGATCGATTTCGGTCCCTAATAATTGCGTGGCTAGCTTCTGAGATATTATCCTGCCCTATTGTTGGCTTTGTGATTTATTCATGGTTTATGCAATGGCAATAAGCAAAAAATGAGTCGATTTAACTCTAAAATGTCACCAATACCTCAATCCTGATATGTTTAGACTGGTTTCAGCCCAATAAGGATTGGCAGTACGCCACTAGGACCAACCAACATACCGAGGTGGTTTTTCATGGCTTCGTATTGCTCGGCATAACCCATTTTCATGACAGATTCGAGCATTTGGGTGACTTGGTTGTGTGTCTTAGATGCTTTCGTGATGTCATTACCTTGAATCATGCTACCGATACCAAACAGATAAACAGCAGTTAGTTCCTCCGTACGGAACCGGGCACAACGCAGATCCTGTTTATTAACCGTCATCTGCGACGCTAAAGCGGCGATGCGTCCGTTATGGATGCCGCTAACATTGTTGTTGCGTAGGAAGAAGCTTCCATATGGAGCCCCTGCAAGGTCAACCACCTTTTGCTTGCTGTTCAGGATGCAAACCGATACCTCGACATAGGCTTTGCGAGTGGCCTCGTTAGCGTTATTGAGTTTGTTTTGATAGGCATCATTTACTCCAATCATGATGTCGTCTGCCTCGGCATTGCCCAGCTGCACTACCACATTATGCAATGCGTTCTGGAGCAAATTGAGAGGTTCGGTAATGTCATCACTTGGTTGGGATGGTAGGCAGATTCCGTAAGCAATGATATGGAGATCATTATTCCGGTGTTGCCAAACGAATTGCCCCTTTGCTTGTGAGCCCGTAGGGTGTATCACAAAGCTGTTTGGCATATCGTCAGCTAAGGCAAACTTATGACCCGTGTTATGACCTATAGGGCTCTCGGCGAACGACCTCATTGGCACTTCTTGAGTTGCCACCTCTGGTGTAATTGAGGCTTGACTGTAGGATGTGGGTGTAGGTACATCCTCCTTTTGGTATACCTCCAGGACTTCGACTATTGGTTTAGGCTCCTCCGCAATGGGAGCTTCGGATACTAGGGGGCGTTGCGTAGGTGCCTCTGGTGCTTTATTAGCGTTTTGGTAATTTTGGGCCTGCTCTGCAAGTGCAGCCTTGACAGCGGCGTCTATCAATGCTTGGGCATCAAGGGCGAGGTTACCAGTTAGGGCTGGTCGCTCCGTTGCGAGACGGTCAGTCTGTACGTTTGTTTCTGGAGCTGCGGATACTATAGGAGGTAATGGTTGAGGAGTGGTCTCGAGGACAGGTGCCGGGCTGGCGGTGGGGATAGCCTGGAATTGAAGGTGCTGCGGCGGAGCTTGGGTCGAATGTTGATCCTGGCTCATACTCTGCATAAAGGTCGGATTATAGACCTCGTTGTTACTAAAACTCTCGACTACAGGAGGATTTGGCTCAGGTGCTACAAATGTCGTAGGATTAATATAGGCCTGTTTACCAGGTTGAGGTGGCGTGATTGCCTCAGCAGGACTGGCAGAGGGTAGTTCGGGCAGTGGGGCGTAAAGCATCATAACACCACCATTTGCGCCGCCTTGCTGAAGCATTCTAGATCCACAAAAATGACCCGTCCCGATGTAGTCACCATGTGTGTTAAGGTAGTCCATTTGCTGGGCGTTGTAGCCTAGTTGCAAAAGGACCAACATGTAATGGGTACCTGGGCTAATGTTGCTAAGTCTGGTCTGGAAATAGGAGGTTTTGGCCACGAGGCTTGTAACCATACCAATCAGATCAAATACAACAATGGCATCTGGATGGCGGGTGATAGCAAATGCACTCGTGTGCTGACCAGGATCGCTCGTGCGTGCTAGCCCACCGACGCTGTTTTGACCTGCAATAAGGCTGGCAGATTGTCCATAAAAATTATTAAGCAGGGCAGGATTAGACATGGTATAGGATGCTTAGGCACAATCAAAGGTGAAAACAAACAGGTTCCCAACCTATTGGGTTATGCCTGATACCAGCTTTTGTTGTGTGGGAAATGTGGAGATTTTAGAACTATTTTTGCCCGAATGGTGGATTTTCTTGCGTGGGTACTTGGAGTTGGTTAAGCCAATAAAGTCGGTTTTAATCACCTATGGGGCGTTAAGGTCGGCATTTTGGTGTTAAATTTACAAAAAACTTACATGAGACAAACAATATTGCTGGTTTCTGTAGTTAAAAGACCAAAACCAGCGTCATGTCCCACCAAAAACCACATTTGCCGTCCAAAATTTGCACCGTTTGCGGCCGCCCCTTTAACTGGCGAAAGAAGTGGGAGAGGGTCTGGGACGAAGTCAAATATTGCAGCGATCGGTGCCGGATGAATAAGTCAGTCTCGAAACCCTAGGGGCAAGAACCAAACCCTGAGCCCGTTTCTTAACAAAGGCCTTGTCAGCAACTCCAAATCCAATGGTTGGTCCTCGGAGTTGAACCAAGCCTGCCAAGAAATGCAATCACTGGATCTGCACTCTAGCCTCATGCAATTGAGCCTTCAGATTGGTTAGTAGGAGGCAGCCCAAAGTGCCAAATATGGTTGTACTTTTGCGTCCTAAATTTCCACCCCACACTGTTTGTAATTGGCTCATACACATGGCACCAGGCAGTAATCAGGACGAGTAAGAGAAAGATATGTTCGAGAATTTAAGCTCCAAGCTAGACAAAGCATTCAAGACCCTTAAAGGACAAGGTCGCATAACGGAAATCAACGTAGCGCAAACTGTCAAAGAAATCAGGAGGGCATTGATAGACGCTGACGTTAACTATAAAGTGGCTAAGTCCGTCACTGATAACGTCCTCCAAACAGCCCTTGGTAAAGAGGTTCTGATTGCGGTCAAACCAGGCGAGCTCTTGACCAAAATCGTCTTTGACGAGCTAACCCAGCTCATGGGATCCGAAAAGGTTGACATTAACCTCAAAGGAGACCTAGCCGTTATCTTGGTGGCAGGTTTGCAGGGTAGTGGTAAAACCACCTTCTGCAGTAAATTGGCCTTGATGCTCAAGAAACAAGGTCGCTCAGTCATGTTGGCAGCTTGCGATATTTACCGTCCTGCCGCGATCAACCAGCTTCAGGTGCTAGGCGAGCAAGTGGGCGTCGATGTTTATGCTGAGCCAGATAACAAGGACGCGGTCCAGATTGCGATTAATGCCATGGCCAAAGCCAAAAGCCTTGGGCGCAAAATTTTGATTGTCGATACCGCAGGACGCCTTGCGGTGGACGAGCAAATGATGCAAGAGATTGCCAACGTAAAGGCAGCCATCAAACCATCTGAGACCTTATTTGTGGTCGATGCAATGACAGGCCAAGATGCGGTCAATACAGCTAAGGCTTTCAACGACCGGCTTAATTTTGACGGTGTTGTCCTGACCAAACTAGATGGTGATTCGCGTGGTGGTGCTGCTCTTAGCATTAGGGCCGTAGTCGAAAAGCCCATCAAGTACATTGGTACTGGCGAAAAGCCAGAGGCCTTGGATGTATTCTATCCTGATCGTATGGCCCAACGTATCTTGGGTATGGGTGATGTGATTTCCCTTGTCGAACGGGCACAACAAGCCTTTGACGAAGATGAGTCCAAACGCATCAACAAGAAGATCCAGCAGAACAAATTTGACTTCAACGACTTTTTATCCCAGCTAGATCAAGTCAAGAAGATGGGGAACATCAAAGACTTGATCGGCATGATCCCTGGTGCAGGTAAGTTGGTGGCTGATGTTGACCTTGACAATAGCAGCTTTAAACCAATTGAGGCTATTATCCAGTCCATGACCCAATACGAAAGAGCCAACCCTGATAGCATCAACGGTAGCCGACGCAAACGTATCGCTGCTGGTAGTGGTCGCTCCGTTCAGGAGGTGAACAATTTGCTTAAGCAGTTTGACGAAATGCGCAAAATGATGCGCAAATTCAGCGGCCTTCAGGGCAAAATGCCTAAGCTACCATTCATGGGCAAGTAGTTGGCGACAGTTAGCGACATTTTATCCCAGACTAATATCGGCCATTCGTAATCATGCGAGTGGCCGATGTTATTTTGTTCAGAGTCCTCATTTGGTTTTGGTGAGGTTAAACATTGGCCTGTTTTTAGTTAAAGGTCAAATTCGCCATCGGTCATTATGCCAATCGCTCTCTGGTAGCCTATTGGCTGGAAACTAGGCTTTTTAAGTGTATCATTGCAGCATGTCCCTGCAGGTGCCAGCCCTTTCGATTGTCATTGTGAGCTACAACGTGAGCCACTTTCTGCAACAAACGTTGCAGAGCGTAGAAGCGGCAATAGTCGGCATCGATGCAGAGGTTTGGGTGGTAGATAATGCCTCTGCTGATGATTCGGTCCAGATGGTCCAGACCCAGTTCCCATGGGTGCGGTTGATCCCGAACCAAGATAATGTTGGCTTTGCGAAGGCCAATAACCAAGCGCTACGGCAGGCCAAGGGGCAGTATCACTTATTGCTCAATCCAGATGTCGTGTTGGCAGAAGATACCCTGAGCCTTTGTTTAGACTTTATGTCCCAACACCCTGATACAGGCGGCCTTGGTGTTAGGATGGTAGATGGCAGCGGCCTCTATCTAGCAGAAAGTAAACGTGGCCTACCAACGCCTTGGGTTTCGTTTTGCAAGATAGTGGGTCTGACCGGGCTCTTCCCGAAATCCGAGTTGTTTGCGCGATATTATATGGGCCACCTCAGCGATGCCAAAACCCAGCAGGTGGATGTATTAAGCGGTGCCTTTATGCTGATGCCCAAGGCGGTGCTAGACCAAATTGGTCTGTTGGACGAGGCTTTCTTTATGTATGGAGAAGATGTTGATCTGAGTTATCGGATCCAACTAGCGGGCTACAAGAATTATTATAATCCTGACACAACGATCATCCACTACAAGGGTGAAAGTACCAAAAAGGGCAGCCTAAAATATGTGCGGGTGTTCTATAATGCGATGGCCATTTTCGCTCGTAAACACTTCCTGAAAGGTGGGCAGTCCTTCGGGCTAGACCTTGCCTTGGGCTTAGCCATTTGGCTTCGCGCCAGCCTTTCAGTTGTCGCACGCATTTGGCATCAAGTCCGCCTACCCTTGCTTGATGCCAGTTTGTTATTGATCGGGATGTATTTGCTTAAGGAATATTGGCAGGCTAACCATAAGCGTGTACCGGGGGACTATCCGCCAACCTTTATGCTGATGACAGTGCCGGCCTATATCCTAGCTTGGCTAGGTAGCACTTGGCTGACAGGTGGCTATACCAAACGCCCTAAGGCAGAGGCCATCATTAAGGGGTTGGTCATAGGTATGGTGTTGATATCGGCGGTTACCAACTTTTTTGATGATTGGCGGTATTCTAAAGCCTTGATTCTGTTAGGTACTGGTTGGGGGATTGCCTCGATCCTTGGCTGGAGATTAGTGGCACAATTAGGTCAATATGGTAACCTACGTTTGGGCGAACATAGGACCAAGCGGGTGCTAATCGTTGCCGAAAATCAGGAGGCTAGCCGCATAAAGGACCTGATCGATCTTGCTAAGGTGGATGCTACAGTCGTAGGTGTCTTGAATGAGGAGGCAAACGATGGGGTTGGTAAGCTAACCGATTTGCAGAAGGTCGTCCAGGTACTGAATGTGCAGGAAATCATTTTTGGCGGGGCTAACCTCAGTAATAAAGACATCATCAGTATCATTTGCAAACGTTGGAACCGCATTCCACCCGCCTTCCGGGTAGTTCCTTGTGGGAGTGACTTCATAATCGGGAGCAGCGATAAAAACCAGCCGGGGGATTACTACAGTCCTGAGTCTTCATACATTCTACTGCAACAGGAGGCACAACGTAAAAAGCGACTGTTTGACCTTGGGTTTAGCCTTTTGGTGATTATGCTAGGCCTAATTGTAGCCATTGTCCGTCGTGTGAACCTTGGCCGACTTTACGCTGCTGCCTTCCGTGTACTATGGGGTGGGACGTGGGTTTTGCCATGTTGCCACTCCGTAAATCTGACCCAGGCTGACCCAACAGACGCGTATGTTATCAAGACATTTGGCTCGCAGGCACGCGGACTGAGCAACAAACAGTCCATTTTCCGACCCTCCGTGGTGGTACGAGCTCAGGGCTCATTAGCACATCGGGTTGATGCCCTATACATACGGGACTATACTGTCTGGATGGATCTGCACTATGTTTGGCTAGGTATGCCGCAGCTTTAAGAAAAACAAAAAGGCCAATCGAGGATCGACTGGCCTTTTTTGTTGGGATGTTATCCGGATTGCTGGAACCTGTTTGTCCGATCTAGTAAACAACTTCGAAAGTACCCCTGAATAGGCGTCCGTCCGGGAAGGTAATCAGGTAGATATATGTACCACTGAGGACCTTGCTGCCACCAACTATGCCATCCCATGCTGTTTTACTATCCAGGCTTTCATACAGCTTGACACCGTACCGATTCAGGATCAAAACCTTGATCCCAGAGTATTGGTACATCAGCTTATTGTACTCCCATGTGTCGTTTTGACCATCGCCATTCGGGCTGAAGAAATTGTTGATCACGACAGGGCCTTCGGTAACCTCGACCTCAATGGTCTTAACACCGGAGCAGGCGCCAGAGGAGATTGTATAGGTCAAGGTATGTTTGCCAATGCCAGCAATGGTTGGGTCAAACACATTTGTGCCACTCAAAACCCCCATACCTTGCCATACACCTCCAGCAGGACTTGCCGTAAGCGTTGTAGGGGCAGATTGTAGGGTGGTGCTCAGGTTTGGTCCTAGGTCTACGGCTTGTAAACCACTGCCGCTAATGGTTATCGAATCCGATACAGGAGACTGGCAGATACCATCGGTAACACGTAAAGCGTATGCGCCTGCGCTGCTGACTTCACGTGTTTGTCCAACTACGCCATCTGTCCAGACATAGTTAGCGTAGCCTGGGCTTGCGGTCAAGGTTGCCGTCGTGCCAGGGCAAAGTTGGGTAGAGCTCGTGGTAATAGTTGGCTTGGCAGGCAATGGCGTTACTATTGCATCAATTGAGGTCGGGGTGCTAGTACACCTACCGAGGCTGGCGACGACACTATATGTTACAGTTTGGATCAGGTTAAGCGCAAGGCCAGTGCCACTCCCCACAAGCGTGGTTCCTGTTGCATCGTACCAAAAATAGGTAAGGGCAGGGTCTGGGTTGTTGATGGACAAGGTTGTGATTCCAGACCCACAAACTGGGTTGGACTGGCTGATTTGTGGGGCTACTAATGGATGCCTGTACGTTACCCGAATGGTGTCAGAGGTTGGGCTAATGCAGTTGCCGTTATAGATGTTTAGGGTGTATTTGCCTGGTTGAGACACCGTAATAGCTGGTGTGGTGGCGCCCGTACTCCATAGGTAGCGGGTAGCACCGACGGCTGACTCAAGCTGAATTTGCTCTCCTGCACAGACGGTGGTGTCGGGCAGTGCAAAACCCGCGATGCTAGGTTTTTGAGGGATTGGGATTACTACCGCAGTAATGGTAGATGTTGGTCCTTCACAAATTCCGTTGAAGGCTTTGGCCGTAAAAGTGGTAGAGGCAGTCAGTGTATTTGTCCTGAACGAGTTGCCCGTCCCAACCAAGAAGTTATTGTTATTATACCAGCGGATGGCCTCTCCAGTTGGGGGCGGTGTTGCACGCAAGGTCACAGCACCTTGTCCACAGACTGTATCGCCAAATAGGGTTGGGCGTGTCGGGATGGGCAGCACACGGGTCAACTGAAACGGCACTACAACAGTGCGGTTGCCACATGTAGTCGCCCCAGATACAACCAGCCGGACCGTATCCCGATTGTTAGGTAAGTTTAGCGTCAGATTTGGGGTGGTAGCTTGCTGCACTCCGTTGACCGTCCAGATATATTGCGGCGCAATGAAGCCAAGGCTGTTGCCAGTATAGGTGATCGGGGTGCCGCTGCAAACGCTATCCAATGAGGCTTGGAAGGATGCACTTGCGGTAGCACTACCAACCAGGATCGGGATCATGTTGGACTTATCACAAAACAGTGGGTTCGTGAGTGTGTTGACTATGATCCTGATGGCGTATCGGTAGGTTGGTTTTTGCAAGATGCCAGCTGGGATGGTGTAGGCTGTGTTTAGCCCTGTGACCAATGCAAAGTCTGTTGGTTGGTTGAACCGACCTAAGGTATCAGACAGTTGGACGATGTAGTTGCCGGTTGGGCCTGCTTTGAAAACCGACCAGTTGAGGTTCACAACCTGCCCTGGGCATACCCGACGGTTGGCCAAACTATCTAGCTTGATGCCATTCAAGGTGTCAGACCTAGTAACCACGAAGGCAGCCGCTGGGCCACCAAAACAGCCACTATTGGTCCTGACTTCGGCTGAGATGATATCCCCAGCGCGGTATTGATTAGGTAATAGGGTAAGGGTAGTTGCTGTTTGTCCAGCAATTATAGTCCCGTTACGTTTCCATCTACGCGTGCTGCTGCCAAGACTAAGGCTGGTGTAATAGGGTGCTGGCCCCATATTGAGTCCAAACCGAATCGTATCAGTGGCGCAAAGTGCCGAGTTATTGACCAGATCGACCGTATAGGGTGGGGTGATCGTGAAGTTAACGATGTTAGAGATGGTCCCACTCCCAACATGGACCACACGAATCTGGTACTGGCCAAAGGAGGTGGCCGCGGGAATTACTAAGTTGACAAAGCCGTTAGAGCCAGGTACGTTGCTGTTGTTGCCAGTGATCGTGGGTGGTGTGAACCCAAGTGTTGGTGCCGGTTGACTCAGCTCGGCACGGAATGCATTGCCAGTGAAGGTGCCCGTTTTGGTGATCGGTATACTAAGGTTATTGATGCTACCAGCACAAATGACAGGCGTGAATGCATTAACCGTGATCGTCTGAGCCATGCCTTGCAACTGAAATCCTAATACAAAAATCAGGAAAGTCAGTTGGCCGACTTTAGTGTTAAGGGAGTGACTAGGGCTGATCAATTGGGTCATAGCCTTGCGAAATCTGGCTATGGAATGGACTTGTGCGTACATAGGGCTAAAGCGTGCGGATGCCGATACAGTGCAGCGGCGAATCCTAAGTTTTTGCTGATCCTAAACCTATGACAGGTGCGGGGCTCAGACATGGTTAGGTTGGCAAGACAATATTACCGAAAGCACTGCAAACAAACATTAGCCTTGATCCCGATCTACTCGATTATTCTACCGCTTTGAACAGAATTGCCTTTCATTTCCCTTTCAGATGGTTGACAAATGGTAGGCATTGCAAATTTGATAACAAAATGCAAGGCATCGTTATGACAATCTGCTAGATTTACACTGCATTAGAGTGTACACATATTAACCGACCTAAATCGGATGCGAAAAAGTATTACTAGTCCAGCGAGGATTATTCGCTTTGGTCTGATCTTATTGACCTTGGTAACATTAGGTCTGACAGCAGCCAACGCTCAATCCACTAACGTCGTAACCTATGTTGGCAAGACTGGCAATGGGATAGTCAACAAAGAGTATTTTCAGAATGCCTGGGTTGTCCTAAGTTCCAACCCAACCTACGATAGCACTGTTGTTGTGATGGGGGCAGCAGATAATCTGGATTGGTTACCGGCAGGCTTGCCCACCCGCACCCTCGGGAACACCACAAACCTTAACAGTAGTAGCGGTAGTCTTAATAGCAACACCACAGGTCAGAACTATGCCTTCTTGCTCCACATGAGCAAGGACATGGAAACACCCCTGTCGCTGATTCGGTTTCCAATCAACACTGCACATGATATAAACAGGCTTCGGACAACAACCGTTCCGAACGAAAACGCCGATAATGCAACGGTCTATATCTCAGGCCGTCGAGCGGCGCCTGGGAATAATGACGGTTATTATATAGCCAGGCTGGACTATAACTTCACGACTGCACTACCAGCAGCTGTCAACACCACCTGGTTATATAATGTAGATTGTTTCCAGACGGATGATGAGCACGAGGTCCTCCAACCATGGGATGTTCAGAATGATGGCAAGGTGGTCTACACTGAAGGTCAGACCATGGTTCAGTCCGTTGCTTCGCGTTGTTTTATCAAGCGGCTAAAACCCAATGGTACACCTGATCTCGTCCGCAATTGGTTTTATCACTACCAAGGTAATAACGGGTTTCAGCGGTTGAGGGCCATCCCAGGTGATCAATACAGTGCTATCATAATGAAATGTGGAAATGTTCGTGGTGCACTTCGGAGTCCTTCGCAACGTTTGTTTGACACTACAATGGTGGATGAAAACAACAACCCGGGCCGTAAAGGGGCTTATCCTGATGATTTCTATTATGATGGACCAAGTATTCCGGGTGGTACAAACGGTAACAACGGTGGCTACCTAGGCTACGTCCATGACAACCGTACCCACCGTGTAGGCTCAATCGTCATTGACAAACGCAGTAACGATATGTATATCGGCTATTGTGTCAAAACGAATCTACCTAGTGGCTTAGGCGATTTTGAACCTGCCCTCGTTGCAATGGACAGCTCTGGTCGTCAGAAGTGGTGGCGTCGGCTATATCAAGAGACTATTGACCTTAGTCCACCAGATCAGTGGGTCGATGCCCTTGAGATCGACTATTTCAACAACCAAGTAGTTGTTATCGCTCGTGCAGCTGGCAACAATGTCGAAAACTTTTTTGCAGGTACAGACCTATATTACAATCCAACAGCCAGATCTTATCAGAACGGTTTTACTGGTACTGGTGGTGGATCTGCCCTCGTGAGCTGGATAGGCAAATACACACTTGACCTTGGCCGCATAATGCATGCCACCTACCTCGCTGAGTTCAGTGGGGGTACAGGTGGTTTTGGGGCCATCCAGCGTGACCCTAATATGGATGGTTGGTATGACCCAAATAGTGGCTGGATCTCCCTAAACACGACTTTGTGTCAATACAACAAGATGCACATTAGCCGTGGTGGATCTGTTTGTATCACCGGGATTGGTCGAAGGGTTGTAACCACCAAAACGGCCCATCAGAAGATGCTGAAGCCAGACCGTGCCCTTCCGCTTGACTCTTTGTCAGCGTGGAGCTGGTTTGCTCGGGTCTATTCAGCTGATTTGGCCAGTATCCGATATAGTACCCTAATGACAGGTGTTTGGGACCCAAGGACGCAACGGGGTAGTGATAATACGAACTTGGCTTGCGCAGTGCCTATCCTTAACGGGATTGTTGTTGTAGGTCAACATCGCAATGCGGAGACTGGCACGCCTGCTAGTTTGGCCTCGAGGCCAAACACCATGCCAACAACTAACCGACCTGCTTGGACAGGTGCGTCAAGCGACTCGGCATACGGTCAGACGGCCATCATGGCTAAGCTCGCCATCCCACCACAGCGGATTAAACCATTGGTGGCAGGCCAGACTTTCTGCCGAAGGCTCCTAACCGTGGTAGCACCTAATTGGGTCGAAGGGGCTGTACCACTTAGCCTGCCTGGTGATTATGCTTATAATCCGAATAACGAATTCACGGTCTCCTTGATCGACTCGAATGGCAATGTTATTTCGGACAGCACTGTGCAGGCACGTAACCTTAGGACACTGAGCCTCAGCATACCACCTTGGGCACCAATTGCCCAAAATTATAAGTTAACGATTAGTGCCAGCAGTCCATTTACAGGAGGTGATACTGTTACGGTTGCTATTGCTGATGGCCCGCCAGATCAACCATTTCCGCCATTTGGCAACACAGATAACTTGTGTTTGACTGGTACATCGGTATTCAAAACTTATCGGGTACCTTTTGCCAGCAGTTATCGTTGGAAACTAAGTAATAACGATGCAGGTACTGCCTCAGGATCAGACACAGTAGGCACTATCTATTGGGACCCTACCTACAATAGCGATAATGATCCTGTTAAGGATACAGTCTCGGTTTATTTAACTGCACTCAACCAATGCGGCGAAAGTCTAGGGTCGCAACGGTTGTTCGTGACCCTCACCAATGCTTGTCTCACTGTTGGTAGCGGAATTGCAAATGGCACTTTTTGTCCTCTCACAAACCTGAATGTACCTGTCACGGCCCCAACCAACACTGTCTTCAAACCTGGTAACCAGTTTATGGTGCAGGTCTCTGATGCTGATGGCAACTTCGGACCAGTAGCGGTCGGTGGCGGTGACATCATCGGTGTTTTGAATTCCCCTCTTACTGATAGCACCGGCATCCAGATCAACCAAGCCCGCAAACGCATACCGTGTTTCTTACCATTCGGTCTTGCTGGTCCGACGCGTATCAGGATCGTATCAACCAACCCAGCCTTGTTAGGTGGTGAGGTAACGATCAATGTCAATGTGCTTGCAGAGCCTCCGACCCAACCCTACTTTATACCTGGTTATGGCAAAATCACCAATGGCAGGCTAGACACCAACTACCCTTCCAATATCAGTGCCACCGACAATCAAGGCTCAGGCATCAATATATGTTCGTTTGGCAACCAGCAAGACCGACCTGGAGGCTGTCAACAATATCCTGCCACCAGTCCATTTGGTTGTGGTAGCTATCGTAGTATGATCTACGTGACCAACTCTGTGCAAGGTGCCCTGTCTTATAAGTGGACAATCGACCCGCCAGAGGCAGGTATAATTCAAGGCTTTGCTGGCGTGGATACAGCTTGTATCGTAACGTGGGATACATTGTTTGCAGGTGGTCCTGTTAGTATTTATGTTACGACAACTACCGACTGTATTGGTCTATCATCCGTACCGTTAATCGTCAATGTCAATAACTGCGCTCCAATCAGGAGTGCATCAAACAGTTTCAATGCTGATACCTCATTCTGCGCTGGCGCCACCTTCCCTGTCAATATTCCATTACCGAGCTATGCTCCGCCTGCAATCGCTGCCCCACGTGAGTTGCTCATACAGCTATCGGATCAGAACGGCAGTTTCCTTAATCCGATATTGGTTGGGTCAATCAATTCGGTGACTTTACCAGCCTCCCTACCAAGCAGTAACAATTACAGGTTACGTGTTTGGGGTGGCACAACTGATGCCAATGGTGGCTTAAGTCGTGGCAGACCAAGATTCTATGGTAACCCGATTAGGATCCGTGTTTTTAATCCGCTGACCGCTCCAGGAACTCCTAGTATTATGGCCCCACTAGGTGCCGGCAATGACTCAGTGTGTACCATTGGGTCCCTAGCTAATCCTCGTCGTCACCTCTTCAGCACCGCTGGGGTAGCTGGTGCCAAGTCCTACCGTTGGACCTTGATCCCGAGCAATGCGGGCACCATTCAAGGTGTTGCCAATAAGGACACAGTTTCAATTGTCTGGACGCCTGGGTTTATTGGTACGGCCTATGTCTCGGTACGTGGAGTCAATGTCTGCGGACCTGGGGCAACATCGGGCCTGCTAGCAATCAACTTGGGTTATAAAGGAGCTCCTGGCAGTCCTTGTGGTATTCCTATTCCGCTTGAGGTAGTTAATGCCAGCTATCGTACCAAGGCGACAGGCTCGGCCAACTGGTCGGCTGTCAGCAACTGGGAGCGATGCCCGACTGGCAACTGCCCAGTCAATGCCCCTGATCTAACAAATGGTTGGGTGGCAGCCACCGTCTATCCGCATGGAGCAATCGCTAGCCAGATCATCGTCCGGAATTATGTTACGGTTGATATCGGCATGAGCACAGGCAATGGCAATCGATATGCCAGCCGCTTCCGTGTTGAGCCTACGGGAACCCTTGATGCCAGCAACTTCCAGTTTGATGTCAGGATTAGTAGTGCGACCACCTTTACTGAAAACTTTGCTTCTGTCACAGAGGGCAGCACCCCCCCATCAGGTTGGACGGTGATGGATGCTGACAACAACAATGTTGATGCGGTGGCCTTATGTAACATTGGTAATGCAGGTATCAATGATGATAACCCGACGGGTACTACCATCCAATGTGGAGGTAATTGCCTGGGTAAATCAAGTTGGTTTGGTCGAGGTGGTGCGATGTTATCCTCATCCTTCTATGCCAATGGTGGCGTCGCTGATGACTGGCTTATTTCGCCTACTTTATCTATTAGCACCAATAACTTTTTTTACTGGCAGGGTTCACGATTTGGACGTAATAATCTGACTAGCCGATGTACACCTTGTGCTACAAATTGTGGTGCCGTTTCCTTTGATCCAGTGCGTTATGAGGTTCGTGTATTCACAACAGACCCAAGTGGGTTGGCCGCTGACCCATTCACGCTCCTGACCAATTCAACCTTTGCAGGTGTCTACACAGAGTCTGGTAACTCACAAACATTCCGGAATATCTCGCTAGCTCAGTATGCAGGACGCAACATTTGGGTGGCCTTCCGGAATATTTCTAATCAAACTGGGCTTCTTGCTATTGATAACATTTCACTAGGGGCTCCGACTACAGTGGACTTTGACCTAGCTGGTCGGTTTGTTAACGGTAGCAGCACATTTAATGGCATTGGTGGTGATATTTTGAATACTACAACGCCTATTAAAGGTATTGTCAGGTCAACAGGTACATTTATCCACAATCGTGATGGTGGCCAACTACCGATTGTGACTTGGGAAGCGGGCTCGACACTAGATATCCGTGGGGTACAGGGTAATTTTCCTGGCAATATGTCCAACCAGTCATTCTATAACCTGACTTGGAACGGATTTAATCAAAACCGTGACATGACCTTTAACGAGGCCAACCCAGCACCTAACGGTTTTTATCGTTTGCCAGCACTGCAGTCCGGGGGCAAACTAAAAGTCAATAGCACAGGCAATGGAACAAGTACATTGTTTATCACTGCGAGCACTGCGTTTGCAGTTGCCTATAGCAAAATAGAGGTAACAGGTGGTCGTCTGTCTTTTGCGGAGGGTGTAAGTGGGCTTCAGCCAATGATCATTAACGATAGTTTGATCATCAGGGGAGGTACCTTCCACGCTTGTAACGATTTCCGTCCCTACCGTACGACAATCAACTTACCTGGTCACCTTTATATGACTGGTGGCACCTATGACTGTAGCGGAGGTAGCAATATTCAGTTTTGGCTCAATGCCTTCACCCACCAGCTCAACCTCGGTGGGGACTTTATTATGGAGGGAGGTACCTTCAAACAATCGTTTCAAGGAGCCTTACGGAACTCTCAAGGAGTTACGGACAGAATCAGAAGCCAAGTTATTTTTGGCGGCAATCGCCTCCAAAAATGGCAATCAAACGGCACGATAGAGCAACAAGGCATTGAGTTCGTGCTAGAGAACAAGGGCGCTGGTCTTCAGCTTTTGTCGGATGTTAATGTACCTAATGTGAGACGTGTTTCATGGGATGGCGGCTCTAATTTCTTCCCTACCAAGAGCTTTACCCACCGCAGCGGCAATATCGACCTAGGTTCATACACACTCAGGACAGCAAACTATGTTTTAGGAAGTACAGGTTACATAGGCGGTGTTACGGGATCTGGGACAGGTTCAATTTTAGCAGATACCATCACAATGGGTGGCATTATAGGCAACCAGCAAGACCGTGTTACGGTGATGTCAGGTGCAGCACTTGCCTTACAAGGTACTGCAGACTCTAATAGCTATTTTATTGGCGGCCTCAAACGTTCTGTAACGCCAGTCGCTGCAGGAGGTAACTACATTTGGCCTGTTGGTACATCCACCAAATACAAAGGCATGAGGCTCAACGGGGTCCGGACCAATAGCCAGCCAATGGTTATAGGTGCTTACTTCAACAATAGCGGAGCTACTGATGCCGCCCCTGATCGACTACGTCCGTTTACGAACTTGGCCCACTGGGCTGTTACGCGTACTGGAAACGGCATAATCACAGCAATCGGAAGTGTAAACCTCTTGACCGACTCACTTGACTCACAGTCTCGCATTGGACAAGATACCAACTCCACAACTGGTACCGACCCTGATGCTATTTATAGCAACCTAGGTGGCAACCGCACTGCTGCCAATGTCCTGACTAACGAAAAACGTGTTTTCCGTGGGCCGTTTAACAGCCCTGCTGGCACAACATTTTTCACAATCGCTAAGCCAGGCTATATGCCTGCTGCCATCACAATCGGCAATACTGGTACCTACAAAAACCTAACGGAGTTTAGCCTTGACTACAACAGCCTTGAGCTCAACCAGCCGGTAACAGCTTCATTCTTGGCAGACTATAATGGAGATAGCACTAATACTGAATTTCCTGAAGTTTTTCCGATTGTGTTCAAGCAAAACGCTGGTAATTTTCCTTGCCGTGTTGTGAACCCAACAAACGCCAATCTGGTCACAGCAGGTAGGTTCAATGTCAATGCCGAAGTTACTTTTGACGGGGTGGACAACCTAATTTTTGAAGGTAACGCAGGTGGAGGTTCTTGGAGATTTACCAACCGCAAAACCGCTATTGCTGGCCCAACCCGTAACTTCTTATTCCAGAACGATGCGACTTTTAACACCCTGAAAGGACTCAAGATCGAGGCGATGACCTCTATCCCGCCGTTCCCGAAAGTGGTTCCACGTGGTTCATGTCCGTTCACGAAACTGGATTATGAGATCAAAAACTTATACAACCCTAGCATTGCATTCTATGTGCCATGTCGAGGCCTCTCCAACAAACCATATCCTTACAGCAACAACCCACTACCTTCAACAGGGCTTGCTCAAGGTGCCATCATTGCTGGTAACAAGTGGAACTCGACTTTGCCAGCCCCAGACGGGGACGGTGACACGAGCTACAACGGAAAGGTATTGGAGTATAACCGTTGTGCAGACGGCTATAACACAGACCCTGACTATCGCCCAGAATACTTGCGGAATTTGGTTAAACCGATTAACCCTGGCTACACTTGCGACTGTCTGCCAAATCCTTCTTTTCCACGTTGCCCGACTAGTACTCCAAACTGTAATTACGCTAGTGACTATCGGAGCCAGAATCAGCAAAACATAGATTGTAGCCCAGCGACCTCTGGTCTGCCTGCCAATCTCAGGCCTCCATGCCCTGTTGCACCAGATACTGTTGGTATGATGGCACGTTGGCAACGGCAGTGGGCTCGTTGGATCGTTGATTCGACAACTAACTCGGTCTATGTGATCAACTTCGCACGGTCCAAACGTCGTTATGACTCGTTGGACCGGGTGATTAGGTCTGCCCTATATCAGCTGACGGTCGATATGGACGAAGCAGCTGTTTACATCGCTGGCTCGACACGCTCCGGTGACTATGGTAATAGCTATAACACCATCGACGGATGTAGCATTAGCGGCACCAATACAGATGGCCCTAAAGGGGAACTCAGGGGTTATAGCTACGGGATTCTGTCGCAGAAGAAGGACTTTGCGCCTAACCTGAACATGGGTAATCGGATTGTCAACAACAATATCTATGACTTCCGTTTCCGTGGCATTGACATATCTGAGTTTGGTAATGGTGGTAACTGGAATATTGAGGGTAATAGCATCTATAACACCAACCCTGGTGGATGTCGTTTCTCTGCCACTGCCACTGCTATTCGGTTTGTGCCTGGCGGCCAGTCTGAGCTTGACACCATTGCTAACAACTATATTGGTGGTACAGCCCCGCTTGCTGGTGGCCCACCAATGGTAATTCCGCTTGGCTGGAACCTCAATGCAATAGATATGAACGTGGGTGGTGGCCCTAGTGCTCCATCCTTCATTACTGGCAACCAGATCCTGAATGTCCGGAACTATAGCCTTGGCTACCCCGAGGACCAAAGTGGTGGTGCACGTTGTATTCAGGTATCAGCTGGTGTTGTTAATGTTGACCGCAATAAAGTTGGTCGTTTGCAGGACACCCTGACACTTGGCAACATGGACATTGTCTATAACAACTCCAACAGCCGCGTCACGATCAATGACAACCAGTTGGTTAACATTAACTCTGTATTAGCAGGCATCAGGTATGTCGGTACGGGTGCTGTTGAGATAAAAAACAATGTCCTTGACAACCTCAAGATAACTGAGTATGGCAGCTTAGTTCTGGGTATCTATCTAACACCAAATACAAGCAATATCGCGATTACAGACAACTCTATTTCGAGAATGGGGTATTCTAATAGTTCGAAGGCTTATGGTATTTGGGTTGATAGAAATTCGTTAAGACGTTCCTCCTCTGGCATCATCGCTCGTAACAGAATCAGCAACTTCAGCCTGGTCAATCCTGGAGATGGAAACGGCGGAGAAGTTTATGGTATCAACCTTTCTGCTAATACAGCAGGTGCTACTGGCTGGATGATCTATAACAACGCCATCCAGATGAGCAATAGGCCTTATAGGGGCTTAGGTGAAAGTAATCGTTCGCGAAACTCATTCCAGTTCGGGATCGTTGTTGATTCAGTTGCTAATGGCAGGGTTGGGGTTATCCATAACACAGTCTTGATCTACGGGCTTGGCCGTGTCAACAACTACGGATTTTTACGCAAGGGCCAAACAACAGCTGATCTACGAGTACGAAACAATATCTTGTATAACCAACGTAGTGGTTTTGCCATCGGCACCAATCGTAGTTTTGACTGGGCGCCTGCCATGAGTAACTACAACTTGCTTGGTGTGATCGATACCAACCTTACTGCTCGTTATGGGGTGGGTGACAAGAGCTATAATAACTGGATATCGACCTCTCAAGGTGATGCCAATAGTTGGGCCATCACAACCGACCGCAACGCACCTACTACACAAGGCTCAGGCAACTATTTGCAACTATTCAACGATCCTGATGCTGGCGACCTAAGTATCAAACGGACGGATTCTACAGCATGGTTTGTTAATACCCTTGGTGCCGCTGGCCCCGAAGGTGGCCAGGACTACATTGGTGATGCTATTAAGTTTGATATTAATGGCACCCCACGCTCAGCCGATAGCCCTGTTGGGTACTTGTCACGTTGGGGAGCTGACCTTGGAGCCTTTGAGGTACTTATGGATAGCACTGTACGTCCGCCTGCCAGTTTTGCCTCGATTGCGAGTCCAAGGGCGGTGCCACAAGGTACCCTGCAGAATTTCTTCTTTGCAGGGCGCAAGATTGGTCAGATCAATTGGGATGAAACACCATTAGCCATTAACCGACCAACATCTGTTGCATTGCGTTATCTTCCAGGTGTTGATCCTGCCAATACCATTGTACAAAGGCGATACTTCTTCGCACGCTATGACGTCATGAACGCGAGCAACAATGGTCGCCCTTACAGCTTCAAGCTTGGCCTCAACTATGACAAAAACGTCATGGCTAGGGTTGAGCAAAACCGTGAAGGATCGATTAAAGTAGCTCGCAACTTGGCTGGAAGTCAGCTCTGGAAGGTCTATCAGTCAACGGCCAATATGGTGCTTAAACAGTCGATGATGACTGATACAACCAAAGCCCTTGGACGGTTTGCCCTAACGGACTCTATTGACCAACTGCCCAATGTCCGGATTGACACTGTCGAGATCTGTAACAACACCCCAACAAGGTTATTCAAGACCCCACGTCCGATCTATGACTATACCTGGACCTATGCCCCTGCAGTTGGTGTTGCAAGGTTTGACTCGCTCAATCCTAACCCACTGATCACCATCGCTCGCCCTCAAACAGGCAATGGTCTGTATCGATTTGTGGTGATTGGTAAGAATCCGTTCAATCCTCAGATTATCACCTATGATACGTTGATGGTAAGGGTACTGTTTCCACCTATACCTTTGGTTGGCAATAAGAACGTGTCCATTTGCTCCGATATATCCGCTACCATTGGTGTGGTTAACGATCCGTTGCCAAGGTTCCGTTATCGTTGGAGGTTCTCACCTGGGATCATAGGGGATTCATTAACGCCAATCACAACGGTCTTTATCCAGCGTCCAGATACGCTGTTGCAGCAGTTTACGGCCATCTTGACCAAGACGGATACCGTGACAGGTTGCACAGGCTCGGATACTGTATTTATATCTGCCTTGCCTCGCCCTGTTGTGGACCTTGGTGTAGATAGCCTCAAGTTATGTGGCGGCAGCCCGGGTAACCTTGGTGGCCTGCTGCCTCGTGCTGGCTATAGCTACCAATGGTCTCCGGCAACTGACCTAAGCAGTGCCACAGTGGCTCGACCATCGATTAACATCACAAGTCCGGGTACCTATAAGTATGTGGTGCTGGTAACCAATGCTAATACAAGCTGTACTAACAAGGATAGCATCTATGTTAAGGTCTTTGGCTTGCCACCATCAGGTGCTGGCCTTAGTCGACGTATATGTAACGGTGACACGACCACATTGGGCCTCACGAACCCAGACCGTAGTTTGATCTACAGCTGGTCTCCAACGACTGGTCTCAGCAATCCAAACAGCCCGAATCCAGTTGTTCGATTGACTAATACTGGTAACGCTTGCCAAACCACCTCTTACACCCTTACCGTAACCGAGCCAACCTTGGGTTGCCTTGCTACGAGTAGGGTAGATGTTGAAGTTTGCCCGCGCCCAGTTGCGGATGCTGGCCTAGACAAGGTTGTTTGTTCGGACGACATTGCTTCTATAGGATCTACTGGAGTTACTGGCCTGACTTACCACTGGACAGGTTATCCTGCCCTAGGTGCTGACTCTAGCTTGGCAAGCCCTGCAATAAGGACAAGGTATAGAGGTTCTGATACCTTGCGCATTGGGCTAGCGCTCCTGGTTACTAATGCTTCTGGCTGCATTTCTACAGATTCGGTTACGGTCAAGGTCCTGCCTGAGCCTGTGGTTTCTGCTGGTCCAGATCGCGGCATTTGTGCCACCTTGCCAACCACCTTGGGCGCTGCATCAGTGACCAACATTAGGTATGCTTGGTCTCCAAGGTCGGGGCTTAATGACTCAACCATAGCTGAGCCTACATTCAGGTCCAATAGCCTTGTGCGGGATACTGTTCAGTATATCCTGAAAGCAACCAATACACTAACAGGTTGTGTAGGATATGATACTGTATCGGTCATCATTAAACCACTACCGATTCCAAATCTAGGTAGGGTAACACGTGGTTGTAGCCGTGATACCATACGTCTAGGAGATATCCCAACTGTTGGGCTTATCTATAGCTGGACTGCCTTACAACCAGGTGGCCAATTGCTATCACCTACCTCCTTTATGCCAATCGTCATCAGGCGGAACCGTGGGATTTCTGATAGTGTCTATCAGTATCGACTATTGGTTACCGACACTGCGGGCTGCTCGGCTTTGGATACCCTTGATCTCACGATCAGCCCTGAGCCAAACAGTATTGCTGGTGCTGATCGGACAGTATGTGATAATGGAACTACCACCCTTGGTCGCCCAGCTAACCCGAACGAGACCTATCAATGGTCAGGCACCAATCTCGGTTCATTGTCTTCCACTTCGGCCGCTGCTCCAGTCTTCTCAGCTGTCAATAGTGGGACAGTATTGGCAGTTGACACCATTGTTGTGAAGACGACACATACAACTACTGGTTGTACAAGTACAGATACAGTGTTGGTTTCAGTACAGCCTAAGGTCATTACCCCAATCATTACCCAACGTACCCTCACCTTGTGCCCAGGCACTACTGGTGTCACATTTGGACTAAACAATGCTGTAGCTGGCTATCAATACACTTGGCGTATGACAGCTGGCCGAGGCACAATCACTGGTACAGGCCCATCTGTAACTGCAAACTTTGGTACGCAACAAGGCCAAGTTTGGGCCTATGTCAGTGCCACAAATAATGGTTGTGCTGGCGGTACAGATAGTGTTGCTGTAAACCTCAACTCAGTCTTGCGCCCTGTTATCCAGAGCAACCAGCCATCCATTTGTAGTTACGAGGCATCACAATTTGGGCTAACTCTCAGGGTTGACTCAGTGCCAGGATCTCGTTTCCGTTGGCGCACAAATACCTTGGCGCAGCAGGTTGCGGGTGATAGTACTTTCAGGGCTAGGTTCCTCTTTAGTTCAGTAGGAGTGGCTAAAATATGGCTTGAGGAACAGAATGGTGCCTGCCGTGGGCTTTCTGACACCATTAGCATCACCATTTATCCATCACCTGATAGCACCAAACAAATCGCTGGTCCGTTGGCCTTCTGCGAAAATATTGGTGCGCCTGTTCGTTATGCCTTCCCGATCACCCCTGGTCGTACCTTGGTAAACTGGACTGTGCCACAAGGCTTACAAACAACGACATCCACAACTGCCGACTCGTCCTTCTTGACCATCCTGAGTGGAACACAAGGACGGTATAAACTGGTGGTGCAAGAGTCTGATACTGTTAATGGTGCTGGTTTAATCTGCCTTGGAAGGCCGATTAGCTTCACGCTTAATATCAATCCGAAACCGTTGCCTGTGTTAGCTAATTATGAATCTGTAATCTGTCAGCAGGATACGGTAACTAAGGTATATGCCGTTGCCAATGCTGTTGGTGGAAATACCTATGTTTGGCGTGCAAGTGGTGGTACCATCGTTAATGGTGCTGGAACCGGATCGGTAACAGTACGATGGGTTGGTACCCAAGCTCCATTTAGCCTCTTTGTGCGTGAGCTAGCCGCCACCGGATGTCAGAGTGATGAGCTTGCTTTTGGTTTACGCCTTGACAGTACGACAATCGCACTGGACTACATCACCTTTGCGGAGGCGCGAGACACTGATGTCGAGCTTTATGTCAGGACAACTTCAGGCCGCCTAAACGCAGGTCAGCCGGTCCTGTTACAGCGGACTGACTCGACCAACAACTGGCAAACCGTCAGAACGTTTGGCCTTGGCTACACTGGTTTGATTACTGACGATCTAACTACTACTTCTGGCCGTGGCCTTCGTTATCGCCTTGCTGCGACAAATGGATGTAACATCCAGACCTTCTCGGCTATCCATAATACCATCTGGATGCAAGGCAAGGTTAGTGGTAATGATGCGGTCTTCAGCTGGAACCCCTATCCTGCACTGACAAGCAAACTACAGGTTGGAGACTTGCTACGTCGTAAAGATGACGAGCAAAACCTAGTACCTTATGCCATGAGCTTCAACCCACAACCACTAACCTACAAGGTCATCAACAACGGACCGGATGGCTTTAACCAGCAATTCCGCCTAAATGTCAGTGGTCCAGGTGTCAATGTTTATAGTAATAAGGTGGACCTGTACTACGAAAACCCTATCAAGGTTTACAACGTCTGGACGCCAAACAATGACAACCAAAACGACCACTTCACGATCGAGAACTTGTCTTTATACGCCAATAATGAGGTTGTGATCCTGAACCGTTATGGAGTTGAGGTCTTTAAGGCCACCAACTATCGCAACGACTTTAAGGGTGAAAACCTAGCAGCGGGCACCTATTTCTACCGTGTGACCGTGGCAGGCAAACCAGGGCTTAATGGCTGGGTTGAGGTCTTGAAGTAAGCTTTGAATCCTAGGTGGCATCAGCTACCATACAATTCTGACACGGCATCTGGTGGGTAAAATCAGATGCCGTGTTTTTTATCGGGATCGAAAGCCGATGATCCTTTTTTTGCACTTCTGCAACGGCCATAATCACCCAAACAAAACCAAAGCAGCCTAGTTATCCAATCATGACCACCTACCAACAAGCTGACCTTGCCGAATTACCGAGCCGCTATCGCGGGATGTTGCTCAACTGTTTTACAGCACCCAAACCTGCCTTTTTAGTTGGAACCAGAGGGTTAGATGGCATCGATAATTTGGCTATTTTTTCGCAAGTGTTCCATATAGGGGCCAACCCGTTTTTGGTCGGGATTCTCGTCCGGCCAGATGTGGTCGAGCGGCATACCTTGCGCAACATCGAGGCTACGAGGGTTTATACTCTAAGTGCGGTCACCTTTCACAATGTGCCTCAAGCCCACCAAACAAGTGCCAAGTATGCCAATGGGCAAAGTGAATTCGACGCAGTTGGGCTAGCGGAATATCGACACCCGGACTTTGCTGCCCCATCAGTGGAAAACTCGCCTTTACAAATGGGACTAGAGTTGGCAGAGCGCATTGATATCAAGTCCAATGGAACGATCTTGATCATCGGGGCAGTACAATGGGTAAGGTTTGGTGGTGAGGTAACCGTCGATGGTTTCTGGGATGCTTCGGCCCAAGGATTGGTCGCCAATGGCGGGATGGATAGTTATTATCCCTTACTGGCACCAACTCGTTTGCCCTATGCCAAGCCCTGATTTGGAAAGGTGGGGAACTGCAGAGGTGCATTTGAGCATTATCTGGTTGTAGATTGAGGATAGGAGGGGTAAATTGCGACCAGTCTGCACAATCAGTGTCTGACTGGACCTGTTTTTACACCCTTAGATTTTCGACACTATGTCAACTGATTTTCTCCCCCTCAACGGTACCGACTACATCGAGTTCTATGTCGGCAACGCCAAACAAAGTGCCTACTACTATCAGTCAGCCTTTGGCTATGAGCTTGTTGCCTACGCTGGTCCCGAAACTGGGGTGCGGGACCGTGCAAGTTATGTCTTACAGCAGGGGAAAATCAGATTGGTCCTGACCACTAGTCTTGTGCCAGACAGCACAATCAATCAGCACGTTAACCTACATGGTGATGGTGTCAAGGTTTTGGCTCTTTGGGTGGATGATGCTCGTGCGGCTTACGAGGCTACTACTAGCCGAGGTGCTATCGGCAAACAAGATCCCACTGTTCTGATAGATGAGTCTGGTGAGGTGATAATAGCTTCCATTGCTACCTATGGTGATACCTGGCACACCTTTGTGGAGCGTAAAAATTACAAAGGGGTATTCATGCCGGGCTACAAAGCCATGAAAAGTACCTTGGATGTTACTAGCACAGGCTTGCTCCATGTAGACCACTGTGTGGGCAATGTTGGTTGGGGCGAGATGAATACTTGGGTCAAGTTTTATGAGGATGTGATGGGCTTTAAGCTCCTGCTCACATTTGATGACAAGGACATTAGTACCGAATACTCAGCCTTGATGAGTAAGGTTGTCAGCAATGGCAATGGTTATGTTAAGTTCCCGATCAACGAACCTGCAGAGGGTAAAAAGAAGAGCCAGATCGAAGAGTATCTTGATTTTTATCACGGCCCTGGCGTTCAGCATATCGCGATCGCAACCAAAGACATCGTTGCTACAGTGACTGAGTTGCGCCGTCGTGGCGTCCAGTTCCTTGTAGTGCCTGATAGCTATTATGATGAACTGAAGGATAGGGTAGGGGCCATCGATGAAGACATCCAGAAACTCAGGAACCTCAATATCTTGGTGGACCGTGATGATGAGGGCTATCTACTACAGATATTCACCAAACCTGTTGAGGATCGCCCGACGCTTTTCTATGAGATTATCCAGCGCAAAGGAGCTACCAGCTTTGGTAAGGGCAACTTCAAGGCCCTATTCGAAAGCATTGAGCGGGAACAGGCGCTGAGAGGAAACCTCTAGTTCTAGGCCAATTGTGGCCTTCTCTTTCAGGAGTTGCTTGATGCCATCTAAACATGAAAGCCCGACGAATCCTCGTGATTGGTCGGGCTTTATTTTGACCTGACCTTACAAATCAAGCAAGCTGTTGTGAATTTATGCTCCTTTTCCGTAGGGATGAGGTGCAACATCTTAGGTAGAATTGGCTACTTTAAGAATTAGGTTGGCCCCACTGTCAAAAAAATTGACCTAATAGACCACTTTCAGATTCTGAGCCTCATTTAGTTTCCTGAACCAAAAACATGGTTTAAAGGTGCATAAAGCTATGTTATGCCTATGTTATATTGGTGCTTTTTGTACTGCATAGTTTTGGCAAAGCAATGGCAAACAACTGCTCGGCCTTAGCTAGGATATTATCTCTAGTTTTAAGGAATAGTGCTTGGGAGAGCTGATTGTAGATCTTGATTCTGATTTACCATTTCCTAATCCTAGTCAATTCACCACCCATTTTCCAAAAAAAAGCCAATGAAAACGCTTACCTCAATGAAGGTGGCGCTGACAGGCATCTTGCTATTTTGCGGGATTGCCAGTCATGCTGCTTCCACAACATTTACAGGGGCCTCCAATCAAGACTGGGGCAATGCTGCTAACTGGAGCAGTGGCGTCCCCAATACTGGTGATGATGTCGTCATCAATGCAGGACAGACGGTCAACGTACTAGCCAATACGGTCTCGATCGGAACTCTAACCATGAATAGTGGTTCGATCCTTAACTTAGGCTCGGCAGACTTTACAGTTTCTGGGACGAGTAGTCTACAAGGCACGATTGGTGATAACACAGCTGGTGGGGTCAATACATTTATAGGGGCGGGAACTGTAACTGGTAATTTAACATTTGGAGGTAATCTCCCGATTATCTTTAATGCCATCTTGACCATCAACTCAGGTGCCGTAGTGACCAATAATAATACCCAAGTGATGCCTGTGCAGGCTATTGGATCACCAACTAATGGTATCACTGTACCTACCTCTGGCGGCGTGCCAGAACCTTACAAAAATGACGGTGGTATTGTTCTTCTAACCGGTATGGCTGGTAGTGGTAGCTGGACGCAAGGCACGAATGCGAGCCTAAGTTATAACACCCGCAATGCAAGCGGTGCGATAACGATCCCAGCTACAATTACTTTTAGCTCAACAGCTACAGGGAATACAGTTCGGTATTTCCTCACAACGGGTGGTGGCATTACCGTTCCTGATTTTGATTATTTTAACCTCCAAACCTGCGGCTCAAACAATAGCTGTGACTACACAGTTTCCGTCAACAGAAGCATTACAGGCACATGGACACATGATGGGGGACGGATGGACGTTAGGACATTGGCTACTTCCCTTAGTGATCGTGTAGTTAGTATTAACAATCTGACTGTACGCGCACTCAATAATGCGCAACGTTTGTTTAGGGTGGTAACCAATACCCGTAACTGTACTGTCAATATCTCTGGTGTTTTGACTAGGGCCGCCACAACTAGTACAAACACTGGTCAAGCCATTGATGGAGGAAATGCCTCAAACAGGCTAGTAATGCTTTCAGGCAGCACATTTAGGGTTGAAGGTAATGGTGGAGTCATTAGCAGCTCCAATATTACTTGGTCAGCAGGCAGCACAGTTGAGTACACAGGTGGCACAACCTCCTTGCCTGCAAACCTAAACCAGACGTTCTCTAACTTTATCTGGAACTGCCCTAACCAAACTGCCTCACTTAGCTTAGCCAATGTGACTGCCATCAACCGGGCGCTTCGTATCTACCGTACTGGTTCTGGCTCAGTGACAATCACCAATGGCTCTGGTAAGTCTTTAGCCTTAACTACCCTTGAGCTTCGGTCAGGCAACCTAACACTTAGCAATACTGGTGCCGCGGATGTAACCCTTGCTGACTCACTTAAGGCCCTTGGTGGTGGTCTCAATAACGGTGTCACCAACAGCACTATTGTGTTCAATGGCTCAGCTGGTAATCAAGTTCTCGTCGGTGGAAGTTCGCTCAGTGGCAACCTAGGCTTTGTGATCAACAAATCATCTGGTAGCCCAACAACTGTAACAGCTGGCTCCAACTTCACATTTCCCTTTAACCTAACATTGACATCAGGCAGCCTAACAGCTGATGCCACCGCAAGAACGTTGACGATAACAGGAGATGTTGCTGGTGCTGGTGGTATAGATCTTGCGTCCGGATCCCACACTTTGGCCGTATTGGCCGGGACATCAAGCTGGTCTGGTGCATTTACTGCTGGTACATCAAGCACTGTCTCTTACAATTCAGCTTCTGGTGGGCAAGGGATCAAAATTGCGAACTATGCTAACCTATCCTTCAATGATCAGTTCAAGAACATTGACGGTGGAACGATTGGCGTATCTGGTACCTTCACTCCTGGCACCGAAGCCCCTTCTGTTGATGGAGCATCAATTTTCCACTTTAACGGATCTGGTGCCCAAGCAATTCCCTCATTTGGATCGTCAGCACCTTACCGTGGCCTCACTGTATCAGGTGGCAACAAAACACTAGCCTCTAATTTATCCGTTTTTACCAATCTGACGTCTAACTCTACGATTACCCTTGGGTCATCTAATTTGTCGTTGAGTAACACCGCTACCATCAGTGGCAGTAGCTATGTTATAACAAATGGCTCAGGCCAACTGATCAAGAACGGCACTTTAGCTTCCCAATTTAATCGTACTTATTTGGTCGGTACTAGCTCAGGACCGACTCCTGTCACGATCAGCAACTTTGCAGGAACAATCGGCAGTGGTACCTTATCAATTAGGTCTATTGCGAGTAAGCAAGCAAATGCTGGTGCTGCAGCTGCTAATCGGTATTGGGTGCTTAATACAACTGGTATCACAAGTCCAACAGCTGATATTGCCTTTACATACCTCAACCCAACGGATGTTAGTGGTGGTAGCCAAAGCAACTATGTACTTCGGTATTGGGACGGATCAGCATGGCAGACACCCAATAGCCCAAGTGCAGCGGGTGCTAACCCTGCAACCACCACTGGTAGTACCAACATTAATGGCGACTGGACAGTTGGCGAAACGAGCGCGTTCTCTAGCATCACCTCTTACACAAGCACAGGCTCTGGCAACTGGTTCTCGACTAGTACTTGGTCACCATCGGGTGTACCAGCCGCTGCTGACAACGTCATCATTGGCGCTGGTCATACTGTTACACTAGGTAGTAACAACGCAGTTGCAAAAAATGTAACACTAACTGGTACCCTCGAAGTTTCCTCAACCACAGGGCATAGCTTTGATGCCCTTGCCGGAAATGGGTCATTGCGGACGGGAACAACAAACATCCCAACTGTCAGCGATAAGTCTGCTTTTGTTAGTAGCCTCGGAGGTACCTTGGTTTTGCTTTCAGGCTCTACCTATCCTGCTGGCTGGTTTGATGTTAACAACCTCACGATAGGGGATGGTACTCCTGTTAGTATTTCTGCTGGAGGTACCCCTCTGAATGTAGCTGGTACGCTTTTGGTGCAGGATGGTAGCTTCACCGCCACCACCATAAACCTTGATGGCACCTTGACTAATGCTGGCACCTTGGTCAATACCAACCTCAACTTGACTGGCAATGGTATCATCAATGGTCTGAGTGCGACGAGCCTCACCAATTTAACCAATAATGGTTCGTATTCCCTCGGCGCTAGCTCGATCACAATCTCGGGCACCCTGTCTGGCTCTGGCTCCTTTGGTGTTCAGAGTGGGACACCAGTCACGATCAGTGGCACCGTAGTTGATGGTCTGACCATGTCGTCAGGTGGTTTCGGATCGTCAGTTAGCTATACTGGTTCTGCTGGTCAATTGGTTATCCCAGGCTCATACTTCGGCCTCACCATTAACAATCAGAATAAGTCATTTAAGTCTGGTGCTACCTATACCGTGGGTGGTGTCTTCAGCCCAGGGACAGCCACTGGCCATACAGTAGCCAATACGACTTTTAGTTTTACAGGTGCTAACAATCAGGCAATACCTGCCTTCCAATACCATAATCTTAGCGCTACGGGTGCCAACCGTGTCCTAGATAACGCTGGTTCGATCAAGATTTCCGGCAATTTCACAACCACTGGCATTAGCTTTACCTCCACAGGATCTACTGTTGAGTATAATGGTAGCACTGCACAGACCATTGGCGACTTGGCTTACAATAACCTTGTGCTCAGCACATCAGGAAGCACATCGAGCTGGGCACTGACCGCCAATCGTACCATGACAGGCAGCCTAACCATCAGTGGTGGTACCAACCTGCAGGTGTCAGGTGCATTTACACTCACTTCAGCTGGTACATCCGAAGCCATTACAGTTTCTGCTGGTACTATGACTGTAAGTTCAGGAACCACGGTTACCGTACTTTGTCCATTAACTGTTTCCGGCACAGGCGCAGTTGCTAATAATGGTAGCCTGAACTTCTCTATAGGATCAAGCTATGTACACAACCGCAATGGTGGTGCAATTCCATCAGCCAACTGGAATGCTTCTTCTACCATTGAGCTTAGCGGAGTAACCTCAACCGCACCAAGTAACATGAACCAAAACTATGGCTTGTTCTTGGTCAATAACGCTGGCCAGACCATTGACTTTGGTTTCGGATCCGGAACCCCAACAATGGCTGGCCTCACCATCAATAACACAAACGGCATGCTGTTCACGATGAGTGCTGGTGGCACAAGTACAGCCGTGATCAATGGCAACATCACAGTTGGCCCTAACGGTAGGTACTCGTCCTTCAACTTGGTGACGGGCAACACGAGTGATATCACCGTCAACGGCAACTTTATCATCAATGGTTTGGTAGATTTGTCTGCTAGGTCTGGTGGCAATACCATCAACTTCTTCGTGAGTGGTAACCTCACAGTTGGCGCTACGGGTACCCTCCAGAACACTATTGGGGGTGCAAGCAAAATTGTCCTTAATGGTACCAGCAACGCTACCTTGACCATCTCTGGCACCCATACTAACAGCGTGATCGAGTTTGCAAAAACGGCACCTGCTACGGTCAATATCACTAGCAACTTAACCCTTCAGAACTTAAGGTTCGTTTCTGGATCTTATACCCTAGCTAACTCACCTGTCATTGACATCAAGCGCAATATTACTGTCCTTGGTGATGTAAGCAGTTCAGGTTTGGGTACCCTTAATCTCAACGGGACGGCAACACAATCTGTTAGTGGTGCCTTTACAGTCCAGGTCCCTAACCTAACTATTAATAACAGTGCTGGTGTGACCATTACTGGCACAATTCTTTCGGTTGGCGGCAATTTTACGCATAACCAAGGCCTTACCTTTACTTCTGGACAACTCTTGATGAAAGGATCGAGCGCACAGACAATCAGCAGTCCATCAGCCCCATTATCTTTGGCCAGCCTAAAGATTGATGGAGTGGGTGGGATGGTGACCCTGAATACAGGTATTACGCTAACTGGCAACTTTGAGCCTTCCAATCGGTTTGTCCACAACGACCGATTGATATCTCTAGCTGGCACGACAGCCCAGACTATTTCAGGTTCAGGTATAGTATATAGCCTTACCAATTCCAATAGCAGTGCTGCTGTCACGTTTGCACCAAGTTCAAACATCTCAATTGTCAATACTCTGACACTCGGGGCCAACAGCAACACGACCAATAATGGCTCTGTTATCTTGGTCTCAACTACAAATAGCACCGCAAGACTTAATGCAGTTGGCTCTAACGCTACTTGGACAGGCAACATGACCATCGAGCGCAAAGTGCCTAGCACATACGGTTGGTACTTTCTCTCGAACCCGACACGCAATTCATTACTCAGCTCTTGGGATAATGATATCTATTTTGGTTTTACTGGCGCTGGTCGAACTGGCAACCCAAATGCCTACTTCCATAACGAGTCTGTTTTGGCTAACAATGGCTGGTCAGCAGCAACCAACGTAACCAACAGCGTCGCTGGTAAAGGTGTTAGGGTATTCCTAGGTGTTACCTTTAGTGGTACCCGCACCTTAACAACCACTGGTGCACCCATCATCGGCAATGGCGCAGATGGTACCAATACCGGTGGCTCGGAGGCCTACGACTACAGCCCTACGTTCAGCCCTAGTGGTTTTGATGGCGGTGGTTGGAACCTAGTCGGCAACCCATATCCTAGTGCTATCAACTGGGATGCACTTGTTGGTTGGAACGACCGCTCAACAAGCAACATTGACGCTACGGTCTATGTCTGGAATGCTGCTTCAAACTCCTACATGACCTATAACTATAACACCAACATCGGTAGCCCAAATACCTTCACAGGTGTTATCCCGATGGGGCAGGCGTTTTTTGTTAAGGCCAATGCTGGTAGCCCAAGCCTTACTTCAGCTGAAAATGTTAAGGTTTCTGGCACTGCTAATTTATTCCGCGAGGCTGCGACTATTCAGCCGGTCAGGCTGACCCTGAGCAATAACGGCCAGCAAGCAGACGAGGCCATAATCGGCTTTGACCCAAATACGACCGCTGGTTTTGACCCAATGTATGATGCGCGCAAACTACAAGGAAGCCTCAACAGCATTGCTGTTAAGCTACATGGTGGTAGTTTGCTAAGCACCTCTATCCAGCCGTTACTTGCATCAGACACACTAGATCTTAGGATATATGTCGTAGGTGCAGGTACCTATCAGATTGCGGTTGATGGCCTTGTTAGTCAGCCTCATAGTTTCAACCTCTATTTGCTGAACCGCAACACAGGTCAGCTTTATCAGCTAGTTGATGGTCAGTCTGTATCAATCACTAGCACTGCTGCAGGTGTCTTGAACAATTACGCCATTGTTGTGTCATCTGGTCAGGTTACTGCTTTGGCGGGTAACCTAGCTACCAAAGTTGGACTTAATGCCTATCCTAATCCTACTGGTGTGGGTCAGGCAGCTATGTTGTACTTTAGCAACACCACTGCTGGTCTGCCGGTTGCGGTTACTATCCTGGACGCTGCTGGCAAAGTTGTGTCAACTACCGTTAGCCCTGCCACAGGTGCTGAGTATCAACAATCAATGCCAACTGGACTTAGTGCCGGTGTCTATACCGTTCGGTATACACATGCTGGCCATGTCGGCAGTGTTAAGATTGTTTTCCTGTAACACGTACATTAAATTGGTTTGGTAGAACTAAACAGCCTCAGTGTTTTCTGAGGCTGTTTTTTTATGTCTATTGCACTGAAATGCACTGGATCTGTTGGTCTAAACCGCGCAAAGGACCTGTACTATTCTAGACAATTACATGGCCGAATAGCATAGTAGACACTTAGTAATCAGTTCGGAATATCAACCTGAAACAAAAGTATAGTCGAAAAAGCCAATTGGTCACTATCCTTGTTTAGATCTTGGCGTGATTATCTCTGTTGGTTTCTTTGTTTTCTTCCTAGATTTTAAATGTGTATTAGGCCTTTTTGTCATCAGGATGGGGTATCTACTTTGGTTCATGATCCAACTGGCAACACTATCAGCCCAAACATAGCTTGCAGCTAGGGTAGGGTGGGCTCCATCTTTACGCCTAGCGAGCTTCAATGTGGTTGAGTTATAGAATTGTCCTTCGGGTACGTTAGCAGCTACCATTTCGGTCAGGCCATAATCCTTGCGCCAGTTAGGCGTACTGATGTAGAGGTATTTGGTACCGTCCATCTTTTTGAGGATGGTTTGGAGGAAGGGCTCACGATCCCAAATGTTTTTGATCTGTAGCTCATTGCCACCTAGTGTCAAGATGATTAAGTTAGGTTTGTGGCGTTTGATCGCCTTGTCAAGTGTATCACTCTGGGCCCACCATTTTAGGTTTGAGCCATACCAAGGCATGAACCTCAGCCGATGGCCACTGGATTTTGCATATTTGCGTATGCCATGTAGCAAACACTCGCTCATACTATCCCCAGTTAATAGGATTGTTTGGGAAGTGCTGTCAACGGATCTTGATGTGTCGTTGGTCTGACCGTCAGACCTCTTAAGATGTTGTCGTTTATGTGTTCCTGTCTGGTTGGCTTGGCCATCAGTTGATCTAAATACCCACTTTTTGATTTCCAGCCCAAACAATGGTGGCAGCCTAGTAGGCCAGCAAGCATAAAGCCCAATTGTAATAAGGGCCGCCCACATGACGATTGTCAGATTTTTATACAGACCCATACCTGATCTTGCGCTTTCCTATGTCTAATGTGTTGCGGGCTGATCAGCAACGTGATGGTACGATAATAGGGGCCTGACTATGGAGAATCCCGATCTCGATGTACAAATATTATGATTTTTGCCTTTAGGGTCTATTCTTTTTATGTTAACGACCCCAAAAGAGGCATACTTGGAAGGTTTCACCAACCAAGTTCGAGGGTTCCTGCTGTAGCCAAACTTAAATCAGTCCAAATTTGGTGGAAACGGACGGTCGTGCTGTGCTGTATTCTTCTTGATTTTTGAGCGGTACCCAGAAGGCAATGTCTGTACCCTTTCCAAACTCGGATTGCACTAGCAGTTGTCCTTTATTGAGACTAACCATTTCCTTGACGATCAACATGCCTAAACCAGTACCTTTTTCGCCTTGGGTGCCTAGTGATTTTTTGGTTTCCCCAACCAGGAATAACTTCTCCAATAGGTCAGCAGGCATGCCCTTGCCGGTGTCTAGTACGGATAGCTGCATCCAGTCACCATCACGCTTAGCTACAAGCTGGATATCGCTTCCAGGGTGGCTAAACTTGATGGCGTTACTCATCAAGTTGCGCAGTACTGTATAGACTGAGTTGTTATCTGCCCAAATTTCGGCTTGTTCAGGTAGGGTTATAGTGAGTGTTAGATTTTTAAGGACCAGGTTTTCGGCAAATAGGTTCTGGACAGCAGTGAACAGGTCTAGGACTCTTAATCGCTCAGGGGTTATCGTGATCTGGCCACTTTCGGCTGTGGCCCAAGTCAACAGACTATCCATCAGCTGGTGAAGCTGTTTCATGGTCTTGAAGACCACTTGGTTCATTTCATTGATACTGGTAAGATCTTTTGCTAGAAACAAGTTGTCATAAATCGTTGGCAGGTGCATTAGGCTGCCAATAGGGCCACGGAGATCATGGGCCATAATCCTGAAAAGTTTGTTTTTACTTTTGTTTAGGTTGTTAAGTTGCTCATTTCGTGCTAGTAGTTCGGCCTCGTGCTGCTCTAGTCGTTTGCGGGTCTTTTTATCCTGAAGGTAGAACCAAAACGCAATGCCTATCAACAAGATCATCCCGCCGATAAGCAAACGCGATAATAAAAGTTGATTATCCTGAAAGGTCAGGATTGACTCTTGTTCCTTGGCCGTAATTTCCAGATCCTCTATCTGACTATCTTTTTGTTTCAGCTGATAGTGGGTTTCTAGGGCCCTTAGTCGTTCTTGGAAATTGGCATCATTCAGCGAGTCGGAAATTAGACGTTCGGAATCTAGCTTTTGGTAACTCTCCTGGTAGTTTCCTTGTTTTGCTAAGGCATCAGCCTCAAACCGGAGGGCATTAGCCATCAACCGTTTGTTGTCCAACAGGGTCGCAATTTGGCCTAGTTGAACTGCATAGCTAAGCTGCAGGTTTGTTTCGTGAGATAGTTGTGCAACCTCAGCTGCCGATGCTAGTAACTCCGATTTGAGTAAGGGATCCTGAAACCGATCGACCACGGTCAGGCCTTGATTGACGATTTTGAGTGCCTCTTTGTCTTGGCCTAAATGTGCCAAAGCCAAGGCTTTAAGGCCTAGCTGCCCATTGGCTTCGACCTCGTTACCGATCTTAGTATACGTTCCGATACTGAGGTTGGCAAAGTGCAGCGTGGACTTGTAGTCCTTAAGGTTGTAGTAGGCAGAAGCAAGGCTGTGGTGCGCTTTAGCAATGCCAAAATCCGACTTTGCCTTTCGGAATAAAGCCTCGGCTCTGCGGTAATAGTTAATGATGTTAGCCAACTTGCCGTTCACACTAAAGAAGATGCCAAGGTTGAGGTTGCACTTGGCCATGTTCTCGATGTCATCTAGCTTAGTGTAGGCATCCAGTGCCTGCTCCATCTGTTTAATGGCAACCTCATAGATGCCGAGATTGAAATTAAGTACACCTAGGCCCTTATAGGCTATGGCCAGAGATTGGAGATTGTTATTCTGTTTTCCAAGATCAAGCAGCTCGTTAAAGTATTGGGTGGCCTTATCGTTCTCAGCCCTAGTGAGGTAATATCGTCCCATTTCTCCGATGGCGACAGAGAGCTCGTTTATCTTACCCAAGGATTTGGCAAGTTTGATAGCTCGACCCAAGACCAGGGGTGCACGATCATCTTGCTCATTGTTATAAATACGCCCTAGCTCAAGGCTAAGCCTCAATTGGCTGGTATCAGGCAGTTGGGGGTTCTTGAGTTGGATCTCAAGTTGGGCGCTAGTTCCAGAGTTTTCGGTGGTATCCACCAGGACCAATTGGTGGGGTGGCATAGCACTTGCCTGTCTAAGGGGCAAAATAAAAGACATCAAAGCCCCAACAAACAGTAGGCATATACTAGCAAACGACGGTTTTGTCAGCCTTGTAGGCAATGGTCCGATGTATGGTCTAGTAACCAAAGCTAATCCGAGTGTATGTTAGTGGTAGGTGTTGGCCTCAAGCTGCAAGATACTCTACGGAGTTTTGCATGCTTTTCGACGTTAGCAACACCGTAAATTAACACTATCTCTCCACTTTATAAGATGATACCTATTGGTTTGCCCACTTTTTGTACCGATTGGTCCTGATGGGATTGTGATTATCTTAGACTAGAGACAAGTACTTCAATATCCCTAGGAACTAGAATGCCCTTGGTGGAATAAAAAAGTCTAATATTTGTGGTCTAAGGTAACTTATACACAAGGTTGATAGGCATGGTGACCGATACGAGTCCCTTCAAAAGACTAAGTCTATCAATAAGCGATTTGCTTGAGTATTAGCTGGTGACTAGGCCACCAAAACAGGCTGCTTCCAGAAACGAGGGGATAATCTGGGCATTAGTTGCCTGCACTGCCCAATCCTCATCGATTAGTCTGACCATGTCAGCGTATTTATTCTCGCCGTAGCGCTCTTTAACATACTCCATCTTGGCTGGGCTGTAGAGGTAAAACTTCATACTCTCGACATCAGCCTCTGGGTGAAACTGTGTACCAACGATCTCAGGACTAAAGCGGATCGCCATCACAGCGCGCTCGTACGGTACATGATCTCTGATTTTCTCGAGGCATATAACTTCGCAGCCTTTTTCGATCATTTGGGTTTGGTTGGGCTGGACGATTTGGTAGTCCCGGCTGTCCACGATGTAGAACGGATCGGCCAAACCTTCGAACATTAGATCATCATGTAGGGCTTCCTCCACTTTATGTACTGGCAAAATGCCAAAACTGGTACTATTGCGTTTATTGACTGTTGCCAAATCCCAGTGTAGAACCAACATCTGGAAGGAATGGCAGATCATGAACGCATACTTACGTTGGTTACTCGGATTCAGGTTGTGGGTGTAAATCCCATCCAACAAGTTGCCAAAATTGCGTCCCCAAGCTGTGTCAAGGCAAATTGTTGGGTCACCAGGGCCACCACTGCTGATGATAATGTCAAAATCCTCTAGCTCAGGGTATTCGTTTTTGTAGCGAGCCTCATAAACAACAGGCTCGAGGCCAGCTTTGGTGACTAGGTCGCGGAGGCAGCGAATGCCTTGGTTGACCGCATTGTCGTTCATGTCGAGGATGGCAACGCGCTTACCTGATGTCATGTCTTGAGGGGTTGGGTTTGAAGTGGATAGGATCTCTGGTTGAACTATCTGGCTTTGGTTAAGCCCTTGGCCCGCACATCCATGATAGAACAGGCGTCTGACCTTTGGCACCATTTAGATAACCAAATTAAGAACAAACCGTTAAGTTACCAAACCTATGCTAGGCACTGTTGATGTCCACAAAAAGCCATTGGATGCTGCCAAGGACTGGTTAGCGGCCTGATAAGGGGCCTTGATGGGTCTGTAACGATTTTTCTGTCAGGGTCAATGGGGTATATGAACGTCAAAAATTAACCACATGTCGTAAATTTGACCCCTCATATTTGTTTCTTCGCCAGACCTTTGGACAACCCTACCACATCAGATTCTCGCAACGCCATTTCTCAATCTGCTTTGTCTGAGGCTGACAATGGCAACGCTCGTCGTCGGGTTCTGGTAATAACCTATTATTGGCCACCTTCAGCAGGTAGTGGGGTTCAGCGATGGCTAAAGACAGTGAAGTATTTGCGGGCTTATGGATACGAGCCAGTGGTTTATACCGTTTCCAACAGCCAGTTTGAGCTCCGTGATGATGCCCTCTTGGCCGAAATTCCAGAAGGTATTGAAGTCATCAGAGAACCAATTTGGGAGCCTTTTGACCTCTACAATAAGTTTATGGGCAAAGGCCAGAAGGCCACTGCAAATGTTAACCCCTTGTATGTTGGTAAGGGACAACAGTCTAGCTGGAAGTCAAGATTAGCCATCTGGGTGCGGTCTAACCTCTTCGTGCCCGATACTAGGATGTTCTTCATCAATCCTTCGGTGGCATATCTGGCCAATTACCTGAAGGAGCAGCCAGTAGAGGCTATCGTGAGTACAGGTCCACCACATAGTATGCACGTCATTGCCTTGAAGCTGAAACGGCTGCTCAAAAAGCAAGGTGTAAATTTGCCTTGGCTAGCTGATTTCCGTGACCCATGGACGCAAATCGGGTTTTATCAAGAGTTGAAGCTTAGCGGGTTTGCTCGGCGCAAACACGAGACACTAGAGCAAGGTGTATTGACTGAGGCGGAGGCCGTAGTGGCGGTTAGCCACGCAATGGCTGCAGATATGGATACCTTGGTCAAACCACCGCATAAGCCCTTAAAGACCTTGGTTATCCATAATGGGTATGATGAGGCTGATTTTGTATTTGATGCAGAGCCAAAGCCAGACGAAAAATTTACGATCACCTACGTAGGGATGCTGGGTTATCCGAGGAACCACCAAGTTTTCTGGCAGGTGTTGCAGGATCTTGTTCAGACCAATGAGGACTTTGCCGAAGCCCTTCAACTCCATTTTTATGGTAAGGTTGACCCTGTTGTGCAGGAGTCGGCTCAGACTTTTGGATTGACACCTTGGCTTGACTTCAGGGCCTACCAGCCGCACCACCAAATATTGGAAACCCAGCGGAGCTCGCAGGTGTTGCTTTTGATGATTGATAGGGTGAACAACGCTAATGGAATCCTAACAGGTAAAATCTTCGAATACCTAGCCTTACGTCGCCCGATACTTTGCATTGGGCCAGAGGGAGGGGATGCCCAACAGGTTTTGATCGATACTGGGGCTGGATTGTTTTCTGGTTATTACGATGCAGCCATGCTCAAGGACAACATCCTTGCATTGTTTGCCGCCTATCAATCCGGCACGCCAATATGCCAAAGCAAAGGTTACCAGCAATATAGCCGAAAGGCTTTGGCTGGCAAGTTTGCTGCTGTGCTGGATTGGTTGGTGGGGGTGAGCTAGTGGAGATCAGACAATTTGACATCCAATATGTAATCATCTAACAGTAAATTATAGTTCGCACGCACACTTACTCTTAGATTCAACCACGGAACCGAAGCAGAATATGAATCAACACTTTTGACAAGTTCGAAAGTGTATTCCCCTCTGCTTGGATGGATAATATGACATACTAAATATTTTAGGCTAGAACAGTGGATTTTAGAGGATATTTTTGAAGAAACATATCTATCCGTATAGGAATTGTAGTCTTTATAAAAGTCATGTCGGATAAATATGGAGTCTTTTGATACAACATGCCAAGAGTTATTCCATGCAGTGATCTTTGCAATGGAATCTTCCCTGTTTTTCTTAGCTAAAAGGATACTATCTTGAATGTAGGCTTGACGTTTTGCAATTTGCTGCAATTTTAGCTGGTTTTCTCTTTCAATTTTTTTTAATCTTTCTTTCTTATCAAGGTCAGTTTCTAATTCATTTTCACTATAGGTAACAGCAGTTCTGTTTTTTAATAGAACATATGCTTCCATATGGTCAGATTTTTTAACAACATAGAACCAAATTTTATCAAGTATAAATGTCTTGTTTTCATTGAATTTATTTTCGTACTGATCAGTAATCCCGTTTTTTGTTAACGTTAATTCTTGCATTTTTTTCTGTGCGTTAGTTCTTGAGCCGTCCCTCAGAATAGGAAACAATGCTGAAGCAATGTCGTGATGGACTGATTCAGCTGGATAAATTTTTACAGGACTAGATTGAGTTAGCATAATATTATTATACTCGATAATTGTTTTAATTTTTGTTTTTGATTCCTTTTTTTGTTTTAGATGGAGCTTGGCTTCATCAATGATTTTTTGAGGGACTAGTGAGTCAAAGGATGAAATATTTAAATAACGGATCTCAGAAATAGCATCTTTGATGTTTCTGATATTAACGGCAAGAACTTTTCTTCGGTTAGAAATTTGGTCTTCAATTCCTTTGATCTTAATTGCAAGATCAGAAAGTTGCTTTTTTAATTTACTGTTATTTTCTTGGTTTTCAAATTTTACATCTTCGTAATTAAAAATACATGTCTCAATAAATTGTATATCATCAGAATCCAATGTGTCTCCATTCTGGTCAACTATAGGTTGGTTGACGTTGTTTCCTGACATCCCATCAAAGGCCGATGGTTTACTAGTGAATATATACCAATTTTTATTTTCTCTCAATTTGTCAAGCTCAAGCTCCGAAACATTAGTCCCAGATTCAACAATGTCACTTATTTTTACTTTTAACTCGAAGGCAACTCTAAATATTTGATTTTCTTGATCAATCTGTCGTTTCGAACTTTGTATGTTCATTGTACCTTTGATTACTGTCTTAACGCTATCATATATCAATTCTTTGTTTTCAATTTTCGATTTTGATTCAACGAAAACTCCAATTCCTTTTTCAACTACGTCATTATCAATAGCCTTGTAGCACTCAGCTTGATATTCCGGATATGGCATTGAGTCACTGTAATTTTTCGCTTTTACTAAGCAAAAGAAAGTTTGGTAATAGGATTCCTTTATGCTATTTAGCTCTTGAATTCTTGTTGTCTCGATTAGTTGTAATAGGTTTTTTATCTCCGAAATTATCGGATCGACCTTTTCGTTACTGTTTATTTTGCCAATTAAGTTATCATAGATTGATAATTCGCTATTTATTGATCTTGTCATTTGTGTGACCTCTTTTCCAATTGAATCTGTAATATTTTTAATTCTCACTATCTCTTCGGGTTTTATTGTGATTAATTTTGGCGATATACTGTAGTGTTCCTTAATTAATTTTTCTGTTGCTTCTCTGCTGTAGTCAGAAGAGTCCTTGATATTCTCAATAATATAGGGAGTGGAAGGTAGCCTAGCTATAAGATCCTCGATCGTACTCGACGATTGGGCTTGAGTAGTCCCAATGAAGAGCATTAACATTGATACTTGAACGATTAGTAGAGTAAGGAGCTTGGACATATTAGTTTTTTTTCAAAACTAGTAGTTGTATCCGTATATGCAAAATAGTTTTTTGCAAACAAGTTGTTAACTTACTGCTTGCCATCATTATGCCCATACTAGAATTTCCAAACCCTACCGCCTCACCGCATGCACAAACAACGCCGTCGCTTTGAACGGTATCGTCGTTGTGTTCCCCCTGAAGATATTGGCCTGTAGCCAACGTTTGAAGCCTGATGGTTTCAATACGTCCAATGGTGCGGTTATGTTCTGGACGCTAATCACCTCAAAGCCAGCACGCTCGAGCACACGGCGGATGCGGGCAGGTGTATAAATACGGGCGTTCGCAAAGCGCTCATGGATGAAGGTTGGTAGCCAGCTAAAGAATGGCACTCGGTTCCAGGGTAGGAGTGGGAGGTTAGCACCGTGGGTTTCGAAGATCCACCACTTGTTCGGCACCGAAATCGCAATCTGCCCGCCAGGTTTGACCAAGTTGAAGAAGCTGGTCACGTTCCGATCATCATTAAGGTGCTCGATGACCTCAAAGCTGATTAGCCGATCATATTGGGTTGGATGTGATTCGCTCTCAAGGTCTAGTTTCAGGAAATCCACATTGGTGATGCCACTATGGGTTTTATAGGCCTCAAAGGAGCTGCGATGGCCTTCCCAGACATCGATACCAAGCACATACTTAAACTTATCGGCCAGGAAAAAAGCAGATGCTCCATTGCCACAACCAACATCTACAAGGGTCAGATCTTTGCCTGTGAAATTCGGTATCGCCTCCGTAAGTTGTAGCCGACGCTGGACAATGAGATCGTCAAAATCAGCTGGGCGACCTAGAAAGTGGCCTTCCTGAAACAAGGTCTTATCTATCCGTGGCGTTTTGTCAACCTGAAAGGTAGAGGGGTCTTGGCCCATAGGTGTGCAGGCTTGTGCTAAACCACAAAGGTAATGGATCAGGGCCAGTGTTTTGCTAGGTTTGGATTTGGGACTTGGTGCATGACTGATCATCCTAAGAAGCTTTGGCGGCTAACAGGGTTGCCTATCAATAATTTTGGCCGAAATCAGGTTGAGGTGTATCGATTTTGGCACCCATGTATCATATTTGGGGCTTGATACAAAAGGCTAGTCAGGGCACCTGCATGTGCAGTTGCTATTTTGTGATTTCTGCAGTAGGAAACCGGCTGATTAGCACTAGCACCAATTAGATATGAAGATACTGGTCTGCATCACCCACGTACCGGACACGACAACCAAAATCAGCTTTACGCCGGACGGAAAGGAGTTTAACGCTGCGGGCGTTACCTTCATCATCGGTCCGTATGACGACTTTGCCCTTGCACGTGCCATTGAGCTTAAAGAGGCGCAAGGCGGCACCGTCACTGCCCTCAATGTTGGTTTGGTAGAGACCGAACCCACGCTTCGTAAAGCACTGGCTATTGGTGCTGATGATGCGATCAGGATCAATGTCAACCCGACCGACGCTTGGCAGGTAGCGCAAGAGATTGCAGCAGTATGCAAAGCCGAACAATATGACCTAATCCTGATGGGACGCGAAAGCATTGACCACAATGGTGGGCAAGTGCATGGTATGGTTGGTGAACTTCTTGGTATTCCATCTGTGGCGCCAGTGATGCGTTTAGACGTTGTCGGTGGTCTGGCTACGGTCTCGAAAGAGATTGAAGGTGGCAAAGAAGTGATCGAGGTGAACTTGCCTCTAGTAGCAGGTTGCCAAGAGCCAATTGCCGAGTGGAAAATCCCGAACATGCGTGGTATTATGGGTGCTCGGACAAAGCCACTCAAAGTGGTTGAACCGAATGTGACAGCAACCTCAACTACCGTCCAACAATTCAGCCTGCCACCAGCTAAAGGGGCCTGCAAGATGATTGCTGCCGACAATGTTGCTGAGCTTGTTGACTTGCTCCGGAATGAAGCTAAAGTGCTTTAGTCCTCGACAATCGACCATTCAGTTCCTATTCCATTTTACACCAAATGGCAATATTGGGTTTCGTCTTTAGGACAATTACCCATCCCGCCTCACATACAATCAAGACCCTTGTCTGATGAATATTCTGGTATTTTTGGAGTCTGACGGCTCCGTCAAAAAGTCAAGCCTAGAGGCCCTTGCATACGCTCATAAGACTGCTCAAGCCTTGGGTGGTGGTGCAATTACAGCTGTTATCGCTGGCCCTACCACCACGGACCTAGGTTCGCTTGGTGGCTATGGTGTCCAAAAGGTGCTACATGCGGACGACAGTGCATTTGTGCAGGTAGATATCATGACCTCTGCCGCTGTCCTGAAACAAGCCATCGCGATCAGCAATCCTGATCTGGTAGTACTTGCTAAAAGCTCTTTGGTAGATGCAATGGCACCACGAGTTGCAGCTGCTACAGGTGCCGCCCTTGCAACAAATGTCGTGGACCTGCCAGTACTTAATAATGGTGTTCTTAGCGTCAAGCGTAGCATATACACTGGCAAAGCTTTTTCGGACGTTGCCCTCAATGCTACCCTCCGTATCCTAACTGTCAAAAAAGGAGCTGCTACTGGTTTTGAGCCAAATAGTGCCTCTACAACTGTTGAGTTACTTCCTGTTTCGCTTAGTGCAGCAGACAAAGCACTTACCAGCAAAGGCACCGAAAAGGCCACAGGAGAAATCTTGTTACCTGAGGCTGACCTAGTCGTTAGCGGTGGTCGTGGCTTGAAAGGTCCCGAAAACTGGGGCTTAATCACAGACCTTGCCAAAACACTTGGTGCAGCTACTGCCTGCAGCAAACCTGTTAGTGATCTGGATTGGCGCCCGCACCACGAGCACGTTGGCCAAACAGGTATCAAGGTGAGCCCTTCGCTCTACATTGCTGCCGGGATTAGCGGAGCAATCCAGCATGTGGCAGGTATCAGCAGCAGCAAATGTATTGTTGCAATTAACTCAGACCCTGAGGCGCCAATCTTTAAAGTGGCGGACTATGGCATTGTTGGCGATGTTTTCAAGATCCTTCCAGCGCTCAATCAGGCACTCAAATAAGGCTAGGGTGCCAGAATTATTTGTGTGCCCATTGATTATCCGGAATTATTCTGGATTTAGGCTGCTATTATTGCAGCCCTGATCTTTTGCGTTAGGCCAGCTTGCTGGGGCTAAACGTCAGTTTTACATTGGTAGTTGGCGGAATATCTGTAACTAGTACACACATCGGGCAGCAGCATTATGCGACCCTAGTTTATCAAACAGAAGTGGCTAAAATCAAGCTAGAAATACTTGCACTTTCTTCCAGCCAATCACAACAAGGCTCCTTTGCCTTGGTTCTGGGCGAAGAAGGTGGCAATAGGCGCCTTCCGATTGTTATCGGAATGTTTGAGGCTCAAGCCATCGCGATTGAGATCGAAAAAATCAAGCCATCACGTCCACTGACCCATGATCTGTTCAAGGCATTTGGTCAGGCATTCAACTTTTTTGTTGAGGAGATCTACATCAACGACCTGCGCGAAGGTGTTTTTTATGCTCAAATCGTGACAACAGATGGCATCAATACATATAACATTGATGCAAGGCCGTCCGATGCCATTGCGGTTGGGCTTCGTTTTGGGGTCGATATTTATACCAATGATGTAATCTTGTCGGAGGCAGGTATCATCTTGTCCGAGCCAGAGGATGACGATCCGAAACCAGTTGCAGCCAAAGGTCCAAAGAAGAAATCGTTACAAGATCAAGTACGGGATGCCAGTACCGAGCAGCTCAAGACCATGCTAGACGAGGCTCTGAATGCCGAAGACTATGAGCGTGCTGCACAGATTAGGGACGAGCTCAACAAGCGCAACTAATTAATCTGACTAAGATGTTTGTAAAAAGCCTAACCTACTGGTTAGGCTTTTTGCATAAGGACATCAACTGCGGACCAGTCGAATGGTAGGTCCTGCATACACTTGAAGTGACCCTTGGGGCAGCTCGAAAACCCGATTTTGCTACAAGGACGGCAGCCTAGACCAGTAGAATGTTGCCAAACAATATTCGGTGTTAGGTAAGGGTACATACCTAGCCTTGGAGTGGTATTACCCCAGATGCTCACTACTTTTTTCTTGAATGCAGCGGCAACGTGCATCAGCCCAGTATCATTGCTGAAGACAAGCCACGATTGGCGTATTACCTCTGCTGATTGATCGAAGGTCAGTAGCCCTGTTGTATCATGATGAGGTATATTATCTGACTTTAGGGCTGTAGATAGCATCTGCCCACGTTCCATATCAGTAGGTCCGCCAAGGATAATAATTGGTTTCTGGTACCGATGCCAAGCTGTTTTACATAGCTCGATCAACCTAACAACGGGTAGCTGTTTGGTGAAATGGGTAGCCCCAATCACTACAGCGATATAGTCATCAGGTAGTGGGGTGGAGGAACCAGTATCTACCCATTTAGACCAGTCAATGGTTGGCGAGTTTGCCTTGTTGAAAAAGTAATCCAGTCCTTGTTGGTCATTGATCACACCTAGTCTGCTGATTGTATCCATGTAACGATCGACGATATGGACATCAGGCATGCGATCCCACTTGAAGTTGACGTAGAGCCACTTCTGGATATTACACTTGTCAAAGCTAAATGCTGGTACCTTGTTTAGGGCTCGTTTGATCTTGGCGGTCCTAAGGTTGTGGTGCAGATCGATAACATAGTCATAGTCACCAGCCCTTAAGGTCTTGATCAGCCTTTCAAGATCCGATTTATCTGCCTTGTCCCAAGTCAGAACCTGATCAACGTAAGGGTTGTGCTGTAGCAGGAAGGCATACTGGAGCTGGGTGGCAAAATGGATGTCGACATCGGGTAGCTGTTGTTTGAGGCACCTAATGACGGGTGTGGTCAAGACGATGTCCCCAATGGCCGAAAAACGCAATACCAGTATCTTCATCTCAGGATGCAAGTAGGAAGCAATTTTGGTCATTTGCAACCGCCAATGTACCCTCATTGGCCTAGCAGCATAGCTTCACGTACTTTTTTGGGTAGGCTATCGACCACCAACTGGTACGAGTGGTCTATCAGCTCTTGTACCAACTTGTGTTGAAGACCTTCGTTCAACAGCACAGTGTTCCAGTGTTTTTTACTCATGTGGTAGCCTGGCAATATGGCATCAGGATATGCCTCTCTTAGCTCTTCTGCCTTTTCAGGATCACATTTGAGATTTACACTTAAGCGTTCAGGCTCGTCAAGCGGTAGCAGGGCAAACATTTTATGTGCCACCTTGAGCACCAAAGTACCGGGGCCAAACGGAAGGCCTTCGGTGGTGGCAGGTTTGGATAGGCAATAGGCCCTGATCGTTTCGTAATTCATAATTGGCAGGATTGTACAAGGCTTTTGGTCCTAAATCTGCCAAATAAATGCCAGTTGAACAAGTCTAGCGCAAAGCCAGCTTGATAATAAACATGATCAAACCGACCAAGAACATCCCCATGCTGATCTTATTGATGATGTGCATCGACCTCAGGTTGAAGTTGGGCTTGGCATTAGGGTCTGGCTTGCGGAAAAAGTAACCAAAGACAGGACCTAAGTCAATATAATGGCGCAGGGAAGGTTTGGTGTCGGACATACGAGGGGTAGGCTTGTCGGTGCTGTGCATCTAGTTAGTACAAATATCGGTGGTCTAGGCCATTTTTGCATTGTCGTTGATGGACATTAGCTTTTTACGCCTTGCGGTGATAACGGGCTGTGACATAATTTGGTTTTCGGTAATGAGGATAACATCTTACCATACTAAGTTTCCTTGTCCGATCTCTAGGTATTATTGTAGAGACGGTCTGGACCTCAGATCACAATATGGGTTAATTGACCTATCGAATGGGTACTGATCTAGGCTATCTTTGTGGCCTTGACGAGGGGGAGCTTTTCAATGGAAGGGGTGCCCCAATACTAGTTTTGCCTGCGGACCACCATCGCCGCCACAACAGATTGCCTTGAATTTTGCCGAACGGTTGCTGTACCAAACCCTGCTGTCCCGCCTCACAAAGCGACCGGACCTCAAGCAGTTGTTTCTGAATACGTTTTGGTTGGTAGGTGATAAGATTGTCAGGCTAGGCATTGGTTTTTTTGTGAGCTTACAGGTCACTAACTACCTCGGCACTTCGCAATATGGTTTGATGTCGGCCTGTATGTCCTTCGCGGCCCTGTTTTCGCCTCTGACACACCTTGGGCTGGATTCCATTTTGGTCCGTGAGTTGGTCAAAAAACCAGAGCAACGCAATGTGTATCTCGGTACAGGTTTTTTACTCAAACTGGGGGGCAGCTCTGTGGCACTTGTTGCGGGTCTGATCGGGGGCTATTTGCTCTATGATGGGGACCATCTGAGCGAGTACTTGGTCTTCTGGCAGCTGTGTAGTTTTCTGGTCCTCTCATTTGATGTCGTAGACTTGCTTTATCAGTCTATGATCAAGAGCAAGTACACGGTTTACGCCAAGAACTTGAGTTTTCTGATCGGGTCTGGCCTACGACTGTATTGTCTTTTTCTGGAGTCCCCATTGATCTGGTTTGCCATTATTCAGTTTGCGGAGTTTGCAATGGCGATGGTCTTTAGTTTTTTTATTCTGCTGCGGCAGGGGATGTCTCCATTTCACTGGACGTTTGACAAGGCTTTGGCCAAAAAGCTAGTGGCTGAGAGCTGGGTAGTTGCCATTAGCTCTTTTGTTATTTTGCTCTATATGCGGATTGACCTCGTGATGACCGAAAAGTTGGTTGGCACGGCCGAAGCTGGGATTTACCAAGCTGCAGTAAGGCTGTCTGAGGTGTGGTATTTTATTCCACTGGCCGTCATTAGCTCGGTAATGCCAACCATCATCAAGGCATATCAGACGGATGAACCACTAGCTCATAAGAAGCTCCAACGCCTATTTGACATCCTGACTTGGGTTTCTCTCTCGGTAGGGGTCACCATTCAGTTTACAGCCCATTGGATCATCAAGGTCTATAAACCTGAGTTTGCCGCGGCTGCTGACATCTTGGTGCTGCATATCTGGGCTGGCCTATTCGTCGGCATCGGTACTGCATGTTCGCACTTTTACATCCTGCGTGGGATGAGCAAAATTAACTTTTACCGCACCTTAGCAGGGGCCACCTCCAATATCTTGCTTAACCTCTGGTTGATACCTCGTTTTGGTGGGTGGGGCGCAGCATTGGCCACCCTCATTTCTTATTCGATCTCTGACTACTTTAGCAACTTGTTTATACCTAGGACACGTTACCTGTTCGGGATGTTTTTGCAGGCCTATAACCTCCCCCGGATCATCAGGCAGACCTTAGGCAAGGCTGAAACACCAGCCTAAATTGGTCTTTTGCTTAGCACAGACTACCAACTATCATCACCAAAATTGATATGAAAATCACCAAATTATTAGTGGCCAACCGTGGAGAAATCGCACTCCGGATTATGCGGACGGCCAAAGAAATGGGCATCGCAACAGTCGCTGTCTATAGCGATGCAGACCGCCACGCACCTCATGTGCGCTTTGCAGACGAGGCGTACCACATAGGGCCTGCACCTAGTGCCGAGAGCTACCTCCGGATGGACAAACTGATTAGTATTGCCAAAATTTGCGGGGCGACGGCCATCCACCCTGGGTATGGCTTTTTGTCAGAAAATGCTGAGTTTAGCCGTTTAGTAACTGCCTCTGGGTTGATTTTCGTCGGGCCTTCGCCACACTCCATTCAGGTGATGGGGTCAAAAATTGCGGCCAAACAAGCGGTTGCTAAGTACAACATCCCGCTGGTGCCAGGCATGGAAACCCCAATTACGGATGTATCAGTGGCAAAGGTGCGTGCTGCTGAGATCGGCTATCCTGTCCTGATCAAGGCTAGCGCTGGTGGCGGAGGCAAAGGTATGCGGGTCGTGACCTCAGAGGCCGAATTTGACGAGCAGATGACCAGAGCCGTCAATGAGGCTCAGGCCTCTTTTGGGGATGCAGCGGTCTTTATCGAGAAGTACATCTCCTCTCCCAAACATATTGAGTTTCAGGTGGTGGGAGATCAACATAGCAACGTGATCCATCTTTTCGAGCGTGAGTGTAGTATTCAACGCAGGCACCAAAAAGTGGTAGAAGAGGCCCCAAGCAGCTGCCTAACTCAAGAAGTGCGGGCTGCCATGGGAGCAGATGCTGTCGGTGTGGCCAAGGCTTGTGGCTATTATGGTGCTGGTACGGTCGAGTTTATCGTTGATGACCAGCTGAACTACTATTTCCTCGAGATGAATACACGCTTGCAAGTCGAGCACCCAGTGACTGAGGAAATTACAGGTGTGGACTTGGTCAGGATGCAGATCATGGTCGCCGAAGGGCAATCGCTGCCGATCAAACAAGAGGACCTAACCATGCGGGGGCATGCGATCGAGATACGGGTTTGTGCCGAGGATCCTGCCAACAACTTCTTGCCAGACATCGGCAGACTCAATACCTACATCAGGCCACAAGGTCCTGGCATCAGGGTAGACGATGGACTTGAGCAGGGGATGGAAATATCCGTGTTCTATGACCCAATGGTAGCCAAACTGATCACCTATGCTGCCACCCGACAAGAGGCAATCGACCGAATGAGGCGTGCCATTGCGGAGTACCAAATCACGGGCATCCAGACCACCCTAGGCTTTTGTGACTTCGTGATGCAACATGAGGCCTTTGTGTCAGGCAAGTTTGATACTGGCTTTGTGGCCAAGTATTTCAGCCCTGAGGTCTTAGCTCCTAAGGCAAGCCCAGCCCAGCAAGAGTCCGCAGCCTTGCTAGCTACCATGCTACAGGATGGCAAAACTGGCGCTGTTACTAAGTCAACTACCCAGCTAAATGGTGCGAGTAACACTACCTCAGCTTGGAAATTGAGGGCTAAATAGGTTCACAAGATTTTCCATTTGCCTTAGATTTACAACCAAAAAGGGGACCAATTTGGCCCCCTTTTTCTATGGATGTCGTACAGAAAGATGAAGTTACTCCTTGACTATCTGAACCTCAAATGGCTTTAGGGTTAGGGCTGTGCCCGTTTTCTGGCCGGTTAGTAGATCGGTGCCAGGGTATGGCAAGGTGATTGACTTGCTTTCTCCAGTGATATTTACCAAAGCTATGGCCTTGCCGATTTTGCCATTGCGAGGCACTGCCACAATACCTGCTTCCCCCTTGATAACTGGCGAGATGCCTGCCTCTTTGGCTGCCTTCAGGACGATGGCCTTGACTGCCTCTTTGCCAGGGTCTGTACCCATCACGATCACTTGACCTTTGCCAACATTGTTCTGGATGATGGCTGGCTGATCCTTAACCATACAAGATGAATAGGTGGCCAATATGCTTCCAGTTTTGCTACTGAGGGTCATCGCCCAAAGTTGGGCAGGTGCCTCGGTCAAGTTAAGTGTTTCGGCAAAACGAAGGCCAGGAACTGGTTCTGCTGGGCGTGGTTTGGTCCCGATCGGGATCATAGTTTCACCAACGATGCCTGTCCATTGCTCTAGGTCACCTAGGGCAGCGCTGGTATTAGCAGCCCACTCATCGTTACGATAGCCGGTCATTGGGCCCAAAATCAGGGTTCCGCCAGTTGTTACCCATGCCTTTAGTTTGGCTTTTAGGGTGGCGTCAAGGTTCGGCATTAGCGGGATAAACAAGACCTTGTAAGGTGTCAGATCCGTATTTGGGCTGATGACATCACGGTGCAAGTAGGTATTGGCAACAGGTAGGTAGAACCTATAGGTCCAGTCGTTATAGTACTTGATGCCGTTGGTGTATTCCTCAATCTCGAGGCCAACTTTGGCTTTATGGTCCCACATGACGGCCACTTTGGCTTTGTCAACAGGCATATACATAAGGTCCTTGCCTACCTTCTGGAGCTCAGCACCGAGGGCTTTAAGGTCGTTGTAGTTTGCCGAAGGTTTGCCCCAAGCCGATAGGACTGCCCCATGGGTCATTTCTTGGCCAGCTGGCTGTTGGCGCCAGAGCCAAAACATTGACCCTTGTGCACCTAGGGCATGGTTCATCCAGAGGGCGGCACGCATACTACCTTCGGGGCTATGCAAAAACCAAGTTTGGCCGTTGTTGCCGCCCCCGCTGAAGTTAGGGGCAGTTTCGAAAAGCCAGTGGTAACCTTTGCCATAACCACGCATACGGTCATAGTTGCTCATGATTAGGTCGTAGGCCTCAAAACTATGGTAGTTGTTGACCGCCATAAAGTCAAGGTCTTTGAACAGACCAGGGTAGTCAACTGACTGGCCCGGCATACCGTCATGGGTAATCGGGGCATTGCTATACTTCCGGATGGCTGCAAGCTGCAGGTCCTGAAAGTGGATGATCTCGTCGTTCCAGAACCTTACCCAGGCCATTTCGAGCGAAGGGTTATGCCATTTTTCGATATCAGGCATCGGAATCTGGTTAAAGTCCTGATAGGCTTGGCTCCAGAGGGCTAGGCTCCAGAGTTTGTTAAGCCGCTCAATAGTGCCATACTTTTTCTGGAGCCAAGCATGCCATTGGGTTTTGGTTTCTGGGCCAAAGTCATAGGTCACGGACATCTCATTGTCCGTTTGCCAAGCGATAACACCTGGTTTGCGGCCAAACTCAGCGGCCATTTTTTCGGTAATCCGGACACATTCACGCTGATAATCTGCGCTTGCATAGCTACAGTCACGCCTGATGCCATGCACTTCCTGCTTTCCGCTGGCCTTTGTGAGCATCATAGAAGGATACTTCTGGATCAGCCAAGCGGGTGGGGTGGCTGTTGGCGTGCCGAGGATGACATCGATACCTGCAGCCTTGAGCTTATCAATGATCTTGTGCAGCCACTGGAAACTATATGCTCCTTCGGTAGGCTCCATAGTACTCCAGCTGAACTCGGCCATCCGCATGACGTTCATGTTCAGCTCTTTCATCCGGACGATGTCCTGATCAATCTGGTTCGGGTTGGCTTCTAGGTCCCACGCTTCGGGATAATAGGAGGCCCCGTAGTAGAACTTGTTGTCGCCGATATAGCCCTCAGGCAATTTGCGGACGGTGTTGGGCTGGGCAAAGGCCGTGGTTGCCAACAGGCAGAGACCAAGGGTCAGGTGGTGGATACGCATGGGGGATATCAAATGGACATTTGTAGTTTAGCTAATAGTATTGCCACCCCACAAAGACTCTCGCAAGTTATATAATCTAACGTTTCGGTACTGTGGGTGCGGCTGGTGAGGTAGGAGTGGCTACAGCAGCAGGTACTGCACGACCAATGATTTCGGAAGTTGGTACCTCAAGGCCCATTGATAAAAACTTGCGTGCTAATAGCATTCCACTAGGGCGTGGCTCAACCTCGAGTTGACGGGTATTGCTGCCTGTTACCCTCATAAAGATGCCTGTACCAGGGGCAGCCACATTTTGGACTAAGGTAGCTTGGCGCACGTTGTGCATCCTGAGGGCAGCCACTGAGTCTTTAGTGAAAAGTCCTTGGCGAATATTCAGTCCATTTAGGTGTGCATTTGCAACGTCATTGATCTCGATGGCATGGGTCCAGCGGGGTTCGGTTGGCTCCGTGTCCCAGCTAATGTTGACATTGCTCAACTTGAGGCCATTGACATGAGCCAGCAATAATCCTTGCGCAGCTCGTTTGTCAGCTAGGACTTCAGCTTGCATCCGGATGCTTACGTTGCTTAGCGTGATATTCTCGAGGTCCTTTGATGGGAGGTTTTCCTTGAGGTTGTCATTAAAGCCAGCAATTAGGCTGGTTCCTTGACCGGTGGCAATGACATTCTGGACCAAGACATTCTTTATGCTGCCAACCCTTGACTTGGCGTCACGTTTGAGCAACACAAATCGGATTGGGTCACCATCGCCCCACCAGTTAAAGTGTTTGCGGTTACATTCGATGGTTAGGTTGCTGAAGATCACACGGTCCACAGTGGCACCATCCCTGACAAAGATGCCAATACCACGGTTGGTATTGCTGATAGTTGAGTTGCTGAATACAATATTGCGGAAATTACCATGGCTTTCGGTGCCGATCTTGAGGGCAGTGCTTGTGCTGACCAAGGTGCAGTTGGTGATCGTGATGTTCTCGCAGTTAGAGTATACACCATTTTTGTTGGTGCTCTTGAGACAAATGGCATCATCACCTGTTTGGACAGTGCAGTTGCTAACCCTAACATCCCGGCAACCGTCGATGTCGATACCGTCCGCATTGACACCTTTATCTAAGCTGCTGTATAGGAAAATATTGCTGATGTTGACCCTATCGCAATTGGCTAGGTGCAAGGTCCAGTTAGGTGACTGTGTGAGGGTGACGTGCTCGATATTCACATCCTTGCAAGCCACTATGTAAATAAGGCAAGTTTTAGGATCGGTGGCGTATGCACGCTTCATTTCGATACCAGCGGCACGGGCATTTTCAGTTTCGGCCTCGATGAATTTATCCACCTCGCGCAATGGTTCCCAGACAGGTTCGGCTTGCCCGTTGATGGTACCGGGGCCATCAATGCCTATCTTTTCTAGGTTTTCGGCATAGATCAGGATTGGCACATCAGTCTCGGTGCTGTAGATCCCCTTTGTGAAGGTATAGTCTTCCTTTTTGCGGCTGGCTAAGATGGTGGCACCAGCCTCTAGGTATAGCTTTACGTTGTTCTTGAGGAAAATCGTTGAGGTCGTGTATTCACCTGGGGCAAAATAGACAGTGCCTCCGCCTGCTGTTGCACAAGCATCGATGGCCTTCTGGATGCCGGGGCGGGCATCATCCTGTTTTCGGCCTTTAGCTCCAAACTTTTTGACTTCGTAAGTGGATTGAGCCATACCGGCGCTCAAAGTCCCAAAGGTCAGCAAGAAGGCCGCAAAAAAGCGAATGAAGCCTAGTGATTTGATTGTCATACAATTAGATTTAAAGCGCTCAGACAATGAAAATGAAAATAGGTTGGTCTGGTCTAAGCCAGTAAAATGAGGTGTCGATCAGGCCTTACTGTCGGCATCTGAACTTGGATACCAATGCAATAATAAGGCTTAAAATGATGGCAGAATCAAGGCTGTATCCAATACTTGACCGATTCAAAGGGGTTGGGAAGCTACAAACAGGGATTATTTGATGTGGCTGCCTAGCCAAGCGATCATCAAAGAGGGCCAAACAGCCAGATAAGGGAAATTTTGGGCCAGCCCTATACCATGTTTACCATCAGGGAAAAGATGCAGTTCGGTCGGGATACCTTGTTTGATGCAAGCCTCGGAAAGCGAGATACTGTTCTGGACAGGAACAGCTTTGTCATTAGCAGTGTGGAACAAAAATGTCGGTGGGAAACCTGGCCCAACATTGAGTTGGTGACTGAACTGCTCCCGCAGGGCAAGGTTATCTGGCAAACCAACTGACTTGTCATCATGGCTTAGGAGGGTCTTGACACTACCCATGTGGGCAAAGGTTGTCATGCTGATCACAGGATAGCCCAACACTAAGACATCAGGCACTGGATTGTAAAGGCTAAGGAGCTGATCATCCTGCACTTGCAAAGGGTCAGCTGCCAATTTATTGATCAAGAATGCAGGATTACGCCCCATGGTTGCGGCCACATGCCCACCAGCGCTGAAGCCGATCAAACCAATCTTGTGACTCAGGATTTTGCCTTCTGTAAAGGCTTTGGCGACACGTTGTCTGGCCAATAACATTGCACGTCGTATATCCTGAAAGGGGCGGTAGTGTTGTTTTGGTTTGACTGTATAGTGCACTACACCTGCTGCATATCCCTGATTGTTGAGGAATTGCGCGATGTCTCTGCCTTCGTGTGGGGCATGGCGGAGGTAGCCGCCACCTGGGCAAATCAAGATTAGTCCTTTGGGGATGTTTGAGGTCTCCTTTGGCCAGTACCAAACTAGACTTGGTGCTGTTCCGACACCATCATGGCCAGGACCATCTAAGGCTAAGGATGCCCAAAGAGCCTGTGGTTCACCAGCATATTCAGCCAAAATATCGAGCCCTTCGATTTCATTGGCTGGGTTTTGACTAAACGATTTGACCATTGGCCCCACCTTGCTAAAAGCGTTAGGTGCCAAACCAGCGGCCAAACCACCAGTCATGAGCTGCCAAATAAATTGCCTACGTTTTCCCATCGCCGATAAGGGGCTAGTATTGAGATGCTCCCCTAAAGTTTCCGGACCCGAATGCCACTTATGGTTGTTAGTCCCTTATTGGCTTTAAAGTTAACCTCTATGCCTTCCTTGCCGCTGACGATAATATTTGCACGTTTTGTCACTGCTAGGTTGAAGCCATAATCACGGATCAAATTGAGGTCCCGCACGAAGGGTAGGCCATTGATATCCACATCCTGGCTGCGCTCAGTGGTGGCGCTTGTGGCATTCTGGACTTGGCCAGCTAGGTCATAAACCACACTTTTGGCTTTTGGGTCGGTTTCGGCCCACATCAGCTCGACCTCGTACTGGCCAGCTGGCACATCAAACCGATAGCTGCTAAGGCTATCACGACGAGTTTGGAATACGGGCTGTTTGTCTGTGCCTATGATCTCGTCCTGCGAGCCTATCCTCTTGAAGTTCATGAAGGTACGACCGCCGACAAAGCCAAAACTACCGGATTTGTAGGCCTTGTCTGCCTCATAAACTTGGTTGGTTAGCGGATCAGTAAAGTCGGCATTTGACCCGCAATTGATGGCAACTTCGCGGAAGGGATGTGCCTCGCTAGATAGGTTTTCTGGCTGGAACTCAACTTCAATATCGTAGGTGTCGGATGTTTTGCCACCACCGATGGCATCATAAGCCCAAACGACCACTTTGTTGGTACCAGGAACAAGGACAATATCATGTTTGGCCGTGAAGTTGGTCAGCTTAACCTTGCCTTGGTTTTTGTCATTGACGAAGATTTCAACCTCACCTTGGTTGCTATAAATCTTGATTGGCTGGCGCACATATTTCCATCCTTGGGCAATGGTCACTTTACGATACGGTCTATCTCGCTCGGCGATATAAACCACTGCATTTTTTGCCGGGGTTAGGGCAGCTTGGTAGAAATAGTAGACATCCTTGCGGCGACGGTCCATCGTCAACATCCCTTTGTTGTTGATATGAGGCATGGTCTCTTTGCGCCCCTCGCTTCCAAAGTCAACCAAGTTCCAGAGTGCGCCACCAGCTATGTAAGGACGCTCCATAATTTGCCGGTAGTAACTCTCATGGTAGGCTTGACCCCATTGCGGTGTAAAATCATAGATGTTGGGATTGGTACTAAAGACCCGGCCATCCATGCCTGCACCATACTCAGCAATCAGGTGGACACGCTTCGGATATTGGGCATGCTCCTTATCCATACGTTTGCCAAAGTCTTCAAAAGTGTCATGGTACCAACCATGGTAGAAGTTCCATCCTACTACCTGAGGCACGTTAGGAAGGCCACATTTGTTATAGTTTTCGCTGTTATGCAGGGCCATAGCCGTGAAACGTTCGGGGTCTCTGGTCCGTGCAAGGCTGTCTAGTTTTTTGGCTAGGCCCACTACTTTGGCCATATAGCCATCTTGGTCTTCCCTTGGCAATTTGATCAGGACCTCGTTCATGTATCCCCATATGATGATGCTAGGGTGATTGCGGTGCTGATTGACCATGTCGCTCATCTGGGCCAAGCAGCTGTTGGTGAAGGCACCTGTAGTGCTGATCTGGTTCACGATCGGAATCTCCTCCCAGGCCAATATCCCTAAACGGTCACAGGCATTGAGTAGGGCCGGATCTTGTGGGTAGTGTGCAATTCGGATAAAATTGGCACCCATCGCTTTAAGGTGCTCAATGTCCTGGACATGCATGGCATCTGTCAACTCTGGACCAATGTTGGCACGATCCTGATGGCGATTGGTGCCCATTAGCTTGAGTGGTTGGCCATTGAGGAAAAAGCCACTGTCAGCATCAAACCTAAACCAACGCCAGCCTAGTGGTTGCTGTACCTGGTCCAGCACAATTGGGGTCTTGTCCTTGGTTGACAATATAGCCTCCACGGTGTAGAGGTAAGGTGTCGATGGGCTCCAGAGGGTTGGTTTGACAACCGATATCAAGCCTTTGTAGATTTTATCCTTGTTGGCACCCAAGCTAATGGCCGTCTTGAAGCTCCCTTTGATTTGGCGTTTGGCATCCAACAGATTGACTGTGAGCTCTGCCTTGAGGCTTTTGCTAAGGCTTTTGTTAAAAACTGGGATTTCGACCTCTACTTGTCCTTTGGTGCTATCAACCTTGAATTTGCGGTACCAGAAGCTGTTTTGGTAAGGTTCCAGCACTCCTAAATGCGCCTTTGGGGTGCTAATCATCCAGACATCGCGGGTTATACCACCGTAAAAGGTAAAGTCGGCAGAAATTGGGGCGATTTCTAGTTTAGTGCTATTGTCAACACGGACTGCGAGTACATTGGCACCAGCCCTGAGGTACGGGGTGACGTCAAATACAAAGGCAGTATATCCACCTTGATGTTGGCCTAATTTATTGCCATTGAGCCATACATCGGCCATTTTGTTGGCCCCTTCGAACTGGGTATAGTAGTTTTTATTGGGGTCCACCTCGCTGATCCTGAACGTTTTGCGGTACCAAGCAGGGCCTTCGTAATATCCCTTGACATTATCAAAGGCATCATGGGTGTTATAGCTATGCGGCACATTGACCCGTTCCCACTTTTGGTCATCAAATGTAGGGCTGGAGGCAGCCTCAATTTCTTCGCGCTGAAACCGCCAATTGTCGTTTAGGGTTGTTTGTGTCCGTTGGGCCCAGGCAGTTCCTCCAAGCATTGTTAAGGCCAACAAGCAAACCAACGCCAAGTAAAAGGATCGGGATGAATTTTGAGGAGAGCTGATGCTTCTGGATGTCTGTACCATGAAGGAGGTGATTGTTACTAGTCGGTGTGTCATTCTGATAAAGCGTTTCAGTACAATTGGATAGGCAACCTACCAAGATGCAAGTTAGCAGCAGTGGTCCAATCTTAGGCATTGAGCCAATAGGTCAGCTTCAGTACCAATGCCCTGTTTTTGAACTGCATATTGTTGCTAATGGTATAGTTGTCAGTATAGACGATAAACAAATCAGAGGCTGGGCTGTAACGCCACTGGAGCCGTGCATTGATGTTGGTGTTGTTTATCTGTGTGTTGTACTGGTAATAAACCTTGAAAAACAAATTATTGGTCATGGTCAGGTTGATATTAGGTCCTAGGAGCCATAGGTCCTTACTGCCCCATGTTTCTGGTAAATTTAGCCTGTTATAGTTGGCCGTGATACCGAGGGCCATATAGGGCATAAGGCGATAGTTGAGCGTGGCATCTGCACTGAATTTGGTGCCGACATAAAAGCCACCATAACTTGCTGCCAAATTCAAAAATATAGGTTTACGAATATCACTAGCGTATGAACCCCTGATATATTGTGTTGTGTAGGAGCTGCCACGACTTAATGTATCACCTCCGGTACTAACCGAAGGATTAAATGGGGCAAATAGATAAATAAAGTCTTGTCCCACTGCTAGGCGCAAGCTTCGGGTGCTGTTATCTGCAACATAATAGCTCAGGTCAAAATTATGGTCAGTTAGCCTGTACTGGCCATTTAGGTTGGGCATCAGGTAAAGCTCGCCCGCCAAATAAGGACCATGGCTAGCAATAGGTCCTTTTTTACATAAAAAAACGTAGCCAGCCTCGGGAGAAAGGTAGGTAAAGTTGGATCTGGGCCTAAACCCTAGATCGGCAGTGTAGTTGCTCCCAACATTTTCTGCTGAGATTTCAAAAGAAAGGTTGCGATCATTGTAGGCTAGGTTAATTCCAGCAGCCATTGCCTTGTTGTCAATTAGTCTACTGTCCTGCAAACGACCAGTTTGTGATAGGTGATAAAATGCCTTGCCTGTCCAACGGTTATCTGCCGAAATGAGGTTGTACTCGAGGCCTGCATTCCGTGAGAAGTCATTGTCATAGGTGCCAAAGCTAAGTCCATTAGCACTTCCTATCCCTTGTTTGTTGATAAGGAATGCTGACACAAAAGACCTATCAAATACACGCCGCTGGACTGAGATCATAACATCGTTTTGACCCTTGTTGCCAGCAGTTGGGTTATTGGCCGTTTGAGCAGCCAATACACCAAGACGCCAATCCTGACCCAATTTACCTGTGAGCCTAGCCCCAAGTAGGATGGGATTGTTAACATATAGACCTAAGCCTGTGTCCAGCGCGATACCGATTCGTCGGCTAAAAAAGGGACGGACCCTAGCGCTACCATAGCCGTCAAAAACGTCTTGGTTTTCCAAAAAGAAGTTGCGTCTCTCAGGGAAAAATAGCTCAAACCGGCTCAGATTGGTCACTTGCCTGTCAACTTCCACCTGCGAAAAGTCTGGGTTGATCGTCAGGTCAAGGTTTGTGGCACTTCCAAGGCCAACTTTGGCATCAAGGCCTGCACTTGGCTCGCCTTTATTGGTAAAGCTACCGTCTGTTTTTTTTTCTTGGTTCAGCCTGAGGTTGCCGTAAGGGATAATCGAAACATTGGAGCCTGCTTTAGGTACAGGATCATCAAAAGTTGCTTTGCCTGTAAAGCCGAGGTTAGCAATCGAAAAGTTGCGGAACATCGGCACCCAAACGCTCATCTCGTTGCGTTTGTAGTCAGTCCGGGCAAAGTTGATGCGCCAGTGGGCTAGGTTAGCTTTGTATCGCAGGCTTTTGAACGGGATAGCGGCTTCCATAACCCAATAGCCGTGGTGTTGGGATACCGCACTATACCATTTATTGTCCCAGGAGGTATTGATGCCTCCATTTCCTCCACTGCTTATGAGGCCTTCGCGCTGAGCCCCATAAGCAGAGACAGCGAAGCCAAACCCATTGGTTTTATCCAAAAAAGGATCAATTACCCATTGAAACCCATCGGTGTCTCTGGTGTTCCAATCTCGAGCCAGGCTGGTAGAAATATATCTGCCCTGAATTTGGTCTTGGCAGACGGCACTGATATAGAGGTATTTGTCGTCTCGCATCATCCGGACAACCGTTCCGGAGAAGGCATAGCCAGTATCATAAGGGTAGTTTTGGTAGAATTGCTTGATCGAATCTGCTTCTTTCCAGTCCTGCTCAAATAGCTGACCATCAATCTTGATGTTGCCTTTCGTTGTGCTGACCCTAATCTGATAATTGTCGATCAGCACCTCTGACAACACAACCTTTGGCTTATCGTTTTCCCAATGGCCCTGGCTTTGTGCCCAAATTGTCGGCGCTATTAATGAAAAGGCCATTATCAGCAGCAATACGGCAATTGATACTGGCTTTGGTTGTTGGTGCTTGGTCATAGTGTATGGTAGGGCGCAAGTTAGGGCCCAGACCCGAAATTTGCTTGCGTACTCATAACTAGCGGGCCAAAATCAAGCTGTTTGCAAATTGTAGGCAACCTATCTTAGTCTACACTTGTCTATAAATTGAGCTCGTTGGGGGGCAAATCGCCTATCATGTTGCTGCGTTTGCATATCTTGGCATTTTCTTACTATTGATACATCGTTCAGTCTCACAATCAGTGCTGTCTATCATGACAAAATCAATACTCAGGCCGCTAATGCTTGCGGCGGCCCTAGGCCTACTGACAACTTCAGGCGCCTTATCCCAAATCAGTGAAGGTGGGATCCCACCGGGGTCGTTGCCTAATGCGCGCCTACTGGCCCCGCCAACTGTCCTGATGGAAGCTGTTGACGTGCGTGCCCTTGAAGAAGAAGACAGAGTCTTGGCCCTTAATCCCGAGCCTCGGCCATTCCGGATTGGCAAGCCATTGCCAGTTAAGTTGTCCTCAGCTACTGATGGTGTTTGGTCTGTTTTGCCCGGTGGTGACAAAGTTTGGCGCCTTTCTATAAGCAGTCCAGGAGCCAAGTCGATCATGATGGCCTTAAATCGGTTTTTGATCCCAGATGGTGCTCTTTTGTATGTTGTCAACAAAGACCGTAGCCATCACTTAGGAGGATTTAGCAACAGGAACCAACAGCCGGAGCTGAACCTAGGCATTGCCCCTACATGGGGTGACCAAGTGACACTCGAGTACATTGAACCAGCAGATGCAGATTTCCGTGGTCAGATCTCGATCGGGACGATTGTGCATGGCTATAAGGACTCGAAGGCAATTAACGGATTCGGTACTTCGGGCGCTTGTAACCGTAATGTGGTTTGCCCTGAAGGCAACAACTGGTTGGACCAACGCCGTTCAGTAGCGATGATTGCTGATGCCTCTGGCGGTGGACTTTGTACTGGCTCGATGGTCAACACCGCAAACGCCAGCGGCAAAAACTACTTCCTAACAGCTAACCATTGTTCTTCGGGTGCCAATGTTGGTAACTGGGTTTTCTGGTTCAATTGGGAGTCGCCCACTTGTAATAACCCTGCTGCTAACCCTGCTAACCAACAGACCGTATCAGGTTCGCGCATGATATCACGTGCTGGCAACAGCGATTTTTGTTTGTTAGAACTCACCAACCGCCCTCCTAATAGCTATAATGTTTACCTCAATGGCTGGAACCGTAGCTACCTCCGCTCGCCTAACGGGTTCGGAATTCATCACCCAGATGGCGACATAAAAAAGATTTCAACCTATACACGTGCATTACGTCCAGTTGTTTGGGGAGGCACCCGGGCAGCATCTTGGCAAGTTGTATGGGCAACATCCACCACCGAAGGTGGTAGCAGTGGTTCTCCTTTGTTTGACAGTGCTGGCTATGTCGTAGGTCAGCTGTACGGTGGTGGTGCCTCTTGTGTAAACTTACAATCTCCAGATAATTATGGCCGTTTTTCAACATCTTGGGATACCCTAGCAGCTGCAGGCTCACAGCTTAAAACATGGCTAGACCCAAGCGGAACGGCCGGAATGCGTCAGAAAGGTCAATACCTCAAGTGTCAACCTATCGGTCGCTCCCTGCCGTTTAATGAGGCATTTACCAATGCTGCCTTGCCTGCCGACTGGGAAACCCCTGCTTCAGGTGCCATCCGCTGGGCTCGCACCAACCGCAATGCCTTTAGCGGTGTAGGCGGAAGCGCTGCGGTCCGACCGAGCAATAATAACGTCAGCACACCAGGAGTATATACTCTCAGGACTACACCCTACAACTTTGAACGCGTAAATGCAGGCTTACTTAAGTTTGCACGGGCTGCAAAGTATGTGACTGGTGATGCCCCAGATACCCTTATAGTCTCTTATTCTACTGACTGTGGGACAACGTTTACTACACTCAAAACCTACATCGGCGACTCACTCAATACCGTCGCCACGCCAACTGCTGGCAGCTATACTGCTGGCAATGCTGAGTGGAAATTAGATAGTATAGTTTTGCCTACTTCGCTAGATGGTGCGCGTTTTGTACAGTTTGCCTTTGTGTCTCGGCATGGAGCCAACGCTAACAACATCTACCTAGATAACATTAACATTAGTGGAGTGATCCCGGTATTGCGCCCGACCGCAATCTTGTCAACTTCCGTTACTTTTGGTTGCGCTCCTGCCTCGTTTACCTTTACAGACAATAGCCTAGAGGCCCCAACAAGCCGCGAGTGGACTTTTGTTGGTGGCACACCTGCTACCAGCAATGCTGCTAGCCCAACAGTGGTTTATGCTAATGGTGGTACTTATAGTGTTAAACTAAAGGTGACCAATTCAGCTGGTTCTGACTCTGTTACGATGACCGACTACGTGACCGTGAAAGGTGCAGATAATTTAACGTTACCAGCAGTTGAAACCTTTGACAGCTCAACCTTCCCACCACCTGGATGGCGTGTTATCCGTAACGGAAATGCGGACAGTACTTGGCGTTGGCGTAACACTTTGTTCTCCGCACTTGGTGCCGCTAGTGGTAGTCTACCTAGCCCTTGTGCTTCCATCAATAATTACCCAACTGATAACCGTGGCTCGGTAGACTACCTAGTAAGCCCTGGTTATAACCTTTCGCTTTACCGTACCCCAAAGCTTACGTTCAACTATGCTTATCGGTTCTATACCGGCAACCCAGACACACTGGACGTAGCCTATACTACTGATTGCGGAACTAGCTGGACCACATTGTTTTCGGCTGCAGGTGCTAACCTGACAACAGTAACTGCCTCAACTGCGGGTTGGTATTTGCCTACCAATGCTAGTGACTTCCAAGACATGGTTTTGCCGCTGACTGGTAACATTCTAACCAAAGACAATGTCCAGTTTGGCTTCATCAACCGTGGTGGATATGGCCAGATCTTGTACCTCAACGAGGTTCGACTAGACTCCAGCACTGTTGTTTCGTTGGCAAACGACAAATCGCTAAGCAACTTGATGAAGCTATATCCGAACCCAAATAGTGGCAACTTCACGTTAGAGGTACCTCAGATTGGCTCAGCCGCATTACCATTAAATGCTACTTTGACCAATGTCCTAGGTCAGATCCTTTGGTCCGAGAAAGTAGCACAGGCCGAAGGTCAAACCACTCGTTTGCATGTTGCTGATATCACTGCCCCAGCAGGTCTGTACTTTATGACCATCGAAGTGGATGGCAAACGCTTAGTCAAGCAGTTTAGCATTCGGTAATCTGCCCATAGCCGGCACTAGTTTCTGGTAAACGGTAATAGTGATAACCTAAGTAGCCCTGATCAAGGTCTGGCCCAGTGCGAGATTTTGATCAGGGCTATCTGTTTTACATGCAATTGGGTAGGACACTCGGGCATTGCTTATTAGCTTGCCCATGTTTTCTGACCGATGACATCAAGAGCCTTACAACCTGGTCAGCCGACAAACTTGTGCTTTTTAATTCGCTGCAATTCTGCCTATTTTTCTTGGTCGTGACCCCCAGCTACTTTCTGCTTCCGCATAAGTATAGGTGGACTTTGCTGCTAGGTGCGAGTTGTGCGTTTTATATGTCATTTGTCCCGGCCTATATCTTGATATTGCTAGGGACAATCTTGATCGACTATTGGGTAGGCTTGCGGATAGATGCCAGCGAAGGCCATCGGCGGAAACAATGGCTTTGGCTGAGCATAGCCGCCAATGTCGGGATTTTGGTCTTGTTCAAATACCTGACCTTTTTCACGACCATTCTGCAGGATGTTGGCCTATTGCCCTCCACTTTGGGTACCCTGCATTGGCTACTACCGATCGGCCTTAGTTTCCATACGTTGCAGGCTATGGGATACACCATTGAGATCTATAAGCGCAACCAAATACCAGAGCGTCATTTAGGGATCTTTGCACTTTACGTTCTGTTCTACCCACAGTTGGTAGCAGGCCCCATCGAGCGACCGCAACAGCTGCTCCACCAGTTTCGGGAGCGACACCAGTTTACCTACCGGATGGCAACCAATGGGCTACGCTTAATGCTCTGGGGGCTTTTCAAAAAAGTGGTAATTGCAGACCGGTTGGCGCTGGTGGTGGATGATGTGTTTGCGCATCCTGATACCGCTATGGGACCTTCAGTAATGGTAGGAGCATTGTTTTTTACACTCCAGATATTTTGCGACTTTAGCGGATATACAGACATAGCACGTGGGGCTGCTCAGATCATGGGTTTTCGGTTGATGGAAAACTTCAACTATCCCTATGCAGCAGCCAACATAGCTGACTTTTGGCGCCGTTGGCATATCAGCCTCAGCTCTTGGCTTCGCGACTACGTTTACATTCCGCTTGGGGGTAATCGATTGGGGTTCTGGCGCAAACAGCTCAATCTAGCAATTACGTTCGTCATAAGTGGTTTGTGGCATGGTGCCAACTATACCTTTGTTGTTTGGGGAGCCTTACATGCCTTCTACCAATTTGTACATCAGCTTTTCCTGGAGTTGACCAAAGACAAAGATGATGATGACCAACAACTTACCCCCTTCGTGTCTGACCTTTTATTCCCGATGCTGACCTTTGCAGGCGTTGTTATGGCCTGGATTTTCTTTAGGGCCAATACCGTGTCTGATGGAGTGACAATGGTGATCAATTTGTTTATGGGTTGGAATGTTGATGGGGTAGATCAGGTTTTGGCTATGCCTTTTACAATAGCTGACTGGTTGATCAATTGGGCGTTATTGCTCGGGATGTTGGGCATGAGTGTGGGCCTGCAACATCGTGGGTTTACTTCTTGGCTTGCGATACAAGGGCGTTTCTTGAGGTACGGTATTTATTACGGCTTAATCTTGGCGATCATCTTTTTTGGCCAGACGGGTAGCCGAAGTTTCATTTATTTTCAGTTTTAACAACAAAGTCAACAGCTAGGACCTAAGGCAGACCAGGATGTTTTCAAAAAGTTTGGCACCACGAAACAATTGGGGATTGGCCTTTAGGTTAGTTGTCTTTGCGACGCCCTTAGTTCTGGGTTTGTTGGTTATTGAGTGGCGCCTTTCGCTTATCCCGAATAGTTATGCCATCAAAGACCAAGGCGCTAGCCAAGCGATGGGGACCGAAGCATTGGTCCTTGGTAGTAGCCATGCGCTTAAAGGGATCAACCCAGCGCTGATGACATTGCCAACTTACAACTTGGCCAATGTCAGCCAGACACTCAAGTTTGATCAAGCTTTGCTGGAGGTATATACTCGGAATATGCCCAAGCTTCGTTGGGTGGTGGTGCCGATTAGTTACTTCAGCCTATACGAAGACCTTGAGCAAGCTGACCCAATCAGGGCTTATTTTTATGCCCGTTACCACCATTTTAAACCAGAATCAGTTAGCTATTTGTCCCTCCCGATGGTGAGCTATATTGCCCTCTACGGCTCCCGTTTGTCAATACGCATGGTCCTAAACCCTGCCATTACTGAGGCTAAGGGGCTGGCTGCCGATGGGTTCCAGTCTATGCCCGCGGCTGCTAGTTTTGATCTCACACCTGCTAATGCTAGTCAGCGAATAAAGGAGCACCATCGGGCTATGTCTATGGCCAACCTATCTGGCAATATCGTTGCCTTGGAGTCCATAAGGCAATACTGCCAAGCCAAAGGTATTGGGCTCTTATTGGTGCGTTTGCCTGTCCATGACCACTATCGTGCCCTGGAGCAAGAGACCTATCGTCATAAGACTGATAGCATAATCCAAACTTTGAATGCAGGCCACAAAGTTCCCTTTCTGGACCTTGATGGCTCCCCGCTGATGGCAGATCAGATGTTCTCGGATGTGGATCACCTGAGTGCAGCTGGGGCACAGTCCGTTACCCATGAGATCAACCAGGCCCTATTGCGGTTAGATTCAAAATCAAACCGCTAAGTCCATTTCCCTTAGGGTAATGAACTTAGCGGTTATGTTAGGTCAGAGCTTTTGCAGCTTAAACCCTATTTGATGCTGAGAACGTGGCGCAATGTATTCGAGGCTCCATCTGATAACAAAGAGGTCACGTCAGCAATCACCAAGTCCGCAAAGTCAGCAACTGTGTTGAGGTCAAGCCCCCAAATCTCCTGTTCTGCCAAAAGGGCTCGTACGACTGGCGCAGCATCATTGTTATATCCTGCCCAATGTTTGGCCAACACAGCTGCACGATCATCCTTGATAGGGTACTCTGCCTGTTTCCTGTTACCGAAATAGTTGCCATCACGTTCGGCTTCCACCTTGCTAAAGACAAGATAGGCTGCAAAACCTAGGGCAAACAGTCGTGGTGCCCTTTCATGATCTACCACGTAGTTAAGCAGGGTTTGCACATTACGCATGGCCATTTTGCTGCTGTACTGCAGGGTGATGTTAATCAGCGGATGGACAATGTGAGGATTCCGGAAACGATCGAGAACCTCATTGGCAAAAGTGGTAGCCGAAGCCTGATCCACTCGCACCGATGGTACAAACTCCTCATGTGCTACCCGCTCGACGAATTGAGCCAGCTCAGGGTCTGTCATCATATCCAATACAGTTTCCTTACCAGCAAGGTAGGCCAAGGCTACTGAGATGGTGTGTATGCCATTAAGCAAACGCAGTTTTCGCTCCCGGTAGGGTGTGATGTCTTCACTAATCACAACGCCTGGGTCAGCCGCAGCAAAACCGAGCGCCTGGCGTACTTCTGCTCCACCTTCGATGGCCCAAAGGCGATAGACCTCGGAGATGATCAAAAGGTTATCTTCATACCCAAGCTCCACCTCAAGCGCCTTGACGACATCAGACGAAGGTTTGCCTGGTACAATGCGATCGACCAATGAGTTACAAAAACTGTTGCCTGTAGCTACCCAGTTCTGGAACTCGGCTTCAAGGTTGTTATGCGCTGCAAGCTTCAGGACGATTTCCTTAAGTTTAGTGCCGTTACCTACGATTAACTCGGTCGGCACGATGGTGAAGCCTTGGGCTTTGCTGCCACCTTGGCTTTGGTAACGGGCAAGTAAGAATGCCAATAGTTTGCCTGGGAAGGATACTGGTGGCTGGCCAGCTTGCAATAGCTCCGGCACGAATTGTATGCCTACCTCGGTGGTGTTGCTGACGATTATCGAAAGATCAGGGTTTGAGGCCAAGCCTAAGATTTCGTTCCATTGGCTCTGTGCAGACAATACCCGACTGATACTATTATTGATCCAGGTCTGCTCAACCAGTTCGCCTTGCTCTATACCCTTAATTAGCTGTGTAAAAACGCTGCCTTGAAGGGCAAAATCGTCCACTCCGGTGCTAGCCATCGATTTGACGATCACAATCCGTCCTTCAAAGAGGCCTTGTTTGTTGGCCTTGTCCACAAAGTAGTCAATCAGGCCACGCAGTAGGACGCCAGTACCAAACTGGAGGATCTTTTCTGGATAATTAAAAGAGGCTTCGGTCGGGACAAAAAAGTTACGATTGGGCTCTTGAATCTGAGCTAGATGGGGCGTTAGCTGTGCCAAAACTGAAGATAGGGATTGAGCAACCTCATTAGGGTAGGGGTTGCAGTCTTAAATATGCGAATGATGTAAATTCGTACCTTGGTATCGACCATGGTTAGTAGGAATCAAGGCAGCAATAGGGAACTATTTCTGGACGATTACTTTATTGCTATAAAAGCCTGAAGCTGATTTGATCCTGAGGGTGTACAAACCTGATGGCAGATCTGTAACATCAAGGTTGACGGAATTGGTCGATTGCTGAACTTGTTGTTCGGTTACAATCCGACCCAGCTGATCTTGCAGTGTATAGGTCCCTGAAGGAATTGATTGCCCACCGTTATCCCTCAATATGAGAGTGCCTTGTGCAGGCATGGGGCTCAGGGTCCAGTTAGGGCTCCAGCGGTTAGCTAGGCCAACCACAGTGCTAAGATTGATCCTTTGACCACGTTTGGCATTGAAAATGATAGTGTCACTGGTGCCGATATAACGATATCCTGTGCGTTGCCCGTCAATATCTAGGTCATAATTGCCTGTCTGGACAATACCAGTTGAGGCTACATCCAGCTTGATGGTCAGGGTTTCGTCATAGTCAGTAGCGTTGAGGGTATCCGCCAGGGTAAAACCGTAGTATGTGTTCGAACTTGTAACGTTGGTGACCGTCGTTTGGCGGGCCTGGTTGTGGTAGCGCAACATCTGCCCAAAAGTCGTGATCCAGAGATCAGGATGGTTAGCTAGGGTGTCAAGGTGCTCTTCAAACAGGGTTATCGGGATGTTGTTGAAACCACCCGTCTCGATGCCGTGATAAAGTAAGGACATCAACCCACCTGCATTGAGGCAAGCACGAATGGTCTGTCCAAATGCAGCACCCGTAACTGATGGTCCTTGAAGGTAGGTGCCAACTTGTAAATAATAGTTCTTGAAGAAGGGATTAAGGTAAGCTGTATAGCTATCCCAACCTTGACCACTGCTTGCACTACGACCAGCAAGGTAATAAGGGCCGGCAATCATCCGGATGGTATCTTCTTTACGAGTACTACCTCCACCACGGCCACTTGGCCATGCGATGGTTAGTTTGGTTGGTAGGTTTGGGATCTGCCGCTGGATCTCGGCGTGCGAGTCGCGCAGCTCGGCTCCTATGCGCGCAGTGTCAAGGGTCTGGAGCTGTGGATGGGTGACGGAGTGACTACCGATTTCGTGCCCAGCACGGGCCACGGAACGTAGGGTGTCCCAATCTCTAAGTCCACATTGGCTACCCCCTGTGATCACGAAAAAGGTGCCTTTGTAGCCTCGGGCATCAAGGGCGGGCCTAGCATGGGTAAACTGGCCAGGGCAATTGTCGTCAAAAGTGATGGACAAGGCTGCTTTTTTGCCATTCGGCCAGTTGGCGACCACTACTTGGGCCTTAAGACTAGTGATGGTGCCTATCAAGGCAAGATTAAAGAGGAGTATCGTTTTCGCGATCGTCATAAATGTGTGTCCTAAAGCTGTACAAATATAGGGGCTAAATTTTGCCTCTGCCAGCCAGAATAAGTTGTGTCTAAAAGGTTGGCGGTATGCCCGTACTAGTGTTGTTTTGTAGCCCCTATGGCCCTCGGTCAATAACTTAGGTCTGGGGCTAGGCAATATGCAAATCATCATCCCTATGTCGGGCGAAGGATCACGGTTTCGGTCCGTTGGTTATCAGGACCTCAAACCCATGATCCCGGTCTTTGACAACCGCCGTATCATTGAGTTTGTGATCAGCTTGTTCCCCGGTGAGCATGATTTTTTGTTTATCTGTCGGCAGTCTCATCTGGACAACACCGATATGGCGCAAGTTTTGGGTCAGCTGATGCCAACTGGGAGGGTGATCGGCATCGAGGGTGCAAAAAAGGGGCCAGTTTGGGCGGTGACCCAGGTATTTGATCATATTGATGATACCAAACCCTGCATTGTCAACTACTGTGACTTCTACATGCGCTGGGATTATCAGGACTTTAAGCAGACAATGGAGACTAGTGGTGCGGATGGTGGCATACCCTGCTACAAAGGTTTCCATCCCCACTTGCTACACCCCAATAACTACTATGCCAGCTGCCTTGTGGATCAAGACAACTGGATGATCGAGATCCGTGAAAAGTATAGTTTCACAGCAGATAAGTCCCAAAGCCCACAGTCTGGCGGCACCTACTATATGCGGACTGGTGCTATCCTGAAAAAATATTACCAGCAAATGCTGGATAAGGACATCAACCTCAATGGCGAGTACTACAGCAGCTTGGTCTATAACTTGATGCAAGCCGATGGCCTCAGGACCTTGATCTATGATCGGGTATCGCACTTTTGCCAATGGGGTACCCCCGAAGACTTTGAGGAGTACCAATATTGGCAGCGCATCTTTACTGACTATGCCCAGCAGTTTGCCCCAAATTCAATACAGCCTTCAACCCAATCCCTAGCCTAGACGACCATGATAGCACTCATTCCTATGGCGGGCGAAGGTTCGCGTTTTCAACAGGAGGGTTATACCACACCTAAGCCTTTGCTTGACGTCCTTGGCAAACCGATGGTAATTCAGGCAGCAGCTAGCCTGCCAGTAGCTGACCAATACATCTTCATCTGCCGGGCCTTCCATATTGATCAGTATCGGATCGATCAGGCCGTGCACCAATATTACCCAGAGGCAGCTATCATCACGGTGGATGCCCTGACTGAGGGCCAAGCAAGTACCTGTCTGTTGGCCAAGGAGCTGATCAACAATGACCAAGCACTGCTGATTGGGGCTAGTGACAATGGTATGCAGTATGATCGTCAGCGGTTTGAAGAAGCCGCCAAGGATGCTGACTGTCTGGTCTTTACTTTCCGGAACAATGTAACTGTTGTGCCCAAACCACAACAATATGGTTGGGTGGCAGTCGATGCCGACCAAGTTGCCTCCAAGGTATCAGTCAAGGTGCCGATTAGTACAGACCCCATCCGTGACCATGCCGTTGTTGGTGCATTTTGGTTTAGGCACGGAAGTCTATTTGTAGAGGCTGCTGAGCGTATGATCCAGAAAAACCGCCGTGTCAACAATGAGTTTTATGTGGACGAGTCCATCAATGAGGTGATCGAAGCTGGCTATAAGGTCAAGGTGTTTGAGATCGACCAGTATGTTTGTTGGGGCACACCAAATGACCTCAGGACCTTTATGTACTGGGAGTCATTTTTCCGTCTAGAATCTTTTCATCCTTACAGTGGGCCTAATCAAGTGACCATCCCAGGTTAATCTGATCGCCTCCTATAGTCGCTATACCAGTAACGCTCATGTCCCAGACCAATCCACCCAAGTTGCTAAGCATTGTTGTGCCCTGTTACAACGAGGCTGGCAATGTGCCCCTGATTGTCAGTCGGTTTGCGGAGGTGTTGGCCACTAGGCAGGATGTGGAAGTGATCTTGGTCAATAATGGCTCTAAGGACAACTCAGCGGAGGTTTTTGCCCAAACACTAGCTGCGGCTGCTGATCCCCGACTTCGCCTCCATCACGTGCCAGTCAACAAAGGGTATGGCTATGGCATTATGTCGGGCCTACGTACCGCCAAAGGCGATGTATTGGCCTGGACTCATGCGGATATGCAGACAGATCCTCTAGACGTATTGACAGCGTTTGATGTCTATCTCCAGGCCAACAACCCGATGATGTTTGTGAAAGGCAAACGTCGCAATCGCGCCGCTGCCGAGCAGTTTTTTACCTTCGGCATGCAGGTAGTGGCCTCATTTGCGCTTGGGGTAGCGCTCGATGATGTCAATGCGCAGCCTAAGCTCTTTAGCCGTCAGTTTTTTGACCAATACCTAGCCAAGGGTGCACCAGATGATTTTTCGCTGGACCTGTATGCACTTTACTGGGCTCATAAGCGTGGCACCATTGCGGAGATACCAGTCTATTTCCGCCAACGGATGCATGGTGAGGCCAAAGGAGGTGGAAGTTTCCGCACGCGCATCAAGCTCATAAAACGGACATGGGCCTATATTTTTGAGCTGAGCCGTAGCATCCGTCAAAGTGTCGAAGGTAAGGCCGCCTAGCCTAAGACAGGCCTGATAGGTTGGCATTCTGGATAAGTGGTATATCGGTTTGGACCCTTTTGCCGTTATTTGTGGTGCATATCTAACCGCTGCACCACGCTCATGACGCTTCTGATCAGCCCGATGACCAACCTTGTACGCTATTTCGCTTTTTCCGCAGCGTTGCTTTTTGCTACCGAAATTATAGCAGCTAGCAGTAGCAATACTCCTGCACCGCCCAAATCTACCGCCCCGATAGCTAAGGTTATCAAACCTCAAGCCGCTACCATCGAGTGGCTCACGATAGAGGAGGCTGCCAAACGCAACAAAACCAATCCCCGCAAAATCTTAGTCGATGTCTATACCGACTGGTGTGGCTGGTGCAAAAAGATGGACAAAACCACCTTTGCAAACCCCGAGGTAGCCGAGTATGTCAACAAAAACTTCTATGCCGTCAAGTTCAACGCCGAGGGTACCGAGAATATCATCTTCAACAACAAGGTCTATAAGTACAACAAGGGCAAAGAGGTGCATGACCTAGCCGTTAACCTCCTGAAAGGTCAAATGGGTTACCCCACAGTCGCCTACCTGAACGAAAAGCTGGAGCTCATCATGCCCATCCCTGGCTATTTCACTGCTGCCGAATACCAAAAGGTCCTGACCTACATTAACGACGGGCAGTACAAAAAGCAGCCTCTGGATAAGTATTTGGGGAGGTAGGGGTAGATGCCAAGTTTAAAAATGGTCCTATGTATGGACAATACAGCTGTGGGCTTATTTTCTATGCGGTAACATTGTGTAGCCGAATATATGGCCTTAATGGTTAGTCTTTGGCCACATCCATCTCCAACAACTCAGGCACCCCATACAGCTCAGCCAAAATCACATCAATTTGGGTCTCAATGGCTTGACGTTCAGTGAGGTTGTCGGCTGGGAGGGCCATGATTTTATAGAGGTTCAAAATATCAAAGTATTTATGGCCTTCTGAAAACTGTCAGCACCTACCCCCCAACAAAAACACCCACCAGCATTTGCCAGTGGGTGTTTTTTGGTGTTGGTCTATGCCAACTAGTCGAGGGGGGAACGTGAATCTGTAAGTACTATCAAAGGTGTGTATCAATAGGTAGTTCCACTATATGCCCATGGTCAAAACCATTTGCAAGCCAAGTGTGGGCCAAAGGGTACGCGTTAATGGTAAAAATGTATCAGGAAGCTAGCTATGCAGGTACCTGAGCTTGTTCGTATTGTTTTGTGACCCTGTCAACCAATTCCTTGCTGCCAACATAAAGGGGGCAACGTTGGTGTAGGTTAGTCGGTTCAATATCCAGGATGCGGCGATTGCCATCCGTGGCGAGGCCGCCCGCTTGCTCGATCAAGAAAGCCATGGGGTTGCATTCATACATCAGGCGCAATTTGCCTTTGGGGCTTTTGGCCGTCTCAGGGTACATAAAGATGCCACCCTTGAACAAGTTGCGGTGGAAATCAGCTACAAAGGATCCGATGTACCGGCTGCTGGCGCCTTCTTGGCGCATGTTGTCGATCACCTGACGGACTGGCTCGGGGAAGGTGTGTACATTGGCCTCGTTGCAGCTATAGATGGAGCCCGTTGTCGGTATCCGCATATTGGCATGCGATAGGTAATACTCGCCAAGCGATGGCTCATAGGTGAAGCCAAAAACCCCATGCCCAGTAGTGTAAACCAACATGGTGCTGCTGCCATACAGGATGTAGCCAGCAGCCACTTGGCGGCTGCCTTTCTGCAAGACATCTGCCAAGTCTGGTGGGGTGCCGATTGGAGAGAGGCGGCGATAGATGCTGAAAATGGTCCCGACAGCGACGTTGACATCGATGTTTGAGGATCCGTCAAGTGGGTCCATCGCCATGATGTACTTGCCTTTGTGGTTCCCGGTGTCGATCATATCATCATGCTCCTCGCTGATGATGGCACAGACCTCACCACCATTGGTGATGGCACGTGTGAACCGTACATCAGCCACGACATCGAGCTTTTGTTGGTCTTCGCCCTGTACATTCATCGAGCCAACGGAGCCAGAGATGTTAATCAGGCCAGCACGGTTGATCTCGCGATTGACGATTTTGCTTGCAAGGGCAATATCCCGCAATAGCTGGGACAGCTCCCCTGTCGCAAACGGAAAGTGCGCTTGGTTGCGCATAATAAACCTGTCAAGGGTGGTGCCCATTGGCAACAGTAACGAGTCCTTGATGTTGGTCATGTCTTGATAGGTTTTGGGAGTGTAAGTTTTGGATGTATCAATCGGGTAGCTTAACGGCAATCAGGACGGGCGACTAGGTGACCACCCAAGTTGCAATCAGGCAATGGTGAAATACCAGCATTACCAAGATTGGTAGGCATCAGTAATCAGGTTGACAAGATACCAAAGTCGGTTATCAACACAACAAAAGATTACTGTCGGTCACCTTGCGAGGCTAGACGATCAAGAGGATAGGGTAGGGGCGCCAAATGCCTTGATCAGATTAGGCCCTGTAAGAGGACATCGGATCAGACTAAAAAAGTGTAGAACCATGGTGCTTCCTGCTTTTCCTGACGATGGTAGTCAAGCTGCAAGGCCATTCGGTAAAGCGCAATATGGACTTAAGTCTTGGACTCGAAATCTGGATTTCTGGACCAATAAGCCAATATACCTGCTAGATAGGCTCCAATCAGCTTGCTGGTCCTGAACCTGAAACTGAGTGTCAGTATCAGGGGGTGTACTTTATTTTTCGGCAGGTGAACGGACTGCCCCCCCATGACCAAAGCAGTCCTGATTGATCAAGAAAAGATAGGGTAGAACACCAACTGGGTAGCCTGGCCTATCATGTTGAGCTCTAGGGCTGGGGTCGGGATCCTGACAATATCGACGATGTTCATCATGCGCCTGACGGCGAGGTATCGGTTACTGCGCAAAAATGTTAGGTCTGGCCCTAGCGCAATGTACCACTGGTGGTAGGGGTGATATCCGTGCTCATGGTTCTGCAAAAGGCGCCCATACAGCATTTGCTCGCCACCATAGCCGAGACTAATACCTAGCCAATGGGGCCATCTTTTCCAACCCAATAGGTAGTGCGGATTGAACAAAAACCAAATCGTTTGCCCATTATAGTCCTTGATCCAGGCCTCGGATAGTCCATTGCCCAGTACGTTGGGACGTAGAGCAGCGTAAGGGCTGCTGTGGAAACTCAACTGAGGTAAGACACGTGCTTGTCCCCAAAACCACAGTTGCAAACTAGCTGAAAGCGCACCCAGACCATTGGCTGCGATGTCATAAGCTGAGGCACCGTAACTAGGGGAGTGCCCATCGAACCACTCATACATACTGATGAGCAAGAATGCCGAGATGCCGCCTACTAAGGTGCCACTGCGTTTGCCTAGGTTGTTGTTCCAGAACGTATAGATCAGGACCCGCGCTACATGGAAGGTGCTGAGGTAGTGCCCTAACTTGTCGATCTGTTGCCATTCGTCTAGGTCATCAAACCAATGGAAGGGCACCATACCATCCTTGCCATACCAAGTCAGCTGCAGGATGGCAAGCGTTAGGGTGTACATAAAGAGCAAAAATAAACACCACCGCACCAGTTTGTCATGGCTCCAACGCTCCAGCAAAGGCACTAGCCCTAACCCATCCCCAGACTGAGGCCCAGCATTTGGCTCAAAGGATTGTGGCTGGCGTTGCTGATACCAAGCCAAAAGCCAAAGCACAAAGGTCAAGGCCGCAATTATTCCTGTTATCATCGGGCGTGAGCTTGATCTTGTTAAGGGTTCCTAAAGGAGTTGGCAGTTATTGAGCCGGGAATGTCGGCGTGGGTTGACAAACAGAGTATTATCTTTTGTGCAACCTAAGTGCCAAATAACTGCCCAAATAACGGCATTAAGTGCTATGGATAGGGCTGCTTTTGCATGATAGAGCGTACTTTGGGTCAGGATTTTCCCCGTTACTGTCCTCTTTACTCAATGTATACACTAGTCCCATCCTGGATGTCGATCGAAATGACCTTGCTGTTGCAGGCTGTGGTGATCTGCCTTGGTATTGGGTGGATGTGGCGATGGCATCGGGGTTATAGGCCAATCATTGCTGATAGTGGTGCCGAGGTTCAACATCTGGGCCCATCATTGCCTACCTCATTTGTTGTGGGTATGATGATGACCTTTGTTTATGGGCTAATCCCGATACTGACCTACTGGCAAGATGGGGCCACCTATCGACATCATCATGACCTCAGCCAAGAGCTAGTTACCATCATTACGGCTCAGATTTTGGCCTTCATAGGCTTAGGATGCGGCTATTTTGGGATCAATAACTATTTAGGGGATGACAAGGCCTCGGCGCCATTGGTGTTAACCCGACCTATCATAACAAGTAGGCAGGCAATTGTAAGTTTAGCATTGCTTCAGCTAATGGTATTGGCTGAGCTGGTCTATTCTTCAGGGGGGCTGTCCTTTCTGAATCCATGGTCGGGAGTCAGTATTTTCCATCAGGTGCATAAGATATCGGGCATAAAGTCTTTGGGTGATACCCTTATGATCTTACTCATGATTGCCCCTAGCGTAGGTGTAGGTCGGCGTTGGTTGGGGATGTTTGCCCTCGTTTTTGTTTCCCTAGCCATGGTGGAAGGGGTTCGATACCGTGTTGTAATCCTGTTTTTGGGGTGGTTGATCCTCTATGTCCCAAAGTATTGGCAGTTGGCTAGGCCTCGGGTTAGGGTTGGTCTGGTGATGGCGGTCTTGGCCATTGGCCTAACCGCGCAGCTATGGTCAGCCAATAGGTGGGCTATAGCCAAAAAGCAGTATCAATACCTGACGCTAAACCCGATTGATAACGGTGGTGGCCCAATTTCTGAGTTTAGCCAGACGTACGTTGGGGCATCTGTATTGGCTTTTAGCAACCAACAACAGTTAGGGCCAGATAATGGTGCGACCAGTTTTGGCTTTATCGGGATCCGATTCTTGCCAAAGCAACTTTTAGCCAAGTTGGATCTGACGGCACTTGATAGGGGCTCATCCGACAAGAAGCCATTTCCCCCGATGCTGCACCGGGTAGTTCACGCCACTTCAGAATCTGGTGAATACCGCAAGGGTGTCCCAGCCTACGGAGCTATGCAGGAGATTTTTTTGGCCTTTGGTTTTTGGTCAGGGTTGGTTTGGGTGTTGGTCGGGATATGTTGTGGCCTCCTAGGTGGTTTGATGTGGCGATTTTTGGGGTCAGGAAGTCTAGCTCAAAACTACATACAGGCCATTGGCATAGCATTTTGGTTCCAATGGATCACGAGGGGGTACTTGCCACAACAAGCTGAATTATTGCTATTTTTGACTTTACCGCCTGTGGTTTGGTTGGTTTCAAAATCGCTCAAAAAAGCTGAGTCCCCTTCCATAAGTCCTTTAAAAATAACAACATAAACCGATGCTGATCACATGGCCCAGATTTTTTGCTGTTGTTTTAATGATTGTTGTCCTTGTTGCTGGCATAATTATTTCCTGGACAAACTGGACTGAAATCATGGTTAAAAAGGCCATTTCTTATCCCGAAGGTGGGGCTTATCACGCCCAAAAAGAACTAATGTCTATCTACCCTACTGGTATACGCAAAATTGTAATGTTGGGAGACTCACATTTAGGGATGGTTCATTGGAACGAGTTTTTGGGGCGCTGTGATGTATTGAATAGGGGTATAGGGGGCGAGGTGACAACCGGGGCGCTCAGTAGGCTTGATTCAATTATTGCGCTCAAGCCCAGACTGGTCGTTTGTCAATTAGGGGTCAATGACATAGCTGGCAAAGGAAAATCTGCCCTGCAAACTTGGTCCGACTATTCAGTGTTGCTCAACAGACTCAAATCAGCCAAGATCCCGATTGTGCTCAACACGGTCCCCCCTATACGCTACCAAGTACAGTTCAATCCTGAAATCAGGGAGCTCAATGGACAAATCAAAAAATGGGCGATGACAAACGGAACTCCCTATATAGACCTCGCGAGCCTAGTGTCAGAAGACGGGGTCCTTAGAAATGAGCTAACTTATGATGGGTTACACCTTAACGCTGCTGGCTACCTGATCTGGAAAACCGAGCTAGTCCTTCAGTTGCCAGACGAAGAGTTGGCAATTCCGAATGGCTCATGATATGAGATCGAATAATCTAGGGCTATCATCAGTAAACTAGTACCAAGTCAGCTACTTTTGTGGTGATGAACGTTTTGCACTTAGCCAGTTGGTACCCTATTGCCGAAAAGCCCAATTTTGGCACCTTCATCAGGGCGCATGTTACGGCAATTGCCAACTCTCTGGAGGCAGAGCAGGACAAGCACCTTCTGATTGCAATCGTATGCAGGCCAGAGGGAGTTGGGCAACTAAAGGGTAAGACCATCAGGCATGAACAACATGGCAAACTGAATGTCATCGTTCTGGAGGTTCGGTCACACCTCTGGAAACTTTACCAACATTGGCCCAACTGGTTTAGGTTACAGGCTGAGCGTTTGCTTAAGGCAAATAACCCAGGTTTTCGTCCTGATTTGATTCATGCCCATGTGGCCTTTCCCGTTGGGGTTGTCGCCCAAGCTATGTCAAGGAATTGGAAGGTGCAATTTTTGATTTCTGAGCATTGGTCAGGCGCTGTCCGGCAATCTAAACAGCCAATTTTAGGGCGCCTCAGCAGACTGGCTTATCAGCAAGCAGGAGCTATTACGATGGTTAGCGCCTTGTTGTTAGATGACCTAAAAAATGCTGGCCTTATCGGTCTTAAGAAACCAGAGTCATTAGTCTTGATACCAAATGTTTTGGAAGGAGACTTTCGATACCTGAGTAAATCAAACAGCAAACGTACCTTCTTGGTGTTAATGAATTTGTCAGCACCCAAAAGGCCAGATTTAATAATCAAAGCTGTTGGCTCTTTAAAAAATAATTGGTCAAATGATGCGGAGGTCCTGATCGTTGGCAAAGGCCCTTACTTAGATGGGCTTCAAACAGAAGTTGACCAGCTACATTTACCCATCCGCTTTGTGGATACGGTCGCAAAGGAGCAGGTACCTAGTCTTATGCAAAATACCACGGCTCTTTGGCATCCTACTGATTATGAAACATTTGGGTTGGTCATAATAGAGGCTATGGCCTGCGGAACTCCGGTTTTGTGTTCTGATTTTCCGAGTCTGGCTTCACTAGTGAAAGATTTGCCAACCTCTTCAGGTACAAGGCTTGTCCAAAACACGGTAGAGGAATGGATCAAGGCTATTAAAGCTCACCTAGAGATGGACTTTGGCACCGAGCAGCGTAACCAGCTTTTAGAAATTGCAAACGCAACCCAAATCAAATATAGCCCGGCTAGGGTTGCGCAGCAGTTTTATGAAGTCTATCGACAGCTATCTAGCCCCAAATGATGGATATGCTATCTAGGTCAGCAATAGGGTAGGCTGGTTATTAGTATTTGCGGTTGTATCGACCACTGGCATCTATGCCTTCGCCAAGGACAGCATCTAACGCGCCATTAATCAACATATTACCGATACCAAAGAAGACGGCGGACCAGAATGTAGCTACATGGAATCCGTCAACGACATTGGCTACAAACATTATGATCAAGACATTTAGTATTAGATAAAACAACCCCATCGTTAGGATTGTGATTGGTAGGGTCAAGACTGTTAGGACAGGTTTGACAAAAATGTTGATGATCGAGAGCAGGAAAGCCACAATGATTGCAGTGGTCCAGCTATCGACACCTACGCTCGGTAAGATTTTGGCAAGGATTACGATCCCTACACTATTGAGAAGGATTCTGATTACGTAGTTCATGACTGAAGTGAAGAAGTTGTAATTCCTCACCATGCAAAGGTTATGCCGAGATGAAAACCAACTAAGATTGTTGACTTAAACCAAAACCTATTGACCTTGGTGTTTTCTGTAGGAATGGCATCACAATTTATAAGCCGAGGCACAGCCCAAGACAAGTCGGAATCCAGTTTCGACACATCTAGCCAAATGAGAATATTAACAACCGAGTCTGAGGTGAACTACAATAAGCTATGCAGCAAATGAGCCACCGAAAAATAGACCGTCAATCCTAATAGGTCATTGGCTGTCGTGATGAAGGGGCCACTGGCCAAAGCTGGGTTTACACCATATTTATCTAGGACAATAGGGGTCACTGTACCCATCACCGAGGCCAAAATCACAACAGAAAAGAGGGCAATTGTTACCAATGCAGCTAATTCGCTGGTCCGACCTTGTAACATCAAGAAGCCAAATACGCAAGTTGCAATCACCACAGCATTAACCACTGCCACAAGCAACATCCTAAAAAGTGTATGCCAGAAGTCAGTACCTAGGAAGGATTTATTGGCGATGGTTTGGATTATGACGGTGCTTGACTGAATGCCGACATTGCCCCCAGTAGCGGTGATTAGGGGTACAAAGAAGGCCATGGTCGGGATCAGGGTTAGCATATCCTCAAACAATCCCATAAGCTGCGCACCAGCAAGCCCACCAGCCATACCAATCACCAGCCAAGGTAGTCGCGCACGTGACGATGCCCAAACCGAGTCATCAACCTCTACGCTTTGGGTGATACCGGCCATCATTTGTTGATCGATTTCGTTTTGTTCTGTGATAACATCCACGATATCATCAATAGTGATTCGGCCAAGTAGTTTGTTCTGGATGTTTACTACAGGTACGGCTTCGAGGTCATACTTGCGCATGAGCTCAGCTACTTCGCCTATTTCGCGATAGCTTTCGACAGATACCACTTCCTCCTCACTGATGTCACCGATCTTCGTGTTGCTTTTGCTGAGCAAAATTTGTTTGACCGAGACACGTCCCAATAGTCTATCATTGTCATCCACCACATAGACAGAAAAGATCTTTTCGACGTTTTCGGCTTGGCGTCTGATTTCCTCTATACATTGGTTAACAGTCCAGTTGGCATTGGCCTTAATTAGCTCCTTGGCCATGAGCCCACCTGCGCAGTCATCTTCATAGTGTAGCAATTCGATGATGTGGTCTGCCGTTTCTGGGTCCTCGATTAAGGCAATAACCTCCTCACGAAACCGAACAGGAAGATCGTCCAGCATGTCTACTGCATCATCACTATCCATAAATGGGATAAGAGCTGATACTTCGGTGGTATCAAATACCTTCAGAAACCGACGCCTTGTCTCGCTGTCTAAGTCTGAGATGATCTCGGCACTGGTTCCAACGGGCAGCTGGTCCAAGACATATTTGCTACTGGGAGTGTCGAGTTCGTCAAGCACCTGGCTGATATCAGCAGGGTGATTACCGTCCATACTTTCCCTGATGAAAGCAATGTCCTGCTCCTCGACTGCGAGTTGTAGGCGCTCCAGGTATTCTTTGGTGAGCTCTAGTTGCATGGCTGCCTGTGCCGTTCTTAGGCTGTTTAAGGAAGTTAGGGTTTATTGCTGATACGGTAAATTAGCAATCAGCATATGTTGCCTTACCGGAAGTTAGCGAGCTAACATAGCTGGTGTCAAGGCCTGAGTCAAGACGATGAAGTCTTCAACGCCAAGTTGCTCTGCGCGTTTGTCTAGCCAGTGCTGGATCTCAGGTTCTGTCCAGACCTCTGGTGCTAAGTTAAGTCCGCGTAGGGCATTGCGCAAAGTTTTGCGCCGATTGTTGAAACCCTGCTTGATCACTTGCTTGAAAAGTGCCGGATTGCATGGTAGTTCAGTGCGGTTGTTCCGCCGCACCCTGATCACCCCGCTTTTTACTTTGGGTGGTGGGCTGAAGACATGCTCGTCAACAGTGAAGCAATATTCCATGTCATACCAGGCCTGGAGCAGTACTGACAAAATCCCGTAATCTTTGTTACCTGGAGGGCTACAAAGACGCTCTGCAACCTCCTTCTGGAGCATGCAGACGACCTCCATCACTTGTTCCTTATTGTCCAGAACTTTGAAGAAGATCTGGCTGCTGATATTGTATGGGAAATTACCTACAATGCCAATTGGCCCAGCAAATTGTGTGGGCAAATCCCATGATAGAAAATCACCGAGGATCGTCTTGTCCCGAAACTCAGGATAGTGCTTATGCAGGTAGTTCACGCTTTCGGCGTCAATATCCACCATCCAGAGGTCAAACTGGGGGTTCTTGACTAAAAACTGACTAAGGACTCCAGTGCCAGGGCCTATCTCAAGTAGGGTTGTATATCCTTTATGCCCTGAAGCTAGCTTCGTAACTGATTCGGCGATGTACATGTCCTTCAGGAAATGCTGGCCAAGGTGCTTTTTGGCCCTTATAGGGTCATGCTGGTCTTGCGTTGGCCTAATGTTGCCTTTGCTGCCAAACTTGCCTTTGTTTCCTGCTGATTTTTGTTTCATCTACCGATAGCGCTAATGGTCTGCAAGTTAGCCAACAAGTCTACAGCATCGGGTATCCGTAGGTCAGATTTAGCCAGAACGGATATTGGTATGGCACTTTGGCTGAAAGAACTAGGTAAAGTAATGTCCCAAAAAAACACCACACCCTATCTAACAAGGTGTGGTGTCCATTTACTTCTGTTGACTCAGAATAGTAGCTAGGATTACCTGATCTCCAATTTCTGATTCACTGTGGTGGACATTATTGATCCAGATATGGATACAACATAAATCCCTTGGGTCATGCCACTTATGTCGAGTGTTGTAGTGGTTGCGCCCATCACGTTCTGGATGGTCTCAGTTTTAACAACCTTGCCTACGGCGTCGGTGATCGTGATTAGATATTCTCCGGCAGCGTCTGAAGGCAAAGTGACAGAGGCATGGCCCGTGGCAGGGTTCGGATAGACAATGTAAGTTCCACCTTCGCCCGTATTGAGCCTAATAGCAGTACAATAGGTGAACTGCCCATCTACATCAACTTGTTTAAGGCGATAGTAGTACAGTTTGCCAGCCTTAGCTGTTTTATCGTCATGACGATAGTTTAGCAAGTTCGTACTATTACCAGCGGCCTTAATGGTTCCTATACGATCGTAGGATACCATATCCTGACTGCGCTCAACCTCGAAATGTGAGGTATTGCTTTCTGAGATTGTTGACCAGCGAAGCTGAGCAGCATTGCTAAACCAGCTCCCACTGAAGGATACGAGCTCCAATGGTAATGGATTATTGGCATCAGCAATAGTCCAGTCCGAAAAATGATCAGCCAGTACGTCCATATAGCCATTGTTGAAGTTCTGCATGGTACCTACTTTGGTCCAGGTTGTACCATTGTCAGTTGATCTCCAGACACGGCCATTGGTCGCAGGTGTGCTATAATAGTTATCGTCTGAGATCCAGCTCAGGCGCAGGTTGACAGGGATTACGGGCTGGCTAGTTGGCTCAATATCATATGTCCGATTGATTGACCGTGTACCAAGACTAGACAGGACAGAGGTGCCGCTGCCGGACTTGCGCAAGACACTTGTGAGGCCGATGTTGCAATTGCTGCAATACATCGAGGCACCAACATTGCCAAAGCTGTTGCTTCCTGTATTGAGCGTCCTACTAACGGACAGATTGCCTACTACATATCGACCATTGGCCTCGCCCGTGATAACTCCTGTACTACCGAGATCTAGGGTGTTTGACCCTGTCAGGATTTTGCAAGTGCTAGAGGTTCCGAAAGCCAATGTGCCTGCAACCGCAAGGCTTGAGCCTAAAGTTAGAGCACAGGAGCCACCATTACGAGTGATGCTAAGGTTGTTCAGCTGACGGTCACCAGCCAAAGGACCAAATGAAAGGTTGCCAGCATTGACGCCAGTGCTGCCAGCAATGGTCAGATTGCTTGTTGCATCGCCAGAGATGTTGCCAGCGCCTGATACCGTGGCCATCAAGGTTAGTGTATTGGTCCCGATAGCCAGTTTACCATCAACTAGGGCCAAGTTGGTGTTAACGATCGGATTAGAACTTGTGTTGAATGTTACGGTGTTGCCGATCCCAGGGTTGATGGTCAGAGTTTGCAAGACTGTGCTTGAAGTAGGTAGCTCTGGACCAGGGGATAGACCTGCCAGATAAGTAACGTTCGCACTCGTGCCAAAAGTAGGCGCTGTGGATAGACTTCCGGTAGTGCGGGTGATTGTGCAACCGTTGCCTAGGCTAAGGCCAAAGCTGGAATTATTCAACACACCTGCGTTCAAGGCTAGGGTCGAGTTTGCAAGCATAGATGCTGCAGATGTTAACGTCTTGGTGCCCGAGGTTTCAATCGTGACGTTTTGGAAACCACCATTGACGCCTGCAATGTTGGCATTGCCACCACTAAATCGAACAGTTGATCCGGTAGTGGTATAGGCACCAGAGCCCGGAGCGAAATTATGTGCGATGTCAATAACCCCAGTTGGGCTCAGCATCCGATTGTTGTTTATGCTAGTGAGGGCATAGTAGTTAATCGCCTGGATGGTTTGTCCGTTACCTCCTGCATAGTTAACTGTGCTGCCAACTGGGGCGGTATAGGTTCCATTACCAGGGTTGAAGGTGCCTAAAAGGTTGATTGTGCTCGCCGCCCAAGTACGGTTGCCGTTGCCTGAGTTGCTCAGGTTATTGAGGATTATGCCAGCACCTGGTAGGGTTTGGCTACCTGACCCCGTCATGTCAACCGTGTTGCCTGTGCTGACCCAAGTACCAGTACCAAAGGTGGCATTGTTGACAAAATCCCCAGCTACGCCGACAGTGCCTGCACCTAAGGTCAGGTTGTTGCTGCCTCGTGCATTGCTGACCGTTAGGTTGTTAAAGTTGAAAGCAGGTATCGTCTGGGCACCCGTTCCATTGAAGTTAACAGTCGAGCCTGTCGTAACATAATTACCGCCCGCAAACGTTGCAGATGGGCTGAAACTACCAACAATATTTATTGCCCCTGTGAGGGTCACATTATTGCTTGTCCTGTTACCTGCAATGCTTAGGTTGTTGTAGGTAAAGGCAGGTACGGTTTGGGCAGCTGTGCCATCAAAGGTGAGGGTATTACCTGTCGTGACATAGTTTCCAGCACCAAAAGTGGCCGTTGGGCTAAAGGTACCGAGGATCGTAGATGCGCCACTAAAGGTGATATTATTTGATCCGCGGATACCACTAAGTGTCAGGTTGTTGTACGTGAAGGCAGGGACGGTTGAGGCTGATGTACCTGTGAACTCCAGCGTTGAGCCAGCCACTATATATCCGCCTGAGCTAAATGTAGCGTTCGGGCTAAAGCTACCAGTCATCGAGACTGTGCCAGCAAAAGTGACGTTATTCGCAGCCTTGTTGCCAGAGATAGTCAAGTTATTATAATTGAAGCCTGGCACTGTAATGGCTGTGGTTCCGTTAAAGTCGATCGTTGAGCCAGTGGTTGTGAAAGCATTGCTACCATTAAGGTTGAAACTACCAGACACACCTAAATTGCCATTAAACGTCCGACTACCGGTGTTACTCATGGTCAGGTTAACATAGTTGAGGTTATCAACAGTTTGAGCCCCTGAGCTAGAATATTCAACTGTTGAGCTAGGGCCCAGAACTAAAACAGGTGCATTGTTTGTGCTTAGTGCCGAGTTATTTGCTTGGTTTAGGGATGGACCTGCAAGGCGAAGCAAACCACCCACAGTCAATGTTTGTCCTGCACCAAGGGTTATGATATTGCTATTGGTATTGAGGCTTGCTCCACTGTTGATGTCTAGGCTATTGAGGGTAATGTTACTCACAAGAGACACATCATACGGTGCCGGAATAAATACATCGTCAGTTGTGCCAGGGATATTGCCACCTAACCAGATACCTGTATTGCTCCAGATGCCTGAGGCTATGACCTGACCGACTAATTTGTCAGTAGCAAGCATCCAGTTGTTGGCAGTGAGGTTAGCAACTGTTAGGCCCGATTTCGAGCATGTTGGTTCAGTTTGGGTACCACCACCTGATTGCGAGGTGCCTGGTGCTTGTTGGAAAATACCGCTACCAGTCACAAAGTTGATGGCACGCGTATTGGCTGGGATGCTAACCCGCATTGACCCTGCATTCTCTAACCTAAGACCAATTGACTCCCCACCCGCTAGGATAGGAGTAGATGGTGTTGATATGGCCCAACGGTAGGCGGCACCGCGTACAAGATTTACTGTAGGGCCTGAGTTGTCAGCAAACAGCGTAAATGGTACAGATCCATCCTGACTGACTCCAGAGCCATTGTTGTACGTGACGCGTACTGAGCCACCAGTCGAAAATGCGGTCGCAGAGCTGAAGTTCAGGTACAAATAGCGGCTACTTAGGATGTTGTTATACCACCTAACGATCGGGAACAGGCCGCCATTACCGAAAGTGGTCGGTAGGCCAGTGGTCCCAAACCAGCGCAGCATATAACATGCTGCAGAGTTATTGCCTTGATTGTTGATGATACCAGCAGCACCAATGACAGACAACGAACCAGGGGAGGCTGCGCTTGTGCCAATCTCGACACCATCACCAGCACCCATACTGAGGTATGAGTTATCGAGTGTGAGCTGATTATTGATTACAGTGACTCGACCAACTGTTTTGATACCTGCACCAGTAATCTGGAGGTTGAAGTATGGACCTGCATCTGGCAAGGTAATGTTGTTGGCTGTGCTAAACTTGACCGTGCTTGTATTCGGAGTCAAAGTCAGCCCAGTTGAGGTTGTCCAAGTACCTAAGATCTCGATATTGCCTCCAGACGGTAAGGTGTGGGCATTGTTGAAGGTCGCAATGTTGTTATACACAAAAGACGGTATCGTTGCACCACCAGCGGTGAACTGGATTTGACTACCGGTCACAACATATCCTGCCCCACCTGGGTTAACCACTGGCGAGAAGGCACGTAACCTAATCGCATTTGTTGGGTCAAGTGTCACGGTGTTTGCCCCAGTCAAAGCCGAAGAAATGGTCAGGTTGTTGTAGACGAAAAAGTTGCCTCCCAAGATGGTCTGACTTACGTTTCCTACACCATTGTAGTTAACAATACTGTTATTGTTAGTGAAGTCATAAGTGACTGAGCTGTTAAGGCTTAGTGCCCCAGCGATACCAACTGTTGCACCAATTGTCACAGTATTGCTACCACGCCCACCATTCACGGTGAGGTTGTTGTAGTTGAACGTGGCAACTGTTTGTGCACCTGTGCCATTATAGATCACCGTGCTACCAATATTGGTGTAGGCATTGGTGCCAGGGGTAAAAGTTCCTGCAATACCGATATTACCGCTACTTGCTAAGGTCCTGGTACCACTATTGGTGCTTGTCAGGTTCTGGAAGTTAAAGGCTGGTATCGTCTGGGTTCCGCTGCTTACGAACCGAACAGTACTGCCAGTAATTGTGTAAGTATTGGTCCCTGGTGTGAATGTGCCAGCAATATCAATGTTGCCACTGCCAGCAAGTGTCCTAGCTCCAGAATTGCTACTAGTTAAGTTATTGTACCCGCTGAATGCAGGGATCGTTTGGGTAAGCGACCCATTAAAATTTATGGTGTTGCCTGTGCTGATGTACGAACCAACTCCTGTGGCGGTAATGCTGAGTGCCCCTGTTATCCCGATCGAATTGGTGCCATCCAAAGTAATAGAAGGTGAGCCAGATCTTGCTGTAGAAATTGTGAGGTTATTATACTGAATACCTGAAATTGTTTGGGTGCCAGTACCGTTATAGTTTGCAGTGCCTGTTGTGCCAAACGAGATAGTCGGGGTATTGGTGCTGCTGATACTGGCAGATGGCGACAATGCAATACCATTAGCGTTTTGGGTACTAGCCGTGCCAAAAATGTTAACCACCCCACCAGTTGCTGGTACCAATGTGTTTGTTGAAAGGTTTAGGTTGGCACCTTGATCAACCTGGAGCGTGAGGCATTGGTATGGTGCACCACCTGCCAAGTTTACAACTGCAGCACTAGACGGAATGACAACATAATCTGTGCTGGTCGGCACGGTGTTGCTGCTCCAAGTAGTGTTGGTTGCCCAGTTCGCAGCAGATCCGTTGACGGCAACAATCACTGCTTGCATTGTTGGTGCCCCAATGTACCAAGCTGCGCTAGTCAGGTTGGCCAAGCTAAGGTCAGATCTGTAAGCAATAGGCGACGTGACTGTGCCTGCTCCGTTAACTGAGGTACCCGTCGCAGGACCCGGTACATTGACAAAACGTGCCTCTGAACTGGTCGTTATTGCTGCAATGTTTGATCCGCGAGCCTCAACCAAAATACTTTCGCCACCAGAAAGGGTAGGGGCTGATGGGGTGCTAAAGCTCCAGCCTGCATTGGTGCGGAAATTTATGCTTACCAAATCGCCGCCTGTACCATCTGCAAATGGTGAACCAACTGCCGAAATGCCGTTGGCAAGGCTATGGTTGACACCAATCGTGCCACCAGCGCTTATTGCAGTTGAACTACTAAAGGCTAAGTAGATACTACGGTCAGAAGACGTAGTGCCGACAGGGAACCTAACTCCTGATGCAGTAGTTGTTGGCAAACCGCTAGTGCCAAACCAACGAACAAAGCGACCTGTACCCGTGGTGGCCAATAGACCAGAGTTGACTGTCAAAGTCCCTAAGTTGCTAGCGCTTGTGCCTAGGGTTAGGTCATTATTGCCTAAGGTTAAGGATCCCCCATTTAAGGTCAAGCTCGTTTCGATAACAGTGTTGGCTGCCAAGGAAAGCCCAATGTTGTTGCTCAGACGCAAGTTGAGGTAATTTTGACTTGGGCTAGATATATTGGTTACGGATTGTGCGACCAAACCTGTGTACTCAATTATAGAACTTGCACCTTGGGTGATGGCAGTGTTGGCGGTAGTGATGGAGCCAGCAGCAGCATTAAACCCATTTGCGTTTCCTGTTTGTAACGTACCATTGATCGAGAAATTGGCAGTGCCCGATCCCGTCCTACCAAGTGTAAATGTGGATGCATTGAAAGTAACACCTGCATTGATGTTCATGGTGCTACCACCCTGGATGTTGAAGCTGCCTACTGCTTGTTTGGTCCCGCCATTAGTTAGGTTCAGCGCATAATAGCCATTGGTAAGTGCTGAGACTGACTGTATTCCTGCACTAGCATTGTACTCTATTGTGCTACCTGAGCCAAGGGTCAGTGTGCCAAAGTTAGAGGTACTGATGGCTGAGCTGTTATTTGTGTTCAAGCCATTGAGGTTAGCCGTCCTGAACAAACCATTAATGACATAGGAGGCACTGTTACTGCCACCTGTTGCGGTGAATTGGAAAGTAGAGACCTCCACCGTACCATTAAACGTATAGGTCCTATTATCCCTGGAAAGGTTGACAGAAGATGGACCGCTTAAGGCTAATGTTACATTATTGAACGTTACATTATTGTCTGTCCTGAAGTCAGGGGTGCCTGTGTTAGCAAATATCCAGGTGCTTGTGCCAGCTGAAAGTGTACCTGCAAAACGATAGGTGGCACCTGAGCCGACAGTGGTGAATGTACTACTACCAAGTGCCAAGGTGGCCCCTGACTGAATGTCAATCGCACCTTGAAAGTTGTTTGTGCCACTTCCTGTGCCTGCAGAGCGTACAGCCCCAGTGATATTAAGGGTGCCAGTGGTATTTGACAAATTGAAAACCTGTAACAAACCTGAACCTGAATTGTTAATGGTAGCACCAGTCCTATATCCAGATATACGGCCATTAGTGAGGATGAAATCGTTGTTGCTAGCGTTGTTCAACGTCCCATAAAGCCTTGCATCGATCAAACCAGTTATAGGAAACTGGCTAGTGGGATCGACAGTTAGATTGTTAAGGTAGCAGGTCGTATTGTTGCTACTCAGGTCAATCGAGTTGGTTGCTGTTGTCGATTTGAGCACGATGTTTAGTGCATTAATGAATCCACTTCTGGTATGAAAAGCGATGAAGCTCGGAAAGTTGCTGCTATTATGTGTGATCGACCCGCTAACCTCTAGGGTATGTGATAGATCAATGGCCAAGTTGCGGTTACCAGCAGTTAGGTCTATCCCGTAGCCATTATTACCATTATTAAAAATAATGTTTTTGGTGGTGATGTAGTCTGGTGTGCCTGTAATAGCCATCTGGACAGTACAGCCTGACCCCGCTGAACCAAAGGAAAGGTTGTTGGTAATCGTGCAGCTCATATCCCATAAACACAGTTGGCCGTTGCCAGTAAATGCCAGATTATAGAATGTGCTATTGTTGGTTGACCGGCCATCAGTAACGCCTGATACATTGTCAGGCACAAATGTACCAGCTGTCTGATTAAAAGTACCGTTGTTGGTGAAGGAGCCAGCGACTGTAAGGTTATTAGCAAAACTTGCGTTTACGGTTGTTCCACTATTGATAACAACCGTTCTTAAATTGATTGCGCCAGTGTTACCCGAAATTAACTGAGCACCGGCCTTATTGAATGTCGCGGTAGCAGAGTTGTTGGCTAGGTTAAAGGTGCTGTTTACGGTTAGATCGCCTCCAATGGTATAGTTGTAAGTGTTGCCATTTGACACCGTCCCCCCACTGCTTGTCATAACGACGTTGTTGAAATTGACGCCAAAATTTAGCTGTGCTGTTACGCCAGTCGGCACATCAAATGTTACTGTCCCGGTGCCTGCGTTAAATGAAGTCAGTGCAGGTAGTACAAAAATGACAGAGTTTGATGTAGCATTAAAAGTCAGGTTGAACGAGTTTGTCCTGAAGACAGGGTTAGTACCAGCCGAGTTTATACCAAAGGCACATGAGTGCCAAAGGTCAGATGTTCCGGTGCCACTTATTGATATGTTCTGAAGCATGTTGACTACCGTTCCTGAACCTTCCATCGTGACATTGAACAATGACAATGTTCCACCATTTGCAGTACCTAGATTCTGAGTAAAGCTATATGGCCCTCCTAAAAAGTTCATTCTCCCACCGCTGATTGTAACATTAGTCGTTGCGGTGTTGGACACTGAACCATAGATATTACAAGTGACATTACTGCTTGCAACTGAACCGACACCAGTAAAGCTTAGATTCTTTAATGTAAGGTTGGTGGTGCTGGTAATTGAGCTAACTCCAAATGCCGAGGATCCCGTTCCGCCAATTGTTAAGTTGACGGCTTGCAAAAAGTTACCATTGATATATACAAAACGGCAAAGGTCATTGCCATTGTTGTAGGTAAAGTTGCCTCCAACTACTAACGAGTGATCAGGGCCACTACTTGTAAGGGTTGGGGTGGTATTTCCCGTCATATCAAAATACGTACCGGCGCCGATCGTGAAGTTACCGACCACATTAACCGTTCTAGACGATACAGTATTACCTTTAATGAAGTGCAAACCTATTGAACCTCCTGTTTGCGAGGTTGACCAGTTGCCGGCAACTGTAAAAGATAGGTCGTTGACCCACCAGTTACCTCCGCTCGTGTTAAGTGTAGCAAGTTGTCCGAAGGTGGTACTTGTGCCGGCAGCAGCGCTATCAGTAAGGGTAACACCATTAACAGAGGTAGTGGTGAAAGACGTTGACTGCGTAAAGGTACCCTTGTTCACAAATCGTGTCTGAAACCTAAAGTTCCCGCCTGATGTGATATTGGCACCACTCGCAACCACGATAGTACCTGTATTTAAACTGGTGCTGAGCTCTGGCCCTGTGGTAGTTGTACCACTATAATGGTAGTTAATTGGAGCAGTGTAGCTGGGCGTGGCAGAGACCGTGCCTAGGGACTTGAAAACCCAAGTGTTTGCTGCAACAGAAAAAGTTTTGGCATTCAGATTCAGGTTACCCGAAGTTAGTTTGAGGTAACTAAAACCAGAATTAAGGTTTACCGTATTATCCAATGTGGTGCTGTTGCCAACACCATTGTCTATAATGAGATCAATCGCATTGCTAAGATTTAGAGTGCCAGTTGTGGCCAATCTACTAGCAGGGCCAAAAAGCCTAACTTGGCCAACCATATTGAGTCGGTTGTTACTGCTGGTTATGGTGCCGCCAGAGATGTTGCCCTCCACATTGAGGAAGGAACGGTTGCCGTTCGATGCCAAAACATTGTTGTTTTGACCCATAATAAAGTTGCCGCTACTGATAGTCAAGTTTCCATTAAGACCTCCAGTTGTTTGGTAGATATTTAGTGTTGCTACCTGACGGTTAGCGTCGGCTCTATCAGTTGGGTTGACCGTGATAGTAGGCGTACCTGAGTTCTGGACCACATTGCCATAGACGTTAAACGTGACCTGGTTATTGGACTGGCTAGCCGCACTACCGCTATTTTGGGCTAGGATGTTAAATCCACTTGTGCCTTGGTTGGTAATTGTGCAAGGGGTTGTAAAAGAGCCGATGGTTGCATTGAGGACGCTATTGCTACTTCCGTTGGATGAAGAGTTTGCATAGGCCCTAAGTGGCCAAAATTGGCTTGACGAAGTTGAGGTGGAAATGCTGCTAAGCATTGTAACATTCACGTTACAGCCGTTTAGCAGGTTGCCGTGGTCTAAAAAAACTAAGGTGCTATTATTGCCGATATTGGTTAAGGATGTGCCTGTACAGGTAATGGTTGCAGGGGCTGTGTTACCGACGAAAATCAACCGTGCTTGGTTGCTGTTATTGCCCAGAGTGATGGTACCGGTAACGTTCACCGTCACCGAATTGCCGCCAGAGGCTGGTGCATCCGAAAATACCACCAAACAGACATTGGTCGAGCCAGTTAAGGTTACATGATTTAGGCTGATGGTCACACTTCCACCTGATACAGACGATACTAACTTTAGTGCATAGCGAGTGCCATTACCATTGTATTGGGTGCCAGCTGACCCTGAGGTATTTCCGTTGACCAAAAATGTTCCTGCAACCGAAAACGAGGAGTTCACGTTCAAGGAGAGGTCAGTTGTTTGGGAGCAGGCGACTGTTAGATTTCCAAAAGCCTGATTGATGTTACCAATGTTAGCAAGGCCTGAGCCATTGCCGTTAGTCATGCTGGTTAAAGAGACAGTACTATTGGCGTTCCATGTGCCGACAGGTATGGTGCCCTGATTGACAGCGTGGGTGTATGCTGAGCCAGATTGGAAGTCAAAAATGACCCCGTTTTGTGTAAAGGTCACCCCATTGTTGGTCAACGTTGCAAGGTTGGTGAAGGCCAAGGAGGTTCCTGTGGTAGTCCTTATTGTATTTCCATTAGCAACCGATAGATTTATAGTGTTGCTCGTGATGCCGTTGACGATTATTCCACCAGCAGCTAGATCAACCTGAGGGCTCGTGCCACCTGCTTGCACTGTTAGGGTAATGTTGCCAGAAGACTGAAGGGTAACGACACCAGAACCAGTAACCCTAAGTCGCCCAATAGTTTGGGTAGGGATGGCAGTGATCGTGACGTTGCTGCTCACATTGAAGACCAAGACATCGTTATTGGCAGGAGATGATCTGGTTGGGGTCCAGTTTGTGCCTGTTGCCCATGAACCGCCTGCAGAGGTGCTGGCCCAGGTATAAGTTGTTTGGGCGAAGGATGGGAGAGAGGATACCAAAATAGCGAGCAGACCAAAACACAGGATCGCTAAGGATCTCAGGGTTTTGCCGGCAAATCCTAAGGATGGCGGATTAGGAGCTTGGGCTAATTTGTTGTCGGAGGAGGTAAGCTTATGACAACATGCAACGGGGTTGCTGTTCAGGTTCGTAGTCATTCTAAGAGGACTGGTAATGGTGTTTTTCAATTCGGACAGGTTTGGCACCCTAGGTTTTCCATGTTGGTTTAGACACCTTCAGGACAATAGGGTAGTGTGGTAGTCGTAAACCACCGACATACTGACACAAACACGCATGTACCATCCGACGCTGGAAGCGCAGAGGTGACTAGGTTTGTTTGGAAGGTTAATTGGTGGTGTAGACTTGTAAAAGTACCAAAAACCTGGCCCAATCCGGTAGTATTGATACTTATTTTAACTAATGGGTATTAACTGGAAGGGTTTTGGAGATGTTTTGAGCGAAATGGTGCCTCTTTACCTGCATTCTAGATCCGTTTGAAAGGACTTGTTTGTGTGCCTTCCTTCAGTGCTAGAGGAATAGTAAGGACGTATGATAATAAGGTTTTACGGTGTGATTTATAAGCTGCCCTTTTTGGAGTCGAACTGAAGGCATTCCGTACTGTTGAAGGCCACATCTGACTTATATTTGCATCAGATGACATCAAAAAGATTGTGCTAGTGTATGACATAGGGTCATACCTCGCACTAGACACACGTCATCACCCAACCAACTATGTTCGATATGCTAAACATCATGGGTAAAGCCCGTGAAGCCAAAACCAAACTAGAGGCAGTCCGTGCTGATCAGCAAAATATGCGCGCTTCAGCAACGTCAGCAGGCGGCCTTGTTTCTGTCACTGTTGACGGCGATGGCCAGCTGGTGGACCTTGTGATTTCGCCAGAGTTGTTTCAGTCAGGAGATGCGGAGCAACTAAGTGACCTGATCGTATTGGCCACTAACGAAGCAATCGTTACGGTCAAGGCCAATGTTTCCTTACGCATCAAGCAAGAGACCGAAGGCCTCTTACCCAATATCCCAGGGTTTGATCTTGGCTCCATGCTAGGCTAGACGCATTTATCGGCATCTTGCCGGCTTTCAATCCGACAATTCGAATGGGTCAATCAGCACCTCAAACTGCAACCTCGAAGTCTTGGGCTGCCAAGCCAGATTTAGAGGTTGCAGTCATCATCCTAAATTATAATGGGCTTCGATTCCTCCAAACGTATCTGGACGGAGTTGTGGCCCATTCTGCCATAGCTGAGGTGGTGGTTGCTGACAATGGGAGTACAGATGGGAGCCTTGCCTGGTTGGCTTCTGAGCCAAGGTTCTCAGAAGTCCGTATCTTGGATTTAGGTGCAAATCACGGCTTTAGTGGGGGCTATAACAGAGCGATAGCGCAATGTCCCTATCCTTATGTTGTTTTGCTTAACTCAGACGTTGAAACACCAGCTGGTTGGCTAGTACCTATGATGGACTTCCTGAAGGCCAACCCCGCAGTCGCTGCCTGTCAACCCAAAATCTTGAGCGTTGCCGCCCTAGATCACTTCGAGTTCGCTGGGGCCTCAGGTGGATTTATTGACCAGCTGGGCTACCCCTATTGCCGTGGCCGCTTGTTTGATACATGTGAAAAGGACCTAGGTCAATATGACAACGCTATCCAGATTTTTTGGGCAACAGGTGCCTGTATGCTGATCCGGACAGAGGACTATAAATCCGTCGGGGGACTAGATGAGTTTTTCTTCGCCCACATGGAAGAGATTGACCTTTGTTGGCGTCTAGGGCACAAGGGTCGGCAGGTTTGGGTTGTTCCTAGTGCAATGGTATATCATGTGGGTGGCGGGACTTTACACAAGTCCAACCCTCGAAAAACCTACCTCAACTTCAGAAACGGCCTACTCCTCCTCTACAAGAATCTGCCAGCCAAAGATCTGATTCCAGTCATTATGGTGAGGCTCAATCTAGATGGTGTGGCGGGGATCAAGTTTCTGCTCAGCGGAAAGCCTCAAGACTGCTGGGCCATCGTGAGAGCACATTTTGCTTTTTATGCTTCCTTGGGACATTACCGAAAGGTTCGACGGCAGATCCGGCCCGAGCCAATGGCACTCAAGTTGCCGGGGATAGGCCAATTTAGTATCGTTTATCGCTACTTTCTTGAAGGAGTAAGGCGCTTTTCAGATCTGTAAAACATGGGTCTAAGAACTTAGATACCTTTTTTGGCTTGATATTGGTATCAAAGCAAGGCGGGGGGATAACAACCTAGCCATTTCTGCCCTTACTTTAGCCTCAGATGTTTTTATCCTACTCGGCCCTGCTTAACAGACGTTTGCGAGACTTTTGGTCTGGCCCGGGTAGCCTTGTGCTTGGCCTAGCCTGTTTGGTTGCAGCCGTGTCGCTCTACTTTCTGCTTGACCACCGTAATAAGGAACCTGCTTTGGCGGTGCTTCAGGGCTCATTGCAGCAACAGATTCGGGATAGGGTTGCAGAAGCTGAGGTACATAATCAGCGAGCGCTTGATTATATCCACCAAGTTGTCCTTGAAGCCAAGTCAAACAAAAAGACACTAAGGATCAGCCGAGAGATGCTCAACGGCCTAGCAACCACTCCCTCTATGCTACTTATAGATGGCAAGCTCTGGCACTGGACCGATGCCCACATTGTCCCGCCTGAGCAGTCGATGGCCGAGCGGTTTAAGCATCGTTTAGTCTGGCAGCGCAATATGCGCTACCTGATGATCAAGACAGAGGATACAATTGGGCCGACAATTTATTCGGTGGTGTCGGTGGTGCCAATTTTTCATCGCTTCTCGATCAGCAACAAGTACCTGATCAGTGGCTGGACTTTTACAGCTTTCAACTATCTCGGCGCCACAGTTAACAGACTTTCTGATCAACAAAGCATTGTCACACTAGCTGATGGAACGTTCCTGTTTTCGGTGTTTTTGGCAAGTGAGCATGGTTACACCCCTGACAATGCGCGATACATTATGCTTATCCTACTGTCTATGGCAGTTGTGTTTTTGTCATGGTGGCTTTGTCGACTGGTGTTGCAAACCTTGGTGGCACGTAGGCAAATTGTCCTTGGCTTGGCAGTGCTGGTAGCCTGCTTCGGATCCCTAAGGTTGTTGATGTTTTGGGCTGGTTTCCCTAGCACAATGCTGACAACCACCTTGTTCGACAATACAATAGTAAATGCTGAGCTGCCGCCTCTTAGTCTTGGCGACCTTGCTGTGAACCTGCTGATTGGCGCCTTATTGCTGGGTTATATATTCAGGTACCTCTTTGCCTCCTCCGCTTATGACAAACTTCGACATAGGCCAGCTATGGTACGGCTCTTTCAGTCTGTCCTGATCGTGCTAGCGGGTTATGCGGCCCAGCTCGCGATGATGATTGGTTCGCAACTGTTATTCAGCGATAGCACCTGGACTTTAGACCTGAATGCGACACTTAGTATCAGCTTCTGGCGGATATTGGCCTTGGTTGTATTTCTGTTGATTGCGACCAACTATTTTTTGTTTAGCCATACGCTGGTGCGGCTCTACCTCAAGATCAACGGCTACGATCAACCAATCATCTATGGTGCGGCAGCCATCGCAACCTTGGCTTACGGATCTACCTTTTGGCTTTACAGGCCTATTTTCCATTGGTATGCCATTCCGCTACTTTTGGGTTACTACATTATCGTGATCAGGTTCAAGCTGCCAAAGTATGTGGCTGAGCAGCGGTACCAGACCTTTATCTACTACTTTTTGTGTGCTGCAGTCTGTGCGATCTCTGCTGGTTTGGCTCAACGCGAATTGGTCCGCGAAAAGTCAATCTCAGCCAAGCATCAGTTTGCCAATCAGCTCCTGAATGACAATGACGCCATTGCTGAGCAGCTTCTGCACCAAATGCGGGATAAAATCACCCAAGATGACTTTATCCTCAACAGGATGATAGACCCATTTAGTAACAAGGAGCTGGTAATCCAGAAGATACAGCGGGCACATCTTGACCCCTACTTCAACAAATATGACATTAACATCACGCTTTATAACAGCGTAGGTGCAGCCCTTGAGCAACAAGATGCTCCTTCTGGTGAATATGCTAAACTGCTATCCACCTACAACAAACCAACATACGCAACCCCCTATCCACGCCTATATTTCCTAAATGAGCTGAACCGTAATGTCTTTAAACGCTATTTGTGTTTCGTCCCGCTCGTAAAGGATAGTGTTGAGGTTGGATCTATTGTTCTCGATGTCAAGCTCAAGCGTATTTCCCAAAGTACAGTCTATCCCCAACTACTTGTGGACCGCAGGCAAGGGTCTGCCCTCCAGAATCGGGTCTATAGCTATGCTATTTTTGCCGATCAGGACCTGATTTATGCCTTTGGTTCACAAAACTATGACCGCAATTTTGACAGGAGCCTCCTCCAGGATCCTAATTTCTACACCATAGGGGTCGAGAATGCCGATGGGCAGCACCATCTTGGTGTGATAGGGGCCGACAAAAAGACGGTGGTTGTGACTAGTGTCTTGTTTCCGATTAAGCAGCTGATCAATGCTTTTGCGTTTCTGTTCTTTATCCTGATATCCTATATCCTAACCTTGGTTCTGGGTTATTTTATTTACCTGAGGTACCAGAACACCCAGATGCTGCTTTCGACCAAGATTCAACTTTTCCTCAACGCTGCCTTCTTTTTGCCACTGTTACTTGCCACAATTCTGATCTTGTCCGTGATCGGCAATTCGTACAGGGATGATCTATACACAAGTTTCATCAAGCACACTGAGGATGCCGTAAACAATCTTGGACCTGACGTACAGCAATACCTACAAGGTAGTTTGGCTCTCAATAGCCTAACGGACCAAATAGGCCAGGTATCACGCAATACTGGGCAGGACATCAACCTCTTCGGGATCGATGGACACCTAATCAGTACTAGCCAGCCAAGTATATACGAAAAGCAATTGCTGGAACCGTACATCAATCCGCGAGCATGGTCACAATTGCTCGAAAATCGGCAGGCCAATACGTTAGAGACTGAATATGTCGGTCGGTTGACCTTTAAATCAGCCTATGTCCCTGTTTTCCATAACGAAACAGGTAAGCCAATTGCCATCCTGAGCATACCTTATTTTGATAGTGGCAGCGAGCTTAATCACCAGATTACGGATGTGGTCTTTAGCCTACTCAGGATCTTTACGGCTGTTTTCTTGATTTTCTTGGCCCTGAGCTATTATGTGAGCCAGCAGCTTGTTGTGCCTCTCAAGCTGATAACCAATCGCCTCCGCAGGACTAGTCTCCAGAGCAACACAAGGCTTGAGTGGCGCACGCGTGACGAAATCGGACTCCTGATCAATGAGTATAACAAAATGCTACTGAAGCTTGAGGCTAGCCGCGAGGCCTTATCAGCCTCCGAAAAAGAAAGTGCTTGGCGCGAAATGGCCCAGCAAGTGGCACATGAGATCAAAAATCCGCTAACGCCGATGAAGCTCACGCTGCAGTACCTTCAGAAGGCGATAGATAGTAACAACCCTAACGTACCTAACCTGCTTGATCGTAGCATCAAAACCCTCTTGACCCAGGTAGAAAACCTCAACGATATTGCTACCAGCTTCTCTACCTTTGCCAAAATGCCTGTACCTAAAAACGAGGTGTTTGATGTGGCACAAGTCCTGCGCAATACAACAAATTTATACCAAACTGACACCGAGCATGATCTTCAGATGGAAATACAGCCGGGCCATTTCTGGGTACAGGCAGATAATCGTCTGATGTCCCGGATCTTCACAAACCTAGTCCTGAATGCGTTGCAAGCTGTACCTGATGATCGTCAGGCCAAACTCCGTATAACCCTTGCAACTACTCCGCAATCTACTGTGATCATTACCTTCAGCGATAATGGTAACGGCATCCCAGATGATATCAGGAGTAAGGTCTTTATCCCGAACTTCAGTACTAAAAGTGGTGGATCTGGCATTGGACTGGCCGTTGCCAAGCGTGGCATAAACCATGCTGGTGGTAGTATCACATTCAGGACTACTCAAGGACAAGGGACTACCTTTTTCGTGGAGCTTCCGTTGGTTGAGAACCCTGATGCTGGGGGGCAGATATACGAATAAGATCAAAAAGCGACCTGCATATTAGCGCTTACGCACACGCAAAAAGGTGCCGAGTGGTAGGCTTCGTTTGCCATCATCCTCGAGGTACAGTTCGCCAGCGGACTGTTCGGTGTTTTCGGCAGTGTAAATCGATCGTCCTAAGCTTTCGGAGATTAAGGCCGAAAACCCAAGTGAGTAAAGGTTCAAGATCAGGAAGTGGGACTGAGGGTCCAATAAGTCACGGCAAGCCATGAGTAGCTCTTGTAAATGATCTTCTAATACCCATTTTTCACCATCAGGTCCACGTCCGTATGCTGGTGGGTCGAGCACGATCCCGTGGTATGTATTACCACGACGTTGTTCGCGCTTCACAAACTTAAGGGCATCATCCACCACCCACCTGATTCCATCCAGATGACTAGCTTCCATACTTTCGCGAGCGATGGTCACTACTTGTTTAACGGCATCTAGGTGCGTGACTTCTGCACCGACGGCGCAAGCAGCTAATGAGGCCGCCCCAGTGTAGCCAAATAAATTTAGCACCCGTGGTTTGCTGATTGGGTCAGTCATGGCTGTACCTACTTGCATTTCCCTGATCGTCCTGATCATATAGTCCCAGTTGGCGGCTTGTTCGGGGAAGATGCCAACATGTTTGAAGCTACTGAGCCATAGCTTCATCGTGATTTTGATCCCTTCGTATTCGTAGCCCATCCACCAACTATCTAGGGCGTTTTGAGGCCAATTGATGAGGTGCCAATGCCCCTTCTCGTTGCTTTTGGCATCTTTTTCGAACCAAGCATGGGCCAACTTGGTCCATTCGTCATCGCCCAAGGCTTTCGGCCAGATCGCCTGGGGCTCTGGCCGTGCCAAGACAACGGACCCGAACCGCTCTAGTTTTTCGTAATCCCCACTGTCTATCAGCTGGTATTGGCTTAGATTAATGGGGCTTTCGGCAGGGATTTGGCGCACTGGCTTGGTGGTTTGGCGGGTCTAATAAGTACTGACTAGCGCAGAGGCAACTGTCAGGGCCGCAATTTGGCTATTCTGGCCTGATTTTCAAGTACGGACAAATGCGGGTATCCATACCATAGGCATAGTAGCCAATATTTTTTGCCCAAGGTTTGGTTCCATTTGGAAAGGGTTTGATAGATTTACGTGTTGAGGTATAGATTCGCCTTGACTAACATAGTTTCTAAATCCTTATGCTCCAACACTCCAATACCTTCGATATTCGTTTCTCGCAGGCGCAAGTTGACCAGTTTGCTGCTTTGAGTGG
>JAIXYP010000065.1 GCA_027490155.1 Cytophagaceae bacterium | reverse complement strand
CTGTTATTGGCCACGGTAACGGTACCTTCGTTGTTAAGCACATCTTTGAGGTTAAGTACGCCGTTGTTTCCGATTTCGAGCGTAGCACCAGCACTAACTCTGACAGATTTGGCACTAACACTGCCAGTAACTCGGGCAATAGCTCCTGGTGCAATCACGACCGAGTCAAAGGGATAAGGGGTTGTGCTGCTTTGCCATAAGCTACCTGATAGCCAGTTGCCGTTACCGATGAAGGTAGAACCACAGTTTCTGGATGTAATGGTGAACGCGTTGGACACAGCACTGGTACATGGACTGGCAATGGTCCGGACAGAATAAACACCAGGTGTACTCACGACGATATCCTTAGTAGTAGCACCATTGCTCCAGATGTATGAAAAGCCAGCTGGAGCAGATAGTGTTGCCGTCTCGCCAGCACACAAGGAGGAGCGACTGGTTAAAGTAATAATTGGCCTACTCGGAGGAGCCTGCACAGTGATTACAATCGGGTCCGAAGCCACGGAGGTGCAAGCACCACTAACTAACCTAACAGAATAGGTGCCTGGCGAAGTTACGGTTAGGTTTGTACTTGTGGAATTATTGCTCCAGAGGTGTGTTACACCTGTCAGGCCTGTAGTTAGGACAATGCTCTGCGATGCGCCAGAACAAATCAGTGTCGATCCATTAGGGGAACTAAGGATAGAGATAGGCGGTTTGGCTATGATTGCGCTGAGGATGGTAGGGGCAGATGATGGAGATGTGCATCCACCGCTAAATATTTGGACTGTGTAATTGCCTGCCACCGTTGGTGTAATTGTGCGTGTGGTTTCCCCATTGGACCAAAGATATCCCTCAGGCGATAGACTTGCCGTTAAGGATTGGGTATTGTTGGTACAGGTAGTGGTTATAGTAGGAGCAGAAACAGTAAAGCATGCCGGAAGCGTAACGATAGCGAAAGTTTTGGTGACATAATTCACACCGTTGAACGTAGTATTGAACTGAGGTACTGCTGTCAGAATGAAATTATCATTTGGGTCAAACATGATTGACACAGGTGAGAGCCCCCCCGCGACGGTCGCTGTTAGCATATCCCCTGATGTTGAGTCAGATTGGACCAATGTGTAACCACTAGTACCTATGGCCGAATTGCCGAAGGCAAACCCTGCACCCATACGAACATGCAAAAAAGGGCGGCCTTTGCTATTTACCGATACTAAACTTGTGTTTTCGTTTCCACTGGTGCCTAATTGCTTTGCCCACCTGAAAGCTCCGCCAACACGAAAGGAGCCTAAAAACAAATCACTAGATCCTGCTGAAGTAAATGCCGAGGTCCCGATTGAAAAATTGAAATAAGTACTACCAGTAAAATACAAATTTCCTGTTTGATCAACGACCATACTCTGGATTTCAATGCTTGAATAGTTAGTCATCATAACATTTTTGGCCCAGACCAAACTTCCTGCAGAGCTAAGCCTGGCGATGTATGCGCCCGTATTAAATCCATCAGGTGCAGGTAGCTGAGTGCTATTGAGATTGCCACTACCTGAGCCTTTGTATGACCCCAAAACATAAATATTGTTATGTTGATCGACTACCATCTGTTGAGGTTGATTTTCCGTAGTAGCAGTCAGGACCATTGACCATGTGACGTTCCCGTTGGTAGGGGAAAGCTTAGCAACAAAACCATTAGGGCCACTGGTTGCGGTACCCGTTAAGCTCTGATTGCATAGGACAGCACTTGTCCCATAAAAAAAACCAGCGATGATTGGGTTATTGTTACCGTCAACCACAACTGACGGAATATTATCGGCAGAACCACCTCCTACCTTTTGTGCCCAAAGGTGATTCCCGCTTGCACTCATTTTGGCAATGTAACAGTCAATGCCACCATTAAAGGTAGGATTGACGTAAGGTAGAGTCGTTGTTCCGATCGTGATATTGGATGTACGATACCCACCTACAACATAAATGTTGCCTTGTTGGTCGGTTGCAACGTCTTCCCCAAAGTCTTCGTTCAAACCACCAAACTGCCTGATCCAGATCAAATTGCCTGCACTTGATACTTTAGCTACAAAACAATCTAAAAGTCCTGTTGAAGTAAGGGTTGTGGTTTCTACGGTCATTTGACCTGAAAAGTGACCGATAACGATGATGTTTCCGTCTTGGTCAGTTGTTGAGCTTCTGACCGCTGGATTTTCGGCTACACCGGTAAACATTTTGGCCCAACCAACATTGTCTACCGAGTAGCCAGGTGTCGAGGAAAGCAACAGGATTATAATCAAGGCCATGAAGGCGATACCTGCCCTAGGTATTGATGGCCTTTGCGTTTTTGGTTCTGGTGACAGTGTCATATTATTCAGGTGGTTGGAATGTCAGATCGACTGCCCCTAAGCTAATTAGGCGGGCTGTTCGTGGTGCTGAAATTAATGGAAATTTTTGGTCATAAAATTGTCATAGGGGTGTGATGTATTGTACTTAATATTCTGTTAATGAGGATTTTGTAGGTAATATTTAAACAAAAATTGTGTCATAGCGGCACCTGAATGAGTGTTAGGTTTTGACGAACCAGTCATAGTAAATTTGCTTCATGATCTGGATATCTAAATGGAACTCATTGCATAGGACTTCATTTTTGCTGAGGTTTAGTTACTTAGGTATCATCTTGTTGGTAGCTTTTGAGGTAAAGGCCCAATCGTCTGAGCAGCTAACCTTCGGACTTCGAGCCCAGGAGCAAACTTTGTGGGAAGCAGCAGGCCAATCTCAAATTGGTTCGGATGATTATCTGAGGCAGGCTCCCACCATCAAGCAGAAGCTCCAAGAGATGGAGACTAGTTTCCTAAAGGACTCGGTCCTTCAGGTAATCAACCTGCATATCGGGATGCTTTACCTCACAAGGCGCAAGCATGACACAGCCATGACCTACCTAGACCATGCCATGCGAGGCCGGGTCAGGCTACTCCCGAAGGACCGGATGCGTCTGTATCACGAAAAGGCGGTCCTCTACAACCAAATTGGTAAATTTGACAAGGGGTTTAGTTTCGCTCGGGCCTTTATGGTCGAGGCGCGTCTACATCATAAATACGACCTTGAGTCTAAAGCCTTAACCATAATGGGGGTAACCTTAGGGCGATTTGGCCATAAGGATCAGGTGCTAGACTATTATCGTCAGGCTTTGTCGGTTGCACGCCAACAACAGAATCCGAAGCCTTATCTGTATGCTTATATCCACCTTATTGACTTAGCCAACCGAAATGCTCAGTACGATACCGCTTTACACTATATCGCCCTTGCCAAAGATCTAGCCGCTAAAACCAATGAGCATGTTTTCCTCAATGACGTCTTGATCAACGAAGCAGAGGTACTATATGGTCAAGGGAATGCAAAGGAGGCTCTTAGCATTAGCCTTGACCTTCAGGATAGTACCAAGTGGAAGGTTGGCCCAGACGCCATTCTGCAGCATCGTTACATGGCTGCCAAGGCGATGATTAAGTTAGGTCAGATAGGCCGCGCAATACAATACTCGCGTGCCACTTTCCTGACCTACGCACAAGCGATATCACCAGCCATGCGTCTCGATTGGCTCAATAGCTTGGCCACTTGGGCCAGGCTCAATGGTGATCCGACCGCTGCGTTTGATTTTCTGAAGCAGCATAACAACCTCAAGGACTCAATCCTGAATGCAGAACAGCAGGCCAAAATCGTAGGGCTAGAAAGTCAGTATCGCGCCTCAGAGCGAACCCGACAAAACGAAAAACTAAAAGCGCAACTTTTATTGGAGAAGGATAGCCGGATCATCGAGTTATTGTCTCTGGTCGTTGCTTTGATCTGTGCAACCCTGTTGGTGGTTATCCTAATCTATCGTTGGCACTTATCCCGAAAGAAAGCACAAGCAATGGCCCTCAGGTTGGAGGCAAATGAGCTTCAACAATCCATCGATACTAAGGCTGCGCAGTTGGTCATGATCCAGAACGAATTGTTGCAACAAAAAGCACAAGCCTTGGAGGAATCATTGAGTTTCAAACAACGTGAACTCGCCGCCACTACCGCATTTCAAATCCGGAAGAACCAGCTATTGGAAACAATTGTCCAGCAGACTGATGCAAGCAGACGATTGCCGCCTCCGTTGCGCGAACAACTTGATAAGCTTAAAGGATTCATGAACGAAGATGATGGGTGGGGGCAGTTCAAACGCCATTTTGAAGAAGTCCACCCAGACTTTTTTATCAAGCTTAGTCAGATCACCGACGAGCTAACCCTCAATGATCTCAGGGTGGCATCTTACATCAAGATGAAGATTGGCCATAAGGAGATCGCAACATTGATGTCCGTAACTGACGGAAGCCTGAGGAACGTAAGGACACGGTTACGCAAAAAACTGCGTTTGGCTGATGATCAGGACTTAAATGCCTGGATCGAAGGTTTGTAAACTAGCCTACTAGCATCACCCTTACCCGGCCCAACCACTTCGGTCCAAACTGCGATACTGGATGGCCTCGGCCAGGTGTTCGATTTTGATTTCTTCAGTGCCGGCGAGGTCGGCGATGGTGCGAGATACTTTCAGGATACGATCATAAGCACGGGCAGAGAGTCCCAAACGCTCCATCGCTGTGCGGAGCAATGCCTTTCCAGCTTCAGAGATATTACAAATGTCCTTAACCATTTGGCTAGGCATCATGGCGTTGCAATAGATACCTTGATGGGTTTTGAAGCGTTCAGTCTGGACGTCTCGCGCTCTGATGACTCGATCCCTAATTTCGTTACTACGTTCGTTTTTGACGTTAGCCGTCATGGCATCAAACGTAACGGGTGTGACCTCAATATGCAGATCAATGCGGTCCAGCAAGGGGCCACTGACCTTGTTGAGGTAGCGTTGGACGACACCCGCCTGGCATACGCATTCTTTTTCGGGGTGGTTATAGAATCCGCATGGGCAGGGGTTCATACTTGCGACCAACATAAAGTTGGCAGGGAAGTCCACAGCTACTTTAGCCCTTGAGATGGTCACGCGTCGCTCTTCCAATGGTTGGCGCATGACCTCAAGCACGGTGCGTTTGAACTCAGGTAACTCGTCTAAGAACAAGACACCATTATGGGCTAACGAGATCTCACCGGGTTGCGGATTGCTACCACCACCAACTAAGGCAGCGTCGGATACGGTATGGTGAGGGGCACGGAATGGACGATTGGCAATTAAGGAGGCATCGACACCTAGCTTGCCAGCGACAGAGTGGATCTTGGTGGTTTCGAGGGCCTCGTTGAGGGAAAGCGGTGGCAATATGCTGCTGAGGCGTTTGGCCAACATGGTTTTGCCAGCACCAGGTGGGCCAATCATGATGACGTTATGTCCACCAGCAGCTGCAATCTCCAGTGCGCGTTTGATATTTTCTTGGCCTTGTACATCTGCAAAGTCAGCGGTGTATTCAGCTTGAGACTGAGCAAATAGTGCCCTTGTATCCTTGACGGTGGGTTCGATCTGAATTTTGCCAGCCAAGAAGTCAGCGGCCTGTTTCAGGTTCTGAACGCCTATGATGTCAAGGTTGGACACGATAGCAGCTTCGTTGGCGTTGGCTATCGGGAGGATGAACCCCTTGAAGTTGTTTTTGCGGGCCTCGATCGCGATTGGCAGGGCTCCTTTGATGGGACGTAATTCGCCGTCAAGGGCCAGTTCGCCCATAACTAGATATTGTTCGTTGATGGAGCTATCCAGCTGTCCACTCGCGATCAAGATGCCGATTGCAATCGGTAAGTCGTAAGCGCTGCCTTCCTTCCGGATATTAGCTGGGGCCATGTTGATGACCACCTTATGACGTGGCATGATGAAGCGACTATGTTTGAGTGCTGACTCCACGCGCTGCTCACTTTCCTTGACCGCACCATCTGGCAGGCCCACGATGAATAGGTGTTGGCCCGAGGTCACGGTCACCTCAATGGTGATCGTGATCGCACTGACACCCTGGACGGCACTGCCATAGAGTTTGGCTAGCTCCATATCAAAAACAACAATATTTAGGGTTGTGTGGTCAGAAATGATGTGCTGATCACCGACTATTTGAGGGCTAATATAGTGCAAACGGCTGCAAGGCTTGCATATTTGTACCGTGCATTTATATCTAGACACAATACTCGAAATCATTGGGTCGGCCTTGAGCCTTCATGGTATTTGGGCCCTGACCAAGGGCCAACGCTTGGGCTGGCTTACAGGGTTGCTTGGCATCCTGATTATGGGGGTGTTTTGCTACCTCAATGCCCTTTATGGTCAGGTAGTTTTGCAAGTCTATTTTGCCGTCAGCTCTGTTTACGGTTGGTGGTCTTGGCAGCAACCCCAAGGTCAGCCAGATCAAGATTTTGTGCCAGAACTTATGTCTGGTGTGGTCTTCTGGAGTAGCATGGTAGGCCTAGGATTGGTGTGGCCTGCTTGTTGGTATCTTTTAGAAACTCTTAATGGACAGGCACCAGGCATCGATGCTTTCCTGCTGGCGACCAGCATGGTAGCCCAATGGTGGCAAACACGCAAGTACATAGCCTCTTGGTGGCTTTGGGTGTTGGTGAATGTGGTTTCGATTGTCTTGTTTCAACTCACGGGGAGTTATACCTATATGTTGCTCTATGTGGCCTTATTGCTTTTGGCCATCCGTGGTGCGCTCAACTGGCAAGACCTTGCACGTCAACACCGCCAGCGTCAATCCGCTTAAACCTTCCAACCCTGATACTGCTAATTAATGATACCTGATATCGAAAAAAGAGCTGTTTACAGGATAGCCATTGTAGGGGGTGAGTCCACTGGCAAAACGACTCTATCAGTCAGTTTGGCCCACCAACTAGGCTGCCTATGGGTCCCTGAATTTGCACGCTATTACCTAGATGCCGCTGGCCCTAAATATTCTGAGCCAGAGGTTGTGATGATGGCCCGAGGGCAGGTGATCATGGAGGATGCAATGGCTCGGCAGCAACTAGCAGATGTAAGGCCGGTATTGGTCTGTGATACCAACTTGGTTGTGTTCTATGTTTGGCTGCAGCATTCGTACAACCGCGTGCCTGACTGGATCACTGATGCCTTGGCCGGGCGACGTTATGACCTCACTTTGCTTTGCGCACCAACCTTACCTTGGCAGGAAGATCCACTGCGGGAACACCCAGACTTGCAGGACTATTTTTTTGAACAATATCAGCAAGTGTTGCGGCAATTTGATATCCCGTACCGTGCGGTGGATGCCACCAAATTTTCGGTTGCAGACTTGGCCAAAGACCTAGACCTTGCTGGTGTTTAAACCCCCAAAATCCTAGAGATGGGCTTACCAGTCAAGTAATGGCTATCCTTGCAAGTTGAATTGGTTGCGGAGGATAAAGTTGGCATTTTCGTCGCCTAGACTGATTGCTTTGCGGAAGTCCATCACTGCTTTGCCATTCTGGCCTAGTTTGGCCAATATCTCACCACGGACGGTGTAGGCTTCGCCATTGTTGCGTAGATGCCAGACGGCTTTTTCGGCAGCCTCGAGAGCTTGCTCGACTTCATCAAGGTGTAGTAGGAGTTTGGCTTTGAGCAAGAAAGCCTCGGCGACGTTGTAGTCAATTTCGGAAGCTTTGGTATAGTCCGCTATGGCAGCATATTGGTTACCAAGCCCTTGTTGGCAACGACCACGGTATAGCCATGCAGAGGCCGAACGTGGATTCTCGCTGATCATGGCGTTGAAGTAAACAAATCCCTTATCAAACTCTCGGTTGTCGATAAACCGAAGGCCAGCTTTGTATTTGCGTTTGTCACGCCCAATGGGGTCGGCGGCACCGCCCATAAAGACTTTGAGGCCGATATAGAGCCCCATCAGTACCAATAGGATAAAAACTTCCATACACCAAACGGCCAAGCTGGTTTGCTGATAAACAACGCCTATGACCCTACGATTGTTGCCAAAAGCAGGTTGGCGAACCTAAAGCGCGCTTGTCGTTCGATAAATATAGGCTATTTTCTGATTGCACAGAAGCCCACATTGCCGAAAAAATATTTGACCTGCTGATGCCCTTCACCTATTGGTCCAAATCATTCAGATACAGGGCTTGTTCCAGACCCCTAGGGTTGGTCATACCAACCAGATTGTGGTTAAGTTGGGCCTGCTGACATGCCGAAAACACGCCAAATATGCTTTTATTGCAGCTATCTTGGCAGAAAACAAGTACATGAGCATCAACAGTTCAATATGGACCCTTTGCTCCATATTAGTTTAGAATGTCTGGCCAAAGCACATTTATAGTCACCTTATATAACACCTCAATTATGGCCCTCGAAGCCCAACCAGATCAGTTTATGCGTGCTGCCATTGACGAGGCCCTAAAAGGACTAGCTGAAGGCGGAATCCCGATTGGCTCTGCCCTTGTTAAGGCTGGCAAACTTGTTGCGAGTGGGCATAACAAACGTGTTCAAGAGGACAACCCGATCCTCCATGGTGAGATGGATTGCCTCTTTAATGCTGGTAGGGTAGGTAGCTATAAGGACACTGTTATCTACAGCACCTTGATGCCATGCTATATGTGTGCAGGGACGATTGTTCAGTTCAAAATCCCGAAGGTGATTGTGGGCGAAAGCCGCACTTTCCCGGGGGCACGAGCCTTTATGGAGTCCCATGGGGTGGAGGTAATTGACCTAGATCTACCCGAATGCGTCAAAATGATGGAGGACTTCATCGAGGCCAAACCCAAACTCTGGAACGAAGATATCGGCGAGCTATAAACGCTGGATTCACCCATCAAAATCAATGAAACAAACAAAACGCTTTGCCCTGATTTCGGCCTTGTTGCTGGCATTAGGTACTGAATGGACCTTGGCCCAGACTGTTACCCCAAAGGGACCTAATACGCCTGAGCATCAGTCAACCTTGACTTTAGGGTCACCGAATACTGTCCCTCAGATAGGTGCCCAGATATGGGTTGAGCCGGGGATGGATGCCAAAACAATAGATCAGCAGTTTGAGACCCTAGCCAAGCTAGATATGCCCGTCACGAGGCTATTCATGGTCTGGAACTGGATGGAAACCGCCCGTGGTGTGTGGGACTTTGGCCTTTATGACCAATGTTTTGCTTCTGCCCAACGGCATGGTGTCAAGATAGTGGCCACGCTGATGCCCAACCAACCGCCAACTTACGTAGGGCCAACAGGCTATTATAAGGTGCAGGATGGTGCTGCTGCGCATACCGAGCAAGAGCTTTCGGCACAGGCGCAATATATCAAGGCTGTCGTGACCCACTATGGTGCCCACCCAGCCCTCGATACCTGGATGCTGATGAACGAACCAGGCCAGCTGCCAAGTCCTGACCCCTTGGCTCTAGCCAAATTTGGTCCTTGGCTCAAGGCAAAGTACAACAACGACCTCAAGGCCCTAAATAGTAGCTGGCTTACGAGCTACACCTCATTTGACTCAGTCCAATACTCGCCTAGTTGGGCAGGTGGTGGCTGGACTTGGCCTGGGGCTTATGTGGACTGGAACGTCTTTTGGCGAGATCACCTAACGTGGTATATGCGCTGGATTGCTACCGAAATCAGGAAGTATGACACTAAAAGTGACCTACACATCAATCCGCATGCCCTGCTGGACATTCAGGAAAAATATGACCTACCCCAATGGTCTGATTTTCTCACCTCTTTAGGGTGCTCTGTCCATCCGGTTTGGCATTTTGATGCGCTTAAACGTAACCAATATGGCAACGGGGTTTCGTTTGTTAGCGACTATATCCGTGGGGCGGCCAAAGGCAAACCCTTCTGGGTAACGGAGCTGCAGGGAGGGATTAACCTCTATACTGGCACCAATGCCTTGACCCCAACACCTGCCGAGATCGAGCGGTGGCTATGGTCAGGCATCGGAGCTGGGGCGCAACGTACCATTTTCTGGTGCCTCAACCCTCGGCTCAAAGGCACAGAGGCAGGCGAGTGGGCCATGGTGGACTACCAATACCGCCCAACGGCACGCCTTTTGGCCGCTAGCAAGGTGGCCAAATCCCTCAAGGCAACCCCAGGACTTTGGGCCGAAGCCAAACCTGTCTTACCCCAGATATATGTTGTCCAGAGCCAGGAAACTATGGTCCTGCAAGGTAGGGCCAAGGTCAACCAAGGCGACAACTTAGTTCGCACCCAACGGGCGCACAAAAATGCAGTCCTAGGTACTTATCTTGGCCTGCAGCGGCTTGGGGTAGCACCTCAGGTCCTTAATGTCTCTCAAATGGACTGGCTCGCCAAAGACCGTCAGGCCAAACTGGCCATCCTGCCTCATGCCACGGCCCTGACCAATGCCCAGATCGAGCAGATGCTTGGTTTTGTTACCAATGGAGGTACGCTAATCTTGACGGGTTTGACAGGCCTATACGACGACTACGAAACCTTACGTTATACTAGTACTTCACCGCTCAAGCAATTGATGGGTGCAGATGTAGTAGCAGTAGAAGACTATACTCCTGTAAAATCAAACAGCCTAAAATCCATGCGTTTGCGTCTTCGCAAGTTGGCTGATCAGTCATTAAGTGCGGTCTATGGCGATAGCGTTTGGGTTAGCCAAGTGGGTAAAGGCACCGTGATCACGATTGGTGCACCAGCAGGGCTAGACCAATATGCTGATGTCAGTCTAACGGCCTTCACAAGCCTATTGGCCAAGGTCAGCACCCAGACCAAAACCCTGCCTAGCACCCATTTTCTACAAGCCAATCCTGATGTTTACTTGCGGCAGATGCAATCTGGTAATTCCGAAATTAGTATCCTGACCAATACAAGTACGACGAATACCTCATCAGTACTACTTGAAGGTCAGGCTGGCAAGAAGCCCACGGACCTATACGGAGGGGCGACCATTAGCAAGCAAAAGTCTGGAGATTGGCAGATTACCCTTCGACCAGATGCTACCTTCGTTATCAAGTGGGACTAGCGATAATGCCAGTTTGCTATCTACTCTCTACTGTACCATTGCCTAACCCAACGCTTAAGTTATGTTAACTAGTTTTTCGTCCAGTTCGCGTCGACACTTTTTGGGCCAAGTAGGTGCCCTTTCTGCTTTGGCCTTATTACCGTCCGGGCTGGCCAGTGCCAAGTCGGTCAAAACTTTTGGTGTTCAGCTCTATACCCTGCGTGATGTTATCGAGAAGGACCTAACCGGTACTCTTGGCAAACTTAGCAAGTTGGGATATACGGAGCTGGAAGGCTACTCGACCGAAAAGGGGATCTTCTATGGTAAATCGGCTAAGGAGTTCCGCCAAATATGTGCTGATAATGGCCTAAAGCTCATAAGCCACCATGTCTCAGGCGGATGGGACGAGCAACGGGCTGGCAACACCACCAAACTCACGATGCTCAACAAATGGGATGAGCTATGTGGCACTGTGGTCGAGGCTGGAGCCAGTTATATTGTGGTTCCCTACATCCCAAGAAATGACCGTGCTGACCTCGAGAGCTATCAACGCATTGCTGATCAGCTCAACGTGGCGGGCGAAGTAGCCAATAAGGCAGGCCTCAAGCTTTGCTATCACAACCATGATTTTGAGCTCAAGGCCATTGAGGGTGAGGTGCCCTATGATGTCATGCTCAGGAACACGGAAAGCAAGCTAGTCAACTTTGAGATGGATCTTTTCTGGGTTGTTAAGGCCGAGCAGGATCCGATTTCTTATTTCAAGAAGTACCCAGGTCGTTTCCCACTCTGGCATGTCAAGGACCTTGGGGCTGAATCCAAGGACACAACCGAAGTTGGTAGCGGAACCATAGACTTTAAGGCCATCTTTCAGCTGGCCAAAACCGCAGGCATGGAGCATCATTTTGTGGAGCAAGACCGTTGCCCTGGCGAAACCATCGTATCCGTTGGCAAGTCCATTCAGTACCTGCGGGATAAGTTCAGTTACTAGTCAGATAGTCAGAATGAACCAAGGGGATAGCTGGCTAAACCATAAAACGCATTTAGATCAAAATCATCACACCTATCACATCCATGTTTAGTTTATCAGGAAAGGCCGCCATCATCACCGGAGGTGGCTCTGGCATCGGAAAGGCCACGGCCATCAAGTTTGCACAGCAAGGCGCCCAAGTTGTCATTTTTGACCTCAACGAGGCCCAAGGCACTGAGACCGAGGCCGAAATCAAGGCGGCAGGTGGGCAGGCATATTTTGTTAGCGTCAATGTGGCTAGCCAAGCCTCTGTGACAGCAGCTTTTGACCAAGCAGTCCAGCTAGTTGGCGGGCGCATCAATGCATTAGTTTGTAGCGCAGGCATCGCCCATATCGGCAACCTTGAGGCCTGCGCCGAAGAGGATTTTGACAGGGTCTTTGCTGTGAATGTCAAAGGAGTTTATAACTGCCTCAAGGCTGTTGTGCCACACTTCAAGGCCAATGGTGGCGGTAGCATCGTCAACCTTGCTAGCATCGCGAGCGTAGTCGGTATAGCAGATCGGTTTGCCTATAGCATGAGCAAGGGAGCAGTCCTGACTATGAGTCTGTCTGTCGCAAGAGACTACATCAGCCATGGCATCCGTTGCAACTGCATTTCGCCTGGTCGGGTCCATACGCCCTTTGTGGACAACTTCATTGCCAACAACTACGCTGGTCGTGAGCAAGAAATGTTCGAAGCCCTCAGCAAAAGCCAACCAATTGGCCGCATGGGCACGCCAGAGGAAATGGCGAACCTCATCCTGTTCCTAACCTCGGACGAGGCGGGCTTCATTACGGGTAGCAACTACCACATCGATGGTGGATTTATTTCGGTCAAGATGTAATCAGCAATCACAGGTCTATCTATCAAGGATCCTTAAACGCCAAAGGGCCCACTAACAGACCATTTAGGTTGTTAGTGGGCCTTTTTCTTGCTTAGAATTAATGTATGTATGGGTGGTAGGCCGCCTTATGCCATGTTGTGATAGACGTTCTGGACGTCATCGTCCTCTTCCAGTTTGTCCAACAGCTTTTCGATGTCGGCTTCTTGCTCTGGGGTAAGTTGTTTTTGGTCAGTCGGGATGCGCTCAAAGTCTGAGCTGATGATCTCGTAACCATGCTCTTCGAGGTAGTGCTGGATGTTGCTAAACTCCTTAAACCCACCATAGATCTGGATGGCGTCCTCTTCAGCAAAAACCTCATCTACTTCAAAGTCAATCAGTTCTAGCTCAAGCTCTTCAAGATCAATACCTGTGTTTTTGATTTTGAAGACCGACTTGCGATCGAACATAAAGTCCAGCGAACCAGTGGTACCTAGGCTTCCACCAGCCCTTGTGAAGCAACTGCGGACTGCGGCTACTGTGCGGTTGATGTTATCCGTAGCGGTCTCAACGACGATGGCGATGCCGTGTGGGCCATATCCTTCGTAGGTGATCTCCTTGATGTCTTCTTGGTCCTTACTGGCACCTTTCTTTATCGACCGCTCAACTGTGTCCTTGGGCATATTCACTGCCCTTGCGTTCTGCAATAGGGCCCGTAGGCGACTGTTAGACTCAGGGTTGCTGCCAGATGCCTTAACGGCGATAATTATATCCTTGCCGATCTTGCTGAAGGCCTTACTCATGGCGCCCCAGCGTTTCATTTTGCGGTTCTTGCGGTACTCAAATGCGCGTCCCATGATGGTGTAGTTATGACTTGCAGCGTAGGACCTAGGTAGCATATTTGTGCTTTGCCTAGGGTCTGTGCTTGATGTTGGACAATGTTAAGTTTGGTTGGCAGCTCAGGCAGGGTGTTTAGCATCCTTAGTGGGCATGCCCAAAGATAATCGCAAAGATCTAACCCGGGAACATGTTTGCTCTGCTTGACCTGGGGATGCAAAACAAAACAACCTAGGCCTTATGCGCAAGTTATGCCCCAGATACTTCTTCGTACCAATTGAGGCCATTGGCTTGTTGGTAGGTAGTACCTATTGAGGTAATTATTTGACCTCACCGAACAAGGTAGGGTAAATTGGGCAAAAAAAATCCTGCAAACTCTAGTGAGGATGCAGGACTTGTATCAGAAACTCAGCGGGGCTGACTAAGCAGCTTTCAGACCATTGACCAAACGAGCCAATTTGCTCTTGTGGTTGGAGGCTTTGTTTTTGTGGATGACGTTTTTCTTAGCAAGACGATCGAGCATAGAAGACACTTTCTTGAGCAGCACTTGCGCTTCGCCTAGTTCGGTCATGTGACGAAGGCGTTTTTCGAATGTCCTAGCCGTTTTGGCTTGGTAACGGTTGCGCAGACGTTTGGTTTCGTTGGCGCGGATACGTTTAAGTGCTGATTTATGATTAGCCATTGCTACGTGCGATAGGTCTTATGGTCGGTTTTCCTTAAAAGGGAGTGCAAAAGTACTAAAGCGAATTCACACCTGCAAGTTTTGCTTGGCAATAGTTGTTGATTTTGGCGTCAAATCAAGCTCGAATTTGTTTTTGGTTGATTATGAGTGATTTGGGGCCGACCTGAGCCCAGACGATTTGGATAATGCTACCATGATGGATGTGGCCCTGTAGTAGGCCACTGCGTCCTTTGGTGTGGCCATTATTGGCCCACTAGCTTACCCCGCTATCTGCAAATTTGTGTGGCTGGGTAATGCCGCTAATGGGCCATGATGGCGCTTTCGATTGGGTTAAAGTCGTTGGTTGGTAGTTAGGTTGGAAACCTGATTATTGGACTACAAGTCTTTTGGTGGTACCATCCGGCAGCTGCAGGAAGTAGAGCCCTGAACTGATTCCCGACAGGTCTTGACGGCTGTTGTTGCTAACCCGGTAGTGCGCCACAACTTTACCAATGGCATCGAGCATCGTTATGTTATATGTTCCATGGTCGGTTGCTAAGAAGCGGAACCAACCTAGGGCGGGGTTGGGCGTGATGCTGCACCTGAGACCTATGGCCTGACCCGCAAGGTTTGTTGTCCGGGTGCGGATGACTAAGGCATACCGATGTTTGTCTTGGCTGTTGGACCTAAAGGCGAGCGCCAAGCTGGTATCTTGGGTGATGACCTGTTGGGCACCAGTTACCTTATCGATCAAGGTTAAATGATTGTCACGCATCCAAGGTGTCAGTTGCCGCAATTGGACGGATGCTAGTCCTGTGTTCAGATTGGCCGTCACCAGTTGAATGGTGTCGCAAATCTGCCCGCTTGGTTGGCTTTTTATTGCAAGGTTTCCGCCTTGATCATCCCCGATCGCGAGCATGGCCATGCCGGTATCTGGGCTGAGGGCATAAGCATCTAGGGTAGGGTCAAACTGGGTGCTTGCTTCGGTGTGGGTACGGTAGATTACCTCGGCCATTTTCTGTCCTTGGCTGACTTTGATGCGCATCACCTGGCCAGTATCGGGGCTAGCTGGTTTGGCCTTGAGGACACCACTGCTGCCAATTGCCTTGCAACTTTCGGTAGCCATCAAGGAAACGGCATTGCTAGTTGCTTGTACAAAAAATCCTTGGCCAGGAGCGATCAAGTTAGTGGCTCCAAAGGTGCCGACCCCGCCATTATAGACGCAGTATTGGCCAAGGTTGTGACGATAGATATAGATCGCACCATTGACTTGGTTTTTGGTCCAGCTTGCGGCATCCCAGTCTAGGGTAGCAGGGTAGGGATTACTAACTAAGTTCCAGCCATTGTCCGCAGCACCACCCTGGGCAGCAGTATATGGGCAACCTGCCGATGGTCCGCAATAGCTGAGTCCAGCAAAAGTCTGGTTGCCTGTTCGAGGGGTACCTGTTAGGCTGATCCTCGGTGTGGCTTGGCTGTAGAACGGTGTCCGCCGGAACCAAATCCGTGCACCTTGGCCTGTTAGCAGTTGTTGGCTTGCGCCGCTAGGTTTGACATATCCTTGGTTTCTAGGGTATAGGTTACTGGTCGGGCTATAGAGCCAAACAGAGGAGTTCGAGAGCCTTGTATAGTCAAATGTATTGGCAGCGTAGGGATTGTTGGTGGACCAAGCATTCACTGTTGTGCTTAGAACAGGTGATCCCGTCATCATCCAAGCACCATTGGCATCAGCAATCGTAGGGTCATACCAACGTTGGAACGTAAAGTTCTGTGCATTCTGGATGGCGGCATTGGTGCCGAGGCTGGCCATCTCTGCGGTACCAGCGGAATTGCTGAGGGCAGTAACTGCCTGTGCATTGGCGTTGAAGGTGCCGTTGGTCAACTTGAGGGTGCCGGCATAGGTAATGGCAGCTCGGAGCTCAAGCCCAGCAATATTGTCCAGCTCAAGGTTCCGGAAGTTGGTGTTGCCGAGGATAAACTGCTTAGAAGTGCCCCCGAAGACCACATATCCTGATCCCAAGAATACCGTATTCGCTCCACGGAGGTGCTTGCTGATAGTCAGGTTGGCATTGAGGGTAAGGCTACGTCCGCCACTGATGTTGATAGAACCAACGGTGGCAGGGGTGTTGATCACGGGATTTGTACTGCTAGCGGCACCAATCAGGACAGTATCCGTGCTAGTTGGTATCCGACGTGGCTGCCAGTTCAGGACATTGTGCCAATCAGCATTGACTGTGCCTGTCCAGCTCAAGTTGCAATTGCCGATACTAATCTGGACCGTGTCTGAGGTTACAGAAAAACAACTTGGGTTTGTTAGTTGCGTATTGGCCCTTACAGCAAACTTACCAGCACCAAAGACCCGAATAGTCTGGGTCGTGTCGCCATTGGACCAGCGGTATTGTGCCATACCTGCTGGGGCAGACAAGGTGATGGTATCGCCTAAACAAATGGTAGTGCCTGCCGAATAGGTGATCGCGGGTTTGGATGCTGTCACGATCGTCGTGATGGCCAAGGTCCCTGTATCGCTCAGGCATTTGTTCGGCGCCTGATAGCGGGCCAAAATGGTGGTGTTGGCCGTTGGGGTCAGGATGAAGCTCGTGTCCGTGCCTAGCTGAGCTGGGATGGAGGTAATCGACCCGATATACCAGCGCACAAGCGTGTTTGTAGGCAAACCGCTGATGGCATACCGAAAAGGGCTGTTCGTACAGGCACTCGTTGGTCCTGAGATCAGAGGTGCCAAAGGCGCAGCGTTGAGCCTAAGTGTTACAAATGTGGTGTCTTGGCAACCAAACGGATTGGTCGTGACCAGCAGATGAACCCCAAGTTGGGTGCTAAAAATCGAGTCAGTAGTTCGGACCGTGTTGTCAGGCAGGGTCCAACGATAAGTCACACCTGTTTGTGGCTGGGCCAACCTTGCTTTGAGGCCAATGCCAGCAGTTTCGGCACAGCGGCTACTGCCCTGCATTGTGTCTATTGTAGCAGTAGGAATGGCATAGATACGGACTGGGAAGGGGCTAAGAGCCTGGGTGTTGCTATCCGAAATGGAGCGCAAACGCAGATTGTAGAGGCCAGCCGCTAACGTGGTTGGCACTTTCCAGCTTGTGACACTATCTGTCAGGAGGGTATCCATCAGCAAATATTGCCCGCCGCCAAGTAGGCCAATACCAATCGTGGCGGTGTCCACATTGAGGCCTGCCCATCCAGCCCTCAGAATCTTACCTTGGCATAGCTTGATTGTGTCAGCAATGTCCGTAAAGGCTAGGGCCTTGGTCCCGGTTATAGTTATAATGGTCGGGTTGTTGAAGTCCGGATCTGCACCGTTGCCAACAAAGTCACGACCAGCGACTGCCAATCGGTAGGTTGCGCCAATAGTGCCTGTGAACGTCGGCGGAGTGGCAGTAGTATAGACCCCATCGAGTGGGGCATAAGGCTGATTACCCTCGGCCACCCAGACTTTGTAATAGTCAAGACCTGAGCCACCAAAGTCGTCGGATGCAATTTGGGTCCTGATGTTAACAGGGTTGCTGACGATCGGGTCTAGTGGACGAAGCGTGACAGTCGGCCCTACGGCATCAAGCATATTGACCCAGGTATTGGTCCTGATAACTTCGTTGTCGTCAAAGTAAATGTCGGCTTGAAAGGCAACTGTGTCGCCAGTAGCGGCATCTGGGTCAACCAAGATGCTAAAGTCTACATAGCCCTCTCCAGTGCCCGTGCTATCATTGACGGGTAGCATACCAATTGCACTACTAGCAGGGACGGCATTGGTTGCAGGGTCAAGGGTCTGGAACTCCCAGATGATCTGGTTGTTGCTGATGTCAAGGCCCGCCGTAACGTGTACTTTGTAGTCACGTCCTGTTACTGGTAGGTCACCGCTATAGGCCAGCTGGCCAGCAGTGGAGGTAAAGTCCATACGGTCAAAACCAATATTGCCGAGCTGGATGCTATTGGCAGAGACATGTTTGGGCAGTTTGGTTTTGATATAGACCCGTTGGGCCGCTGCTAAGGCAAAGGTCGAGTCATTTTCAAACCTGATGCGGTACTTTAGCTCTTGTGAAGTGCTGACGAATCGGTTTGGTCCATATCCGTCTAGCCCCTTTATGTCATTCGGGTCACGGGATGTGGGCGTAGGTGCGCAAATGGTGAGATTGCTAACGTTGTTGAGTGCGACAGCAACAAGGCTACCTTCGTTATCGGTAAGGCTTTTGATGGTGGCTTCATTGCGAGCGATGATGGCGTCACGTTCGGCTGTACTCAGAAGATCGTTACTGATTTGATTACAATAATTGATACGAGTGGTAACCAAAAGGGCCATAATGGCGGCGTCTTTCGCTAGCACAGTGGAGTAATAGGCAACGCCAACAGAGCTTGCGCCCACCGTGAGACCCTCCCCAGCAAAAGCTGCAGTTATGCCTTCGACTTCGCCAACGATTCCCACTGCTGAGTTGACGTAGGTGAAAAAGCCTTGTGCCCAGCATTTAGCGACGGGATGGTTGCCTAATGCGGCACCGGCAACAGCATTTCCGAGCTGTGCCGCAAAGCCAAGTAAGGCAGCAGGATTAAACGTTTCTTTGGCTACGGCATTGAATATAGATTGTCCGCCTATTCTGGTAATGTAGCCTGTAAATCCTTTGACCGCATTTTCGAGGAACCCGCTATAGGTATTGATCGCTGGCCCCAATAGTCCTTCACAAACAGCGTCACGAAGGATCCTATCCCTACCACGTTCTTGTACATCTTCACTAAATCCAAGGGCATATCCACAGGTACGGCAACCTGCCTTTTGGAGCAAATAGACCATGAGGCTGTCTTTATCTGTAGGGCGATACCCGAGGTCATGATAGTTGGCTGGGTCACCGACAAATAGGCGGGTCATTGGTGGGAAAGCTGCCCTCAATGGGGCAAGCAGGGCAAGAGAATCAAGTCCTAACGAAAAGTCGTTATAGGGGTCGATGCCAGCTGTATCGGTAGCTAGTAATACCCCACCCTGGAAGTATTGATGTAAAAACGTATCAATGAATTTACGTTTGTCGGGGTTGGTTTTGACAAAGCTATATGGTGGATAGGTCGGCAACTTAGCAGGCCCATAGGTACTTAGATCTTTTTGTAGGACCTTATATACCAACCCCATCTGCCGATAGAAATGCCTGGCAAATCGCCATCCAGAATACTTGTTGACTGTCAGGTAGATTGGGAATCCAGGATATTTGGAGCTGGCTAGGATATTGGCCTTGAATTCGATCTCTGTTTTTTCTCCTGGTCTGAGGTTCCGGACCCATATAGGTAGAATCGCTAAGGTATCAGTGTTGAGTTGGTTGTTGACTGGTTCATATTTCCCTGGTATCCTTGTGTCCATCAAAAGTTTTGCAGAGCCTGAAATCACCTTGGCATCATTGATATAGGCAAAGAAGTTGGGCGAAACGACTTGGACTTGTAGCGCCTCAGCATCCACATTGCCATCATTCAGGATGGAAAGGCGATAGGTGCCACTACGTCCTTTCCTGATTTCGGCAGGGGCGATAGGAGAGACCCTGATGCCGGCTGTGATGGCGGTATCGACGGTAATAGATGCATAGAGGGCACGTTGGCTGGCAGCATTGATGGCAACTAAGCGGTATTGACCAAGTGGCACTGTCAGCAAATTAAAGCGGACGATGGCCTGCATGCTATGCCGCAGTTGGTTGTAGTGTGATGTTGCCACAGGTGACCCACCCATGCTCTCAAGCTGCCATGTCATGTTGGGCTCAAACCGACCACCGTTTACAAGTAAGGTTATCGGGCCTTGGCCTACCTTGGTTGGCGAAACGGATGTGATGCTGTAGGGTACATAAGTTACCTTGACGTTCAGGTGGCCACTAGAGGGTAGGACATCCCCCAAAACCTTCTGCCGATAGGCGGAGACGATATAACTCCCACAACTGGCATTAGGGATAATGACCGAGTGGCTAGTTCGGGTTTCGGCGGGGTCGTCGGTGCTGCGCTGGAGGCTGTATTTGCCAGCCGGCCAAGCCGTTGCACAGGCCCCCAAGATGTTTAGCTGGGTCGGGTGGTTGATCGAGTCCAGAACCATGCCGCGTGTCAGTTGCACTTGGCCGAGCTCGATCAATACGTCTGTCCCCGCTGGTGGGCTGACCTTAAAATACCATGGATTGGTGCTGAAGCCACCAACAGAATCCAGCTTCAGGATTTTGGCAGGTGTCGCCAAAGGGTAGCTGATGCTGATAGGCCGCTGGGTGATGCTATCGTTGTCATAGTTGGTCTCGGGGATGGCCCTTGTGGCATTGACCAAGGCATCGAAAACATGGTTGTTGGCCTCTGCTGCTCCGGGACCTACCATCCGGATATGAGCGGTGTGGGTCTGGCCAGGGTTGATGCTGACGTATTGCGACTGCGTGGTGTTGAACCCAGAATTGGTTTCGGCCGGGAGACGTAGCTGTAAAAAGTTACTCAGGTCACCTTCTGCTACTTCAGGTCCATCGTTGCGAAGCTGGACCAATATGGTGGTATCACCCCCCGGTTTGAGGCTGGTTGGTGCCTGGATGGATATCGGTAAGAGGTCTGTTTTGGGGGCTTCGATGACGGTGATCGCCCGTTCGTCGCTAATGTTATTGGCAAGGTCTGGCTCGAAGATAAAAGGGTCTGCATTGCATTTTGCGGTCAGCAGGTATAATCCACGAGCTGCACTCGCAAAGGCTACGGACATACTATCCACATAGCTTTCGCCAATACTTAATTGCCGACTAGAGGTCTGGGTCCAACGTTCCCCACCTAAACCCTGGGCCACAATCAGTGTGAGATGATCATTAACGCCATCGATAGTGGTGCTGGCGTTTCCTTGGTTGGTTATCCTGTATTTTACCTTGAATCGCCTACCGCCAAAGACTGTGGTCGGGCAGCTAATGATCGACAAGACTAGGTCTGGCGCAGGTGTCGAGAGGATGGTGATGGGAAGGATATGTGTGTTGTTAGCCAGATTGCCATCGAACTTATCATTCGGGAAGTTCGAGATGGTACCTACCAGATAATAGTTGCCTGCTGCAATATTGTCAAGCGGATAGCTAGAGGTGCTAAGTGTGGCAGATTGACCACGTATACCAATTTCGGGCACCTGACCATAGCCAAGAGGCAAAACGGTATTCTGACCTGCTGGGTCACTAGCGATGGAGTAGGCAATATAAGGAGGCGTTGTGGGGGTACTAGGGCCATTAAATCGATAAGATGCTTGGATCGACATGGGCCGGCGGGTCGTAACAGCTCCTATGGTTATGAGGCTGTTGAGTTGCCAGTCGAATGTTGCATTGGGGTCGATGCGGGTGCTGCCGGCAGGGATCACTTTTATGCGTTTGACCAAGGGGCCCGAGGTGTTGGTGTTGTTGCCATACTGGCCATTCTCGCTGACTTTACGATCTCCGTTGACATTAACACGCAGCCAAAATGTGCCTACTTCTTGGGTAATGTCCACAGGCACGGCTTGGCTAATTGTAGCCGTCTGTTGGGGCCTTAGCGTGTCAATTGTGTAGGGGGGAGTTAGGATCGTGAGTAACGAACTGTTATTTGGGTCCGCAATGTTTACGATCTTGATGCTATCCGTATAGCGGGGCAAGGCATAGCCTAGGCCTATGTTGCGGTAGCCGTAGTTGAGTTGGAAACTAGACCCTGCCTCGACACTATCAGGTGCAAAAAGGCTAGTTAGGCGTAGGTCAGGGAAGGCCCCTTTTTTGATCCAGATGGGGGTCGGCCTTTGGTAGGCATTGTTGGCTGTGGCAGTGTGTTCGAAAACAGTCTTGGTCAGATTAGTTTTGACGAAGATATAATACCGACCAAAAGCTGTATCTGGGATAGATATATCCAGTGCATTTGTTCTGGATTGATTGATACTGAAAGATTCGGGCTGATAGAGCTTATAGCCAAATGCAATTGATTGCGCTGTCAGGTTAGCCGCGCGGCAGAAATAAAGGGAATCTATAACCCCAGTAGTGGTTGCGACAAAGCCTTGATTGCGCGTGCGATAAGATCCGACGGGCTTAGTAGCACTGACCAAAGTGTCAGGCAGCGTAATGTTATTCACCACCAAGTCAGCATACGGATTGATCAATATCTGAAACGGACCAAAGCGCTCGATCGGATAAAAGGCAGGATTGGTCAGCACACTGCCGTTGTCATTTGTGTGTATGAAGAGGTAATATGTCCCTGTGATGTTTTCGGGCACAGTTAGCTGGACTGGCTGGACATAAACACTATCCGGGTGGATGGATTGGGTCAGTGGGTCATACTGATTGTTGATAACAGGCGGATTGAATGAAGTATAACAACTGACCGGGGCCTTGAACATACGTGGCTTAATGGTCTGTGTTGATACCAAATCCGCACTATCGATGTTGAACGATGGTAATTTGCTGATGTACAATTTGTCCGTCCAGTACCGATCGTCACAGTAGAGCGGGATGGTTATGGGAGTGCCGCTACTTGTGATAGAAGTTGTTGTTCGGACACGATAGGGCTCATTGGCACGCCCAACTGCCTGATAAATACCGATGTTCTTGACAGTATATTTGAGATTGATCGGTGAGCCAGCAAAGACCTGGGCTGGTAAGCCTTGGACCTGTTGGGCCTGAAGGGCAGCACGTGGCTGGGCATTTACAAAGACCTGGCTTTGGCGAATGTTGTTGCGTTTGGCGAGGTCATCTTCTTCTATCAGGTGCGAGTAGCTATAGTTATAGTTCACTGGGCATGTGTCACCGACTGCCGCGGCTCCGCAGAAAGCGACTGATCTATTGGCAAGCACCCAGATGTAATAGCTACCTGCGGCGTCTTCAGGGATATCCACAGTGACGGTACGGGTGTAGCTTTGGCCAGGTAGCAAGGCATGTGTGTTGCCAAGCTTTTTGAGGAAAAAGGTAGCAGAAGTGGCTGTATTGGCTAGCCGTAGATCAATTTTGTCCACATTGAGCCAGATGTTTTCTTCCCAGCCGATGGTGTTGGTGCTGCCTGCGCCAATGTTCTTGACTGTATAAGTAATGGTGGCTGTTTTGTTGGCATCAAAAGTCGGCAGGTGAGTAATGGATGTAACAACCAAATTTGGCCGTTGGCCAATAGAAAACTGCACACTAGCACTGGCTTCAAAGCAGCCATTATAGGCAACAATGTCTGCCCTCAGAAGCTCGCCAAGGGGCAGGCCAACATTCGTAGGGACAGGATAGTTGACGTTGTTAGGGTCGAATAGAACGACAATTGGGGTAGCGGGTCGCGTCTCGGTGCTACGGTAGATGTAAATGCGGTAGCCTCGGGCTTGTGCCTGTGGTGCCCAAGAAATTACTAGGTCCTCTCCACGGATATTGAGCGTGTTGTTGGCAGGTAGGACGATGTTCGGCGTCGTGACCGGGTTGACTGGTGCCTTTTGGTAAAGTGTGAAATAGGTTTTGGCACTGAGGCATCCGTCAAGGACGAGCTGTGCAAAGTAGGTGCCAGCAGTGTTGACGGTATAGGTGTTGCCTAGGGTAGTCCCCTGCCATAAATATTGCATGCCAACTGGTGGTGCCTCAGGGCTGATGATCACAGACTGGCCAATGCAGATAGAGTCGGTTATGTTGAGCAAATAGGGCGGAGACGGAGTGGCTTTGTAGTTAACATAGACAGCGGTTGATGGTGTGCCCACGCAATTGTTTCCCGTAGCACTTACGGTATAGATACCATTGGTTTTTGCCCATATACTTTGGCTCGTTTTACCGTTGCTCCAAAGGTATTGGTGGCCAGTTGTAGCTGTTAGCAGAACGCTATCACCTTCGCAGATATCCGCGGGATTGCTTGGCGAAATGCTAAGGGTAGGCAGTGCTGGTGAGTCAGTAATTGTGATGGTGTCACTGGTGGCCGAGAAGCAGGTGCCGTTCAGGATACGAAGGGCATACTTGCCAGCTATGGTGACTGATATGGTCTGAGAGTTGTTGTTGTCAGACCAGACGTAGGACTCGCCTATTGCTGCGGCCGAGGCCCGGAGCTCAATGCTTCCACCGCCACAAAGGTCCGTCCTCACGCTGAGGTTGGTAATGGTGGGTTTGGTTGGTTTGGTATAAAAGGTCAGAGCTTGTGGAGTTGACTGCGACGATGTGCAACCAGCTTGGCCCACTTGCAAACGTATGCTAGGGCTGGTGGTGGTGACTTTGAGGATGCTGCGATTGGTGATGGGGCTTGTAGTACCTGTCCAGAGGTAAGTGTCATATCCGGCAGGTCCCTCGAGGTAGAGGGTGTCGCCAAGGCAAGCAGCAGTCTGTCCGCCTAAAACATTGATAAAGGGGGTGGTGGGTGTGATATTCGTGACGATAGCGGCATCTGAGGCTTGGCTATAACATAGGTTGGCATCTGCCACTTCTACCGAATAGGCGTTCGTGGAGTTGACAACAATGGACTGGGTAGTGGCATTGTTTGACCAGCGATAATGGGCATAGCCCGCTGGTGCTGAGAGGGTAACGGTGCTGGCATTACAAAGCTGGGCATTGCCGATGATGGTAATGGTTGGTTTTGCCGGTTTGGTCCGGACCGTGATGGTCTGCGTCGCACTTGGCGCTGAGGTGCAAACTCCATCGGTATGCCGTAGCGTAATCGAGGCCGTGGTGCTCACGATGATGGAATTGGTCGTTTCGCCTGTTGACCAGAAGTATCCACCTGGTGAGGCACTAGCCGTGAGTGTTACGATCTCACCTTCGCAAATGGTGGAAGGGCCGCTGGCCGAAATGGTTGGCTGGGCAAGGTTGCAGAACGTAAATCCTGCTAGGCTGGCGTTCCCTCCAGGGCTAATAAGGCTAACAGAGCCAGTGCTACCACTACCTACAACTGCAGTGATGGTGGTGGCATTCTGAACATTAAAGCTGGTGGCTAAAGTTCCGCCAAATGATACCGCTGTGGTACCTGTCAAGTTGGTGCCTGTAATGGTTATCGTCTGGCCAGTGGTGGCAGCTGTTGGCGTAAAGTTGGTGATTGTCGGGGCTGAGGCAGCGACCACTACTACTGTCTGGATTGGTGCGGCTATACATCCATTGATGCTAATGGTCAGGGAATAAGTGCCAGCGGCTACGGTTGTAACGGTCGGGATGCTGGGGTTTTGGTCTGTGCTTACAAATCCGTTCGGGCCAGTCCAGCTATATGTTGCGCCTGCCACAGTTGCTGCGGTTAGCTGCAGGGTTTGCCCTGGATTGACGGGACTATTGCTACTGGCAAGGACAGCCTCGTTTGGGTTGCTCAGGTAGGTGATCTCGGGAACAGAAAGCGCATAGTTGAACTTTCGGAAGGCATCAAGTGTACCCCTGATGCCGGCTGTGAAGCCTGATTCGCGACCGATAAAGGTAGCAACATTGCTAAAGGTCAACTGCCCAGTATAGGCTACCTCGCCAACTAGTATGCCATTCTGATAGAGGTAAAGTTTGTCGGCATCGTCATCAGCTACAAGGCTAAGGTGTAGGGTGGTGGCAGTTGGCGCAGGGTTGCTAACGTAGATTGTGGCATTGCCAGTGCTAGTCGTGACGTTGGCATAGAGGTTGGTGCTGCTGATCTGGATCAGAATATTGTCTTGCTGATAGACCGAACGCAGGCCAGAGAGATGTGCCAGATCAGGCAGTAGGGTCAGGTGCAGACTGAAGCTATTGGTGCTAGGGTTTTGGGCACTATTGTAGGGGATTTCCAGATAGTTTGCTGATAGCCCATCGAGGACCAAACCTTGGTTGTTGGTGCTTGGGGTTGACTGATAGACTAATGATCCACGAATAATTGCATGGTTGGCAACTGCCGAGCCATCCTGGGTATTGCCATCAAGCAGGTATTGTCCGATGGTGCTTAGGTTATAGGTTTGGCCTGGAACACGACCGATGGTAATCATAGTTAGAGCAGAGGCAGCGCTTGTGCAAGCCCCACTAATGGTACGGACGGTATAATTACCTGCCCTTGTAACCGTGATCGACTGGGTAGTAGCCCCAGTGGACCATAGATAAGCCGATCCACTAGAGGCGGTCAGGGTCACCGATTGGCCGAGGCATAATTGGTTGCTGCCGCTATTGCTGATTGTTGGGGTCGGGATAGTGCAGAAGGTAAAACCCGATAAGGAGGAGGATCCAGCTCCATTGCCTAATGTAACACTGCCACTGGAACCTGCCCCTATCGTTGCAACAAGCTCGGTAGCCGACCTAACGGTAAAACTGGCTGCTTGCGTGCCTCCAAAAATGACGGAGGCGACACCCAATAGGTTTTCGCCAGTGATCGTGACCGTTTGTCCAGCACCAGCTGCAGCGGGGCTAAAGCTCAGGATGGTAGGGGCCACCACGGTTCCTGGTTCGCAGAAGGCGATGTTGTCGGCCAAGGTACTAGCTATAGAGGTGAATGTGCCGCCAACCAAGAGGGTGCTGGCATCAAGTGGCAGAAGTTGGTAGGCTACCCCATTGGTATTGAGGTTGAGTGGGGTGGTAGCCGTGCTACTTGGGGCGTTATTGAACTTGCCGAAACCGCGGACTGCATTGCCACCAAGGCTATTAAAGGTGCCACCCGCGCATAGCACACCACCCACACTACCAAGGCAATTGACCAGATTATCGGTAGCAGGTGCAAAGCCGACGGTCGCTCCTGTTGACCCTGAATAGCCAGTAATGCCACTACTGGTCCCAACATAAATATTGCTGCCAAGCACAGAGAGACTAAGCGGGCTTGATACTGTTCCAGCGTTGAATCCTGCGGTTGCGGTACCATTGCTTAGACTAAGGGAGGCCAAGCCAGAGCGGGCCAATCCACCAATGTTACTGAAGGGGCCAGCGGCGAATAGCTGACTCCCATTGGATGCCAAGGCGCTAATTTGTTGATTCGGATTAGGGCTAAAAGTGGCGTTTACAACCCCTGTATTGAGGTTGAGCAGGGCTAGGTTTGGTTTGCTAACATTGTTAATGGTCCCGAAGCTACCGCCAACATAGAGGTCAGAACCGATGGCCAGCATCGAGGTGATAGCCCCAGCTAAGTTGCCGCTCCAAACCAAACTATTACCAGTGCCTGTGGCCGAAACTGCCCCAAGGTAGGTAGAGCTATTTCCTGCCAAGTTGCTGAAATAACCGCCGACTGCCACGGTGGTACTATTAGCTGCGAGGGTGTTAACATGGTTGTCTGGGGCAGGGTTCCAAGGCAAAAGCGTAGTGCCATCAAGGCTGAAAGCCGCTGCATAATTGCGGTTTGTCACTCCGCCTTTGCCAAAAGTGCCATGCACCATCAATTGGCTACCAGAGGCACCAATACCAGTAATATTACCATCCGAGACGGAGATAAATGTTGTGGCTAAGCCAGTTGTTGCATCGACTGAGGCCAAGTTACTGCGGCTTTGGCCACCGATATTGCTGAAGCCGCCAAGTGCATAGACCGAACTGCCGATTGTGCTCAGGCTATTAACGATATAGTCTGGATTTGGGGCCCATCCTTGTAAAGCACTACTGGCAATATTGACCTTGACTAGGTTGTTTTTGTCGCCACCTACGCCATAGAAATATCCACCAACATAGATTGAGCCAGCAGCAACAGCCATTGCCCTAACACCGCTGCCTCGGTTGCTGGCGTTGAAGATTTCATGGGCATCGTCATTAAATGTCGTCAAGGCACCGCTCGAGACTGTGTAAGCAGAGACATTATAGCGCGTTTGGCCAGATATGTTATTGAATGCTCCCCCTACGAATAGTCGGCTACCATCTGTGCTGAGTGCATGGACCAATCCGTTGGGTTTGGGCCGCAGGCCAAGCAGGTTGGTAGTGCTGCCATGGTAGGCCAGGTAGGGGCTATTGATGCCGCCAAAGGTGCCGACATTGCCGCCGACAAAGATTGACCCAGCACTTGCCCCTGCTGAAATAGAAAAGATAGTCCCAAATGAATTGGTACACTCAGGATTAAAGGTCGAGACCAAACTCGTGCCTGCGAAGGCAGCCATCCCAGTCCGTCTGGCACCAGCGATGTTGGCGAACTGCCCACCGACATAGAGGTTGGTACCGTTTGCATGCAGGCTTAGCACGGCTTGGTCAGGCATCGGTGCCCAGCTTTCGGCCAAGGCTGTGGTCGAGTCTATACTGGCTAGGTTCGGTCGTGCTAATCCACCCACAGTGGCGAAGGATCCACCCAGGATTAGTTTAGAGCCTAAGAAAGTAATCGCACTGACGTGAGCAACCCCATCTGTTGACTGAAGTGGGGTAAAAGGACTAAGCTGGTTATCATGGCTCCGGAAGCGGGCGAACCCATATCGGGCCTCACCTTCGATAGTGTTGAAAGTGCCGCCAGCGTATAGGTGACCATTGCGGTATTGCAGGGCCATAACTGTGCCATTGATATCCCTACTGAAACTACCTAGGCTAGCAGTATTGATCCTGAAATCTGCTAGATAGGCACGGCCTGTGCTGCCAAGCCCTCCGAAACTACCAGCGAATACCAACAACTTGCTATTCTTTACTACGCTCGCCACAATGCCAGATGGGTTCAACCTTATGGCATCCAACAACGTATTAGTGCTTGTTTTGTAAGCAAAAATGTTTGGTAGGTCATTGTTATTGCCTGCATGTGCAACACTCGAAAATGCGCCACTGATCCAGAGGGTATCCCCTGTAGTATGAAGCGAACTAATTCCTTGAACGTTCAGGTCTAGGTTGTCAATAATTCCGCTCGATTGGTCTAGGCGCAGAACTTGGCCAACAGGACTACCACCAGCAGTATTGAAACTACCAGTGGCATAAAGGTTAGTACCGATCAATGCCAAGTCTTCTACCGGGCCGTTGAGCTCAGGTACTGGCCAGCTGATCAGGGTAGCGGTGGCGGTGTCCAGTTTGGCTAAGTAGGGCGTAGTGGTGCTGCCGTTGATGCTTGTGAAGTAGCCAGCTACAGCAAGCTGATTGGCGCTCAAAGGCCTTACTGCTGTGATGGTGTGGCTTGGCCTAGTCCGAAAACTACTGACTTGATCGTTGATCAAATTGGTATTTAGCGATAGGCTCATCAGATTGGCGCGGGCGTATCCTGCGTATGCAAAATCACCTACTGCCAAGATTTTCTGCCCATCAACCAGCCATTGGTTGGAAGGAGCATCGGTCGCAAAGTCAAAGCTCGATAGGGGTAGATTGGTTGTGGTGCTAAGGACAATGGATCCATATTGTTTGGAGCCAGCCGCCATAGAAAAGTGACCACCGACCATCAGTTTGCCACTGGTATGGGCTAGGCTTGTGACCTGTGCATTTAGACCAAGGCTCTCAAACCCATTTAGGACAGCGGCTGTAGTGGTGCTGATACCAGCTAGGTAGGTGCTAGTGGTCCCTGCAATGTCGTAGAAATTACCACCGATATAAAGGGTAGTGCCATTGATGGCTAAGCTGTTCACATCCCCATTGATGGTGCCAACATCCCAGCTGTCGGTCAAGGCAGTGCTGGTGCTGAGTCGGGCTAAGTTGGTCCGTGCTTGGCCACCTATTGCGCTGAATGATCCTGCCACATAAAGCTGGCTTCCACTCAAGAGGACGGACCTGACGGTACCTGTAACTTCGGGGTCCCAGCTGGTGGCAGTGCCAAGGGTCAAACTGATTGCGGCGAGACCATTACGGTTAACTCCATCAATCTGAGAAAATGTCCCGACAGCATAAAGAGTAGTACCGCCATCTACGAGCTGCTGGATATTGCCGCCTACTGAGATATTGGGGTTCCAAGCAGTGAGCGAATTGGTCGAGACGTTGATCGCCGCTCCACCAATCCTAGTTTGGCTCAGGATGGAGGTGAAGTCACCACCGACGTATAGCACACCTGCCTTCAGCACCAAAGCACGGACTGGGGCATCTGGGCTAGGGCTGAAGCTATTGTCAACAGTGCCATCCGGGTTGAGGTGAGTAAGGTGCTGGACTGTCACGCTGCCAACCTTGCTAAAATTACCGCCGATGTAATACCCCCCGTTGCCATCGCTGACGATGGCGTTGGCCGTGCCTGTGATGCTCGGTAGGGTGGATAATAGTTTGCCAGTGCTGTTGTTGAAGCCTGAAAGCCCCCCAGTTTTCTGCCCTATAAGGTCAAAATCTCCACTGACGAAAAGGCGGCTGCCTGCGGTCGTGAGGTGGTTTTTGTTACTAGGTGTTGCCCTTAGATAACTGCTACGGATAGCGGCAGACTGCCAATTGGCGTAGGCTCCGGTCGTAGGATTGAGGGCGATGATGTTGTTACAATCAGCCCCGCTATTTGTGGTAAAAGTGCCGGCGACATAGAGTTTGCCTTGGTGCAGTTTGATGCTTGTGACCGCTCCATTCAGGGTCGGATTAAATGCCAGATCGACCTGGCCAGCGGCTGTGACGCGTACCAAGTGGCTTCTATCCACCCCGCCAATGCGGCTGAAACTGCCACCTACATAATAACCCCCTTGGCCATCTTGCTCGGTTGTGCTTATGGGGCCATTGACTGCAAGGCCCGCCACCACTTGGTTGCTGCTGCGGTTGAGGGTCGCTAGGTTAGGATTGTTCACCCCGATTTGGGTGAACGATCCACCGATCCAGACCTTGTTGCCACTACTCTCGATGGTCAGGATAGGGGCATTGGGGCTATTGGCTGCCCAAGCAAGGTCAAGCGCATGGGTGGTTGTGCTGAAAATAGCCAGATAAGGGTTTGTCCTGCCTGCAATCTCGGTGAAACTACCACCAACGAAGAGATTGGTGCCATTGCGTTTAAGGGCTCGAACGGAACCATTAGGGCTAGGGCTAAAACTTTGGTCTAGGCTGCCATCGGCATTGATATGAGCCAAGTTGCCGATCGATAGGCCTGCAACAGTTGTGATCTCACCCCCTATATACCAGCCATTATTGCCATCCGTTTCAGTGGCATAGACCGTTCCGATTACAGTAGCCATTGCGCTACTCAGTAGGGCAGTGGTAGTGCTGATGGGGCCAGCATTCTGTGCTGTGCTGCCGAGGTAGGTATAGTCGCCTGCCGAAAAAAGCTCATTGCCAACCAATTGTAATTTGCGGACTGTGGCATTAGGTGTGGCGGGTGTCCATGCGGTCAGAGAGCCTGAGCTGGCACTGACTTGCGCTAGGCGTGGCCTGCTGTTATTATTGATCTGGCTGAAACTACCTGCCACATAAAGATTGCCAGATAGCAGTGCTAGGTCAAATACCTCCCCATCGGTGTTGGCCACAAAGGCTGGGTCTAGCTGGTAGGTGGCAGTTAGATGGGCTAGGTTGGACCTAGAGACGCCTGCCACTTGATCGAAGTTGCCAGCTATAAACCAGCCACCACTGCCATCAGCGACCATGGTGTTGATGGTGCCAGGGTTATTGCCTAGGGTCACCGAAGGCAGGGTCTGGACTGGTTGCCCCGTGATGGCATCGGCTAGGTAGCCAGACCCAGTTCGTTTAAAGACCTGGGTAAAGTCACCCCCAACAAATACTGATGATCCGTTTGTCGCTGTTGCCCGGACCTCGCCATTGGTGCCGTATGTGTTTTTGCGGATCTGTTGTGCCCCAGTCTGGACCACAATACCCAAAAACCAAAAAGCGATAATAGCCGAGGTTAGCCATCGGGCCGAAAAAGTAGTGGTGACCATGGGTTGGAGGGCATAGGAAGCTGTGGGATGTCAGCATCCAAAATGTCAAAATAGAAGGGCAGGAATACGACAATTGGTGAAAAGCGGGTAAGAACTCGCACCTAATCATCTTTTCGAACAACGCCAGTCAGGATAGCGGTCACCGCTGGGCGTGATGGTCTTGTTAGACCATGTGGTAGTCGTATATAAATTAAAGCCAATAAAGGTAAACATACTTACGACAAATAACAAGTGATAGACCTTGCTATAACGGCATGATTATCCCTTCGACATGCCACATTCGCCGACCGCATTCACCGTCAAATTGGGGCCTTTACCGCCTTTTGCCGGTCTTGACCGATGTTCATTTTCGGCTACCAGCAGTTAGCCCCACCTTTGAGTCATCAAACAAGGCAATGACGGCCCACAAGACCCAAAGACGTTGTTTTGACTTTGAACATATCCTTTTCATCATTGGTCCAGAACCCTGCCCACAACCCATGGAAATCAACCCAGAAACCAAATCCATAAACCCAGAAACCAAAAGCAATTGGGGCTCACGCGGTTTAGGCCGTTACTTTGCAGCCTTGGTCTTGATCCTGATCGCCTCCGTGGCGCTGATCGACCAAAGCTATTTTATCATCCCGGAGTGGCTGATCACCTGGAAAGTGCTACTGATCGCGATCGGTATCTATCGTATCCTCGAGCGTCGCTCGGCGGACCTGCCAGGCATGATCTTAATCGCGGTTGGTGGTTATTTCCTAGCCCGCCATATAGATCCAGTTTTGGTCTCTAATGTTGAACTTTGGCCCTTTATCTTGATTGCCATCGCGATCTACTTGGTGTTGGGCAAAAAACCACGGTTTGCCAAAGGTGAGCGCTACAAAGCCCGCAAGGCATGGAAGACCGAGTATGACCAAACCTACAACGCAATCGTGACCCCAACATCAGGACCGCAACCAGCCAGTAGCACAGGATATGCCGGAAACAGTGGCACGAGCTATAGCGGGAATACTGCCTTCGGATATGACGAGTCTACTGATAATATCCCGGGCGAGCGTTTAGAGATGAATCTGCTGTTTGCTGGCAACAAAAAGAAAATCGTATCCCCAATCTTTAGGGGAGGGCAGGTCAATTGTTTGTGGGGTGGTGCCGAAATCGACCTCTATGAAACCAATATCGAAGGTAAAGTCTATTTGGAAGTCAATGTCATCATGGGTGGTTTGCAGCTCCGTGTCCCATCAGGCTGGCAAGTAAGTTGTGATCAGACAGCCATCCTAGGTGGTATAGAAGACAATCGCCGGCCGATGCCGATGCAAGAAGGCCCTGCAAAAACCTTGGTCATAACTGGTCTGGTGCTAATGGGTGGTGTAGAGATTTCAAACTAGTTCTAAGCAAAGGCTTACCAAAACATGAACAGCACCAAGCTTAGCCTCCATTGGGCTAGGCTTGGGCTATTTTGGGAACTAGGCTTTAGGATCCTTACCGACATCCCATTACATTAGCCCAGCAGATGGAATTTAGCAAACGCGTCAATATCGGTATCGTATCAGCCTTAATGGGGCTGAGTTTTGGCCTTTGGTCTTGGTATTTTGGCGGTAGCCTGTTTGCATTTTCGGTCTTGGCCTTAGCGATTGGCGGTAGTTGGTTCGCCCTGTCGTCGGTGATGCATAACAGCTTGCGCTACTTTGGTAATCGCGTTTTTCTGGTGCCCTTTGTGCTCACCCAAGCCTTGCTCATGGCCTCGGTTGAGGTGGTGGTTTTTCATTTCTCCAAGCCAGTCAACCTTCCCCTGATCAGCCCATACGGATTGATGGTGATGTTGATTGGGGGCTTTTTCTTTTTGGTGTTATCACTTCAGGGGATGCTGATTTACATCCTGAAGATGCAGGAGAACAACCAACGAGATCAGGAGCGCATTAGCCTGCAACGGCAATTGGCGCATGAAGCTGGCATTCAGGAATTACAATATAAGTTCCAGCCCCACTTCCTGTACAATAGCCTCAATACCATCAATGCTTTGGTCGGGATCGATCCCAAACGGGCGCGTAAAATGATTATTAACTTGAGTGATCTGTTGCGCCGATCGGTAATCCAGACCGAAGCACCATTACATGCGTTGGAAGAAGAATTGAAAGTGCTGCGACAATATCTGGAGATCGAACAAGAGCGGTTTGGGGAACGCCTGATCGTCGAGATGGAAATCGCACCAGAGGCCAACCAATTGCCCATTCCGCCATTTTTGCTCCAGCCAGTATTAGAGAATGCCATCAAATATGGGCTTTATGGCTCGGTAAGTGAGGTCCGGATTCGGCTAGAAGTGAAGGTGCAACCACTGCCAACACGTATGGCGATCATATCGGTCATTAATCCTTACCCTGTGGATGAATTAACTACCCGACCAGATGGCACCCGTAGCGGCTTACGCATATTAGCCCGGCGCTTGGGTTTGGTCTATGGTAGATCGGACCTATTGGTGGCAGGGCGGCAAGGCGACCAATTTGTAACTACAATTAGGGTGCCATTTTAGCTTTGCATAAATACTTCAATCAATTGGCTGGCTTTGCGCTGGCCTTAGACCAATAAAGAAATCTGAATAATGAAAGTCCTGATTGTAGATGATGAGCCCTTGGCCCGTATGCTGTTGCAAGAGTACCTACAAACCTACCCGCAGTTTCAGGAAGTGCGGCAGGCAGGCGATGGTTTTGAGGCCCTGAAGCAGCTCGCAGCCTTTGGTCCAGATTTGGTTTTGCTCGACATCCAGATGCCCCGCCTGACAGGTTTTGAGGTATTGGAGTTGGCCGAAAATCCGCCACCTGTGATCTTCACCACTGCCTTTGACCAATATGCCATCAGGGCCTTTGAGGCAGCCGCTATCGACTATTTGCTGAAGCCAATTGGCCAAGATCGGTTTGACAAAGCCATCCAACGGTTTTTGGCTGGCCAACAACCACGGCTGGACGCTTCTTTGCTGCCAGCACCTTCAGAGGTGAGCACTAGGATAGCTGTTCGAGATCGTGGGGCTGTTGTTTTTGTGCCAACAGACAGCCTGCTCTATTGTGAGGCGCAGGACGACCTAGTTAAGCTGGTGACCACAACAGCAGTCTATTACAAAACCATCACGATGGCCAAACTAGAGGCTAGCCTACCGCCTGCCAAGTTTGTCCGCGTGCACCGCAGCTTTATACTCCAGCTCGGCTACATGGATCGCTTGGAACCTTACGGTAAGGGCAGTTATCAAGCCATTATGACCAATGGCGACCGTGTGGCTGTGTCTGAGGCTGGGTATGCTAAATTAAGGGGGTAGGTTCGCTACCAATCTATTTGATTTTGGCTTTGATCCACTGTTGATCTAGCTACTATCTGACTGAAGCGGATTCTCACTACGCTGCGATCAAAACCTGATTAATCAGCTGGCCCAATGGCTGAACACCTGTTGGTAGCTCGGCTAGTTTTTCTGGGGAGGGGTTGTGTACTCGGTTGTTGAGGTTGAGCCAAACTTCCATTTCGGTATGGGCGTAAGGGTTGCAGCCGTTGTCATAGACTTCGAGGTCATGACGCATAGGGCGTTTGAGGTTTTCGTCACGCCAGACCCAGTGCCAGAAGCTCATCATCTGGTCGGGGAAGAAGCCCTCCAGCTTATAGACTGCATAGTTGGACATCGGGATGTAGGCCGTTTCGATCTCGTCATCCAGCAAGACTGAGATGGTAGGCTGGTCCATCGCAAAACCTACGAAGTAGCTATAGGCGTCACCCGTGTTGAGTTTGTAGTCGTTATAAAAGGCGTAAGCCTTGGTGCTGATTTCTTGTGGGAAGCGACCATTGGCCCGAGCACGATTGAGTTTCTGCCAGAGGGCCGGGATGTCCTCAGCGGCAGTGGCGTTGCTAGTGTTGATGCTGAAGCCTACAAGCCTCAGGTTTCCGCAGTTTTTGACGTCAAGCTTCATCGTGAATAGGGTGGGGTGGTAGGGTGAGTTGAGTTGGTCAGAAAATGCCGTGATTAAAAATCCGTCGGCCTTGTGATTAACAACTAACCACACTTTTTTCGATCCACCAAATTCTGACGCAAATTTTTTTTGAGTTGGCCTCTGGACCTTGGTGGTTATAGGGAGCTCAAGACTGCCGTTAGCAAGAGCCAAACCCAGTTTTAGGTCGCCTAGACAGGGCCTAGCGACTGACCAAAAAACCGTATCTTTGGGCCTCCAGAACCACTAAAAGCCACTGCGCACCACACTTTGAAGACCTATTTGCGTATACTGAGGTATGCGTTGCCCTTGGGCAGTTTCCTGCCCACTTACTTGTTTTTTACGCTGCTGACCGTTGTATTCGGGATCCTGAACTTCACGATCCTGAAGCCCTTGCTTGACGTGTTATTCAGCAATGAGGCCACAGTAAAGACGCTAAGTCCCCCTGCCATTGAGCTAAATCCCCAGTACCTGATCAAGTATTTCGACTACTTGATCGCTGACCAAATGCAAACTGGTGGTCAGCGGGCGGCCCTCTACATGGTATGTGGATTCTTTGCCGCTAGCATCGTGTTTAGCAACATTGGTCGGTATTTCAGCACCGTCATGATCGAGGGTCTGAGGGCACGTGTCGTTAATCGCTTGCGTGAACACGTCTTTAGTCGGCTGACAAGGCTGCACCTTGGGTACTTTAATAACGAGCGCAAAGGTGAGCTCATCAGCTACCTGACCACTGACGTGCAGGAGATTGAAAATTCAGTCGGTAGCTCGACAGCTGTGATGATCAAGGAGCCAATGACTTTGATCTTGATGATCTGGGTCTTGATCACCCTGAGCTGGAAGCTGACCCTATTTGCCGTTTTGGTGCTGCCCCTTTCTGCCTTTGTGATCAGCACTTTGGTTAAGCGGCTGAAGCGCAATGCTGGCGAAACCCAACAGGCCCTTAGCCGCATCCTGACCGTGTTGGACGAGGCCTTAGGCGGCATGCGGATCATCAATGCCTTTAATGCCATTGGCTATATCAACCGACGGTTTCAGAAGGAAAATACCGAATACTCACGGTTGATGGTCACGATGGCCCGCCGCCGTGAATTGGCCCCAAGTATCAGTGAAATCTTTGGGTCATTTGTGGTGGTCGTGATCCTGCTGATGGGTGGCAGCTTGGTCCTTGGCCCAGATGCTGAGATGTCGGCTAGTGCGTTTAGTACCTATCTATTGTTGTTCTCGCAAGTATTGCGGCCTGCCAAGGAAATCGTAACCACGATCGGCAATGTGCAGCGGGGCTTGGCTTCGGCCGAGCGGGTGTTTGGCATGCTGGACCTAGAGCCACAGATCAAGGACAAACCTAATGCCCAAACCATCGACCGCCTGACCAAAGGTGTGGAGTTTAGGAATGTGAGCTTTAGTTACGGCGACCGCAAGGTGCTTGACAATGTTAGCTTCACAATCCCGGTTGGTAAGACGGTTGCCTTGGTAGGCCAGAGTGGTGGAGGTAAATCTACCATTGCCGATTTATTGCCACGGTTCTATGATGTGGCCGAAGGGGCCATTTTGGTTGATGGGATTGATGTTAGGGACCTGACCCAGCAATCGCTGAGGAACCTGATGGGCATCGTCACGCAAGAGTCCACCTTGTTTAACGACTCGGTTTATAACAATATCGCCTTTGGGGACGAGGCAGCCTCAATGGCTGACGTGCAACGCGCCGCCGAAGTGGCCCATGCTGCAGAGTTTGTCAACAAACTGGCCAATGGCTATCAAACCGAAATCGGTGACCGAGGTGGACGTCTTAGTGGTGGGCAACGGCAACGGCTGAGCATCGCTAGGGCTGTCTATAAAAACCCTGACATCCTGATCCTTGATGAGGCTACCAGCGCCCTGGACACCGAGTCCGAAAAGCTGGTGCAAGAGGCGCTTTCCCACTTGATGAAGAACCGCACAGCCTTGGTAATTGCCCATAGACTAAGCACCATCATGGATGCTGATATCATCCTAGTGGTTCAGAATGGTAAAATCGTCGAGCGTGGCACCCACCAAGAGCTCCTGGACATGGGCGATGGCTTGTATCGGAAGTTGAGCCAATTGCAGGCTATGTAGGGGGGCGTGTACCTAAGGTCTTTGGAAGTATAACTTATTGTACAGATAACATCGAGCTAGAGCGGCTAGCCCGCAAGATGGCCACCTTTGCCTTTTTGTTCTGCCAACGGACGATCGAAGACCTTAGGTTTAGGTCTGCCAAGGGGCGGTATGTCGCACGCGTGGTGAGGGAGTAGGCAACCTTTTTGGGTGAGAAATGGTCTTGGAAGTACAGAAAGTAAAAAGCAGCAAAGCTTATGGAATATTTACATGGTCCCCCTGGCCTCTACATTACCCAAACGGGGAGCTTAATGGCGACAAAGGCCAAAGAAGGTGCTAAAGGTATCTTGATCTTTGATGCGCAAGGCAAACAAATCACAGCCGCTTGGGAACAAACTAGTGAGTTTGAATTTGCACTCGCCCCAGCAGTTGTCCAGAGCCTGAGCCCTGGTATCTACATGATTCGGTATATTGATCCTATTTCTCAATCCTACCGCTATGAAAAGCTATTTAAAGAATAGTTTTCTCATTACCATGATCATGTGCCTGGCCTTCTTTACTGAAGGCCAGGTACTTAGTGAACGGACCTATCCATTTGGGACAGGTGCGGCTGCTACGTCAGGGGTATTATTGAAAGACTCTACCTATTTAGTTTCCTACATGGATACTAGGTATTTTTCTCGGAATGCATTTGCAAAGGGCGTTTTACGCATCAAAAGCGACCTTGATACAATTAGTTCATTTGTGTATCCAGAGATAGGATATATAAATCAGCTTATTAGTATATCCCCAGCAAATTTTTTGGCAGTTGGCACAACCAATAACATCAATAGCACCTTTAAGGGTCGTGCTGATTGTTACGATCTAAACTATACCAGGATATGGTCATTAGTATTGGATTCCCTTATTGGTAATGTTAATATTACTGGTACTTGCAAGGATACAAATGATTTTGTATATATTTGTGGGTATCAGGATTTAGATAGTATTCGCTTCTATAATCGACGCATCTTCTGCATCCGAATGACCTCATTTGGGGTGGTAGATTGGTTTAAGTTCTATGATTGGGGCAGTCCTTTGCAGGCGAGTTATAGCATCGCACAGATGGAGAATGGTAACTTTATGGTTGGTGGCACGACGGGTGCATTGATTGTAGGTATGGAGCTGGACGAAAATGGTAATCGTGTGGCACCATTAAGGACCTTTTTTACGCCCAATCAGATGTTTTACACCACTAATGCCTTGGTGCAACCTTTACCAAATAATAAATTTCTGGTTTCTGGTGCACAACAGGGAGGGTATGCTTGTTTGGCACTGACAGATAACTTAGGTGTCCCTTTTTATAGATTTAATGGTAAGGGTGGGATTTGTTTTCCAACAGTTCATGCCGCTGATGGGTCCTTTACGGTGTTTAGGGAAGATTCTGGGGCCACTAATTCAAGGATCGAACGGATTCGTAATGACGGTACGCTAATGTGGAGCTTGAGTCATCCCAACCCACCTACTAGAGGACATTACCGGTACTATCTTGGTGTGCTCCCTAGTTATGACGGCAATGGTCTTGGATATGGACTTTTTGATCGCGGACAGACAACTGTTTTGTTGACCAAAATCGCCAACGTGGGTTACCCAGCGCCACCACTCAGCACGCCGCTTAGTGTACAAGTGCAGGCGGTTTCGGCCTATCCCAATCCTACGGTGGGGGCGGTTGTTCTGGGTATTCCGTCCTTGGTGGCGGGGCAGGCTACATCCGTTGTGGTGGATGCCCTTGATATGCGTGG
>JAIXYP010000006.1 GCA_027490155.1 Cytophagaceae bacterium | reverse complement strand
GGGCGGTTTTTGTAATAGTCTGCCGTTTCGCTGCTCATGGTGCCAACACAGATATTGCTCACAGAGCCATCTGGGCCAAAGGTAGTGGTCAGGGCCTTCCAGCTTTTGTCCACCACTGGGCGATAGGTTTTGGCATCTAGCCAGCCATTGTTGAGGCCACGGGCAATGGCCATGGTGAAGATAGCGGTGCCGCTGGTCTCCTCATAGCTGGTAGCATCATCCAGGATCTGGTGCCAGAAGCCGGACTTAGCATCTTGCCACTTGACGATGCCCTTGATATGGTCTTGGTAGATGGCTAGCACCTTTTTGTAGTCCTTGTGGGATTTAGGCATGTGGAGCAATACCTCCGAGGCGGCAAAAATACCCCAACCGTTGGCACGGCTCCAATGCGGAATAAAGACCTTGCGGCTGCTGTATTGCGCATGATGGTAAAGCTGAGCCGGTTTGTCATATACATTTTTGTTAAACCCGATAACCTGTTTGGCAGCCTCATCCCACCACTTGTTTTGCTCTGCAGGGGTTTGAGCTTCCAAAGCGGCATGCACCAAAAACGGAATGCCCATAAACATATCATCAACCCAAGTAGTATATTTTTCAGGGGTTTGGCGGGTAAAGGTGCCATCTGGTAGGCGGACCTGCTCGGTCATCACATACTTCTTGATGCTATCGACAAACTCGCGGTACAGGGGCTTATGGGCGAATTCATCCCGCTGCATCAGCTGATAAACAAAAGGCATGGCCGGGGCAGTCGTGAAGTCCAACAAAGGGGTGTTGAACTGGTGGTGCTGGGCCGACCTAAAGCCATTGAGCGTGTTAACCTGATAGCCGATGAAGGCCTTATTGTTTAAGATCCAGTCGCAATAGCGGTGGCTGAAGGCATCATACTTGTTGTTGCCTGAGGCTTTGGCCAGATGCGACATCGCCCAAGCGACCCCAGCAGCATGGTAGTTATAGGTATAATAGGTCCCCCACAATGGGTGCGAGTTGATCAAACCACCCATCACCTCGACCCGTGGCAAGGACCAAGTAAGGGCTTCGTTCTGGTAGCCAGGATACATCTGCCCAAAAACAGGGGCATAAGTTTGGCCTGCGACTTGTACCTGCTCTGGGCCTTGTTTGGTCGATAGGCCTTTGAGTGGGAATGACCCAAGGATCAGCCAGTTGCTTAGGGCTGAGACTTCGGGGGTGATGTTTGGTGTTTTGTCTAGGCCGATTGTCAGGCCTTTGACTTCGCTAAACTCGATAGTGGCACCTTTGGGTTGCACATAGAATATCCAGGGACCAACGCCGTTGTAGGTGGATTTGACCAGCACACTGTTGCGGCCTGCCCGTAGGTTTACCTTGGCCTCCGTCATCAGCTGGACATCCCGCTCATGGGCTACGATTTTGACCGGGCCTTTAGCAGCTTTGGTATAGATAGCCTGCCCATTAACATAGACGATGGCCTCATCAGGGTGGGCAAACTCAAGCACAATAGCCGTATCCCGCAGGACCGAAATATCGGTAAAGGCATAGGCAGTGGCAGCTTGGGTTTTGCCAAGGGTGCGGCCAAAATCGACAAAGTCCACGAAGTCAAACTTCTTGTTGGGCTTGTTGGTGCCGAGCGTAAAGGCAAAAGGCGTGTTGGCAATGATGCGGTCACCAATGGCCTGCATATAGGTGATGGGGTGTTTTGCATCCGCCTGTTGGGCCTGTGCGGGGGCTTGTGGCAGGGCCAAAACAGCTGACAATAGGCCAGCAAAAGCGAGTTTGCCAAATCGGGTAACCGTCTTGGTAGATAGGCGGGGCATCAATGCGATGGGCAATATATTGGTCATTCTAGTGCGTATTAGGCCGGAAAGATAAAGAAGATATTGGGCTTTTGCGTTTAGGGCATCGGGCACTTTGCCTTGCCGCCACACCCTTAGGATACCGCAGGCAAGATCGTACCCCTGACCTCCCCAAAGCCAATCCGGATACCATTGAGGTCTTGATAGGCCTTCATGATGATGGTGTCGCCATCCTCTAGGAAGGTGCGTGTACTACCGTCTGGCAGGCTGATGGGTTCGGCACCGTTCCAGCTCAGCTCTAGCAATGAGCCCCAGCTGCTGCGCTCGGTTCCGCTGATGGTGCCACTGGCGCAGAGATCACCAGGCCGCATATTGCAACCATTGACCGTATGGTGTGCCAGCTGTTGGGCAACACTCCAGTATAGGTGTTTGTAGTTGCTTTGGCTGATTTTATGAGCTTCGCCACCAGCAGGTTGTAGCCAGACTTCCAGTTCGATGTCAAGGTGGGTAGGTCCGTTCGTCTTTAGGTAGGGTAGCACTTCGGGGTCCTGCTCTTGTCCTTCGATCAAGAAGGGAGTTAGGGCCTCAGCTGTTACCACCCAAGGTGAAAGGCTAGAACCAAAGTTTTTACCCAAGAATGGCCCAAGCGGGACATATTCCCATGACTGGATATCGCGTGCGCTCCAGTCATTAAAGATACAAAAACCGAATACATGGTCCCTCCATTGGTCCGTCTTTATCGGGTGCCCTAGTTGGTTGCCCACTCCGACCACCCAAGCCATTTCCAGCTCAAAATCCAGTTTGCGGGAGGCACCAAACTTGGGCACTGCATCCGCTGGAGCCTTGAGCTGGCCTTTTGGACGATGCAAATCCGTGCCGCTAACCACAACACTGCTAGCCCTTCCATGATAACCGACCGGGATATGTTTCCAGTTCGGCAGCAAGGCATTGGCCGGGTCACGGAACATGATGCCGACGTTGGTGGCATGCTGCATACTGCTATAGAAATCCGTATAATCGCCTATCTGGATCGGCAGGTGCATCTCGACCTTAGCCTGAGGTAGGAGCACTTTATCCCTTAGGGATTGGTTGTGCTGGAGGGTCGTGTTTTGGGTGCTGAGTAGGCTACTGATGGCTCCACGAGTGGCCGACCAAACCGCAGGGCCAAGGGCCATAAACGCATTAAGGCTAGGCTGGGCAAATACCTCACGAGCTGGTAAACCCTTCACTGGGTCTAGCAGGTCTAACATGGCTACTTCGTGCAGATCGAGCACATAATCGCCGATTGCTACTCCAACTCGTGGGCTCAGGTCCGTGGTCGAGAAAATGCCATAAGGCAGGTTCTGGATCGGAAACTGATGATCAGCAGGGACTGGGATCCATGACTTGAGGGCTGGATGTGTATTGGCGTTGGGCATTTGGTGTAGGTCAGAGGGGTGTGTTGGGATCGCTTTTGCGGTTGGCTAGGGAGCTGTGGTCAGGCATTACAACGCCAGAAACCACTAGGTACAAAAATAGGGAGGGGATACGCAAGCCTAGCCATTGATTTTTGTCTGAATCCTGAAAAGATTGGCACTAAGGCCATGCTCCATTCGTCACCCAAAAAGTCAAAGCCAACTACTTGTATCCACAAAGCCTGTCAGCGGCGGACCGGCCCTAAGGCTTAATCTGAGGCATTGGCCTAAATTTTTCTGCAAAGTGAGGCAACCCTTTTTGGCTTAGACTTGTCTATGCTACGGGTAGCAGGTTCTGGCAAGCCGAAGTATTGGTTAATGATAGGACCTACCACCCAACCCTGAAGCCTGATACGGGTTATCTCTCTCACTTCGAACAACGCTAGCTGCACCCGGTGTTTTTACCCTTTCGGCACCTGGTCCCTAGCTTTTCTTTACCAAATGCTTGCCAGTGCGGCTTCTTGAGCTGTGCTGGACATTTTCATTGCCCTCATACCAAGGCTAGAGGAATCAATCCGCTCATTTTTGGTTTGATTTGTAAATTGTTTGGTTGACAGTACCATCGTCCTGATGCCAATCCTGCTTTTTAGTTGCAACAATCCACTAAGGCCAATCTAAGACCCCGAACGCTTTCGTATGAAAGGATATCTATCCACATTGCTAATCTCTTGGCGCAAACCCATTTTTAGCCTCACGACGCTTTTCTTGTTGCTTCAAGGGCTTTTACTGAGCACTAAGGCTATGGCCCAGCCTGCGTTTTATCCCACAGATAACGCCTACCTCAGCCGCTATCCAGCCTCACGCACCCCGCAGCATTGGACAGATTCTCTTCGCTGGTCCACCATCGTGGATGGTGGCCTCCGAGCTAACCTAGTGGTCGGTGGTAATGTTGATAGCCTCGTGTTTGATACCATCGTAAACTACCTGAGCAGCATAGGAGGCGGTGTCCTGTTCTTCGATCAAGGGGTGTATAACTTCAATTTCAATGTCGAGCTGCCTTCTGGGGTCATTCTGCGTGGGGCCGATGTGCCTGTTGGTGCTCTAGATACCACCTTCCTCCCGCTGACCAAGTTCCAGTTCCCGCTATATACCCCTACCTTCAGCGGCAACGGCACTCCCAACAATACAGCCTTTAAGACCATCGGTGGCCGAAGCATGGCCAAAAATATCGGCCTCGTCAACATCGATGTCAACGGAGCCAGCATTGCGTTCCACCCACATCAATGGCGTTTGGCAACTACAAGACGCGGTAACAGCTATCAACCTGTGGATGCCAACCGCAACGTACTCGTCATCGGCATCCGGAGTAACAATACAGCCACACCAGATCCTGCTGTCCCTAGCCTCTGTCAGCAACAGAATGGTGGTGCTTGGCAACGTTGGGTTTGGTCCTTTTCGGCCAATATCGACTTGTTTGTGTCGGCCAACGGCATTGTGGCCAACTGTCGCCTTAATGACGACCCAACGATGACCTTTCTCCAGCCTAACTATTTCTACGGAGACGGTACATCCTGCACCCAGAGCCCGCTTTGCACCCCTATGGCCGCCGATGGTAGCAATGCCCGCTTTGACGTCACTGGCCACTATGGCATCGTGGTCAACCGTGCCAAGATCAACCGCGATGGGGTATTTAATGGCAACTTTGGCACTGGTATCAATAGCCCATATGGCATCTATGCCTGGATAACATATGGCGAGCCAGACACCGAGCCTTACCTCTTTGTCAACGGCGTCGAGATTAAGGACAACTGGATGTTCAAGACCAACCGTATAGGGATTCAAGCCGCTGGCAATGGGCTCAAGGTCCTCAACAACAAGATCCTTGACCGAATCGGTAAGCAGGTCTGGATCAGTCCCAACGGCACCCGCTGTAATGTCAACAACGCAGCCACGTTCGAAAACCGCGGCATCGACGTCTCTGGCTGGAACGTCCAGGTCAGCTACAACAACGTCATGGTCGAGAGTGCCGTCATCCGTAGTGGACCTTTCCAGACTGTAGATGGCGAGGGTATCTTGGTGCAGGAGTGCTGTGGTGGATCTTCTGTTAAGGACTATACCTTCACCCATAACCTGATGCAGCGTGGCCACAGTGGCTATATCGGTCTGTATGCGATGCGCGACCTGATTAATGCCCGCATCGATAGCAACCTCATGGGCTGCGAAAACATCCTCTACCTAGCTGACTATGCTGGTACACCACTCTATTTCAAGATCCAGAACGGATCCATCAAGGGCAATGTCGAGGCAGGAAGTATCAGCGTGACAGGAACAGCTGGTGGAAGTAGCATGGTTGTCGAAGGCAATGTGGCCTGCTCGGCAGCTACCATTTCTGGCCCTTGTTACATGACGGTCAATAACAATACCAATTACACCGTCAACAACTGCACTACAACACCAACGCTGACCTTCCCTGCCCTCAATATCACCAACCCTACCACTGGCACCATCCTGAACACAGGCCGTAATGCCTTGGCAGAGTGGACCTCGCAAGATGCTGATAGCGTGCGCCTATGGGTCAATGCTAATGTGTTGATGCCATGGACACCTGCTAGCACCACCCAGTTTGCATGGGTACCACCCGCTGCGGGCACCTACTACCTCACTGTTGAAGGCCGCAACGCTGGCACCAATGGCTGGTCTAGCCGAGTGGAGGTCACCGTCGAGGATACCCTCCCGATCACGAGCCTAAGCCCATTGGCCTTTGGCCGTTCTGTTGGGTTGGCACCAAACCCGGCCATCGATCAAGTTGAGGTTTTGGGCCTTGACCCTAACTCCCCAGCTGAGATTGTGATCACTACCTTAACTGGCAAACAACTTATCGCCACCAAGCTAGCAGCTGGCCAAAGCACCCAAACCGATATTGTAACTCTCAGCAGTGGCCTCTATATGGTCCGCATCAGCCAAGGTGGTAATAGCACAGTGCTGCGGTTGGTGAGGAGGTAGGTGCGATGGTTTTACCATAAGCCACATCAATTGATTGAACTAGGGGTGCTAGCATAGCGGTAGTTGTGCTAGCACCTTTTTTATGAGCATCTGTGGTGGATAGGGCAAAAACCCATCGGCTATTAAGCCGCAACCCTAAACCAATCTACATACCAACTAGTTAGTCTGCCAAGGTCAATTGTGAAGTCTTACCTTTACAGCCTTTAGTCCTTAGTGTTTCCTGCTCCCAATGGCTGATACCCCCACCACATCCTTATTCCGCACCCTGCCTTTTGGCTGGTCCTTGCTGCTGATCCTGACCACTGTAACTGTGGTTGGGTTGGTGCTTTTCTGGGCTGACCGGGTGGTAAACAAACCTGGCAAGGTGGTCACCAAACCGAATAAACTGGCCCTCTATCTCCGGATTGGACTTAGCGTTTGGTTGGCCGTGGCCTACCTGCTGGCCGAGCAAGGTTGGCTCACGGGCTATAGCCTCGGCATCCAGCGGTTGACCTTGGTCTATATAGCTGCCCAAGGCTTGATCATGCTGCCATTGGCCCTGATACCGTTCCGCAAAGCAGTGATGGCCCTGCCGCTGACCGTGCCCATCCTCTGCCATATCTATCGGCTGATACAAGAGATTGTCCTTTGGCAATTTGCCGAGAGCAAACAGATCCCGGTCGAGCTCACATTCCGCGGAGGCAACTTTGACGTCCATATTGGGGCGACCGCTTTGTTTGTGGCCGTGGCGCTCTATTCGGACTTTAAGTATGCCCGTGGGTTGGCGATTGGCTGGAACATCTTTGGCCTGCTGATTGCCGCCATCACGATCCTGAACGGGTTGACTTATGCCACCCAAGGTGCCCCACCTTATCCTGCAGGCAATGTCTTGGCCTTCTTCCCGATGGTTTGGCTGCCTGCCTTTATGTGGCCGATGGCGGTGGGTCTGCATTTGTTGTCCTTGTTGCAGTTGTCTCAACTCCCGGCCAAAAGCGATGCTGGCAAGGTGATGCCGCAAGGATTCAAACTTAGCAAAAGGGGCCAAACCCAGCCTTAGAAGGGTCTGGTGAGCGAGTGGTAGGGTTTGTGCTGATTTCTTCATCTCGGTTGTCTAGCCAGAAGTGTTAAGTTTGCAGGACGACTTGGCTTTAGCATTTGTCATTCCCATTTTGATGGAGGTGCAGATGATGGTCGTGAACGCAATAAATCAGCCCAACAACCAAAAGGCTCTAGCCTTTTTCCATAAACGATGATCACGCTCGATAACTTCAACTTTGCTGGCCGTAAGGCCGTGGTCCGTGTGGACTTTAACGTTCCGCTAGACAAGGATTTCCGCATTACGGACTTTAACCGCATCAATGCCACCCTACCAACGATCAAGAAGATTTTGTCGGATGGCGGCTCGGCAATCTTGATGTCCCACCTTGGCAGGCCGAAGGATGGGCCAACGGAAAAGTACTCCCTGAAGCACTTGGTGGCAGATTTAGCCCGCCTCACTGATGCAACGGTAAAGTTTGCGGATGACTGCATAAGTGATGATGCGGTAGCCCAAGCAGCAGCACTGCAACCTGGCGAAATCTTGCTGTTGGAGAACTTACGTTTCTATAAAGAGGAAGAAAAGGGCGATGTCGCCTTTGCTGAAAAGCTCGCTCGTCTGGGTGATGTTTGGGTTAACGATGCCTTTGGCACAGCCCACCGCGCACATGCCAGTACAGCTGTTATGGGCCAATTCTTCAAGGACAAGGTGGCAGGATACGTCATGCAGGCTGAGCTGGAAAACGCCCGCAAAGTTCTAGACGATATCGAGCACCCGTACACGGCCATTATGGGTGGTGCCAAAATCAGCGACAAAATCTTGATCATTGAGCGTTTGATTGACAAGGTTGATAACTTGATCATCGGCGGTGGTATGTCCTACACGTTTGCCAAGGCTATGGGTGGGGAGATTGGTAAGTCATTGGTAGAAGAGGACCGTTTGGACCTCGCCAAGGCACTGATCGAAAAAGCCAAAGCCAAAGGAGTCAACCTGATGCTGCCACAGGATAGCAAAGCAGCTGATGCCTTCAGCAATGATGCCAATACGACCTTCGTCCCTAACAATGCCATCCCTGCAGACTATATGGGGCTTGATATTGGCCCAGAGGCGATCAAAGCCTTTTCGGAGGTAGTGGCAGCTAGCAAAACGGTTCTCTGGAACGGCCCAATGGGTGTGTTCGAATTCCCGAACTTTGCAGCTGGTACTATTGCCGTAGCTGAGGCCGTCGTCAAAGCAACTGAGGCTGGTGGCTACTCCTTGATCGGGGGTGGTGACAGTGCCGCTGCGATCAACCAACTGGGATTTGGCGAGCAAGTGAGCTACGTCAGCACAGGTGGTGGCGCCTTGCTTGAGTACATGGAAGGCAAAGTCCTGCCAGGTGTCGCTGCACTAGACTAGTCAACTGGTCAATCTTTTGATTTTTCCAAAATGGGTAATCAGCTTTAGGAGTTGGTTACCCATTTTTTATGCCAGTTACTGATCAGGATCTGTTAGCGCTTGCGCAGCCAAAGGGATAGGCTTAGCATACCCTTGTCATTGATGTCCAGAAAGTTAGTTTCCAGCCGCTCTATTCGGTATTCGTCTTGGTCCCAGACGATGGTACGGGCCGTCAATAAATGGCTAACCTGATCCAGCGGTACCAACAGATCTACTTTGGTCTGGTGGCAAGGGGGTGCGTTGGTTTTGGGACCGAAAACATCTGCTAAGGTGGACCACTGATGTGTGGATTGGGTCGAGCTGCCGATGCCAATAGGTCCGGCGCCGAATTTGGATAGGATGTTGGCTGGCGTGCCCAAAATGGTGTTTGGCACTAGTCCCTCCCACTTGATAAGGCGTGGGGTTGATGGTACTGACCATGCCGACTTGGTATCAAGACCGGCAGCTGTAACTCTTGTGGCAACGGTGCTAGGGCTCAGCAATGTATCCTCGATGATGACCGCAACTGGCTCTGTCAGGCCAATCGGAACGCTAGTTTCAAGGAGTTGGATGCCCTCAACGGTGGTGGATTGGGCATCGCTCCGATACCGTATTTTGGACTGTGGACAGAGGCGAGGGTCGAACAGATGCTGATAACCCAGTATCCGCTCCTCCGGTATCTGGATTGTCCGGCCTTGTTTCCAATAGTCGTCCTCGGGCAGGACGCGGAGGGTATGGTCAGATAGGGTCAGGCGGCCAAAGGTGAGGTGGGCCAGGCTTTGCAACAGTTGGCCTGCCCTTAAGGTGGGCAAGAATGCACGGAGGTTCAGCTCGGTTGCTGAAGTGAGGGGTTTGATCTCCCCACTGACCGACCAGGTGTTGTCGGTGTGGGATAGATCGACTTCAATCATGATCGTAACCCCGCTTACTAAATCCCACGTTTCGGTAATGGTGGCCGTGACAGAGGCCCCAGCAATTAGGCCAAACGTGGATTGTGACTCCCATAGCAAGGCACCTGAGTTGGGGTCTTGCGCACGGGCAGTCATGATCCCGGAAAGGGAGGCTGCACCAACGTTATTGGTGATGGTGGCGACATAGTTCACTAGGTGATCGCCATCTACCTGAACCAAATAGCCCACTGTGGACGGGATTGTTGTGCTGCTGGCCACTGCATATCCGATGCGCAGGACCTGCCCTAGGGTCAAATCGGCCCCTTTGGTTTGGTCGATCGTTGTCCGCCCAAGGGTGCCCCAGTTGTAGCGGTCTGGGTCAGAGGCGGCAGTCTGGCCAGATGCTGAAAGTAAGAGGTCTGACAGCAAGGGGTGGCTTAGCTGGTTGATGCCACTAGATAGGCCGAAACTATAACCAACGGCACTCACCAGTCCACCGAGGTAGAAGGCAGGCGGCTGGTGACGTATTTCGGCGTCCGAAACGGTAGGGACGAATGGCCGTGTGGGATTGGGGTAGTTGCCAAAGGGCTGGATCGGGAACTGGACCAAGACATCAGGGAAGACGCGATCTGCAAACCATTCATAGCGACCAACTTCGGTGCTGTTGTGGGCAGTGAATGTGGGCTTAATCAGCTGATGGTAAGGCGTTGAGGGTGTGCTGACAGTTTCAGGATTGTAGTTTGGGTCCCAAGCCAAAAGGTCAGTTAAGTTGGTGTTGCTGAGGCGATCCCATAGCTCGGTTTCGGTATCCTGAAGGGCAAAGCAGCACTGCCCCTCGGTGGTGGCGACCAAGACCGCAGTGACTTTCATGATGGAAATGATGGCACCTGCACCATCAGTGAGGCCACAAAGCTCAGCATCATAGCTAAGGGCTTGGTCAAGACATTGGGTGCTATCTAGGTGCGGGCTGGTTTTGCTCATCAGACCGGCGTTGAGCTCAGCATTTTTGTCCCATCCGTCCATGGCGCTGACCCATAGGTTGCCCTTTAGGTGGGTATGTTGGTGGAGGGTCCCAGCATATTGGCGGTCCAGCGCAAGGCTCAGATCGTGGTTAAGGACCGTGAGGTAGGTGTGGCCTATCAGCAGAAGCAGATGGGTGCGGGGTAGTGGTGTTTGGGGACTAGTCATGGGTGATAAACTGGGTTTGGGGTGGAGATGAATGGATTTTCGTTGTGGTGATTGAGGTGATCGTAATCGCGGTTACTAAATGGATTTTGGCTAAGCCCTGATCTGGTTGTCTATCCTATCCTTAGCTGATTTGGCAGCTAAGCTGGCAGGTGTCAGCCTCTTGGTTGATGTGGATCTGGCATTGCTGCACCTTGGCAGCTGACCATTTGAGCTCGGCTGGTGCATCAAGCGGGCTGCTGCGCATTGGTCGATCATCTTGCCAAAGGTTGTAGGTTGGGCTCTGGACAAAGGCTTCTAGAATGGGCAAGTAGAATGCTGGTAGGGCCTCGGTCTGCCACTGGTTGGCTGGGTCGCCAGGCCAGAAGGTGAGTGTTTCGGTACCTCCAAATCCGTTCTGGAAGGCGATGGTGGCTGTCAGGTTGGTATTGATGGTCTGGACCCGAAAGCGCAAATGATCCACCAAAATCTCGGTTTCGTTGCGGTCGGCATCGGTGAGTTTGAGACGCAGTTTGAGCTCGTGCACGGTGCCCCAATCCAACCCTGAAAGCCATGGTAAGGCACATGCTTGATATAGGCCACCCGGCAAAGGGCTTCCACCTTCATCATTAAGCTCTTGGACTGTAAATATTTGACTGTCAATGCTATTCAGGGTCCATACCTCGGCCTCTAGTACCATTGTCATCACGGTGATAGGCAGGTTTTCGGGCATTATGAGCCAAGTAGCCTCGATGATGGGCAGGCCGGGATAAAGGATGCGGTAGGGCAATGGGTGGCACAATGGTGGTTGGCTTGGGTTGCCACTATAGCTATTGAGGAGGTCTAACCCTGATTGTTGCTGGGCCATACCAGTGTTCAGGACATAGTAAGCTGGCATAGCATTTAGGGCTGTGCTGGCTGCTAGGTGTTCGATGATCGTCTCGGTCGGCAAGCCATAGCTGATGGCGGGCGACAAATACACACCCAAGAGGCCGGCAAGGTGGTGCTGGATGTTGGGGCTGGACGGAAGCGGGACGTATTGGTGGCTGGCGTTGATGGAGCCGAGGTTGATCATCAACTGGCCATTGCTGACATGGGTAGTGGATAGTAGGTCTGGCAAGGTGATCCCGGGGTTGGGGCTACCTGCTTGGTTTGGTCCACCGAGGCTGAAGACGGGGTTTGGGATCAGGCGTACCTGAGATAGTAAGCGCGGATAGTAATTTTCGTCGGCAGCGTTATCAGCTTGCCCAGTCAGGACCATGGCATAGCTGGTCAGGAAACTTGGGCTGCCTGGCTCAAAGACCAAAGTGGCTAGGCTGGTGGCTTTGCGTGCCTTTAGCAGGACCTCGTCTCCATCTGCAAAGGCCTCCCATTGGTGGCTAAAGCTGGGTTGGACCATAAGGGCTGCCACGAAACTATGGGGCCATCCATCCCACCAGAATTGGCCCAAGGCTGGGTTTTGGTGGGGGGAGGCCACTAAGGTCCATCCATTGATCAGGAAGCTGCTGCCTAGACTAGCACCTGCGTCACGGACCAAACGATAGGTGGTATTGCTAGGGTCGATGCCACTGAGGTTGGTATCAGCAAGGAGGAAACAAGGATCAGCACTACCAAAAAGGAGGGGTAGGCTAGGGTAGGTAATATCCATGGGTTGAAGTCGAGATTAGATTGGGGGCGGTTTTGGTTGGATTAGAGAACACTTCTCTCGGTCCAGCAACTATTGGGGAGGGATGCTGATCATGACCTGAAAACTGAGTCCTATCAGGTTGTTGTTGGGCACTAGGTTCTGCCCTTGGCTGGCCTTGCCTACGGGTTGGGTGATCGGTTCGGGGGTGGTGGTCGTGATCACTGCAAGGGGGTATTGCCGCCACGCTTGGTCAATCTGCCAAAAGAGGTCATGGGCGGCAATGTGCTGCTGGTTGTTTTGGGCTAGGGCGGATGCTGCTGGGCTATCATGCGTATGCCGAGGGCCGATGATCAGGTAGCAGGGCAGGCTAAGCACCCCATGACCATGTTGCTCCAGTACTTGACTATGGGCTGTGATGAGCTGCAAGAGGGGGTAGTCCTGTTGGTAGGCATCGATGACTGTATCTTCAACTAGGCTGAGGGATTGGCCATTGGCTTGACATTGGTCTTGTGCCAGTTGGGCCAAGGTCTCGATCGCTTGCCGGATTTGGGGGGCGATAGATGGGTATTGATTGGGGTTCATGTTTGGTGGAGATTGCTCGGGTAATTGTGTGGCTAGATCGTTATGCCGTTGACCTTAACTGAAGATCAAGCGGGTGTACCTAAGTACCAGCAACATCCGCATCATGACCATGTCTGCTAGGTCTGGGCTGCGGCCAATGAGGGCTTTCATCTGGGCCTTTTTGTTGATGCCAAGTTTGCCTTCGTCATCAGCCTGGACTCGCCTAACGGCCAATAATTCCTCAAATAGCCGCTCGGTGATGGCCTTGCCTTCAAAATGCTGGTCTTGTAGCGAGGGGTCTATTGTGATGCTGCGGTCGGCTATGTGTTGGGCCAAGAGGTAATAACATTGGGCTTTGAGGTTGGCATAGGCCTGCGGTATGCCATTTTGATTGAGGGGCTGATGTTGGGCCACAAATCCGCGGGTGCCCGGCAGCTGATCGGCCAAGCCACCACCGACGCCATCAGCATCGATCACGACTTGTCCGGGTGCAATCTTGTACCGCATCATTAGCTGGCGGACAGCATCTGCGGAGGCTTTGGTGTCTTGTTTTTGGAACGTCAGGACCTGTGCGAGATGCAGCCCTTGCCATAAACCAATCACGGTTGAATCTTGGCCAAAGCGTGCCACATCTGCCGTGATCGCAAAGACGGGCCTTTGGTTTGATGAATTTGCATTCCGTATTGCCTCGATCAGGTCGCCGTAGTGCATTAGGGCAAGGTCATCATTGGCATACTCCCAGTCGCCTGCCAATAATCGCTGGCGGGTGATGGGGTCTAGTTTCAGCAGTTGGCCCTCATAGTTCCGGACAAAGTCGGGATTCTGGTTATCGGCTAGCAGCGCCTGCACAAAGGCGGCATCGGGCCTTAGGGTCTGCCGTACAAATGGCTTGTAGTAGTCTTGGTAGAGCCATCCGCGGGCGGGGTTGCAGGTGATGAGCATCTTGGGGGGCAGGCCAGCGACATCTAGTCGATACCTAATGCGGCTGCCCAATACCTGAATTGCCTTGTGGCTCAGCTCGCCAGCCTCGTCCACAAAGGCATCGGTGATCTCGAGGCTACCAAGGCTGGTGAAGTCAGGGTCGCTAGGGTACGCATAGAGGTCATGCAACAGGATCTCGCTACCGTTTTTGAATTTGATCAGGCCCTCCGTCACTTGGTATTGGTAGTCTTGTTTGGCCTTAAGGCCCAGCATTTGGCAGACCTCAAAAAAGGTCTTGAGGGTGGTCTGGCGTAGTTTTTTGAGCCTTGCCCTACCTATCAAACCTCGGGTGCCAGCATAGTTGAGCCTGTTATGGATCTGCCAGACGCAGCCCAAAAAGGTTTTGGCGCCACCTGCTGCCCCTCCATAGACCACTTCGGTGGTATGCGGGTTTGTCAGGTAGGCCCAGGCGGCGCATTGTTTGGGGTATAGCTGCAAGTCAAGCACCCGTTTGGCTTTGACTGTAGGATTGTTGTCAGTTGGCAGATCCATATCAGTTGGTGTGGACGTTATGGTGGTTTTGGTGGGTATTTTGCTCAGGAGTTGGAAACCATAGCGGGCTAGGCATCTGTGCCTGTAGGAGCTATGCTATGGCTGATCCGGAGTTTGGTGTCATCTTGCTCGGACAAGGGGGATTCGGTGGTGTCAGCTTTAGGCGGCACCCAGCTTTCCATTAGTTGGAGCCAAAGTTTTTGGCTGGCCACATTGCCCGAGTCGGCATTTTCGTAGATGCGATGGATCAGCTTGTCGGTCATGCAGCGCATGTAGTGGGTTGCGGGGTTGAAGGGCATCTGTTTGACCGCATTCAGGATTTGTGCTTCGCTGAGTTTGGTGCGGTCCATCAGCTGGTGCATGGTTGGCATTTCTTGGTGGTCGGCCAAGTGTTTTTGCAGAGCCTGTCTGATTTTCTCGAAATGGGACGAGGTTGTGGTTTGGGCCCTCAACAGGGCACTTGCGTTATCGGTGGGAGACATAAAAAGTCAAAGATTGGGGTTGATGAAGATCGGTAGGGCTTCGTGCGCCTACCATTGACCCCAAAGACGCACATCAGATAGGGGTAAAGCAAGTGCGGAAAACTATTTTGTCGTCCAAAGGGCTTTTATGGCCTGTTTTGGGCTTTTGGGGTGGTATTATTTTGCTGGGACTTGACATTAGGGGTGGTGGGGTGTTAGCTTTTGGGGCTAGGGATTATGGCTCGTGTGTCCTTTGTCTGAACTATGATTAAACGGATTGGAGGGATTAAAGGGATTCGTGTGTGCTCATCCGCACATTGGCAGCACGTAGCTTTTGGGGCGGGTGTCCGCAAGCCGAGGAATCCGTTAAATCTTCTTTCTAAAATCTGAGTTCAGACAAGGCCCTTAGGCAACCTATTCTTGCTTATCTTGGTCTTGTTACAAATGCCGAAGCCTATGACACAGCACATTTCGCCTCTACTCCGTCCCTTGCAAGTGTGGGGTGGCCTAATCTCAATACAAGGCTGTGCTATATGGACCAACTCTTCTGGCAGCAAACTGGATCTTGACCTAACTAGTCTAGCC
>JAIXYP010000050.1 GCA_027490155.1 Cytophagaceae bacterium | reverse complement strand
CGGCCACCAGCAGCTGAGGCTGCTGCAGCGATCATTGCATTGGTTTGGCCGATGGTAAACATGCGCTCACAGTCGGCATAGTCCATGTAGTTTTCGACGTTTGCGATCGGGCTAGGGTCTCCAGCGCATGCAGCCTGATTTGTTGGGCAACCTTGGCCAGTGACACCAATGGTGTTCGGGGTATCGGTGATTCCGTCATCAAAGCCACAGTTTGATGCAATGCCAGGCGTGTTGGTGCTACCCCAAGTATGTGGTAGGTTAAAGAAGTGACCTGTTTCGTGGGTCAGAGTCCTAGCTGCAAGATTACCCCCACCTTGGCTGAGTCCAATGCTACCGAATTGGCTAGCAAGTACAACCACACCTTCGTACCGTGCACCTGGTGAGTTGCCTGGGCGGTATGCATAACCACCAGCTCCGCTGGCGATTGTCTGTACGACCCAAATGTTGTAGTAGTTGCGCGTATTCCAGCTGATAAGATCCTTGACGTTATCACTAGCAGCAGTACTAAGGGCACTTATTGTTCTGGTTATACCGTTAGTACAGTTGCCATTAGGGTCCACAGTTGCAAGGCGGAACTCAAAGTCAGGGTCGCCAATGATAGGGCGAAACCTTGCGATAACCGTAGCGGTATCTGCATTGCGTTTCTGGAAATCACGGTTCAGGATACGAAGCGCATCATAGATCTGGGAGTCATCAACCCAAGGTGTTGAAGTAGGTTGAATGATATGGATCACGACTGGCACAATAGCCCGGATAGCATTGGTGCTTTTTACAGGTCCCATGGCATTCGCTTGCGCCATGATCTGTTGGTTGTATTGCTCAAATGCTTTACGCTTGGCAGGGTCTTTTGCCCATACCTCTTCCTCCATTGAGTGCGTGTAGCATGGTTTGGCCTGCTGTGCAAAGGCACTAGTTGACAGCAATGAGGCTGTCAGCATTGCCAACCCGACCGAAAAAATTGATTTTGAAAAAGCCATATAGAAGGCGAAGGGGGTATTAGTACGATTTTTGGTGTAGCAGGGTAAGTTATTGAGGTAAAAAAGGCCTCCGATGACAAGACAGCATTAATGCGTCAATGGTTGCACAATCGTTGGCTATTTATGGTATCACCACCCATTTTTGTTGTGCAATGGCACCATTGGGCATCAAAATTTTCGCAATATACGTTCCTGACTGCAGTCCGGAAAGGTGATTAGGAAACGTTAATGCGTTCGAGCCGACAGTAACCAAATGTTTGGTGTCACTTAGCAGCTGACCTGTGATGCTGTAAACCAATAAGTTGGCAACTCCGTCAGTGGTCGAGCTAATTTCGGCAGTTGGCAAACTTGCACCCGACGGATTTGGCATAATCCTGAATGTAGGATTTGAAATCTGGCTAGTAGAGGCATCAAGTTCAGTCACAAGGTTGCTACCCACATTGATGTTATCAAGGTAGATAGCATTGCCTTCTTGGTTAAAGACCTCGAACCTGATGGAAATATTGCCAGCAGATAGGTACCGGTCAAGTGACACATAATTGGTTCGCCATTCGTTAGCACGAGGTACAAACAATCCGTTGGAAATTACCAATCCGCCCACATTGGTATTAATCTTCGGGCTGCTACTTTTCGTCCTGATATAGATTTGTTGCCATAGCCCGCCGCAGTCTGTGCTGACGGAAACGATTAGGCGATTGTTGGCTGTGTCATGCGCAGTAGCAAAGGCATGGTCAAATCCGAGGAAAACAGGCCTAGTCATACCTGCTAGGCTAATCCGCGGGCTGAAGAGCTGAGAGGTCGTGTTGCGAGGTTGTTGGCGCAGGGGTATATACAGACTGGCTGTATCCCGGTTAGAAGCCAGTTTTGTCCGTTGCCATGTGCGGTTGCCGCCATCAAAATACCAGCGTGATGTTAGTGGCAATGCACTTGGGCTTGGGAAACTATCAGCTTCGAACCCCTCGTTGAAAGGAGAGGCTAGGCCTCCATTGGTATCAATGATGCGGTAGGCGTTTGCAACCATGATGGTATCAGCCCCAGCAGCATTGTAAAGGATCAACTTGACTGACTTGATACCAGGTGTTGTATAAACGAAGCTAGCAGCTTTGCCGTAGAGCGTATCTACCGTTGCAGTCGGTGATATCCATTTCCAAGTTAGAGTAGTATCATCAGGTGCGTTGTATGCATAGCCAAAAACCGCAATATTTTTGCCTCCACATCCTTGGCTAATCCTTGGGATATAAATTGCGATAGGTGGGCAAAGTGGTGGCTGATATGGATCGGCGGTGCCAGTAGCGATAAGATTACTGGCCTGCCATAGGTTTGACCTAAGTCCTAGGTTTGATGCTGCAGAGGCACGCATCCGGATGGATTGCCCTTCTGTGAACATCCGTCCACAAGTGCTATAGTCCATGTAGTTCTCGACGTTTGCCAAGAAACCGCAACTCACCATGCTCAAAGGGCAGCTTTGGTTGGAGACACCTATAGTGTTCGGTGTATCTGCAACTCCGTCATCCACGTTGCAATTTGAGGCAAGTCCTGGAGAATTAGTGCTGCCCCAAGTATGTGGCAGATTGAAAAAGTGCCCAGTCTCATGGGTCATCGTCCGTGACGAAAAATTGTTGCGGCTACTAAGGCCTATCGATCCAAACTGGGTATTTAGCACCACTACTCCTTCTTGTGACTGTCGTGGGGCTGTACCTGGGTAGAAGGCATACCCACCAGCTCCACTTGCGATACGACCCACAACCCATATGTTGTAATAACGCTCTGTTGGCCAGCCTATAAGTTGCTTAACGTTTTCGCCAGCACTGTTAGTCAATAATGAGTAGGTACGGGTGACGCCTTGGGTGCAGTTGCCATTTGGGTCTTTGGTTGCAAGCCTAAAGACCATCTTGGTGGTCCCGACAATGGGCTTGAAGTTGGCTGTTACGGCTCCTGTGTCTGCACTAGTGCGGTTAAAGTCCTCATTTATGATCCTGATGGCATCATCAACCTGCGCCTTGCTGATGTTGTCTGACCCGTTTGTGTGAATGATATGTACCACAACAGGGATAACTATAGTGGTGTCTAGTGGAGACTTTGCACCATGTCTTGCCTGCCACTTTTTCATAAAATCGGCAGACTGCTGCTCGAGGGCAGCTATGTTAGCCCGCAGATGTGGATTTTCGGCCAATGACCGCTCAACCATCATACTGGTGCCACAACCAGGCAATAAGCCACTTGGTTGGGGTGCGCTGGCCTGCTGACCCGACACAAGCCTTGATGATAAAGCAAGTGCACTAACCAATATGGTGGTTGGCAGGATTTTACGTAAAGTTAATCGCATGGTGTACGTTCAAGAAATGCTGGTTTACCCAACAGACCGCTTGACTAAATATGCTGGTCCTTAGGGTATAAATGGACTGCTCAGGTGATTGTGGCTTAGTACCGCTCTTGATGTGGTATCCAGAAGACCGAAAACCAAACCCAACCGTTGGAATAACCACCAAGATGATTTTCCAAAGGGACAAAACTATCCAGAATAAGAAGAAATCCTAAGGTTGTGGCATCAAAACCGAACAATCTGGCACAAGTGAGGTCGATTAGACGTCTAATCAGGGGTACATTTCAGTTATGAGGTTGTTTTTTGCTGATTTGCCAATTATGGACTGAACAAGTCTCCTAATTATTGGTTCCAGCTCATTGCATAGTTAGGGTCCAGCCAAGGTAAGGCATCAGCGGCTACTTTCAACGGTTTGAAAGTATCGACCATCACAGCTAGTTCATGGGTTTCCTTGGCGCCTATCGAGGCCTCGACCGTGCCTGGGTGAGGCCCATGAGGGAGCCCCCCCGGATGGAGCGTGAAGGAGCCAACATCAATACCTTTTCGGCTCATGAAATTTCCTTCGACGTAATATAGCACTTCGTCGCTGTCGATATTGCTGTGGTTATAAGGCGCAGGGATCGAAAGCGGATGGTAGTCAAACAAGCGTGGCACAAACGAACAGATTACCAAATTAGGCGCTTGGAAGGTCTGATGGATAGGTGGAGGTAAATGGAGGCGTCCAGTGATCGGCTCAAAATCTCGGATGCTGAAGGCATAAGGAAATAAATATCCATCCCAGCCAACGACATCTAACGGTGAGTGTTTATAGAAGAAGCTATTGAGGTAGCCATCCTTCTTGACCTTGATTTCCCATTCTTGCTCCCGGTCATCCTCAAGCACCAACTCGTCTGGTGTCCGGATGTCACGCTCGCAGTACGGGCTGTGCTCTTCAAGCTGGCCAGCTTCATTGCGGTACCGTTTGACTGTTTCGACAGGGCCGAAACACTCAATGACCAATAGCCTTACTGGGCCATCGGCAAAAGCTAGCCGGTAGATCACGGTACGAGGGATCACGACATAATCACCTGCGCTGAAATCTAGCTTGCCAAACTGCGAATACAAACTGCCTGAACCTTCTTGCACGAACAAGACTTCGTCCGCCTCCCCATTTTTGTAATAATAGTCCATCGACCGTGCCGTTGGGTTACTAATGTACAACACACAGTCGTTGTTGAACAACATCGGCACACGGCTATCAATGATATCGTCACCAGTTGTGCCGGCTACAGATGTTTTGAGGTGGATTGGTTGCAGACCAATATTGGCATCGGTCACAGTTACTGGCTTGCGGCCCCCCACACGCGTGATTTGGGTCGGCATATACTTATGATACAACAAGGAGTATATGCCACTAAACCCAAGGGAGCTTACCAACTCCTCCTTATAGAGAGAGCCATCTGGCTGACGAAACTGGGTGTGACGTTTGGGAGGGACTTGGCCGCGGCGTTGGTAGAAGGGCATCGGGTCGTTTAGTTTTGGTGTATGTTAAGGCTAATGATCTAGGACTTCCATATGCGCCAATTTTATTAGGCAACGCAGGAGGTTGTACCATACCATGTGGGTACAATTGCTAACAAGTGGTTAATGGCCAGTTGGCGTCAATGGTTGCCCAAAAATACAGAATGCGATCATCACTCAGCCAAAAAAACCAAAGGCCTATCAGTTGTCTGGTAGGCCCTTGGTCGGATGGATTGTTGTACAGGTGGGCAACCAACTTGATGGCTTTAGATGCCCTAAATCAAGATGCGCCTAGCGGATAGAGGCCGACTTTACCTTTTGGCCTTGTGTCTCGATTTCGGCAGCTTTCTTGAACAGACCATAGCCAGTCATGAAGACCTCATCTTGCTGGTTCAGAACCGGGAAGAAACCATCTTCTTTCCAAAGGCTTCGACCAATGAAGGCCTTAACTAAGTTGCGGATGTTCTTACCGGCCTTTTTGTAGGAGGCGTCATTATACTTGACTCCTTGTTTCTCGCCGTTGGCTATGACTGTTTTCATCATGTCCTCGGAGACTACAAAGTTGTTCACGAAAGCTTCGCGTCCGGCCTGTTGTAGCTCGACCTTATGTCCTTCGGCATAGTCAAGCGCATATTCCCGGATGACAAATTTGTTGCTCAGCTCGTTCATGTAACGATAGGCAATATTGGTGTCGAGGGGTACAAAAATATCGGGCATAATACCTCCACCACCATATACAGTGCGGCCAGATATAGTCTTGAATTTGAGGGCATTATTAAACTTGATGCTATCGGCATTGAAGAGCTCGCCACCTTTGTAGCGTTTTTCAAAGTCCATCTCATAGTCTTTAGCACCTTTTTCATAGGACTTCTGGATGCTGCGGCCCGCTGGAGTGTAGTACCGAGAGATGGTGAGCCTAAGCTCGCTACGGTCGCTGAGTTTGAAAGGCATCTGGACAAGTCCTTTGCCAAAGCTCCTTCGGCCAACGACAAGGGCACGGTCATTGTCCTGCAAGGCACCCGAAACAATCTCCGAGGCGGAGGCTGAGCCTTCGTCAATCAGGACCACAACATTACCTTTTTCGAACTTGCCGCCAGGTGTGCTGGTGATCTCTTGGTTGAACCGGACTGGATCTTTGCTTTTGGTATACACAATCATACGTCCATCTGACAAGAAGTCATCCGCCATGCGGGTAGCACGGTCCATATATCCTCCAGGATTCCCTCTGAGATCCAGAACGAGTCGTTTGGCACCTAGGCCTGTTAGCTTGCTTAATCCTGCCGAAAACTCATCATACGTGGTTGCAGAAAAGCGGTTGATCTTGATGTAGCCAGTCGTTTTGTCGACCATATAAGCGACATCCATGCTATGCGTCGGTATTTTGCCACGGGTGATAGTGAAGTCGATTGGTTTCGTTTCGCCACGGCGTTTCATTGTCACCACAACCTTAGTATTACGTGGGCCACGTAGTTTGCTGAAGACCTCGCGATTGGTGATACCGATACCAGCTACTGACTTGCCATCTACCTTCACGATTTTGTCCCCAGCATGTACGCCGACAGCCTCGCTGGGTCCGCCAGATAGGGGTGTAACGACCTCAATCGTATCACGGACAATCAAGAACTCAACTCCGATGCCATCAAAGTCACCCTCGAGTTGCGTGTTGGCTAGCTCTACCTCTTTAGTTGGGATATAAACAGAATGCGGATCGAGGTTTTCAAGCACCTTCGTGATGGCCTCATCTGTCAACCGGTTGATGTTGACGGTATCGACATAATCATTCTGGATATGGAACAAGACCTCTTGCATCTTGATCAAGTTCTTGTTGAGGTCGTCTTTGCTGCTTGTTTCTGTGGTACTGAAGACTTTTGCTCCGAGGAAAATACCACCGGCTAGTGTGAGGCCAATCAGGAGTGGTAGACGCACGGCTAGGGAGCTTGTTTTTGTTTGTTTCACGGTCAAGTTTTTACTGAAAAATGAGGTTGACTAGATGTAATGTCAGGTAAACAGGGACAAAATACGTCAATAAGGCCGAAAGTAGGTACATTGTTGATGGCTGGCATCTTTTTTGGGATAAATGGCGTACCAGATTGTCAAAATCTTACTTTTCTTGGCCAATAGGGTAGGGGACTAGTCTTCAGTTTTGACGATTTTCTGTCCTACGACTGTGGGCTTGCCTGGATGTGGAAGACTAGTGCAAAAGGCTAAGTATTTTGGGGGTGTGCAAAAATAATTTCCCACTTATGGTCAATTGGTTTAGTTGCTGATTATGAAAAAGATATGGTAGATTACTACCATCATTACTAGAAGTTTTTTTGCTCCCTTTCAGAAAAACAAAGCATGGACCTACTTGTATCCAAAATCAGTTATTGCCAACTTTCGCTTCGTGCTGGAGGACAGGTTCTTGATCAGTCGGCTTACCCCAAACTTATCAAACGGTATTAGGGATTAGCCAAAGGCACAATACAGGTAAAATGGAGCGTCCGGAAAGGGGCGAAACGAAGATTTAAAGGAGTTTTCTACGCAGTTCACAGAAAAATCACCATGTACGTAATAAAGAGAGATGGCCGGCGCGAGAGCGTCAAATTTGACAAGATCACAGCACGGATCGAGAAGTTGTGTTACGGTCTTGAAATGCGCTTCGTCGATCCGATTGAGGTTGCTAAAAAGGTTGTTGAAGGCATGACAGACGGTATCACCACTACCGACTTGGATAATTATGCTGCAGAGCTTGCGGCTAGCCTTGCGACCAAACACCCCGATTATGCCATCCTAGCTGCCCGGATTGCAGTTAGCAACCTGCATAAAGAGACTAGCAAGTCTTTTAGCAATACGATCAAGCGACTCTACAGCTACGTTGACCCGAAAACTGGCGAAAACGCTTCCCTCATCAGCAAAGAGGTCTATGATGTCGTAAAGAAGAACGCTGCCTTGCTAGACAGCTCTATTATATATGACCGTGACTTCGGTTACGACTACTTCGGATTCAAAACCCTAGAGCGTAGTTACCTCCTCAAAACGGAGGGTAAAGTCATTGAGCGTCCGCAACACATGATCATGCGGGTTTCGATCGGTATCCATACCAATGACCTTGAGGCTGCCATTGAAACTTATAACTTGATGTCGGAGCGCTGGTTCACGCATGCCACACCAACTCTGTTTAACGCTGGCACGCCAAAACCACAACTTTCATCCTGCTTCTTGCTCACGATGAAGAGCGACAGCATCGACGGGATTTATGATACACTTAAGCAGTGCGCCAAGATTTCCCAAAGTGCTGGTGGTATCGGCCTATCTATCCATAACATCCGTGCCACTGGCTCCTACATCAAAGGGACCAACGGAGCCAGCAACGGCATTATCCCGATGTTGCGAGTGTTCAACGATACAGCCCGCTATGTCGATCAAGGCGGTGGCAAACGCAAAGGTGCTTTTGCTATCTATATTGAGCCATGGCATGCTGATATTAACGAGTTCCTAGACCTGCGCAAGAACCACGGCAAAGAGGAACTCCGCGCCCGTGACTTGTTCTATGCACTCTGGATTCCAGATCTTTTCATGGAGCGTGTTGAGGCTAACGAAACTTGGTCCCTCTTTTGCCCACACGAAGCCCCTGGCCTAGCAGATTGCCATGGCGAGGAATTCGTGAAGTTGTATGAGCGCTATGAGCGCGAAGGTCGTGCTCGTAAAGTCATTAAGGCACAAGATCTGTGGTACAAAGTCATCGAGTCGCAAACGGAGACTGGAACCCCTTATATGCTCTATAAGGATGCTGCCAACCGTAAAAGCAACCAGAAAAATCTGGGTACGATCAAGAGCAGCAACCTTTGCACCGAGATCATCGAGTACACAGACGAGAATGAGGTCGCTGTATGTAACCTAGCCTCTTTGGCTTTGCCTAAGTTCATCCAGAACGGCAAGTTCGATCATGATCACCTATACAGGGTCACGAAGGTTGCGACCAAGAACCTGAACAGGATTATCGACATCAACTATTATCCTATCGAGGAAGCACGCCGCAGCAACACACGCCATAGACCTATCGGCCTTGGTGTGCAAGGACTAGCTGATGCGTTTATCAAACTCAGGATGCCATTTGATGGCCCAGAAGCTCGTGGCTTGAATAAGGACATCTTCGAGACCATCTACTTCGCAGCGATGGAAGCCTCGATGGAGCTGGCGGAAAAACAAGGACCCTACGAAACCTTCCCAGGTTCGCCTGTGTCCAAAGGTATCTTCCAATTCGACATGTGGGGTGTAACGCCAGACAGTGGTCGTTGGGACTGGGATAGCCTAAAACAAAAGGTCAAAAAGGTCGGCGTACGTAACTCCTTGCTTGTCGCACCGATGCCAACCGCAAGCACTAGCCAGATCTTGGGTAACAACGAGTGTTTCGAGCCTTACACCAGCAACATCTACAACCGTCGTGTGCTGTCTGGCGAGTTCACAGTCGTCAATCGCCATCTCCTGAAGGATCTAGTTGAGCTTGGGCTCTGGAACGACCAAATGAAAACGGATCTTATCCGTGCCAAAGGGTCGATCCAATCCATCCCTGCCATCCCGCAGCACATCAAAGATTTGTACCGAACGGTTTGGGAAATATCGCAGAAGGCAATCATCGATATGGCTGCCGACCGTGGTGCCTACATCTGTCAAAGTCAGTCGCTCAACATCCACATCGGCGAGCCTAACTATGGCAAGCTGACCAGTATGCACTTCTATGCGTGGCGCAAAGGACTTAAAACAGGCATGTACTACCTCCGTACCCAAGCAGCTGCTGATCCAATCCAGTTCACTGTCGAAAAACAAGCGACTCAAGAGTTGATTCCGGTCCTAAGCAGTACCGAACAAAATACCGCAGATATGGTATGTTCTTTGGACAATCCGGATGCTTGCGAGGCATGTTCGGGCTAGTTGATGCTTTTCAATGTTAAAATATGTGGGCAAGGCGATGTTATTTTTTGGTAACATCGCCTTGCCTTTTGTTAATTTAGGCATCATACTGCCAACACAAGCACCAAACAATACATGACACGACAACAAATATTAACGATGGTTTTCGGCTATTTGCTGTTATTCATCGGCTTGGTTATTGGCCTCTTGTTCATCACAGAGACCGAAACCGGGATCCTAGAATTGGCCTACTTTGGGATATTTATAATCCTGTTAATGACCTGGGTTAATGCCCGCAAGATCATTAAGGCCATCTTTGCTATCATCTATCGTGACAGACTCGGCGCCCGCAAGTCTGATCCAAATAGTCGTCTTGGCAAGCACAACTAATCCTCAGAATCCTAAATAAGTTTGCCCAGACCAGGAAATCCACTCTGTAAGCATTCTCCACTGGTATCAGGATTGCCTTGCTGCCCCACATCCTAGCTTAACCTTACCTATTCTTACCACCTCAATCCCCACAATTCGTAAAAGCCACATGGCCCACACACTCACCAGATCGCTCAGTAAGGTTTTCAGCTGGAAACGCCTAGCTGCTGCCACTTTACTAGTCACCAGTCAGTTCGCCCTCCCATCTGCCCAGGCTAGCAGCCCTGACGAAGGTATGTGGTTGCCGCTTTTTATTAAGCGGCTCAACCACGAGGATATGCAGAAGAAAGGCCTCAAGCTCACAGCTGACGAACTCTATAGCATAAATAACCATAGCATCAAGGATGCCATTGTTTCACTTGGAGGCTTCTGCACAGGCGAAATCATCAGCCCCGAAGGCCTACTCCTGACCAATCACCATTGCGGTTATGAGTCCATCCAGCAGCATAGCAGCGTCGAGCATGACTATCTGACTGACGGTTTCTGGGCCATGAACAAGAAAGAAGAGAAGGCAAACCCAGGTTTGTTCGTCACCTTCTTGGTTCGGATGGAAGACGTCACAACAGAGGTGTTGAGCAAAGTTAACCCAGGTATGGGTGAGGCAGAGCGTAAAGCCGCTATCAGTGCTGCCATGAAGGCCATCGAAGCCAAAGTTGAGCAACAAGAGGCCAGCTTCGGCTACAAGGCCGCGGTCAGGCCGTTTTTTGACGGTAACCAATACTTCTTGTTCGTCAACCAAGTGTTCGAAGACGTCCGTTTGGTCGGTGCACCACCTAGCAGTGTCGGCAAATATGGTGGCGATACCGATAACTGGATGTGGCCACGTCACACTGGCGACTTCAGCATGTTCCGTGTTTATATGGGGCCAGATGGCAAACCAGCCAAGTATAGCCCAGACAACGTGCCTCTTAAGCCACGTCATTACCTACCTATTTCGCTCAATGGTGTCAAGGAAGGAGACTTTACGATGATCTTTGGATACCCGGGCCGTACCAATCGCTACCTCACAAGCTGGGGTGTGGCCCTTGACCTTAGTATCAGCCACCCAACCCGTATCAGTATCAGGGAGCGCAAACTGGCCCTCATGAAAAAGGATATGGATGTTACACCATCCATCAGGATCATGTATGCATCTAAGTATGCCCAGATCAGCAATTACTGGAAGTATTTCATCGGCCAGTCTGCTGGTCTCAAGCGTTTAAAGGTCGTTGACAAAAAACGTGATGAGGAGAAAGCATTTGATATTTGGGTGAAAGCAGAAGGTGGTCGCCAAACTGAATATGGAACCGTCTTGACAGACCTTGCAGCAGGCTATGATGCCATCCGGAAATACCAAGCAGCTCGTATGGTTTACTCCGAGTGGGCCAGCAACGGTCCTGCTTCGTTCCCAATTGGGGTCATGACCTACCGCTGGGCAACCGCAGCATCTGCTGCAGATGCAAAGGCTGAAGATGTCGAGAAGAACAAAAAGTCTCTCGAATCTAACCTCGAGGAGATGTTTAAGGAGTCCAACCTACCCACAGAAGAAAAGCTTTTTGCCCTTCACCTTAAGGCATACCAAGAGTTCGTTGCCGAGGATCAATGGCCAGCCGTCATAACCACCATCAAAACCAAATACAAGGGTGATGTAGACAAGTACGTAGCTGAAGTGTTCAAGAAATCAAGTTTCACGACCAAGGAAAAGGCCATGGAAGCCCTCAAGAAGGGGGACGCCAAGAAGATACTTCAAGATCCATTGGTTCAGGTAGCTAATGATATCCTGATGACCTATACAGAAAAAGTCACCAAACCTGTTGCTGCAGCCCAAGCCAACCTTGACCGGGCAAACAGGCTCTATGTAGCTGGCACCATGCTACGCGACCAAAACCGCAAGTTCTATCCTAATGCCAACAGCACTATGCGGATGACGTATGGTCAAGTCCTGGCTTACGAACCAAAAGATGGTGTCAAGTATGATTACCTGACTACCCTCGATGGTGTAATGGAAAAAGAGGACCCTACGAACGAGGAGTTCATCGTCCCTGCAAAACTAAAGGCATTGTATCAGAAAAAAGACTACGGCCGCTATGGTCAGAATGGCAAACTGCCTTGTTCCTTCATCAGCAATAACGATATCACAGGTGGTAACAGTGGTAGCCCAGTCATCAATGCCTACGGTGATCTGATCGGCACCGCCTATGATGGCAACTGGGAAGCGATGAGTGGCGATATCGCTTTCGAGCCTGAGTTCCAACGGACGATAAGTGTTGACATCCGGTACACCTTGTTCATTATTGACAAGTATGCGGGGGCCAAACACTTAGTTGATGAGATGAAACTTGTCGAGCGAATGGACCCTGTGGTAGTACCACCAACTAGTGTACCGCTGCCAACAATGGCCCCAGCAGCACCGGCCATCAATGTTGATCCTGCAACTGCCAAAGTAAAAGCAGCTAAAGGTAAACCAGCCGCCAAAAAGGTAACAGCCAAGGCAACTGCCAAGTAGGCCTAAGTTTTAACCTACCCAAAACAACAAAGCCCTTCGTCAAGATTATCCTGACAAAGGGCTTTTGTTTTATAGATTATGAAGTAACTCTTTTGGTTGTCAGCTTTGACTACTTCAGGCTACCCATGCCACCATCGACACCTATTACTTGGCCTGTAACCCAGGTGCTATGAGGGCCTAGTAGCCAAAGTGCTGCCTGCGCAATATCATCAGCTGTACCAAAGCGCCCAATCGGGTGGCGTTTGTTGCTTGCCTCGCGTTTGTCGTCCGTACTCAATAGGGCACTGGCTAGTGGAGTATCTGTCAAGGATGGTGCAATGATGTTCACTCTTATCTTTTGCGGGGCCCATTCGGAGGCCAAGCTTTTACCTAGCCCTTCTACTGCACCCTTACTTGCTGCAATGCTAGCGTGGAAACCCATGCCGAGTTTGGCGGCCACTGTGCTAAACAGGACCACAGAGGCTGATTCGGACTTACGCAGCAGTTTATGGGTAACCTGAAGAAGACCAACTGCGCCAAGGACATTGAGCTGGTAGTCATTAGCAAAGTCCTGTTGGCTAATGCGACCAAATGGTTTAAGGTTGATGTTGCCAGGACAATAGGCTACCCCATCAACTAAATCAGGCAGGCCAGGGATATCTGATGGTACGGCTTGTCCAAAATCGATCATGATGTGCTGGGCGCCCCGTCCGATTAGGTCATCTGGAGCATGCCGGCTCAGAATCCAGACTTGGGCACCTTGGTCCAGCAGGAGAGAGGCTAGCTGGTGACCAATGCCAGAGCTGCCACCAGCGACGATATAGTTTTTGTTGGTGAGTGTCATATAAACGAGAAGGCCAAGACTACGCTGGATTTTCAGCATTGTCTTGGCCTCTATAACAGAGCGACTGGCTTTAGGGTTTTGAACTGGCTTACGATTCTAGATTTGGCACCAGCTTAAACCACCAAAAACCTAGGCAGTCTTTTTGGTCTTGGTTTTAACTTGCTCAGGGCTATCGATCAGGGCCTTCATAAAACTTGATTCCTTGACCATGTCCACAAACACGTCGCTAGGCTTAAAAGTGGGGGTGTAGTGTGCCGGAACCAGCATCGTTTCTTTGGCCAAGATGTTGCGGGCCAATTTTGGGGCACGTTTCTTGTTGACAAAACTGCCGAAACCACGGATATAGACGTTTTCGCCTTTGGCCATGGCCTCTTTTACTACTTCCAAAAATCGCTCAACTGATTCTGTAACATCAGTTCGCTCTATACCAGTTTTTTCGCATATCTGCGATATAACTTCAGCCTTGGTCATGTTCTAATTTCTTGAATTTCAATGCGTTAAAGGGGTGCAAATGTAGTAAATCTTCCTAATCGGCAATACTGAAAGCCCCAATATTGATTATGTTTTTTTCAAAATTGTACTCAAGACCTACCACAAAGTCCGTGTTGCACATGCAATTATAAGGTATAATCCTATTTTTGAGGCCATTTTAGGTTATTTCGGTAACCGTCATTCAGGTTTGATTTGTTCTCTTCTCCATTGCATTGCAGGCATGAGATCTGGACCTAACACAAAAAAATGGTGAGGTAAGGACCTATTGTTAGAATGTATCAGTTGCCCCTTAGGTATAACTTTGTTTATACGTTACGTGTTATTGATTAGCGGTTTAGGGGCATTATAGGAAGCCCCTGTCATTTAGTAGTGGTAGTTTCTTGCTCCGTTGCCTATTAAGCTAGTTAGTTCCCTAATTGTACCAAGTGTTAGAAGTGCCCAAATCTGCTTGGCTCACACCTGCCCCTTCTACAAACAACTCCTCACGATCTTGACCAAACCTAACTCCCAGCCTCAGCAGCCGGATTCCATTCTTTCCCTAGCCGCAAGTGCACCTAACATCAGTTGGTCAAGAGCAATCATCAGCTGGTACCGGTCCCACAAAAGAGATTTGCCATGGCGTGATGTTAATAATGCCTACTTCACTTGGTTGTCAGAAGTTATACTGCAGCAAACCAGAATCGATCAGGGCACTGCCTACTACCACCGTTTTATAGAGACTTACCCCACAATCACAAACCTTGCATCAGCTTCCGAACAAGATGTTCTACGGCTTTGGCAAGGCCTAGGATACTACAGCCGTGCAAGAGCGTTACATGCCACTGCTCGCCAGGTTGTTACCGACCATGGGGGGCAAATGCCACTAGATTATGACCTGTTATTAGGCCTCAAAGGGATTGGTCCCTACACGGCTGCCGCAATTGCCAGTATAGCTGGTGGGCAGGATGTCGTGACGATCGATGGTAACGTGTATCGTGTATTGGCCCGCTGTTTCGGGATTTCCCAAGACATAGCAGCCTCGCAGGCTCGAGGCCTTTTTCAGGCATTTGGCCAGCAGCTACTACCAGCCGGTCAAGCCTCAGACTTTAACCAAGGGATGATGGACCTAGGGGCGACCATCTGTACCCCCAACAAACCTAACTGTCCTGCCTGCCCTGTGGCTGTCGATTGTTTCGCACGACAAAACCAAAAGATCGAGGCATTGCCAGTCAAAAATATAAAGATCAAGCAGCAAGTCCGATACCTCCACTACGTGGCCATTACAGCGGATGGTGTCGGTCTTTGGCTTCGGATGCGCGATGGCAAAGGCATTTGGCATGGCCTTTGGGAGTTGCCGGTGCTAGAGACAGCAAAGGATATGGACTGGAAAGAGCTAAGCGATGTAGCCGAAACGACCATACCAGCTGGGCAAGAAAACTTGTGGTCTTTGTTATTGCCGAATCTACCAATTCGGAAATGGCTAGCTCCTAAACACCAACTTACACACCAAACAATTCTGGCCAATTTTTATATTCTGGATATTGCAAAAAGTGTCGATTTAGAGCCTCTGACCCATTTTTTGACCAATTTAGGCTATCAGTATCTTGACCAAGCAGCTCTTGAGGCAGTGCCCAAACCAGTTCTGCTAAGTAAGTTTTTGGCTAGTGTTAGCATCGCATCTTGGTAGATTGGTAGCTGAGATTATAGGTGATTTTTTTGACTTTGGCACTAAGCGTGTTACTTTGTGCAAGTTATCGATGGTTAGAAAATCGGCACTGTGTTGACGGCCTAATCGTTGATCCTGATATACCTCTTTACAATCCTAGTCTTTACGATTGACCTTATGGCAAGTTATAATAAAATCACCCTTGTGGGTAACGTAGGTTCTGACCCTCAGCTCAAGGTGTTTGAGCAAAGCAAGGTTGCTGAGTTTTCGGTTGCTGTAAACGAAAGCTACAATGACCGCAATGGCCAGCGTGTCGAAAAAACAGATTGGTTCCGGATTGGCGTTTGGGGTCAGCGTGCAGACGTTATCATGAACTACGTTAAGCGTGGTGCCCAGATCATGATCGAAGGCAAGCTCACGGTACGTACTTGGCAAGATGCTGCCTCGGGCAAGGAACGATTTGGTCTTGATGTTCGAGCATCGGACTTTGTCCTTTTGGGTGGCCCAAATTCTGATGGTCGGTCACAGCTTCCTCCTCCAGGAGCTCCATCGAGTGCTTTTAATAGTAATGTTGCTTCTTCCCCATCCACCTACAGCACAGCACCTCAGTCCCACCAGTCCGCAGTTGCACATGATCCATTGGCAGGCAACAGCCAATACTCTACGGGTGGTGGCTCTAATCAGCAGGACAACGACGACCTACCGTTTTAGCCTTAAGGGCCACAAGTGTCCACCTATTGTACTAAATCATGGTGCCCAATACCTTGGTTTTATAACCAAGTTGCTCCCCATGGCCTCAATATTGATCCCTACCTAATCACCCGTCCAGAGCATAATGACTAGCTACCCATTTCTCCATCATTGTTGTTGTTGGTACCTGTCTAACGCCGCTAATCAAATGCGAAGTTCGAGGGCAGGGATTATGGGCACCATACTAGTCGTTGCGTCATTCGTATTGAGTGGCTGTCAGGACAAAGGTGACACACAGAATGCACGGGCCGGACAGGACACCAGCGTTGTGTCCGAAACTGTAATCACAAAGGCTGAAACCCAAGATTTCCTTCACAGCTTACCTAATACACTTCATTTGGCACGGATGTTCAAACGGACTGGGATGCCTTACGTAACCGGGTTGGTGCATAACACCAAGGAAGCCCAAAGCTATGTAGACCCAACAGCACAGGCCATCAACCTAGGGATTTATAGTGCCGACATGGGATATGCTGTTCTGCACAACCAGAATCAAGAGGCACTCAAATCCCTAAAGGCAGTCAAGATTCTGGCTGATGCCTTGCAGCTAAATATGCTTTATGATGCAGGCCCTTGGCTAGGCAAGTTTGAGCGTAATCTCAACAATAGTGACTCGGTCCTTGCCATTATGGCCCAGCTCCAGATGCAAAGTGATCTGTTGTTAAGAGACAATGCCCGTTATGATGTCCTTTACTTGAGCTTTGCAGGTGCCTATGCCGAAAGCCTCTACCTAGCAACCCAGCTCGAAAAAAACCATCCGAATCCAGCCCTCATCAAACGCATTTCCGAGCAGCAGTTGGCACTTGGTAAACTTATATTGCTCATTGAAGGGCTAGACGATCCCGATCGTTACATGATTTTGCTTACAGACTTAAAAGCCATTCAGGATATGATGCTCAAATTGGACGTCGGGCTTGCTGAAAAGAAACCCGAAAAAGCACGCCAAATGGCCCTCAAAGAACTGTACCCTAAGGTTGAAACCCTCCGTAAACGGTTGGTGGCACAAAGTTAGACCTGTTCTTATCCGAGACGTATTGCAGTCCCTATCCATCAGATCCTGAATATATGCTAGCACAGAGACTGACATCACCTTTTGATCCGGCAGAGAGCCCCCAAGTCATGATATTTAATCTGAAACCAAACTTTGCTTCTGGCATATTGGTCATAATGCTTCTGCTCCTTACCTACGGTACCAATGCCCAGTGCGACGAAAAACGCGTTAGGAAACTGACAACCACTCATTTAGGGGAATACAGCTACGAAACAGCCTCGTTCAGACCACTATCCGGGTTTGGCAACAGTCGGTCGATCGATGCTGTTTTTATTGCTTACGGGGACGAGAAATACAGGGTTGTCAACTTAAGCCATGGCCATTCTGGCGAAATGGTTTTCCAGATTCTAGACGCTAAACGCAACGTCATATTCAGTAACGAAAAAAGCCAAAGCGGAGATAAACATGACTTCACGGCCCCTACTAGTGGGGACTACATCATACGGTTTAAGTACCTGACCGAAACCAAAGATGGATGTGTGGCTTTTGCTATAGGATACAAGTAATGAAATCGGTTTTGCCTTCTAGGCTTCTATTGACCTTACGAAACTTAATCTTACTCGGGCTTTGATTCCGATAGTGGTCCCTGTTAATGCCAGACCACTCTTGATGTCTTTTGACAACTATTCCTAATCAAGTGCAGCCACCCACAAATCCGCACCAGTACCTGCTCCTGAGCCTCCGGATATGGGTTAAGCTAAGGGCTTTGGGGCGACTCGTTAGGATCAATAATCTGATGATATTGGCCCTCACTCAGCTCTTGGTGCCAATATGCCTGACAGTTCCTTATCATTATCAATACCAATTGGTATTGGACCCTCGACTTTGGTTGCTCATCTTTAGCACCTTATTGGTCGCTTCGGCAGGCTATGTGATTAATGACTATTATGACGTCAAGATCGATAGCATCAATAAACCTAAACGGGTAACTATCGATCGACAGTTCAGCCGTACAACTGCCATTTGGCTCCATACTGTTCTTAATCTGACAGGGATAGGTTTAGCCTATTTTGCTGGCCTAAAGGTTGCTGTTCTGACATTTTTATCGGCATTTTTGCTCTGGGTTTATAGCAATCACCTCAAACGCCGGCCCTTAATAGGAAACTTACTGATTGGCATTCTGGCAGGGCTTTCGGTCCTTATGCCACTTATTTACCTTCAGCAACATACCCCAATAGGTTGGGTAGTTGCAACCTTAGCTATGGTCCTGACGTGGGTGCGCGAGGTGGTCAAGGACATGGAAGACCTAAAGGGGGACAAAACCTTTGGCTGCCGGACCCTACCGATTGCAATTGGCCTTCGGCAGACAAAGTATGTGATCTATGGGTTTGTCCTGATTTTGCTGGTAACCTTGGCATGGTCCATCCTGATGGGTTGGGTTGGAGCTGGCTGGATGCGCTACCATCTATGGTTGATGATGCCATTTTTGTTGCACTTCGTGTTGTTGTTGTTTGCAGCGGACACTACAGGGCAATATCGGGCCCTTAGCAAGTATGCCAAACTACTGATGCTGGCAGGGGTGCTCAGTATCCTTTGGTATCCTTGGTCCTAACTATGATATGACGTAAGGGCGAGCATGGACCCTGTTATCATAAGCCTACTCAGGTGTAATCGAAGTCGGCAGGTGTTTCTTTTTGCCAGGCATCGTGGTACGGTTTAGGATGTCGTATGTCAGGAAAAAGACAACTACAACAAATGCTAAGGCAACCAGTCCAAAAATGCGCTTTTTCATTTTGACAGCTTTTGCTTGGTCAGGGCTGAGCTCAAATGTTTGGGCTTTGGATCCTTTATTTGTGGGCTTTGGCATGGCTATTTTGTATTGAAGGCAATCGACTTAATCCCTAGATCAAAACTTACCGCCCAAAATTAGGCCATAACGTACTTTCTCTTTAGGCATACCTTCGTATTTAAGTTGATAAATGCTAACTTAAGCATGGATTCGGCTAAAGCTTGACGTTCATGATGGCAAACCGGACCTAAGTATGCCAGTACCAAATCTGAAGGTGAAGTTTATATTTGAATGGGTTAACTTGCATATCTGATAAGTTAACCTGATTTTTAGGTTTCAGAATTAGAACTTGTTCATATTGCTACGCTTTTAGGATGTAAGAGGCTCATTTTAGGCCCAAGCTCAAGAAATTGGGCATAAAACCTGATGTTTTTACTAACCAAATCAATCATGAAAAAACAGTTATCAACCTTGGCTTTGGGCCTTGGCCTGAGCACCATGGCATTTGCCTGGCAGCATTGGGACATGGGTCCGCTTGGCAGCTTTGCCGATTTTGGCCAGCAGCAAAAGGCGCAATCAGCCGTGTTCAAGTCGGTCTTAATGCCAGCCGAATCTGACCGATCAGGGCGTGTTTCAAAATCTGCATTGGCACCGCAAGCTACCAAACCGCTCCCCGTACCAGTCCTGATGAATGGATCTGGTACGGTGTGCCAAGGTGATAGTGTTATGCTGTCGGCCCCAGCTGGGTATGATCAATACCTCTGGAGCAATGGCGCCACAACTAGGGTGATCTATGCCAAAACCTCAGGGCACTATACGGTCCGGGTTGGTTTGGGTGGATCACCCCTTTCAGATACACTTGGTGGCTACACCAATTCTGGCGTGACAGTTTATCCTATTGGTGCCACTGATGACGATTCTGTCCACCTATTTGTCAACACGGCGGGTACATGTTCTCAAACTGGTCCTTCTTCCTTAATGGGTGCCAACGAGGTAAGGCTACATTCTGGAATCAGGATTGCTGGTACCAACTTCCAGAATGTGGTGCCAGCTAATGATAACGACCCAACAAGCGATACCAGATTTCAGGCCTTGGTTACCCCAGGTTGGTGGGTAATGTCCTTTCGCCCGACCATTTATTACACCGCAGGAGTTGGCCAAGCAGAAGCACTGACATTTGTTCTCACAGGTGGGCAGCAAGTAGGCGGCTGGTTCCCGAAAGAAGGTAAAGCCGTTGGTACCAATGGTTGCGAAGATTTTGTGGTGCCGTTCCCCATTGCTCGCACCCCGATCAAAAGCCCATTTGGTGCTACAGTTACCATCACTTCAGCCCCGACGACACCAAGCGTTACGGCCTCTGGTGCGCTTTCGTTCTGCGCTGGTGGCAGTGTTTGGCTCAAGGCTAGTGGTGGTGCCTCAGGTAATTATACCTGGAGCAATGGCGCTACCACTGACTCGATAAGGATTACCGTTTCAGGAACATATACAGTTAGGTCTGGCAGCGGAGCTTGTATTTCGGCACCTAGCCAAACAACTACCGTTTCAGTTTCGCCAAAGCCTTTGCCTGTTAACATCACTGTTGGTGGTCCTACGGCAATTTGCCAAGGAGACAGTGTTTTGCTATCAGCCCCCGCTGGTTATGCGCAGTATTTGTGGTCCAACGGATCGATAACATCCTCTATCTATGCCAAATCTGCTGGCCATTATTGGGTCACGGTTGCCAATGTCAATGGATGTTTTAGCGATACCCTAGGTGGATTTCAAGCCTCTGGTTTGACAGTCTATCCTGCTGGTGCCACCGTTCAGGATAGTATCTATCTATTTCTGAATCCGAACCTGACTTGCCCTAGCCCTGCTAGTGCCAGCAGCTTGGCAACAAGTTCCTTGGTACGGTTGCATAGCGGTATCACCTTAGGTGGCAACCAATGGCAAAGCGTCATTGCTGCAAATGATGTTGCCACCGAGCCACAGACCCGATTCAGCCAAACTGGCGCTTGGTGGACCAAGTCAATGTTACCTGCTTCATACTACAGCAATACAGCCGCTACTGCCATCAACTTTGTTTTGGCAGGTGGTGCTACTGCTGTCACTGCTTTTGACAAAGAAGGCAAAGTCCTAGCTGCTAACTGCCCAGATTTTAGGCTGGACTTCCCAGTTCAATTGACCCCAGCAGCTAGTCCTTTCGCAGTTAATGTTAGCATAGCACCACCTGCTGCTGCGCCAACCGTCTCAGCCGTGGGGCCACTCACATTCTGCCAAGGTGGAAGTGTCGTCTTGTATGCTAGTGGTGCACCTTCTGGCTCATACCGTTGGTCTGACGGATCAAACCTTGATAGTTTAGTCGTGACAACATCAGGTAGCTATGACGTTCGTTCAGTCATTGGGGTATGTACTTCACTTACGTCGGCTGCAACAATAGTTAATGTGACTCCTGGGGGAGTAGTCGCCCCTTCTGTTACAGCCAATGGCCCGACTACATTCTGTGCAGGTGGTAGCGTTGTGCTTGAAGCAGCAGCCTTGCCTACCGGTCAGAAGTATCGTTGGAACACAGGTGACACAACCCAGTCGATCGTTGTTAAACGTTCCGGATCATATACGGTTGTTTCAATTGATGGGGCCTGTACATCTAGCAACTCAACTCCGATAACTGTTTCAGTCACAGCAAAGCCATTGCCTGCCATCGTGACTACCAGTGGAGCAACCAGTGTCTGCGCTGGCGATAGTGTAAGGCTTAGTGCACCTGCCGGTTTCGCCCAATACCTTTGGTCGAACGGAGCTACGTCGCAAAACATCACAGTCCGTACCTCTGGTCGGTACACTGTTAGGGTTGCAAATGCCAATGGATGCTTCTCGGATACACTAAATGGGTTCAACAAGGTGGGTGCTGTTTGGGTCTATCCTGGCAATGCCACCGACCAAGACTCTGTCTATCTGTTTGTCAACCCAAACCGGACCTGCCCAGCACCAACTGTCAATGCAGCAGTTTCGCTCGTCGGGGCAAACGTTATTAGGCTCCATAGTGGTGCCACTGTTAATGGTCAAAGTTGGTCAAACCTAGTGTCCTCTACTGATGTTGCTTTAGAGCCAAGCACTCGTTTTGAGCCTTATGGAAATTGGTTTGTCAAACGTATCGCACCGCGGTCGTACTATGGTGTTGCTGCAGTTAGTAGTGTTTCTGGCCTCAACTTTGTGCTTAATGGTGGTGCACCAGCCAATGGCTGGTTCGAAAAAGAAGGAAAAGATGAGTCTGCCAACTGTGGGGACTTCTTCGTTGCCTTGCCAGTGCCGAACATTCCAGCTGCAAGCCCGTTTGGAGTTGATGTCGTTGTCCAGCCTCTTCCAAGCACTCCTGTTATTACTTTTTCTGGTCCTACTACATTCTGTTATGGCCAATCAATCACTTTACGTGCTACTGGTAGCACCCCTGGTAGCTATATCTGGTCTGATACTTCTAAGGCTGATACGCTTTTGGTAACCATGGGTGGCAACTATACAGTTCGTTCTGTTTCGGGTACCTGTTCGTCTTCTGCTTCTTCCGTCGTCGCAATCACAGTGACTGAGTCAGCAGGTATCACCATCATGGCTATGGGCAACACCAATTTTTGTAATGGTGATAGCGTAGTGTTGATGGCTGATACCATCTTGCCAACCCAAACGTATCGTTGGTCAAACGGAGCAAATACCCGCTCGATCGCAGCCAAAGCTACTGGCAACTATAGCGTTCGAGTGTTTGAAAATGGTTGTGGATCCGCTGCCAGCAATGCGGTTGCGGTTCTTGCCTCTGCCAAACCACTACCAGTTATGATTACTGCAGCAGGGCCAACCTCTATTTGCGTAGGTGATAGCGTTAACCTAAGTGCTCCGACTGGTTATAACAACTACCTCTGGAGCAATGGTGCTACAACCCGCACCATCCAGGCCAAAATGGCTGGCAACTACACCGTTAGGGTGGGTTATAATGCCTCTTGCTTAAGCGATACTCTTGGTGGCCGTTCGGTATCAGGCGTGCGTATACACCCAACTGGTGCAACGGCGAATGATTCAGTCTATTTATTTGTAACCCCAAGTCTGACTTGTCCACTGCCTGCTGCCAATGCTGCTCAGAGCCTTGCAACTGCTAATTTGGTGCGTCTGCATAGCGGTGCCACTGTCGGTGCTAACAACTGGCAAAACCTTGTCAGCACCACGGATGTAGTTGTTGAGCCTCAAACTCGTTTCACACAAGTGGGAGGCATGTGGGTCAAGGCCATCAAACCATCGAGCTACTTCAACTTAACAGGGATTACTGGTCTGAACTTTGTGCTAACTGGCGGCGCTCGTGTTGGTGGGTGGTTTGAGCGTGAGGGCAAGGTGGATCCTGGTTGTGGAGATTTTGGGGTCACTTTCCCGATTCTGTCGGACAGTGCACGCAGTCCTTTTGGGGTGATCGTTACCTTTAACCCGACACCGTCTCAGCCTACGATTGCAGTTAGTGGTCCAACCACATTCTGCAATGGCAATAGCGTAATCTTGCGTGCCATCGGTGGAGCGAGCGGAAGTTATATCTGGTCTAATGGTGCCGTTTCGGACAGCATAATTGCGACAGTTTCAGGCACCTATTCGGTCCGTTCTGCGACTGGAGCTTGCTCTTCAGTTGTATCCACCCCAGTGGTAGTTAGTGTAACGGCCTCTCCTGCGCCGAATGTTATTGCAACAGGTGACACTACTTTCTGTACTGGCGGCATGGTTGCCCTTTCAACAGATTTTGTTGCGGGAGCTCGCTACCAATGGAATAACGGGGATACTACTCGTACCATAAGGGCCAAGGTTTCTGGTCGGTATGCCGTGCGTTTGGTCAACAATGGTTGTCTATCTGAATACAGCGACAGTGTGACCGTCAATGTTCTTGCCCGCCCTCTACCAGTTCCTGTAAATGCCTTAGGTGCTACCACTGTTTGTGTTGGCGACTCGGTCCGTCTAATTGCACCTTCTGGCTACAGTACCTACCTCTGGAGCAATGGCGCTCGCAGCCAACAGATTGATGTTAAGGCATCAGGCCATTACACCGTCCGTGTTGGCAATGCTAACGGTTGTATTAGTGACACTCTCGCTGGCTTCAACCTGAGTGGTGTTACCGTTTATCCTGCTGGTGCTACCGCCGAGGATTCTATCTATCTATTCCTAGATCCACGTCTAACTTGCCCACTACCTGGTGCTAACAATAGCCTGAGCGCTGCGAATATTGCCCGACTACATAGTGGTATCAATAAAAATGGCACACGTTGGTCTAACGTAGTCAACACCACAGTTGTGGCTGACGAACCGCGTACACGTTTTTCTGCCATAGGTAACTGGTGGGCTAAGGCCTTACGTCCACGTAGCTATTATGCTGCTGCTGATACAGACCGCATCTCTGAGCTTTGCTTTGTCCTTAATGGTGGTGCACCAGTGGCTGGATGGTTCGAGCGGGAAGGTAAAGCCCAGCCTGGATGTTCTGACTTTTTTGTTCCACTCCCAGTACCAACAACTGCCATGGCTAGTCCATTTGGCGTGACTGTGACAATTCGTCCTGTGCCGACAGAGCCAGTTATTTCGCCAGCTGGTACAGTGGCCGTCTGTGCAAATAGTAGCTTGGTCCTTGATGCTGGTGCTATAACCGGTGCGCGTTATCGCTGGTCAAATGGTGATACTACCCAAACTACAAGGGTACGTACAGTAGGTACCTACACTGTTTCTGTCATTATAGGTGGTTGTACCTCCTTGGTCTCGGCGCCAGTTTCTGTTGGTGTAACAACTGCGCCTAATGCTGTAGCCACTGTACGGAACGATACTTTGTTTGCGACACCTGCTGGAGCCAGCTACCAATGGCTGACCGCCCAAGGACTACCTATTTTAGGAGCAAATACACAAAACTACAAACCAAGTGCCAGTGGTGGTTTTCAGGTTATTGTTACGCGCAATGGTTGTTCGGATACTTCCGCCGTGGTGCAACTTGTGAATTTGGCTAACTATGGCAGCCAACCACAATTGATTAGTATGTATCCTAACCCGGCGTCTGGCATTGTACACATCATAGGTAGTGCCTCGGTTTGGGAAACTGCTAAGGAGATCAGGGTCTATAATGTCCTAGGTCGTCGTGTCTTGGTTGTCCCAGCCTTGCCTGATGCTGATGGTCATCTGACGATTTCGCTCGAAGGCTTGGCATCTGGCACCTACCAGATTCAGATCCCGGGCACTGGTTTCAGCCGTAAGCTAGTTGTCCAGTAGCAAATCAAGTTTTTTTAATCAAAAGGGGCTGATATCCATCAGTCCCTTTTTTTTGGCCTTAGCCAGTGACAATTTTGCACCATGAGGTACGGATTACAGCTTAGCTATGCAGGCACCAATTATGTCGGTTGGCAACGACAGCCCAATGGGGTAGGGGTCCAGCAGGTTTTGGAGGAGGCCTTGCAAACATTGTTACGCCTCCCAATAGAGGTGGTAGCAGCTGGCAGGACCGATGCTGGCGTCCATGCCCGGATGCAGGTAGTACACTTTGAGCTTCCTGAGACCAATGAGCATGGGCAGATCCTTTCTGACTTGATTGTTGACCATAAGTTTGTGTTCAAGCTCAACTCAGTTTTGCCGAGGGCTATTGCAATTCAGTGTGTTTGGCGGGCAGCAGATGACTTTCATGCGCGGTACAAAGCTGTATATAGGGCTTATCAATACCACTTACATCAGCACAAATCCCCATTTCTGGATCATGCAAGTTGGTTTATGCCTCGCCCATTAGACTTTACCCTTATGAATCAGGCAGCCTCCATGCTGCTGAAACATACTGATTTTGAGTGTTTTAGCAAGGTCCATACCGAGGTCAACAACTTTAGGTGTACCATTTCGTTAGCTCAATGGCGGCCAGACTCTCCCAGAGAAGGTAGCTATGTGTTTGACATCAAGGCCAATCGATTTCTGAGGGGTATGGTGCGTGCTGTAGTTGGTACTTTGGTCGAGGTAGGACTACATAAGATGACATTGGATGAGTTCGGGCAGGTGTTGACCAGCAATGATCGAGGCCTAGCAGGTAGCGCTGCGCCCCCTTACGGACTTTATTTGACAGATATAGGGTACTGATTGTCAATGATATACCCAAATCTAGCTGGTCGGACCTTGTCTCATTTTGATTGATTACCGATATTGGCAACATTATTGCAAGTGCACTTGTAATTAATCAGGTTGGCTATTTGATATCTTCCACTTTTTTATTAAGGCCCACTATCCATTAACACATGAAAACCATCCAATTATCAGTTCTCATTCTGAGTATGCTAGTGGCTTTGTCCAGCTGCACCAAGGAACCTTGCCCATGCGAAGAAGAAGTGGTTGCCCTCAACAAGCAACAGACTGAAACATCCCAGCAGTTGGCAACCAGCATGGCGAGCATGGACAGCGTCATGGCCTCGTTCGAACAGATTGACGCCCTCAAAACAGAGTTTGCGGCTGCCAAATCGAAGAATGACACGCTACGCATTTCTGAGATAACTACCCTGATCCAACAGAAATTCGAAGCTAGCGACAAACGTCTAACAGAGTTGGACGGTAAGTTGTCTAAGTCTAACAAGAAAGTGTCCGCCTTACGCAAAGTGGTAGCTAACCTAAAAGTTCAGCTCACCGAAGCGAGAGAGTCAGTAACCCAACTGGAAGTTAAGGTAGCAGAACTCAACAGCACAGTTGAGACCCAAAACCAAACTATCCAGCAAAAGGAAAATGAAATTGGCGAAACTAAAGGCGAAAATACCGCCCTTAATGTCACCCTGCGAGAAACCCAACGCAAAGCCTTCCTTGATAAAGGTCAGGCATTCATCGATGCTGGCAAGCAAGCAGAAGCTGCTGGCGATGAGTTGAGCGGATTTGTAAACGGTAGGAAGAAAAAAGCCCAATACAAAATTGCTGCTGAGCAATACCAAAAGGCGGTTGATCACCTTGGCAATATTCCTGGGGGCCTAGGTGGCTTCTCGGACGACAACAACGAGCGTAAAGAGTTCAACGACAAGCTGACTGAGGCCAAAACGTTGCAAACCCAAGTAGCTAACAAACTTAAGTAAGCCACCGAATTGGGCTTCATCAGCTATCCTGTTGTCTGGTCCGTGGTTAACCTGAAAGATTTTCAAGCGCATCTTTGTACAACCTCGTGTTGTCCAATGGTGGGCTTGATTAATTATTGCCTATGTGGTCTATTTGTTTGTTATCAGCTATTGCCTCTAAAATCTACGGTTCAGATTATAGGCGTCAGTACTCTTACTACCCACCTATTCTATAATCCAAAGACTATAAAACAAAAATCCTGACCTTGTGAGTCAGGATTTTTTGGGTAGTACCCAGAGCCGGGGTCGAACCGGCATGCCAGTGAAGGCACAGGTGTTTGAGACCAGCGCGTCTACCAATTCCGCCATCTGGGCCTTTCTTTCTGTTGAAAGGATTGCAAAAGTAGAGGTTTGTAGCGTTAAAACAAGGGGGTTGGCTTTTTTTGCCAGAAAAAAGTTTTTCTGATCCTTCTAAACCGCCTAGTTGAAATAGGAGTCACAAGTGAATGGACAAACAATTAAAGCTTTGGCCCAAATGATAGGTCACCTGCATCGCCAAGGCCAGGGATGATATAGGAGTGGTCATTAAGGTCTGCATCGACATCACCGACCCAAAGCGCTGCTTCTGGCAGGTGTTGCCTGAGGTAATCAAGGCCAGCTTGGGCGGCTATGGCAGCCACCACAACTACACGGCTTGGTTTACCATACTGTAACAAGGATTGGTATGATTGCACCAATGACTTTCCTGTAGCGATCATAGGGTCAAGTAGGATCAGGACACGACCTTCAAGCGAAGGGCTGGCAATGTAATCAAGCGCAATGTCAAAGCTGTTATCAGCCTTATGTGCCCCTCGATAAGCCCCAATAAAGGCGGTGTCTGCCTTGTCAAATACCTGAAGAAATCCTTGGTATAAAGGCAGGCTGGCGCGCATCACAGTCACTAAGACAGGTTGACTAACCAAGGTGCGGACTTGTTTGGTGCCTAAGGGTGTCTGAACCGCCACTTGGTGATAGTCTAGCGTTTTGCTGACCTCCATACCTAGGGCCATACCTAGGCGTTCAAGATTGTGCCTGAACCTCATCCTATCTTGTTGCACCTGCAGGTCACGGAGTTCTGCGAGGTAGGTACCACCAATATGATCTTGTTGGGCCAGGATGTACATAATGCGTTGAAAATCAGCTATGAATTTGGTGAACTGGAATTGAAATTATGAGCCCAAACTTGTTTCGAAATTGGACCTTCAAAGGTCAAATATAGGGGCTGAATTGGGCCATAAGCATATACTACGAGGTCTTCGATCCCATATTTGTTAATCCTGAAGTTTATTGGGGGGCTATATTTGTAGCTTAATCAAGGTGGTTAGGCTGATTACAGCCGCATAGCCATTATATCCGAACGCTTCGAACTATGAATTTCATTGAGGGCCAATGGCAAATCCAGGGGCAGGTCTTGACAGATCTTGCTGCTCAGTATGGTACGCCGCTTTACGTATATGATGCTGACAAGATCGTCAGCCAGTACCAGACATTGTATAACGCATTTGCTCCCCTTAAGGTCAAGCTAAAGTATGCAACCAAAGCCCTCAACAACCTCGCGATCATCAAGTTGCTTCATGCACAGGGTGCAGGCCTCGATGCCGTTTCGATCCAGGAAGCTGAATTGGGCCTTTTGGCCGGAGTCCCTGCTGATCAAATTTTATTCACACCCAATTGTGTTGCCTTTACCGAGATCGAACAAGCAGTCTCGATGGGCCTTGTGGTCAACATTGATAGCATTGCTTTCCTAGAGCAATTCGGCCAACGATTTGGCAATAGCGTTCCATGCTGTATTAGGCTTAATCCGCACATCGTCGCTGGTGGCAATGCCAAAATCCAGACAGGTCATATAGATAGCAAGTTTGGCATATCGATCTTGCAAATGCGCCACATCCTGAAAGTAGTCCAGAACTACGACCTCCAGATCACTGGCCTTCATGTCCATACGGGTTCCGATTTCCTCAACTCAGATGTTTTCCTTCAAGGGGCTGAGTTAATATTCGAGGCTGCCAGCAATTTTCGTAACCTCCAGTTTCTGGACTTTGGTTCCGGTTTCAAGGTTGCCTACAAAGAGGGTGACATCGTTACCGATACTGAGGAACTAGGGCAAAAGATGGTGCAGGTCTTCCAGGCCTTCTGCCGAGACTATGGCCGTGAGCTGGAAATTTGGTTTGAGCCTGGCAAGTTTTTGGTAAGCGAGTCTGGTGTGTTGCTTGGCAAAACCAATGTTGTAAAGACCACACCGTCGACGGTTTTTGTCGGTATCGACACAGGCCTTAACCACCTGATTCGCCCTATGATGTATGATGCTTACCACACCATTGTCAACCTGAGTAACCCTGAAGCTGTTCAGCGAATCTATAGCATTGTAGGCTACATCTGCGAGACTGATACCTTTGGATCAGATCGCAAACTCAACGAAGTGCGCGAAGGGGACATTATTGGCATATTAAATGCTGGGGCCTATGGTTTTAGCATGTCCAGCAACTATAATAGCCGTCTAAAGCCTGCCGAGATTCTAATCTATCAAGGTCAACCACACCTAATTAGGCGCCGTGAGGTCTTGGCCGACTTATTGGCCACTCAATTGGACTTTGAGCCCATCGATAAAACAAAACTTGAAGTAATGGAGGCCTAGGATCAAGGCAATCCCAACCAGCCCAGACCAAAAGCCCAACGTTTTTCTCCTACACCGACTTATGTTACGCCACCTACTAATCAAGAACTATGCACTCATCGAACATCTGGAGCTTCCTCTTGATGCCGGTTTGAGCATCGTTACGGGCGAAACTGGCGCGGGCAAGTCAATCATGTTGGGTGCCATTGGCTTGCTAACTGGTGCGAGGGCAGACGGAAAATCCCTTTGGGATCCGACGCAGAAATGCGTTGTCGAAGGTGTTTTTGATGTGACCGATCTTGGACTGGAGGCTTTCTTTGAAGAAAATGGCTTTGACTACGATGCTGATACCTTGATCCGGCGCGAAATAGCACCTAGTGGCAAAAGCAGAGCCTTTATCAACGATAGCCCTGCAACTCTAGATGTCCTAAAGGCCATTGGAGTCTATTTGCTGGATATCCACTCACAGCATGATAGTTTGCAACTAGGGTCAGCCCAATACCAACTATCCATACTGGACAAACTAGCTGGTAACACCGCTCTTTTGACTAAATACCAGTCTGATTATCGGCAATGGCTAGCAGCACAGCATGCTTTTGAGGATGTCAAAGCTACCGTAGAGAGGGAGAAGGCCTCACTCGACTACAATAAGTTCCAGCTGGATCAGTTGGTGAATGCCAATTTGGTCGGTGGGGAGGACCGTGAAGCAGAACAAGAACTATCTGTCTTGGACAATGCCGAGGAACTCACTCAGCGGCTAGACACCGCCCTCACCGCCCTTGACAATGGAGAGGTGACTGTGGTGCAACTACTAAAATCTGCCATTCAGTCCACTGAAAAGGTGGCCAGCATGATGCCTAAAGCTGCCGAGCTTGCCGAAAGATTATCAACACTATTACCCGAAGTGAGGGATTTAGCGGCTGAGCTAGAGACCCTATTACAACAAGTAGAACCTGACCCCAAACGGCAAGATCTGCTCAATGAGCGATTGATGACTTTGGCCTCGCTCCAGAAGAAACACCTTGTCGCTTCGGTTGATGAGCTTATCGCCTTACGGGATGACCTAAAACGTAAGGTCGCAATCACCGAAAATCAAGATATCATGTTGGCTGAAGCAGCTGAGCTTGCCAAAGCAGCCGAAGGGAACATGATGAAAACAGCAACCCAACTGTCAGAAGCACGTAAGGACACCATTCCGGGCTTTGAAAAACAATTGGCTGATTCTCTCGCAGCAGTTGCCCTCAGCCAAGCATCGGTCAAAGTGGAACTACTTCGTACCAAACCTACCTTGCTCGGGATCGATGGCGCCAAGATTCTGTTCACGGCCAACAAAGGCACAGCCCCACGAGAGATCAGCCAGGTGGCTAGTGGAGGCGAATTCAGCCGTTTGATGTTGTGCATCAAGTATCTGTTGGCTCAGCACACTCAGCTGCCTACCATCATTTTTGACGAAATCGACACTGGTATTTCTGGTGAAGTTGCCCTCCAAGTCGGCAAGATGGTCAAACAGATGTCAGCCAAACACCAAATGATGGTCATCACCCACCTGCCCCAGATGGCAGCACAGGGCAATGTCCACCTCTATGTTTACAAGGATCACTCTAGCCAAAAAACTGTCAGCAGCATCAAACGACTGGATCATCAGCAACGGGTTGCAGAGCTAGCCCAAATGATGAGCGGTAGCACTACCTCTACCTCAGCGCTAGAGTCAGCGCAGGAACTATTATTGGCTGTAAACGATTAAGCCCTTTTCCTCGTTAGATATTGGGGACTTGGTATTCCAGTCCTTAACCATCAGGTTTAGGATGCCAATTGCCGAATTTGCAACCATATTTGTAATTCGTAATTTTAGGGTCGTGGTCCAAGTACCATCTGATTTTTAAGAGGCCAATCCTAGGTTTGCCAGACTCCAATCTTGTTTTTTGTTTCATTTCCGCGCGTGCAGAATCATTATCAAACATTAGGGCTAACGATGCACGCCACGGCTGACGAAATCAAGTCAGCTTACAAGAAACTAGCCATGAAATATCACCCTGACCGCAATCAGGGCAGCAAGTTTCATGAGGAGCACTTCAAGAAGATTTTAGAGGCCTATCAGGTCTTGAGTGACAAATACTCCCGAGACATGTATGATCTCCGGATGTTTTATGATGCGACTAAAAAATCTAGCACTCAGGCTTCCTCTAGCCAAACTAGGCCAGCACCAGGACCCCACGGTGACATCTATGGCACCAGCAGTCGTTACGCAAGGTCGCACGCCAACCAACAGCGTGCTAGGGCCGAGCAACAGGCCTACGCAACTAGGCCGGCTGATTCGGAAGCTAAGCCACAGCCCAAATGGTATAAACGTGCCCACTATGTAGTCGTTTTGTTTTGGGGCGTGGCCTCCGTTGTGATGTTGCTATATTGGTTTTATACCAGCTACCAACATGCCAATGCTGTTGAATTCTTGCGGAATGGAAACTATGAGGCTGCTCTTGAGGCCGACCCCTACTTTGCAGATGCCTATGTCGCTGGTGCTAAAGATTTCCTTGTAGACCAAGAGCCAGACTATACAGGTTCCATTCGCTTTCTGACAAAGGCGATCAAGTACCAAGATGTACCAGACTGGCAAACGTACAGCCTCCGTGCAGATTGTTATGCCAAAAAAGGGGACTATGACTTAGCCGTCAGTGATCTGGAGTTTGCGATTTCACTCAAACAACACGAAGTTGACCTCAATTTACGGATGGCAGAGCTTTATGTGTTCGCCATCAAACAACCACAAAAGGCCCATCCATTTCTGGATACCGCTATACTTTTTGCAAAGCCCAATAGCCCAGAGCTATATAAAGCCATATTTGCCCAAGGGTATGGTGCCATGATCGAAGGTGACATGCCTAAAGCACTTACAGCTCTGAGCAAAAGTGCAGTGTTGCCACAAGCGGATGCGGAGTTGTTTTATCTCCGAGGCCATGTCAACCACAGACTAGGCAATTTTGCAGAGTCTTGTCAGGACTGGAACAAAGCAAAAACAATGGGTAGTGAAGATGCCGCGATTCAGTTTGATGTGCGTCATTGCGCCTTTGTTTTGCTCCAGCAAGAACAGGACTTATCAAAAGCAGGTCGCAAATAGCAACTTGACCTTAGGTCTTAGCCTCGTTGATTTTTCGTCTTTCGGATCCATTATTGCCATAGCCGTCCAGAGGGGTTACCTTTGTAACATACGATACACCAAATGACTTTAGCAGACAACTCAGTGCCCGATCGTTTTGGGATCATTAACTCCCTTGACCCACGAGTAAACCGCCTCGCCCTGCCTGATGCCCCTCATGTACATAACCCAGACGACAAGGCCCAGCTAGCAACCTATGAGGTATTTCAGCAGATGAAGGCTGGCAAACCGTTTGAGCACGCTGGTATCGTCCATGCATCTGACCCTGACTTAGCCTGGATGTTTGGCAAGGAACAATTCTCGAGGCGTGGTGGTACCTGCGAATCCATGTTTGTGGTCGCAACAGCCGATCTCACCGTTAGCGACTACACCGAAGGTGGCGCCAACGTCCTAGACTTTATCAAAACACAAACTGCTGAGATTTCCCAAAGGCAAGATACCGACCAACCAGCCCCGACTTATGAGGTCTTCTACCTCAAGAAACGTGGCAAACAACATTACCATGTTGGGCAAGTGACAGCCACTAGCCCTGCCGAGGCTTTCCAGATGGCCGCAAGCCAGCTTTATGCCACACCTTGTCTCAATGTATGGGTGGCCCCAACGACATCAGTCTTATTTTCGGATGCTGAGGATAAGGATATTTGGCTCACGCTACCAGATAAAAAGTACCGTGATGCAATCGCCTACAGGTCACAAGACAAAATCGATGGCTACAAACAACGGCAGTCTGCCCTGTAGTCGTTTAATGTCGATCCAACAATCGATGCCATGGAAGTGGCAACCTTGTTAATATCAATAACAGCTTGTCTGTTAGCTGATTAGCCTTTATGCCTTTAAGCAGCAAATGAAACTTGTTTGCAAGGTTATGGTGGCCCAATACCGCCGCTAAACGCAGGTGATGCCTGACAAAAAAGGCAAATGCTAGCCGTCGTTCGGTGGTTAGGCAATTTGGTGCCGCCCAAATACAAAGTGCTAATGTGCTGTTAAGTGTAGGGTTTTGTACCCCATTTTTAGCCCTGATATATTGCCTAGAGGTAGCTGAACCCGTTAACCTACGTCGAATCGTAAGGCATTCGTCCAAAAATCGGAAGTCAAAGCCATGGACTGCAAACTGCAGAAAGATTGGCAGGTCCTCATAGACGTACTGGGTGTCAAACCCTCCTACAGCAAGCCAAGTATCTGTGCGGTACATTATGGTAGGGGTACAGATATGATTATACTGCAGCAACATAGTCAGCTGGTCTTGCGGGGCCACTAGCCTAAGGTTCAAAGGACGACCTTGGTACCAATTCCCTATTGGTTGACCCTCCGGACTCACCCATAAGGCATCAGAATAGACCATCGCCACCTCCTTGTTATTGGAGCTTTGTGTCGCTTCAAAGCATGCTACTTGCCTTTCTACTCGTATAGGGACCATCATATCATCTGCTGATAGGTCAATCAAGTACTTTCCTTTGATGACACTATTAGCATGGGCAAAAGCCTTCGTCATACCCAGATTTTGGGGCAGTAATATCATTTCTGGTTCTAGGAACCTTGTTTGACTCTGTACCCATTGCTTGATAATGATCCCAGACCCGTCCTTACTACCATCATCAATGATAATGAGCTGAAGGGAAGGGTAGGTTTGCATCACCACTGAGTCAAGTGCCTTGGTTACATAGGCTGATTGCTCGTAGCATAACACCACGACAGTCACTAATGGAGGCTTTGATTCACCAAAATGTGGTTTGGATATGCCCATGGGCTCAAAATTAACTTCGTTCGTGACCTTTGGGTATTTAAGCCGTACTTTTGTAGCCAAATTTTGTCAGCCGCGTGATCTCTATCAACAATATTGACTTCCATTTCGGAAGTAGGACGCTATACGAAGGTGCCTCTCTCCACATCAAACCGAAAGACCGCATTGGCCTTATCGGTGCTAACGGAACTGGCAAGTCAACCCTATTGCGGATGATTACGGGCGAATATTTGCCTGATGCTGGTAGTATCTCCAAAGCTAAGGATTGTACCATCGGTTTCCTGAATCAAGATCTGCTCAGCTACCAAAGTGATGATAGCATCCTGTTGGTGGCGATGCAGGCATTCGAACGTGCTCTCATCGTCCATGACGAAATAGAGTCTATCCTGCACAAAATGGAGCAGGAGTACTCGGACGAATTGCTAGACAAACTCACAAGTCTCCAAGAAGAGTATGACCACCTAGATGGCTATACTCTCCAGAGCCGTGCTGAAGAAATACTTGAGGGTCTAGGTTTTAATACCAATGACCTACAGCGGCCCCTTCGAACCTTTTCGGGTGGCTGGAGGATGCGGGTTATGCTGGCCAAGCTCTTGCTCCAGAAGCCAAGCCTCCTGATGCTTGATGAGCCTACCAACCACCTAGACTTACCATCCATTAAGTGGATTGAAGAATACATTGAGGACTATGAAGGTGCCATCATTGTGGTGTCCCATGACAGGGCTTTCCTTGATAATGTTGTGACTAGTATTGCCGAGGTACAAGGAGGCAAGATTAATGAATACGCTGGCAACTACTCCTTTTATGTAGAGGAGAAAGCAGAGCGAGCCGAAATCCAGAAAAATGCCTTTGCTAATCAGCAGAGCATGATCAGACAGAGCGAGCGCTTTATTGAGCGGTTCAAGGCCAAGGCTAGTAAAAGCCGTCAGGTCCAGAGCCGGGTTAAGATGCTTGACCGCATCGACATGATCGAGGACGTGGTCGATGCCACGGCTAGGGTCAACTTCAAATTCACGTTTGCCACCCAAAGCGGTCGTCATGTTGCTGAGTTAGAAAATGTCTCAAAGGCTTATGGTGAGCTCCAGATCCTAAAAAACACAACAGCTAGAATCGAAAGGGGAGACAAAATTGCCCTCATCGGTGCCAACGGACGAGGCAAAAGCACCATGCTTCGTATCGTTAACGGTTCTGAGCCCATCTCGGGAGAGCGTAAGCTAGGCCATAATGTCAACATGAGTTTGTTTGCCCAGCACCAGCTAGAGGCCCTCAATGTGGACAACTCTATGCTCGAAGAGCTCAAGCAGGCCGGCTCTGCCAAAACAGAGATGGAGCTAAGGGGTATCCTTGGTTGCTTCTTGTTCAGCAGTGATGACGTTTTCAAAAAGATCAAGGTCCTGTCTGGTGGTGAGAAAAGCCGCGTAGCTTTGGCCAAAACGCTGATATCTGAGTCCAACTTCCTTCTACTTGACGAACCGACCAACCACCTTGACATGGTTTCGGTCAATATCCTGATCCAGGCCCTGCAGCAATATGAAGGTACTTTCCTAGTAGTTAGTCACGACAGGTTCTTTGTGGCGAACATCGCTAACAAGATCTGGTACATCGAAGATCAAGAGATCAAACAATACCCTGGCACGTACGAAGAATACGAAGTCTGGCAAGAAGAGCGAGCTAAATCCCAAAAAGACAATCCTGCTCCTGTCATGGCCAAGCCCGTCAAACAAACTTTGACTGCGGCCCAAGCTGACGAAAATGCCAAACATCTGCGCAAGGCCAAACTCGATACACTCGATACCGAAAAGGCTATTGCCAAGGCGGAACAAGAGCTCAAACAACTAACCGAGGACCTGACCAAACCAAGTGTCTATCAAGACATCGCCAAGGCTAACCAAACCCAACAAGCCATTACTAAAAAACAAGCCGAGCTTCAGTCCTTGATGGACAAATGGGAGGACCTAATGGCACGAACCTCTGAGCTCGAGAGTGCATAAACTATTCCCTTCATAATCACCACCAAACTACAGGCAGCAACACCTGCCCCAACCAACACGAGACCTGATGGGAGGCTTATTTGTCTTTTTGTATCAAATCAGGAACCTACTGGTGTTCCTCCTACTTGAGGTGCTCTGTGGGTACATTATTGTGTCCAACAATCAGTTTCAAGGAGTTGTCTGGATGCACTCGTCCAACGCAGTTGTAGGCCGCACAATGGAGCTCAACAACGAAGTCTATTCCTACTTCGACCTCGCAAATCAGAACGAAAAACTAGCCCTAGAAAATGCCCAATTGCGTCAACTTATCAATAAACGTGAGCTCCAGATGCAAGGCCTCGTTGTTGACACCCTGAGCAGCAAAATGCTCGATACTTTGGGTGGTACTAGGGCAACCAAATTCCAGTACCTCGTAGCTAAGGTTGTCAGCAACAGTATCAATAACCTCAACAACTACATGACCCTTGACAAAGGCACAGCTGATGGCCTCAGGCCAGGAATGGGCGTCGTGTCACCAACAGGGATTGTAGGTAAAGTCTTGCTTTGCTCTGAGCACTATAGTACCGTCAATTCGTTGTTGCATACCCGCTTTACACCTGCGGTGGCAATTAAGGGTAGCAATGCCACAGGTATCTTGCAGTGGAAAGGTCAGGACCCTAAAGTTATCAACTTAGCCTATATCGCTCGGCACCTCAAGCCCAAGGTTGGGGATACCGTCCTGACCAGTAACACCAGTGATATCTTCCCCGCAGATCTACCAGTAGGGCGGATTAAACAGGTCCGGATCAATGACAATGCCACGTTTTATGATATCACTGTCGATCTTAGCACAGACTTCAGTACGATCGGATATGTGTATCTGATCGACAACCAGCTGCAAAAGGAAAAGAACCAGTTGGAGCAAAAAACCAAAACTGAGTTTGCTACCGAGCCTGAGCAAAAGTCTAAAACCAAGCCCTGATATCCCCTTCATCCATGTCCCTAGCTGGTTATTTACGTACGCTCTGGTACGTTATTATGTTTACAGCCTTGCAGGTGATCGTGTTCCGCAACTTTTCGTTGTGGAGTACTGGGTTCTGTTTTGCTTACATCGGTTCCATTTTGTTGCTGCCGCTTGAGGCTAGTGCGCTCTTGGTCATGATCGCTGCATTCGGTATCGGGCTGCTAACTGATATGTTCTATAACACCCCAGGGATGCATGCGGCCTTGTCCGTCTTGGTGGCATTTTTACGTATTACGAGCATTAAGATTCTGACCCCAGCTGGTGGCTACGAAGGTGATACCGAGGTCTCTGTTGAGGCTAGAGGTGCCAATTGGTACTTTAGGTACATGCCCCCCCTGATTTTTATCCATCACCTTGGCTTGTTCGCACTAGAGTATGCAGACCTAGGTAGTTTGCATATTGTACTCATCAACGCTGTTGTAAGTACGCCTATCACCCTAGGCGTCATCTTTGGTTTGCAGCAAGTTATCGGCTACAGATCTGGCAGTAATCGATAGTCAAACCTTCGCCCTTGCCTTTACCGTGTGTAGGCCCATTAGTAGGGATTTGATTAAATCTTGACAATTTTCATTGGTTTACGCAACCATTTACCCAATTTTGTTGTCTTTAGAGCAAATAATTGGCCGCATAACACTGCCAATATTTTTGTTTTCATAATTATCTCTACCTTTGAACAAGTACTGAAACGGAGTCCATGGCTCCCGGATCAGTGGTTTTACATGGTTAACACTTTTGCGTTGTATGCAAAGCGATCTCGAACAAAACACCAGCACCGAATACGGGTATGTCAAGGACGGTAAAGTTTACCTCAAGGCCTATGCCACGTATCCTGACCGCCAAATAGGCGAAGTCAAGACAACCAACGAAGAAGCCCTAGCCTACTTCATCCGCCGATTTGAGTTCATCACCGGTAAGGTAGAAGCACTTTTGGCAGACATCGAAGGGGCCCTAAACAAGGGTTCTTATCTGATGAAGCTCCTTCATATGCGAGGTCAGCTTGAGCAGTATGATGCCATCGGCGATTTCATCCCCCTCTTCCATAAGCTCGACGAGGCCGAAGACAGTATCCGTGGTCTCATTGACCAGAATCGGGTCAAGAACTACGAGATCAAGCAAGCCTTGTTACAAGAGTGGCGAGACAATCTGACGGAAATAAAGGATTGGATGGAGGCATCTGCCAAGGCCAAAGAAATCCGTGAAAAGTGGCTCAAGACTGGTTCGGTCGCCAAAGAGCATGAAGCTGAGATTGAAGGTGCCTTTGACGAAGAGCTCAATATCTTTTTCCAGACACGTAAGGTCTATTTTGATGAGCGCCAACGCATTATGATGGAGCGAGTCGAAAAATACGACAAGATCACACAGACCGCACGTGCTCTCGCAGCACCAGACCAAAACCCTTGGCATAGCTACAAGGCTCTGAATAACCTAGCAGAGGATTGGAAAGCAGTCGGTCCAGTTCCTAAAGTCCACTTCGAGCCACTGATCAAGCAGTTCAAACAGTACAAGCGCAGCATTATGTATGCGCTCAAGAAACAGCGGCTTGAAAAGGAAAAAGCCAAACCAGTTGATCCTGTTTTGGTGGAGAATCTAGCACGGAAAGAGGCCATGATTCAGGAGGTTCGGGGTTATGAGCAGATTGATCTCCGGATTGCTTTTGCTAAAACCAAAGAGCTTCAGAATACTTGGAGGGACATCGGCAACGTTCCCGAGCACCTTAAGAACGATATCAACAACAAGTTCACCTATCATTGTGATAGGATCTTTGAGATGAGCTATCTGATGAGGACGATCTATATCCAGAATCGGTTCTTCAATTCTAAGCCGATCAAGGAGCAGTTTAGTATCAAGATTCAGATGCTGCGCGACATCATTCGTAAGGACGAAACAGAGCTTCAGAGTATGGAGGCAGAGTTTAACCTCATCCCTGAGTACGAACGTCGCAACCCTAACCACAAGCCCCTCTACAACAAACTCAATACCCAGAAACGTAAGCTCAGGGTCAAATACAAGTTGGTAGAGGAGATGCAAACCCAGCTGACAGCATTGTCCTAGGTCCTCGTTCATAAATCACTTATTACCAAAACGATAAATCCCTCTGGTAGCCTTAACACTAGAGGGATTTATCGTTTTTGATTGTTTGGTGGTGCGATGAGGCCTAAATCCTATCAAGCACCTTCCTTACCAGTTGGTCGATCACCTCATCAGCCCTTGTGCTGAACGTATTACTTACCCTGTGGGCGACTATGGCATTAACCGAAAGAACATGATGACCAAGAAGCGTCCCAAGGGCATAATAGCCAGCGGTCTCCATCTCAAAATTAGTTAGTCGATCCTGCCATGCCACGCCTCCTCCGTCCCAACGGTATTGCTGGTATTTCAGGACAGCATCCTCGACTTTGGTCTGAATGCGCAACATCCTACCTTGTGGAGCGTAAAATCCTGGGCAGGTTAGGGTGGTGCCTAGTATCATGTCATGGCCTATGCGATCCACCAGCAACTGTGCCGCCTTCACTAAATAAGGCCTGTAATCAACCCCGAGGCTGTGTTGAAGCCCTTCTGTGATCAATGAATCTGCAGAGGACTGATGGAGTGGGTAGAATTCCATCAAGGTATCAAGGCCAATGGCCTGTACCGAGCAAAGAGCTGCATCAAGCGGGACCTCAGGCTGAAGTGCCCCACTTGTTCCGATCCGGACAATATCTAGTGCCTTTGTACTTTCCTTGATTAAGCGAGTTTCGAGGTCTATATTAACCAAGGCGTCAAGCTCATTCATTACGATCTCGATATTGTCAGTGCCCATCCCAGTGCTCAGGACTGTGATGCGTTTTCCCTGATACTGACCAGTTGTGCTCACGAACTCACGTTTCCGTAACGTGAACTCCCTATCAGTCAAGTACTGTGCTACTGCCTCCACACGATCAGGATCACCCACAGTAATGATTTTGTCCGCTAGCTGGTCTGGCCGCAAAGCAAGGTGATATACACTGCCATCAGGATTGATGATCAGCTCAGAGGGTGCAATAGGTGAGGTGGTAGGCATAGATCAGGGCTTTGGTATAGGTTGGAGTTTTCAGGAAATAGGAGACATGAGGCTGATCCAAAGAGGGTACCTTCCTATGGAGTGCATGAAAAAATAGTTGCTAAATTGGAGCTAAACCAAGGTATGGGGCCTTGGCTATTATAAAAATCAAGCAGACTAATTCGGTTACATTGTCAAACTAGGCAGGTTGCCCTTTGCGTAGCCTTTTGCTATTGGCCATTGGGTTATAGCCATTGAGCTGCTTAGGGTAGAACCCAGTGCCATCCCAGGTGCGGCGTTCGGGATGGTCATGGCAAGGGTCGGAGCAGCAACCGTCATACTTGTTGCCACAGTCATCGCACATCGTGATGTGGTTGTTGCAGTAAGGGTTAGCACAATTTACCATTTTGGCAGTCAGGGTTTCGCAACGGTAACACTTGCTAACAACCGTCGGGTTGACCGAGTTGACCTCTGTAGCGACACGTCCATCAAATACATAACATTGGCCATCAAAGTTTTCGCCACCAGCCTCCAGGCCGTATTTTATGATGCCACCATGCAACTGATAAACATTCTCGAATCCTTGCTCTAGTAGGTAGGCACTGGCTTTTTCGCACTTAATGCCACCTGTGCAATAGGTAACTACCTTTTTATCCCTAAGGTGGTCAAGGGTTTTGACAGCATCAGGGAAATTACGGAAGTTTTCGATGTCCAAGCGTAGGGCTCCCTTAAAGTGGCCGAGTTCGTGTTCGTAATTGCTCCTGACATCCAACAAGACGACATCAGGGTCAGCAGTCATTTGTTTAAAGGCATCGGCATCAAGGTGGATACCAACAGGCTGGGCCGCTGGGTTGATGTGTTTCATCCCACTATGGACGATCTCATCCTTAATCCTGACATACAACTTCTGGAAAGCATGCTCGGTGCCATACTCCAGCTTAAAATCAATTGCAGCAAAACGTGGGTCAGCCTTGAGGTGGGCCATGTAGGCTTCACAGTCCGCCTTTAGACCTGACAAGGTACCATTAAGTCCCTCGGTTGCGACAATAATCCTGCCCTTAAGGTTTAGCCGCAGGCAGAGTTGGTGGTGTTCTTCCCGATAGAGGACGGCATCCTCGATGTGGGTGTAGCAATAGTATAGCAGGATGCTATAGGGCAATGTGGCGTCAGTTTGCATATATAGAAAACAGAACAAGGCTGCATGTAAGGCAGCTGTTGAATTCGATACGCAATTTAGGCAAAAGCTTATCGAATGCCATGCTAACAGGCTCCTTCGCACTAGCCATTATCCTTGTATGGACCATTAGAGTGATTGGCTAAGCGGAAGGGCAAACTGGAAATACCAACTACATTTGTCTTTCCTATGCTATACTTAGTCCTTAGTGCCTGCTTGTCGGTCACGTTGTTCGTTATATTCCGACTCTATCCACATTATCAGGTTCAATCTCGAGAGGCCATATATATCAATTATTGGGTATGCACCCTTGTTGGCTTAGCCTTTAGTCCGCACAATGCAGTGGCCCTGGTGACGCCTCAAAGTTGGTGGCTCGAGGCCGGTGCGATCGGGACCCTATTCGTGTTCACATTTGTGGTAATGAGCCGTTCGGTGCAGGAGGCAGGGATAACGGTCAGCACTGTCAGTACCAAAATTTCGATGGTGATACCGGTCTTGGTTAACCTATTTTTGCTCCATACCGAGACCGAACTATCCACCGCTGGCTGGATTGGCCTTGGTCTTGCCTTGCCCAGTATCGTCCTATGTAGCATTCCCGCCTCGGGCTCAGACCAGGCGCATGGCATGGTCAAAAAGGTCAAAACTTGGGCATACATCTTGCTACCGCTACAATTGTTCTTGCAGGCCGGCATTGCTGATACTTTGATCAATGTCGCCAACCAGATCAAACTGACAGCCGAAGATCAAGCCCCGTTCACGATTGTTGTTTTTGCTGTATGTGCTCTGTGGGGTGGGGTATTCCTGCTTGTCAACTTGCTGAAAGGCAATCAGATAACAAAGGCCACTTTGCTAGGAGGTATAGCCCTCGGGATACCGAATTTCTTTTCTCTTTACTTCCTAGTTAAAGGGCTTGAGTCGTTTGGTAACAATGGTGCGATAGCCTTCCCGATCATTAATTTGCTCACGATTTTGATAGCTGCATTTGTGGCCCTATTAGTCTTCAGGGATAAATTCTCGGGGCTAAACTGGTTAGGACTGCTGATGGCACTGGCCGGCATTATGCTACTTGCAGGCTGGTATAATAATCTCCTTAACCTCTTCCGATAAAACAAAGTTGTGGTAGATATTCATTATTTAAGATTAGTTAGTTATGCCAAAACAGTGTTTTTGGTCCTCGGCATCGTTTTCGTTTCCTTGTGCAGTCAAGCTCAAATCAACAAAAAACCAAATACACCTAAGCCTATCTTGCAAGATGCCAAGGTCATGGCTCAGGTCAAGGTCGTAATGGACCATATCAATGGGCATGATTTTACGAAAAGTGCACGCGAACTAGCCACCCTGCGCCGCATGGTGCCAGAGCATCCCATTGCAGATCTTTTGGATGGCCTTACTGATTATTGGCAATACTACCCAGTTTATGCCGACGAGCTCAAAGCCAAAAACTATCGCACCAAACTCAATGCCTGTCACGAAAAATCTGCCTTGATGCTGGATGCAGACGCCAATAGTATAGAAGGAACCTTCTTCAGCATGATGACCGACATGATGCTGGCCAAACACTATAGCGACAGGGGTGAGTCTGTGACCGCCATCAACTATACCCGCAAGTCCTTCGGCTACATCAAGCGTGGTTTTGAGCTCAAAGCGAAGTATGTGGAGTTCTACTTCACCACCGGTCTTTATGATTATTTTAGAATCGCATTCCCCGAAAAAAATCCAGTAATGAGGTCCTTTATGTGGATGTTCCCGGATGGTGACAAAGTCAGGGGCCTGCAAGAGCTAGAAGTCGCCTTCAGCAAGTCCACGTTCACCCGCGCTGATGCTGCAGTGTTCCTGACTCGCATTTACCTCTATTTCGAGAATAATCCTGTCAAGGCTGTCTATTACAGCGGTAGCATCAGCAACGAATACTCCACTAATCCGCACTATATTTTGAGTTATGCCGAGTCATTGCTGGCAGCTAAGCGCTATCAAGAGGCCCTGCCATTGATCCAGAAGTTGCAGGCGATGCCAGAGGAGTACTACTCCACTGCTGGCCTGATTATGCTCGGTTGGTATTATGAGTTGGGTGAAAAGGATATGGCTAAGGCTAACTTTTGCTACGTCAAAGGGACCGAGCTGGCCAAAAAACAAAAAGGTCGCCTTTATGACAACCTCAAAGGAATAGCTCTTATAGGCTTGGCCCGATCTTGGCACCAAAATCTGGATACCAAAAGGGCCTATGCCTACTACCAACGTGCGGCTAAACTGGTTGCCTACCCTGACTTAAAACGTGAGGCTGAGAACTTTAGGCCATAGGACGATACCTTAATAGGTTTAGGCCCCAAATTCAGATTGTAAGGGTATAAAACACCGCCTTTTCGTAGGTGTGTTCATAGAGTTTGCCATCCCGCACCAACTCAATAAGGATTCGGTAGGCCCGTCGCTTGGACACGTTGATCAACTTAGCATACTCTGGCAAAGTGATCCTTTTACGTTTGCCAAGGTAGTCTTGCAACATCAATTGGTTGGGTGTTGGAGGTTCGGTGATCTCATTTTGAGCTTCTTCCTCACTATCTGGTAGCAATGCTCGCAACGCCTTTATGACCAAGTCACTCGCCTGGACACATTTGTCTTGCGACCTTATGAAAAATGCCCAGTTATTATCAGCATTCAAGCAAGCATGAGGCTTTTGATCGCTGTTAGGGATCTTGACTACTAGGATCGTATTTTCGTGCTCATCAGTACTTTCCTCGATCTGAAGTCGTATGGCAGGTTTGATGTACCAGACAGTGGCTTGCTCCAGCATATATAACTCTTCGTCCACCGAGGCACCGACCACCAATCCTTGGTCATTGACCCCAATAAGAAGCGTACCACCATGGCTATTGGCCATCGAGCTAATCGTTTTGGCGATCTTGTGCAGGCTGCTTATGGTCTTTTTGAATTCTATTTGGCCATTTTCGCCTTTTCGGATTAGGTCTCGGATGTACTTTTCCATACCATTGCAACTGCAATAAAATAAAACCTAGTCTCTTTGCAACCCACCCAACCAATCGGGATATGAAGTACCAGCAAATATCGATCATCGGAGCGGGAAACGTGGCCTGGCATTTGGCCCTAGCACTTGAGCGTGCGGGCCATACCATTAACGAGGTCTATAGTCGAGATATCATCAAGGCAGAACAACTCGCCAATTCCCTTTATAACAGCGATCCGGTTGATGACCTTGACTTTGAAACCAGTGCCTCAGATGTTTTCATCATAGCGGTGCCAGATGATGCGATTGAGGTAGTGGCCCGCCAGTTATTAGTGCCCACAAATGCACTCGTGGCCCACACCTCTGGTAGCCAACCGATTGACATCTTGATGGGTTATGACTTTGAGCCAGCCGTATTCTATCCACTCCAGACCTTTACGAAAGGAACTGAGCTGGACATACAAGAAGTTCCTTTTTGTATCGAGGCCCTAAACGCCGAAAGCTTGAAACTGGTGCAGGCCCTAGCCAAAACGGTTAGCAGACGAGTGGAGATTATCAGTAGCGAACAGCGGAAAACTCTTCACTTAGCAGCAGTTTTTGCTTGTAACTTCAGTAACCACCTCTTTCATTTGGCAAGTAACGTGCTTGAGGCCGATGAGCTGGAGTTTGACCTCCTACATAGCCTGATTGCTGAGACAGTCAACAAGGCACTCGAGATCGGCCCTGCAAGAGCCCAGACGGGTCCTGCTATCCGTGGGGACCAACGGACCATGAAAAAGCATCTAGATCTATTAGTTGATAACCCAGAGCTACATAACCTCTACCAACAGCTTTCCCAAAGTATTGTTGCCAATAAATAGGAGCCTGATGTTTCAAAAGCTACTAGAGCAACCCTTTGGTACTTGGCAACTGTTGCAACCTTTGATGGTCACGACTGGCGGCTTGTTTGATACACTTGGCAAGCCCCTTGAAGGTGGCTTCAATTTTATGATGTTCGTTGTCACCTTTGACCGCTATCTGGACGTTGGCAGCAGCAGCATCGGCAAAGGACTTGAAAAAGTGCAAAAACAACTCAGTTGGCATATCACCGACCTTTTCACGCTTGAACTCCGCCTCCCAGACTAGCCAAGGACGCCCGCCAAAGTCGATTGCGACTGTGGCTTGGGCATCATCCATGGCTAGGATAAAACCATACCTATTGATGCCCCTTTTGTCGCCTAATGCCTTTTTGATAGCCTCACCAAGGGCAATTGCTGTGTCCTCGATGGTGTGATGTTCGTCTATATGGAGGTCACCCAGAGTTCGTATCTGAAGGTCAAGTCCGCCATGCCGACCAATTTGCTCCAGCATATGGTCAAAAAAACCTAAACCTGTCTGGATGTCACACTGGCCAGACCCATCTAGGTTCAGGCTAATGTCGATTTTGGTTTCGTTGGTATGCCTAGCAGTCTGCACTTTACGCTGGCCCATGATCAGTACATCAGCCAATTGATGCCAGTTGTCCACCAACAGAACCTGATCTGTTCTGATTTTGGGTTTATCAGGGTTGATGGTAGCCGCCTCCAGCCATTGTTCAGGATTCACAGCCCTATCTGATAACTCGGCTGTAGTCCCTAACCAAGCTGCATGGCCACAACCCAAATTCTGCGCTAGCTGCACATCTGTCAGCCGATCACCAATGACCCAGCTATTGGCCCAGTCAATGTCCATTGCGGCTAAATAGTGTTGTAGCAGGCCCAATTGGGGTTTGCGTGTGGGTTCTGGCGCATGGCCGAAACTACAGTCTATCAGCACTTGGTCAAACTGGATACCTTCGCCTCCTAATATCTCCAGCATCAAATTGTGCACTGGCCAGAAGTCCGCCTCAGGGAAGCTATCTGTGCCGAGCCCGTCCTGGTTCGTGACCATTACCAATTCATAGTCCTCGAGGGCAGCCACCCGACCCAATTGGCTAATAACACCAGGCAAAAACGTTAGCTTATCAAAGCTATCTACTTGTTGACTAGGTTGTGGCTCAATAATGAGGGTGCCATCACGGTCGATGAATAGGATTTTACGCATTGTTTGGGAGAATAATGGTATTAAGTGCAGCAGTTTATTGGCGGACAAACCTAAAGTCAATTGGCTATTGCTTGCATTTTTGCCTCAAAAAAGCCTCAGAATCTGATCCTGAGGCTTTTTATAATAATACTATCTAGGGCTATCTAGGTCCTATTTAAACGGAATTGGCGCAGAGCTTTCCTTCATAATAGCGGAAGGCACTAACTTATCGACCACATTGACCTTCATCGTCACTAGGCTATAAGGTGTCACAGGGTCATTGCTACTGATATAGACCTTTTCGTTGACGGCACCCTTGTTAAGGCCAGTAAACGTAATATCAAGATCGGCTGACTCGCCAGCTCCAATTTCAGGCTTGGATACCTTAAAGCTGGTGCAGAGGCAAGCACTCTGGACATCCTTGATGTTGAGTGCATTCTGGCCTGTATTGGTGACCTTGAACTTAGACGTCACCTTTTGCTGGTACTCGATTTTACCAATTGAAGTAGCATTGCGGTCCAGAGCCAATTTCGGGGCTGCAATCTTTTCCTCAGAGGTTAACTTTTGTTCATCAGCCTTTTTGAGCACCACTCCGCGGAAGGAAAGCGCTAGCGTGGATGGTTTGGCCGAACTAGTGACGGTAATGGTCTTGGCGAATGGACCTGGACGACCAGCACTGTTGTAGGCCGCGGTGATCACACCCTGTTTACCAGGCATGATCGGCTCTTTGGTCCAGGTCGGGGTGGTGCAGCCGCAGCTGGCCTGCACGTGGCTTATGATGATGGGTTTGTCGCCTACGTTTGTAAATTTAAAATCATGGGAGGCCAATTCTCCTTCGATGATGGCATCAAAGGTGTGGTTTTCGGCCTCAAACTGCATCAAACCTTGCGCAAATGTCGTAGTTGATATAAAGGCTAAAAGAAGGGCAGCAAACAGCGTAGGGATTATTTTCATAGCAAGGGTTATTGGTTAAGGACCCAACCAAAGGGCATGTTAGGTATCAAGACTGTGATCAGTATTTAGATCGTCCATTGACCAAATCCGCAAGCAAAGATAAAGCCCTTGCCACCAGTGGACAAAGGCTTTAACGTCATTAACATAAAGCAATGGTTAGTTAGACCCGTGGCGACAACTGGATAAAAGGAATGATTACCTCCTCCAGCGAAATGCCGCCGTGTTGGAATGTGTCCTTATAGTAGTTGACGTAGTAGTTGAAGTTGTTAGGGTAAGCAAAGAAGTAGTCCCCCGTCGTGAAGACATAAGCAGTGCTGACATTGGGCTTAGGCAGGAAAAAACTCTCTGGTTTACGGGTCACGAATACATCATTAGACGTGTCAAAACCTAGATTTTTGCCATGTTTGTAACGCAAGTTGGTGTTGACATTTTTGTCCCCTACGATTTTGAAAGGTCGTTTGACTCTAATGGTACCGTGGTCTGTAGTGATGATGACACGGCATTTCATCTCAGCCATTTTGCGCAGCATTTCTAACAAAGGCGAGTGCTCAAACCAGCTTTTGGTCAAGGACCTGTAGGCGGACTCATCTGGTGCCAATTCGCGGATCATTGCTGTGTCAGTGCGGGCATGGGACAACATATCCACAAAGTTGTAGACAATGACGTTGAGCGCGTTTGACTTGAGGTTATGGAGCTTATCGAGCAAATCCTTGCCTTGGCCAGTGTTCAGGATCTTGTGGTAGGAGAACTTGTGTGGCAACCTTGCCCTTTGCAGCTGTTGTGCCAAGAACTTGTCCTCGTTGTTGTTTTTGCCGTCGTCGTCATCATCATTGACCCAAAGATCCGGGCTTTGTTTGGCCATTTCGCTTGGCATCTGGCCGCTGAAGATGGCGTTACGGGCATAAGCAGTCGTCGTTGGCAGGATACTGAAATAGGTTGTTTCCTCCTCAACACTGAAATAATCGTTTACGATCGGCTCGATGATCTTCCACTGGTCATACCGAAGGTTGTCGATCAAGACAAAAAACAAGGGGTCATTATCTTTCAGCAGAGGCAGGACCTTCTTTTTCATCAACTGGTGGGACATTAGCGGGCTATCCACCTTGGCGTCATTGAGCCAGCTTTCGTAGTTGTCGATGATGAATTTGGAGAAGTTGGAGTTGGCCTCGTCTTTCTGCATCACGATAACCTCGCCCATACTTTTGTTCTCTGTTTTATCGATCTCGAGCTCCCAATAGACCAGCTTTTTGTAGATGTCTGCCCACTCCTGATGATCAATGCGGTCGTTATAGACCATCGCTAGATTCCGGAAGTCCTGCTGATAACTCATGTTGGTCTTCTCGGTGACCAAACGTTTGTTCTCGAGGATTTTTTTGGCTGATAGCAGGATCTGGTTGGGGTTCAGTGGTTTAATCAGGTAATCACTGATCTGAGACCCAATGGCATCCTCCATGATGTGCTCTTCCTCACTTTTGGTAATCATAACCACCGGGAGGGTAGGCTTGGCAGCCTTGATCTGGGCCAAGGTCTCTAGGCCAGACATTCCTGGCATGTTTTCGTCCAAAAAAACAAGGTCGAAAGCCTCTTCATGCACCTTGTCTAGGGCATCTGCACCACTGCGGACAGGAGTAATCTGATATCCTTTAGCTTCCAAGAAGAGGATATGCGGTTTTAGCAGATCGATCTCGTCGTCCGCCCAAAGGATGTTATATTTTTGGGACATAGGTAGGGTGATGGTACGGTGCCTAAGCGGTGCAAAGGTAGCTGCATCGGTTGGCTTGGTTAGAATCTTGGTACGAGTATCTGTATCCCCATATATGTCTTGCCTGCATAACGAGCATGCCCAAATATTATTGCAGGTTATTGCCTTGAGGTACTCAAATTAAGGGGGGGGATAAAGGACAGGACTATTCGGCTACGATCATAAATGGCTGGGGGCTAAAACACAAAACAAAAATCAGTAGGGCGACGACACCAGCGATTTTCCGCCCTAGACTAAGCGGATGCTCATAGCCAGCAGGTGGATGCGTGACTCCCAAAAATCGACCTACAATCAGCAAGAACATCACATAACCATCGGCACCCATTGTGCCAGGTAAAAGGGTCTGGATACCATACTGGACCGCAAAAATGCCAAGGGTGACTGCTAGGTTGTCTTTGAGCTCAGGGTAAATCTTGCTGAATGCGATATAATAGATGACCAAGGTCGTGAGGTTGGGCCAGATGCTATCCTCAAAAATAGTGGCACTGTTAATGTTTATTGGCTGGACCATACCTAACCCAACGTAGAAAACAAAGGCAGTAAACAACCATGGCATCACCTTCAATGCCCTACGATACCCAATTAAGCCATAGACCACATGCCCGCCATCAAGCTGGCCAAAGGGTAACAGATTAAGACTTGTAAACATCAATGACAGATAGCCTGCGAATAGCAAAGGGTAGTGCATTAGCTCATATCCAGAAGGAACCAAGTCCGGATCTGCAAACAAGTATTGCATAATCTGCATCATCAGGTTGGTGCCAACCTTTAAGTTAGGCTCCTTATAGGCGTACGCAGGATATTCGGCTCCCCATTTTGCAAACTCGGGGTGGATGCTGAAAATATAGTCAATGGGCGGTAGGGTGGCAAAACCCACAGCTAAGCAGATTAGTGCGACCACAAAACCAGCCAAGGGTCCAGCTATGCCAATGTCAAAAAACTGTTGGGTACTCCTCGGGGCTTGTTTGATCTTGATGTAGGCGCCAAACGTACCGATGGAGGGCAAAATACCGCCTAGGGGTAAAAAGCCAAACCAGGCAGGTATATAATAGGGTAGGGTTGCTAAGACACGATAATACCTACTAACAACATAATGCCCCATCTCATGGCAAGT
>JAIXYP010000061.1 GCA_027490155.1 Cytophagaceae bacterium | reverse complement strand
GTCTATGTGGTGCAGGCCTTTGGCTTTGGTGTAAGTAAACTGGTGAAAGAATAGTGCCGATTAACCCAAAACCCAATCGATGAATAATGGGCATTGACTGCATGCCCAGCAAAATGTGTCTCGACCCGTAAGTATCTGGAGATACTATCTTATTAATTTCAGAAGGGAGTCAATGGCTCCCTTTTGTTGTTTTAGGCATTGCCTGCTTTATCAAGATGGTGGCTTTTATATGCTAAGAGGCGATCCAGCAAATGGTAATAGGGCTGTCTGAAAACTGCCAAGTTTTCATAATCTATACACAACAGCAGGCTTCAATCAATAGGCCATTGAGCCTTTGATGTTTATTGGCCAGTAGCGTGAAGCTGTGGTCATCTATATGTTTGGGTACCCATTTTAGACCAGAAAACTCATAGTCCTTGAAGGACATTATGCTGGACTAAGTTCGTACAATCAATGGCTACCTATTGCAGATTGTTTAGATAAGTACTCAGCTCCTGATCGCGCTCAAGCCCTAGTTTTTTCCGGATGATGGAACGACGATTCCGTAGGCTAGGTTCGGTGATGTTGAGCATTTCGGCAATGGCACGGCTGTTGACATTCATGACCATCAGGGCGCAAACCTTGAGATCCAGCCGCGAAAGCCCCGGACCCTGTTTGGCTAGTCGTTTGAAGAATTGCGGGCGCAAAATTTCAAAGTTTGATATCAAGGTGTCCCAATCATCATCAAGGCTGATATCATTCTTTTTGTAGGAGGCCAACAAGTCGTCAATGTTGTTGTTTAGCCTCGGCACAGACCTTAATGCTTGCTCTAGTTCGATCAGTAGATGCTCTTTGCGATGTACTTCCGAAATGACCTCATTAAGCTCATGTTTGGTTTGGTCTATCTCGTGCCGTACCATATCATACCCAGTCTTGATCTCTACTTGTTGCACTTGTGCCTCTAAGGTCTTGATAGCAAGATCCTTGGCGTGTAGCTGCTCCATCATCAAACGAGATTTTTGCTTGGCCTTGGCTAGTTGATAACCAAATCCGCCTACCGTCAGGATGGATAGAAAGCCGATCAATAGCAGACCGTACTTCAGTTTACTGATCTGATGATTGGCGTCCTGATAGCTGACCATTAGCCCAGAATAGTCATCCTGTATTTTGTCGCTGACAGCCCTCTGGATGTTGTAAAAATGCACACGGCATTCATCCAAGATCTGGATCAACTCATCCAGCCGGACTGCCGATATAAGCTTATGTTGATTGATTAGACTTAGCCGATTATGATACAGATAGGGCAAATACGTCACACTGCCATTGGCCCTAAAATAGGCCTGGGCACTATCCATTAGGTCCAGTCGTTTCAACGCCAAAGCGGGCTCCGTAGCTGCGTTTGCGAGCTTATTGTAGGCCACTCCGATCATTTCCTTATTGTTGACTTTTTTGGCGATGGCCAGAAGTTGATAACAGATCGACCGGGAAGAGTCAGGATTTTTGGTTGAGAGATAGTAGTCGGCCGATAGGGCTAATACCTGCATCTTCAGATAAACATCATCGCCAATGGCCTGGCTGATCTTTGTCTCGGCCTGACCAAGATTTACCTTCATGGCAGAAAAGTTGCCACTCCAAAACAATGTATTTGCAACAGCCAATCTATGCTCAACAATCAGATACGGATCATTGGCCAGTTTTGATAAGCGCAGCACTTCGGCTTGATAATACCTAGCTGAGTCGTCCCGGTAGGTGGAACCCATAAAGTGGCTCATCCCTAATGACCACCAACCCAAAGCGCGTTGGTCATTAAGTTTTGGCAGATAACTTTTGGCTTGTTTCAGATACTGGTAGCAGGTTTGGTAGTCGCCAAGGTTAAGCGATGCCCTAGCAGAAAAAATTCCTACCCAGAATTGTTCTTCAATCCCCTCCTTTGTGTAGGACACGATCTGAAATGGTTTCAGAACCTCGATAACCTTGTCATAACGTGCCAACTGTCGGTAGTATTCTGCTAGTAGTAGTCGATAGTAGTAGGGCAATTTTCCATCGTTCGCTTTCGCACCTATTTCGCACCAGATGATGGCGCTATCTGGCCTGCCGAGCTGACAATATGCCGTTGCTATTGCACGATAAGTGCTAATCTGGCTTTTTGCCGATGTCGCCTGACTAGCTAAAAGGATTTGTTTGTCGATTAATTGCCGGATGCTCGACTCGATTGGCCGCTCAGCATTTGCCTCTACCCGCGTCAAAAAGCACAGGAGGCCAAACAACAACAAGGTCAGCAACTTTGGTTTTGCCCAATGTGTGCATAGGCCCCTCAGGCCCCTATCATGGCATAACTGTAACGATTGGTGACCCCGCTGGGTAGAGCCCGACCTTGTCGAGATGGATGGATAATATTGGGCCATATGATAAAAGCCGTAGCGTTGAGTTTGATGGGTAGCGGCAGGGCAATGGGTTGTAAATACGTACTGCTCGGTAAAAAGATGCTGGTTAGGTCATAGGTAACAGTCAATATCAGACCACGTCGGCCTAAGATCTGGCATCAAGACCTGTAATCTATTTCCCAGCTGAGGTGGTACTTGCACAAGCCACACAAACCTAAGATAAATTAGCGGTGTGATGACTATGACATTTGTCACAAAAATGTCATGATTTTCTATCATTGCCACGAGCAATATATTCGAAAACAAAATTCGTGTAAATATTTATCTATCAATAGGTTACATATCCTGATCTCATTCCATTTATCACGCGTTTACCTATGACATCAACAGCCTCAACTATATGCCATCAACAACTCCAAGCTGCCATTGCCCTTGTTAAGTTGCCGTCACAAACGCTGTGGTAATGACTGCCCTGCATGGTGGCAAATTGACCTCTGGATTGACAAGCTCAATGCTCATTAGGGTCGAAAACTGGCCTTGATTGTCCTTCAGTAATGATCCGGAAATCAAATCCGGAAAATTGAGCTGGTCCAGTTGGTGGTAAGTACTTCGGTGCACATAAGGTATATGCTCGGTCGGTAAAGACAATCAACACAATAGGACGCCTTATACACGGAGTAAAGAGGACCGATATCCGCCCAATCACAGCCCTAGCCAAAGCAACTACCTATGCCATCCGCAACCAAACCCAAGCATCCTTGCCAGACTTGCAAAAAAGGGCCCGATAATATCGCTAGGCTGCAGTTTGAAAACAGACCATCTGGACGTAATTTCGTGCCACCTAAGCCTATGGCCGCAATGCGGTACCAAAATGGTATGCTTACGCTGTCCGGACTGGACTTGTTGGTCCGGACGAATGTGCAGAAACTGCACCTGCGTAACCCACATCACCACCTTTGGGCTGACATTGGGCGCCAAGGCAACCACACCAAACGTTAGCTCACACCTCATAGCTACACGACCAATATGTACGAAAAAAGTTTGCGCTCCATCCAGACTGGAGCTGGCACCCTCAGCCTAGCAGAAGGCAAAACGATCTATCGCAACCTATCCCCTGCCGAGTTAGTGGAGCATGCCTTGCGCAATGGCGAAGGCACCCTAGTTGACAATGGGGCACTAATGGTTGACACCGGTAAGTTTACCGGCCGCGATCCCAAAAACAAGTTTTTCGTCCGCGATGCCATCACAGATCAAGCTATTTGGTGGGGTGATGTCAACTTTGGCACTACGCCAGAGGTCTGCGCCGCCTTGCAAACCCGCATGATGGCCTGGATGCAGACCCGTGATATGTATGTAATGGATGCTTATGCTTGCGCCACCCCCGAGCATCGCCTCAAGGTGCGCGTCCTCACCACTAAAGCATACAGCAGCCTCTTCACCTACAACATGTTCCTGCGCCCAACAGCCGAGGAACTGCTGGATTTCGTACCAGACTTTACCGTCATCTGCTGCCCAGAGTTTGAGGCTGACCCAGCTACAGACGGCCTACCAGCCAAAAACTTTGCGATCCTGAACCTAACGACCAATGTCAGCCTGGTGGGTGGCACTGGCTATACCGGCGAGATCAAAAAAGGCATCTTCTCAGTCCTTAACTTCACATTGCCGCACTTTAAGGGTGTGCTACCGATGCACTGCAGTGCCAACATCGGCAACGATGGCGATACAGCCGTATTCTTTGGCTTAAGCGGCACAGGCAAAACAACCCTTAGCGCAGACCCCAACAGGCACCTAGTCGGTGACGACGAGCATGGCTGGAGCGACAATGGCATCTTCAACTTCGAAGGTGGTTGTTATGCCAAGGTCATCAACCTGAGCCAAAAACACGAACCTGAGATCTGGAACGCCGTCAAGTTTGGCTCCATCCTCGAGAACACCCGCTACCATGCTGGCACCCGCCACGTGGACTATGCCGATAACTCCGTCACAGACAATACCCGGGTCTCTTACCCGATCGACTACATCGACCAAATTGCCCCAGGTAGCGTCGGAGGTATCCCGAAGAACATCTTCTTCCTCACCTGCGATGCCTACGGTGTCCTGCCACCAATCAGCAAGCTAAGCCCTGGCCAAGCAATGTTCCACTTCATTAGTGGGTACACAGCAAAAGTCGCCGGTACAGAAGTCGGTATTACTGAGCCTAAAACAGTCTTCTCGGCCTGCTTTGGCGCCCCATTCATGCCGCTACACCCTGCAGTCTATGCCGAGCTGTTGGGCCAAAAAATGCGTGAAAACAACACCCAAGTTTGGCTCGTGAACACAGGCTGGTCTGGTGGATCTTATGGCGTTGGCAAACGCATGAGCCTTCCTTATACCCGTGCCCTGATCACCGCTGCCATGGAAGGTGCCCTAGACAATGTGACCTTCGAGGCGCACCCTGTCTTTGGTGTCATGATGCCAGCTAGTTGCCCAGGTGTACCTACCGAGATCCTGAATCCGAAGTTGACTTGGTCTGACGCCAAGGCTTATGACGAAACAGCCAACACCCTAGCCAAGGCCTTCAACAAGAATTTCGAGAAGTTCGCTAGCCAGTCCAGCCAAGAGATCCTCAGCAGCGCCCCCAAACCATTAGTTGTAGAGGCAATCTAGGTTCAGTTTAGCATATAATACCATTCAGGACTGCACCCTTAGGTCAAATCTAAGGGTGTAGTCGTTTTGTGGCAATGCGAGCATACTACCGCAGAGGGCTATGTTGTTGCATTGATACTTGGCCCATCGATCCGAAAATCTGCCTTACCTTTGGTTCGTACCACCAAACAAGCTTAATTAGCTTTTGGGCGACCAAGCCTAGCTACTTGAGTCCCCCCCATCTTATCCGATAAAACGCGGTGGCAGCACAATTGCTGCAGTTGCCACATCCTATAGATCATCCTCCCGTGGCGATCACACCCATCGCCCCATCTTATCCAACAAAGACTAACACTATGGAAATCCGTAATAACTGGACCCGTCAAGAAATCGCCGAGATCTATAACCAACCGCTGATGGAGCTCATCTATCAGGGTGCGACGGTGCATCGGGCACATCATACAGCCTCGGAAGTTCAGGTCTGCACCTTGCTAAGCATCAAAACAGGCGGCTGCCCAGAGGATTGCGCCTATTGCCCGCAGGCTGCACGCTACCACACAGAGGTCAAAGTCCATAAATTGTTGGATGTCGATACCGTACTTGATAGTGCCCGTGAGGCGCGAGATAGCGGAAGTACAAGATTTTGCATGGGTGCCGCATGGCGTGAGGTCCGTGATAACAAAGATTTTGACAAAGTCATCGACATGGTCAAAGGGGTCAATAGCATGGGCCTAGAAGTCTGCTGCACCCTCGGTATGCTAACCGAAGACCAAGCCAAACGCCTACATGAGGCTGGCCTTTACGCCTATAATCACAACCTCGACACAAGCGAGGAGTTCTATGATGACATCATCACGACCCGCACCTATGACGATCGGCTAAACACCCTAGAGCATGTCCGCAAGTCCGGCATCTCGGTTTGTAGCGGTGGCATCATCGGGATGGGCGAAAGCCAAGGCGACCGTGTTGGTATGTTGCATACCCTTGCAACCCTGCCAGCTCACCCTGAGTCGGTCCCTGTTAATGCCCTAGTGCCGATAGAAGGCACACCGCTAGAAGATCAACCCAAAGTATCCGTCTGGGATATGGTCCGGATGATTGCAACCGCGCGTATCATCATGCCAAAAGCCATGGTGCGCCTATCGGCTGGCCGCGTCCGGATGACGACAGAAGAGCAAGCCTTGTGTTTCTTGGCTGGCGCCAACTCCATCTTCGCGGGTGACAAACTCCTCACGACACCAAACCCAGGCACCGTGGCTGATGCCGAACTATTCCAGATCCTGAACCTCAAACCACGCGAGGCTTTCAAGAACATAGAGCACTTGGTGGAGGCATAAGCCTAAACTACTTCATGATATATATTGACCAAAACCACCTAGCAATGGGTGGTTTTGGTTGTTTTGGGGGGTAGTTGGAAGCGTATACCCTTGGCGCCTAACCGCAACGTGTTTACAGGCGTTTTTAACTGAACTGGGATTAAACGGATTAGACGGATTTTTGGGATTCGTGTGTACTCATTCGCCCAATGGCGGCATCCTAATGGCAGGGGTGATTTTACAATCCCATCCCTGTAATCCTTTCTATCTTATTTCTGGAATCCGAGTTCAGACAAGGCCCTTAGGCAACCTTTTCTTGCTTATCTTGGTCTTGTTACAAATGCCGCAGCCTATGACCATGCACATTTCGCCTCTACTCCGTCCCTTGCAAGGGTGGGGCGGCCTCCTCTACACCCAAGGCTGTACTAGATGGGCCAACCCTTCAGGCATCAAACTGGAGTTAGACCTAACTAGTCTAGCCTCAGGGCTCTATCTCCTGCATTTTGACCAACTAGCCACACCATACAAGTTGATTAAACAATAAGGCCATGAGATATCTCGTAACGCTTTTGTTGACCATGATATGGTACCAGTCATCTTGCCAACAAGTTGTTTGGACAAAGATTCATGCAGTTACGAACAACTCAGATCGATTGTTCTCGATCACTAGTTTAGACTCATCAGCGTATTATGCGGTAGGTGGTGGCCGTTTATTTACGGTAAATGTTTCAACAAATGATTATGATGGTGCACACATTGTCAAAATTGGTAGTGATGGACGATTGCTTTGGACTCGTCCTCTAGGCGT
>JAIXYP010000047.1 GCA_027490155.1 Cytophagaceae bacterium | reverse complement strand
CCATACAAAAGCCGCAATGCCATCACTGGTGTTGCTGACTCTTTAACCAAAATAGGTACCGTCCGTGGCATCGTCTATGGTGTTAATACCTACAACCCAATAACAGGTGGTGTCCAGTTTACGATCATCGATGCAACTGCTGGTATCAACGTCCGGATGGTCGGCAATACAACCTACACAGTAACCGAAGGTGACGAAGTAGAAGTAACAGGTGCCCTTGCCCAGTTCCGTGGCTTGATCCAGTTTAACGCTACAGCCATCACTCGTCTTAGCCAAGGCAATGCCCTTAAGTCGCCAATCGTGAGCACTGCAATGGACTATCCATTGGTGTCTGACTTGGTTCGTTTCAATGGTTTGACCCTTGTGGCCCGCACCTGGCCTGCGACTCCAACAGGTTCTGGCTTCACTGCCAAGGCCATCCGTGTCGCCACTGGTACTGATACTGTCTACATCCGCGTGATCCCTCAAACTACCGACATCTGGGCAGCTCCTGCACCAGGTGGTGTGTTTGATTTGATCGCTCTTGGTGGTCAGTTTGCTTCCCCAAGCTCTAGCAGCCTTGGCGGTTTCCAAGTATCACCACGTCGTTTGTCCGACTTTATCCCTGTTGCCCAGCCTACTAACCTAGTGGCTTTCCCAGCGGTGATCCCGAGTTTCGGCCAAGTATTGGTTGGCAATACCTCTCCTCAGTTCTACTACACTGTTCGCGGCACTGGCCTTACCGCCCCTGTCGATGTTACTGCCCCAGTCGGGTTTGAGGTTAGCCTTACTAACGGCACTTTCGTGTCTGGTAACCGTACCGTGAGCATTCCATTGGTAGCTGATAGCATCAGGAGCACAAGGGTCTATACCCGCTTTGCTCCTACAGCCGTCCAAGCATACAGCGGTGTCGTGACTAACGTTTCTGGTACTAATACTTTTGACGTCGTTATCTCTGGTACCGGTATTTCATCCATTGGTGTTTATACCATCGGCCAGGTTACAACGCGCCAGCCCAATGGTGTAGGTGACTCAGTTGGCATCCGTTGCACCCTGCGTGGTAAAGTTTATGGTGTCAACACCATTACCCGTCTGCCAGGTGCTCAGTTCACGATGATCGACTACACAGGCGGTATCAACGTCCGTATTGCTCGCCCAACTAGCTACAACGTTACCGAAGGCGATAGCGTTAGTGTTACTGGTCTTATCAGTCAGTTCCGTGGTCTGATCCAGATCGCTCCTGATACTATTACCATGATCAGTCAAGGTAATGCCCTACGTGCACCACGTGCCGTCAATAAGGCTGACCTTAGCACTGTCAATGATTTTATCGTGATCGAGCCCCTTGAACTTGTTCCAGGTACTTGGCCTGCTACTCCAGCTGCTTCGTTCAACGCTAGGGCTGTCAATACCAATACCAACGACACAACTACCATCCGTGTCCTACGCGAAACTGCTGATGTGTTCCAGATGGCAGCCCCAACTGGTCCTTTCCGTTTGTTCGCACTTGGTAGCCAGTTCAGCCCAAGCGCCGCAGTTTCACTCGGTGGATACCAAGTAAGCCCTCGTACGATGGCGGATATCGTGCCGATCAACGCTTTGGTTAACACTGTTGGTGCCCGCAACCTCTTGGCCTACCCGAACCCAACTGCCAGCCGCCTAGCGATCGCATTGCCATCTAACCAAGGCACTGCTACTTTGCAATTCGTCAGCATGACAGGTCAAGTTTTGGCCAGCACCACTGTTGACGCGACGGCACTTGCCCAAGGCGTTAGCGTCATCGACCTGCCATGTGGGGTGTATCAAGCCATCATTACCCAAGGCCACGATACCTTCCGCGCCAAGTTTGTTAAGGAGTAAGGCTAGCCTAACTCTAAAGATTGATTTCCTGAAAACCCGACTAGGCTGTGGCTTGGTCGGGTTTTTTTATTGGTGGGCTCCATAAAACACACGCATCGCTGGTTATATCGTGCATATCAACGGTATGATCAGATTCTTGGTAGGCTAGTGTTTTGGCATCAGACAGCCCCACATTCCCCCACGCACCGCATCCATCAATCCCGACCAACCATTACCTTTGCCACTACCACCACCCTAGCAACACCAACGCGCAATGTCCATCATTTCCCATCACAAGTTTTCTGGTACCGGCGTAGCCCTCGTAACGCCCATGCTTGCCAGCGGCAATGTGGACTATGACGGCATCGACAGTCTCTTGGCCCATGTCCAGGACCATGTCCAGTATCTTGTTGTGATGGGTACCACGGGCGAAAATGCCACACTCACCGCTGAAGAGCAGCGGAATGTGCTGTCCTATATCTTGCAGCGTAAACCGCTAGAAATGCCTTTGGTTTATGGCATTGGGGGCAACAATACGGAAGTCGTCGTCTCCCAGGCTAGGCAGGTGCTTTTTGGGGTGGATGCCATCCTGAGTGTGTGCCCCTATTACAATAGGCCGACACAAGAAGGTCTCATCCAGCACTTCAGCGCCATTGCCAATGCATCGCCCGTGCCAGTGATTCTGTACAATGTGCCAGCCCGTACTGGCAGCAACCTCAGTGCCGAGAGCACCTTAGCCTTGGCTGCTAACTACAACATAATCGGCATCAAGGAGGCTAGCGGAAACCTCGAACATTGCATGGAGATTGCGGCCCACCTGCCCGAGCACTTTAGCCTCATTTCAGGTGACGACCTACTAACTGTCCCGATGACTACTTTTGGCGCATCTGGGGTGATCTCTGTCTTGGCCAATGTGATACCTGCATACTTTAGTGCCATGGTGCAGCAGGCCCTCATCGGGGACTATGCCACAGCCAAAACCATGTTGCTAGATCTGCTTCCGCTTAATAGCATGATGTATGCCGAGGGCAACCCTGCTGGTGCTAAGGTAGCATTGAGCTGTTTAGGCATCTGCCAAGGATATACACGGTTACCCTTGGTCCACGGCAGCCGTAGCCTGACCGAGGCTATCAGTCAGGAGCTGATTAGGCTCAACAAACGGTGGCCTAGTCTGATCGGACGTTAGGTTGGTCTGGTCAAGGCGATCGAAACAGCACTCAACAGCTAGGGTATATCATATCAAAAGTTGTAGGTGCAGGTTATGCAAGTAGCGCGACATTATCCGGGATAGCATAAGCCATGAGGCAGAAGTTGGTTGGATAATTTGAGCCAAATCGTTGTATTATTGTGGCTTACGAAAACCACAAATCCCACAATGAAAGCGAAAACAATCCTTTTTTACATCTTTTTGGTGCTCACGAGCCTAGGTCTCGTCTTTGCTGGCATCATCAAGTTCTTCCCCGACCTTATGGGGCCAGATGCGCCACCACCACCTGTTAAGCTGGAACCATGGTTCATGATGATGATCGGCGCATTCGAAATCCTAGGTGGCATCGGCCTATGGTTGCCTAAGTTCCGGACCTGTGCAGCATTATGCTCACTCGCCATCATGTTTGGCGCAATCGGCGTGCATGTCGGCTCTAGCACTTTTGTAGACGTAGGCGGTGCGGCTGGTTTTGCCATTGACCTGATGATCATCATGGCCCTTGACCCTGTCAATAAATTGGTCATCGCGCGCAAAGAAGCCTAGGCTAAGTCTCAAAGGCTAGTAACCTAATCACAAAAACCCATCTATCTAGAAGCCCCACACATGGAGGAGCTGAAGATAGATGGGTTTTGTGGTTTTAATCTTGAGGTCCGGCCAGACTGGATGACTGCTATTGTGCAACCGTAGATGCCACAACCACCTTCAGGGATTGCGCCCCCGTACTAGCCTGATAATATTGACCTTGCCAAGCACGTGCCGAAAGGGCAGGTAAACGCACCGTACCGACAAAGCGGGGCGTCATCAAGACTTCGAACATGCGGGATTGCCCACCAACGATCGAGCTGCTAAAGGCCAATCGATCACCTCGGTTTTCGACCTCTGTACCTTGTTGTGCTGGGAGCTGGTCAGCTACTTCAAATCCGGTCGGGAGCAGGAGTTGCCCTTTGATGTTTTGCGGTTTTGAGCTAGTCAGCAGGTTCCGGACCGTTACCTGAAGTTTCACCACTTTGCCAGCCTCTAGGGCATTGGGGTTAACTGCCTGACCATCTTGGCTAAGCAATTGGTAAGTCAATGCAATGCCGTCTGACTGGGCCTTTTCGGTGCCGATGGCTGGTATACCTGTGAGCATGATTTGGGCCGCAATCGGCTTGCTACCACCGTTGCTGAGGGACCATGTCGCTGGGCCATTACCTATCGGGACAGCCCAGCTGAATGAAGGGTCTAGCGACTTAATCGAACGCTCTGCCGTGTTGATTTTGGTCACGAACTGAAGCGGTTTTGGTGCCCCTTGGCTACGGTTCCAAGCCATGGCTGCCCGGATCAAAAATGCCTCTTGGTACCCTTCGAGGTACAGGTCTGCATTCAGTAAACTAGCTACGTCTCGCACTAGCGGCATCGCCTCATCCACCTTGCGTTGGCCAAGCAATGCTTCTGCCTCTAGGCTGTTGCTCATTAGTCCATCGAGGCCAGCAAAGATTGGCAATGTGGACAGATTTGGCCGCTGCTTCGGATACTTGATTTCATCGTACGAATTTTGCCGAGCCTTGGCGACATTGGCCACCAAGACTTGCAAGGAGGCGCCTAGACGGCTTTGCGGTCCACCTTCAAGCAGTTTATTGATCTCAGATCCATCGGCCCCGCCTAGGCAGGCTAACCCTTGATAGGCCTGACGCAGGGCTGCATCGTTGCCATTACCATAGGTGCCAATCATTTTGAAAAGTGGCCCTTCCATATCGGTCCGGTATCTATAAGCATCAAAACCACTATTTTCTGCCTCGCTCAGGAACAAGTAGGTCAGAAGTGAAGGCCAAAGTGCGGTATTGCGATCATTAGGATGATAACAAATCAGGCCGTCATTCTGGGCAAATTTCTGCAGGTAGATGATCGTCGCCCCGATGTTATTGCGCAAGACATTCTGCTTATAAACGTCCTTAATTTGGCCCGACTTCAGTAACAATGCCTGCGCATAGCCTAGACCTGCAGCTTGGTCTGACAGGCCATGCGGATAAACCGCTACCCGATCATAGACCCGATCCCATACCACCCGTGGGCTGCTAGAGACCAGTACCTCAGCTTTGGCACCTAGGCCAAGGTTCGGCAGGGTTGCTTGTTGCTTTTGCCCCGTCCCAATCACATAGTCAAGCAGTTTATACTGGCTGATGTTGGGTTGCCGAACTGGGATCTTGACGGTTGCAAGGCTACGCACACCAGTAGCGGTAACGGTGGCGGTCAGGACACCCATCTGCCCACCTGTATTGCCTGTTGTGACGGGTATCATTACCACTTGTTCGCCTCTGCCTTGGAGTGGCACCGTGATGGTCGTGGCAGCTCCTTGTTTGAGTGCCCCAGCTGAGGTGATCGTCACTTGGGCTTTGGTTAGGGATGGGTTCTCGATAAATAGGGTGAGCGGTATCTGGAGCTGCTCGGCAGGGCCAGCAGCTTTGGGGCCGAACAAACTAGCCATCAAATCACTTTTGACTGTCACAAATCCATCAGCCGAGCCATAGGCTGCACCGTTGCCAGCCACCACCATCACCCGCACTTGGCCAAAGTAGTTTGGGATATCGATTTTGTGGATGGCATCATCCCCAGAGCCTAGTTTGAACGGCCCAATGAATCGCACCACTGGTTTGAAGCGTTGGTTTTTGAGCGCCGCATCGGCATTCGCAAATTCATCACCACCTGCTTGTAGCACATGCTGGAGTTTATCAACCCCTTCTCCAATCATGACGTCCCCATACATATCATAGGTCCTGACGCCAAGGCCCGCAGGGGTGAAGAAGCGCTCATGTGGGTCTGGTGTCTTGAACCTAGTCATGTTCAGCAATCCTTCATCCACAATGGCCAAGGTATAGGTCATTTCTTTGCCGTTTTTCTCAGATACTTTGACCTCTAGTTGCTCTAGTGGTTTGACCTGTTTGGGCAATACCAGCTGAGGCTCCAGATGCGAGGCTGGGTCGATCACCTTCAGGTTCACGATGCCATACTTGCGTATCGGTTGCAAATTATCCTTGCTGACATAAGGCCTCAGAGCCGTGACATGGACAAATACATTAGGTGCCCATTCTGGTTTGATCGTTAAAGGAAGGATTGTATGATCATTCTCGGCCAAAGTCCAGCTTTGCTCTAGCACATCCATACCATTTTCGATGGAAACTAAGAACTTGGTGCCCTTTTCACCGGGTAAGGCGAGCTCCCATTTACTGCCGACCTTGACTGCCTCTTGAGGCTTGGCAAGATCCAGCTCCGTTGGGTTTAGGCTACGCTGATCTGGATTAGCTGGCGATTGACTTTCATACATAAACTCGATCCGGACCTCTTGTTTAGTGATTGGCTCCTTGATTAACAAAAAGTAGTCACTGATAGACTCTTCGTTAATGATCCCATCAATGCTGAAAACGTTGCCTTTGGCCTTGAGTTCGTATTCGGCTACAAAGCCAGCCATTGGCTCATTATGATAAGCTACCCCACCGCCATTGTTGACCTCATACCAAACATCAGACTGGCGGCGATAGAGCTGTGCAATGATCTTTTCAGCACGGTCGGTAACATATTGCTGGGTCGGGGTCACCAATGCCGCCATGATCTTGAAGGTTGAAGGCCGGCTTTTGTCGTACGAACTATTGCCAATTGCCCGAGCCCCAAGGTAGTATGGCAATACGTGGCAGAAAGCCGTTCTGTTGTCTTCGCTAGCCTGTCCGCTTTGCTCGGTGACGGTTGTTTTGATTGCCAATTCTAGTACACCCTTTAGGCTAGGCTGAGGCACATACGTGAACGGAACCGCAGCGGTGCCTTGGGCATTGAGGCTTGTGGATAGTAGCTCGGTTTCTGGGCCATTTGCGCCGTTCCAGCCTAGGGGCTCAAAGCTATAGTCTTTCAACTCGGGAGCAGAAGGGCTGAAAATCTTGGGTTTGGCAACAGCTGTTACCCGCACTAAGGCATCTGCTGCTGGGGCGCCAAACAGAAAGTTGGCCTGGATGTTGGCTACGTTCGGTACCCCAGCTTTCACTGGCTCCTCAACAAAGCGGGTGCTGATATTCATCCGGTTGGCCTCTTTATTACCGATCAGGATAGATTTACTATAAGAAAGGCCTGCATAATAGCCTTTGAGGTAATAGGTGCCAGAAGTCTGTGTGACGGGTGTGGATAGCTTAAAGGTGTAAAATCCATCCGTGCCAAAGGCCTTCACCTTTCGGTCCAGCAGGCGGCCTTTGTCATCATTGATGGTCAGGATGACAGGTTTGGCCTTGGCCTGAAGTTGGGCTGGCTCTTGCACCAGCAAGGTGGCATAGATCGTATCCCCAGGTCGATACAGGCCGCGGTCGGTATAGATCATGGCCTTGATGCCCTCGCCATTGATAGCAGCACCACCATCGCCACGGACGTCTAGGTGGCTGGTTTCCAGCATATAGTCATCCTTGATCGGTAGCCAAGTAACAGACTTTTCCCACCGCCCGACGACAAGTGCAGGCTGCTGAACTCCGTCATATGTCACCAGCCCATCGCCATCTGTTTTGGCTGTGGAAATGAGCTTTAACCGACGGTCATAAAAACTAATTTCAGCACCTGAGGCTGCACCCGGCATCAGGAGCGAAGTGGCCGTGATATGGACCTTGCCCAAAAATCCTTGCTTGGCGATCAAGCCTAAATTGCTGTTGAGGAGCATCGTCGCTGCCTTGAGGCGCTGATTGGTTCCTTCCTCCCAATAATAGCTTTCGGTAGCGCCAAACTCATACGGGTTGGACCCAACGTAGTCCTTTACGTTCTCGAGCATAGCATCCTCGACCATCAGCTCGCGCCAATAGTGCCGGATCATGGCCAGACCATCGTCAAAGACACCGCGCGACTCATCCTCTTCATACCGTGCATTGGCCCAGACCAGCTCGGTACTAGGCGTTTGATTTGTACTGATGCGCTCCTCTCCCCGTATCCAGACATGGAATAAATGGTCTGGATATTTTGCCGTTACATCCGACAGGTCAAGCTGATAGGTCGTCTCGTGGCCACCATTGAGTGTTTTAGCACCTGTAAGGTTCAGTAAGCGGCTATGGACAGGTTTGCCATACTTCCTGATCGGGTCTTGGTATAGACGGTGCTGATCAGATGTGCCATTGTCATAATCACGTTGCATCTCGTGCAGCATAATTTGGTTGATGTCATCTGGGGCAATGGCAGTCACATCTACACGCACCGTATTGATGCCCATAGAGCGAAAGTTAACGATCGTTTTACCCTCAACACCTGGGCTGATGTAGCCTGTGTTGACAAGTGACAGCTCGGGCTGTGGGTTCGGAATATTCATCTGACCTTGACGATAGGCCAAGGCATGGACACCACTGGCTGACAATAATCCTGACTCGATGCTGACCTCTGGCACCTCGTTTTGATTCTGGAAAATCGTCAGGGTATTTTCATCCTGCAGTACTTGCACCTCTTGCTCAGTTCCAACCCGAACTAAAGACTCGAGGTCTTGACCCGGTTTGAGGGCTTGGGTATAGTGCAACCTAATCGCTAAATCTGGTTGACTGATGCGCTCGACACGCCAAATCTGAAAACTACCAGGTGCTGGCAGGGTATAGTCTTTCGAATCCTTATCATCACTACCGATCGATTTACCGTCAGCATTGATAACCAGCTTGCCACCATCCGACCGCAATGCCAGACCATTAGATGTAAAACGGTGAGTCAATCCATCATCCGAATGCAGCCAGGAAACACTGACCTTGGTGCCAATGTAATCGAATCCGAAAACTTGCTCAAGGGCAGCAGGCTCTATAAAATCATTGGTCTTGACAAGGCCGATGAATTGGCCTTCGTTGGTGCCTGCAGGGGTCAAAACGTCCTCGAGGTCATAGTTCAGGGCCAGTTTGCGGGTCTCGAAGCCAAACTTGAAGGTACGCAAGTCTTGATCAGGAATATCATAGAGCTTTCCTAAGTTGAGCTCGGCTTCATAAGTGGTGCCAGCGGGTATCGGCTCTGCAGGACTAAAAGTCAACGTGCGACCATCTTGCCAGGTGAGTTTGCCAGCTAGTTTGGGCTTGACTTCTAGCAGATTGGCATCGGCTTCCTTGTTCCAGAGGCTGGAGTCGGCAATCTCGTTGGCTAGGGTGATAATGATCGGCTCCTTTCGTTTGATGAGCCCGCCAGTATAGCTGGTCACAAAGGCCGCAAAGGCAGGGTTGCGGGTCAAGACATTGTCAGACTGGGTGTGTCGTTCGGTTTTTGTCGAACAGGCTGACAGGGTAATGGCCACAAAAAGCAGGTAGCAGATGTACCGAAAAGCAAGGGACATGATGGGGTGGGCAGGCGCTTAGGTTTCCTGACAACAAGGTACGGACAAACTAGCAGATGGGACTAAGTTCAAAGAATTTTTATACTACAGGCCACATGGGGCTTAAGTCTCTCTTCATTCAGCACTAATTTGACTACCTCAGAAACCCATAATCCCGAATCTTAACCTCCAATCTTTGGGCTAGTGCTGCTAAAGTTTGGCGCAGCTCAGCCACTAGATCGGGCCCTAACTGTTGGTCCTTTAGGGCTTGGCTCACCTGATACAAACCAACACCCCAAGTCTGAATTTGGTGTTTTGTTTTGTTTAGGCCACATTGATTCTAGCAAAAATTGGTAGATTTGATGAATTGGGTACCGAGGTACTGCACCGACTTAATGCCCACCTTTTGATTTGAACTCGAAAACCTGAATCAAACCACGCATTCTTCAACAAAGTGTGGGTCTAGCACCTGATTAGGTTGCAGGAATTGATCCCGATCATTGATTCTGAACTTAAAAATATTGCCCCTTGGGTAGTGATCAGTGTTTTAATTGATTTAAGTGAACTTATCAAATAAATAAAGGGTGGTATTTTTACTTTCAATTTTATTTTTGATCCGGTAAAAGGCTACGAAAATTTCTCACTGGTAGCTTCGCCAAGTCTTTTGTCGTGCATCAAGTTCGGCGGGATGGTGTTACTGACCAATGTTATTCGATGCTTTTAGTTGGTGCAGTCAGCCATATCACAAAGGCTGATATATTTGGTATCTGTACGGGCCTCGAGGTATTGCATGGACCTTTGTACAAAGTTGATGGGGGTGAAAAAGGCACAATTGAACCGCTTTTCAAAATCACCAGAGGGACAGCATTAGTGGTATCGGCAAATCCTAGGTCTTGAGCAGGAAAGGGTAGGCTTGATCAAAGATAAGGCGATTGGGAGATATGTGTAGCCCTTTCTGGCCCCCTTAGCCTCAAGATTCACTATCTTGCAGGTCGCTATGAACAAACCCGAAACCACAGTCCAGACCGACCAACTGACTAGCATCACGACAACATCGCCAACCCTTGCAGAAGGTGGATATGGCCCACTGATATTCGTCCCGGCTACCCCATTCGCGGATGGCCTAGATGCACGTAAGTTCATCCTGATCAAAGGTGCTAGGGTCAACAACCTCAAGTCAGTCTCTGTCGCCATCCCACGCAACAAGATGGTTGTAATCACAGGGCTATCGGGTTCGGGCAAGTCATCATTGGCGTTTGACACCCTGTTTGCTGAGGGCCAGCGGATGTATGTCGAGAGCCTAAGCAGCTATGCACGGCAGTTTTTGGGCCGGATGGAAAAACCCGAGGTGGACTACATCAAAGGGGTGTCGCCAGCCATTGCGATCGAGCAAAAAGTCAATACCCGCAACCCACGTAGCACGGTCGGCACCAGCACCGAGATCTATGACTACCTTAAGCTATTGTTTGCCAGAATAGGCATCACAATAAGCCCGGTTTCAGGACTTGCCGTCTCCAAAGATACCGTGCAGGACGTGCTGGATTTCCTAGCTCGCATGCCACTTGGCACGCGCTATCTGATCCTGTGCCCCCTTCTCCACAAAGAGGATCGGACCCTAGAGGACGAAATGCGTATCCTGCTCCAGAACGGTTTTACCCGCCTGCATGATGGTGAGCAAGTACTGTACCTAGAGGAAATGCTGGAAGGCAAAGCTTGGGCAGCCCACCAGAAAAAACAACTCTATCTACTAATCGACCGAGATAGCACAAAGGCCGAGGATGAGGACAGCATCTTCAGGCAGAGTGATAGTATCCAGACTGCTTTTTATGAAGGTGAAGGCCAGTGCATCGTCGAGGTAATGGGGGTGGACCAACATGGCCAACCCACCGAGGGCCAGAACAACCGAGTCACCTTCAGCGATAAGTTTGAGCGCGATGGCATCACCTTCGAGGAGCCTAGCATCAATCTCTTTAGCTTCAACAACCCCTATGGAGCCTGCAAAACCTGTGAGGGATTTGGTAGAGTATTGGGCATAGACCCTGACCTAGTAGTGCCAGAGCCATCTCTTTCGATTTTCGAAGGCGCCATCGCACCATGGAAAACCGAAACCATGCGTGAAGAATGGCTTGCCCCATTGCTCAAGAACGGCATTCGGTTTGATTTCCCGATCCATCGACCTTATGCCGACTTATCGGACGAGGAGCGTGACCTGCTTTGGCATGGTAATCAGTTCTTCAGGGGTATATATGCCTTTTTTGACTGGCTCGAGAGCCAAACGCACAAGATACAGTACCGTGTGATGCTGAGCCGCTTTCGTGGCCGCACCACCTGCCCTGATTGCCGTGGCACGCGCCTCCGGAAGGATGCTAGCTATGTCAAGATCAACACCAAAAGCATCAGCGACTTGGTCCTGATGCCGATTGAAGATCTTAGCAAATTCATTGACGGGATGCAGCTGCAGCCACATGAAGAACAGGTGGCCAAACGTGTGCTAGCCGAGGTCCGGAACCGCCTACATTACCTGCAAGAAGTCGGCCTTGGTTATCTCACCCTCAACCGCTTAACGAGTACCCTTAGCGGGGGCGAGTTTCAGCGCATTAAGCTGGCAACTTCGTTGGGCTCTGCCTTGGTTGGCAGTATGTATATCTTGGACGAGCCATCCATAGGCCTGCACCCACGAGATACCAAACGTTTGGTTGGTGTCCTTGAACGATTGCGGAACATGGGCAATACGGTTATCGTTGTCGAGCATGAGGAGGAGGTGATGTTAGCTGCCGACCAGATCATCGACATAGGGCCTAATGCAGGCAATCTGGGTGGTCATTTGGTGTTCCAGATGGGGGTGAAACGTGGAGCCATTGGAGCCGAAGGTGGCCAAAACGGTGCCCACTTTGCTGACCTAGGCATCGAAGCGCCAGACTCGCACACCTATCGTTTCTTGACGGGGCAGGACCAGATTCCGGTGCCCAAATTCAGGCGCAAATGGGCTAACTCGATTCACCTAGTGGGCGCCCGAGAAAACAACCTTAAGGGCGTGTCCGTCAAGATCCCGTTACTAGCCTTTACCGTTGTGACGGGGGTTAGTGGCTCTGGTAAATCCACCCTGATCAAGAAGGTATTGTACCCAGCCTTGGCACGCCACGTCGGTCTGCTGGTCGAAGAAGGAGGCAAATACGAAAAGATCAGCGGAGGACTTAGTATGGTCGAGCAGGTGGAGTTTGTTGATCAGAACCCGATTGGCAAAAGCAGCCGCTCCAACCCTGTTACCTATATCAAGGCATACGATCATATCCGTACCCTGTATGCGGACCAAGCCCTGAGCAAAGCCCGCGGATATGCACCAGGCCACTTCAGCTTCAACGTTGATGGTGGACGCTGCGATACCTGCCAAGGTGAAGGCGAGGTCAAGATTGAGATGCAGTTCATGGCCGATATCTACCTGAAGTGCGAGGGATGTGGCGGCACCCGTTTCAAACAAGAGATCCAAGATGTCAAAATCAATGGTAGCAGCATCTCAGATGTTTTGAACATGACCATTGATGACAGCCTAATCTTCTTTGCCGACAAACCCAAGATCATGGAGCGCCTGCAACCTTTGCAAGATGTCGGGCTTGGCTATGTACGGCTAGGGCAGAGCAGCAATACGCTTAGCGGTGGTGAGGCCCAAAGGGTCAAACTGGCGAGTTTCCTAGGCCGTGGCGGTGATCGTCGAGACAAGATTATGTTCATTTTTGATGAGCCTACAACCGGGCTGCACTTCCATGACATCGGCAAGCTGCTATCGGCTATGCAGGCGCTAGTGGACCAAGGCAATACCGTTTTGGTGATCGAGCACAACCCTGAGGTCATCAAATGTGCCGATTGGGTGATCGATATGGGACCTGAAGGTGGCACTGGTGGTGGTCTGGTCTGCTACGAAGGCACGCCAGAGGGTCTAGCAGCCCTTGAGGACAACCATACTGGGCGGTATTTGAGAGGGAAGGTGTAGTTGGAAAGCAGGCGCCATCCCGTCTTTAAAACGGACAAGGGGACCCACGATGACAGTGCTCATCGGGATCCCCCCATAATAAAGTAAAATAATCTGGTTGGGCTAGCCTCCTACCCTTATCCCCGCTTCAACTTAGCCTCGATGCTGTGCTGCGTATGCGGCACGGCACGTAGGCGCTCTTTCGGGATCAGCTTGCCCGTGTCGATGCAGACGCCGTATGTTTTGTTCTTGATCCGGATAGAGGCGTACTCTAGCTGCGTGATGAACTTTTGTAGGCGGGCAGCCAACTGCATGAAGTTTTCCTTCTCGGCCGTGTCAGCACCATCATCTAGCCCCTTATTGGTACTTGCGGTGCTGTCTGTCCCGGTGTCATTGCTACGGGTCAGGCCTTGCATGATGTATGCCAACTCTTGTTTGGCTTTAAGGATCTTTTCGCTCAGGATTTGCTCAAATTCAACAAGCTCCTCATCAGAGTAGCGTAGTGTAGTTTTGGTTCCGCTCATAGCAAGGTTACTGGGTATTGACGTCAACAAATAGATTTTGACCCGTACTTACTGACGTTTTTTGATCGCCCTTAGCGACTTTAAACGAGCGGCAACGGGCGCCATGTCATACTTTTTTGTCAGAAAGTATCTACAAAAGTAGTGTCTTTATGCCATGCAGCAAGCAACTTTGGTTTTTGATAATCCAATAGTTTTATTGCTAGTTCGTTTGCCCCGCAAAAGCAGGCTCAACAAGGGCCAAATCAAACAGCACATTACTTAATAAGCCATGACCACAAAAGGTGACAAAGAGACGCCGTTGATGAAACAATACAACGACATCAAGCGCAAGTATCCTTCGGCGATGTTGTTGTTTCGGGTGGGTGATTTCTACGAAACCTTTGGCGAGGATGCCGTTACGGCGAGCAAAATCCTGAACATCACCCTAACCAAACGGGCTAACGGATCTGCATCTGAGGTGGCGTTGGCAGGCTTTCCGCACCATAGCCTAGAGGGGTATATGACCCGTTTGGTGCAAGCAGGCGTGCGGGTGGCGGTATGTGACCAACTAGAGGACCCCAAGGATGCAATCGGCATCGTCAAACGGGGCGTAACAGAGCTGGTGACGCCCGGTGTTGCCATGCTGGATAACGTCCTGGACCAGAACCGCAACAACTTTCTGGCTGCTGTCCATCAAGATGGCAGTCGGTTTGGTTTGGCATTTCTGGATATCAGTACAGGCGAGTTTTATTGCACGGAGGCCGACCAAATCCATGCCGACCGCTACCTGACGCACTATCGAGCTGCTGAGGTCCTGTTCAACAAGGCCAAGAAGACCGGATACCACGATGCCTTTCAAGACCAATTTTGCTCTTTCGGCCTTGAGGACTGGATCTGGCAACTAGAGTTCGCGACGGAACAACTAACCCGCCATTTTGATACCAAAAATCTCAAAGGGTTCGGCATTGATGGGCTAAAACTGGGCACTGTGGCGGCAGGGGTCATCCTCTACTACCTCCACCAGACCGAACACAAAAACCTTGGCCACATCACGACCATCAGCCGGGTGGAGGACGAGCGTTTTGTCTGGCTGGATAAGTTCACCCTCCGGAACCTTGAGCTGGTAGAGGCACAGCAAACAGGTGGTATTCCATTGCTAAGCATCCTGAACCGCACGCATACCCCCATGGGTGGCCGCCTGATGGTCGAGTGGGTACAGCGCCCACTTAAAGACTTGGTCGAGATCGAACAACGGTTAGGGGTGGTCGAGGCATTTATCAAGAACAAGGCGATTGCTGGCGAGCTTGGGCCTGTGCTGAAACAAGTTGGCGACCTTGAGCGGCTGGCTGGCAAAATCGCTTCCCGTAGGGCCTCCCCGCGTGAGATTGTCCAGCTCAAGCGATCACTAAGTCAGATGCAGCCCTTGCGTGAGCTTTTGCTCATGAGTGCCAATGTCGCACTTCATGCCATCGCTGGCAAGATAGAGCCTATGCTTGAGGTTGTGGCACATATCGGTGGCCTCCTACGAGAGGATGCCCCTATGCTCAGCAACCAAGGCAACATGATCATGCCAGGCGTCGATGCCGAGCTCGATGACCTGCACCACATCGCTACCAGCGGCAAGCAAATCCTATTGGAAATCCAGCAACGCGAGGTCAGCCGCACAGGGATTACCTCCCTAAAGGTGTCTTACAACAAGGTGTTCGGGTATTACCTCGAGGTCACGAACGCCCACAAAGATAAGGTGCCGACGGATTGGATTCGGAAACAGACTTTGGTCAATGCCGAGCGCTATATCACCGAGGAGCTCAAGGAATACGAAGAGAAGATAATTACAGCTGAAAGCAAAATCAACCAGATCGAGCAGCAGCTGTTCCTCGACCTGATCCAGTACCTGCAAGGCCACATCACTACGTTGCTGACTAACGCACGTCAGATCGCCCAGGCTGACTGCCTATTGAGCTTTGCCATCGTGGCGGAGGCACATAATTATTGCAAACCAAGTGTCATGGACCACAGCACGCTGACGATCGAGGCAGGGCGCCACCCCGTCATCGAGCGGCAGCTGCCCCCAGGGGAGACCTACATCCCGAATGATATCTTGCTGGATACCAGCACCCAGCAGATCATGATCATCACGGGGCCCAACATGGCAGGTAAGTCAGCCTTGTTGCGTCAAACAGCTCTAATTGTCTTAATGGCCCAGATGGGATGTTACGTGCCGGCCACTCAGGCCGAAATTGGTGTCGTGGATAAGGTCTTCACTAGGGTAGGGGCCAGCGACAACCTCAGCCGGGGCGAGTCCACCTTTATGGTCGAGATGACGGAGACCGCCAGTATCCTTAACAACCTAAGCGGCAACTCCTTGGTCCTGATGGATGAGATCGGCCGTGGGACCAGCACTTACGATGGTGTTAGTATCGCCTGGGCCATTGTCGAGCATCTGCACAATAACCCAAAGGCGAGGGCCCGCACCCTGTTTGCCACCCACTATCACGAGCTTAATCAATTGGCGGATGACCTACCTAGGGTCAAAAACTTTAACGTTGCTGTCAAAGAAGTAGGCAACAAAGTGGTCTTCATCCGGAAGCTGAAACCGGGTGGTAGCGAACATAGCTTTGGTATCCATGTGGCCCAAATGGCAGGCATTCCCAATACAGTTGTTTTGCGGGCAGACGAGATCATGGCCCACCTCGAGAAAGGGCGATCCAAAACCCGTAACCAAGAAAACCTGCGCGAGATGCCGAAGAACAACTACCAAATGTCCTTCTTCGAGCCTCAGAACCCTCAGCTCGATGCCGTCGGCAAACTGCTGGAGGCCATTGATATCAATGCCATTAGTCCCGTCGAGGCCCTTTTGAAACTCAATGAGATGAAAGGACTTTGGGTGAAGGGGAGGTAGGGTTTGGTTTGCCTTCTGTCTGAACTGGGATTCGGGTGTGGTTGTTTGAACTGGGATTATGCTGATTGGACGGATTTTTGGGATTTGTGTGTACTCATTCGCCCAGTGGCGGCATCCTAATGGCAGGGGTGATTTTACAATCCCATCCCTGTAATCCTTTCAATCTTATTTCTAAAATCCTAGTTCAGACAGAAACGCAAGCAACCTTTTCTTGCTTATCTTGGTCTTGTTACAAATGCCCCAGCCTATGCCCAAGCTCATTTCGCCACTAATCCATCCTTTGCAAATGTGGGCTGGCCTCCTCTCCTCCCAAGGCTGTACTAGATGGACCAACTTTGCAGGCACCAAACTGTATCTTGACCTATCTAGTCTTGCTTCTGGTCTTTATCTCCTGCATTTTGACCAAGTGGCCACACCATACAAGTTGATCAAACAATAAGGCCATGAGATATCTCGTAACGCTTTTGTTGACCATGATTTGGTATCAGTCAGCTTGCCAACAAGTTGTTTGGACAAAGATTCATTCAGTTACGAACAACTCAGATCGATTGTTCTCGATCACTAGTCTAGATTCCTCAGCCTATTATGCTGTGGGTGGCGGGGAATTGTTTACAGTTAATATCTCAACATTGGATTATGATGGTACACATATTGTCAAAATTGGCAGTGATGGCCGGCTACTTTGGACACGCCCGCTAGGTTTAGCAGGTTATGCGAAAGGTGTGGTTTCATTGGATAGTCGTACTTTAGCTGTGGTAACCGATGCATTATCTTTTCCAAATCCTGCTGATCGAGGTGGTTTTGCTTTTCAGCTTGTAGATTCAACAGGTAGCGTTATCCGAACCACTACTGTAAAGGAACAAGGTTATTATGCGCAGCCTTATGGAATGTTCAAGGCTAAAAATGGGGATTTAATCGTTTATGGTATATCAGGCAGAGGGCGTGTATACCCTAATACAAGTCTAGATTGGTTTTTAGCACGCTTTACGCCTCAAGGTTATCTAGATTGGCTTAAGGTTTACAATCCAGGCTCCACCACTCCAAATCAATTTGCTGCCTTTAATGATTCGGATGGTAAAATTATCTTGGGTGGTTCGGTTGCTAATCGGTTGGTGCGTATGGTGGTAGACTCTAACGGGGTGATTGTGGATAGCACACGCAATTTGTTTGTGCCACCAACCGCAGGTGGGCCTTACTTTAACTTTGTGCAACGGTGCCCTGATGGGGGCCTTTTAGTGCAGACTAGTGTGTTAGCTAGCACTACAGTGCCGCCTGACTTCTATATTGCCAAACTTAGACCAGACAATAGCCAAGAATGGTTAATATCGGAGATTGGATCTGGCTCCAGCATACCATGCAGGATTATGGATGATGGTAGTGTAATATATACTTCGAAGGCACGCAATAGTGTTGATTTTTACATG
>JAIXYP010000066.1 GCA_027490155.1 Cytophagaceae bacterium | reverse complement strand
TGATAAAGCCCCCAATTTTTTAGAGTATCTGCTACATTCCCTCGTTCGTAGCGCAATCATTGGTTCAGGGCGCTTGGAGCATTCGCATCTTCTCTTTGAGATTCTCTTTAACTACATTAAGGACAAATTAAATTCATTGCCAGATTTTATTCTCTTTCGTTTGGTAAATGCAGAGCCATTTCTTTTGGTTAATCCTCTTGGCAGGCTTGATGCCGTCGCAATATTATCATACCTTTTTGACTATGATCTTGCTTTGGCTAACCTTAATATTGCTACTGATGTTAGTGGTCGTAGCAACGATTACTATCCATCATTAGTCGAAGTTGCCAATGCACTTAGAGGTAGGTTTTTCCTTATTATTTCAAAACTTTAGCAATCGACGTTATGATACTTGACCTTGGGCCAAATTTACTATTTACCGAACTGCTTTTTTTCCCTCTCGTTCAGCCAAACCAGATGAGCGATGGTAATATTTTGCTTTTTGATGTCACCTTGCAAGGGACTCTATTACCTGACATTGGACCATATCTAGAGAAGAACGTGACACAAGCAGTCAATTATTTAGATAAACTCAAATCAGCAAAAGAGTTCGTTGACGTATTGAATGCATATTGCTTTCTAGGCTTTAGTGAACCTGTTTTTGAGGTATGGTTTAACCGCTTTTGTAATTTACTAAACCGCCATTTTGCTCAAGATAGTAATGGCAAACGCCCCATTAAACTATTGGTTATCAGATTTTTGGGTTTCAGCTATTTAGATAAAGAAGGAAAAGTAAGGATCATTAAGTTACTGGAAGTCTTGACCCAGATGTTTTCAGCCTACACCACCTATAGCCAGCACTTCAAGAATACCGCTTTCGATGATTATTTGATTGTTGTTGACTCCAGTGAAATGGATTTTGGTTCTGCTATTGTCAACCCAGATTACATTGGCAATCCGTAGGGTGTGGTTTAGGGTTAGGTGTTGCACAGACAACGGTAGGATCCCCAGAGGTTTATTTGCCTAGGTAGGGGTTGTATATCAAATGCCGTTCTCCTACCTTAGCCCAACCAACCAATACCAACCAGCCACTACGATGCGTGCGATTGTTGTTTCGGCCCTATTCTGTCTCGTCTTGGCCCTCACCGCCTGCACCAAAAACTATTACCTCCCAGCAAGCCTAGACAACCTTTTACTCAAGATTGATGTGCCAGAAAGCCCACACCCATCTTGGTTGTCAGAGAACTGTTACTATCATGTAGAAAAGATAACTAATAGTATCAGGCCTGAGGAGCCACCGTATTATTTTATTAAAGCTTTTGTGTTTTACCCAAACAATACTTGGGGTGGAACCCTTTTTACTCTTTTTGGTAGTGTTGATGATCAAAGGGTTAGAGATACATTGTCAAAAAAAATAAACCATATCCTTGCTCGCACTCCTATACCAAATTCGGTGTATCCTCACCCTTTGGTTAATGATTCATTCTATATTGTTAAAGGGGACTATGTTGATTTTAAAACCTACCATTTTAGGGATAATATCATAATCACTAATAGTCGGGACGCTGGTTCCACAATTGGTAATTTTAGTCCTGTTATTTACTCTGATCAGCAAAAGTTTATTGTCGATACCGCTAATAGGGTTTTGTATATGAAAGTATCATCATTCTACATTTCTGGCAAATCTTACGGCACCATCCATGACCCAACTACCCAAACAGAAGGCCCTTATCTCCCATTCCCAGTCAAGTTGCCACCTTATGATAAATCCAGTCCCGTCAACTACTGGCACCCCTTCCGTAAATGGAAAGCCCGCCTAGACTCCATCAACGCAGGCCTACACCCACCAGAGGTTTATGTGCCTAGGTAGGGGGGCATATATTTATCCGATATAGGTAGTGGTCGTACCAATCGCCAGATGCCCTAACTTAGCAGTATCAATTGTGCCGCTCGTGTGGCAATGTGGTGCTGGTCCTAGCCCACTGGTCTTCAGCGCCTTGATGCTGCACCTATTTCAAAATATCACCCCTACCCAAGCGCAGTTAAGAAACTTTGGCTGCCAACTAATGTTTGACTTAAAGGATATTAAAGTAATCCTAAAGTAAATATGCCATACCCATACTTCATGCTAGGCCTAAATTTCTCTCCTCGCTCAGTGCAGGTCGAGATTTATTATCCTGATTACCGTGGTGTTGACATCATTGAGCGTGCCAACTTTCATGACTTTTGGTATGTAAAGGGTTCGCACTTTAGCACCATGCTAACCTGTGCCTCTGCAAGGGTCATGAGCCAACAATTCAAGGACCTATACGACCAAAACGGATGGACAGGTTTGACCTTCAGTGAGGCCATTGTCATTCATGATCTAAAACCAGGCTTCTTGGTCCCTACCAAATACTACTACGTGCAGGTAGTTGGTCGCTGCGAGAAAGTTGTTGCCCACACCATTGTCAAGGGCAAATCAGTTGATTTCAAGTCAGGTTGGGAAGTTGTAAATGATAGAGGGTTTAGTTTTTTTATTGCAAGCAAGTTAGGTCAATGGATTTGTCAGGCTGATGTCGCAAAAACATTACAAAAGGCCAAGGTCTCAAATATGTATTTCGATGACTTTGAACAATACAAAAGCTATCCAATACCAGAGGAAGACCCCAATCAAATGGAGTTTTAGTACTTAGCAAGGCAAGGATAGCGTCCTCATCTCCTCTGCCATTGTCCCGGTCACTGATACCGGCAATGGGCACTGGGAAACCCTCGCCACCTACCGCATAATCCACCATGATTCCGGATGGTAAAGCTCAACTTGTCTGAGCTTGGACTCCAGAAATAAGAAATAAACAGATTTATGGGATGGGCTGTTAATCTAGCCTTTACTTGGACATATTACCAACCTGCGCACGCGTACACACGCATCCCAAAAATCCGTCCAATCCGATAAATCCGAGTTCAGACAAACACAGAACTACTCCCTCCCCTCATACCCCAAGGCCCGTACCCGATTAAACAAAGCGGTACAGCGGGGTTTGAAGGCATTAAAGTCCTTTGGTTTGTTACTGCCCGACCAAAGGACTTCAGATAGGGCTATGATACGAGGGTTAACCATATACTCCACGTGTTTGGCGGAGGCGATGTATTCGGTCCAGACGTTACCTTGCGCACCCAAGATATACTGGTTGATGTCCACCCCCAAGGAGTCTGGCGCCGGGTCAAAAGAATAGACCTTTTCGAGGCTTAGGTTACCACCGATGGCTAGGGGCTCTTCCCATTTACGGTCCGACTGATAATGGTCAAAATAGACAAACTGCGAAGGTGTCATCACGACAAGGTGTTTGGCCTTGGCTGCCGCTATGCCGCCTGCCGTGCCTCGCCAGCTCATGACGGCGGCATTGGGCGCTAAGCCCCCTTCCAAGATCTCATCCCAACCAATAATCTGTTTGCCTTGGCTATTGACATATTGCTCAATGTGCTTGATGAACCAGCTCTGGAGTTCATGCTCGTCCTTTAGGCCAAGGGTTTTGATCTGCTGCTGAATGGCGGGATTGGCTATCCACTGATCCTTAGCGGCTTCGTCCCCACCGATATGGATATAGGGACTCGGGAACAGGGGCATAACCTCGGCCAATATGTCCTTAAAGAGATTGACAGACTGCTGATTGGGGTTGATGATGTATTTAGATACGCCCCAAGTGGTCCAAACGTCAACTTTTTGGTCGGTGCAACCATACTGTGGGTAGGCAGCGAGGAGGGCCTGTACGTGGCCGGGCAGCTCGATCTCGGGGAGGATCGTCACCTGACGTTGGGCAGCATAAGCCACCAACTCCTTAACCTCGTCTTGGGTATAAAATCCACCATGGCGCAGGCCGTCATAGTCTTGCAGTTTAGACCCTCCTAGCCATTTGCGGGTTTCTTTGCGCCAACCGCCAACTTGGGTCAGCAATGGGTATTTTTTGATCTCGATCCGCCACCCTTGGTCATCTGTAAGGTGCCAATGGAAGAGGTTCATCTTGTTGAGCACCAGCAGGTCGATGTACTTCTTGAGGAAGGATATGGGGTAGAAATGCCTAGAGACATCAAGGTGCATACCCCTCCATGCAAACCGAGGGGCATCCTGGATCTCGATATAGGGGATTGTCAGGACCTCGCCCGACGTTTTAGGCACCGAAATCAGTTGGAGCAAGGATTGGCAACCAGCAAATAGACCTGCTTCATTAGGGGCTGTAATCTGGACACCTTTGGCATTGACACTCAATTGGTAAGAGGCATCAGGAAAGCCAGCAGGCATTTTTTTAGCCGTTCCGCTAAGTTTGAGAACTAGCAAAGTGCCTTTAGGCCCAGCCTTCAGGCCGAACAGCTTGTCAAAAAAGGGCGCAAAAACCACCTCTGTATTAGCTGACTGCCCAGACCAGCGTAGGCCAAGTGTGGGGTCGATCTTGAGCGTTCCGTTGCCAAACTGCCAAGCCTGTGGTAGGGGTGCGATGGTTGGGGTTGCAGGCGGGGTTGCCGTGGCCTGTGCCAATCCCTTGGTTGAGGCAAAAATGGCTAGGCCTAGGATTAAGGCTAGGGCGAAGGATCTCATGATTTTCAGTGCTAAAGCGGATTTTTTGGTATACATTCTTGATCTTATTGGTCCATTCAAGGATCCTTTAGTTAGGTTAGTGTGGTGGATTCAGTTCCTGTGCTAAGACCAAGCCAAGGGCTGAGCTAACATCGGCACCTGCCATGATCTGAGCCTCTGCCTGAGCAACTTGGGTTTGGTGCCCGGCATAAAACTGGTCTAGAATACGTGCCTCTAGCTGCTGTCGGAAGGCCTGCAACTGTTGGTTTTGTCGTTGTTGGTCCCACCAGCCAGACTGTATGGCCTCGGTCTGCCATTGCAGCACCTCCTGCCAAACTTGGGCAATGGATGCTGGATCCTGGGCTGAAGATAGTAAAACAGGTACGGACTGACCACTAGCAGGAGGTGGAAACAAGTGCAGGGCGTTCTGATATCCCACTTGGGCAAGCCGAGCAGCGACCTTGTTGTTAGCCTCTGCCTTGGTGATGACCAGCAAGTCCGCCATCTCCATAATGCCCCGTTTCATACCCTGGAGTTCATCCCCAGCACCGGGTAACATCAGCAACATAAAGACATCACAAAGGCCACGGACTGCCACTTCGCTTTGGCCCACACCGACGGTCTCGACCAAGATCACATCAAAGCCAGCAGCCTCACAGATCAGGATGGCCTCGCGGGTATGCGCCGTCACCCCGCCTAGTGAACCAGAGGTAGGCGAAGGGCGTATAAAGACATTGGGCGATCGGCTGAGCTCCTCCATACGGGTTTTATCCCCTAGCAGGCTACCCTTACCAATCTGACTACTGGGGTCCACCGCCAGCACAGCCACTTGTTGGCCTGCTTCCGCTAATTGCAGCCCTAGGACCTCGATAAACGTGCTTTTTCCCACGCCGGGGACACCAGTCAGGCCAACACGGAGGCCTTTAGCATGCGTTTGGATGGGCAATCCCGGGTATGGACCTTCAGAATGCCGATGGTGGACAGCAACAGAAAGTGCCTGTATAACAGTACGGGCTAGGTTTTGATCAGTTGGCAGAGTGCTTTCGGCCAGCGTAATGGCACGGCTGACTGACTGCCTGTCTCCAGCCAACACCCCTTCAATATACTGATCTGCCGTCCATCTTTTCACTGTCCCAAAGTTTGGTTTTTTGATTGACTATGCAAAGCCCTACCGATCTGTATTACAAACTAGTTCCGATAAACCAACTCAAACCTGCATTATCATCCTGTTGCCAGTCCCTATGGCCTGATTTGACTAACTTTGCCCACCTGAGACCAGACCATGACGGGAGCCACGCTTTATCCTATGTTGACAATTGCCCATCGGCCATTTGGCGCCTCTAGCCCTGTTAAAGTTGCACGGCTCTGGCCGAGTTTAAGTTCCGGATCCAGAACGCTGATACTCTTGGTTTGGCTATTGTTCCCAGCTATGTTCGGGACCACAACTGCGCTGGCCCAACCTAGCACCATCGAGCAAAAGCAGCTCATGATGCAGCGCTGGAAGGTCAAACCAGTGGCACATCCGCGGCCCTACCAAACTTGGCAATCGGATGCCGAATACAACCAAGACCTCCGGACCTTAACGCAAAAGTTCAAACAATTTGGGCCCAAACGCCACCTGCCAACAGTCGAGCTATTCCGTGCCATAGCCACTAGTTTTGCAGGCACTCCTTACCGTGCTGGTATGCTGGACCTCAACAAGGTAGAGCGGCCCGTCTTTTATCTCAGCCATCTGGACTGCATCACCCTGATGGACAATAGCCTTGCACTTATGCTAACTATCCAGCAAGGGAAGATGACCTTAGATGGATTTATGACTGCGCTAGAAACCGTCCGTTATCGGGATGGGCATTGTAGGGGCTATGCCTCGCGGCTGCACTATGCCACAGACTGGTTTTACGATCTGGAAAAACGGGGTATCGGCACCGAGATATCCCAACAATTGGGTGGGATTATCCATACCCAAAAGTGCTGCCTGATTTCTGGTTGTGACGGGAAAACATCAGGACGTGATAGTTTACAGACAGCCATGCGACTTGTAGAGGCAGACATCAACCAACGCACCAGTTACTTCTTATCATTTCCGTTGGCAGAGCGACATTTTGATAGCCTCAGGACAGGTGATATCATCGGTTTCACGAGCTTTTCGCGTGGGTTGGATGTACGACACGTCGGCATGATTATCAGGCAAGAGGGCAAGCCCTACGTCCTGCATGCTAGTAGTGATCGAGGCCGTACCGAAATCGGCTTTGCCTCGCTTGACAACGTCCTCTGGGTCAATAACCGCAAATACAGTGGGCTAAAGGTGCTGCGCTTGCGCTAGAACGATTTTCATTGACTAGTCCATCATGCCCTTGCCTGCCAAAATCTGGGGGATACATTTCTGGATCCGTTGTTGGCGTGTGGTGGCCTGTTTGGCTCCCGAAAAATGAATCAGGTAGGCACGTTGGCGACCAGGACTTAGGGCCAAAAATGCAGCTTTCAGCTCGGGCATTTCTGCAAAACTTATGGTGAGTGCTTCAGGATATTCTTGGGCAGGTTTTGCTTGGTCTGGCACGGCGAGCCCTGCTTTTTCGATCTCGATTGCCTCGGCGATATAGGCTCGGATGATCGGCTCTTGGGCCAAGATATCCTCCACATCCACAAAACGCATTTGGCGGGCTGTTTGGGTGTTTTCGCCAAATTTGATCAGCAGCTGATGTGGGTCAGCCATCAACACCCCTTTGAAGAACAGCAAAGCAAAATGGGACTTGAAACCCTGGATCAGGACGATGTTGCGCCCCTCGTGGCTAAAACATGGTTTACCCCACTTGACCTCCATATCCAGTCCGCAACCAAGTAAAATAGGCTGTAGGGTTTGTATTTCGTGCTGCCACGCGTTGGCCTTTGCTGACTGATCTACTGGAGGATTCATGACCTGAAGGTAGGTGTTTATATCAGATTTTAGCCACTTCGATGGGATAACCTGCACTTCCGGATTAGTGGACTATTAGTAGCATATCTAGCCTGCCATATCGGCAAGTAAGATTGTTGCTTCATCTACCGTGCCGATGTCGCTGATGGTCAGGATACACTTTTTGCCAGCATCCTTGAGGCGGCAGCGGCGGGCATGGCTCTGGACATAGTTGAGCAAACGGCCAAATTGGTCTGTCTGGAAGATGTCTTGGTTTTCGGCATTAAACGTACCCTTTAGGTGTCCGTCCCGAATGCTGAGCTTCTCGAAGCCAAGCTTTTCGGCAGCCCAACGCAAGCGTACGGTCTTGACCAAGTCCTGCACCTGTGGTGGTGGAGGGCCAAACCTGTCCGTTAGCTGAGCCACGTAGGCCGTTAGGTCATCCTCGGTCTTGACGCTGTCGATCTGCGCATAAAGCGAAAGCCGCTCGCTGATATTGGTAACGTATTTATCAGGGATGATGATCTCGAGGTCAGTCTCGATCTGGCAATCACGGACCAAAACGCGGGTATCTGGCCCATTGCCAAATAGCTCCTTAAACTCGTCTTCCTTTAGGTCACGGATGGCCTCGTCCAAGATCTTGTGATAGGCATCAAAACCCACGTCGGTGATAAAGCCACTTTGCTCGGCCCCCAAGATGTCGCCCGCTCCCCTGATGTCGAGGTCACGCATCGCAACTTTGAATCCATCGCCCAGTTCGCTAAACTCTTCTAGCGTATGCAGGCGTTTGCGGGCATCTGTAGTAAGAGAGGGCAGCGGTGGCGATAAAATGTAACAGAATGCTTTGCGGTTACTGCGCCCTACACGACCTCGCATCTGGTGCAGATCACTAAGGCCAAAGTAATGGGCGTTATTGATGATGATCGTGTTAGCGTTCGGGATGTCAAGGCCAGACTCGATGATGTTGGTCGAGACCAAAATGTCATATTCCCCTTCCACAAACTTGAGCATGACGTTCTCCAGTGCAGCGCCATCCATCTGCCCATGGCCCACGGCAACACGCGCATCTGGGACAAGACGCAACAAGTGGTTGGCCATCCCTTCGATGTCCGACACACGGTTGTGGACAAAGAAGACCTGCCCACCTCGGCTCAGCTCATACCGTATGGCATCCCGAATGAAGGCATCTTCAAAAACCTGCACCTCTGTGGTGACAGGTTGTCGATTTGCAGGCGGGGTGGCGATGATGCTAAGGTCCCGAGCACCCATTAGGCTGAACTGCAAGGTCCGCGGGATAGGCGTAGCTGACAGCGTCAAACAATCGACATTGACCCGCATTTCCTTAAGCCTGTCCTTGACCTTGACGCCAAACTTCTGCTCCTCGTCAATGATCATCAGGCCAAGGTCTTTGAACTGGACCTTGCTACCGACCACAGCACTGGTACCGATCAGGATGTCAATCCGCCCCTCCTTAAGTTTGGCCAAGATCTCATTGATCTGTTTGGTGGATTTAAAGCGGTTGATATACTCGATATTGCATGGTAGGTGCGCCATCCTATCCTTAAACGTCCTATAGTGCTGCATGGCCAAGATGGTCGTTGGCACCAACACAGCCACCTGTTTGCTATCATTAACAGCCTTAAAGGCAGCCCTAATGGCGACTTCTGTTTTGCCAAAACCAACATCGCCGCAGACCAGTCGGTCCATTGGGTGCGGTTTTTCCATGTCTGTCTTGGTATCAGCAGTGGCTTTGGCTTGGTCTGGCGTATCCTCATACAAGAAGGAACTCTCTAGCTCTGCCTGCATATAACCGTCGGGACTGTAAGGAAAACCTGGGGCCAGTTTGCGCTTCGCATAGAGTTTGATAAGCTCTCGGGCGATGCCCTGTACTTGCTTTTTGACTCTATTTTTCTTGTTCTCCCAGTCTTGGCTGCCCAATTTGCTCAAGGATGGTGGGCCACCCTCTTTGCCGCTATACTTGCTGAGTTTATGCAGGGCATGGATGCTGACAAGTAGGTAGTCATCGTCCTTAAAGACAATCCGGACAGCCTCTTGCAATTTGCCATTGTTCTCGACGCGTTCTAGGCCTACAAACCGACCAACACCGTAGTCAAAATGGGTCACAAAGTCGCCCGCTTTCAACGTTTTGAGGTCCCGGATGGTCAGGGATTTGCTTTTGCTGTATTTCTCCTTGGCCTTGAACTTATGGTAGCGGTCAAAGATTTGGTGATCGGTATAACAGACTACTTGGTTGAGCTCGTCCTCAAAACCAGCACGCAGCGACATATAGAGCGGCTGGAACTTGACATAGTCATCTAGCTCCTCAATGATGGTCTGGAGTCGCTCAAGCTGTCGAGGTTGGTCAGCCGCAATGATATTGGTTTTGCCGGCTGCCTGATGATTTGATAGGGCCTCTGTCAGGCGTTTGAAGTCCTTGTTGAACGAGGGCTGGCTCCGGGTCTGGAACTGGATGGTGGCATCGGCTTTGCTGCTGAATTTGTGGCCACACTCGAGCACCAAGCGGGTTTTGAGGTGTTTTTTCCAGATGGCCCCATCTTCGAAAAGTTGATCGGGGGACTTTATCATGACCACACCACCTTGTTTCTGGTAGGCTTCGTATTGCTCTTCGGCCTTTTGATAGCTCAGGTCCAAGACGTCGGTTAGTCCCTTGAGGTCCTTAATCCAGATCAGGGTTTCGGCAGGCCAAAAGTTCGTGAACGACTCGCGCGACTCGGTCATCAACTTGGTCTGGACATCTGGCACCAGCGCAAAGTGCTGCACTGGCTGGACCGAAAGCTGTGTCTCAGGGTCAAAAGTCCGGATACTTTCCACCTCGTCCCCAAATAACTCTAGGCGATAAGGCAGATCCCCGCTGTAGCTGAAGATATCCACTATGCCACCCCGGATGCCGAACTGACCGGGCTCAAATACAAATTCGGACTTGTCAAAATCATAACCTGCCAACAGCTCGGCCAAGAAATTGATATTGAGTTTGTCCCCCACCTTGATGCTGAAGGTGTTCGACGTCAAGGATTTTTTGTTGATCACCTTTTCGGCCAAGGCCTCTGGGTAGGTGACGATAATACTAGGTGTGATGTTCTTTTGGTTGAGCCGTGCCAACACCTCTGCCCGCTGCAGCACATTGGCGTTATCGACCATCGACGGGTCATATTGATAGGGCCGTTTGTAGCTAGTCGGGAACAGTTGTGGCTCCTGCGACTCTAGCAAGTTCTGGATATCGTCTAGGATATAATTGGCCTCCTCGCGGTCCTGAGCTATGAAAAGCATCGGAACAGGCTTCTGCCGAAAGAGCGAGGCGAGCACAATCGTATCGAGGCTACCAGCCATGCCCCGCAACTGCAGCCAATATTGTCCTTTGCCTGCCACGTTTTCGGCTATCTGTTGCACCAAGGCATCTTGTTGGTACAGGATCAGGAACTCTTTGACTTTCATTGGTGGTAGGGGGTGCTTTGGGCAGACTTGGCAGTCGGCAATGCTTGTTGGGTACGCTGGCTAGGCCATCCTTTAGCTAGGCTTTCTAACCGAAATGTGCCGCTAGAGGAAGGTTGGTAAGTAAAGACCAATACAGCAAGCCGTTTGTTCCTGCTATGGTCCAGAAAGTCAAGTGTACCTGTGGGACTAAAAACCCACTGGCCCTGGCTAGCTGCACTCTTTAATGGTATCAGGGGCGCAAAGATAGGGGCATATCGAGGTCTGCACGGCCTCTGGGCCTAGTATATTCTGCTGCACAGACCCATGATGCCTGCTTGACATTATCCGGTATCTGGGCTAGTTTTCTTAGTCCAGATTTGGGTTTTTGGTTGGCAGCCCATTAACTTGTGATCTCTGATGATGATTACCAGCTAATCACTTCAGCCATCCTTGATTTTTATTCAATCCTTTCGTCCTGACTGGTATCAGCCGATGTCAGGACCCCAAATCACAAACAGATCATGAAAATAGTAGTCCGCATTTTGCTAGGCCTGTTAGGACTAGTCGTATTGCTAGCCATCGGTGGTTGGCTATTCCTCAGCCGCGAGGTGGTCGTGGAGCGCTCCTTGGTCATGAAGGCGCCACAATCCGTGATCTATGATCATGTCAATGTGCTCAAGAAGTGGGAACTGTGGTCCCCCTGGCATGGCCTAGACCCCGCAATGACCTTGTCATACGCAGGGCCTGAGTCTGGTGTAGGCGCTAATTACAGCTGGGCCAGCCAAAAAAGGGAAGTAGGCAGCGGAACACTGACCATTACTAGTGCAATGCCTAACGATAAGATCGAGGCAATGATGGACTTCAAAGAGGAAGGAACTGGCACTGCAACTTATACTTTCGCACCAGAGGGCGAAGGCACCAAAGTCACCTGGGCGATGAAAACCGACCTTGGTCCCGTGCCGTTGGTCTGGTATATGGGCAGCATGATCAAGGATATGGTCGGCAAAGATTTTGACCGAGGCCTCAGCAACCTCGCCCGCGTGACTGACTCTGTTGCCAAAGCTACCCCTCTGGGTCAGATTGAGTCTGCCGTTAATAGCGCCGTTTACAAAGTGACAGAAAGCAAAGTGCCTCAGCGTAATGCCTTTGCCGTACGCTTACAAGCTACCATGGCTGAGATTAGCCAGAAAATGGGCATGGCCTACGGTGGCATCACCAAAACGATGCAAGAGCAACGCCTTACCCCTGCAGGCCCACCAATCAGCATCTATTATAACGATGGCGCCAATGGTACGTTCGAGTTTGACGCCGCCATGATTTATGCCGGCAAACCTGGCAAAACGGTTGATGGTGTCAAGGCCGTAACCCTGCCAGCCACCAATGTTGCTGTCGTGGAGTTCTACGGTCCGTACGAAAAAACAGGTGCCGCCCACGAGGCCATCAATGCCTGGGCAAAAACGAACAACAAAACCATCAACGGTGCACCATGGGAAGAGTACATCACCGATCCGATGGTCGAAAAAGATCCTAGCAAGTGGCTGACCAAGGTTTTCTATCCGATTAAGTAATCCCGATTAGTCATCCTTACCTCACACCCCCCAGCTTTGACTTGGTTGAAGCTGGGGGGTGTTTAGGTTTTATAGGCAAAGATCAAAGCTCACCATCCCAATAGACCATCGGCTCTTGCTTGAGCTTGGATCCAAAACTTGTAAGGGTGTTTTTGCATCTTAGCTTCACCATGGACCTAATGACCTTCAATATCGAAAGGACTGTCAAGGCCTAAGTACCTGACCAAATCATCTTGTTTGGCAGCCACGCCTATGGTACACCCTCGTCTGATAGCGACATTGACCTTTGCATAGTGAAGGCTAACAGCAACCCTAGGATAAGCGTGTAGGATGAATTAGCGATGTTGCTTGATGATCTAGGCACCCCGGTTGATATAATAGCCCGCCAACCCGAAGACTTAAAGGTGCACCCATCGGCCAATCATGTTATTTATGATATCATTACCAAAGGAATCATAGCATATGAGCGTACTTCAAGAGGAGGCTCAATGATCAGATACCGTCCGGCAAAGACATTCCAAATTTGAATTTGGTCACACGGTATCCCCTATCATCCGCCTTACCACACATAATTAGGTTTTGAGACAAGTCATAAGTGATGGAACTATAGTGTGACTTAAGGCCAAACGGAATAAATCCTACTTGTTTAAGCTCTTGATTGAAGATCAAAACACCTGAGCTGCGCCCCTTCGTATTGGTCCAGACGATCCGTGTATAACACTTGAGCTTTGGCCAATAGACAGGCAGGTCATAAACCAATCGTTTTTTTGGCAAAAATGCCATTACGTGCGGGTTTGCTTCGTATGCAGCCTGGGCTACAAGTGGTATTGTATCTGGAAATGACTTCTGCCAATCACCTGTTTTGGCTGAGTCTAGCCATTTGCCATTATAGTCATAAATTTCGAACCGTGGACTCGTGAATTTACCAACCAATATCCGGTTGTTCGTAGTGTCCAGGCTACTAACAAACAATCGATACCAAAGCTGGAGTGGTGAGCGATTGAACCAAACTTTAGGAATTTTGCCAACAGTTACTGTGACGCAATAGGTGCTATCCATAAGAGCGGCGGCAGGAAAACCAGCAGAGCTTTTGGAGCCTTCTTTATATCCTTTATTGAATACTGACGCAGCCAATAATAGCTTTTTATCCCGTTTGTCATAGCTAAGGTCACATGGTTCTAGGTCATGGGCTTCTGCGTTGCACGCTGATAGGTAATCACCACCACATTTGGCATCTTCAGGTACTATGTACCTGTTATTTCTAGACCCTTCAAAGATCACGCCTTGGTCGTAACTAGCTAATACGGTATCGCCAAACAAAGCAAAGGGTTGCCTGAGGTTAGGGCAAAGATCATCTGCTTGTATCGTGACAAAAGAATTGGTCAGGTGGCCGTTCTTGTCGGCGACATACATGCTATCTCCGACTTCAGTGTTATAGACAAATTTATCGTCAATAAAACTTAGGTATCTGTCGTCAGATAGGTAGGGCAGGTAAATGCTACCTATATCCGTGAGGGTATAGGTAGCATCATCACTAGAGACAGGAGTGGTATTGCAAGCCACAACGAGCCATGCAGTCGTGGCCACAAGGGTAGCAATCAGGATTGCTTGAAAGGTCTTATTCATCAAAATTAATAGTCACAATATAGACCAGCATCACCATTGGCTTTGGTACAATCGGCTGCCTTTTTGCATTCGTCTCCGGTGCCTGAACATTCCCAATAGGCAGTATCGCAGTCGCCAGGTTTTTTGACTTTTGCAGTACATGCCTTGTTTTTCTTTTTTCTAGGTTTGCCTTCAGCTACCGCTGTGTCATCTAGATACTGATCATTGATCAATACCTCGTACTGTACCTTAAGGTTTTCGAGAAGGATGAGCTGGACTTCTGAGGACAACTCTGTAGAATTCTGTACTAGATTCTGGAATACAGAGTACAACTGAGAAAGGCTTGAAAGGTCTGTCTGGAGGCTACCTTGTCTCAAGAAAAAGGCCACAATGACTTCTGCAAGCGCCTTTTCATTGGCAGATCCACCTGCTGAGGGGTACCAACCTTCTATTATAGATAGTGCAAACTCATCGGATTTGCCTTCTAAGAATTTGATGATATTCAGGGTATCAATAGTTGGTCCATGGCTTGCACCATAGTAGTCGAGAGCCGCAGCTGCAATTACTTGTTCTTCGAAATCTAGGGTCGTTATGTACGATCCTTCTATTTGGAAGCTAGTGATTGAGTCATTTGCGTTCTCAAGTGCATGTTCCAGTTTGGTACCCAAATCAGTTTCCATCTGGTGGTTCGCAATCATGCTAAGTTTGATCGGCTTGAAAGCCTTCACCTCTTTCTTAAGTGCACCAAGAAGTGCTGATGATTGTATATACTCACCTACAGGCTGGTAAGGTTGCGGTGAGTCTTGCCTGGTACAAGCAAAGAGCAACAGTATGAACAAAAATGAGCCCAGACTAAAGATGCTAGTTGCGGTTGTTTTTGAGCCGATTTGTCGCCTCAAAGGCCTTGTGCGGGGGGGGGGGTGGAGTATGTGACATGGTTTTGTTTGTTAGTTGCACAAAGGTATAACCAGTTTCGATACTTAGTGCTTTAGTGCAAAAATAATTTTAGATCAAAATTATGTTTATAAACTCGACTATCTTACCGGTTGATTTAGGAGTGCTGATTGTTGTTTCCTACTTAAGGTGACTATTGGGTTTATCGGCACCCTACCTACACCAAAAGTCAACAACCTAAACTGTCCGTTTTTTTCCATTAGCGGGTGCTTTGCAGCCTTTATTTGGCCGTTTTTTCCGATAAGGAGGTGTTTTTGTCCGTTTTTTTCCAATAAGGGCTCGTATAGATCTGGTTTCTACTACTTATCCGATGGCGTATGTGGTGTGTTAAGGCTCGATCTAGGCACCTTTACCAGCACGGATTGGCCCCCACAAGTATTACAGAATGATAAGAGAGCCTCAGCCAATAACGAACTAATATCGTACATGGTAGAGGCCCAATTCGCTTTTCGTGATCGCTCATGATCAATAATATAATACTACCTCATGGCCCTAGTACTTAGCAACTTTAATCTGCCGCATCTGATTAGTCCCACCAGTCTGCTTACAGGTCAGCTGCAGGTGATACACACCAGCTGGTAGTGCACGCAGGTCTAACTGCCCATTTGGTAAGGCCAAAACATCCGGCACCAGTTTACCACTTATGTCCCTGATGCTGACTTGCGTGATTTCGATACCATCATCAGTTTTGATTGAAAGCAATCCCGTTGTGGGGTTGGGGTAAGCCAAAATATTGCTCTCTGGGCTGACAGGACTTCCGATACTTGTGGTAGTGCAAAAGACGGCAGTTGGTGTTACAACAGCCATCGAAGGTGGGTTATTGGGTAGGCAAAGCCTAGCGTTATTGAGTCCCCAGCTGAGCTCCCTTAGCCCTTGGGGCAATAGCGGAATGCGCCTGAGGAGATTGCCTGATATATTGAGTACTTTCAAGGAGTCAGGCCATGGACCAACGATGCTATCCAGCAGGTTTTGTTTGAGGTCTAGCTGACGCAAGGTCGTTGGAAGACCGCTTGCTCGCATTAGTTGGTTGCCAGTCAGGTCTAGCCAAACCATGCTGGTAGGCAAGTTGGGCCAGGTATTAAGGTTGGCAAATTGGGCAGAGAGGTAGCGGAGCCTTGAGGGCAAGGTTGGCAAAGTAGCCAGCTGATTATCGCCGCAAACTAAGGAATCAAGCCTACTTGGCAGTGGCCTAAGTGTGATGGTGCCGCCTTGGACAAATGCACCGCGCACATTAAGGTAACGCAAGGAGTCGGGCCAAACATTGGGCGTCGATTTGAGCGAAGCCACCTGTGGGGTATTGAGGCGTCGGAGGCCAAGAGGCAACACATTGCCGATCTTGATGCAACTATTGCCTGCAATATCAAGGGAGCGCAATGAACTTGGTAAACGCGCTGTAACAGAGTCAATTTCGTTGTTGGGGAACGAGGCTGTCGAGAGGCTACGCAGGTAGCGGAGGCCATCTAGGCGGGTGACGATATGCGGCAGGATCAGGTCATTATCGCCAACTAGGTTAGCATAAGCAACCGCGTCTCGTCTGGATGACGCCAAGGTCCTGATACTTGCCAGCTGGGGATGTGTGGTGTCTAGGTAGTCATCAGCATCAATAATGGCTGGGTTAGCCTTCCGAATAAGAGACGCAAGCTGGCGGTCGGCCACAAGGGCTTTATTGCCGGGCTTGGTGGCAGGCCCTACCTTGTTGTCTGGCCTGATGCGCCACCGTGCGACACTATCCAAAACCACTGGGGCAGCAACTGACAACAACTGTTGTGCTGCAGTCTGGCTGAGGCCTCCTGTATAGGCAAGGCTGGTAGGCTGCCGCACGAAGAAAGCGGTGTACATCACACAAGCAGCAAGATAACTACCCTCGGTACTAGGATGCGAGCCATCTGCATTATAGAGATTGAGCGCTGGATACTGGCGTCTGACCCTCGCCCAAGCCACCCCAACGGGAGCTACTGAGGTATAGTTAATCGGGCGAAGCCGTGCATTGGCCAGGATCCCACCCGCCATACTGTCCCGCAAGACGCGGTTGCCAAAGCGCAAGTAGTTATGGCGTAACATCCCCTGCATCCCGTCATAGGTCCGCATCCAGGGGCATTCGGGATAATTGGCAGCGAAATTTGGGTCACCATTAATGCGCCCCCAGGTCATATACCAAAACACACGTGCCCGTGGCTGATGGTGTTGCACCAAGCGGCATAGATCTCCTGAGTGTTTTTTGCTGCCTGGTTTTATTCCGGGGCTTGTCTGCATAAAGGTCGAGTCCACAGCGCCAATTTGGCTTTGCTCTTGTAGGACGACAATATCCCAAACCTTGCCTTTTAGGGCTGCCACTAAGGATGCACCTTTAGAGTTACCGGGATCTGCATATTCGTAGAAGGTCGCCCCGCCTGTGGCAACCATTTGCCATACGACCGTATCCCCTTGGCTGGTGGCAAACTGGGCCACCATGTTTGGTAGGTTATTTTGGTAAGTATAGCTATTCCCAACGAAGAGCACCCTGAGCTTAACTGCTTGTACTGTAGTTGACAAGAGTATCAGGAGCAATGCTAGTCTTGATTTCATATAAAGAGATGCTAGGGCAATACTAGGTTAGCTGGTTGGTCTTGATCGTCCTGATGGTCGTATCATAACTACAATCTAAAGAGAATTTGGCCAAGTTGTGCCCCTGCCCACTGTTAAAGTAGCCAACTTTAACATTTGGGATATGTAGTGGTCTGAACTCAGATTCCAGAAAGGAGATTCAACGGATTAGTGGGAAGGGGTTGTAAAAACACCTCACAGTTTGGCAGCTACGCCCAATGTGCGCATTTGTACACACAAAACCCTTCAATCCCTCTAATCTGCTAAATCCGAGTTCAGACAAGCACAAAGGACCAATACCTACTCCCGCACCACACGGCTAGTACCTTCCGGCCCTTTGATGAGGTAGAGGCCTGGTGGCTGTGCCGATAAATCTATGGATTGATCTGGTAGGATTTTCCGTTGCAATACAAGATGCCCCATCATGTTGAAGACCGAAACCAACTGCTCAGCTTTGCCCGTGAACTTGATTAAGCCTGTTGTTGGATTGGGGTACCAGTATTGGCTGGGGGGTTGGGATTGCAAAGCAGGTAGGCTTGTTGCGAGGGTAGAGACTGTAAAGGCATCGAGTATAACCCTTCGAGCAAATGCAGACACTTGTGGACGCCAAATCTTGAAGGCGATGGCACCCGGTTGTGGGATATCGATGCTATCCTTTCGTTCAACAGAGTTGAGGGAGGCTACTACATCACCAAGCTTATGTTTATGGTAGGTCGTCCAAGTAGCCCCACAGTCAAGCGTATATTGCATATAGATCGTGTCACGTGCTGGGAGTGCGGCATCAGTAAATATACGTTCGTAAGTGTAAATGCGACCAGCATTAACCTGGATCGGGGACATGACGATACCAAAATTTGCCCTATTTGTTGTTGATAAAAGGGAGTTATTGGTACTGCCTGAATTAAATAGATAGATTGGAATTCTAGGGGTGGAATAATCAAACTCCCAACCTTTGACTAACGGCAGTCGATTGCGGGTATTGTATTGATTCAGAGCTGTATTAGCAACGTAGCTATCAATGTTATCGTTCCACGGCAATGGCTGAGGCGCGGCATTCAGGACTTGATAACTGGTGTCATCCCCTCGGTTCTGGAAGCCTGGGTGGCTGATCCAAGCTGCTGTCGTATATGTTTGACCAGAGGTCATATTGGCCCCTTGTGGTCCTTCTAAGATCAAGGTGTCATCAGTATAAGGTTGGATTGGTTTTCGTAGTTTAACCCATTGCGTTCGGTACTCCAAATCTGTCCGGAAACCATACTCCAGCGAGTCCAGCGGCAACATTCCCGTATTCCGGACGATATAGCGCAAGGGTAGGCCAATGCTATTGCTACATCCCGTACGATAATAGGCAGGCCAGTTCATAAAGCGGAGCTCGGCTTCATAAGGCCGGTCCAAACTACCCCAAGTAAAATACTCGCCATCTGTTAAGGTGACTTTTGCCTTGCGGACATTACGGTTGGCAATTAGGCTATCCCGTACGCCGACCATTTTCCAAGGGCCTGTTGGATGGGGCGCCTGGGCGATCACCAAATCATTGCGATAGATCCGGATGCTGTCATTGACATTTCGATAGAATGTCAGATTCAGGCTATCGGTAGGTCTCCCTGCCTGAGATATCCGGACATAGTGTCGACCAATCAATCGGCTGAGAGGAGCAACTGTGCCTGGGTTAATATCCGCTGGTTTTTGGTCAAAAAACTCCACCCTAATATCATTTAGGCTAAAGTTTCTGATACCCAACAAGTCAAAAAACAGTGTTCTAAAGTTGCGTTGTTTGCCTAAGGACATTTGCTGGGCATTTGCTGGCATTTTGACAATCCTAGCACCAATACTGCCAAGCCTCATCGTGTCAAGCGCAGTTGCACTAACATCGTATGTAACACGTCCAGAAATAATAGAGTCAATAGGTAGTGCGATATAAGAGTTTTGTGGTTTCCAACCTCCAACTTTAAGGATTCTGTTGCCAACTAGGCTGTCAATATTATCAACTTTAACTTCATAAAGGGTGCTAGTGTTTGGCCATTCAAGACCAGCATACTTGCGTTTGATAGATGGCATTCGTAATCTTGGATAGAGCACCTGTAATTTCGAGAGCGACCCTGCGGCCGGGACACCAATGTAGTGACCGTCCTTTAATTGGTGTGTTAAGGTTATGTAATACGGATACTGACTATAACCCCTAATAGCATGCACAAAAGCGACAGTAGGATTAAAGTAGCCAGAGTCAAGGTATAAACCGCCGCACGCAATCCAGGGGAAGTTAATGGTCGTGGTGCAAGTTTTGCACTGCATCACTGTGTGTATATTGAGCGAATCCATTGGGGGCACAAGGGCTGACCTCGTTACCAAACGCGTACCTGTCCCTCTGTACTTTAGGATAGTTTGTTCCCCGACCACCCTCGGTTGCATATTGCTGTTAAACTCAAGGTCCCCCTTGATGATTAAGGTGCCTCCGACCATATCTTGGGGGCGAAGGACTGTGAACTTAACATTATTGGTGATGCCCCCATCAGATAGAATAAGTTTTGCACCATGTGTAGTAATGCCCCTGCCAACTGTCAGTAAGTTGCTCTGGAAACTACTGCCTCCGTTGCACGTCACGGTTGACGAGTCGTTGATGATAATAGTATCTCCCGCCGCTGGTGTGCGCCCTGCCAGCCAAGTGGTTGGGTCATACCAATTGCCTCCTTTCCGGGTGCTAATCATCAAGCGTGGAAAACTAGGTGCGGCAGGGGTTAGGCAAATGTTAGAGGCGCCTAAGTAGCTATCATTACCCATAACTAGATAATAGGTATTTCCGACCACAAGTCCACGGGCGACGGTGCGGTACTGCAGTGTGTTGAGGTAGCGCACGTACTCCACCATTACAGGCTGTAAAGCTCCACATGTTCCTGTCAACACCTCAAACCCAGCACCAGTCCAGGCTGCATTGGGCTGTATGATGTTCATTTCAATGTTCATGTCTGTGCTAATTGCTGTGAAACGAAACCACTCGCAGGTATATACCCCAATCATCTGATCCCCACCAATGAGACCTGAGCTAGGAGGTAAACCCGAATAATCTCGAATTTGGTTGCTCCAGCCAAAGTTTGTTATCTGACAGGTAGGACTTACCACCAATGGGATAGGACTGGCACAGGTATTCGCCCAGGCCTGAGTCGTTGTTGCTAAGAGGCTTGTACCCCAAAGGGCTACAAGCCAAAGTAGTTGAAGAAGAGATTTCATGCGCAATTTGATGACTAGTATGGAGATGTGCTCTCAATTATTGCAATTAAATTTCACAAATCCTATAGAATCTGCAATTAAATTTTTGCTCTTGCGTTTTGAACCGCTTTGGGTCGATCCCAAGATTTTAAAGGGTTAGGTGGTTGGTGTGTCTGTTTCATACCAATGCTCATTGCTAACAGGCGCATGTGTACTCACGCATCCTTTCAATCCCTCTAATCTGATTAATCTGAGTTCATCCTTCACCCCCTCCAAAATCCAGTTTTGCCCCTTTGCTCGGTTATGCGCAACTTTGTGGCTTAATGTCCGCCCTTGTGGCCAGCTGCCAACTATGCTAGCTGCTGCCCCAGACCCATTCTTGCCCCACGATATATGTCAGCGCCCAACGCCCCGAAATTCGACAAACCGTTCACCCTGGTCACGACCGTCTTTAACGAGATAAGCCGGCTGGATAACACCATCCGGGACATCGAGAACCAAACGGTAAGGCCTACAGAGGTTGTGATTGTCGACGCAGGCTCACGTGATGGCACCCAAGAGCGGCTCGAACGCTGGAGCCGTGAAAGCACCATCAAGGTGGTCGTTATCGTGGCCCCCAAGTGCAACGTGGCCGAGGGCCGTAACATCGCAATCGAGAAGTCGAGTTATGACCTGATTGCCTCCACTGACTTTGGTTGCCAATACCATCCGCTATGGCTCGAGAGCCTGATGACCCCGTTCAACGATCCTAAGATCGTCTGCGTGGCTGGTGCCTTTGAGGTCAAGGAAGACCTGATCGACACCTTGGCGGCTAGGGCTGACTACATCCTACAGCGGGGCTATAAGCTGGTGATGGACGAGTACTTCGTACCCAGCAGCCGCAGCATTGCCTACTACAAACACGTCTGGCTCAAGGCCGAGAAGTACCCCGAGTGGCTCACCCTTGCCGCTGATGATACCATCTACTGGTATGTCCTGAAGGCCAAGCAGGTGCCTACCCTTTATGTGGAGGAGCCTTATGTCTATTGGCTGCGCCACACGACTTACAAAGGCTTTGGCAAGGAGAGTTTCCGCTATGGCTTAGGCCAAGGTGAGGGCAAAATCCAGTTCCGGAACTTCGTCAGTACCATTATCGAGACCAGTTTGCGCTGGGGTTTGGTCTTGACCCTGCCTGTATTGTTGGTCTTGATCCTGTTGGTAGCCTTAGGGACTAGTGTGCCAGCCTTGGTCTGGGTTGGGTTGTTACCGATCCTGTTCTTGCAGCTTACGTTCGGGATGCGGAGCTACCGCTTTGCTTGGCGCAGCTACCAGATGGTCAAGAACGAGAAATACAACCTCGAGGCTTTCTGGACTTCGCTTTACCTGACCGAGATCAACCGCTACCAGCACCTAAAGGGTTACTACCAAGGCTATTACACCAAAGATCCTAAAAAGGTTAAAGGTGCTGCCGAGTTGGCCAAGATCTTGGGCAAATAGATGCCATCACAGTATAGGTCAATCCAAAGGCCTGCACTACAAAACAAACAACCCCAAGCACTAGGATTTTCCTGATGCTTGGGGTTTGGTTTTTGAACTAGGTGGCTTACTTACAGATTTGCCTATTTGAGTTTGCGGGCTGGCACGCCAACAACGGTGATGCCAGCGGGTACAGGTTTGGTCACAACACTACCTGCACCGATGACGGCATCATCCCCGACGGTGATGGTTGGTAGGACCGTGCTATGGCTACCAACAAAGACCCTTTGGCCCAACTTGCTACCACCCGTGACGGCGCTGAAGGTCGCAACGTGGCTAAAATGCCCCAACTCGCAGTCATGCCCCAAAACGGACTGACTGTCAATGCTGACAAAATCACCGATCTTGATGTCGGCACTGACTACCACATTGGGGCAGATGATGATCCCTTGGCCGATCGTGATGTTGCTACCCAAAACCGCCGATGGGTGGATCAGGTTCGTGAACTTAGCCCCACGTGCCTGAAGGGTCTTGACGCATCGCTCCTTGGCCTGCGGATTGCCGATCGCACACAGAAAAACGTCATCCGACTTGATTTCGTAGTCGGCAATGTTGCCGAGAACCCCAAGTGGGTAACGGTAGTTTTGCAGGGCATCTGGGTTGTCATCTAAGAAACCCTTCATGCTGAAAAGGGTATTGTTGCCCGGGTTTTTGGCTGCCCATTGGTACACCTCGCGGCCAAAACCACCGGCGCCAACGATAATTAACTTTTTCAAAATCCAGAAAGGGGGGGTTAGTCGTATATATGTCGTGATGAGCAAAGGCTGGGATTTCAGCACAGATCAACACCACTGTTTTTTTGTTTGGGGGCGGATAGATGGGCTATGTAGACAATAAACGTGCCTATCTAGCTTCCCTCGACTGCGGTTCGGTACTAGTTAAGGCTGGTTAACGCCTTTTGGTCAATTATGGCCTATTGGTATGCCTGACAGCATTCGGCTTTGACATTGATGCCGATAGCTGGTCAATAGTAAACACTAAAAACCGAACTCATGCCAATTCTAGGCGCCGAGGATGCTATTTTGACACCTCTAATGCCTAGTAAAAGCAAGTTTTCAGAACAGCAGTGGACTGATTTTTGTTATAGACGTGGTCGGACTAAAGAGCCCTACCAATAACCTAACTCGGTACCGGATTCCTAGCCTAACCAACTCAACACATCCCCAATATGCGCATCTTTGTGTTGCTGATGACAACTTTGTGGGCCCTAACAGCATGTGCCCAACCCCCCAAAACCACTAGAACCCCCATGACCCCCGTGAAAAAGACCGAAGAGGAGTGGAAAAAAACACTCACCGCCGAGCAATACCGCGTCCTGCGCAAAAAAGGTACCGAGGCCCCATGGTCGGGCAAATTCAATAAGCACAAGGAAGATGGCACGTTCACCTGTGCGGCTTGTGGTGCTGAGCTTTTTACGAGCAAACAAAAATTCGACAGTGGTTGTGGCTGGCCTAGCTTTGACGCAGCCATCGACAACAAGCGTATCCTCACTGCCAAGGATTATGATCTTGGCTATGCCCGGACGGAGATCATGTGTGCCAACTGTGGCGGACACCTTGGCCACGTCTTTGATGACGGCCCTACAGAAACAGGCCTGCGCTACTGCGTCAACTCCGTCTCGATCGACTTCAAGAAGGTGGGTGTCAAGCCAGTCACTCCGGCTCACTAAATCAAGATAGTTAGTTCCGATAAATCGTGGGGTACAAAAGGGTAACCTTTTCCCTGACGTAGCCTGAAAAAAATGACGAAAGCCCCACCAATGGTGGGGCTTTTTTTTGATGGGGAGCGATGGGCTTTCAGGCCAGCTCCATTCTTGTCAAATTGCTGTTATTTGATGTACCTAAAATCCTGGCCTGGCGTTAGGCTCAGCAGGCTTTGGTAGATCAGGTCGATCACCCGCTGCACATCTTCTTTATTGACGGTCTCGACGGTAGTATGCATGTACTTTAACGGTAGGCTTATCAAGGCCGAAGCAATGCCACCACTGCTATAGGCAAAGGCATCAGTGTCTGTGCCCGTTGCACGGCTAGCCGCTGCCCGCTGGATTGGGATGTTGTTGGTATTGGCCGCTTCGATGATGTGTTTAAGCAGGTTGTTCTGGACCGCTGGGCCATAAGTCAGCACTGGCCCTAGCCCGCATTTGATGTCCCCCTGCTCGATCTTTTTGTACATCGGGCTGGCAGTATCATGGGTGACATCAGTAATGATAGCCACGTCTGGTTTGATGCGAGCCGCAATCATTTCGGCACCACGGAGACCCACCTCTTCTTGCACAGCATTGACCACATATAGCCCGAAACCGAGCTTATTCCCAGCTTCGTGGAGCTGGCGAGCCACCTGAGCAATCATGAAACCACCGATGCGGTTGTCAAGCGCACGGCCGGTATAATACTTGTCATTAAGCTCCATTAGCTCATCACGGAAGGTGACGACAGTGCCTACATGGACACCCTTCTCCAAAACCTCCGCCTTGTTGGCGCAGCCTAAGTCCACAAAGATGTTTTCGACTTTGGGGGTTTCGTCCTTCTCTACCTTACGGACATGGATGGCTGGCCAGCCAAAAATGCCATAGACTGGTCCGTTGTCGCCATGCACCACAGCCCGCATACTTGGGGCTATCAGCGCATCGCTGCCGCCGTTGCGTCGTAGGTAGAGGTAGCCATCTTCGGTGATGTAGTTCACGAACCAGCTGATCTCGTCCGCATGTGCTTCGATCACGACCTTGTACGGGGCCTCTGGGTTGATCACCCCGACAACCGTGCCATACGTATCTGTGAAATAGGTATCGATGTAGGGACGGATATAGTCCAGCCAAATCTGCTGCCCTGCAGTTTCGAACCCGGTAGGCGAAAAGGCGTTCAGATAGGCACTGAGGAAGGTCTGGGCGTGCTGGTCCATATCAATGGTTGGGGGCTAGGCGTCTGCGATGATGTCGATGCGCAAGATAGCGATGCCCGTCAACAGAAAACAACCGCGCCTACTTCAGGCCCAATTTCTTCAACATTTCGGCTTCATCAACCGAGGTAAGGCCCCCAAGGTGGAAATAGATTACCTCGTTGTTTTTGATGATGTAATGCTGCGGGATGGCATCGGCAATGCGCTCGCCTTTTGTTTTGGCATATAGGTAGGGCAATGCCTCAGCGATGTTACGGCTTAAGGCCAGCTCATAGTCAAAGCTAAGTTTGCCTTCACGGCGTTTCCAGAACTCGGTGACGGTAGCTTCGTCCTCGCTGGTAGCCCCAATGAAACGGATCTTTTTACCTTTAGCCTTTGCCACAATGCCATTCAGGCTAGGGATCTCACGTATACAAGGCCCACACCAAGTAGCCCAGATGTTGATGACGGCTATATAGTCCTTTTTGATATCAATTTTGGCATCTGCCAAGATGGGTGCCAGTTGGTCGGGGGGTAGCATAACTCCCCCTGATTTCGAGGTACTATCCGTATTGGTTGCTTGGGCTTGTTTCAGCTGCCCAATCCCTACAATGCCAAGCATTAGCGCAATTAGGACGGCAAAGACGATCGTTAGTTTCTGGAATGTCATGGTGGTGGGATGTTTGTGAGGCAAGGTACTTAATATTTTGGGGATGCGGGGGTTGAAATGGCTCAAAGACAGACAGCTGCATTAGGTTGCCTAATTTGCAGACACTTACTACATGAGGTATGACTAAATTCTGGAAACCAATAAACGACTCAGTAGCAACTTGGCGTATGGCTGATGCAAGTTCCCTTGCAGCTATCAAACCGTCTTGGGATAGGAGACGCGCTACGCTTGTGGATCAATTTGCTGAAGGTTTTGCTGCTTTCAATCAAAGGCTTATGCGTGAGCATGCCATTGAGACTGGGGTGATTGAGCGGTTGTATGAGTTAAAGCGAGGGGTAACTGAGACGCTTATCAAGGAGGGATTTAATGGTAGCATCATCACACACGGGGATACTAATATTAGTACAGACCAGCTCATGAAGGTGCTTGATGACCAATATAATGCATTAGATTTTGCCTTTGGGTTTATACAGGATGAGCGACCACTGAGTCAAAAATTTATCAGAGAGTTGCATCAGATTGTCACCAAAAACCAACAGGAGATTGAGGTTGATGTACTGGTCAATAATGAACGCAGGTTGCAGATGACTAACCTGTTGAAAGGCGAATACAAAAAGCATGCAAATAACCCAAGGCGATCAGATGGCGTAATTGTTGAATACTGCCCACCAGACCAAGTACAATACGAAATGGACAACCTTGTCCATATCCACAATCAGCTTTGGGAGGACAAAGTGCCGACGGCCATTATTGCTGCCTGGATGCACCATGCTTTTGCGATGATTCACCCCTTTCAGGACGGAAATGGTAGGGTTGCGAGGATACTAACAAGCCTTATCCTGATCAAGGATAACTTGTTCCCATTCACAGTTAATCGGGACCAGAAAACAGCCTACATCAATGCGCTGGAAAAGGCTGACGATGGGATTGTACAGCCCTTTGTTTCCTTCGTTTGTGATCAACAACGGTCCATCATTGACGAGGCACTCAATTTTGATCCAACAACAATTTCTGGTACAAGGGATGTAAGTCTTGCCAGTAACCAAGCCAATCGATTGGCAGGTCTTTTACAAAGGAAACACCAATCAAAGGTAGAACTAGCAGCAATCAATATCCAGAATACAAGGGTTGCGTTGTTTGACCAGGTGTATGAGGCTGTAAATCATAGGGTAGAAGGATTCAAACAAACGTTTCAAGCAACAGACCTTAGTTTGAATCAATTCAATATGGGGTTTGGTTTAGACAAAAGCCATTACTATGCCTTCCAGATAGTCGAGCTTGCAAAGGCACATAACTACTTCTTTCGCAAAAACGACCCTCGGGCATGGATCAAAGTCGAAATCTGGATGAGTGGTGTCAAATATGCAGAGCTGATCTTTTCCCTACATCATTTTGGGTACGAGGCCTCTGCGATCAAACTTGGGGCCTTTATCGAATGGCACCAAACAGAAACAACAGAGGAGCAGACCAAACAGCCAGCTAAGCAAAATGAGGACCAACTACAAACTGTTGGCAATGGTGACTAAACCTTTGAGGCGCTCAATTTGACTCCTGTTACCTTATCCTTTGAAGCCGCCCAAGCGCAGACACAAACCATGATCGACCAATTTGTGGAAGAGGCCTTGAGTGTGATGCTTTACAAGATCGAGCAGGATTTTATATAGGGCTATTGGCCTTACAGGAAAAAAAGCAAGTGCCTAAATGGCTGAAATCCGTCACCCGCAATTACCGAAAATGTAAAGTAATAATAGCACGGCCGAATTAAGCAAGGTAACAAATACCTTAAGGGATAAGGTACACTGTTCCTCACCACCAACCAAACCCCTTATCTTTGCCCCCATGGACAAGACTTGGTTACCGATAGCGGCCCTGCTGGGCGCTTTGACAGTTGGCATTGGCGCCTTTGGTGCCCATGGACTAAAGGCAACTTTGGCGGCCACAGGCAGGGCTGACACCTTTGAAACTGCCAACCGTTACCAGATGTACCATGTCTTGGCCTTGGTGCTGGTTGCCCTCATTGCCCGTACCTATCCTGAGCCGAGCCTTCAGGTTTGGCTGGGCCGTGCGGCTTGGGCATTTGTGGTCGGAATGATATTCTTCAGCGGATCGCTATACACTTTAGCCCTGACCAACTATACCAAACTAGGAGCAGTGGCTCCTATCGGCGGCCTTGGGTTTATCCTTGGGTGGATATTCGTTGCGATGAGCATCTGGAACCTGAACAAATAGGTAAGAGCTACTTGGCAGTTTCTGTTTTGGTGTCTGCCGGGAGGACAACACCGCTCAAGGTGAGTTGCTCCTCGATTTTTTCGGCATTGCTGATGACCGTGATGATTTTATTCTGACGCCCCATTTTGCCAGCACTGTTAAACGTGACGGTAATTTTGCTGGTTTCTTTCGGGGCCAAAGGCCTTCGGCTCCATTCGGTAGCCGTGCAACCGCAAGTGATTTGTACGTTGCTGATGACCAAGGGGGCATCTCCGGTGTTGGTAAAGCTATAACTGGTCGTGGTTTTTTCACCTTGTTTCAGCTGGCCAAAGTCAAAGGTTTTGGCATCCCAGCTAATGACAGGTAACGGCATAGGTACTGTGGTCGTGATTTCGGTGGCAGGTTTGTGTTTGCGGGCTTGCGCCTCGGCCAGTCCTGATGTCAGCAGGAGGCCTGGGAGCAACAATACCAGACCTAGCCAAAGCGGCCGGAGTAGCGCTGTTTGGCGATTTTGATGATTCGACTTGATCGCTAGGTTCGTGTTCATGGTCCAAATTTCGTTAATTCTGATGCATACCAAGGTGCAAAATAAGGACCAGAATCTTGACCAATAGCCCACTAGCAACCAAATCAAGAAACCCAACAAACAGGCCATAGCTGGTTGATGCCAATTTTTACCTTACCTTTTGGCTGGCTGACAGTTTACTTTTGAGGTCAGGACCGTATTCACAAGTACCCTAGGGCCAATACCACCCTCTATTCCCACCTAACCTATACCTGAACCCCACCTATGAGAAGCCCTTCAAGATATTTCCAATTTCTTGGTACGCAATCACGCTATGCCCTATCCTTGATAGTGTTGACCACCTTGTTCGGATCATTCGCCACCCATGGGCAAGGTCTTGATAACTACCTCGAAGACGAGGCAGAGCGACCAAGCCAGCAATTTGGCCAACGCCTCACAGCGCTCGATGTCTTGAGCAGCCCAGCCACCTTGGCGCAATCGTTCGGCCTACCGACGGCATCTTACACTGGTTTGGTTGGCGAAGACACGCATGCGTTTCAATCTGCAAGCACAACGCCTACAGGCCTAAACCCAACCGAGGAACCAAGCGCAAAACCCAAAGGTCGGGTGCGGAAAACCTCCATTTTTGATATCAACAAACCAAATAAACACTTCAATATCAAGATCAACCTACTTGATATTCCGTTTGGGCTGATTTCGATCATGCCCGAGGTGCAGTTGGCTAAAAAGCACACCGTTACCTTTAACTTATTCTTCGGTAGCCGGAGAAGGGATGACATCACGTATGAGGTTTTTAGTTTTGCGCCCGAATACCGAAAATACATCTGGAAGGACTCCCGTGGCGTATTCCATGGTGGCTATATGGGTGGCTATGTTAGGTACCGTAACGAGCAGACCAACAACAACAAATACAACCAAATAGGTGCAGGGGGCGTGGTTGGTTTGCAGGTCATTATCAAAGACCTGATCACGATCGATAATTTCATCGGCGCAGGTTATTACTTCATATCCGAGGGAAGTGGGCCAACCAAAGCGTTACAAGGCGCACCTGGCCGTGGCGATATCCGATTTGGTGTTGCCTTGGGGCTTTGCCCTGAGTAAGGCATTGTGGCTGGGGCCAAAAGCGCATTGCCTAGGCAGTGATCAGCATAGTAGTGTTCAGGTCTGTTCGGGATTATCTTTGTGCGACGGAGCTTAGTCTAGGCTATTGCCTACTCTGCCTCTGAAAATCAAAAAATGGAAAACCCAGTAATCATCTTTGGGGCGGGAGCCCTTGGCCGATTGGCCCTCGAGATATTTGTCGCTAACCAAATCGTTGTCTATGGATTTTTGGATGATGACGCCAGCCTACACGGAAAGGAGTTTGACAACGTGCCAGTACTTGGCGCCACCGATGACGAAAAATACCTCAAGCTCATAGGCAAAAAGTGCGAAGCCTTCGTCGCCACTGATGATATGGCCCTTCGCCGTAGCCTAACGGGTTTCTTGATCGAAGGACGTAAAATCATGCCTTGTAATGCGCTGCATCCTACGGCATCGATTGCCGCATCAGCTATCATTGCTAACGGGACACTTTTTGGACCAAATGCGGTAGTTTCGGCTGGGGCCAATTTGGGCAACCACTGCATGCTCCATGCTGGTGCCCTGGTGGACTATGAGGCAACCTTAGGCGACCTCGTACAAGTTAGGGCCGGTGCAATCATCGGCAACGGGGCCACCATTGGCGCTGAGGCTTTTATCGGCCAAGGAGCCATCATTGTCCCAGGCATTAAGATTGGGCGAGGCGCGAGGGTCGGTGCGGGTTCTGTCGTTGTGCAAGATGTGCCAGACAAACAAACCGTCTTTGGCAACCCTGCTGTTAAGGTCTAGGTCTAAACACCAAGCTAAATGCCATGTTCTTAGCTTGGCGCAGGCAACCAACCCCCACAAACCAATCTACTTCCCTCCATCCGTTGACGCTTGCCCATGGCAATAGCTCCGAAGGCCATCTTATCCAAGTCCAGCTACCTACGTGGCGTCCAGTGCCTCAAGTCGCTCTATCTTTACAAGAACCACTACAACCTGCGCGAGGCCCCCTCTGTACTCCAGAAGGCCTTGTTCGATCGTGGCCATCAGGTGGGACGTCTGGCCCATCAGCTGTTCCCGGGCGGCATTGATTGTAGTGTCGAGCATGGTTGGCAACAAAAGGAAGCAGTCGCCAAAACGGCTGAGGCTATCAGGAACGGCCACAAAGTGATCTATGAGGCTGCCTTTATGTATAGCGGTGTGGTTGCTATCCTGGATATTTTGGTCCTGAAGCCTGACGGTTGGCATGCCTTTGAGGTCAAAAGCTCGGTCCACCTGAGTGCTGTTTTCTTCAAGGATGCTGCCCTGCAATACTACGTCATCAACAATACCCTTGGCCTGCGGAGTTTCAACCTCGTGACAGTGGACAATACTTATCGGCGCAAGGGCATGCTTAGCATCGAGAAGTTTTTCAAGCTGCACCCTATCACTCCAGACGTGCGGCGTAGGCAGGCCGAGGTCAAACGACGAGTGGCCGAGCAACTCACGATGTTACAGGTTGGAGTCTTGCCATCGGTTGAGGTTGGTAAGCACTGTTTCCAGCCATACCCTTGCGATTTCATGAGCCAATGTTGGGGCTCGATAGGGGGCGAAGAAATTCTGCAAGTCAGTGGGCTGGGCATCGAGGCCAAACTTGCCCTCATTGACGAAGGCTATCGGCACCTGAACGAGGTACCTGCTAACCTTTTGCCCAAAAACGTTGCGCCACCCAAGGTCTCAGCGGCAGAAGCACAAAAACTGCAACTAAAATTGCAGGATTGGCTTAAGGGATTGACTTACCCGATGGTATTCTTTGATATTGAGTTTATACAGTTGGTGGTGCCACAATACGAAGGCACCCACCCTTACGAAAGTATCCCCTTTATCCTCAGTACCCATCGGATAGAGTATGAGGGGGCTCCAGCGGTTTCGGCTCTGTCGATGTTGCAACCTGGTGACCACCCGTACATCACGATGGCGGTGGCCTTTGCCTACTTATGCAAAGGGGCACAGACGCTGTTAGCTTATGATGCCGCTGCCGAACTCAAGACGATTTCGACCATGGCAGACTATATGCAAGAAACTACCTTGCCATTACCGATTCCTGCGCAAGAACTAGCCTCAACCTTGCTCCAGACCCGCCACTTGGTCAAGGACCTGCGTCAACCATTCGTCCAGGGCTGGATCAAACTGCCTGAGCTTGGCGCCTCAAACTCACTCAAAAAGGTGCTGCCGGCGCTGTGCCCAGGCGAAGGATTTGCGGACCTTGAGGTTTCGGACGGGTTTGCCGCTGCCCGCCAGTGTGAGATCATCTTCCACCAGCCAGATGGTTTGGAAAAAGAAGAGGCCATCAGGAAGCTCAGGGCATACGCCGAACGAGACACTTGGGCCATGGTTTTGGTCTGGAAAGCCCTTGTAGAGCGGGTTCAACTGGGTCAATAATCCCACTTAAGGGCTCTCTAGGGACTACTGGTCGATAAATTAGGTTGGATTCCAACTTTAAGAATGTTATGTTAGTCTTGCCAATAGTTAACACTGGCATAACATGGACCAACCCATCATACCCATTCGACCAATTTTGTTTGAGCCTCAGCTACCAGTGCGGCAACAACCGATCCATCACGTCCTGCGGAAGCGGCTGATGGCCCTGATGGTCGTAGCTATGGTGGTCATGGGAATGATGCCTTTGGGGGCCTCTGCTCAAGATGGCTTCTATTACCTCAACAAGGTCCAGGTCATCGAGCTCACGTTTACCCAAAGCAATTGGGACTATATGCTCGATACCGCCATGGCAGGTAGCGAAGGCTACATCATGGGCAACGCTCGCATCAATGGTGTTGTATATGACTCCGTCGGTGTCAAATACAAAGGCAACAGCAGCTACAACGCCAACAATGTCAAGAACCCGTTCCACATTGAGCTGGACCATTACAAAAATCAGTCCTACAAAGGCTATACCGACATCAAGCTCAGCAATGGTTTTCGGGATCCTAGTTTTGTGCGAGAGGTTTTAGGCTACGAGATCGTTCGGCAATACATGGAAGCACCCGATGCCAACTTCGCTCGGGTCTATGTCAATGGGAATTACTTGGGTCTCTATACCAACGTCGAGCATGTGGGTAAAAAGTTTGTCGAAAAGCACTTTAAGGGTGATAACCGACCGTTCTTCAAATGCACCCCAGTGGGCGGTGCTGGCCCTGGCAACAATGCCCTCCCATCCTTACAATACCTAGGTCGTGACTCGGCCTTGTATAGCCGTGCCTATGAAATGAATAGCACCTATGGCTGGCGTGAGCTTATCCGCTTAATGGATACACTTAATAACGCCAATACCTTCATCGACCGGCACATAGATGTGGATCGTGTTCTCTGGATGCTGGCCCTTAATAACGTAATGGTCAACCTAGATAGCTATTCTGGCAACTTTGCCCAAAACTACTACCTCAGCCAAGACGATAACCTCAGGTTCAACCCCGTGATGTGGGACCTGAACATGAACTTCGCAGGCTTCACCCAAACGGGGCTTGGCAATCTGTCTGCTGTCCAATGCCAACAGATGACCCCACTACTGCACGAAACCAATGCAGCCCGCCCACTGATTAGCAAACTGCTGGCCATCCCCGAATTCAAACGGCGGTACTTGTCGCATATCCGCACCATTCTGGACGAGCAGTTTACGAGCCGTACCTACATCGCCCGTGTGCAGGCCATGCAAGCTATCGCTGACTCCTCCGTAAATGTCGATCGGAACAAGTTCTATACCTATGCGCAGTTTCAGGCTGGCCTAACCCAGCCAGCACCAACAGGCCCTCCAGGACCGGGTGGCAGCCAAGTGACGATGGGTATCCAGACCTTGATGAACCCACGCATTACCTATCTCAGCACCCAAGCCTCGATCACCGCAATACAGCCTGTGGTGTCCGTTCTAGGTTTCAACCCTATTGCACCCGCCTATCAGGATACTGCGCGGCTGACGGTTAGGGCCAATGCTGGCACTGCCCTAGTTCGCCTAGGCTATCGGGATGCTAAGTGGAAAAAATTTAACTACGTCCGGATGTACGATGATGGCCGCCATGACGATGGTGCCGCTAATGATCAGGTTTATGGAGCCAAGTTTGTGGTCTCGGCCAACGTGATGCAGTATTACGTCTATGCCGAAAATGCCAATGCCGGCATCCACCTGCCAGCTAGGGCCGAGTTTGAGTTTTTTGAGCTTGTGGCTGCAACTGCTACCATCAACCCAGGTGATCTGGTCATCAACGAATTTTTGGCCGTCAACCAAACAGATACCGCTGATGGTGCTGGCCAATTTGAAGACTGGATCGAGCTGCGGAACACCACCACCGCACCCATTAGCCTAACAGGTCTCTACCTCACTGATGACCCGTTGGACAAAACCAAATCTGCCCTACCACTCGATGTTTCAATCCCGGCTGGTGGCTACCTCTTCATCTGGGCAGATAATGACACCGCCGCTGGCGAGGTCCACGTCAAGTTCAAACTTAGCTCGGCTGGTGAAACCATATTGCTAACCACCACTACGGGCCAAGTGCTTGACTCTGTCACCTTTGGGGCGCAGACAGCCAACGTGTCGCAGTCACTATGCGGGACTGCCCCTAATGCTGCCTTTGTTGCTACCTCCAACACCACTCCTGGGTACACCAATGCCTGCATCACCTCCCTTGAGGGCCAGCTAGGTCAAAGTCAACCCATTATGGTTTATCCTAACCCTACCAAAGGGACCATCCAGTTCAGAGTGCCGACCAATAGCTCCTACCAACTCACGATTATTAATGCCACTGGACAGGTTGTATTGCAGGATCAATCCACAAGTCAAGATGGCCAACCAGATGCGAGTTATCAGTTAGGGCATTTGCCTAAGGGCGTTTATGCTTGGCGGATCCAGCAAGCGGGACAAGTTTTCACGGGCCGTATAGCCCTGCAATAGCATCCCTAGCAATGAGGTCCAGATCAATAGATTGGGTTGCTAATCTGATTCTATTGATTGGTACTATACCCTTTGCGGGATGAGTCGGGATCGAGTGCCTAAGTCGATCTGCGAACTCCGTAAGCCATGTCCTGCACACAATGTGGGGCATGGCTTTTTCGTTCGGGGTCAGGAGTAGTTATCCCTTGGATGATCTGCTAACCTTAGCCATTGCCCTAGCTAATGCTGATGCCAAAGTTTGGCCAGATACAGAAATAGCCCTTGGCCCCTACATTTGTAGCAATACCAGCTCATCCGAATTCTGCTAATTGTTTAATGCCCGATAGTAACCATCTAGCGCACCTACTCTCATTGCCTAGGCTCTTAGGTGCCTATAGGTCTCGTAGTTGGTATCGGTTGGGCTTGTTGCTATTCTGTTGGTTAGGCCTCTTGAACGCAAGTTGGGCCCAGCAGGATAGCCTAGAACCACAACAAGAACCTGTCATCAGGGGCTATGGCTTTCAGCTATTACGCGGATTTGTCCTAGGCCAAGGCAAGGAGGTAGCTCACCTCGCTTACGAGCCAACCTTTGGTGCCCAGCTCGATATCATGCCTAGGCATCTCATTAGCCGTCCATGGCTCAATGCCTATCGTGGGGCGCATTTTGGCTATACCCTTTTGGTTAATAGCAATGGCCCCAATCGCATTTTGGGCACTTCGGTTGCGGCGGCCATCTTCATGGAGACCCACGTCCTACGACGTCAACGTCATAAAATCTTGTTTCGAGCAGGGTTCGGGCCAACATGGTCTAGTAGTCCATGGGATCTTAACAGCAACCCGCTCAACGTCGCTATTGGTAGTCCAATCACGGCCCTGTTACAAGGCAGCCTGACCTATAGCACCGCTATTACGCCTCAGCTTTGGTTACGATCTGGGTTAGTCTTGACCCATTATAGCAACGGAAGCTACACCATGCCCAACTATGGCCTCAATATGCCTGCCCTATCTGTTGGCCTCAATTACTATGTTCAGGCTCCAACCGATTATCGTCGAATAGGGCAACGCAATCTAACGGTAACCCCACTAACAGATAGCCTACCAGCATGGCGCCACGAGCTAAAGGGATATGTAGTTGGTCAGCTCGGAGTTGCGGAGACGTTCCCGACGTCAGGGCCTAAGTACAGCACCATCATGCTGGGCGGATTTTTGTCCTATCGGGTGGGCCTTAAGTCTGCCCTTACAGGCGGGGTGGAATACATGTACAACAACACGATGAAACCCTTTTCGGAAACCGTGCCCGAATATCGGGGCAAGGACATCACCCGTTGGGCCGTTACCCTGGGCCATGACCTGCACATCAATAAGGTTAACGTCCATACCCAGCTGGGCATCTATGTCTATAAACCACTGGCCTACCAAGGGGCAGTCTATCAACGCCTAACCTCCACGTATGAGATCATGGATCGGGTAAGGGCGGGCATATCGCTCAAGCTGCACGGTTTCAGCGCTGAGACATTGGAGGCGACTGTGGGGGTAAGGGTGTTTTAGAGGGGGTTAGCAATAGGCAAGCGCAATCCTTGCAATACAGCTGCTGCTACGCAGATCGGGCCAAGTTGTCCCCAGCTAATCCAGACCCCTTGCCATACTCGAGGGCTTATTCAGGCTCACATTAGCCAGTTGTGTTTTCCAGCACCATTTCGCAGAAAGTTTGGCCCTTGCGACATGGATATCAATTTTTTTCACTTACTTTGCATTACAAAGCACTCTGAATATGGCTTGCCAAACCAACTTCCCTTTATGCCCAAATGCAGCAGAATTCCTAGCCTATACCAAGTCGTTTGCTGGTCCAAAAGCGCAAACTGCCTATGGCCTACAAGGAGCATATTCCAGCTCTGGAAAGCCTCATCAAAGAACGCGGCTATTTTTTTGCCCTTAAACTTTGCATTTCAAAGCACTTTCTAGGAAAACACTCTGTCTCTTTCCTCGCTCACTACTGGATCACCGAATACGATTCTCCCCAAACCAATTTTCCAGCACGATCCCAAGCTAAACAACCTAATCCTGGAGGCCCTGAAAAAAACCACCTGAAAGTTGAGCCTACTATAGACGTGACCAGCTAAGCAGCCACACACCCAAATATCACATTTACCAACCAAGAAAATATATGAACAAGCTTCTATCCAAAGCCTTAGCCAAGACCTTTGCGCTCCATGTTCTGGCCACCCTAGTGATCTATGCAGTGCCGTTTCGCCTCAACTTCTTGGTGTTTCACCTAGTTGTCTTGGTTTGGCTTTTGGTAACGAGTAGGCCGAGCCGAAGCCCCTACTTCTATGGCATTACGGTCCTGATGAGCATAATGGCTTTGGGTATATTTATGCATCAGTCTATTTTTTTACCTATCTTTTACTTGCTTTTACTGCCTTATTGGGTGCAAGCAGGCAGGTATGCGGTGAGGAACCTTTATGCTATGCCCATCACATCAATGTTCAGATTGCCTGCCATGTTCTCTAGGCTATTCAACGCTTACAAAGTGTACCATTGGGCGGCCTCCAAGGGCAGTTGGCACCGCGTGTGGGTAATAGGATGGCTAAGTTTTCTCGTAATTTTTCAGGTTGTCCTGGTAATCTTATATAATAGTTGGGAGCCTGGCAACTTTTTCGATTTATTCCTATTTAGACTCACCTATTGGAATATATTGTCGATTTCTTATACCCTAATACCAACACAGGTGTTAATTCAGCTTTTCATCAGGAATGCTTCTACAAGGTTTGATGCTTACTATGAAGTGAAGTCTCAGCCTAAAAATAATCAAAAAGTTGGCATACTAAATAAGCTCAAAACCAATCGGTTTATCCATGGGTTGGCTTTGATGCTGTTTTTGGGTTTGTTTTTGGCGCAATTAACAGACTTGGGTTTCATGCTCTTTTGGATTCCTGTAATTATTTTTGAAAACTGGATTACAGCAATCATCATCGTTGGTCTTTTAATAATCCTGTACTTGAATAAACCTATAAATAACAAGCTTATTGACAAAAGGCCTAAAGCGAAAGGAGTTATTGCCCTACTTGTTGCTTGTATTATGGCCCTTCACTTTGCTGTACCGTATGAGCATTTATGGCTCTTATGGAACCTTAAACAAAAGGCTAGTCCTGATTACATCATTGGGTATATCCATAGTACTGAAGATGGTAAATTTTTTAGCTCTGATAGATCATTCAGTCACACTTTTATAAGTGCATTTGGCTTCAATCGTTGGGATGGGGAATGGCAAAATCCGAGTGAATCATCTTTGTTAAGTTCTCATGAGCGATTATCAATCAAGTTTAACACAAATGAGTATCAAGGCATTTACATACTAGAGCAGCTCATCATTGATGGCCTTTTGGAACACCCACAAAGGCACGAAATGATTGAGGGATTTAGCTCCAATGATGCAAATCAAGATGAGTAGGCAGGCACCAAAATACAGACCAATACACCTTACAATCATCATAAACCAATCGGGCCAAGAGTGGGTGGTTAACCCATTCTGATAGGCATCAGCAACCCCATCCCATCAATCCGTTGAATCTTATTTCTAGAATCCGAGTTCAGATAAATCCTAATCAAACAAGGCAACAACTTCGCTGTCCGAAAGTTGGCCAAGGACACCTTCGTCAGTAGAGATGAGGTCAGTAGCGATCTTGAGTTTGCGTTTTTGTAGCTCAATGATCTTCTCTTCGATGGTGTCCACCGCAATGAGTTTGTAGGCAAAAATCGGGGCCGACTGGCCGATGCGGTGCGTACGGTCGATGGCCTGTTGTTCGGCAGCAGGGTTCCACCAAGGGTCGATGATATAGACGTACTCTGCCTCGGTGAGATTAAGGCCCACGCCACCTGTTTTGAGTGTCATCAGGAAAACCCGTTTGCTATCATCCTGCTTAAATGCCTCGACAACCTCTTGCCGATTGCTGGTGCTGCCATCCATATAACAATAACCGATGTCATTGGCCTTAAGCTGGTCTGCAATTAGGGACAGCATGCCTAGGAAGTTGCTGAAGACCAGGACCTTGTAGTTTTCTGTCGTGTTCTGGAGCTCTTCGATCAGGAGATCCAGTTTGGCGCTATGATCCTTGGTGTTGGCCATTTCGGGCCGGATGATGGCGGCGGAAGCACAGATTTGGCGCAGTTTGGTCAGGCCAGACAGGATCAGGATGCCAGCTGCATTGCGCCCCTGTTCGCGCATCGTGAGAACGATGTTCTCCCTGATTTCGTCTCGCGTGGCGTTGTAGAGGGACCTTTGGCTAGGCAGCAGGTGGGTGTAAAGGATGGTCTCGGTCTTGGGTGGGAGATCGAGGACCACTTGTTGTTTGGTGCGGCGCAGGATAAATGGGCTGACTAACTTGCGGAGTTCGGCAGCCATGGACTCGTCCTTGCCTCGGTCGATGGCATTGGCGTAGTATTCGTTAAAACTCTGGCGGGTACCTAGCAAGCCAGGGTTCAGGAAGTCAAGCTGCGAAAACAGGTCCATTGTGCGGTTCTCGATCGGGGTGCCTGTCATCGCAACCCTAAACCTAGCATCAATCCTGCGGACTGCAGCCGAAACGGCAGCATCGGGGTTTTTGATGGCATGGGCTTCGTCCAAGATCATCATGTCGAACTTAAAGCCCTCAAGCTGGTCTATGTCCGAGCGCAGGGTGCCGTATGTCGTGAGGATCACATCTACATTTTTCCATGCCTTCAGGAAGTTATCAATCTTGCGGCTTGGGCCATAATATTTGGTCATCCGGAGCTCGGGCACAAAGCGGTGGATCTCCTGCTCCCAGTTGAACAGCAAGCTAGTCGGCATCACGACTAGGTGTTTGGCCTTGTGGTTGGTCTCGAGGCCGGCTGCTAATAGTGCCAAAGCTTGTAAGGTTTTGCCAAGGCCCATGTCGTCAGCTAGCAGTGCTCCCGTGCCAATTTCGTTATGGTAGCTGAGCCAGTTATAGCCCTTCTGCTGATAGGGCCTTAGGGTGGCGTTAAGGCTTAGTGGCAGCTCGAAGTGGGGGATTTCCTCTAGGCTTGCAAGCTGTTTGAAGGCCTTGGATTGTTTGGTGATGATCGAGTCAAGTTCAGCCCCAAAGTTGGTATGGCCTTCGTCATCTTGCAGGGTGTGGCTTTGGTTGCTATTGATCCGGAGGCCCGTTTTACTTTCCTTGCCTAGGCGCAACATTGGCGCTAGTTTCTTGAGCCATTCGGCTGGCAGCATCCCGAAGGTCCCATCTCCGAGTAGGACATATTGCTGGCCAGCCAAGATCGCTTGTTTAATTTTCTTGATCGGGACGACCTCATTGCCAAAAGTCAACATAGGCACGACGTCAAACCAGTCAATCCCACTAGAGACCTTGAGCTCAAACACGGGTTTTTCTAATGAGAACTTGAAGCGTTGGAGGTCCTTTTGACCTAGCAAGGTCCAACCCGCTGACCGCGCATGTTCGGCCAGCCGGACGATCCAGCTATCGTGCATGGCTTGGTTATAGCTCAGCCAGAATGACTGTCCATCTGTCTGGGTCTCAAACGCTGGGTGGATGTTCTGAAGCCCAGTGGCTAGGTTCCGCTCCCAGTTGAGGTCGCGGTAGTGGCAGTGGAGGACACCTTTTTCCACATAGAGCATCTTGCCCGAGCCGCCTAGCCCAAACTCAGCATCAAGGTCACCAAACTGGTATTTGAAGATTGGGATAAACCTGAGGCGCTGGTCTGCATCGTCCTTGATGTAGAGGCAAGCCTGCACAGGAGTCAGCAGGTTCTGGATGGGCACCAGACCAAGGCCATTGGTGTCCACCTCGTGCCTGATGCTGATGGGGGTAACATATTGGTTGAAGAATCCATCGAGCGGCAGACCAAGGCCAGATCGCAAGACACCCGTCTCGGCGAAAAGGCCAGTTAGGTTCAGCAGGCCTGTATCTTGGATGACATGGAGTTGGTTGCCGTCTTGTAGGATGGCGGCTTGGCCGTACCAGTCCGAATACTTAATTCCTCGCAGGCGGTTGTTGACAACGATATTAGCCTGGAAACTATAGACCAATTCGTCACGTTTGATCACGAACTTGATTGTAGGTGGCGTTGTCAGGACCTCGATGGGTTCTATCTGCGAAACGGATACCTTATCATGTTGGTGCTCGCCCATGATAAGCGCACCTTTGGCACCTACCTTGAGCAAGATATCGGCAGAAAGTTGGGCCGCACGGACCAAATGGGCCTTGGTAAGGTTATAGCCCTTATTCTGGACTGTGGTTAGGGCCTTAAAGATCCGCAAGAGGTCCTGATCTGAAGCATCCCCACTAAGTACTTGGTCAAGCAAACCGTCTGGGCTAAGCTTTTTGCCAGAGACCGATAGCTTGCCAGTTTTGAGCACTTTGCAGGCTACGGGGATTAAGTCCAGGCCAACAGAGGACTTGTTCAGCAACCAAAATAGCTTAGTATCTGCTGATTTGCTGTCCTCAAGGTCAGCATCATAAGGGGCTAGCAAGGTGTTGCTTTCGAACTTGAGCAGGCGGGCCTGGTCTGGCACTTTGACTACGCCAACAAGCCCTTTGTATTTTGGCGTTACCGAGATGTCGTTACGACCCACAAAGACCTTTAGGTGCTTTTCGTAGTCGTCAGTGGGCTTAAAGCCAAATTCGGCCAACTTACGCGTCAGGACCTGGTTCTTGGTCGGGATGTCGGTGCCACTTTTGTAGTTATACTTATCTCCGAGGAAAAAAATGGCAGCAAACTTGTGTACACATATACCATTAATGGCCTTGCGATTACAGGTACAGGATGACCTCCAGATTTCGCCTTTAGCACCCGCGAAACTCATGCTGACCTCAGGTGCGTTCCAGTCTTGGACACCAAAGCCATAGATGGTGAGGTCAATTTGGTCAGCCCAAACCACATCCCCATAGACACGGAAACCCTTCTCGGAGTGCTTATTGAAATCGGCCATGATGGCCGGGTCAATCATGGTCCACAAGGTCTCCGGTTCGAAATCAGGTAGGGTGAGGGTTGTTTCTAACTTAGAAGAGATTAGGTCCTGGGCTGGGGTTGGCTCGATGACCTTTTCGGTTTGCTTAGGTTGGATACCCCGATTGGCTACCATGCTCGACTTTTGTTGAGCCGCCGGTAGCCGCTGACGGTATTTATTAGCATACTCTACCAGAAAGGCTGCGGCCACTTGGTGTTTGCAGCCGATGCCGTCGGGGCAGGTGCAGGTGGCAGTAAACTGCTTAGTACCCATATCCTCCAGCCGCACGATATATACAGTGTCGCTATTGAGGCTGTTGGCCAAGAATACCCTAGTTGAGGATTGTTCAATCAGTTTATTCTGGGTCTCGTTCACATTGCCATTGGCATAGATGATGAAGCCTCTAGCCATGCGCTCTGGAGTGGAGTGCATGGCAAAAAACTTAGCAAATTCAGCAGTGTGAAAGGACTCCATGATCGGCAGAAAAGGTAGGAGGCGCGGCTAGGGATTCGCCATCCGACCTTAGGGGTAACAAGTTTAAGGCCAGTGGGGGGATAATTACCTCGGGAGGAGATCATTTATGCAAAAAATATGGAGAAGGGTGATTTGCCTTAATTATACCATGATTGAGGTGGCCTAGCTTTTTACAGCCCAACTTGCCATGACCCCTAACTAACGGCCAGCTTTTTGCATCTCGCCCCACTAGGCCCTACCTTCGTGGTCCGGGTGTCTAAATTTACGATCGAATAATGTCCTCAGCTGTTCCTAGTGCCGAAAAACCGTATGCCAACCTCGAATTTGTCGTTAGGGTCATCAGGCATACAATCAAGGCCTTTGACCGGCATGAGGTGGTCCATAGAGCAGCGGCAGTGGCTTTTCAGCTGACGCTATCGGTGTTCCCGGGGCTGATCTTTTTGTTCAGCCTAGTGCCCTACGTTCCGATCCCGAATCTGACAGAGCACATCATGCAATTCTTTCAGGACAACCTGCCTGCGGGGATGTACCACGATACGGAAGGCTTTATCCTGGACCTGATCAGCAAACCTAGGGGCAACCTACTGAGCCTAGGTTTCTTTTTTACCCTCACGGCTGCCACTGCTGGTGTGCTTGAGCTGATGTCCACCTTCAACAGGCTGCAACAAACAGTGGAGCGCCGGGGATTCCTAAAGCAGCGCCTATCGGCTTTCTGGATCACGAATATGCTGTTGGCCAGTTTGTTTATCTCGGTACTGGTGGTGCTGGTAGGTCAGCTGGTGCACAATGTCGTGATCCAGTATTTGGCAGGCGGGCCTGAGTATGCCAACGCCCATGTCCAGGGTGTCAATCGTGCTAGCCGATCGGTTGGCCTTGCAGTTTGGCAAGTGCTGTACTTCATATTCCGGTATGCGGTGAGTGTTGGGGTGTTTTTGCTAGGTGTTTCGGCCCTCTACTATTGGGGCCCTACTCGTCGGCTCTCCAACTCTTTTTTCAGCTGGGGTAGTGTGACGGCTTCTGTGGTGGCTATTGTGCTGACGCATGCCTTCAGTACCTACATCGCCAACTTCGGTACCTATAACAAACTGTATGGCAGCATCGGCACCATGATCGTGTTTATGCTCTGGATCTGGTTACTGTCAATTGTCCTGCTGACGGGCTTCTTGGTTAACCGAATCATCTTCCAGATGCACCTCAAGAAGCAAATGGAGGAGGCTGAAAACTCGCTTTAGGCTACAGCAGCAATCAAGCAAAATGTTCTAGTAAGATAGGCCCCAAAAGGACCGCCCCCTCGTCCAATCAACTAATGATGGACAAGGGGGCGGTTGTTATTCGCTCGTTTGAGACTGGACTAGCCGACTAGATAGCGGCCAAATAGAGTTTGGTCACGGCATCCCAGTTGACGACATGCCAGAAGCCAGCGATGTAGTCAGGGCGTTTGTTTTGGTACTTGAGGTAATAGGCATGCTCCCAAATGTCGAGGCCCAAGACTGGTGTGCCATGTACTTCGGCTAGGTCCATCAGTGGGTTGTCTTGGTTAGGGGTGCTGCCGATCTTGAGTTTGCCTTCAGAGACGTAGAGCCAAGCCCAACCACTACCGAAACGAGTAGTAGCAGCCTTTGCGAACTCCTCTTTGAAGGTATCAAAGTTGCCAAAAGCCTCGTCAATAGCAGTGGCGATAACGCCTGATGGGTGACCAGCACCATGTGGGCCAATGACTTTCCAGAACAGGTCGTGATTGTAGTGGCCACCGCCATTGTTGCGGACAGCAGCAGGATACTTGCTAATGTGGCGCAGCAAGTCCTCTAGGCTCAGGTCGGCCATCGGGGTGTCCTTGATGGCGTTGTTGAGATTGGTGACGTAGGCGTTGTGGTGGCGGTCATGATGGATTTCCATCGTGAGGGCGTCGATATGTGGCTCGAGGGCCGAAAAATCGTAAGGTAGGGCTGGCAGTGTATAGGCCATAATGATATGATAGAGGGGTGTGAAACTGATTTAGGGAAGTGTAGGGTAGCGATAAAGGCTAGCTACAAAAGTCGTACTACAAAACAGGCACCATTTGGCAGCTTAGCCAAACGATGCCCGTCATGAAAACGTTATTTTTTGCCAGTTGGTTTTGGCGCGACTGGCTTGGCTTTGGGCAGTGGTTTGCTAAAGTCGTGGACCTTGGCATCTTTGGCCGCTTGGTCAGCAGGGTCGAGGGCCAAGAGTTTGTCTGCATACTCCAGCGTACGTTCCTTGTTGCGCTCATGGATTAGGTAGTAGCTGATCAGGTAGCGATAGGTTGGCTTCAAGAACGGCTTGAACTTCTCTGGGTCGGTGACCAAGGTGGCAAACTTTTCGTAGTGTGGTTGGGCCAACCAGGTCTCAGAATTCGGATCGAGGCGGGCAGAATTATAGGCACGCCAGTAGAAACCCGTGAGGTAGGTGTTGTACTTCTGTGTCAGTTTGCCAAATACGGTATCAGCCTCTTGATAACGCTTGAGGTTATGCAGTGCACGCCCGTAGTTAAGATAGTCGATGGCGTCCATCTTGCCTACACTATCCAAGAAACCGTTGATGAGGGCCACAAAGCGATAGGCCTTCTGGTCGTTAAAGGTGCGGGAAACTCCGAGCACCGCTGGGTACTCGCCGGTGCTATCTTTAAGGTAGGCTTTTTTGAGCATCTCGATGCCACGGAGGGTGTCGGTGCCAGAAGCGATCAGGAGCTTGCCATAGGTGCGGTAGTCACGGCCTTGTACGAATTTTGGGTCTGCCAAGGCGAAGAACTGCTCGTCATGGGCTAGGCCTTCTTTGTAGGCTTTGGTTTCAAGCTCTGCGTAAGCAAAACCCCGATAGATGAGTGGGTTCTTGACTTTGGCCTCAATCTCCTTCAGGACGTCAATCGCTTTTTGGTACTCGCCCAATTTGAGCAAGAAGTCAGCATACTTGTTGAGGGCAAGTGGGTTGCGGTCACTGTTCTGGATGTAACGGTCGAAGTACTCAAAACCCTCTTTAGTACGGCGTGCACGGTCATAAAGCTCGCCCAGCTCGCGGTAGGCAGGCCAGTAGCCAGGCTCCTTTGCGATGCCCTCTTTGTACTTAGCGATGGCCTCGTTATAGTTGCGGGCGCGCTCCATCAGGGTGCCGAGCTTAATGTAGGTCTTGGCATAGTTGGGGTTGACAGCTTGGGCCTTGTTGTAGGCATTGTTGGCCTCGGTGCCATCGTTCATGACCATAAAGGCATCACCCAAACGGAGCCAATAGTCAGGGTTACGTGGGCTGGCTGTGGTGGCTGTGCGTAGGGCGGTAATAGCCGAAACGCCATCCTTGGTGTCAAACGAGATGTAGGCACGTCCAATTTCGTAAAAGACCTCAGCACTTTTGCTTTTGCTGGTCACGACGGCTTTGTTGAACAAGGCCTTAGCTTCCTCTAGCTTGGCGCTGGCCTCATTTGGTTTGGCCTCCTTCAGGATAAGGGCTCCTTTGCCAACGTAGTTGAGGGCATAGTTAGGATCCTTAGCAATGCCAGCCTCAAAGTTTTGGCGGGCTTTATCGGATTGGTCATTCAGGAGCTGGGTGGCACCAAGGTAGTAGTAATGCTCGGCGGTTGGGGCCTTAGCGACCATACCCGCAAAGTGAGCTTCTGCCTTCTGGACCTGCTCTAGGTCAATGAGTTTGGCACCCTCAGCAATGGTTTGGGCGTTGAGGGTTTGGTAGCCAAAACATAGTGCCACAGCGACAAGACCTAGGGGCCTTGCTATATACTGGCCAAGTCGGCTGCGGAATGCAGTACTGGCCGATGTCGGTTTGCTGGTTGTTGGCATAGTGGGGTTGCGCATATCGCGGTTGGGTTGGTATAGACTTAAGATAATGGGTAGGCTGAATGTACTGGATACTGCTAGGCTGTTAAGCTTGGCGAAACTGGCAGGGTATTCCCGACGCAGATCACCAACACAAGAATGAAGCCAAAGGAACTAGTAGACAAGTGCTGAACGGTGGATTCACAACTGGATAACAAACTTAACAAGGATTGGCAATAGGCTAGGCTAGATGGGGGTTTAGACTTTGCGTTTGAGCTCAAAATGTTTGCCAAGGTAGACCCTCCGGACCTGTTCGTCACCTGCGAGTTCCTCGGCGGTACCACTCTTGAGTATTTTACCTTCGAACAGGAGGTATGCCCTGTCGGTAATGCTAAGGGTTTCCTGGACGTTGTGGTCCGTGATCAGGATGCCAATATTTTTCTTTTTGAGGGCCGCGACAATGGTCTGGATTTCCTCTACTGCTATCGGGTCAACGCCAGCAAAGGGCTCATCTAGCAGGACGAACTTAGGATCGACGGCCAAGGCACGGGCAATCTCGGTACGGCGGCGCTCACCACCTGACAGAACCCGACCCAAGTTCTTGCGGACATGGGTCAGGCTGAATTCTTCGAGCAGCATTTCCGTACGTTCTTTCTGCTCGGCCTTGGATAGTTTAGTCATCTCGAGCACAGCCATGATGTTTTCTTCGACCGAAAGGGTGCGGAAAACGCTAGCCTCCTGTGCTAGGTAGCCTAGTCCTTTGCGTGCCCGCTCGAACATTGGTAGGGCGGTTAGCTCGTCTTGGTCTAGGTAAATGCGGCCCGAGTTGGGTTTGATCATGCCCACGATCATGTAGAACGAGGTGGTTTTGCCAGCACCGTTGGGCCCAAGCAAACCGACAATCTCACCCTGGTGCACCTCAACGGATACGTCATTAACGACGATACGTTTCTTGTATTTCTTGAACAAGTGTTCGGCTCTCAGGATCATCAGTGGGTGGCGTGGGGGCCTAGTTGGGGGCTTGGGTTGGCAATTGTTGCCAGATTAGGCATGGACTGGACCAATTTTTATCCTGCAAAGGAGGTAGCGATGACCAGTTGTCCTTGCTTATTGGCGGCTGAAACCTAAACGTAGAACTAGACTGGCAAATGTATAAACTATCAGAATAAATGGCGGACTTTCTGCTAGCGCACTTACTTTTTATTGGATTTAGAAGGTTGTGATTTTGCCACAGCTCCGGACTTGGGAGATTTGCTACCGGTAGCCGCTTTGGTGCTTTGTTTGTTTGTAGGCTTGGTATTAGTGCCAGGCTTGGCGACTTTGGCCTTGCTAGCTTTAAGATCAGGTGCTTTGTCCGCTTTGGATTTTTTGGTAGTGGCCTTGGCTGATTTTGTTGTGGTTTTGTCTTCAGCCTTAGGGTCTGTTAGCTTGTTGGCCTTTGGTTTTTTGGCGTCTTTTTGGTCCTTGGTGACTGGTATGGTTTTTTTGATTTTGGGATCTGGAACAGCCTTCGGGTCCGTTATTGTTTTGGGGATGCTCTTACCGCCTGCACCTTTGGCCGCCTTGCCTTTCACTTCAGTAGGTTTGGTGCTGGGTTGGGTACCTGCCTTTGTACCGACCTTACTGTGCTTGGCCTCATCTGGTGTGGTTGTCGTAGTGGGTGCCACAAATACGGGCTTACCCACGGCAGGCAGAAGTTTAGTAGCTATCGTCGGGGTAGGCAGACCTTTTGCCCTAAGCAAGATGAGTGCCATCGCAGCCGCAGATTTATATCCGACGGCATCCCGTTGGTCGGTCAGCTCTGACTGATTGGGCTGAATAAGTAAGGTATTGCTTGGCCAGTAGGGGATTGTCTGCAAAGTGTCTTTGCCTAGCGGGATGGTCCGGACGGGTTTGGCCATCGTGATATTGTCCTCGACGAAAAGGCCCGGCGCCTTGGCAGGTGCCCCGACTTGACGGACAGCAGTCAGGCAGGTAAGGTGCCCCGCATTCCGAAGTACAAACCAAGCATGGCTAGCGTCCGAATAGAGCATCGAGATGGGATAGTCCGTTGCTAGTGCCGCGCCACCACCCAGAAGTCCGCTGCGGGTATGGAGCCAAACCATGCCTTTACCACCCGTAGCTTCAATAGGCGGGCGCACTGCCCAAACCTGATTACCAGCACCAAAATGATAGTATTGCACAGCGGCTTGGCCATAACCAGGCCCCGCAAATTTGGCAACCCGAACCCCAAGCGGATTATAGACCAATATGCTATCCCCCTCGGCTGCCATGAGCGAATAAGTTTGACCCTTAGTCTCGATTGCCATGCTGAACTTGGTATTGGCACTTGCCCGCAGCAGCTGCAGCTGGCTGACCATTTGCCCCTCAAAACTATAGGTACGGACTTGGCCTTGTTCGGTCAGGATGGTGATGCTTGAATTAGCCAAGGTAGTGCTAGTCCGGACCAATGGCTGGTGATGGCAACGATGACCCACCGTTACGGGCCAGCCAGGCAGCTCCTCGCCTTTGCGGCTCAGCAGATGTATGGTACCGCTATACTCAATGGCCATTAAAACATCCTGATCGCCGACCTGGTAGTGGGCTAGGTTGCCAACCAAACTGGTGCGGAACCTGAGTGGATTAAATGGCGCAAGTGCCTTGCCCTTGTTGTCAAACAACCAGACATTTCCGTTGCGCTCCGTGAGTTGCCAACGTTGGGCGGTTTGGCCACCATAGCTGATAATGCTTGCTGATGCAGGGAGTAGGGTATCTGGTAGACAGAGGGGATAACCTTTTGTGACTTGGGCCTCAGCACTGAGCGCATGGAGGCCACCTAATGTGAGGGCATACCACTGGCTCTGTTTGGCGACATTGCCAGCACCTGCCACAAGGTTGATTGGCTGGTCCGTTTTCCAAACGTCGGTCACCAGAGGTTGACGCATCGGGTATTGGTGAGCAACGCCTCCCTTTTTGTCGATAAAGTATAGTTGGTTTAATGTATCCGTCACGACACAGCCTAATCCACGGTCGGTAGGGTGGCGCCAGACTTTGGGGGTGCCAAGCAGATAGCCAGGCAGGTAGCTCGCCCGAAGGTTGTGGACTGGTGGGTCGGTATTTGGTGGCTCGGCTGTTGGTGGGCTGATGACAACATTGAGCTCGGACTGGCCTAGAGATTCGCTGGCCTGGATAGTAACAAAGCCAATACCGCTTTGCGGCTGACAATAGGACTCGGCCATGGGGAGCCAACGGGGTAGGATGTTAGCCGCAGCGAGATTGAGGTAGCGTTTAGGATTGAAGGCGATTAGTGCCTTATGCCCATCGTTCAAGTGCTGCAGGTATGGCGTTATGTCAGGATTGCGTAGCCAGCAAAGGCCCTCTTGTTCATCCTGCAGGGCCTGGCTGATGACCTGCAAACTGCTGCCGACAATTAGCCACCCATCTGAGGTTGTGATGTAATAGGCTTGGTCAAAACCTAGGATGTTTTGGTTCAGGATCTGTTGGCCAAGGTTACCATGGGCTTGTTGGTGCCACGACTGGTCCCCCAGTTGGCCAGTTGCAAGCTGCCCAGATGCAGTTTGGGCCCTTACCCAATCCTGCAAAGCGGCAGGGTCTTTGGTTCTGAGGGCCATCAGTGTAGGGTGCTGCTCTGGGTCAGGATGTTCCACCTCGGCCACCATAACTTCGGTGATATTGGCTTGGAGGCGCAGATCAGCTTGTGAGTGCGTCGATGAATTGGGGCCTTTTAGTGCCAACCAGTGCGCCAGCCGAGCACCGTCGGCTAAGTGGTATAGCATAGCCGTATTATGGGGTGCCCATTGCAAGGCCTCTAGAGACCCAGCGCTTGCACTATCGAGCAGGTTACCCTCAGTAACAGTGTAAGTGCCACTAAGTTCTAGTCCTGTTTTGTTCCAGCCACCGAGGACGTTGGCCCCCTGGATAATAGCCTGCGACCAGTTTACGAGTGGTTGGCTAACGGCAATGGCAAGCCAACTTTGCATCTGAGCACCATTGACGGCAAGTTTGATACCGGCCTCGGTGTTGACATCCAACTTAAGGAAATCAGCTAGCCAAGGGGCCGTGCTGTGGCCAGCCTGTTGCCGAGCGACATCATCTATGAGCTGGCCATGATAGCTAATGGCCCAAAAATGCTCTAAGGGTAGGACACTTAACGTTGTGGTATCGTCGATAAGGATATCGAGGATGTTGTGGCCGCTATACTTGCGGTTACTACGGCGGGCCTTTGCTTGTGGGATCAGGTCGTCTGCGATTTTGCGCAGCCGGTCTGCGTCCGAAATGGACTGGATCGGGAGGTAGAAGACGTAGCCGAGTTTGGCCTCGCCACGTGCATGGACGGAAATGTAAGCTGGGTGTTGCTCGGAAAATGACAGGAGGTTGGTGTCGCGCTTGACGGCCAACTTGACGGCCATAAATTGATCTTGAAGCACATGGAGCTCGTTAATGCGCTGCATCCAGGGCCAATAAGGCTGGCGCTTCATCCGCTGAAACGTATGGACGGGGTTCTGGACCTCGACCAAAGCAATGGCGTCAGCCGGAATGAGGGACGTAATTCGCGTTTGGCGTTTCTGCTGCCAATACCAATAGGCGCCAGCAGTCAGGATACTAATCAATAACAATGTCAGGCCAAGGATCCGGAGCCAAGGACGCTTTGCTACCCCCTCAGCATCGGGCTGGGCTTGCTGCTGCTGATATATGTCGTCAGAGATTGCCAAATCTGTTGGTCGAGTATTTGGTCTGGTTAAGTGGCTGAGCGAAGATCAAACGTAATATACCCTCTAGTTGTCAGGGCTGGTTAGCAACATACCAAATTGATAGGACAGACCCTAAGTTTACCCATGTGCAACCTAGGCCTTTGTGACTGGATGTTTGGCCGCAGCTCGTTGCTCGGCCTTCAAGAGCCTGGACTTTTCTTTGTTGAGGCGCATGTTACGGCGCATCTGAAGATTAAGTAGCTCTACAACGAGGGAGAAGGCCATCGCGATATAGACATAGGCTTTGTTGACATGGAACTCGAGCGACTCAACAATGAGCAAGACACCGATCGCAACCAAGAACACCAAAGCCAACATCTTGATGGTTGGGTTCATGTTCACAAATTTGGCGATTGGCCCACTGAAGACCAGCATGATGCCCATTGCGATAATGACGGCAGTGATCATCATCAAGACGTTACTAACCAAGCCAACAGCTGTCAGGATGGAGTCAAAGCTAAAGACAATGTCAATAATGACGATTTCCCAGATGATGGCGTTAAATTTGGACTGGGCATTTTTCGGAAGTTTCGGGTCCTCTTCTGGGCGGGCCATGACCTTTTCGTAGATCTCGATGGCTGTTTTGTACACCAAGAAAATACCACCCGAGAACAAAATCAGGTCACGTCCGCTTAGGCCAATGCCTGCGATGGTAAAAAGGTCTTCCTTGAGGCCAATGATCCAGGTGATGCCAAATAGCAGACCAATGCGGGCGACTAAGGCCAATGTCAAACCGATGGTCCGGGCACGGTTTTGAAGCGCGATAGGAAGCCGGTTGGTTACAATGGAGATAAAGATAATGTTGTCAATGCCTAAGATGATCTCGAGTGCCGTTAGGGTCAGGAGCGAGATTAGGCCATCGACAGAGAGTACCTCTTGCATTTAGGGGGTCTGGAGTGGTTGCAAAAGCAAAGTTAACACCAAATGGGTAAGGGGCCACATCAAAATGGGCCATGGTGGCCAGAGGCGCTGATGGATAGTTGACAACCGTGCCGAACGGTCCTGAAAGCAATATCCTTGCTCGAAGGTGGGTCGATCGGGCCAATTGCTGTAATTTGGCGGTTGGTAGGGGTCTGAAGGCACCATCACCGTGGTGGTAGAATGCCGAAACTCCAATTTCGCGCTTCAAGATTGGCACATCGGCAAGGTCAGAAAAGCCGCCTTTAACAACGGTATTCTATCTACAACCAGGGCAAGCTATACTTTTGGCCAGATGCAGGCAGCCTAGAGGCTTAAAGCTAAATAACCCCTTTATCCCGTTCGATCAGCAAAATCCTTGAACCAGCACATGAAACAAAGCTCAACCCAGGCAACCGAAACCAATAGCCTTAACCAACCGATCAGGAACCGAAAACAGCGTCGCTGTGCCGACTCATTTGTTCGTACCACGGAATTGGTATTGCCCAATGACACCAACACGCTCAACAACCTGATGGGTGGGCGGATGATGCACCTGATGGATGTAGTCGGGGCGATCTGTGCACAGCGCTTTAGCGGTCGGACGGTCGTGACTGCCTCAGTAGACAGTATATCGTTCAACAACTCGATAAGGTTAGGGGACGTTGTGACCCTAGATGCGCAGGTAACAAGATCTTTCAACAGTAGCATGGAGATCCATATCGTTGCCTATGCCGAAAACATTCCGGCCGGGACACGGACGTGCACCAACGAAGCTTTCTTCACATTTGTGGCTGTGGACCAGTCAGGCCGCCCCATTGATGTGCCAGAAGCAATACCCGAAACAGCAGATGAAGTACGCCTATTTGACGGTGCCCTACGTCGTCGGCAGGTGCGCTTGTTGATCGCCAAACGGATCAAACCAGAGGAGGCGCAAGAGTTGCGTGACTATCTTTTTGACTAGGTCAAGTTATCCAGACTTTCGCATAGATATCCACACAAGCTGTTGGCCCGACATCGGTAAGATGTTGGGCCATTTTTTTAATGTCAGGGATGTTAAGCAAGACGTGTCAAACTAATATCCAAAGTTGGCCTCTTGGCTTCTTAATGGCATTTTTAGTGTTTTTGGCATAGCAGTGCGAGGCCTAGTTGTCGCTGTTATCTTTAGCTCATGATAACATCCCGTGTCATCGGCAAATGTTTCTCGTTGTTTTTATCACAAATTTTGTTAAAATTTGTCCTACTTTTTGAGTATTTTGACAGGCAATATCGATAGTTGGTAGCAAATGCTGGGTGAGAGCATCCTCTGCTAGCCGAAACAGATTATGAGGTGCTGGACGTTCTGGCGGCTCATTAGGGATATGTTTTTTGCTTTAAATATTACCTGATACCCCCTGAATAAACCCTGCTGTCTTCTCCTTCCTAAAATTGGCCTTTCTTTAGCCTTCTATTTCTCAGTCAATCTTTATGAAAAAAAACCTACTCAATGCCCTTGCGGTATTGGCGTTTGCGCTTGGCGTCTCCCTGACGGCGGAGGGGCACACTTATTATGTTGGAAACAGTGGTGACAATGCACGCAATCAAGTGCAGGCCAGGACTAGCAGTACGCCATGGCAGACCATCAACCATGCGATCAGCCAGTCGGCCAATGGAGACTCTGTAGTTGTGCTAAGTGGGACCTATCAAGAGGCCATTCTGATCAACAAACAGATCGCCTTGGTAGGTGATGATGGTGGCAGCAAACCTTTGCTTAAAGGCGATGGTGTTGAGCTGGCAATCATCCAGGTGTCTGCGCCAAACGTTGTGGTCAGCAACCTATTGCTAGAGGTTGACCAAGCAAGCACATTCTATGGTATCATGTCCTCCAATACCAATGTCAATGGGTTGCTCATCGAAAAGAACAGCATCTTGTCTTCGGCCTTTTCGGGCACCGATAGCTGTATTCAGTTCCACACGATGGGTATTTATCTGGATCATATCGGGACCTCTGGCTATACCATCAAAAAAAACATCATATTCCTAAAGACTTTGTTGCACTGTGGCTTCGGTCGCGGGATTCGGGCAATAGAAGGTTTTGGGACGATCGGCGGACCTAGTGTTACCGATAGCAACTTTATCGGAGCATCTTATGCGATTCAGCTAGGAGAACCAAAGGGGGGTGCCATGCGGATCGAGCAAAACCACTTAATTGGTCGTTGTATCCAGCTCGTTGATCCGGTGGCCAACACAGGCACACATACTATCCAGAACAACCTATTAGAGTCTTTCAGGCCTAGTAGAGTTGTGCACTTAATAGAAATTCGAGGCGTCACAAATACAGGATCATCTGTTTTGGTTGACAACAATCGGTTCATGCAATTTGCTTTTTATGGTATCATAAGTTCACGTTCGCGCAACGTAACCATAAGCAATAACACTTTCACGCCGTATGACACCACTACTTTCATCAGTGTGGCGCTTAACACCAAGCAACTAACGGCCATTGATGCAACCACCCAAGGTGCTTTCACTAATTCGGCCACAATCATCGGCAATGTTTTCAACAAGCCACTCAATGAGTCTGGCGGTGGTGCAAACATCATTGTGTACAACCACAACGATATTGCCGGAGCGAACTCCTACAGCAATGTGACGATCGGCACAGCGGCCTCGCCCAATACGTTCAAGCTAGGGGTGAAACATAACATCCTACTGGACACCAATAGTGGGCCTAGCAAGTTGTTCCCGTTCTTCGAGGAGGAATTGCCTACAGCTATCACCAACATGTCACCTGCATTGGTGGACCTTGACATCACCAACAACTTGTTTGAGCTTACGTCTGGCACTGTCAAACCATGTGTGATGACTTTTGCACAGCAAGCGGAGCTCGAAACCCGCTTGTATCACATCAATGACAACATCAACCTTGGTTTTATCAGCTA
>JAIXYP010000059.1 GCA_027490155.1 Cytophagaceae bacterium | reverse complement strand
GAATGGTTAATATCGGAGATTGGATCTGGCTCCAGCATACCATGCAGGATTATGGATGATGGTAGTGTAATATATACTTCGAAGGCACGCAATAGTGTTGATTTTTACATGACCAAAGTTAATGCAAATGGTCAACGTCTCTGGCGGATTTTAGTGGTAGCCTTGCCTAGTAGTAATGAACTATACCTCAATGGTATCACCTACAACCCAGACCAAAGTGCCGTTCTGTGTGGTTTCATTGATGATGGTTATCAAGTGCCTTATACCGGCCAGAATTTTTACTTTACCAAAATCGCCAACTTCGGACGGCCTTTTGACCCACTAACAGAGCTGGGTGGTCCTCGGGAGGTGGCGCAATCTGTAGCCCCTTTGGCCTTCCCTAATCCTACTTCGGGGCAGGTGCAGTTCCGTGGTTTAGATCGCCCCGGGCAATTACGGTTATTCACAACGGCTGGCTCCCTCGCCCTAGATGCCCCCATCCTACCAGCCCAAGCCCTAGACCTTACTGGGTTGGCGCCTGGGCTTTACCTCTATCGCCTCACGGTGGCAGATGGCAAGGTGCCTTTTGTTGGGCGGGTGGTGGTGCGGTAGGAGTTTTGTTTTTGTCTGAACTGTGATTAAACGGATTGAACGGATTTTTGGGATTCGTGTGTAATCATCGTGTTGTTGCCGGCACGTCTACCCCCAAAAACGGTTGTCGCCCCAATTCTCCGTATCTTGCGGCACGACCAACCCGGCAATATTTTGGGTCTGGATCTGCCGATAAGGGCTGCGGTCCAAAAGGCGGTATCCACCAGCATTGCCTACCGATACTTATGGCATCAGACCGACAAACCGAACCACTAGCAAACAATCAACAATTACTTGGCGCTGTCAAGGCTCGTGCCACGGATTTACACCCGCAGCTACTAGCCTGGCGGCATCACCTACACGAGAATCCTGAGCTCAGTTTCGAAGAGCACCAGACCGTTGCCTTTGTAGCTGCAGAGCTTAACAAGATCGGCTTGGTGCCTACGCCAGCCGCCAATACAGGCTTGGTGGTGCTGATCGAGGGACGCAACAAGGACAAACAAACGGTTGCCCTGCGTGCTGACATGGATGCCCTACCGATCACAGAGGCCAATGATGTGCCCTACAAAAGCAAAAACATCGGGGTGATGCACGCCTGTGGGCATGATGTCCACACAACGAGTTTGCTAGGGGCGGCTACCATTCTACATGGTTTGCGTGACCAGTTCGAGGGGACAATCAAACTGCTTTTTCAGCCAGGGGAAGAGCGCACACCTGGTGGTGCCTCGATGATGATCCGGGATGGCGCCCTACAAAGCCCAGCCCCGGCAAGTATTGTTGGGCAGCACGTGATGCCACTGTTGCCAATTGGTAAGGTGGGGTTCAGGTCAGGTATGTATATGGCCAGTGCCGACGAGCTTTACGTCACAGTCCATGGTAAAGGTGGTCATGGCGCTATGCCCGAGCAGTTTATCGACCCCGTGCTGATGGCTAGCCACATGGTGGTGGCCCTGCAACAAGTCGTGAGCCGAATGGCCAATCCGCGGATCCCGTCAGTGTTGAGCTTTGGCAAGGTGATCGCTAACGGTGCCACGAATGTGATCCCCAATTCCGTTTATCTGGAAGGGACCTTCAGGACGATGGACGAGCCTTGGCGGGCAGAAGCCTTGGTCAAGATGAAAAAACTAGCCGAGGGCCTTGTCGAAAGCATGGGTGGGCGTTGTGAGTTTGACATCCACCATGGCTACCCCTATCTGATGAACGACCCAGACCTAACAGCCCGTATGCGTAGCTGGGCGGTTGACTATATGGGTGCCGACAATGTGGTAGATCTGGACCTCTGGATGGCAGCTGAAGACTTTGCCTACTATGCACAGGAGATCCCGGGATGTTTCTATCGCATTGGGACACGGAACGAGGCTAAAGGCATCGTGAGTGGGGTCCATACCCCAACGTTTGACATCGACGAAGATGCCTTGCCTACGGGTGCTGGCCTGTTGGCTTGGCTGGCCTTACAAGAGCTTCGGCTTAGCTAGGGCCATATTAGCTGGTGAGCAGATCGGTGGTAGTCAAGATTTTGTAAAATTACGACGGATTAAAGTAGATTGCGACAATAATAGTGGTCTGCTTTGGGGTAGCGTGGCTGTTCCGCTGCTATCCTAAACTATCCTGACTTGCCTGAATACTGACATTATGCAAACGCCAATCATGAGTACGCTCCCCATCTGTACAATCCTTGGTGCTGGCCCAGGTATGGGTCTGGCCTTGGCGCATCAATTTGGTTCGTTAGGATATCAGTTGGTGTTGGTGGCGCGCCGGGCCGAGAATCTCCAGTCTTTAGAGGCTGAGCTACTCAAGGCGGGCATACCTGTCACGACCATGAGTGCTGACCTAGGGGATGACAAACAAGTTGCCTCGCTGTTTAATGTCATTAAGGAGCAAGTCGGTGCTACCGAAGTCCTGATCTATAATGCCTCAGCTTATCGCCCTGTAACAGCCACGCAAGTCACGATGGCAGACCTCAAGGCGGACCTAGCCCTTAGTGTTGGTGGCGTAATTGCAGCCACGCAAGCGGTGTTGCCAGATATGACCACCCATGGCAAGGGTACAATCTTGATCACAGGTGGTGGGTCGGCCATCATACCGATGCCTGGCGCTGCTACACTCAGCATGGGGAAGGCGGCTTTGCGGAACTTGGCCCTGCAGCTCCATACCGAATTATTGCCTAAAGGCATCCATGTTGCAACAGTCACGATATGTGGCTGGATCAAACCGGATACGCACTTTGCCCCAACCAAAATAGCTGAGGTCTATGCCGAGCTACACCAACAGCCTGTTGGCGCTTGGCAGGCTGAATATATGTACCAATAGTTCCATTTTCTGCAGTGCACCAATTATCCCCTGATATTCGTTAAAGGACATCATCGCCCAACTATAAATCCAGCCCTAACTCAGATCGTTATTTCATTACAACCTTGCAGCAACTTACCATTTTAGCCAAAGGCAAGCCTGAAAAGGTGATGCAGCACCAGACGGTGCCTGCACCTATCCAATTAAGCGAAAATCAGGTCAAGGTGGAAGTCCGGGCTACAGGCATCGGATTCCGGGATGCTGCGGCTTGTCTTAACCCATCCCTTTTGCCTCTCATCGATGGCAAACGGGTAGGCGGGTATGAGCTAGCTGGCGTGATCATCGACGCTCATCCATCAGTCATGGCCAAATGGCCAATCGGCACAGAGGTGATGGGCTGGATGCCAAACGGTGGTGCCTTGCAGTCAGAGGTTGTGATACCGATCTCGCAGTTGGTCTTGAAGCCGGATTACCTATCAATGGCCGAGGCTGCCGCACTACCCATGACTTATGTGGCTGCTTGGCAGTTGCTGAACCATGTGGTAGAGCTGCAACGAACGCAGCGGATGTTGGTTCATGGTGGTGCAGGTGCCTTGGGTACTGCACTGATCACCTTAGGGCGTGCTATGGGGCTTGAAATCTATACCACTGCTGATGCTAAATACCATGGTCGGCTACATCTGTTAGGGGCCAGCCCGATTAACTATCAGGCAGAAGATTTTTTGCGGGCCGTCCGTCGTCTCAGCATCGATGGGGCACATGCCGTGTTTGATAGCCTTGGCCATACCTTGGTCAAAAGCTGGGATTGTTTACGGCCAGGCGGCACTTTGGTTTCTACAGGATACATCAGTGCCGAACGGACTGGTGGGGTTGGTAGCAGTATTTTTGCGAAAATGACCCTTGCCTGGATGAAGCTCTCTGGTGGTAACAAACGCTACCTACAATACAATCCATCCTTGTCTCAATGGCAGCAGCGTTGGCATCAGGATTTGGTGCAGGTGCTCTCACTCCTTAAGGCAGGCAAGCTAGAGGTAACCCTCGCCCCGACCATCACCCCGACCGAAGTCCCCAAGTTTTTGGCTGATCTGCTTAACCGCAAGTCGCCCATGGGTAAAACGGTTGTGGTCTGGCCCTAGGCGGTTTCAGTTATTTTTTGTGCGTACTTTGCCGCTATGCAGACTTTAGGGAATCATCGGTTTTTGGTACTGGGCAGTGGCGGACGTGAACATGCACTTTGTTGGCGACTCTCCCAGCCTGACCATAGTGAGGGGCAACGACGCCAGCATGCAGTCTATGCCGCACCAGGTAATCCGGGCATTGCCAAGATCGTCACCTGCGCTCCGATTCCGCTTAATGACTTTCAGGCCATTGCTCAATTTTGCCTAGATCAAGGCATCGATGTCGTTGTCGTTGGGCCAGAGCAGCCCCTAGTAGATGGTATTGCCGACTACTTTGCCCTCCGTGCTGACCTAGCCGGTGTTAAGGTCCTAGGTCCGAACAAGGACTGTGCCCAGCTAGAGGGGAGTAAAGCCTTTAGCAAGGCTTTTATGGCCCGCCACAACATCCCGACAGCTGCCTATCAGGAGTTTACACAAGCTGACCTAGCCGCCTGTCTTGCCTACATCCAGACCCAACCGCTGCCAATTGTCATTAAGGCAGATGGGCTGGCAGCTGGCAAGGGGGTCATCATTGCGCAATCATACCAAGAGGCCACAGAGGCGGTTACCGAAATGCTGTCAGGTGAGGCCTTTGGTGCTGCTGGCGAGCGTATTGTTATCGAACAATTTTTGGATGGCAAGGAGCTCTCCTATTTCGTCTTGGCGGATGGTACAGGCCACTACCTTACCCTACCGCAAGCCAAGGACTACAAGCGCATTGGCGTAGGTGATACAGGTCTTAACACGGGTGGCATGGGTACAATTTCGCCCGTTCCGTTTGCTGATGAGGCCATGTTGGCCGCTGTCGATGCAACTATCGTCCGCCCAACTTTGGCTGGACTTGAGCAAGAAGGACTGCACTATGTAGGCTTCTTGTTTATCGGCCTGATGGTGGTGGATGGCAAACCCTACGTGATCGAGTACAATTGCCGGCTGGGTGATCCCGAAACGCAATCGCTGATGATGCGCCTAGGCCCCGACCTCGCTGATGCCTTTGTTGCCGCCGCAAATGGTGAGCTTTCGACATGGGAAGGCCGAAGCCTCTGCACAACCAATCAACCAGTTTGCACCGTCGTTTTGGCCAGTGGTGGCTACCCCGGCACCTTCGAAAAGGGCCTGCCGATTTCGGGGCATGAAACCCACCTTGGCAATCCAGACATCGAGGTCTTCCATGCTGGCACCGCCCTAGAGGCCGATGGCAAACTTGTTACCTCTGGTGGGCGTGTCATGGCCGTTTCTGCCACAGCCACCACCTGGCCCGAGACCATCGCCTTGGCCCAAAGTGCCACCGCTGCCATCACTTGGGAGGGGCGGTATTACCGGTCCGATATTGGGGTGGTGTGAGTCTGAAAGTAATTTACTAATCTAGAAGTGATTATTAGAGACTAGTAAAGAAACCCCTACCAAGGGGGCTGGTACTAGTAAAGAAATAGGGTTGACTAGTAAAGAAACCCCTACCAAAGGGGCTGGTACTAGTAAAGAAATAGGGCTGACTAGTAAAGAAACCCCTACCAAAGGGATCGGTACTAGTAAAGAAACGGAGCTAACTAGTAAAGAAACAGGGCTGACTAGTAAAGAAACCCCTACCAAAGGGGCTGGTACTAGTAAAGAAATAGGGCTGACTAGCAAAGAAATCACCTTGCCAGTCAAGGAGCGGATATTGAATGCCCTCAAGCAGGACCATAACCTGAAAGTCAAAGACATGGCCGTATTGCTGGGACTGACTGACCAAGGTGTGCGCTACCACCTCGATATCCTAAAGGCTGAAGGAAGGGTAGTGCGCGAAGGTGCTACCAAGAAACCTGTTTGGCGGGTTGTGGGGTAGCGTGGTTGTCACAACCTAGGCAATTAAGGCCTAGCTAAACCAGCTTACAACACCTCTAACAGGCACTTAGTCCTAGGACTGGGTGCCTGTTGTGCGTTTCGGGTTCCAATACCAACGGCCAAATAAGTAGGGGCCAAAGGGCAAAAAGGCAGCGGCCATCCCGAGGCCCATGGTCCAGATGGTCCAGCGTTCGCGGTAGGCCACGTTTAGTAACACCAAGGCATAGCCCATGAACAAGGCCCCATGCACCCAGCCCACATATTTGACGGGTAGCGGATTGCCCAAAAAGTACTTGATCGGCATGGCCACCAACAGCAAAAGCAGGAAACTGACCGACTCGGCATGGCCAACGTTGATGAATAGTTTGCGTGCGGTGGTCATGGCTTAAACGAGGCTGAGCGCAGCAGAAAGACTGCCTGATGATTAGAATTATTGTTGGTTGGAAGGGATAGTTTACCCTAGACACTCCAATTGCAAATATCTGGTTAAGGCAGGCTGGTATTGGTGCCGATGGCCGCCTTTTTTTGTTATCTGATGTTAAGGTGGGTGTTTTGGATCGTCTATGGCTATCTGATGCACCAAAACTATGCTGTTGGGCGTTATATTTACCTATCCGTAACGAAACAACGACCTCCTACAAGGCCATGAATCCATACCGCATCAAAGTTGCCATTTTCAGCTCTCTGCTAGGGTTTGCAACACTACTGAGCAGTTGCACACTAGACCAAGTCAACGCTGTGCTTAATGACCCTAACTACCTGCAACTCGGGCTTAGGTCATTGCTGAAGGTCAGCACCGATACCTCTGTCAAAAAGCTTTCTGCTGCCGATGGCTATTTCCGCGACCAGCTGATCAAGATCCTGTTACCTCCCGATGCCCAGGATCTCATTAAGGGCCTGCAGTACATCGGCCAGCAACAATTGGTTGATGACCTGATCCTGCGCCTGAACCGTGGTGCTGAGGCTGCCGCCGTGAAGGCCACACCCATTTTTGTCAAAGCAATCACGAACATCACGTTCAACGACGCCATCAACATCGTGAACGGGACTAATGACACCGCTGCCACCCAATTCCTGCGTGTCAACACCAGCTCAGCACTTTACAATGCCTTCCTTCCACAGGTTGATACAGTGCTTGCACAGCCATTGGTAGCAGGCCTCAGTGCCAAAGAAAGCTGGTCCCAGATCATCAATCTTTACGAAGGGGTCCGCACCTCGCCGGCCAATCTATTCCTGAATCTGCGCCCGATCAATAGCAACCTGAGCCAGTATGTAACACAAAAGGCACTTGATGGGTTGTACTTCAAGATCAAGGGCCATGAGCAACGCATCCGGACCGATGTCAACCTAAGGGTCACTGATGACATCCGTCGGCTATGGCAACGGTAGGTATCAGTTGATACTTACACGCTGCAGTACGCTATTCCCCCCCCCACAACCACTATCAAACGAATTATGGAACAATCACCCAACGGATCTGTTGGCTATCGCTTTGGAGCCTTTGTGCCACCGCCAGATAGCGAGCAGACACCCTTTGACAAACTGCTAGAGATCTTTAAGCAACTACTGCTTATCACGGGTGGCGATGTGGCCGAGACCTTTGACTGGATGAACGAGATCGACCGTGAGTATAAGCTCACGACTCCAGACTATGGAATGGGCGACTTCATCGAGGACCTCAAAAACAAGGGTTATCTGCAAGAGCAAGGCCCCGGCGATCCATCCCTAGTGCCAACAGCCAAAACAGAACGTGACTTGCGCCGTGGTGCGCTGGACGAGATCTTTGGCAAACTCAAGAAGGCTGGCCCAGGTAACCACAAAACCAACTTTGGTGGCCCAGGAGACGAACCCAATACCGACCTCCGCCCCTATCAGTTTGGCGATGCGCCTGACCAGATCGCGATGCAGGAAAGCATCAGGAATGCGCAGATTAACCACGGGATTGGCAACTTCACCCTCACCCAGGATGACCTAGAGGTGCAGGAACGAGACTTCAAGACCAGCACAAGCACAGTATTGATGATCGATATTTCGCACTCGATGATCCTGTATGGCGAGGACCGTATCACCCCTGCCAAAAAGGTGGCGATGGCCCTCAGCGAGCTGATAACGACCCGTTACCCTAAGGACTCGCTCGACATCATCGTGTTTGGCAATGATGCTTGGCAGATCAAAATCAAGGACTTGCCCTACCTACAAGTCGGCCCTTTCCATACCAATACAGTGGCTGGGCTTGAGTTAGCGATGGACTTGTTGCGGCGCAAAAAGACCCCCAATAAGCAGATCTTCATGATCACGGACGGCAAACCCACCTGCCTAAAGGAGGGAACCAAGTACTACAAAAACAGCTTTGGGCTGGACCAAAAGATCCTGAACCGCACTCTCAACCTTGCTGCTCAATGCAAAAGGGTCAAGATTCCGGTAACGACCTTTATGATCGCGACTGACCCATGGCTCCAGAAATTTGTCCATGATTTTACGGAGGTGAACCAAGGCCGGGCCTATTACAGTGGGCTAGAGGGCCTCGGTAACTTTGTGTTTGAGGACTTCCAGAAGAACCGAAAAAAGCGTGGCTAGGCCCACCCTATGCCAGTTAATACCCTATCCAGCGTGGTCAAGATCAATTTACGAAAGCAAACAGGACGATTAAGTGGTGCCCAATCCATCAATGAGGGGGGCAGGTTGCGCTTGCAAAGGCACTTGGGTGTATTCCTAGGACTGGGCTTGTTGCTGTTATGCCAGGCCTGTTCTTACATCGAGCCGACCAAAACGCCACCTTATTATATCCGGATCGACTCGATTCCGTTTACAGATTCGCTCACCAATACGGTAGGGCGCAACCAAGGTAAAAACACGCAGCAGATTACGGATGCTTGGGTCTTTGCGAATGGCGATTTCATCGGTGCTTATGAGCTGCCAGCTGTTATACCAGTGCCTGCCTCTGGGCCTAATGTGACGTTCACGATCGAGCCAGGTGTTTTTAGCGACGGCATCAAGGATTATCGCATCAGCTATCCATTCTACAAGGGGCTCAACAAGGTCATCACCTTGTCCGAAGGGGTGGTGGTGCCAGTCTCATTCCGGACGACCTACAAAAAAGCCAACGGTAACCTCAAGGATCCTTTCCCGTACTTGTTCGACTTCGAAAGCCAGGTGGATAGCCTACAATTTACGGGGACAAACAACAATACAGGCACATTTGGCCGCAGCATCCAAGCCGGCGAGGTCTATCCAGATGGTGGGGCCTATTCATTTAAGTTGGCAGGGCGGTCTGCCTCTTCTAGCGGTGTGGTCGAGGTCACGACCGTGAACCAAGTCCGCCTGCCGCAAGATGGCTCTCCTATCTACCTAGAGCTGAACTACAAGGCCACTGCCAACTTGCTGGTCGGCCTTAATTTCTTCAGCTCCACCCAAGGGACAACGGGCTATATCTATGACCTCAATCTGCTGCCGACCAATGGCCGCTGGCGCAAAATCTATGTCTCCCTCGTAGATGAGGCCCTTACTGCGCCGCAGAAGTCCAACTTTAAGCTCAGCTTTAGGGTTACGGGTGCAAAGTCAGCAACGGACTATGTCCTGCTGGATAACCTGAGGCTAATGCAAATGGATCGTTAGGCAGCGGCCTCGAGCCGCATTATCTTTGTCGCCCGACTTCCATGAACAAAACCACCATACGTCTGTACTTCGTCCTGGCCGACTGGCTAGCTGCTGCGGTGGCTTGGCTGGGCTTTGTGGGCTTGCGTATGCACGTGCTGGGCGACGTCCGGGGTGGGATGTTCTTCGAGAGCCTGACTTCGGCTGCCTTTATTGCCAGCTGCTGGGTACTACTCTATGCCTTCTGGGGGTTCTATAACGATGTCCTGCGCAAGGGCCGCGCCAAGGAGGTTGCCACCGTGGTCTGGATCAATGTGCTTGGGGTATTGCTGCTATTTGCCCTAATCATCGTGGATGCGGCCTTTGTATCCCAAGAGGGTTATGAGGGATACCTGCAATCCTACCGCAATATCCTGAATTACTTCCTGATGCACGCTGGGGTCTCGGTCTTGGTCAAGTTCGGGATCATGACCTATAGCAAAAACCTGCTACGGCGTGGCGTCTTGGGTTTCAGGACGGCCTTGGTGGGGTCCTACAGCAATGCGCATGAGATCTACCAAGAGATTAGGACCAACAATCCGCACCTAGGGCTACAGTTTTCCGGCTTCGTTTGCCTTGATACGGACAACGTACATGAGCAGCTACAACGAGATATGCCCAACCTCGGCAGCTACTTGCAGCTAGAGCAAATCATTACAGACCACCGCATTGAGCAGGTGATCTTGGCGCTCGAAACCGACGAACATAAGCGCATCGAGCAGATATTGGGTTTCCTAGAGGGTGCCGACCTACATATTTCGATCATGCCAGATATGTACCAGATCCTACTGGGCTCCGTCAAGGTAAGCCACGTGCTGGGCACCCCCCTGATCGAGATCAAACGAGACCTATTGCCCGTCTGGCAGCAGGTCACGAAACGGCTGATTGATATAGTGGTATCGGCCTTGGTGCTGGTGCTATGTTCGCCCTTGTTTGCGTTTGTGGCCTTGATGGTCCGGATGACGAGCAAGGGGCCTATCTTCTTCCGGCAGGAGCGTATTGGCAAGGGCGGGCATCCCTTCCTGATCATCAAGTACCGCAGCATGTACACCGATGCCGAAAAACTTGGCCCACAGCTAGCTTCTACGCATGACCCCCGGGTGACGCCTTGGGGCCGCTTTATGCGCAAAACCCGGCTGGACGAAATCCCCCAGTTCTGGAACGTATTGGTGGGCGAAATGAGTTTAGTAGGTCCACGGCCAGAGCGGCAGTTTTTCATTGACCAGATCGTGCAGGTGGCACCGCACTACAAACACCTTTGTCGGGTACGCCCCGGTATCACCTCCTTGGGTCAAGTCAAATTCGGCTATGCCAGCAATGTGGAACAGATGGTGCGCCGCTTGCGTTGGGACATCATCTACATCGAGAACATGTCCCTGCTGATGGACTTTCGGATTGTGTTCTATACGGTCTGGACGGTGATTATGGGTCGGGGGAAGTAGGGGGGCTTACTGTCTGAACTGGGATTAAGCTGATTGGACGGATTATAAGGATTCGTGTGTGGTGATGCGCTAATGGAGACTTGGCGCCTTACCCTTGAGGTGTTTACAACCCTATCCCATAAATTCTTTATAATCTTATTTCTGGAATCCGCGTTTATACAAGGCCCCTAGGCAACCCTTTGTTGCTTATCTTGGTCTTGTTACAAATGCCCCAGCCTATGCCCAAGCTCATTTCGCCACTAATCCATCCTTTGCAAATGTGGGCTGGCCTCCTCTCCTCCCAAGGCTGTACTATATGGACCAACTTTGCAGGCACCAAACTGTATCTTGACCTAACTAATTTGGCTTCAGGGCTCTATCTGCTTCATTTTGACCAATTAGCTATACCGTACAAGCTCATCAAACAATAAGGCCATGTACAAACTACTCTGCACCCTGTTGTTTGTGTTGCCCTACTTGCTGCCTGCGCAGCAAGTAGTTTGGACTCAGAAACCGTCGGCCTCAGTAAGTGATGATCGATTATTTTCAATCACGAGTCTTGACACCAATGGATACTACGCCGTAGGTGGTGGCTATCTGCATCGTGTCCGTATTTCCACCTTTTTGACTGATGGTAGCCATATTGCTAAATTTGGTAAGTCCGGCAATTTATTATGGGTTCGCCCACTGGGTTATGCAGGATATGCAAAAGGTGTTGTAAAGGTTGATGACCGTACGCTTGCGGTGGTAACTGAAGTGAGTGATTTTAATGTTCAAGCAGATCGTGGAGGTTTTGTTTTTCAATTGGTGGACTCTACCGGAAGTATCATTACTAGTCGAGTCATTCAAAATCCTTTTTTTCCATACAAACCGTATGGTATGTTTAAGGCTAAAAACGGTGACTTAATGGTTTACGGCATTTCGGTACCAGGGCAGGTTTTCCCTAATACTAACACGGATTGGTTTCTTGCCCGCATAACTCCCCAAGGATTTCTCGACTGGCTGAAGGTTTATAACCCAGGCTCCACCGACCCGACACGTTTTGCGGCCTTTAATGACGCTGGTGGTAATATTATTCTAGGAGGCTCCAGCCTCAACCGCACCGTGAGCATGATTGTTGATTCAAACGGTGTTGTAATTGAGAATACTAGGGTTCTGTTTGTGCCGCCTACTGCGGGCACCCAAAGTTTGACACTTGTCCAGCGTTGCCCAGATGGAGGGCTATTAACCCAGACGAGCGTTTTGGCAAGCACCTCAACACCACCAGACTTTCACATCGCTAAACTCCGGCCAGACTTTAGCCAAGAGTGGGTTATTTCGGAAATTGGTCATGGCAGTGATATTCCGATCAGGATTATGGATGATGGTAGCCTAGTATATGTCTCAGTGGCTGCGGCCTCTCGGACGTATTACATGACTAAAGTAACTAGTACAGGACAACAACTTTGGCGAATACCTGTCGTTTCTGTCCCTAATAACAATAGTATTTTACTTCCTGGGATTACGTATAACGCTGATCAAAGTGCCGTCATTTGCGGTTTCATTGCTGATGGTTCAAGGGTTCCATATCAAGGAGAGGACTTTTACCTAACCAAAATCGCCAACTTCGGTCGGCCTTTTGACCCACTTACAGAGCTGGGTGGCCCTCGGGAGGTGGCGCAATCTGTGGCTCCTGTTGCCTTCCCTAATCCTACCTCTGGGCAGGTGCAGTTCCGCGGCCTAGATCGTCCTGGGCAATTGCGGTTGTTCACCACAGCTGGCTCCCTTGCCCTAGATGCCCCTATCCTGCCAGACCAAGCCCTAGACCTTACGGGCCTTGCCCCTGGGCTATACCTCTACCGCCTCACTGTGGCAGATGGCAAGGTGCCTTTTGTTGGGCGGGTGGTGGTGCGGTAGGTTTTTTGTTTAAACTGGGATTAAACGGATAGGACGGATTTTTGGGATTCGTGTGTGCTCATTTGCAAGTCCTCTTCTGTAACTATTACAAACATTACAAGCACCCAACAAAAAACCGCTTACAAGATTCTGCCCCGCCCCATAGCCCTAAAACCACCAAAGCCACCCTATGGGTGGCTTTGGCAAATAATCATAGTAGGTAGTCAGGACTACATCCGCTCTAGCACGATAGCTGAAGCTCCACCGCCACCGTTGCAAATGCCTGCCACGCCGATCTTACCACCTTCGGACGCCAAGACATGGCAAAGGGTAGTCACGATGCGGGCACCACTAGCTCCCAGTGGGTGGCCTAGGGCAACGGCTCCACCACGGATATTCACTTTATCAGGGTTGACACCTAGCACCTTGTTAAAGGCCATGGTCACGACGGAAAAGGCCTCGTTCACCTCGAAGAAGTCCACATCCTCAAGGGTCAAGCCAGCACGTTTGAGGGCCAAAGGCACTGCTACAGTTGGCGCGGTCGTGAACCACTCAGGGGCTTGCTCAGCATCAGCAAAGGCCAAGATCTTGGCCAGTGGCTTGAGGCCAAGTGCTTCCATTTTTTCTTTGCTGACGACGATTAGGGCGGCAGCGCCATCATTGATGGTACTGGCGTTGGCTGCAGTCACGGTACCAGTCGGGGTGAAGGCAGGTTTGAGGCCAGGGATCTTGTCGAAGAACACATTTTTGTACTCCTCGTCCTCGCTGATGGTCAGGACACCACCTTTCCGTTGCGGGATATCGACCCCAACGATTTCGTCACGGAACTTGCCGGCCTCGGTGCTAGCAGCAGCCTTTTTGTAGCTATTGATCGCAAACTCGTCTTGTGCCTCGCGGCTGATGTCATAATGGGCCGCAGTGGCGTCAGCAAAGACACCCATGGCCTTTTTCTGGTAGGCATCTAGCAGGCCATCGTTCTCAAGGCCATCGACCAAGGAGGCATTACCATATTTGTAGCCGAAACGGGCTTTGGGCACGTAGTAGGGCACATTGCTCATGCTTTCCATACCACCTGCGACGACGACATCTGCAAGGCCAAGCATGATGCTTTGGGCTGCCAACATGATCGATTTGGTGCCAGAGGCGCATACTTTATTGACTGTAGTGCAGGCAACAGTTTCGGGCAGGCCAGCGCCAAGTGCCGCTTGGCGAGCAGGGTTTTGGCCTAGGTTGGCGCTGCAAACATTGCCAAAATATATTTCGTTGACCTCTGTGGCATCGATGCCGGCATGGGCCAAAGCACCTTTGATGGCCACAGAGCCTAGGGCCGTAGCCGAAAATGATGCCAAGGATCCGCCAAAACTTCCCATTGGGGTCCGGACGGCTGCCACGATATAGGCTTCTCTCATAGTAGTGAGGGATAAAGGGGTGTATGAATAGTACCGCAAAGGTAGGTAGGTTTAGCCCTCTGTGGCACGGGTTTGAAGGTTAGAAATCGACGAAAATCAGGAGATAGATTTTTGCCTAGTATGGTTTAAATGGGTCTGTTACCGCTGCATCAGCTTGGGGTCAAGTCCGTTGCGCTGCATTAGGAACAAGATGATGCCATCTGCCAGGCCGACATCAGGCGAGAAGATGTAACGAGCCCCACTTTCGCGCAGGACGTGGAGGTAAATCTCGGCACTGGGGACAATGACGTCAGCTCGGTCTAGATTGATATTGAGCTGGAACGATCGCTCGTCAATATCAAGCTCGCTCAAGTCCATATAGACACTCAGGAGCTCGTGGTAGGTGAGTTTGTCCTTGGGTTTATACAGCTGTCCATAAAGGCTGATGAGCTTAGAGATGTTGCCCCCTGTTGCAACGGCGATAAAGTGTTTGCTGGCACCTTTTTCGTGGTTAGCGGTCCGGATCTGGGCAAGGTTGTCATAAATCCATTTGTCCATCTGGGGCCAGATACTGACGGGTGTGGTGCGGTTCCGGACATGGCCTGCTTGGAAACTTTCGCCTGCAATGCGCTCGCCCTGCAAGTAGATATTGATCTCGGTACTGCCTCCGCCAACATCGACATGGATGTAGTTGTTGTCGGGTTTGATGTGGGGAGTCAGTGCTAGTCCGACCATTGCGGCCTCTTGCTGACCGGTGATGACCTGGACGTCAAGCCCAGTGAAACCCTCTACCCAGGCCTTGACTTCAGTGGCGTTGGCCGAGTCGCGCAAGGCGCTGGTGGCACAAACCATGTAGTCATCCACCTCATAAAGGTCGCAAAGCTGTTTATAGGCCAACAGCAATTTGCCTAGTTTGACACGGGTTTCGGGCCGGATATAGCCCCCGTCGAACACATCCGAGCCAAGGCGCAGCGGAAAGCGGATGTATTCGATTAATTTTTTGACGTAAACGCCCTTCTGCTCCAGCACTTGGTGCACTTTGAGCCGGACGGCGTTGGACCCAATGTCGATGGCAGCAAACTTATGCAACGGAACGCTTGATAACGGTGAAGGTATAGAGTCGATCTGGATGACCAAAGGCGACCGGTCAGGTCCCAGCCAAGATGATCCTTGGATATGGAGGTACACCTAGACTGCCAGAAGGACCAGCTGTAGCGTCAGCTAGACACAGAATAGTTGAAACCAGAAATCATCCCACCCTAAAGCGTCTCGCAATATAGCGTTGGCCATCTAGAATTATCCTAACAGGTCAATTTTAGGCTGACCAAGTCTCTAAACCCCAAAATTGGTGCCAGCATCATGGCAAGGAAAACCGCGAGCCTCAGATCAGGATAGGATAGGCTCTGTCTCTACTGGGGCGATTGAGGCCAAGTAGGTATCAACCTTTTGGTTTACCAAGGACAAGTACCGTTGGGCCAGCTCTGGGTTCAGGTTGCCAGCATCGGTCACCTGACGGGATATACTGAGGTCTAGCCAGACGTCAGACACATTGAGCATCTTGAGCGATGGGATAAACTTGTGGCAGATCCGCTGCATAAGTTTGCCGTCAGCCGTAAGTAAGGCCTCCTCTAGCAGGCTGGTCATCTCGCGTAAGCTGGACCTAATCACCCCAAAGTCACGCATCGATAACTTCATGGACTGAAGCGAGTCTGGCAGCTCCTGCGGCTGAATATAGAACGAGCTTTCGGTCTGGACACCTTCACCACCGTTCTGCCTCACCTTGCGGTAAGGTAGCATGTATTGCAGACATTTGTCCATCACCTGCTCGGGTGTGAATGGTTTGAGCAAGTAGTCGTTCATGCCGGCCTCTAGAGCTTCGTTGGCAGTCTCCTGCAGCGCAAAGGCCGAAAACGCAATGATCGGCACCTGTTTGAACCAGTTACCACTCATCGACCGGATGATCTTGGTAGCCCTGATACCGTCTAGAACAGGCATCTGGATATCCATCAGGATCATATCATAACAGCTTTGACTAGCCATCCGGACGACCTCGTCCCCATTGCAGGCCCAGTCGTAAGTGATCTCCCAGCGTTTCAGGAAATCCTTGAAGATCATGGCGTTGATTTCGTTGTCTTCGGCCAGCAAGATGTGGCAACCAGTCAAGGTTTTAATGGCAAGTTCGTGATTGATCTTGAGGTTGTTGACCTTGCCTTGTTCTGCCAATTGTTGCTCTGGGGCGGTGCGCTCTAGCAAAAGGTCAAAGCTGAAGGTACTGCCACGGTTTGGTTTGCTGACCAAGGTGATGGTGGTGCCGAGGCTTTCCAGTAGTTGTTTAACAATCGGCAGACCCAGCCCTGTGCCGGTCTGTTTCTGGTCCAGCATGACCGGGACTTGTTCGTAAGCCTCGAAGACCACATGCTGCATGTCCTCTGGGATACCCTGTCCAGTGTCCATCACGCTGAAGTTCAGGTGCTGGATGTTGTCCTTGACGCCAAGGTCCGTGACTGTGAGGCATACCATGCCTTTGTCCGTGAACTTAATGGCATTGCCTAATAAGTTGTTGAGGACGTTGTTAAGGATGTTTTCGTCGCCCATGACGGAAGCCGGCAATTGGTCTGGTTGCTCAAGCTCGAAGACGATGCCTTTCTGGCTAGCCTGAAGCTGATAGACGTCCTTGAGGTTCCGGAGTAGGGAAACCAAATCAAATGGCCGTTTCGCGATTTTGTATTTGCCAGCCTCTAGTTTGCTGAGGTCTAGCAGCTTGTTGATGGTGTTTAGCAGGTTGCGGGCGCAGAACTCAAGGGTCGTCAACCTACCTAATATCTTGGCATCCTCCACCTCTTGGAGCAAGAGGTTATTGATCCCGATGATGGCATTGAGGGGGGTCCGGATCTCGTGGCTCATGGCCGACAGGAACTGGGTCTTGGCGCTGGCAGCCATTTCGGCTTCCTCGCGGGCCTTGACCAATGTTTCTTCTAGCTGTTTGCGGTTGGTGACATCTTGGCCTGTGCCCCTTATGTTGGTCAGCTGGCCTAAGTCGTCTAAAGTGAAGCGGGCCCTGACGAAGAGGTAGATAGCAACATCATTGGGTGTCATGATGCGATAGTCTAGGCTGAACTCCTTACCCGTCGCGACACATTCGTCATAGAGCTCGGCCACACGCTTCCTATCTTCAGGATGAATGCGGTCGGTGAAAATATTGTGCTGGTCCACCAATTCGCCTTCCAGCCCGATCAGCTCCTGCAAAACATGGCCATGATTGCGGCTGCGCTGATCGCCAAAATTGTATTCAAAACTACCTAGCCTCGCGATGGATTGGGCTTCGTTTAGGGCTTGCGCATATTGCACCAAGTCGGCCTCGCTGGCCTTAAGTCTACTAACATCGACCATCATGCCATACCAAGCGGTGCTACCGTCAGCCTTTGTGTGTGGCAAGGCATGGGCGCTCATCCAATGGTCCTGTCCTGGGCCTTTAATCAAAAGCTCGTGGTCCCATGGTAGGAGGTTCTGGGCAGACTCTTGCAACTTGGCCCACGAGTCTTGGTTTTCGGCATAACCAAACCAGTCAACAGTCGTTGTGGCCATATCGGGGTTCTGGCTAAGCCCCAAGATGTCATAACCCCCTTGGCTGATGTATGGAACGGTGAACTGCCCATCCAGACTGAGGTTAAATTCGAATACGACACCAGGTGCTGTTTGGGTCAACACATCTAATCTTTCCTGATGCGATTTGGCCTCTTCCCGAGCCAAAATACGGTCCGTGACGTCCATGATAAGGCCGTCGTAGATATAGCCAGCAGTGGTATGAAAACTCACTTGTGCCGTGAACAAGAGCCAGCGCAAACCTAGATTCGGGAGCAGGAAAGGGCCTTCGTAGTTCAGGTCCTGCCCTAGTAAGGCATTGGCTTGCAGCGCATTCCAGCCATTGATATCTGTCGCATAACGCGATAGATATTTAGGATCAGAGGTTATGGTGTCTGCATGCTCGCCTAGGTAGTTGATACTACTAGGGCTCATGTAAATAAACTTGGCGATGCCGTCTGTGGTATCAGCCTTGCCTTGGAAGATGACGCCAGGGATTTTTTCGGTCAGGGACCTGATCTGGCGTTCGCGGGCGAGGCGTTCTTGCTCGTTGATGCGGGTGGCAGTCACATCCTGGATCCGGAGTAGTATCCCGGCAAAATGCCCTTGCTTAAATACGGGGCTATAGCTATACTCCAGAAAAATCTTACTATCTCCTCTTTTAAAGGTATCCGATACCAAGAACGACTCTCCTTGGTGGGCCTTCCGTAGGCGCATCAAGAGCTTGTCTTGTTGTTCTGACGGTAGGGAATCGAGCATGATCATACCGTGCTCGATGACTACACCATAGCGTAGGCGGAAAAGTTCGGTGGCACTTTTATTGGATAGCAAAACGCGTGTTTCGGCATCCAGGATGATCATCGCCTTATCAGACGTTTTGAGAATAGACTGCACTATGGGCCACAAACCATCTGCGCCAAGGTTGCCAAACAGCTGATTGGTACTTTGCTGAAGGTGGTACCACTCCTGTTGCTGGACTTCGGACAACAAGATCAGTTCTGATTGGGTAATCGGACGAACAAAGGCCTCTGGTGTCGTATCCTCAGGCCATGGTAGGTCACTTATTGAGATCGTTAATGGGAGGGATAAGGCCTCGAACCGAATGTTGCGTAGATTCTGGAGTACTTCCTCACCAAGGTTGATAAGTCCTGTGGTCATTAGCTGACCTTCGGCCATATTGTCGTCTGTAGAGTGGACCATCAAACCACCCCAGACGTAGTCAAAGTAGAGCTCAATTATTTGGGCACAACCATACACCACGTCAAACTTTGTAAAAAACTTACACCACTCCATCCAGTTGCCAATGCCAATTTCGGCGGGCTCGGCACAGGTCATGATCAGGCCGAAAGGTTTAGCAGATGCCGTCAGGCGTTCGAGGCGAGTCTGGATCCAGAGCTGGTCCGAAAGTTTTGGTAAGGTTGAGCAGCGCAACAAGACCCAATCCTGATTTAGGCAGGACAATTCGAAGTAATCAGCCTTGGTCGTGTTAGTTTTGCGCCAGTAGATGCCAATCTGGCCCCATCCTGCAGTTGGGGCGGGGCTTTCGGATACACTTGGGCGCTGGATGGATGTTGCTAACTGGTTCACCTAGGGGTAGATTTACGGTAACAATATTGCTTGTAGTTAGAAGTCAGTAGCCGAAACTGCAGTATTCTACTGTTGCGGCTTAGGCTAACGATCCAGGCTTTGGGAAAAGACCGCACTACCCTACAATACTGAATAAAATTAGGTGCTTCAAAACTGCCAAACAACGTGAATACTACCCATTTTGGTACAACATCAGGTTTTGCGCTCGTTACGGGTGGCAGTGGTCTGTTAGGTCTCCATATTATTGCTGCATTGCTCAACGCTGGCTTCAAGGTCCGGGCCACGTTCCATAGCCACCCACCGCAGGACCAAAGCCTAACGGGTCTTGCAGCCATGGTGCCACACCTGCCTATCAGCACCGATGTGCCTCAGGATGCTCTATCCTGGTATGCACTTGACCTCGCAAGCCCCGAAAGTGTAGCCGATGCTATTTTGGGTGTAACAGTCGTTATCCATGCTGCGGCCATCGTGTCGTTCAGCAGCCAAGATAAGATCGACCTTTTCAGGACCAATGTAGAAGGTACTAAGCTCTTGGTCGATTCCTTGTTGGCCCTTAACCCATCGGCCCGACTCGTCCATATTAGTAGTGTTGCTGCCCTCGGCAAGGCCCAGACCGAAGGCCCCAACATTGGCAAGGTTGATGCTGATAGCCAGTGGGATGACAACATGCCACACACCTATTATGGCGAAACCAAATTTATGGCCGAGCTCGAGGTTTGGCGTGGCATTCAGGAAGGCCTCAAAGGCATTGTCCTGAACCCTGCCTTGGTGTTGGCCTATGGCAACTGGAATACCAGCAGTGCTACACTTTTCCGCTACGTCTGGACCCGCAAACCGTTCTACACCACGGCTACCCTCAATTATCTGGATGTCGAGGATCTTGCCCGTTACGTCGTCTGGGCAGCTAGCACTACCGAGCCCGCTCACCTCAGTAAACGTTATGTCGCCGTCGGTGGCCAAACGACCTACAAGGCTTTCTTCGAGGCATTGGCGCAGGCTTGGGGGATCACACCTCCGAAGTGGGAACTGACCAAACTAATTGCGGCTATCGGTTGGCGTCTTGATGGAATCCGTGTGTGGCTAACAGGGGGCAAGCCGCTCATCACCCGCGAGACAGCCCGCACTGCCTTCCGGATCAGCGTTTATGACGGCTCTATCCTGCCTACAATCAGCCAGATACCGTACACTCCGCTAGACCAGACCGTCAAACGCATTACAGGGCTATATGCCCAGCAGATGAAGCCTTAATCGAGGCGCCGTGCTTCGGCCCCAACTTTCCTTATTGGTAGCTCCTTCGGGTCAATTGACCTAATTTTTGGACTGATGGGTAGCTTTCGTTTGCTTTTTTTGTGGCATCATCCTATCTTAGACCTAGACAATATGGCCAAAGGGACTGCAAGGTCATGGCATTGATCACGATCAGGAGCATCCTGCGCCGAGTCAATATAAATTTAGTCAGGCAACAACAATGAGGTCAAATAACACGGGTATTGAGGGTTATGTCGCTCGGTTCGAACAAGGACTAGAGACAGACACCCCTGCCTATTTTGACCAAGAGGCCTATCATGATATCGTTGAGCACTATCTAGAGGTAGGCAATAACCAAAGGGCCCAACAAGCCTGTGACATGGCCCTTGAGGTCCACCCCCATAGTGCCGATCTACTGGTAAGTTATGGCAAGCTGGCGTATCTGAAAGGGGACAAATCGATCGCGCTAGACTATGCCAACAAGAGCCTGACCCTCCAGCCCTACCATGCCGAAGGCCTTTTGCTTCTGACCCAAAGTAGCCTCACCGAAGCCAATGCAGGTGACTTGGTTGCTCTGTTAGAGCAATCATTAGCCTCCAATGCCGAGCCTGATGTTATTAGTCTAGCACTGGGCTTGGCCTACATCAAGCAGGGGCAGTTCGGCCGAGGTATCAGCCAATACAAGGCTGCAATTCTGTCTAACAACCGTAACGAACAAGCTTGGCACATCCTGACCGAGACCCTTGCCAAGAACAAACGGCTCAAATACAATGTCGCTTTCTATCAGCAACAAGTAGATCAGGACCCCTATAACTACACGGCTTGGTTCTACCTCGGTCAGCTGCACAATCAACTCAATGACTTTGGTAAGGCCGCTTGGGCCTTTGACTATTGTACGGTGATTGATGATCAGTTGCCGGAGGGGTGGTTCATGAAAGGTGCAGCTCTCCTTAATGAAGAGTCCTTTGAGGCGGCCATCACCTGCCTAAATCATGTTCTTACCCTTCAACCGACCAACCAGGAGGCCAAAGTCTATGTGGCAGCCTGCTACGAGCATCTCAAGCAGTTCGACAAGGCGGTAGCTGCCTATAAATCCATCATCGCTGAGGACAAAACTTGTGCTGACGCATGGCATGGAGTCGGTAGCTGCATGATGGCCCAAGACCGCAACTTCGAGGCCATCCATTGGTTTAACCGTGCCCTTCAGCTGGACCGCACCAAGGGCATGTATTGGTATGGATTGGCCCAAGCTGAGTACCGCATGGGTAATATCATCAGCAGTCAGGAGGCTTATGAAGAGGCCTGCAACTGTGACCCAGACAACCACGAGATCTACCTCGACTGGTCTTTTGTGTATTATGACTGTGGTGATTTTGAACGTGCCATCAGCTTAATCACTTCTGGTATCGAGGAGTGCCCTGAAGAGTCTAGCCTTTATTATCGTGCTGTTATCTACCTCTTGGGCCAAGGCAGCTACCGCGAGGCACTTGTCTATCTGGAAAAAGCCTTACTTTTGGACTTTGAGGGTCATACTGTCCTCTATGAATTTTATGATGAGCTCGAAACCCAAAAGGCGCTCTTCAAGATCATCGACCAGTATCGCCCCCAAAAAGATGACTGATTATGTCATCACCACCTTCGTTAGGTGCGTTTTGTTGCTCCAATGTCCTACACCAAGTGCTTAATGCCCTTTTGTGGCCAATTGGGAGTTCACTTTGCTGCACCTGTCACCAGACGAATCAACCTGAAGATATCCGTACCGCATCCGGCACATCGGCATTTGCCATCTGGGGCGTTTCCCAACCGCATTACTACCACTATCACGCGTGAATTTCCACCTATCCAACCTGCCAGCACGTACTGTACAACCACGTAACCATGGTCTAACGATGGCCATGGACAAGGGGCTCAGCCTCCGCGAAGCCGAAGACCTCATGAGCAGCAGTGCCCCCTATATCGACCTTATCAAATTAGGATGGGCCACCAGTTACCTCACCCCTAACCTCGAGGCCAAAATCAAAGTCTATCACGATGCTGGTGTTAATGTTTATCTTGGCGGCACCCTGCTCGAAGCCTTTATTGTCCGTGGTCAGTTCCAGGACTATGTTGACCTGATCGATCGCCTAGGACTACGCTATGCCGAAGTCTCTGATGGCTCGATCACATTGGACCATGCCGTCAAATGCAAGTACATCGAGACCCTTGCTAAAAAGGTCACCGTCCTGAGCGAAGTTGGCAGCAAAGATGCCGAGAAGATCATCCCACCCTACAAGTGGATCAAACTCATGAACGACGAGCTCAACGCTGGTGCCTGGAAGGTCATCGGCGAGGCGCGCGAAGGTGGTAATGTAGGCCTGTTTCGTAGTACTGGCGAAGTGCGCGAAGGCCTTGTGGACGAAATCTTGACGCAAGTCCCGTTCGAGAAAATCATCTGGGAGGCCCCCATCAAGGCCCAACAGGTGTTCTTTATTAAACTACTAGGCACCAACGTCAACCTTGGCAACATCGCCCCTTCAGAAGTCATCCCACTCGAAACCATCCGCTTAGGACTGCGAGGGGATACGTTTAGCACGTTTTTTGCACCAGAGGGGTATTAGGCGAAGGCCTAAGGATTAAACGCTAGATCAAAAAAATAGGGCAATCGTGGGGCCATCTATCTTGGCCCCTTGTCAGAACGAAACAAACAATCGGACAGTTAATTTTTCAGACGAATGGAAAACTTAGATAATATAGCGAGGGAGCCTCAGTTTGAACTCTATAAGCCAGTATCTAGGGTACAAACCTTACCAACTAATCATAAAACTAGACGTCTGCTTTCCTTGTTCTCTGGATGTGGTGGCATGGATCTTGGGTTTGAAGGAGGCTTTATTTGCCACACGAATTCCATAAATATGCTAATGGAAGCAGATCATATTGACCGGCGGGTTTCAGATAGTTGGTTAAAACTTAAGGAGACTAAGTTTGAGACCGTATTTTCTAACGATATCCTTACAGAAGCACAAATTGCATGGACCAATAACTTCAAAAAATATGGTAAACATGCCGAAACATTTAACAGAAACAGCATTGTTGATATTGTAAAGATGCACAAGCTTGTAGGGGGAATGCTACCTGATGATATAGACATAGTAACAGGAGGATTTCCTTGCCAAGATTTTAGCCTTGCAGGAAAACGTGCTGGCTTTAATTCACACAAAAATCACTATGGCAAAATTGAAGTAGCAGATATACCAACTGAGGAAACAAGAGGTATGTTGTATTATTGGATGAAAGAAGTTATAGCGATCACTAAACCTAAGATATTTGTAGCAGAAAATGTCAAAGGCCTAGTGAATTTAGAAAATGTAAAGCAAATTATTGAAAATGATTTTTCAAGTATTGATAATGACGGTTATCTGGTTCTGCCTGCAAAGGTTCTGCATGCTGCTGATTATGGTATTCCACAATCAAGAGAACGAGTTATATTTATAGGGATAAATAGGGCAAAGGCAATGCCTGAAGCTATCAAGTCATTGGAGCAATTAGGGGAGAAGTCTCCATACTATCCATACCCCGAAATAACTCATGCCTACAATCATAAGGAGCCTCATTTAAAACAACCAGTTTGCCTACTAGATGTTTTGGGCGAGCTAGATGAACCTGAGGAAACAACTGACCCATCGCAAGCAGTCTATTCTAAAGCAAAATTTTTATCCAAAGGCCAAGGACAAACTGAAATAAAATTGTCGGGTATTGGGCCAACAATCCGAGCCGAACACCACGGCAACATCGAGTTCAGAAGGCTTAGTTTAGAGCATAAAGGTAAATACCAATCAGAGCTAAATGAAGGAAAGGGCGAAAGGCGTCTAACGCCAAGAGAATGTGCACTCATCCAAACATTTCCGCCTGATTTTGTATTCGTTACACCCCGTACTAATGAAAAATTGGTGCCGCTTAGTTCTTCGCAAGCCTACAAAGTTATAGGCAATGCAGTTCCACCATTGCTAGCCTATAAAATCGCTATGAAAATTGAAAGTCTTTGGTCAAACTTATTTCAAGCCTAATTATGATCATTTCCCATACCCCAAAACCCTACCAGCAAGACTTCGAACATTTACTCCTCCAGTCAGAGCAGACAATACTGGCATTTAGTAAGCAGACTAGTAATTTTGCTGCCCAATATGCAGGTACTAAGCTAGAGGATTTATTATTTGAAAACATGAATAATTTGGCTAAAGGAACCGTATTTTCTAAATCAATTGAAAAAATAAGTGGGCACCATTTTCCAGATATTATTGCTGGATATCCTGTTGATCGATTCTTTGGCGTAGAGGTTAAAACCACAACTCAAAATCACTGGACAACAACTGGTAATAGCATCCTCGAGTCGACTAGACGTTCAAATATAGACAACATCTATTTGTTTTTTGGTAAACTTGGTGGTAGTGTAGAGTTCAAGACAAGATTGTACCAAGACTGTCTAATGGATGTTGCAGTTACCCATCAACCTAGGTACCGAATTGATATGAACCTTGAAAGAGGTAATACTATTTTTGATAAAATTAATATTGATTATGATTCACTCAGGAACTCGCCAAACCCTGTTAAAGAATTTAGTAAAAGGTATAAGGAATTCATTTTGAAACCTGGGGAAGAAGTTTGGTGGCTTGACACGGACTCAAAGTTGGAGGAATTACAAGCACCGATAATCCGAATTCTCAATTTGCTTTCAAAGAAGGAGCAATCAGACCTGCTGGCTGAAGCATTTGTTTTGTTTCCTGAAGTGTTTACACCTGTAGGAATTGATAAAGGCAAGTACAATAGATTCAGCACCTGGCTGGTAAAAAATCATAGCATTGTATGTTCAAATGTCCGAGATTTTTTTTCTGCAGGTGGCAGAAAAAACATTGATGGGGTATCTGTGCCAAAAATCATTTTCAAATGGATTAGTGTTAGAAGTGATGTAAAATGCTATCTTCGAAAGTATGGTATAGACCAAGAGTCTTATCTCCAAATCGTTGCTGACAATGTTAGCTTGGGTAAGCAGAAATTAGCCAAAGATTTTTTGAGACGTCAATTTAACAGAAATTAGCTTTCTTCCTATTGTCTTAGGCTGGCCTCATTCAATCCTGCTTGACTCCTTTGACAATGCAGTCTGTGCTCTTGCCCTCATCTTATGGAAAGTGCTCAGCACTTCAGGTTGATGCTGTTGCGGATCGCCTCCCTGCGTAACCTTTGTTGAGCAGCCACCCACACCACCCATCCCACCACTCATCCAAAATTTTCCTTAACAGGTTTGTTTTGTTGAACAGTGTTCAGTATGTTTGTGTCGTTAATCTAATACAATGGGCGTCAACGACAGGAAAGAGCGGGAAAAAGAGGAGCTGAGGGCACTGATCCTTGCAGCGGCAGTGGAGGTCTTTTTGCAAAAGGGCTTTGACAATACCTCTATCCGCGCCATTGCTGACAAGATCGAGTACAGCCCTACAACCATCTACCTCTACTTCAAGGACAAGGCTGCCTTGTTCCATGCCATCCACCAAGAGGGTTTTAAGTTGATGTTCCATCACTTTGTGCCATTACAACAGGTAGCTGACCCCTTTGAGCGATTGTTGCTTCAGGGGCGCTATTACCTTGATTTTGCGTTCCAGAACCCTGAGTTGTATGACCTGATGTTCTTGCAACCAGGTACGATGGAGGCCTTGCCAGACGATCTTGAATGGATGGAAGGCAATGCGGCGTTCGGATCCTTGGTCCAGAATGTCCAGGCCTGCATTGATGCCCGCATCATCTGGGCCGAAAGTGCCGAGGTCTTGGCCTTCACGATCTGGGCCTCGGTCCATGGCATAGCTAGTTTGCAAATCCAGAAACGCTGCAACAAGGTCATCTCTGACCATCTCAAACCGCATATTGCCACCTTGGCTTTTGAGCAAGTGAACCTGATGCTCAAATCTTTCAGGATCGATAGAGTGCCGAGAGGCTAAAAAAAATTTACCCCATCACTTAACGTTGTTAACTATCTTAACGATGAATACTATACTCCAACCTGCTGCCCACGTGCCAATTAGTTCGGGCTCCTTTTTTCGGTCTGATTGGTCCATCCTGATCATGCCGATGCTGGCCTTGGTTCTGGTCAGCTTTGTGTCACGGGCTCAGGTCCGGAGCCAAAATGCCTCTTCCAAGCGAGGGGCTAGCACCAAACTGGTGGCTCAGCGCCAAACCCACCTAATGCCCTTGCATGCAGCTGGCCTTAGCTACCTCAGCTTAGCAACTGTTTTGACATCTTCAGCATCTACAAGGTCAGCTAAGCCCAACCAAGATATTGCGGATGTCCAAGTTGTGGTCACAAATGACAGTGCCACTGAATCCACTTCAGCCAAGCCGGTTCAGCCTAGGCAGACAGTTGCAGTGCCGTCGGTTTCAGTCCTAGACCAACTCATTGAGGAGGGGCGCAAAACCAATCTAGTACTACAACAACGTCAGGTTGAGCTCAGTAAGGCCCTCAACACGCTACAGGATGCCCAACGGTTGTTTCTGCCATCAGTTAACCTCAATGCTGGCTACCTCAGTGGCGTTGGCGGTCGGTATATCGACCTACCTGTTGGGGATCTACTCAATCCGGTTTATAGTACGCTCAATCAAGTAACCCAAACTCGGAGTTTCCCGCATATTGAGAATGTCAGGACATCGTTTTTCCCTCAAGACCAATACGATGCCCATATCCGGACCTCCATGCCTTTGGTCAATCCGGACCTCTACTACAACAAGGACATACAGACACAACAAGTGCAACTGCGCACATTTGAGGTTGAGATCTATGAGCGCGAATTGGTCAAGAACATCAAGGTGGCCTATTACAACTACCTCACTGCCAATAGTGCCATCCAGACCTACGAAAGTGCCTTTGCCCTCCTGACCAAAAACCTCGAAATCAGCCAAAGCTTGGTTCGGAATGGCAAAAGTGTCCCTGCTGTTTTGGCACGGATTAGGGCCGAGCAAGAGCGCATCCAATCCCAATTGATTGATGCCCGCAACCAAACAGATAACGCCCGCCGCTACCTCAACTTTTTGCTGAATCGTCCTGAGAATACCGCCATCCCGACAAACTATGACACCAATGCCGAGCTCAGCAAAGTAGCTCAGCTATCCCCTGATCAAGCACCTAGCATTAGCCAAAGAGCCGAGCTCAAGCAGCTGCAACTAGGTGTCGATATCAACCAAAACTTGACCAAACTTTCCGAGACCTATTGGTACCCGCGGGTCAATACTTTCTTGGATCTCGGTAACCAGTCTGCCAATGGCCTACGGGTGGATGCCCGCAGTCCTTATGTGCTATTTGGCCTAACGCTCGATATGCCAGTTTGGAACGCAAACCGCAACCGACTCAAGATCGCCAAAAATCAATTGGAGCTAGGCCTAGCTCAACTTCAGCAAAAACAACAGACCCAGGCCATCGAGCTAGGTGCGCAGGTTGCTCTATCCAATGTTGGTTCGGCATGGGCGTCCTATCAAGCTGCACAACGTCAACAGCAAAGTGCCACAACCTATTTCGACCAGCTCGACCGGGCCTATCGGGAGGGTACCAATAGCCTGATAGAGTACCTAGATGCCCGCACCCAGCTCACTGCTGCCAATACCAACCTCAGCATCATGACTTATCGGGTGCTGCAGGCCATGGCGGTCTGGGAGCGTGAAACGGCCACTTATCCTCTGCAAACGCGTTAGCCCTCAGTTTGATCACGAAACTCATTGTCTATCCCTCTCTTCAAAGTCATTTCTTCCCCCTAGTAAGGTCATGAACGCTAACCAAACCAATTTTCTGCTAACCCTCACGACCTTAATGGTCTTGGTAGGGCTCAGCGGATGTGGCTCCAAAGCCACCGAAACAACCAAGTCAACCCAGCAGGCCAGCACCACGACCTCAGCCCCAATCCCGGTCAAGGTGCAGCAGTTTCAATCTGTCACAATCGAGCGGACTGTCACAGGCTCTGGGCAGTTTACAACCAATGATGAGTCGGTCCTGTCTTTCAAGATTGGGGGCGTCGTCAGCCAGGTTTTGGTCAAAGAAGGTGACCCAATCCGCCAAGGACAATTATTGGCCACGCTAGACCAGACCGAGATCAATAGCCAAGTGCAGCAAGCCCGCCTTGGCCTCCAGAAGGCAGTGCGTGACCTAAAGCGTGCAGAGGCACTCTATAAGGACTCCGTCGTGACACTAGAGCAACTCCAGAATGCCAAAACCCAGCTAGAAGTGCTGCAACAACAGCTGAGTGCAGCGACCTTCAACGCCCAGTATGCCCAAATCAGGGCAACTAGCAATGGCTTTGTCCTGCGCAAATTTGTCAACCCTGGCCAAGTGGTGTCAGTAGGGGCACCGGTGATCCAGACCAATGGAGCCAATCAAGCCAACTGGATTCTGAAAGTGGGACTTAGTGACAAAGACTGGGGCCTAGTAAAGGTAGGTGACAAGGCCAAAATCATGATCGATGCCGTCCCTGATGCCACATTCGATGCCGTCATTAGCCAAAAAGCTGAGCAAGCTGATCCCGCAACTGGTGTCCTGCCAGTAGAGATCAAGATCACGAGTCAGCAACCGGCTAAACTTGCCGCCGGATTGTTTGGTAGAGCCGAAATCTACCCATCCCAGACTACCCAAGCTTATGCTTTGCCCTATCAGGCCCTGCTAGATGGCAATGGCGGGACTGGCTTCGTATTCGTGTCTCGTGATGGTGGCAAAACTGCTACTAAGGTTGCTGTAGGTGTGGGTCAGCTGGATGGTAACACAATCCAGATCACGAGCGGTATCAAGCCTGAAGACCTGGTCATTGTGCAGGGAAGTGCCTACCTCACCGATGGGTCTGCAATTGCGATTAGTAAATAGGGTGCCTCTTCGCAACTCAAATCCCTAGAATAAACAACGAATACCACCCACAGGCAGCGACACGCTATATCCTGATTGGCATAGCTATGCTGTGAGCCAATCTCAAGGACCAGATGCAAAGCCCACACCTCACCCATTGACACGACCACTGACCCGACGATCAATATGAATATCTCTGAATATGCCGTCAAGAATTACCAGTTCACGCTAGTCATCTTCTTGATGATTATGGCGCTGGGGATCACGACGCTCCTGAATATGCCCCGCTCGGAGGACCCCGAATTGAGCTCCCCCCAGTTCCCGATTGTTGTTGTCTATCCTGGGGCCAGCCCTAAGGATATGGAAGAGCTGGTCGTGGATCCGATTGAAAAGAAAATTTCCGAGCTCGAGGACGTCGAGACCATCAAGACCAACATCAATGATGGTGTTGCTGTCCTGACTGTTGAGTACAAATACGAAAGTGATGTCGAGGCCAAGTACCAAGAGCTGATACGGGAGGTTAACAGTCTGCGGCCTGACCTGCCAGAAGACATCTACAGCCTTGAGGTTCAGAAGATAACGCCTAGCAATGTCAATATCCTCCAGATGGCATTGGTGTCAGAGAATGCAGGGCGTCAGGTCATCCGCAAAGAGGCCGAACGCCTGCAAGAGCAGCTCGAGAAATTCAAGGAGCTCAAAAAAGTCGAAATCCATGGCCTGCCGGAGCTCACAATCAAGATTGATCTACAGCTGGAGAAAATGGCCGCCATTCGGGTATCGATCAATGCCGTGCTCCAAAACCTCAAGAGCGAGCTAGCAAACATCCCGGGTGGGCAAGTAGAGGCTGGCGAGCGTAGCTTTAACATCAAAACCAGTGGCAACTACAAATCCGAAGAGGAGATCGCTAACACCTTAGTCTATTCGGCAGGTGGCAAAAATGTCCGCCTTCGTGACATTGCGACCATCACCCCAACCTTTGCCGAAACCAAGTACATCACCCGACTAAATGGGCACCGTTGTGTGTTCGTGACGGCAGCCCTCAAGCCCGGTAACAACATCTCAGAGGTTCAGAAACGGTACCTGGCTACCTTGACTGACTACCAGAAAACACTGCCAGCTAACATCGAATTGGTCCAGCATTTTGACCAAGCTGTCAATGTCAATAATCGGCTATCGGGCCTAGGGATGGATTTTGTGATCGCCATCCTGCTAGTTGCGGTCACCCTTCTACCTCTCGGTGGCAGGGCTGCCCTAGTGGTCATGATCTCGATCCCGCTATCATTGTCGATTGGGTTGGTATTGCTGAATATGTTAGGCTATACACTCAACCAGCTGAGCATTGTAGGTTTGGTGGTAGCCCTTGGCCTACTGGTGGATGATAGCATCGTGGTCGTGGAAAACATCGAACGCTGGCTGCGGGATGGTTATAGCAGGCTTGATGCCACAATCTTGGCCACCAAACAGATCGGTTTGGCAGTCTTGGGTTGCACCGTGACGCTCTGTATCGCCTTTATGCCCCTTTTGTTTTTGCCTGAGGCTGCAGGGGACTTTATACGGTCCCTACCGATGGGTGTGATTACCTGCGTGCTAGCTTCGATGTTGGTATCACTCACCATCATTCCGTTCCTGAGCAGCAGAATCCTGAAAGAACATGCTGGCCATAACCAAGGCAATATCTTCTTGCGTGCTTTGCAGAAAGGTATCCATACCACCTACGCACCTTTCTTGGACAAAGCCCTTAAACACCCTGTTATTACGCTGTTGGTAGCTGGGTCCATCTTCGGTGCCTCGTTGACACTGTTCCCGATCATTGGGTTTAGTTTGTTCCCTGCTTCGGAAAAGCCACAGTTTTTGATCAACATCAACGCACCGATCCAGACCAACCTGAGTCAAACCAACAAACTGGCCCAAGATGTGGAGCAGCGCCTAGCCAAGTTCCCACAAGTAGCCTACTATGCTACCAATGTCGGCAAGGGCAATCCCCGTATCTATTACAACGAAATCCCAGCCAACGAAAAGGCTGACTTTGCCCAGATCTTCGTCCAGCTGCAGCCCAACACGAACAATACCGAAAAGCTCAACCTCATCGAGCAACTCCGGAAAGAGTTTAACCAAATTGCTGGTGCCAAGATCGAGGTCAAGAACTTTGAGCAAGGCCCACCCGTCCTAGCTCCAGTCGAAGTCCGGCTATTTGGCGACAACCTAGATACCTTGCGGGCGCAGGCCCTAAGGGTAGAGCAGATGCTGAAAACCACTAAGGGCGCTATCTATGTTACCAATCCGGTTTCTAACCTTAAGTCTGACATCAAACTTTCGATCGATAAACCAAAGGCCAGCCTGCTAGGTGTACCGATTGCTGAAATTGACCGTACTGTCCGCTTGGCGATTGCTGGCCTCAATGTCGGGGTCTATAACTCAGCAGAAGGGGATGAGTATGACCTCTTGATAGGCACCCCTAAGGCGGAGCACGCTACTCTCAAGGCCTTTGATAACCTCTATGTCAACAATGTGCAGGGTGTAGCCATCCCGATCAGCCAGGTGGCAAGCCTTGGGCTAGAGTCGTCTCCATTGACCATTAGCCATATCAATAAGGTCAGGATGGTGGCCGTCAGGGCCTTTGTGGACAAGGGATCGATGGTGAACGATGTCATCAATGACGTGATCCAGCAAATGGACAAAACCAAACTACCCAATGGCTATACCTACAAAATGGGTGGCGAGGTCGAAAGCCGCGAAAAGTCCTTTGGTGGACTGGGTACGATCCTGATCATCACCGTCTTTATGTTTATTGCCGTCCTGATCCTGGAGTTTGGCACCTTCAAGAGTACGCTGATTGTGCTGTCCGTCATTCCGCTAGGGGTGGTGGGTGCTGTCTCAGCCCTGCTAATCAGTGGTAATCCGCTGTCGTTTGTGGCCATCATTGGGTTGATTGCTTTGGCGGGTATTGAAGTCAAAAACTCTATCTTGCTTGTGGATCTCACCAACCAATTGCGCGAAGAGGGTATGGAACTAGAGGAGGCTATTCGCAAATCAGGTGAGATACGTTTCTTGCCTATAATCCTGACTTCCTTGACTGCCATTGGTGGCTTGATGCCGATCGCACTCAGCACCAATCCACTGATCTCACCGTTGGCCATCGTGCTGATAGGAGGGTTGATCAGCAGTACCTTGCTCAGTAGGGTAGTGACGCCAGTCCTCTATAAGTTGATTCCACCAGCTATTTTGCCGAAGACCAAACCAGCCACCACTGACATGGCATAGACTTTGGAGACCAGGCTGGCTGCACGGCTAGGCTAAACCATAACTACGCCAACATGGTCTTAGATAAACACCCAAATTATATCTCCATCTATTTTCTCCACCCTCCGCACCGCGATCCTCATTTATCCACCAAGCCAAGCACTAGCTTATGAAACAATTACTAGGCGCCATTGCCACCATCGTTTTCTTACTCATCGGGCAATGGGCATTCGCCCAGTCTACTAGCCCCGCCGACCGCATTGTCGGGACCTATTTCTCACCCGATAAGGATGGCAAAATCCAGATCTACAAACAGGGTACCAAGTATTTTGGCAAAGTCCTCAGTGGCAAGAAGGCCCGTAAGGATGACCAGAACCCTGACCCCGCCTTACGTACTCGTGATGTAATCGGTGCCAATATTTTCGAGAACTTCGGCTATGATGCCAAGGCTGGGGAGTGGACCAATGGCACCATCTATGACCCCAACAATGGCAAAACGTATGACTGCAAACTCTGGCTAGAGCAGTCTGGCGCCGTAATGATGGCCCGTGGCTATATCGGCATCAGCCTCTTTGGCCGTACCGCCACATTCGAACGCGTGAAATAGTGCCCGGCTTTTGCAACAGCCAATAAACCACTAGTACCTACGAAATTATGATTGAGGAAAGCACTGCCGAAGGGTGGTGCTTTTTTTGTGGCGTGTTCAGCACTGAACGCCGTCATATTTTGCCTATTCATAGCCGAACAAACGCATTTTGGTCCTTGTTCAAGTGTTCAATATTTTTTGGACAAGGGAAAATATTGAACAGAAAAAGAGTTGTGCCCAAGGAAGTGAAGGACAGGTATTTGCCCTGTCCTGAAGTAATCCTGTCCTCAGAAAAAACCACAAAAAAACGCAACCCTATCTCTAAGGTTGCGTCTTTGGGATTGTTGCTGAAAAGCAAGCTGCTATGGCAGCGATCAATTACTTGATCTCTACTTCGGCACCAGCTTCTTCAAGCTGCTTCTTAAGGGCATCTGCCTCATCTTTGGCAGCACCTTCTTTCAGCGCTTTAGGGGCTGAGTCAACTAGTTCTTTGGCTTCTTTCAGGCCAAGGCCTGTGAGGTCTTTCACTAGTTTAACAACGGCCAGTTTCTGAGCACCAGCAGATTTCAAGATCACGTCAAAAGACGTTTTCTCAGCTGGAGCCTCGTCGGCTTGGCCACCGCCAGCGACCATTACTGGTGCTGCTGCGGCTGGTTCGATACCGTACTCATCCTTCAGGATGGTAGCTAGTTCGTTTACTTCTTTTACAGTTAGGTTTACTAACTGCTCAGCAAATGCTTTCAAGTCTGCCATGATATATTGATTTTAGGCGAGTGAGGGAAAGAATTCGGGGTTGGTTGGTTGATTAACGCTCCGAAAGGGTTTTGAGGATACCAGCGATTTTGTGACCGCCTCCCTGAAGACCAGAGATAACGTTCTTGGCAGGAGACTGGAGCAAGCCCACAATCTCTCCGATGAGTTCGTTCTTGGTTTTAAGGGTCAATAGGGTCTCGAATTGTTCAGCACCTACAAAAATAGATGTGTCGATTGAGGCACCTTTGAAAGCCGGCTTCGGATTTTTGTCCTTGCCGTAGAAATCCTTCAAGAGCTTAGCAATTTCTTTTCCGCTGTTATTGCCGAAAAGGACACCGCTAAAACCTTTCAGTGCAGGGTCAAAGCTGCTGTAGTCAGTAGCTTGACGTTCGAGGGCTTTCTTGATCAAGGTGTTTTTATACACCTTGTACTCGATACCCCTCTCGAAGCAAAGCCGGCGAAAGCTGTTCACTTTGGCCACGGTCATACCGCTGGCGTCAGTGACGAAGAAGAAGCCGGTGTTGGCAAATTTGTCTGCCAACTCTTCAATGATCTGTGATTTTTCTTCGCGAGTCATATTTAGACGCCTGGTACAGATGATTTGTCAACAGATACACCAGGGCTCATGGTACTGCTCAGGCTAATGCTCCGCACGTAAGTGCCTTTAGATGAAGATGGTTTCAACTTCAACAGAACATTGATTAGCTCCTGAGCATTTTCAGCCAGTTTGTCTGGCGTGAAGCTCACTTTGCCTATGGTGGTGTGGATAATGCCGGTTTTATCGACTTTGAAATCAATCTTACCTGCCTTCACTTCGATAACCGCTTTGGCTACGTCAAGTGTTACGGTGCCAGACTTGGGGTTCGGCATCAGACCACGTGGGCCCAAAACTTTGCCGAGCTTACCAACCTTGGCCATAACGGTAGGCATGGTGATGATCACGTCGATATCGGTCCATCCTTTTTCGATCTTGGCGATGTACTCGTCAAGACCTACGAAGTCGGCTCCAGCATCTTTAGCTTCCTGCTCTTTGTCAGGGGTGCAAAGCACCAGTACACGGACGTCTTTACCAATACCATGTGGTAGCGCGGCTACGCCACGTACCATTTGGTCTGCCTTACGTGGATCAACTCCCAAACGGACGTCGATGTCAACGGAGGCATCAAATTTGGTAAAGGTGATGTCCTTCACAATAGCGGCTGCCTGCTCGAGGGCGTATTCGGCCGAGGAGTCATATTTGGCAAGCGCTGCTTTCTGGTTTTTCGTCAACTTAGCCATTGCTGCGGGTGTTGTGAGGTACCCGGGGGTTGAGTCCGGGTGAGTTAGAACCTATTACTGCTCCCAAGGCGGAGTGCCTGAAACAGTGATCCCCATACTGCGAGCTGTGCCTGCTACCATCGACATGGCCGACTGTAGTGTAAAAGCATTGAGGTCTGGCATTTTGATTTCGGCGATTGTTTTCACCTGATCCCATGTAACAGATCCGATTTTTTTACGGTTTGGCTCAGCGCTGCCAGATTTTACTTTGACAGCTTCTAACAATAAGTTAGGGGCTGGCGGGGTTTTGATGACAAACTCAAACGATTTGTCAGTAAACACCGTCAGCAACACAGGCAATAACTGTCCAGGCTTGTCTTGCGTGCGAGCGTTAAACTGCTTGCAAAACTCCATGATGTTCACACCTTTTGAACCCAAAGCGGGTCCGATTGGTGGAGCAGGGTTGGCCTGGGCGCCTTTTACCTGCAGCTTAACGTAGGTGGCAATTTCTTTAGCCATTTGTGCAAACGTTAATAGTTATTCGATTGATTAAGGGGTGGTGAGATAGAGAGTTTTGTTGGAAGCTTAGCTCTCTTTCTCGACCTGAACGTAGTTGAGTTCTACTGGTGTACTCCGACCGAAGATTTTAACCGTAACGTTAAGTTTCTTTCTGTCCTCGAACACCTCTTCAACTGTTCCGGTAAAGCCATTGAAAGGTCCATCGATCACTTTGATCATTTCGCCTTTCGTATATGGCGTTTCCAGTTTGGCTTCCGAGTGCACATTTTCGTCCATCACACCAAGGATGCGGTTGACCTCACTCTGCCGTAGGGGTACCGGGATTTTGGTGGTCATGCCTTTTTCGGCATTACCCAAAAATCCTAATACTCCCGGGATACTGGTTATCGTATGCAAGGCCTCCCCGTGTGTCAGGTCAGCCGAGATGAGTATATAGCCTGGGAAATAGGCTTTCTCAATTACTTTTTTCTTGCCGTCTTTGCCCGGCTTATAGATTTTCTCCTTCGGGATCAAGACCTGAGGGATGAACTCTCCCAAGCTCTGACGCATGATCTCTGTGTCAAGATAAGATTTGACCTTATTTTCTTGACCAGATACTGCGCGCAATACATACCATTTGCACTCTGCCATAGTGGTGTTACCTGAGGATAGCCGATGTGGCTGTGAGTGTATAGCCTTAGGCTGCGGAACTGTAAACCAAACGCATTAGGTTCTCGAACACTATGTCGATGCCCCAAATGACGAGGGCAAACAACAAGGACGAAACCAAGACCAAAAGCGAGTTGGACTGCAACTCTGAGTAAGTAGGCCAGGTTACGGCTGTCCTCATCTCTTCTAGCGACTTCGAGAAAAACGAACTGATGCTGTTCACAGTTTGGTATTGTTTGCTGTTGACTGTTGATTGAGTAAACTTTGTGCCCACTACAAACCGCACAACTAGGTAACGGATTGGTGATGGACTAAGCTACTGTTGCACGGGAGGTAGGGATCGAACCCACAACCTACGGTTTTGGAGACCGCCACTCTACCAGTTGAGCTACTCCCGTGTGTTTTTAATGGTTGCTTCAAGCTAGGTAATGCTGCTGATGATCTGGCAGCTACCTTCTTTTGGCTATTTGTGCCCGCCCAAGATGCGTAGAATGTAGGGGCGCTACAAACCTTGCCCTAAAACGGATTGCAAAGGTAATGATAAAGTCTTGATATACAATACCCTCGTACTCAGCTAAAATAAAAAGGTCCCGATTTTGTGTCGGGACCTTTATTATGTTTGTGCCTTAGCGAACTAAGACGTCATGGATCAGACCAAGATTTCGGTTACCTGACCAGCACCTACGGTACGGCCACCTTCGCGGATAGCGAAACGAAGACCTTTTTCCATAGCTACTGAGTTGAGCAACTTAACAGTGATGGTCAAGTTGTCACCAGGCATTACCATTTCTACGTCAGCTGGAAGAGTGATCTCGCCAGTAACGTCGGTGGTGCGCATGTAGAACTGTGGACGGTAACGGTTGAAGAATGGTGTGTGACGACCACCTTCTTCTTTGCTCAGGACGTAAACTTCGGCCTTGAACTCGATGTGTGGTTTCACTGAACCTGGCTTGCAGATAACCATACCACGACGGATATCGGTTTTCTCGATGCCACGTAGCAAAAGACCTACGTTGTCACCAGCTTCGCCACGGTCAAGGATTTTGCGGAACATCTCAACACCTGTACAAACAGACTTGAGGTTTTCTGCACCCATACCAAGGATTTCTACTGGCTCGCCTGAGTTGATAACGCCGCGCTCGATACGACCTGTAGCAACGGTGCCACGGCCTGTGATTGAGAAGACGTCTTCGACTGGCATCAAGAATGGCTTGTCGATTTCGCGAGCTGGAAGCGGGATGTAGCTGTCAACAGCTGCCATAAGCTCAACGATTGTGTCAACCCATTGTTTCTCGCCGTTCAGACCACCAAGGGCTGATCCTTTGATAACAGGGATGTTGTCACCGTCATAGTTGTAGAAGCTCAGGAGCTCGCGGACTTCCATCTCGACTAGCTCGAGCAATTCTGGATCGTCCACCAAGTCAACCTTGTTCATGAACACAACTAGCTGAGGCACACCAACTTGGCGGGCAAGCAGGATGTGCTCACGGGTTTGTGGCATTGGGCCGTCTGTTGCAGCCACAACGATGATAGCGCCGTCCATCTGGGCAGCACCAGTTACCATGTTCTTCACATAATCCGCGTGACCAGGGCAGTCAACGTGGGCATAGTGACGGTTCTCAGTAGCATATTCTACGTGAGCTGTGTTGATCGTGATACCACGCTCTTTCTCTTCTGGGGCGTTATCGATTGATGAGAAGTCACGCATTTGCGCTAGGCCCTTCTCAGCCAATACCTTAGTGATAGCGGCAGTAAGAGTAGTTTTACCGTGGTCCACGTGACCGATGGTGCCGATGTTTACGTGCGGCTTGCTGCGGTCAAATTGTTCTTTAGCCATGTTAGCTATTTCAATTGAAAGGTTATATGGTTAAGAAGGTGGGCATAATGGCATGAAGCCATAGACCACTTATTCTCGAGCCGTTGATGGGAATTGAACCCGCGACCTCTTCCTTACCAAGGAAGTGCTCTACCACTGAGCTACAACGGCTTATTATACTGCAATGCGGGCGCAAAATACGTACTTGTCAGGACAAGTACGGCTTCGGCACCCTAGCTTCACTAAAAAAAAGCTAGAGCGGGAGACGAGGCTCGAACCCGCGACCTACAGCTTGGAAGGCTGTCGCTCTACCAACTGAGCTACTCCCGCTTTTTACTATAACCACCTCTACTCCCGAGATTTGCGGATCTTGGTCGTATTGTTGGGGTGGGGGCAGGAGGATTCGAACCTCCGAAGATATACATCAACAGATTTACAGTCTGTCCCATTTGGCCGCTCTGGAATGCCCCCATGGTCAATACGTCAATTAACCACCCTACGTTTTGGGTTAGTTACCACTTGTTTCACGTCTGCTATTCTTGCTTTTGAGAGCCTTGTTCAGCTGATATTGACAATCGGACTGCAAAGGTAGGTCTTTTTTTATCTTAACCAACAACTGGTAAAAAAAAGTCTGAGAGGATTGGTTTTTTTGAGGCCTTAGGTTCGTGCCGCTTTCGGTTGGCCTTGTTGCCGGTATTTCGTCGTCACTTGATGGCTTCGTAAAGGGCCATTGCAGCCTGACTTCTGTTCTCGAAAGTTCGCTCGGTAAACTCAAAGGCAGTGCCAGCAGACCTTAGCTGATCGATCCAGCTGCGTAGGATGTCTGGTGACATAACGTCATTAGGCTTAAACTCCCAACCGACCGAAAGACCTGCAACGGTCAGCATCTGCAATGCCTCGTGTACTGGGTGGCTCGGAGGGACATCCTGAAAATAGGCCAAAACAGCACCCGCCTGGACTAGGTCTTGCTGGATGCGTTTGATCTGGGTCTTGTCATTATAGTCCTGCACGTTGCGCCGCTCGGTAATGGCTGCCGCTGCAATCAGGCCAGCTGCTTGGCCCAATGCCATCCAGCAGGGCTCCATCCGGAGGGTGCTAAAGCCAATATGTGTGCCGCTAACTGCTACTGGTACCACTAGGTTTCGGACCGTCTTTGGCAGCATGACACCAACTGGAACGGTATAGGGTTTGGTATGAAAGCTCAAGAATCCATCCAGGTGGACTTGTCCTTCTTTGCGTTTATAGCATGCATGGCTGTCAAGCGCATAATGGCTGGCCGTGATGCTATTGAGGTGGACTTTTGGTCGTGATTCCTTGTCGTCGGGGTAGCGGGGCGAAAGGGCATCTTGGGCACGGAACTGGTACATACCCTGCATTCGGCGGCCTTCGCGGACATAGACCTGACGAGGGAAGTTATTGTTGTCGGTATACTCGGTTTTGGCAAGGCCCCATTGTTTGATCTGGTCCCGATACCAGGCTGGTACCTCAGGGTCCTGCTGGGCGAAGTAGATAAGCCCAAGGGTATAGTCACGCAGGCGCTCAGCAAATTTGTCACGCCAGGCCCAACTAGCGGTAGGGTAGGGCCAGTTTTCTTCTGGCAGATCGCTGCTGATGAAGGCCCAGTGTTGGTTGTTGCTGTCGGTTTTGCCGTTAGGTAGTTTGACCGGGTTCAGCAGACGACGCAGCCCACGTGGTAGCCCTGGCAGGGTTGCCTCTTGTCCTTGTAGGGACTTTAGTTTGTTTTCGGCCAGCATTTCGGGCGTGACCTTCATCATCTCAACCCCTGTGAAGCGCCCTGTATGTAGGTCGTCGATAAGGCTGACGTATTCGGCCCTATTATAAGTAGCCGGTTTGCCAATCGAGACCCGCTGCTCGGGGTCATCGGTAAGGCACATGCGGTAGTTATAGGCTTGGATGGCTTTATCACCAGCATGGGTGCTACCTGGGCCTTCGGGTCCGCCCCAATATTTGTAAATCACCCCTGCGCCCGGCTCATTATAGAGGGACTGTGGCTCACGTCCTAGGTCAAACGGCACACCAGCGAGGGCCAATAGGTCACCTTCGTACGTTGCGTCGATGAACTGCTTGGCAGCAAGGGATGTGGTCTTAGGGGTTTTGTCGATACGGCCTTTGCTGATATCCTGCACTTCGATGCTCAGGATCTTGGTTTTGGCCCTATCTAGTTTGCAGGTTTCTAATTGCTGGTGTAGCCTGATCTGGATATGCTGCTTATGTGGCTCCAGCATTTTGTGCAGTACCTTTTCTGCTACCGAGGGCTCGAAATGGTAACCATTGGTACAGTCCTTCACTTGTGGACTATCTGCTCCATAAGTCTCGGTATAATAGGCCAAGATGTTGTTGACAAACTCCATAAAAAGGCCACCAGTACCGCCTTTGGTCGCGATGTCGGTAGCACCAAGGCCATTGGCAGGCAGGCCACCTATATGTGCAGTCCGCTCTAGCAAAACAATCTGTTTTAGCCCTGCCCTTGCCGCAGCGATGGCTGCCATGATCCCTGCAGGGGTTGCCCCAACGATGACAAGGTCATGAAGGACGGGCCCAGCCAACAGCCTTGACGCCTCGGCAGAAAGGGTTGACATGGCTACTAGTCCGGCAAGGCTAGTGGAGGCTGTGCTGATAAATCGGCGACGGTGCATGGTCAGATCGGGGCGATGATGTTCCTAAAGCGTGTGTTTGTCTCTTGACCAACTAGTTAGCTGGTTCGGTGGCCGAAAGTAAGTACAAAACCAAACAGATTTACAAACCACGACCGTCTTGATCTGGGATTTAGCCAAGGACTGTATCGCTTAAAAATGCCGAACGCAAGACCTAGGTCTTGCGTTCGATAGTGTATATTTAGTGGTCTTTGACTAGAGAACACTCAATTGTCGTCCTACAAAGGCGGCTTGGCCAGTCGGGCTTAGTTGATAACCAAGCGTTTACTATAGGCCTGCCCCTGATGACTGAGCTGGATATGGTAAATGCCAGCAGCAAGGTCGCTGATATCAAAACGTTGGGTTTGGCTGCTGAGTGTTAGGGTCTTGACGATCTGGCCATTGGCGTTATAAACCTGTGCTTGGGTGATGTCCTCGCTATTGCCGAGCTTGAGCCAAACTTCACCTTTGGCTGGGTTAGGGTACATCATAAGGGCACTACCAAGCAAGGCAGGGCTAGAGGTAGTGCCTTGCATAACGAGAGCAACATTAGGCTGTACGTCGGTGCTGGTGAGGTTACTAGTCCCAACAATTGGCGGAACAAGCTGGAAGTTAATGCGCCGATTCCGGTTCGGGCTATTGGTGTTATAGCCAAAGCGACTGGTTTCTGCCAGTGTATATGGTGTGCCGTTTCTTCGCTCGAACATAATGAGCAGATTGTCGATGCCGTTGTAGGCAAAGTTCTGGCTAAGCGCAATAGTCAGCCACCCTAAGGTGGTAGAGTTGTTGAGGGTACCCCTAAAGACGGTGGTATAACCAGCAGTGTCGTATAGATCAGTCACAAGGGTGCTGAGGGTCGAGTGCCGCATCCGGATAATGACGCCATCCAGGATGGTAGTGGTAGGCCCATCCATTTTATCGAGTGCGACATCTGTGATCAGACCAGACCTGCCGACCTCGGTCGATAGGTATAGTACCTCATTAACACTGTTTCCGCTCTGGAACTGGATTGGCGAAAGGGCAGAGGTCATCCGGCCATAGGTGATCCGGACGGTGTCTTGGGCCATCACTGCGGACCAACCGATGGTCAAGGTCAGGAGGGCAAATAGGCGTGTAAAACGTAAAAACATAGCTGCAAAAGGATTTACTAAGGGTTAAGGGTACTAAAATAACGGATTTGCAGGATTGTTGGCCGAATAATTTGTGTTCTGGGTGTTCTGCTGCCCAATTTCATTGGTTTGATGCTGGCTTAGCGGCTATCCTGTGTCAGGATTGCACTTTGGGGGAAAGGAGGGTGTTTAGGTTAAAGCCTTAATAGGAAATCTATCTCTCGCTGGTCCAATAAAGTCGAAATTTCGCAACCTTATAGTCCATAAAGACAGATAAAGTCGGCAAAAACAAACATTAAGTCCCTCCAATATTGTCAGCTAAGCAGCCTAACCTTAAAGCTACTTCCAAGACAACTATTGCCCCTCTGCCAATAAATCAGGTACTTGCGGGCCGATCAGCATTGGGCGGAAGACTCCAAGGCAAACTTGATCCCTTAACCACCTTAGCAATCAAAATGAAAGCATATATATTCCCCGGCCAAGGTGCCCAGTTTGTAGGCATGGGCAAAGACCTCTACGATGCCAGCCCCGTCGCCAAAGCCCTGTTCGAAGAAGCAGATGCGGTTTTGGGCTTTTCGCTCAGCACCATTATGTTCACCGGTACGGACGAGGACCTACGCCAGACCAATGTCACCCAGCCAGCCATCTTTGTCCACTCGGTGATCAAGGCCAAGTTGGCACAGGATTTCGCCCCTAGTGTAGTTGCAGGCCACTCGTTGGGCGAGTTTAGTGCCTTGGTGGCAGCGGGTGCACTGTCCTTTGCGGATGGTTTGCGTCTAGTCCAGCAACGGGCTAACGCCATGCAGGCCGCTTGCGAGGCCCAGCCAAGCACGATGGCTGCTGTCCTAGGTCTTGAGGATAGCGTTGTAGAAGAAGTCTGTGCCACGATTACCGAAGGGGTGGTCGTCCCGGCCAACTACAACTGCCCTGGCCAACTCGTGATCTCTGGCTCGGTACCAGGGGTGGAGGCGGCCTGTGTTGCCTTAAAAGCAGCAGGTGCCAAACGTGCGCTGATGCTGCAAGTAGGCGGGGCCTTCCACTCACCTTTGATGGAGCCAGCCCGCACTCAGCTTGCGGCTGCGATCGAGGCCACCACATTTGCTGCCCCGATCTGCCCCATCGTCCAGAATGTCAACGCCAAGGCCGAAACCGATATCCCAACAATTAAGGCCAACCTGATTGCGCAGCTCACCGCCCCTGTCCGCTGGACCCAATCCGTTCTGACGATGGGCGAGATGGGCGTAACCGAGTTCGTCGAATGCGGTCCTGGCAATGTCCTGCAAGGGCTGGTCAAGAAAACCATCAAAGAGGCCATCACATCGGCAGCTTAGGCACTCAATTATTGTCTGTTCGCCCTTTTGATCCTTTGAGATGACCTCACCCCACTTCCGATTATATAATGCCGCTAGGCAACTCATGCTAGGCCTTGCGGTCTTGCTGGCAGGTTGCCAACGTTCTGATTTTTTGTCGTCCCACCAACCAACTGCCAAGACCACCATGGCCGATCTGCATAGCGCCGCCAAGCCAAACCAAATTGCGGTAACCCACCTAAGCCTCAACTTAGGGGTGGATTTTGAGCAATCAATATTGGCTGGGACTGTTACACTTCAGCTGAAACACAATGATCCTGATGCTGATACCTTGTGGCTAGACACCAAGGCATTGGAGATCGAGGCGGTGGAAGCTGATGGCAAACCGACCAAATGGTCTTTGCTACCAGACGTCCCACACCATGGGCAGCCAATGGCCATCGTTGTGACGGGCGAAACGGATAGCGTCAAGATCACCTATCGGACAACCAAAGGAAGTGAGGCGGTCCAGTGGCTAACTGCCGAGCAGACCGCTGGCAAAACGCATCCTTTCTTGTTCACTCAGGGGGAAGCTATTTTGACCCGCAGCTGGATCCCGTGCCAAGACAGCCCGGGTGTCCGTATCAGCTATGATGCTAATATCCAGACCCCGCCAGGCTATATGGCCTTGATGTCGGCCCACGGGAACCCGACTGCGGTTGCGGCAGATGGACATTATCAGTTCAGGATGCCGCTTGCTGTGGCACCTTACTTGATTGCCTTGAGTGTTGGGCAGTTGGCATTTCGTCCTTATGACGAGGTAACGGGAGTCTATGCCGAGCCAAACGTGCTGGACAAAGCCTTTGCGGAGTTCGGCCAAATGCGCAAAATGGTCAACGCAGCCGAGCAGCTTTATGGGCCCTATATCTGGGGTCGGTATGATGTTTTGGTTTTGCCAGCTAGCTTCCCCTTTGGTGGGATGGAGAACCCGTGCTTGACCTTTGCTACCCCTACCATCTTAGCAGGTGATCAATCATTGGTGAGCTTAGTTGCCCATGAGCTTGCCCATAGCTGGAGCGGCAACACCGTTACCAACGCTACTTGGGATGATTTTTGGCTCAACGAGGGTTTCACGGTCTATTTCGAACGCCGCATCATGGAAGCAATCGAAGGTAAGGACTATGCCGATATGCTGGCTGTGTTGGGTTATCAGGATTTGGGGGAGACCGTACAAGAGATTGGCCCTGAGCACCCGAATACCTGCCTGCATCTCGACCTCAAGGGTGTCAACCCCGACGATGGCATGAATGATATTGCATACGAGAAGGGCTACTTCTTGCTGCGCCACCTCGAGGATCAAGTAGGGCGTAAGGCATGGGATACCTTCCTGAGGGCTTACTTTAAGCGTTATGCTTTGCAGAGCATCACGACGGAGGACTTTCTGAAAGCGCTGGACGAAGACCTTGGCAAACCACAAGGCACCACCTTGGCCAAACTCGGTGTTGAGGACTGGATCTACAAGCCAGGTCTGCCCAGCACCCTAACCAAACCAATGGCCAAGCGTTTTGACGCTGTCGATGCCTATATCGGCAATCATACTTCGACAACCGCAGCCTGGGACACCACGGCCACCATTAGCTGGAGCACCCATGAGTGGCTCAGATTTTTGCGGGCTCAGCCAGACAGCCTAGGTGTGCCAGCCATGGTCTTGCTCGATCAATCATTTGGGTTTAGCAACAGCACCAATGCCGAGATCGAGGCCGTTTGGTATCGCCTAGCGGCGCTTAATGGCTACGAACCTGCCAAAGCTAATATGGTTAACTTTTTGGTGCATACCGGTCGGCGCAAGTTCCTGACCCCGACCTATAAGGCCATCATCAAAGGGCCATGGGGCATGGCTTTCGCACGGGAGATCTACACGACCGCCCGCCCTAACTACCACTTTGTGGCTACCAATACCTTGGATGCTGTGGTGAAGTAAATCTGTAGTACATGTGATGTTTTGATAAGGAAGGCAGCCCAGTAGGGTTGCCTTTTTTTGTGGCCAATCAAATTTAGCCCTTGGGCTTGACTTGCCCCCTTGACCAAATGTATTTTGGGGTAGTTGCGGTGCCACTAGGCAAATCCAGAAGGTCTAGGGTGTTGTGATTTACTTGGAAAAGCCCATCACTTTCCATCCTTTGCAGTCCCCCAAACCCATTTCATATATCTGCCCTGTGGCCAGCGCGACAACTGAAGTTTGCCTAGCCCAAAGTGCTGATTTACCACCCGAGTCTATCACCCACCCCATCTTTATATCATAGGGTAAACTATGATATTGGTGTGATATTTATCGACATAAATTACTGTATTACAGATGGTTAACTTCATTCAAACGCTGTAATTGGGGCTTGTAACACTAGGGTGAAAATCATGAGAATTTCATGAGAGTATATCATATACCAAGGGTGATTTTATGCCTTAGGTTTGTGACACTCGATAAGTAAAAATACTCATGCCATGGTGGCTTGGTAGTTCTCGCTCGAGGAATCACGATTTCCAACTCTTTTATTTATGTACCAAGTACTACTGCACCGACCTGAATGTAGCAGGACTGGCCAGCCTCCTGGCAAGCCAAGATCTACTTCCCACCAACCGGATTTATTTGCTGGCTTGGGCCATGCCTTAAAACCGATATTCGGCTTATTACTTACCTTACTGTTAGCCCTTCCAAATGTTTGGGCGCAAACAGGGCCTACCTTATCTACCATAGCAGGTAGCACACAAGGCACGACAGACGGAAACGGCACTAATGCCAGGTTTACCTCTCCACTGTCGGCCAAGTCTGACAAAAAGGGTAATATCTATGTGCCTGGTGGCGACAGGATCCGGAAGATTGATGCTAACGGAAATGTTACCTCATTAGCCATAGGCGCTTTCCAAGGAGTAACGGACCTTGTCGTTGACGGGTCGGGCAACATTTTTGCAACCGAGTTTGACTACAACCGCATCTGGAAAGTAACACCATCAGGTTCGGCCTCCATTTTTGCTGGTAATACCTTTGGGTTTAACGGAACTAGTGATGGAACAGGGACAGCTGCCACTTTTTGGGGCCCCTATGCGATCACGATCGATGCGTCAAACAATTTGTATGTTAATGACCAACAGAACGGCCTGATCAGGAAGATCACTCCTAGCGCAGTAGTAACTACAATTAATACAGGCGGTTCAATAGGCCCATTGGTCGGGATTGCGGTTAATGCCGATGGAGTTATCCATGTCACTCATGCTACCCGAATGATCATCCTGAAGGTAACGCAGGCTGGTGTTGTCACCACCTTTGCAGGTACCAACTTCACACAAGGCTTTGCTGACGGAACGGGTACTAGCGCTTCGTTTAACTCACCTTCTGGCCTAGCTTTTGATGCTGCGGGTAACTTATTTATTGCTGATTTTGGCAACAACCTAATCAGGAAAGTAACCCCTGCTGGTGTTGCCACGACTGTAGCTGGCAACAGGAGCCAAAGTACGGTTAACGGCCCAGCCTTGACATCAAGCCTTAATGGCCCTAATGGGCTAGACGTAGATGGAGCAGGCAACTTGGTGATTGCTGATCGCTCTGGCCACACGATCCGGAAACTATCTTTCTGCGGTCTAACAACGCCAACCGTGACAACCAGTGGCTCAACGGCTATCTGTAGCGGTGCTTCTGTTACCCTCACGGGCCCAGCAGACGGCATCAATGTGAGTTTGTTTGCAGGCTCAGCGACAGGCGTATCTGGCACCACCAATGCCAATGGCAGCGCAGCTCGTTTCCTGAACCCTGTGGGTGTTGCTGTGGATGTTAGTG
>JAIXYP010000012.1 GCA_027490155.1 Cytophagaceae bacterium | reverse complement strand
ACTTTCGACGAAAGCCTGTAAGCGCCATTGCCACAAACCCAACCCTGCAAAAACTGCTGACTTGCGCCCGTTGACACTAGATACGGCCAAAAGGGGCTTCCCCACCGCCACAGAACCTACCGATTGATTAAGGATCACGTCAGATTCTGGCCCAAGGTTATATTGACCAAACGGCACCTCGATGGGTGGAAGTTTGGGTAATAAAGTGGCTAGCTCAGTCGGGACATTAAACCGTGCAAAAGTCGGTGCCACTGTACCTGAGACCTTGTCCTGTTGATTGGCTTTGGGCTGGACCACAATGGCTGGCTGAAGGGCATTCAGGGCCGTGAAGTTGGTTTGGCTGCCAACAATATACCACATTGGCACGCCTTGACTAGCCCATTGTTGTAGCTGGGTCGCCCCTGTGCCGAGCACATCTGGCAGCTGATGCAGAATTACCAAGTCTGGTTTACCTGGCTTGAGCTCATTGACACCTGGCACGGTCCCGAGGCTTGGCATCCAGACCGAAACGTCAAGATTCCCCAAAGACTCAAGGGCTGACCGAAGTGCTTTCACATCTGGGTGCGGGGCCGAGGCTGCGATTACGATGCGCTCCTTGCCATCAATGACGTCGATGTAGAGGTTCACTTGGTTATTGTCCTTGCTGTACTCACCAGCTAGCGGAGCCAAGGAAAGCACATAATGCTGCTGCCCAGCTGAAGTGGCTGGCACTGTTAAGTTCAACTCCGTGATGCCAGATTTGGACCCAAATCGTACCACCTGACTAACGATCTCGGCACCATCTTTACTAAGGACTAGGCGAGATGTCTGGCCCTGATAACCGTAGTTGGACAAGACGGCCTGCACCATAAACTTATTACCGAGATAGCTGATCCGATTATAGTTAACAGCCTTGATGCTCAGGTCTTGTTTAGGGACGGTATCGCCAATGCCGACAGTATAGATTGGCACACGGCTGGCCACAAAATCTGGTGATGTGCCTTGGTTGTATAACCCATCAGAAATTAGGACGATCCCGCTCAGGTGGCGGTTCTCGAAGTCGTTACGGATGTTTGTCAGGAAACCACTTAGGTCTGAGGTGCCAGCATTGTAGGTTAATGCAGCCAATGTTGGGTCAGCGGTTTGGTTGGCACCACCCTTTTGGTCACTCAGCCGTCGGATCTCGGTGCTGATGCCTGCTTCCTGAAGCGTATTGGTAGCTTTGAGCAAACCAGCTTTGAGCTCGGTACGTGCGGCCTCGGTGGTTCCGATTTTGATCGACTCACTGTTGTCGATGGCAATCACCAACTTTGGCTGATCAGTAACGGTCGAGGTGTAGCGTAACACTGGCTGGAGCAGCAGTAACAGCAAGGCTAGGGCCACCACAAAACGCAATCCTGCAAGCGCACCTCTGAGCAACTTGCCATAGGTCCGACCTTCGGATGGGGCACCGTAAAGCAGCCAAGCATAGCCTAAGGCCAGCACAATACAGGCCAGCGACCATGGCCACGGAACTTGCGTATAAAGTTGAATTTTATCCATGCTGGAGCTGAAACTGATCTGCTAAGTAGGATGGGGACTCCATCGTTTGTTAGTTGGCTGATCCACCAAACAGGTTGCTATTGGTACCTCAGCCGATGACCAGCCCAAAACTAACATAAACTGGCCATTAAGCAGGTCGATGATGTCCAAAGAGGGTGTTAATGTCCTTGCTGTTGTATTTGTACCCCAGTTGGTCGATAGTTCCACCAGATGCTAGACTGGCCTAGCCTTAGCAAATCCAGATAGATCCGTACACAAATCCGGGTTGGGCAAAGGCCTTATGTCGTAATATTGCGCCACGGGCCAGACAATCTTTAATAGGTACTGCCCAGCACTCCAACCCTCCTTATCCTCCCCAAGTCAATATGGCAAAGTTCGGCGTCGTCGTTTTCCCAGGTAGCAATTGTGACGAAGATATGGTGTTGGCACTGCGGTCTGTGGCCCCAGAGGCTGAAGGCCATCAGGTCATCAAGCTTTGGCACAAGGACCATGACTTGCAAGGTGTGGATGTTGTAATCCTGCCTGGCGGGTTTAGCTATGGTGACTACTTGCGGAGCGGTGCTATTGCACGCTTCAGCCCTATCATGACCGAGGTCATCAATTTTGCCAACAAAGGTGGCCATGTGATGGGTGTCTGCAATGGATTCCAGATTTTGGCAGAGGCGGGCCTCGTACCGGGGGCTTTGCTCCACAACACAGGCCGCAGCTTCATCTGTCGCAATGTGAATGTGACAGCGACCACAACCAACTCACCATTCAGCGCAGAGGCTGTACCTGGCCAAGCTTACACCATCCCGATTGCCCATGGTGAAGGCCGCTTTTTCATCAATGCCGACGGCCTAAAATCCCTTCAGGATAATGACCAGATCATCTATCAATATTGTGACGCCACTGGCCAAGTTACTGATGATGCCAATCCGAATGGATCGGTCTATAACATTGCGGGTGTCAGCAACAAAGCCGGCAATGTCTTTGGCATGATGCCCCACCCAGAGCGTGCAGCCTCTGCCCTGCTCGGCAATACGGACGGATTTGTGGTCTTGAAAGGTTTGTTGATGGGGGTTGGGGTGTAAGGAATTTTTTTTTGCTGTATTGGAGCTTTACCATAACTTTACAAAAAAATAAAGGATGGAGGAGATCATAATAGCCGAAGACGCCCAGAATGAGGAGCCAAAATGTCATGTGGTATTATGCCTAGACGTAAGCGGATCAATGTCAGGCACTAGGATAAACCAGCTAAATGCTGGGGTGCAAGAAATGCTTCGTTTTATCAAAAAAGACGAACTAGCCACGTTAAGGGTCGAGTTAAGTATTATTACTTTTGGAAGTACCGCACAAGTTATATGTGAGGCCAATACAATCGATTTTTACAGCCATGAACCACTTGTCACAAGTGGCAATACTGCGATGGGGGCTGGCCTCGAATTGGCATTGACCTTGATAGAAAAAAGGAAAGCCTATTATAAAAAAACTTTCCAACATTACTTTAGGCCTATCCTCGTTATGATTACCGATGGCGGACCAACCGACGGAATGAAATATAAAGCAATGGGAAACCAAATATACAAGCTGGAACTAGAAAAAGGTTTGACTTTTTTTGCAATTGGTACCGAAGGAGCCAAAAAGGAAGTACTAGAACAGGTATCAAAATTTCGACCACCTTTGCCAGTGTCAAATAAAGATTTTAAGGAACTATTTCAATGGCTCAGTGCGTCCGTTAGTGCGGTGTCACACAGCAATCCAGGTGGTACCGACCTCATAAAATTGCCCCCTACAAATAAATTCCAAGGATCTTGGGATGAAATGTAATGAATTTATACCGATATCACAGGAATACCCCTACATTACTGGAAATAGAGGACGATCCAATCGCAGGAGGCGGTGGTGGCTCTATACATAAGATCATAGGCGACCCTAAACACGTAGTAAAAAAACTAAATAAAGAAAAAACTTATTCAGAAAAAACCATCGATATCCTTATTGAAGTAGCCAAAGCAATTAACAACTCCAACATTAATGCCCCAATAGATAAAATCTATGACGAAAAGGGCGTATTTATTGGATTTACGCTTCAATATATAGAAACTAACCCAAAGAGAAAGACACTAGATAAAGTTATTAGCAATAGTAATAGACCAAAAATTAAAACTTTAGAATACCTTGTTAAAATTTGCAAAATAGTTCAATCTGTGCACAATTGTGTAAAGTACAATGTAGTAATTACAGATCTTAAGCCATCAAACTTCATGATTGATACAAATGATAAAATATATCTGGTAGATTTTGATAGCATTACCGTTAAAGATCGAAATAACAAACAGCTTTTGGAGCCAAAATTAGCAACAATTGAATATCAGCATCCTATATTATTTAATAAAGCATCCGTCAATCAAAACACAGATAACTTTGCACTAGCGGTCGTCTTATACAAACTAATAAGTGGAAAACACCCATATGATACAATCACATCGAGTAGCCAAAACGTTTTGGATTGGAAGAATAAAATTAAAAATCATGAACACATTTTCAATAATTTTTCTTACAGTCAGAGTGATGCACATAAAAAGGATACCTTTATAAAAAAATCTAGTCCAGAGCTATATGACCTCATTAAAAAATCAATCCAGGAGGGGAGCCTAGATCCTACTAAATGTATTTCTCCATCAGAATTTATAGAACCGCTAAAAGGGAAGATCAACTATTTCTCAAGTTCCGAAACAATAGATAACCAATTCGAAATTGATCAATTTGGGACCTTAAAGCTCTACTACTCCTTTACAGAAATAAGTTCGATCAAAGTTGGTGATCAAAAGTATGATCTTATTCAAAACAAAGGCAATTTAGAATATAAGGGGCCTTACACTAGCAGTGATTTAAAGATTGAATTTACTGATTTATACGATAGCGTGACTCACAAAACAATAACATTAAAAGAATCAAAAGCAAAATTACTAATGACACTACAAAACAACTGCGATTGTGAAGGAACAATATCAATCCCATGGTCTGGTAAGGTGCAAATCGAATTCATGACAGTAGGTGTGAAATCAATGGAGGTATTTGACCGACCTATAACACCAAATTCAAATTTTGAACTTCAATTTTACAAGCGTATCTTCACAGACACTATAGAAATAAAATTAAGTTCCTATCTTAATAGGATTACCTATGAGAAAATTAGATTCAAAATTGAAGACTTTAAACCAAAGATTAATAGTGAGGACTTGATACCAAATAGCTTGGTATTATTGACATGTATTGGAAATACCAATAAAATCACTTTCAATAGAGACGAATGTGTAAAAGTTGTCGATTGGAAAGGAGACATAATAGATTCTGACGAAATTGACCTATTTATATCCACTGATTTGGGTGATAAAATTAACTTTAAGTTCTATGGTTTCCATGAAGATGTCAAAATCAGAACAATTCAAATTGAAAAACCACAGTATTTCGGGACCGCTGATTTACTCAAGGGCTATACACCACCAGTAATCCAAAGATATCACACCAACAATCTCTTGAATTTTCTAGCCTCTAGTAGATTGATGTACAGCGACCAAAATCCAACATTTTCTCTGTATGAATCGATAAAAAATGGTCTAGAAAGCTACCTAGCTAAACAAAATCAACCAAACAATTGGTTCTCACTTATTCTTTCTAAACTAACCTCTAAGCTCACCGGCTCAAAAAAATAAGATTATGAAAAAAGTCCCAAAGGCTGCTAAGCCAGAATTAGAATCACACATCAAAACGCGGGTTGGGGGTTATAACCTTTTTGACCGTATTTTTTTGTGGCTTTCAGGTGTAGATCTGTACATTTTGTCATTTGGGAAGCAAGAAAAAACGAAATTTGTCACCGTTGGAGGCACTGTGTTGGCTGTTGGGCTTCTCGCCTTTATGACAATGTACTTTGCGGTAACTTCATTACTTGGCTTTAGCGGTGTTGCAGCCTTCATACCGTCATCTCTGTGGGCTTTTATCATAATTTCGTTAGATCGATTTATTCTTGCAGCCACAACATATACAGAAAACCTATTTGACCGGCTGGTAATCAATTTGCCAAGAATTCTGCTGGCATTGCTTATAGCATTGGTAATCAGTGAACCTATAATATTACGTATTTTTTCTAATGAAGTAGAGCAAGGATTGGTATCTATCCGTAACGCCAGGATTGAAGAATTAACCGAAGAGTACAAAACAGATGCAGAAAAAAACTACAAATCCGACTCAACAGTCCTTACAAAAAATATTAAATCTATTTCTGTAGATATAAAAAGCGTAGACTTTTCTTTACAGGATAAAACTATGCTACTCGAGGAAGAATACAATGGCAAAAGAGGCAATGGCATTAAAGGGAAAGGACCAAGATATGATGAAATAAAGGCCGATATTATGGTAATATTGAACCGAAAATCTAAGTTAGAGACTGACCTTGATCGCAATAAAACTGAACTGGAGGGAGCCTATACAAGATTATCGTACGCACGTGAAAATGCAAAATCGCTTGCTCAATCCAATGCTGCCAAAATCAATGGACTACTCTACCGAATTGAGGCACTATCCGCGGTTTCAGATAAAAGACCACTTTTATGGATTTCTATATGGCTCGTCAGACTTTTACTCATAATGCTCGAGATCACACCTGTCATGTTCAAAATCTTTACTAAAAAATCTGCTTACGATACAACCAAGGAACAAATCGACCAACTTAGTAAGGAAACGGTTGAGACTTTCAAGGAAAACGAATCATCAAATTTTAAAGAACAATTAGATGCTCTTGCCGAAATGAAAATGGAAGCTTCTATTGAAATTGAAGCTGAAAACGTGCAAACCCACAAAGCTGTACTTACCGCTGAAAAAGAGGTGATTTCTGCTGCACTGGCAGAGTGGAAATCTGACCAAATTACCAATATGAAGGAGCGATATAAAGATTATTTCATGCAGAATATCCAAGCTATCAAACCACCAATGGGGCCTTCAATAGGCCCCTTATCCTCAACCAGTAATATTCCAAATAAGCCTGACGATACTCAAGCAGTATCTAATGCTGTTATTTCACCATCTTCAGGTACTCAACCCTATCAACAACAAGATTTAAAAGCTGCTGACGGCCAATCTGATAAGCAAAGCAGACCCGATCCTCATGGTGATAAAAGGGTAGATATGAAGATTGGTGACCGTAAAAAAAATCGTAGAGGTAAGCACAGGCATTAACTAAATCAAACGTTAATGTGCAAAATCCTCTAGGATAACTTTTCACGGTGCCCTACTGCTTCACAAACTTAGTTGGCCGCAAACCAGTAGCTTCAATCCAATAGGTGCCAGCTGCAAGGTCTGTTAAGTCCAGCATGGTGGTAGCAGAATCAATGGATTGACTTAGGACAACTTGCCCCAACACATTACGAATTTGGATATGGCGTTGACTGGCCAACCCAAAGTCTAGGTTTAGCAGGCCTGAGGTTGGATTCGGGTAAACCATCAATTGTGATGAATTGGCAACTGGGAGGTCAGTCAAAACAGAAAGGATAGGAGATGTCGCAGAGCAACCATCAGTAGTAGTTACCCGAGCTGCATAGTTCCCTGTTTGGGTGATTGTCAAGCGGGTACCATTTCCAACTACCGGATTACCATTGAGCAACCATGTTATGGTCAGGCCAGGGAGGGCAACAATGCTTAGGGTATCAGCAGATCGTGTGATTGTCGGAGTGGTTGGTGATGGGTTCACCGTAACAATAGTAGCCGCGCTTACCAAACTGGTGCAAGTCCCCGCAATCGTTTGGACGGTATAGCTACCTCCAATGGTCACATCAATGGTGCGGGTCGTAGCATTGTTGCTCCAAAGGTAGGTCAAGTCAGTACCTGTTGGAGCCTCGAGGGTTACGGATCCACCTTGGCAGAAGGTTGTGGCCCCGACTGCGGTGATGGTAGGCAACGTCGGCACGGGGTTCACCGTAACAATAGTAGCCGCGCTTACGGTACTAGTACAAGTCCCAGCAATGGTTTGGACGGTGTAGGTTCCGCCAGTAGTGACATCGATGGTGCGAGTGGTGGCATTGTTGCTCCATAGGTAGGTAAGGCCAGTTCCTGTTGGGGCTTCGAGGGTAACGGAGCCACCTTGGCAGAAGGTAGTGGCTCCTGTAGCGGTGATGGTAGGTGCGGTAGGCGCAGAATTCACCGTAACAATAGTAGCCGCGCTTACGGAACTGGTGCAAGTCCCCGCAATGGTCTGAACTGTATAGGTACCTCCAGTAGTCACATCAATGGTGCGAGTAGTCGCATTGTTACTCCACAGGTAGGTCAAGCCAGTACCTGTTGGGGCTTCAAGGGTAACGGATCCTCCTTGGCAGAAGGTTGTTGCTCCAACTGCAGTTATTGTAGGCAAGGTTGGCACTGGGTTGACCGTAACAACAGTAGCCGCGCTTACTAAACTTGTACAGTTACCTGCAATCGTTTGGACTGTGTAGGTACCTCCCGTGGTTACATCAATGGTGCGAGTGGTGGCATTGTTGCTCCAGAGGTAGGTTAAGCCAGCGCCAGTTGGAGCTTCTAGGGTAACAGATCCTCCTTGGCAGAAGGTTGTTGCTCCAACTGCAGTTATTGTAGGCAAGGTTGGCACTGGGTTGACCGTAACAACAGTAGCCGCGCTTACGGAACTGGTGCAAGTCCCCGCAATCGTCTGGACGGTATAGCTGCCTCCAGTAGTCACATCAATCGTCCGGGTGGTGGCATTGTTGCTCCAGAGGTAGGTTAACCCAGTGCCGGTTGGAGCTTCGAGCGTGACTGATCCGCCTTGGCAGAAGGTGGTGGCTCCAACAGCCGTGATGGTTGGCAAGGTAGGCGCAGGGTTGACGGTAACAATAGTAGCCGCGCTTACGGAACTAGTGCAGGTCCCTACAATGGTTTGAACAGTATAGCTACCTCCCGTGGTTACATCAATGGTACGGGTCGAAGCATTGTTGCTCCAGAGGTAGGTCAAGCCAGTACCTGTTGGGGCCTCGAGGGTAACCGACCCACCTTGGCAGAAAGTAGTTATTCCAACTGCTGTGATGGTTGGCAAGGTTGGAACAGGATTGACCGTAACAATAGTAGCCGCGCTTACTGAACTAGTACAAGTCCCCGCAATGGTCTGGACGGAGTAGCTTCCTCCCGTGGTCACGTTGATGGTGCGAGTGGTGGCATTGTTACTCCAGAGGTAGGTTAAGCCAGTGCCTGTTGGGGCTTCGAGTGTGACGGTGCCGCCTTGGCAGAATGTGGTGGCTCCAACAGCTGTGATGGTTGGCAAAGTCGGCGCAGGGTTGACGGTAACAATAGTAGCCGCGCTTACTAAACTTGTACAAGTCCCCGCAATCGATTGGACAGTATAGCTGCCTCCAGTGGTTACATCGATGGTGCGAGTGGTGGCATTGTTACTCCAGAGGTAGGTTAAGCCAGCGCCAGTTGGGGCTTCAAGGGTAACAGATCCGCCTTGGCAGAAGGTGGCGGCTCCAACAGCCGTGATGGTAGGCAAGGTTGGTACTGGATTCACTGTAACAATAGTAGCCGCGCTTACCAAACTGGTGCAAGTTCCTGCAATCGTCTGTACGGTATAGCTGCCCCCTGTGGTCACATCAATGGTGCGAGTAGTCGCATTGTTACTCCATAAATAGGTCAGGCCAGTGCCAGTTGGGGCTTCGAGGGTAACCGAGCCACCTTGGCAGAAGGTGGTAGCACCGACAGCTGTAATGGTTGGCAAGGTTGGAACTGGGTTCACCGTAACAACAGTAGCCGCGCTTACTAAACTAGTACAGGTTCCCGCAATCGTACGGACCGTGTAGCTTCCGCCAGTAGTCACATTAATGGTGCGGGTGGTGGCATTGTTACTCCAGAGGTAGGTAAAGCCTGCACCTGTTGGAGCTTCGAGGGTCACCGAGCTGCCTTGGCAGAAGGTGGTGGCACCGACTGCAGTGATGGTCGGCAATGTCGGAACTGGGTTAACCGTAACAACAGTAGCCGCGCTTACTAAACTAGTACAGGTTCCCACAATCGTGCGGACCGTGTAGCTGCCTCCCGTTGTGACGTTAATCGTGCGAGTGGTAGCATTATTACTCCAGAGGTAAGTTCGGCCAGTACCAGTTGGGGCTTCGAGGGTGACCGATCCGCCTTGGCAGAAGGTGGTAGCACCGACTGCTGTGATGGTCGGCAAGGTCGGTGCCGGATTGACAGTAACTACCGTGGCTGCACTGATAGCACTTGTACAAGTCCCCGCAATCGTACGGACAGTAAAGCTGCCTCCAGTAGTCACGTTAATGGTGCGAGTGGTAGCATTGTTGCTCCAGAGGTAGGTAAAGCCTGCACCTGTTGGAGCTTCGAGGGTCACCGAGCTGCCTTGGCAGAAGGTGGTGGCACCGACTGCAGTAATGGTAGGCTGCGCAAGTGGACTCACGTTAACCACATAATTGGCAGCAGAACTTTGGCAACGGCTGTAGGAAACCGATAAGTTGTAAAACCAATAATAAAAATCCGTATTGAAGCCTGCGCTATTATTTGAACCCGGTATTTCGCAAACGCCCGCAATTCTGAAAGGAAAGCCTGGAGCCGAAGTAGTTCTGAAAAGTCCGACAGTTGTTCCCGTTCCTTTAAGGCGATAAACTCCAGCAGGAATATTTAGGTTGAGGCCTGAAATGTTATTAATACCAGGACCAACAGCACGAGTAGCAGTTGCAACAATTGCCCCTGTTACCGAATCCTGAACCACAATAGTAACCGACCCTGAGGCATCAGCATCTACCCTAAATCCATTCAAAATGATTGGCCGATAAACTCGAAGGAAATTATAAAGTACCTCAGCCTGCACACGGTTAGACCCATTCACTGGATTTGCAGCACCCACATTAGCATTAAGGGTTTCTGTTTGCCTTAAGGTATAGGTCGTGTTGTTTGTCAGATTTGGGGTCACATATGTTGTGCCACTACCAACAACTGATCCACCACTAGATATCCACTGATTGGCAAAGCCATTGCTTGGTGCTGTTAGGGTTACCGATTTGTTCGGACAGGTAGAAAGAAGTATTGGTGATGTTGGCGCAGCCGTTTTATTAATGACCCCGATACCAAGCGGTAAATACTCAAATGTGGTTACACCTTTGTGTGTCAGGGCCACACGTAAGCGATACATCCCCTCTGCAAAGCCGGTGATTGGCACTGAGGTATTGACGACTGCTTGGTTGGTATAAGTACCAAGTATAGTAGGTACCCCAAAACTACCAGTACCATTGCCGAGCTGCAAAACAGCCACAGTTGTTGGGGTAGTAGGTGTCCCGATGGTAAAATTGACCGGCAGGTTGTCTCCGTTACAAACAGCACCAAGTAACTTAGGTGATGCGAAATTGATGCATTTACTTTTGATCGAAACCGGGAAGGGGCTGTAACTACACCCATTTACCTGTACCTCCACCGAATAAACCCCGGACTTGCTATCATCAAAATTGGCAAGTAGGGCGGGATTGCCCAATGCTGTAAAGCCATTTGGCCCTCGCCAGATGTAAGTAGCCCCAGGCACACTCGTCACCGTGAGGTTTACGTTTTCGCCAGGGCATTGATTGGCTGCAGCCGTGATGGTGATAGCGGGTGCTGCTAAGCCAGTTAAACAAGTTGCATTGTCGAACGAACTGCGAAGTAGGGCTGCAGGTAAGGGTCCAAATCCATTTGCAAGATCAACACTACCCGATAGGTGGCAGTAACTCATGATGGTGCCTACACGACCGACAACAGGACCTGTATAACAAGCTGTCGATGATGCCTCTGGCTCAGTAGCATAGCAGCTATCGATGTTGCCAATCACACCATTTCCTTTGTCCCATCCACACCATTGGGTATGTGGAGACCCAATGTTATGACCCATCTCATGTGCCGTTACGTTGGCTGACCAGCTATAAAGTGGCAAGGTTTGGAAGTCCGAATTAACATCGCTCATACCAGTGCGGAACTCAACTTGTGGTTCGCACAGAACACCAAGGTAAGCAACACCACCTAGGCCCAAATCGGCAGTAAAATAGTGGGCTAGATCCTCAGGGAAGCCCCCAACCAAATTGTCCCTAAAGGCAAACAATACATCTCTGGATGTGGCCGTAGGGATGTTATCTGGGGCCGAATTAATCTGGATTCTGTTAATAGATATATGAATCCGCGCGACGTTGTACAGGTTATTGACCACGTTGAAGATACCTGTCAAGTGGTTGGTAGAAGCTACCACACTGTTACCCATTGCCTGATAAAGGGTGTAGCCTCCTTCGAGATAAAACTTGATGGACTTGCAAGTGGCATTCACACTTTTGGCCTGCTGGCCATATTGCGGAAGCAGATTTTTCTTCGGTTTGCGATCCTCATCGTCTAGCTGGCCGCAGACAAAGCTATTTTTTGCCTTTAGATCCTGGTCATCAAAAACAACCAAGGGGCGATCTAGAAAAGGTTTATCCCGTTGTTCCAAACGACCAATGACTAGGTTGCCACCTTTGGCAGGGCTGTAAGCAACCCCTATCACTTGGCCATTTTCGAAAAAACTGATGGCCACGTTGCTACCAGCATCACCATCAATTGTCCCCTGATAATAGCGCCCATATTGATAGGCCACAGGCTTTGTGGACTTCCCACTACGCTCTGTAACCTCAAACCCCTTTGCCGCCATCATATCTTGCGTTTGGTCAAGCAGTAAGGTGATAGATCCGTTTGTGGTTGGCAGGTTAATCACTACATGCGAGGCCAACCCCTTATACAAAGCCTGATAAGCAGCAGGACTGATTTGGGACAGCTGATAGCGTTCTGCCCCAGCATCAAGCTGCTTTTTGAGCTCAGGATTTGGCTGAAAGGGCTTGAACGGATTGAGGGCTTCGGCAAATACTGCCGTTGTTACAACCATCCAGCACACGACAGCAATTGCGAGCCTGAAAAAGATACGGGGCGTAAGGGATAGAGTCATCTAGATTGATAGGTAATGCTTTTAAAAACTACGCACTGCAAAATGTTGATATGCAAATAGCCTTCAAAACAGCTCTGGAGGCCAATTTTGGTTGGCATGTCAGGTTCATATTGGCAGAACTTGCCACAGGTGGACATCACCTCAGAACACAACCAAATATATAGAAACAAGTGGCTCCAAAGCAACCCTAGTCGTCCGACAGGGGTAATTTTTAGACATAGCCCCAGTCCATCTGTCGCACATTGAAATTATGGCAACAAATGGGGTTACGAGGGTGAGGAATCGGCAAAGGATTGGTTTATTTTGTAAAACTTGCCAGGATGCTTGCCTTTGGCAGATTGTAAGCTTGATAACGAGTTTGGTTGATAAGGGTTACCAATCAAACCATTGCATTCAATACTCTAAAGGCAGAGAAAACCTACTACCCTTAGTCGCACAATTGGCCCATTCTAGCGAAATATCCTACTAACTTGGGCCAACAATTCCTGCCAAGCCGTTAAACCGTCATGTCCGAACATCACCACCACGCCGAAGAGCACAACAGCACCCCAGACCTACTCCGTGATGTGGTGATAGGGCTGAGCGATGGCTTAACCGTGCCGTTTGCCTTGGCTGCTGGGCTGAGTGGAGCCTTGGCTCAAAGTAACATCGTGGTTACGGCGGGTTTGGCTGAGATTGCGGCGGGTAGCATCGCGATGGCACTAGGAGGCTACCTAGCAGCTCGTAGCGAAGCAGACCACTACCATAACGAGTTAAGGCGCGAGCACCAAGAAGTCTTGGTAGTACCAGACCGCGAGGCTGAAGAAATCTATGACCTAATGGCTGACTATGGCCTGACGCGCGAAGAAACTAGACCCATGGTCGAGGGGCTTATGCGCAACAACGAAGCCTGGCTAGCCTTCATGATGAAGTTTGAGCTAGGCCTCGAAAAGCCTAACCCCAGCCGTGCCTGGAAGTCGGCCTTTAATATTGGGCTGGCTTATGCTGCTGGCGGTATGATCCCACTACTACCCTATTGGTTTTTTGTATCGGTGGATAGGGCCCTACAAGTGTCTTGTCTAGTCACGCTAGTGGCACTGCTGGTTTTGGGGACGGCCAAGGCCAAACTCACAGGGCAGCCACCGCTCAAGTCAGGCCTCCAGACGATGATGATCGGTGGGTTGGCAGCGGGTGCTGCTTATGGTATTGCCTTGCTGGTCAGCCACTAAGCCTGATTGGCTCTGCTCGAAAAGGCAAGTAGGCGTCTCGAAGGCCTAAGTTGAAGGCCAATTTGCAGGCTTCGAATGGCGCATTTGTGGTTTGTTGGGGGCCAGAGAGCCCCAAAGGTTCGGTATGTTAAGCCAATAGGCCGAATTATTGCCCTATTTTTGCTCATGTTACGTATAGGTTAGCACGCATGCGCCTATATTTAACTATTTGTTCAACCTTGGTCAGTAGTGCCTTGGCCACAATACTACAACCTTTGCGGTGCCTTTAAGTAATCGGGCGCCGACTTGGGTAACAAGTCAGCAACATGAACCTAACAACCACAAAATATTACCTGTCCGTTACTCTTCTGACCTGCCTAACCTTTGTTATGGCTCAGGCCAGCTCGGCGGCCAGCTTCACAGGGATCATAAGCAATGCAGGACCACTAAAGCAAGTGCGCCTATTTAGCTTGTTTGGCGGCATGACCACCTTGATCGATAGTGCGAAGGTCAAAACCACAGAGCCAACTGGTACTTTCACCTTTAGCAACCGCAAAGGATGGCCACGTGGCATTTACCAAATAGAGATCCCGGGCAAAAAAGGACTTAACGTAATCCTCGGTACCGAAGATGGTGTTACTGCTACCTGGGAGGCCAATAACCCCAGCACAGTAGTTTATACCAACAGCCCCGAAAACACTGCCTATAAGGCCTACTGGGAAGTCAAAAGCGATTTAAGAGCCAAAAAGTCGGTCATCGAGAACAAGATGCAATCCCTGATGGCTGGCCAAGGCACCAATGCTGAGCGTGTAAAAGCGGATTCCGATTTACTAAGAGCCGAATACGACAGCCTCGAGCGGATCGAACAGGCCTTTTATCTCCGGACCAGCACTGCTACAAAGGGTACTTTCATCAGCAAGGTCAGTCTGATTCTTTACAATACACCGTTGGCCACCCGCGATCAGTTCCTTACCAAGGAGATGTTATCTGACCCGGAGCTGACCCGTGGGGATATGCTGATCCAGAAGCTGAATTACTTTTTGCAGCGGTATATGGAGCAAAACCTTGATAGCTATCGCGACCAAATCAATTTTCTACTTGCTGTAGGAGGTGAGCCCAATAAAAGCAACCCATTGCCAGGCAAGGAGCTTATTTACTCTGGTTTGATCGATATTTTCCGCAACAGTGGTGTCACGATGGCTAACGGTACTGATGTGTCGGCCTTTGTAACCAAGGAGCTCAAGCGCCACTACCCTAACAGTGTCAATGCCACACGTTATCTGTCCATGCTGAGCCCCGAGATTGGCGACCAAGCACCAGACATCAACCTCATGGACCCAGAAGGTAAAACCTACAAACTATCTAGCCTGAAGGGTAAAGTGGTCCTGATAGACTTTTGGGCCAGCTGGTGCGGACCTTGCCGCCAGGAGAACCCCAACGTCGTGAAGGCATATAATGCATATAAAGACAAAGGCTTCACGATCTACAGCGTATCCCTAGACCAAAGCAAAGAAAAATGGGTTGGTGCCATCAGTAAGGACAATCTGAGCTGGCCCTACCATGTCAGTGACCTTAATGGCTGGACAAGTAGTGCAGCCGCCTTGTACAAAGTTAGTAGCATACCCCAAGCCTTCTTGATTGGCAAAGATGGTGTCATTGTGGCCAAGAGCCTACGTGGTGCCGCGCTTGAAGCCAAGCTAGAAGAGTTATTGGGGGCCAAATAATCATCAGTAATCGGTTATCAGCCAACTCCACTATCTAGCCAACACAGCGTTATCAAACGTTTTCCTTTATGTCAAGCAAAACAGTAAATCGAGTCCTGGTAGTTGACGACGAACCAGATATTGTAGAGCTGTTGCAATACAACTTGGTAAAAGAAGGTTATGAAGTCCAGACCGCCGAAAACGGCAAACGGGCAGTGGAGGTGGCCAAATTGTTCAAGCCACACCTAGTCCTGATGGACATCATGATGCCTGTGATGGATGGGGTCGAGGCCTGCCGCCAGCTCAGAGAGATGCCGCAGTTCAAGGAGACATTTATCATCTTCCTGACGGCACGGAGCGAAGAGTATTCGGAGGTGGCGAGCTTTGATGCCGGCGCCAGCGACTACATCAACAAACCCATCAAACCAAGGGCTTTGCTGAGCCGCATATCGGCTTTTTTTAGACGCCAAGGAGCTGGCGCTAAGGACAACAATCGTTTGGTTTTCAAAGACCTGACGATCGACCGTGCCAGCTATACCATCACGATCAATGGCCAAGAAATGGTCCTGCCCAAGAAAGAGTTTGAACTGCTGAGCTTCTTGGCTTCTTCGCCTAACAAGGTTTTTAACCGTGATGAACTGCTCCAGAATATCTGGGGCGCCGATGTCTATGTCTTGGCACGCACCGTCGATGTCCATGTACGGAAGGTCCGGGAGAAAATTGGCGAAAACTACATCAGCACTGTAAAGGGAGTAGGCTACAAGTTTGAAGATGTGGGCAAAAACCCACTCTAAGTAGGCGTCTAGTGGTGGCTCTTGGTCTAATTATAATGCGAACCAAAGCGTAACCATACAAAGCATTAACAGTAAATCACAACCAACATGAGGTGCCTGACAGGTACCTTATTGGTAACACTATGGCTTTTAGTAGCCCTGCAAACACAATAGGACCAACCTGGATAACGATGGCATAATGGGCAAAAAACAATATCTTTACCTCAGCAAGTATAACCAGTCCAAACGTTTGCTGTTCAACGCCCGTTTCATAGCCCTTGTTGTTGCACTCAGCGTATCAGTCGTTGCAACTATGATCCTGTACTTTTACCTAGGTACAGATGGCGAAACTTTGCTCGGTGTTAGCGTCACGTCCTTTCTGGGCACAGCAGCAGCAGTTTACTTCTGCCTTGAGTTTTTGGTCTTTTCGGAAATCAATAAGCTCTATGTCCTGCTAGAGCGACTCAAGAAAAAAGACTACAAACAAGTCCGCAAATCGCTCAAGAACCTTTCGGGTGGCCCGCTCAAGAAGCTGAATAAGGAGCTATACAGCTATGCCAGCAAAAAGGAACGCGAAATCGACCAGCTTAAGGAAGTCGAGACCTATAGAAGGGAGTTTTTGGCAGACATCTCGCACGAGCTCAAGACACCAATCTTCTCGGCCCAGGGGTTTATCTATACTCTCCTAGATGGCGCCATTGATGACCCCGAAATAAGCCTCAAGTTCCTGAAGAAGGCCGCCAAAAGCCTCGATGGCCTCAACGAGTTGGTCAATGAGCTGATTGAGCTATCCCAAATGGAGAATGGGGTCATCCAGATGCACCCAAGCCATTATGACCTTTATAGCCAGATCTCTGACATCTTTGATATGCTTGAGCGCAAGGCCGAAAAGCGCGATGCCAAGATCAGGTGGGACAAAAAGACCGAGAAAAACCTCTGGGTCTATGCCGACAGGAACCGCATTGGCCAAGTCCTGATCAACCTGTTAGAGAACGCTATCAAGTATGGCAACGATAAGGGAGAGGTCCTGGTTTCACTCCGTACAGAAAAAGACCATATCATCATCGTGGTGAGTGATAATGGACCAGGCATAGCGGGCGAACACCTCAAACGCATTTTTGATCGGTTTTATCGGGTCGAGCAAAGCCGTTCGCGCGAGAAGGGTGGCTCTGGGCTTGGCCTGGCCATCGTCAAGCAGATCATCGAGGCGCATGATAGCCGTATATCTGTCGCTAGCCGTGTCGGCAAAGGCACTACCTTCCAGTTCAAGCTCCAGAAAGGTAATCCTTCGGCCGTGCTTCAGGTCACCCATCTGGCCGAAGGGACCCAAGTAAGCAAACCAGCAGTTCCTGATCGCATTGCAGGTAAGGCAATATAGATCCTGAGACATCGGTGGGTTAGCCATCAGGAACGCCTCAAAAGAATAGATATGGAGCGTTTGGGCTGCCGACAAGGTCAGATTGTGCGTAACTAGTCGGATATTTGCCCCTGCATGATGTGGTTCCCTGTTTTATTGGTGGCAAACTTACTTTGGGTCATCGTCCTGTTTTACGGCGAACGCAAGGGTGCAGCCTTTATGCAGGATCGTATGGGCCCGAATGTCGTTGGCAAGTGGGGCATGCTCCAGGCGTTTGCTGACCTGCTCAAACTCCTACAAAAAGAGGCCATAACCATCACAGGATCAGACCGATTGCTATTTGGCATCGCCCCCCTACTGATTTTTGCCGTTAGCTTCGTGGGGTATGTGTTTATACCACTGACGCCCGATGTGGTTCCGGCTAGCGGTGTGTATAGTGCCGTATTCTTGCTACTGGGCCTCGTTTCGTTAGACGTATTTGGCATCCTGATGGCTGGCTGGGGCAGCAATAGCAAGTACCCTGTGTATGGTGCTATGCGTGGGCTTGCCCAGATCATCAGCTATGAGATCCCGGTCGGGATAACGGTGCTTTGTGTGGTTGTATTATGCCAGACGTTAGACCTCCAGGCCATCACCTATCAGCAAACACATTTGGCCAATTGGTGGGCCCATACCCATCAGCAAGTTTGGCAGGGCAACTACCTATTCGGGATTAAGGCATTAGGAATCAGCACAGATCAAGTAGGCGGCATTCTGACCTGGAACATCTTCCGGATGCCTTTGCTTTTCGTAGGGTTTGTCATCTATTACATCGCAACACTAGCCGAATGCAACCGGGCACCTTTTGACCTCCCGGAGGGAGAATCTGAATTGGTTGGAGGCTTCCATACAGAGTATAGCGGGTTCAAATGGGCGGTGTTTTTCCTGAGCGAATACACCATGCAGCTACTATTTGCAGCGCTTGGGGCTGTGCTCTTCTTAGGAGGATGGGGTACCCCACTACCAAACATAGGCCCATTAGCATTGGCGGATTATACGACGGGACTGCCTGGGACGTGGACAGCTAATGCTTGGGGGGTGTTTTGGCTGATGATAAAGGTCCTTTTGTGGGGGCTAAGCCATATTTGGGTCCGATGGACGTTCCCGCGGTTACGTCTTGACCAATTGATGTATCTATGTTGGCAGGTCCTGCTACCAATCAGTATGGTCTTGCTTGTGTTATGTGCCGTTTGGCGGATGTTTATGGTCTGACAAACAACTGCCAAATCAGCACCATAATGGTACTGATGTAAGAAAACAGGCAATTGTGTCGCAATATCTTATTTCGGACTTCACTAACTTACCTCACAAGATGGTCCGCCATCGTCAATTATAAACAACAAATTACTATAGTACATAGCCAGCTAAGACCAGCTCTTTTTTTGATCTTGATACACCCAACCTAGTGTCCAAATCCTGATATTTACAGTTAGGGAAAAGGCCAAGTAAACACCCATCTTTTGATTATGTCTGCATCCAACATCTACCGCTGCGCTGTCCTGAGAGCTTGGGCCTTATTGCCCGTCCTGCTGACCGTCCTGATTGCATTGTTATTTGGCTGCACGCGTGAGGTGGTACCGTGCCCCAAGAACTCCAGCACGGTGGTCTACAACACCAGCACCAATACCATCAAGCCTGCAACAGGGATGTCCTTAGGTGGTTCTGACATCCAGTACGATAAGAATGGTCTGGTCAAGGGCAAGCCGACCTACAAAAATCCACGGGCAAAATAAACCAGTCGACTGTCGTGAAAGGCAGTTGGTATTATAGTCCAGTCCTAAGGCCAGTTTAACATGCGCCTGCATGCAACCAATGTAATGATGGCTTAGATCGCCGAGTCCAAATTAGGCCACTGCCGCAACAGCATCATGCACAAACTGCTTAACGGCATTAGAGTTCCATGGTTTATCAAAGACCTCTTTTAGCTGATACTCACTGGCCAGTCTAGATAAGATTTCCCGGTCACATTGGCCTGTAAGTAATGCCTTAGAGGCAGCAGGATAGGTTGCATGCACCAGCTCCAAAACATCAGCTCCGGAAATATCAGGCATCGTAAAATCCGTAATTAGGGCTGCAAGGCTATACTCCTCCTTCTGGAACTCAGCCAAGACGTCATGCAACTCGGTAGCTGAAGCAGCAATTTCCACCCGTATATCGTCAGAAAGAAAGGCCTCTAGCTGATACTTGAGTGCCACCAAGATTATCACCTCGTCATCTACCAATAATATGGCTACCTTCTTATTTGTCATTGGTTGTTTGCGCTCTGCCTACTAGCCAGCAAAACTCGTCTAGTGGTGAGAACATGTGCAAAATACAAAAGGTAAGTAATATAAAGCAACAACCCCTAAGTTTACAAACCGCCTTAGCGCAAAAATATCAAATCCGAATGTAACATCTTTAGGTGATACATAACCACTACTCTGGATCGGCATTAGCAACATCAGCAACCAAGTGTGGGAGGTTTATCGTAAAAACTGTACTGTCTGTGGTGCTCTGGCAGGTGATGGTGCCTTTATGTCGCTCAATGATCTGTTTGCAGATATTAAGGCCAATACCAGTACCTTCGCCAACACGCTTGGTGGTAAAAAAGGCATCAAAAATTTTGGGCAAAACCTCAGGTGGTATCTGCGGTCCGTCGTTGGTAAAGCTAATGACATGATCTTGCCCCTGCAGCTGGTGCGTGATATAGACAGAACATTTCCCCCTCGAGGCTTGGACAGCGTTGTTGATCAAATTGGTCCAGACCTGTGATAGTTCTTCCTGATTGCCAACTATCATGACCGACTGATCAATTGCATTTTTGACCAAGGAGTCAGCCTTGATCCGATTCCAAAGAATTGTCAATACGTTTTCGATGTTGTCATAGAGGCTGAAAGACCTGATCGTGTTTTCGGTATTTCCGTGAGCATAGTTATTGAGGGCCCGTACCACTTTGGTTGACTTATCGACGGCAAGATTAATGGTCTGTGCAGCACGTGAGAGCCGTGCAAAGGAGGCCGAAAAGTCTAAGATTGATCTTGCATCTTTGTTGGTCAAGACAACGGCAATATCTTCTGTCAGCTCTGAGTAGCCTATCTCAACGATACGCCGGGCATATAGCCTAGCATGAAGCAAATTTGGGAAACCGACTGTAATTTTCTGCTCTAGTTGGTTCACTAGCTGTCGCTCATCAGCTGGACTTAGATGACCAAATGTGGTCGAATTATCAAGATATAGTTTAATCGCCAACTGACAGTCTTGTGGCGAAAGATGTAGGACATAACCTAACAATCCATCCTCTAGCCCACCTATGATGAGCTCCACAGATGCCTTAATGGCGCCAAGTGGTGTGTTGATTTCGTGCGCCATCCCCGCAATTAGCTGACCAAGGGTCACTAATCTTTCCTGCCTGATGAGCTCGTCCTGAGCTGAAACAAGGGCTTGCATCGCAGTTTCTAATGATTGTGTCTTTTGGGCGAGCTTGATGTTGCTATTATATAATTGATCAGTCTGGTAAGCTAAGGCGATTGGATCGGCTAGCTTGTCGAGAAAGGTAAGCAAGTCTGGTGTCACCTCTTCGTCTAAATGTTCAAACTCCAGGACTAGGACACCTATCAGTGACATAAATCGTCGAACAGGAATATCAAAACGACGCGTTACTGGCCTGTTAAATTCATGCTGATTAGGATAGTGTTCGATAAATATCTCAGACCCTATACCAGAGGATATCACATTGTTTGAATGATATATTTGCCTAAAATAACTCGGAAACTGATTGGCATCCTGGCTGTCACCGCTTAGCTTTAACAAACCAACAGACTTATCATTTTGCATCAGTAAATTCATTGTAGTTGGCTGACCGGGATCAATGGCCCAATAAGTGCAATTGGTGGAAGACAAGTAGCCAGAAACAACTTTAATGATTTGCTCAATTTTTGTATTAAAACCCATTGTTGGTTCCAAACTCTTGAACGACATCAAAATTTGCTGTTGCTCCATCACCCTTTTGTTCTGGATGGCTATTTGTTGCTCTTTGTGGCGCTGAACTGTCTGGTCGGTCAGGTAAAACCGCACGAAATTACTGGATGGAATATAAAATAACTTGCCTTCAAAATATCTATCCAGGAACTCGAATGAAATATTGATGCGCTTGCGTAGATTTAGCTCTGCCAAAGACAAGCCAATCGCAGATAACCAAGTCGAAACGGTATTGTTGGCTTCTAACTGAAATAGTTTTTTAGCAACAGGGTTAACATACGTAATGATATTGTGCTTAATATCGACTTCTAATACAGGGTTAGGATTATGTTCGGGGTAATAAGTCAGGTTATTGATATGTTTTGACTTTTCCTCCACCTTGATCTCAAGGATCTTGTTGATGTGTAAAAGTTGATCCTTAGCTTGTTGGAGTTGGATGTTTTTCTCAATAATTTCTTTTGTTAGGCCCTCAGTTTCTTTTGATGCAGATCGAATGGTTTCTTGCAAAAACAAATACTCAGATATGTAGTCGTGGCTGGCAAAGTCAATCAGCCCTACTTTATAAACCGAAATTGGATAAACAGAGTTGATCACAGGGTTTGCTAGAATCAGCAAGTGATTTTGATCAATCAACTTTACATTACATTGATAACGTTGGTTTAGGCTCTGGACCTGAAGGAAAAACAACTCATTTTTCGGATAAGCTACAGCAAATAATTGTTTTGTGGTCACTTTACCCTCCCATTTAAAAAGGGTAGGGAATAATATTTTAGACTTTAGGTTTGGAATACTTTTTTTGAAGCTTGATCCAAAGAAAAATAATTCCTCTTGTTCGTTAATTATTAGGTAATAGCCACTTATAGCATCGATAATCTTTAGATCAAGAATTCCGATTTGCGGCGCCGAAATACTGTCAGGCACGTGCCTTAACTGAAGGCCAATTGTGCCGATCAGGAGCTTAAGTTGTCTGCTCTGGCTCTGGTCTAGCTGCTGGTTTGTAAGGCCTAAAAGACGAAGGCCAATCCAGCGACCATCTATTTGCTGGTCATGATCAATTATCGCCACCAAACTTCGATCGCCTTTACCATCCTTGTTTAGCTGCTTAAAGTCAGTTGAAACCTTCTTGACCTTTGTGGGCTCTGTATTAGGCTCATTTCCCAAAAACAATGTCCTTAGGTCATGCTGAGGCAAAATTGTATGATCCAGACCAAGACTAGCAACAATGTCTAGGTTTTGTGCATTATAGCTAATCACTAGGGCTGCATCCAGCTGTGCAATCGATAGAGCATGGCTAAGGTGCTCGCGCAAACCAGCCAACCCCCAGAACGCATTATCTGGAATCGAATCTTCTGAATCTAACTTGCTTTTGACCTCTATCTCCATTCGATCTTGTAGATATAAGGTTCTCCTTCTTCCTGCTTTTCTTTTACGGTCGTGATGAGGCACTTCTTTTCAAACCGATTACCCAGCCCCACAATAATACCTTTCAGCATCGGGCTTAGACCTTTCCGATGTGATCGATATAGAAGCTCTATTGAATTTTCGGTTTCATTTTGGGTGTCGAAAATAGGTGCCTGCAACATGGGCATTATGTTGCTTATCCTGCGGTGCAACATGTCCAAATTCTTGAGGAAATCTGGAAAGGTATCCCCAGCAAGCGTCAGGATATTACCGTAACCCTCTTCTGCCGTGAACATGATCCAGTACTCGCCAACGGCAAATAGAATCTCGTCCGCAGGCACCGAAGTGATCTCGGCGGCGTGCTTCACGAAATCATAACTCAGGTTGTCAGGGTAGGACTGGAGACCGACGATGTTTTGACCTTCAAAATAAGAGCGTAGGGCTACTTCGGCCCAAACGTCTTGGCCAAAGCGGGTTGTGATTAAGTCCTGTATGGCTTTGTTGACTAGTCCGTACATAATTATGCAGGGGAAGGAATAGAGGTCTTTGGGACTCTATCGGGGTCTTTATAGCAGCAAAGAGGACCATCAGGACTGGTCTAATCTCAATTTTGGTGTTAATTTAACATAAAACCAGATATGTTTGTTTAAATGTGGGGCGACTAAACCAAATTTTGCAACGAATGCCAAGATTCAAAACTGGGCAGACAATCTACAAGCCCAAATATCTGTTAGACTTGGCACTACCAAAAAGTATCCATCAAACAGATGCTTGACAAAATTGGCTCATCACTAATGGCCGCGGTAGTGCACTCAAGCGCCAAGACACATCAGGCGCCCCCAGATCAAAATCGCAGAACATTGGCCTAAAATGCGTTCCTTTGTGGGTTGAACGCCCCTCATTGGGTCAGGACCGAACCTAACTTTCGTCAGGACAAGTGAGCTTAAAGCCTAATATGGACCTCATTAATACCTATTTCAATCACCTTTCGGCCACACAAAAAGCCCAGTTTGATCAGCTACCAGCGCTCTATGCCGACTGGAACTCCAAAATAAACGTCATCAGCCGCAAGGACATGGAAATGTTTGAGGTCCACCATGTGCTGCACTCCCTCTCCATTGCTAAGTTTATCAGCTTTAAGCCTGGGGCAGAGATCCTTGACTTAGGCACTGGAGGTGGTTTCCCAGGCATCCCGCTCGCGATCATGTTTCCGGATACGCACTTTCACCTGATTGACAGCATAGGCAAGAAGATTAAGGTTGTAGATGCTGTCGTTGAAGCCCTCGGTCTCAAGAATGTGACCACGGCTCATTGTCGGATCGAACAGGTGGATGACTATTATGATTTTGTGTTAAGCCGTGCGGTCGCTCCGTTACATGAGCTTATTGAGTGGGCCAAACCAGTGATCAATACCAATTACAACCACACACGCAAGAACGGCCTTATCACGCTCAAGGGTGGCGACCTACGCGAAGAGCTACATGTGGCCAACCGCAAAGCTGTCGTCGAGGAGCTCTATACGATGTTTAACGAAACCTTTTTTGAGACCAAGAAACTGGTATATGTTTCGTTGATCAAGTAATGATGATGCCATCCAAAACCAACCAAGACAGCACAGGCAGCACAGACGAGCGTGTCTTCCCCGAAGAAGGATTCGCCAACCATGGTTATGCTGCACTCCAACGGCAACAGGCCGAGCAGGCTGCCCAACAGAATCAAGCAACCGCCCTTCGTCAGTCAGATGCGGAAGGAGCTGAGGATTATGAAGAAGAGCCTGAGGACGAAGGTGAAAGCCTTTATGTCCATCACCAGCTAGTAGCGGACCCCAAACAGGGACCGATGCGCTTGGACAAGTTCATGATGGCGCACATGTCAAACGCCACCCGTAACAAGGTCCAGACGGCTATTGATAATGGTTTCATCAAGGTGAACGAGCAGCAGGCCAAGGCTAGTTACAAGGTCAAGCCCGGTGATGTCATGACGATAGCCCTGCCAGAGCCTCGTCGCGAAACGGACATCCTGCCCGAAAACATCCCACTTAACATCATTTATGAAGATGATACGGTGTTGGTGATCGATAAACCTGCTGGCATGGTGGTCCATCCTGCCCACAGCAATTGGGAAGGCACCCTAATCAACGCTCTAGTATATCACTTCAACAATCTGCCGACTGGGATCAATGGTGTGGCTAGGCCTGGCCTTGTCCACCGTATTGACAAAGACACAAGTGGCCTGCTTGTGATCGCCAAAACAGAAAAGGCGATGACCCATCTGGCCAAGCAGTTCTTCTATCATACGATCGAGCGCAAGTATATTGCCATGGTCTGGTCTGTCCCTGCTGAGGCCGAGGGCACAATCAACATCCACTTGGGCCGCCACCCCAAGGACAGGCGCATCACGACTGTATTCCCAGAAGGTGACCAAGGCAAACACGCTATCACCCACTACAAGGTGATTGAGGATATGCGCTATGTTAGCCTCATTGAATGCCAACTAGAAACTGGCCGAACCCATCAGATTAGGGCGCACATGCGGCATTTAGGGCACCCATTGTTTAATGATGCCACTTACGGTGGTGACAGGATCCTAAAAGGAAATGCCTTTGCACGCTTCAAGGCCTTTGTAGACAACTGCTTCAGCATCTGCCCGCGCCAGGCCTTACATGCCAAATCACTCGGTTTTATCCACCCGACGACCGAAGAATACATGTTTTTTGAAAGTCCAATCCCGGCAGATATGCAAGGCCTAATGGACAAATGGCGCCACTATCTGCAATACGAATAGCGACAAAATTTGGTTCGTAAGGTCATTCGCCTATTTTTGTCAGTGCAAGGCAAATAGCTAACCTAGTGATTCAAGGGCTGCTATGCAACCAAACACAACCAGATGTTGACCAACGAATTAGTATTCTTCTCGCTGTTCTTGTGCTTCGTCGGGGCCATGTTGGCACTTGATTTGGGCATTTTCAGCAAAAAGAGCCATGCTGTCAGCTTTAAGGAAGCCGCCGGCTGGAGTGCAGTTTGGGTCATGATAGCCATGCTATTCTCCTTGTTCCTCCGCAGCTATGGTCACCTGATCCATGGCATTGTTGGGCCACAACACCTAGAGCAGATCCGGCTGGCGATGCACAGCCAAGAAACTTTCGAGATTGGTAACTGGCACGAAAACCTCCAGATGTACCGCAACACCCTCAGCCAAGAGTTCTTGGCTGGTTACATCATGGAGTATGCCCTGTCGGTGGACAATATCTTTGTGATGATCTTGATCTTCAACTCCTTTGGGGTGATTGATAAGTACCATAAAAAGATCTTGTTTTGGGGCGTACTTGGGGCCATTGTTTTCAGATTCACCTTCATTTTCTTGGGGGCTGCACTACTCCATCGGTTCGAGTGGATCATGTACTTGTTCGGCGCCTTTTTGCTGTACACGGGCGTCAAAATGGTACTAACCGACAGTGACGATAACGAACAAATTGATACCCAGAAGCACCCCATCATCAAGATGGCAAGTAAGTACCTTAACGTTTTTCCGCGCACTGTTAAGGACTACTTTTTTATTCGATCCAAGGGATTACTGATGGTAACACCCTTGTTTTTGGTTCTAATCATCATTGAAGTGACGGACTTGGTCTTTGCGGTGGACTCGGTGCCGGCGGTGTTTGCGATCACGAAGGACCCATATGTGGTGTTTTTCAGCAACATATTTGCAATCATGGGCTTGCGGTCGATGTTTTTCTTTTTGGCCAACGTGATGCACCTGTTCCACTTCCTGAAGTTCGGGCTCAGCTTGGTGTTGGTCTATATTGGCCTCAAGATGTGCCTGCACCCATGGCTGGCCAAGTTGCACATCAATGCCACGACTAGTTTGGTCATCATCAGCTCCATACTGATGCTAAGTGTCGCAGCCAGTTTGCTCTGGCCACAAAAGACAGCTGAGGTGGCGGGCCCAGACACAAAATAGTTGACCGATTTAGGCTGAGCAGCATTGGCCAGTTTAATGCCGAGACTTGGTTCTGAGACCTGATCGAATTGGGCTGGATGGTATTTTACAAACGATCGCTCAGAAAGTCTGGTTAGCCTCTAAGATTGGATTTTGATCAATTGCCTCGGGAATGTCAGCACTGATTGGATGTCACAGTTGCAATTAGCCATTTCAATGCCCTTGACAATGGACCTTTGGTTTTCCTAAGTCGTCCTACCCATCAATGGGCAAACCTGACATACACCGTTCAATTTATCGATTTACAGACGATCCAACTAGATAAGATAGGTTCTCAGCATCTTAGCGCAACCTCTTGTAGCCATTGGCTTGGAGGCTGCCCTATTTCAGGAGCTCGACCCAACCTTTGCGCTCAACCTTATTTCCGTTTTTAAGCGTAGCTGACAAGTAATAGTAATAGACCCCAGCTGGCAGGTTCTCACCTTTCCAGTTGATCTCTGGGTCTGTAGATTGACCAACCTCAATACCAAGTCGGGTATAGAAAGTCGTCTTCGCATCAACAAAGACGGAGCGAGTTGGCCTAAGGACATCGTTATTGCCGTCGCCGTTGGCAGTGATGACATTCGGAATATCCCAAGAACAAGTGCCCTCTTGAAGGATGGTCGCAATCCTTTTGCTACAGGTACCGTTCGATAGCAGGACTTCGTAGCTACCATAAGCACCCGGCATAATTGTCTGGGTACTTTCGCCGTTCGACCAAAGGTAAATGTATCCATTGGGCGCAGTCAGAATCTGTGTCTCGATGTCGCAAGTTTCGGTAATGGTTGGTAAAACCTCCGTAATGCGAGGTAAAACTACGACCCTGATGGTGTCTAGGTTTACACAAACACCATTATCTAGCAAGAGGAAGGCGTAGGTGCCAGATGTCGTGATTTTGGCGCGACTTGTTGGCAAACCACCACCAACAGGCGCGATCACCTGCCCAGTGGCAGAAAACAGAAAGGCAGTATCGCCTTCGCAGATTGTCCGATCTGGCCCTAAAAACTGCCGTATTGGTTGGGTAGTAATTACATCCACTGTGTCCTTGCTCACACATCCGTTGGCAGTGGTGACAGATACATAGTAGCTACCTGCGGTTAAGACCGAGATACTATCTGTAGTAGCACCTGTACTCCAGCTATAGCTAAGGCCACGAACCGCTGGCTTAAGTGTTACAGCTGTGCCTT
>JAIXYP010000037.1 GCA_027490155.1 Cytophagaceae bacterium | reverse complement strand
GCCTCGGCAATCGGTAGCTTGATTTTATACTCAGTCTGTGAATTGGTCGGGTGGATGTTGACCACTATTAGTAGTGCCCCCCGTTGATATACCATAACCTGGTTCTCCCGATCGACATTAACCATCATGGGCTTGGGGCCAGATAGCAAGTTGTTTTCGGTAACCAGAGCCGTCATGGCCTTATCCCAATTGCCAAGGAATTGGTAGCGTAAGTAGTCGGTATCTGCAAGGCTCCACTGACGGCGGGCATACTGGTAGCTCCAGTCATTACCAGCCCTAGGGAAGTCTATCCACTCGGGGTGGCCCCATTCGTTACCCATAAAATTGAGGTAACCTTCGCCCCCGAGGGTGATGGTCATCATCCGGATAATTTTGTGGAGGGCCATGCCACGATCAACAACCAAACTAGGGATGTTGACGGCCATGTCGCTATACATCTTGGGACCAATTAGCCTAAAGGCAATGGTCTGGTCACCCACCAAGGCTTGGTCATGGCTTTCGGAATAGCCGACAGTTTTTTCATACTCTGGGTGATTGGTGAGTGACCACCAAATATCGCCTAGGTCCCATTCTTCGTCACTCTTCTCCTTGATGAGTTTGATCCACTGGTCAGGAATTCCCATGCCTAGGCGATAGTCAAAACCAAGACCACCTTCGTGTCCTGGGCGGCCAAGGCCAGGCATTCCGCTGACATCTTCAGCGATGGTGATGGCATTGGGCTTCAGCTCATGAGCAAGGGTATTAGCCAAGCTTAGGTACAGTACAGCATCATGGTTGGTACCATCAGTGAAGTAGTCATCCAGACTACCAAAGCTCATGCTGTTGCCATGGTGGTGATACAACATTGAGGTAACCCCATCAAACCTAAAACCGTCAAAGTTGAACTCCTCAAGCCAATACCGAATGTTACTAAGCAAGAACTGGAGAACTTCCGTCTTGCCATAGTTGAAGAGTTTGCTATCCCAAAGCTCATGATGGCCAGCTGCCCCAGGTATGAAATACTGGTTATCTGTTCCATCAAACTGATTGAGCCCCTCGGCAAAGTTTTTGACAGCATGGCTATGTACACAATCCATGATGACAGCGATTCCCATGCCATGTGCAGCATCGACCAGCTCTTTTAGCTCTTCGGGTGTGCCGCAGCGTGAGCTAGGCGCAAAAAAGCTACTGACATGATACCCATAGCTACCATAGTACGGGTGCTCCTGGATCGCCATCAACTGGATGGTATTGTATCCCGCTGCCTTGATCCTGGGCAGCATATATTCCTTGAACTCCCAGTAAGTACCGACTCTTTGTTCTTCGGTAGCCATACCAACATGTGCCTCATAGATCATCATGTTCTGGACAGGGCCAGCGACAATAGGGCTTTCATGTTTCCACTCATAAGGTGTAGCTGACTGCCAAACCTGTGCGGCGAAGTCTTTTGTGTCATCGTCCTGGACCACACGCCGCACGTAAGGTGGTATACGATCTAGGGTACCATTGTCGCCTACCACCACCACCTTATAAAGACTATGGTTCAAGAATGTACTGGCATAGTCGGTATCAGGCAGAAAAATCTCCCAAATCTGGTCATGGTTACGATTGAGTGGGTGACTGGTTTTGTTCCAGCCATTAAAGTCCCCCATCAAGAACAACCGATGTGCTCCTGGTGCCCACTCACGGTAGCGCCATCCCTTTGACTTTACGTCATAATGCAAACCAAGGTCTTGGTGCGCAGTGGCAAATGCCTTGAGGCTACCACTATGCTGCAAGATGGCATTGAGCATACCATTATACCGTTGCAACCTTGCATTGATCTGCTGGGTGTAAGGAGCAAGATATGGTGCTAGCTGGACCAATACTGGCACCACTGGTTGTGGTTCTTGGGCTGGTGTTGTGGCCTTCGATTTAGGTGTGGTGCGGGACTTGGTCATGGATTATGGTCAGGTTTTAGGCCAATATCGGTCACTAGATGGGCAAAAGTCAACCTTGAGCTATAAATTTTAAGGAATAGCTAACCAATGGACCCATAAAGATGCCTACGTTGTAAATGTAGGTAAATTCAATAGCAAGGCAGGTACAACTTTGACCTTGGTTTGGAAGGCATTGGCCAGATGACCGAATAGTGTAGTCTAGGGTATAGGGATGTAGCTCTGTAGCTTATCTTTGTCACTATGATAAAAGTAGGCATCCTTTTCGGCGGTCCAAGCCGTGAGCGTGAGATTTCGTTCGCTGGTGGCCGTACCGTTTACGACAACCTTAATAAGTCCTTATTTGATCCCATCCCGCTGTTCGTGGACAGCATCGGGAACCTAATCCTGCTGAATTGGGCCTATATCTATAAGGGTACCATCCGAGACTTTTATCCTGCCCCTGATAGTGTGGTCTATCAGTCCAAAACAGCTGCAGATACCCCGTTTCAACGTTATATCGAGTCCCTAGGCCCGCTAACTGACACAGAACGTGACCAGCTGATTGGTGATGTAGGTCGGCGTATTGCCCCAGACGAACTACCCAACCTGATAGATATCGCCTTCCTGTGTTTGCACGGACCATATGGCGAGGATGGTGCCATCCAAGGGTTGCTAGAGTGGTATGGCGTGCCCTATACTGGCTCTGGTATCCTGCCTAGTGCCATCGGGATTGATAAATTGATCCAGCACAAACTTTTACAACAAGCAGGTTTCAATCGGCCCGCTGTTAGTCCAATTAGCAAACAAACTTGGCTTGCAACCTCTGCGAATAGCAGCGATACGATCCAGACCTTATTGAACCAGACAATCGAGACGATCGGCTTACCAATCGTGGTCAAATCACCGTCGCAAGGGTCAAGCATTGGCGTTTCGGTTCTTAAGCATCCAGATACTGAGGCCTTTGCGAGTGCAATTGATAAGTCATTCTTCCTAACTAGGCTATCGTTTGCAACATGGCAGGGATATAGCGACGAGCAGCGCATTGGTTTTGTCCGTACCCTTGTGGATATCCGGGAGGGTATTGGGCTACCAGTCCAGCTTTCGGGCAATGATGTCCAGACCCTGAACATAACCGACCCAGACACCTTGCTCGATTGGCTCAACACCCATACCTGGACTGGTGAGCTACTGCTAGAGAGTGCTGAGGGCGAAGAGGTCATCATGCTAGAGGCCTTTATCCAAGGACGGGAGTTTAGCTGTATTGTTGTACAGGACGAAACAGGTAAAACCATTGCCCTACCACCAACCGAGATCTTGAAAGGGAATGACATGTTCGACTACAGGAGCAAGTACCTACCTGGCATGGCTCGAAAGCTCACCCCAATCGACCTCCCACTTGACCAGATCAATGCCATCCGGAACCAGTGTCAGGACCTGTTTGATAAACTTTCATTCGGAGTCTATGCCCGTATAGATGGATTTATCGGAGGGGCAGACAAGGGCTACCCTATTTATCTAAATGACCCGAACACAACATCGGGGATGTTGCCTTCGTCCTTCTTTTTCCACCAAGCAGCCGAGGTGGGACTTAATCCGTCCCAGTTCCTGACCTATATCATCAGGACCAGTCTACAGAATCGGCTCACGAAAGGTCGGCACATCCATCAACTTAGGCATCTACTGGCTACCCTTGACACTGCTATGGCGCATCATGCATCAGCAGCTAGTACCAAAACCAAGGTTGCTGTCATTATGGGGGGGTATAGCAGCGAACGCCATATCTCCGTCGAGAGTGGGCGTAATATCTACGAAAAGCTAAGCAGCTCGACCAAGTATGCCCCCTTCCCAGTTTTCTTAACTGGAGACGATACAGCACATACTTTGCATCTGATCCCGATCAACTTGATGCTGAAGGACAATGCTGATGACATCGCCGAAAAGGCCTTGCACCCAGCTGAGGCGCACCCAGTTATTAGCCAAATCAGGACCGAATGCGCAAGCATCACAGCCAAATATGCTGGTGAGGTCCTGACCAAAGCACAGCAAATCAGTTACGAAGACCTAGCCAAGATGGCGGATGTGGTATTTATCGCCCTCCATGGCCGCCCGGGAGAAGATGGTGTTGTGCAGCAAAACCTAGAGCGTGTAGGCCTACCCTACAATGGTAGTGGCCCCGCCAGCAGCAACCTAACCATCAACAAATACAACACCAACAAACTGCTACGCGAGGCTGGCATCTCGGTCGCTGATCATACCCTTGTGCAGCACCTAGAATGGACAGCCAGCCAAGCAGCTGAAATCCAACGCATCGAGGCACGATTCCACTACCCTTTCATTGCCAAACCTGCTGACGACGGGTGCAGCTCAGCGGTTAAAAAAATCAAGAACAGGGAGCAGCTCATTGCCTTTTCTGACCAGATGTTCCGTGATCAGCTCCCATTGCTGGAAGCCGAAGCAGCGGTGCTATCCCTAGGTTATCAGGAAGAGTTCCCGCAAAAGACCTATTACTTGATCGAGACCTTGATTGAGCGTGGAGATGCCGTCCATTTCCTTGAGGTAACAGGCGGCTTAATCACTCATCATGACGAAAAAGGCAACCGTAAGTACGAGCTATTTGAACCTAGCGAGGCTCTAGCCAGTGGTGAGGTCCTGTCACTTGAAGAAAAATTCTTGGCTGGTGAGGGACAAAACATAACCCCAGCACGCTTTGCCAAGGATGTGCTTGAGCGTCAGAGGATTAGCGACCAAGTCAAACAGACCCTACAGCGAACAGCCGAGTTACTAAATGTGGAAGGCTATTGCCGGATAGATGCCTTCGTGCGAGTCTATGCCGATGGCCAGGTAGAGACAGTGGTGATCGAGGTCAACTCCTTGCCAGGGATGACGCCAGCTACCTGCATTTTCCACCAGTCAGCCATCAATGGGTACAAGCCATATCAGTTCATCGACGCCATCCTGACTTATGGGCAGGGTAAGTAATGGCCTTATCAATCAATAGGAATGCAAAAGAGGGGTTGTAGGCCCCTCTATTTTTGTCTATAACTAGCTTATTTCGGACTCAGCAATGAAGCTCCATCTACTACTATCTTAGTGCAAAAACCGCTCAACGGCAGCACTTGCAATTGCACGGAGGCTGTCGCTGATCAGGTAGTCATTAACCTCATCAGCAAAAGCCTGGAGCAAAAGGCTGCGGGCTTGATCTTCATCGAGGCCACGGGCCCTGAGGTAAAAGATAGGCTCCTCATCTAGCGCACCAGTAGTGGCACCATGGCTGCACTTGACATCATCGGCGAAGATCTCGAGCTGTGGCTTGGTGTTGACCGTAGCATCATCGCTCAAGATGAGGTTGCGGTTGGACTGGAAAGCATTCGTCTTCTGTGCGGCTTGCTTAACAAAAATCTTACCGTTGAAGATAGCAGTACTGCGGTCCTTGGCGACACCTTTGTAAAGCTCGTTACTATTGCTGTTAGGGGCAATATGGTCAACCAAAGTATGGTTGTCAATCAGGTTACGATCGGAGCCTAAGTAGAGGCCGTACATATTGCCTTCGGCATACTGGCCCGGGATGGCTAGGTTCAGATTGTTCCGAACCCATGGGCCATCTAGGTAGATGGTACTATGGGTCGTGACACTTTTGTCTCCTTGGGTGGCATACCAACCTGTGACAAGGTGGGTGTTAATTGCCTCTTCGACGATGTCAACCTTTAGGATGGCATCTGGGGCAACAATCGCCTCAGTTATCAGAACTCCAAATGCAGCATTTTCTCCATCAGGATTGCCAACAATGTGATGCGCCAATTTCAGTTCAGCATGTTGGTCAACAACTAGCAGGATGCGGGTGTAGGCCAGCTTTGCTGCACCAGTATATTGATGCACTATATGTAAAACGGCGTCTGAAACAGCGTTTTTGCTAGCTTCAATCAGCAGCCCATCCTGAAATGATGCCGTGTTGAGTGCGACAAAAGGATCCGATTCTGCAGGGGCTAGTGTGCCAAGATATTTGGCTACCAACTCCACCTGAGCTGCATCCGTTTGGCTGAATGCCGTCACACGGATACCCTTGCCAAGATCTAGCTTGCTGTATGGATCGGCACCATTAAGGATCGGTTGGCCATCTACTAACACAATGGTCGGTGCAGCATAGTCAGCAATCGCTTGGGCTTGTGGGACAACGCTATTAGGTGTCGGCACAAAAGCTTCGGCACCTAGAGCTGTAAAAGCCTTGGTGGAGGTGTATTTCCACTCCTCGTGTTTGATGGTCGGTAGACCTTGCGCCACAAAGTGCGCAACTGCTTGCTGTTTGAGGTCCTTAATAATGGGCTCTTGGTCAATCAGGAGGCCAGACTGATGCCCCAACATCAATGCATCAAAAGCCGATGTCAGATCGTTGCCATTGGTTGCTTTGGTTGTTGATAGGGGTTTATGATCGGTCATGATAAGTCAGGAATGCGCTTAGGAGGACCGAAATCGGCAGAAAAAATAAGTGCAAGGGTCCTCGTTTAATATTGGTAATGGCAATGGTGGGTGACCTATTGGGCTAGTTACTAAGCATAAAGCGCATCAGCTTCAGCCTTTACCCAATCGTAACCTTTTTCTTCAAGCTCGAGGGCTAGCTCCTTGGTGCCAGACTTAACAATACGTCCGTTATAGAGGACGTGGACGAAATCAGGGACGATATAGTCCAGCAAACGCTGATAGTGGGTGACCACAATAACAGCATTGTTCGGGTTGCGCAAAGAGTTGACACCATGCGAGACGATACGCAATGCATCGATATCAAGGCCGCTATCTGTTTCGTCGAGGATAGCGAGCTTAGGTTCTAACATGGCCATCTGGAAGATCTCATTGCGCTTTTTCTCTCCACCGCTAAAGCCTTCGTTAAGCGAACGAGAAAGTAAAGCCTGATCAATCTCGACCAATTTCATTTTCTCCTTCATCATCTTCAGGAATGAAACGGCATCTAGCGCTGGTAGGCCACGATGTTTGCGCACCTCGTTAACCGCCGACTTAAGAAAGTTAGTGGTGCTAACACCCGGAATCTCGACTGGATACTGAAATGCCAAGAAGACACCTTCGCGCGCACGCTCCTCTGGTGCCATCTCGAGTAAGTCAACACCACCTAAGGTTACGGTTCCGTCTGTAACGGTATAGTCCTCACGTCCGGCCAAGACGCTAGCTAAAGTGCTTTTACCACTTCCATTAGGGCCCATAATGGCATGGACCTCACCAGCGTTAACCTGGAGATTGATGCCTTTGAGGATTTGTTTGTCGCCGATACTGGCGTTGAGGTTTTGGATGCTGAGCATGATGCTTTGGCGTCAGTAAAAATATACTATGTAAAATGGGGGGGGGGCACTTAGTAATCGGACCTTTGCGTTGATCTTAGGTGATACTCGCATTTAGGTTATGGAAATGAAAACTAGCTACTCGAAATTGGAAAGCTTGGGTGGTGGTAACTCCTTAAACAAAACACCTGTTGCAACGGACGAACCTTTACGGTCTTGCATTTGGTAGAGCATTTGTGCTTGGTCTTGCTCGACCAATTGCAGCTCGGTATAGGTTGTTTTGCTAGAGATCACCTGGAAACCAGCAACCCTGCCTGTGCTGCTACAGTCCACACAAGTGCGTGCCGTAGGTAATGCCTGTAACCTACGCTCAGGAATCAGCTGGTCACAAACTGCGCACTTACGGCTAGTGTTGCCAATAGGCTGATCAGGAAGTGTTAGACCAGTGTCATCCATGCTGCAAGGGCGTGTAAGTAGATGGCAAGAAAGTTGCGGATACTAAATACTTACAAATCAAGATGGGAACCTATTTTTTGGGCTCCACTGGTTGCCTAAGATGTTTCCCGGTTAGGATCTGGTACACAGTCACAATACCGACAAAGGCTTCGATCACAATCAGACCAATGAAGACGTTCTCCTGACGACTATTACCTTCTTTGGTAAAATAAAGGATAACGATCGAGACACCTACCCAAGTGAGCAATGCTACTAGGCCATTGAAGGGTTTAGTATATTTATACTTAGGCGGTGGTAATGGCTTATAGTCTTGCGACATAGGGGTGTGTAATGGTGTATAAGAATTAACAAACTGTAATCACAGCTGCAAATAGTGGTTTGAATCCAAGAATGGTACTGGGCCAATTTGGCCTAGCCCACACTGCCCTCAAGACTGATGGCTAGTAATTTCTGAGCCTCAACGGCAAACTCCATCGGGAGCTGATTAAGGACCTCTTTGGCATAGCCATTAACGATAAGGGCCACAGCGTCTTCGGTGCTGATGCCACGTTGGTTACAATAGAAGAGTTGGTCCTCACCGATTTTGCTGGTGGTGGCTTCATGCTCCACTTTACTAGACTTGTTCTGGACCTCGATGTAAGGAAAGGTATGAGCTCCACATTGGTCACCCATTAACAATGAGTCACACTGGGAGAAGTTGCGTGCGTTCTCAGCACGTTTCATCACCTTGACCAATCCACGGTAGCTATTTTGGCTCCGACCGGCAGAAATGCCTTTGGAAACAATACGGCTTTTGGTGTTTTTGCCGATGTGGATCATTTTGGTGCCGGTATCGGCTTGCTGCATATTGTTAGTAACAGCAACGGAGTAGAACTCTCCAACGGAGTTATCACCCTTCAGAATAACAGATGGGTATTTCCAGGTAACGGCACTTCCGGTTTCTACTTGGGTCCAGCTGATTTTGCTGTTGTCGCCGTTGCAGATCCCACGTTTGGTTACAAAATTATAGATCCCACCCTTGCCATTTTTGTCACCTGGGTACCAGTTCTGGACGGTACTATATTTAATGTAGGAGTCCTTTTGGGCAATAAGCTCGACGATGGCAGCATGGAGCTGGTTTTCGTCACGCATTGGGGCGGTACAGCCTTCTAGGTAACTTACGTAGCTACCTTCTTCGGCAATGATTAAGGTACGCTCAAATTGTCCCGTGTTGGCAGCATTGATCCTGAAATAGGTGCTTAGCTCCATCGGGCAGCGGACACCTTTGGGGATGTAGACAAATGAGCCATCTGAAAAGACAGCACAGTTGAGAGCGGCGAAATAGTTATCGGTAGAGGGTACAACGGTACCAAGATACTTGCGTACCAGATCAGGGTGCTCCTTGACAGCCTCTGACATCGAACAAAAAATAATACCTAGCTCTGCAAGTTTGGTTTTGAAAGTGGTCGCAATCGAGACCGAATCGATAACAGCATCAACAGCAACACCAGTCAGGCGTTTCTGCTCGTCCAGGGATATACCTAGCTTTTCGAACGTGGCTCGAAGCTCAGGGTCGATTTCGTCTAGGCTATTGAGGGTCTTCTTCTGGACCGGGGCTGAGTAGTACTTAACGGCCTGAAAGTCAATTTTAGGGTATTGTACGTTGGCCCACTTAGGCTCAGGCATCAAAAGCCATTGGCGATAAGCCTTCAAACGCCACTCTAGCATCCATTCTGGCTCATTTTTCTTAGCCGAGATGAACCGAACAATGTCCTCACTGAGCCCCATAGGTGCCTCGTCAGCCTCTATATCGGTCGTGAACCCATACTTATACTCGGTTGAGGTTAACTCCTCCAAAACTGCGTTTTCTTTGCCCATGGTGCGATTAACAGTACTCTTTATTTGAATTCAGTCTAAATTGCGCTACAAAAGTACAACAAATAACTGTCCGATAAGGTTTATAGGCAGGATAAATGGCCGAAAATATCGGTACAGAACCCTTCTGAAGCCCATTTTGGTTCACCCGATTTGCCTCTACGGATACCAAAAGAACGTCGTTCAATGTTGTTGATACCTTCGGAATTGCCTCAGAAAATCAATGATCTCCACCATTATGAACGCTACCCCAACCATGCTCGACCATCAAAATACGAACAAAAGGCTTCAGGACCCTATTTGGGCTGAGGTTCGTGCCCAATTCCCGATCCTAGATCAACAAGTGAACGGTCGGCAACTCGTTTATCTCGACAACGCCGCTACCACCCAAAAGCCCAAGCGCGTGATTGATGCGATATCGACCTATTATCAAGAGTACAACGCTAATATCCACCGCGGGTTACACAGCCTTGCAGAGAGGGCCACTGCAGCTTACGAAGACACTCGCGAAGCGGTAAGGGCTTATATTAATGCTAAAGAGGCGGCTGAGGTGATCTTTACTCGCGGCACTACGGAAGGCATTAACTTAGTTGCTCAAGCTTGGGGACGAGCCAACCTTAACCCAGGTGACGAGGTGCTTATCAGTGGCATGGAGCACCATAGTAACATTGTGCCGTGGCAAATGATCTGTCAAGAAAGAGGCGCTAAGCTAAAGGTCATTGCCGTGACAGACCTTGGGGAGCTGGACATGGCTTCGTTCTATGACCAGATAACTGAGTGGACCAAAATGGTCGCTGTGGTACATGTCAGCAATGCACTTGGGACGATCAACCCAGTGGCAGAAATCGTCCAAGCAGCCAAAAAGGTAGGCGCATATACCTTAGTGGACGGTGCCCAAAGCACTGCTCACCTTGAAATTGACGTACAAGCATTGGATGTTGACTTTTTTGCCTTCAGCAGCCATAAATTGTATGGGCCCACTGGGATAGGTGTCCTTTATGGCAAACGTACTGTGCTGGATGCGATGCCTCCCTACCAAGGTGGTGGCGAAATGATAAAGGAGGTGTCGTTCGAGGGTACTACTTACAACGAACTGCCCTACAAGTTTGAAGCTGGGACACCCAATATTGCCGATACAGTGGCACTACTTGAAGCCATTAATTTCGTGAATGAGCTGGGCAAACCTGCCATGCATGCTTACGAACAGTCCCTATTAACCTACGGCACCGAGCAGCTTAACACCATCGATGGACTCCGGATAATTGGGCAGGCAGCAAACAAAATAAGTGTCTTGTCCTTCGCTATCGACGGTATCCATCCACAAGACTTAGGTATCCTGCTAGACACCTATGGTATCGCAGTCCGGACCGGGCACCACTGCACCCAACCACTCATGAAGCGATTAGGCCTACCCGGTACAACTAGGGCCTCTTTGGCAATATATAACACTACTTCAGAAGTAGACCTACTGGTGACGGGGTTACGCAAGGCCGTGAAGATGTTGCGCTAAGTACTGGAGCGGATCTTTGCCTAGTTTAACAAGGCATTGTGACCGAGCGGCTATTATCATGCCCTATCTTTACGTTCATGGATTATGGATCATCACAAAGCCCAAAGCCATCAGTTGGCACTCGTTTCAACTTAGTAGGACTAATCGTTTTGGTGCTGTTTGCCACTATAGCCATTGGCTCCATATCAGGTTGCGAACAAGGCCCAACAAAACAATTGGCCTCAGACACCCTGGTGCTAAAAGCAAGCCCTGATGGTGGTGGCGTTGTGCCACATCCAGCAGGTCTACCGTTCACGAAGGCAGAGATCGAATTAGGTCAAATGTTGTTCCACAGCACTGCCCTCAGTAGCAATGGAAAGGTTAGCTGTGCTACATGCCACAACCCTAGCCTGTCCTTTACTGATGGCAAAGGGCAAAACAATTTAGGGGTCACCTCCGTCAAGCTAGACCGTAGTGCCCCCGCTTTGGTTAACCTAGCCTGGGCAGATAGCATGTTTTGGGATGGCCGTGCCTTCAGCCTTGAGCAGCAAGCCCTTGGTCCGCTGAACCACCCAAACGAAATGGGGATGGATACCACCCAGCTGCCCGCTAAGGTGGCAGAGGCCATACCAAAGGCTAAAGACTATATGATCAGGATCTATGGTGACCCATTGATTAACAACCAGCGCATCGTCCGAGCCATTGCGATGTACGAACGTAGTCTGGTATCCCGCAATAGCCTTTATGACAAATACCGCCGTCGTGATCCTGGCCACCGCATGATGCCTGACGCCATGGCCAATGGATTCTTGGTCTTTAATGTCAACTGCAGCAATTGCCACTCGGGTGATAACTTCACTGACAATCTCTACCACAACATTGGCCTTGAGCCATGGGCAGACCTCAACAGCAACAAACCTGGCCTAGCCCGCTACCGTGTCACCAAACGTGAAAGCGATGTAGGTGCCTATAGAACTCCAGGCCTGCGCAACATCGCCCTAACGGCCCCATACATGCACGATGGCAGGTTCAAAACATTGGCTGAAGTGGTGTCCTTCTATAGCGACCATGTCATCGAAGTGCCAAACTTGGACCCGAACATGCGGGATAATGACCGCAAGCCAGGGCTACATATTACAGCACAAGACCAAGCGGACTTAGTTGTGTTTTTGAAAGCATTAACTGATACTGCCTTTGTTGCTGAGCATAGGGGGGATGGGATAGTAAAATAGACCTTCTCCCTACACCCACACAACCCGCCCCGTAGCACTACTTTCCATCACAGCTTCGATGATTTTGATGGTCATCGCAGGGTCAAAAGCGTCAACAGGAGCTGGGGCGCCATCCGCAAGGTGATCTCGCAGGCCTTGGTAGAAGGACTGGTAACTACCCGCTATGCTCGGGATCGCCACACGAACAGGGCTAACTGACTTTTCGGTATAGAGTGTGGCCCAATTGGCCTCCTCTTCATGCCCCCAGTTGGGTTGGGTGGACGGAACCAAACCAGCTTTGAGGTGACCCTCTTGCACATCTAGTCCATATTTAACAAAGCTGCCTAAATCACCATGCACGGCAAACTTGGGGACTGGCTCGGCAACCAAATAGCTACTACGGAGGTTCGCAGTCAGGCCGTCTGCATATTGCAACACTACCTGGAAGGCATCTACCACTTGACTGCCCTTGCGCTCGGCCTTAACGATGCCAAAAACGGTTGCAGGAGCCCCAAACAAATGCACCACCTGATCAATCAGGTGGGAGCCAAGGTTGTAAAGCAGGCCGCTGCCTTCATTGGGGACCTCCTTCCAGCTACCTACTTCTAGGTAGTTCCGCCATCGATTGAATGTGGACTCATACTGCACAACATGGCCAAGCACGCCACTGCTCACCACCTGCTTGAGGGTCAGGAAATCAGCATCCCAACGGCGGTTCTGGAAGACAATAACTGACCGCCCTACCCTATCTACCACCTCATATAGATGGGTGATCTGCTGATACGTGAGAGTGGCAGGTTTTTCGACTACGACATGTTTGCCAGCCTCTAGGGCTAGCAGTGCTTGTTCGTAATGCAGCTCCTGTGGCGTGTTAACCACAACGACGTCTATATCTGGGTCTGCCAAAAGCAAAGCATAACTTTCGTATGCTTGCGCCTCAGGATAGCGATCATGCAGGCTGACTTTGCGGTCCTTGCCAGGACGCTGAACTGCCCCCTTAAGCAATAAACCTTCAGTATCGGTAATCAGTGGGGCATGGAATACTTGGCCTGACATCCCGAAGGCGGCTAATCCGATCTTGATCATCTGCTAGTTGCGATGCTTGTGCTAAGCGTTTGAATTATTGGTCAATGCCCGACTCTCCCATCTGGATAAGGCAAAAGATGGAGTAGTTCATGATGTCACGGTAGTTGGCATCCACTCCTTCAGAGACCAAGGTATAGCCGGCGTTGTCCTCTATCTGTTTGATGCGCAACAGTTTCATCAAGATGATGTCGGTCATGGAGCTGACACGCATCTGCCGCCAAGCCTCGCCATAATCATGGTTTTTGTTAAGCTGGAGGTCTGCTGTGATCTTGACTTGGGCATCATAATATGCGGTAGCTTCATCCAAAGGCAACTCCTGCACAGATGAAGCTGGCAATGTGGCCTGAATGTTAGCCATCACACAATAGTTGATGATGGCGACAAACTCACCTGTAATGCCTTCATCAATCATTTGTTTGCCTTTTTCCTGAATTGACCTGATCCTGTTGGCCTTGATGTAGATTTGGTCAGTCAAGGACGGCAACCGCAAGATGCGCCAAGCAGTACCATAGTCCTTTGTTTTGGCAACAAAGAGACTGCGGCATTTGGTAATGATGGCGTGGTATTGGCGTGAGGTAAGATCAGTGCTTTCGGACATCGGTGGCCTTGACAATCGGGGTGAGGGTGCGGTAAGAGAAAGGATTGGAAAAGTTGGCCCAAGGACTAGTCCATAAATCCATCTTCTTCCTCGTCTGCTTCGTCGGCACGGTTTTCGGCCAGACGTTGTTCCCAACGCCAAGCATCACGCAAGGCATCTTCAAGGGTAAGTTTGGTTTTCCAGCCTAGTAGGTTGGTCGCTTTGTCCACTTGTGCATAGACTTGCTCGACATCCCCAGGGCGACGGTCTACTAGTTTGTAGTTGACCTTAACACCTGATACTGCCTCAAACGTATTGACCACCTGCAACACTGTGCTGCCGGTGCCAGTACCGATGTTGACAAAGTCATAGTACTGATCTACCTCTTGTTTAGCCTCCAGTACTTTGATGGCGGCTACATGGGCATCTGCTAGGTCCACCACATGGATATAGTCGCGGATGCAGGTGCCATCTGGTGTGTTGTAGTCATGCCCAAAGATCGAGAGTTGCTCACGTAGGCCAACGGCAGTCTGGGTAATGAAGGGCACAAGATTCTGAGGTGGGCCAATCGGCAGCTCACCAATGATGGCAGACTCATGGGCGCCAATTGGGTTGAAGTAGCGCAGGCTCAGCACCCGCAAGTTGAGCCCTGAGCGGACTGCATCTTGCAAGATTTCCTCACAGATCTGTTTGGTATTACCATAAGGCGACTGGGCTGGCTGGACAGGGCTATTTTCTGTGACAGGCAAGACCTCTGGCTGGCCATAGACAGTGCAGCTGCTGCTAAAGGCAAGGTTAGGCACACCATAGTGCACCATGGCCTTTAGCAGGGTGATGGTACTGCCAAGGTTATTATCATAGTACTTGAGCGGGTCTTTAACTGACTCACCAACTGCCTTGTTGGCCGCAAAGTGGATGACCCCTTGCAGGTCTGGGTGGGCCTCAAAGATCATAGACAGAAGTTCACCATCACGGCAATCACCTTCATAACAGAGGGGTTGAGCTCCCAATATCTCCGCCAATCCGTCTAGGACAGAATTATCAGAGTTCTCGAAGTTGTCGATGATGATTGGGGTATAGCCTGCCTTAACAAGTGCCACCACTGTATGACTGCCAATAAAGCCGGCACCGCCTGTAACAAGTACTTTCATTGTTGGGGGTATCTGGTTGAGGACGATCAGGAACCGATTGCTATGGCCCCTATCCTAACGACAACGTAAAGAAAAGCCCAAAGGTGCCCTTTTCAAAAAAGAAGTAGGGCCTTAGAGCTCATTTTTTGGTTTTATTTGCAGGTGAATATGGGCATCACCACTCCCGACTACGAGGTACGTCAACTGCCAAACGGCATCCGGATCGCACACAAACAGGTCATACATACCAAAATAGCGCATGCTGCCTTTGTGCTTGACGCAGGCAGCCGCGACGAAGCCCCGCACGAACAAGGCCTTGCCCACTTCTGGGAGCATATGGCTTTCAAAGGCACCACGAGCCATAAGGCCTTCCATATCTGCAATACGTTGGAGCGCATCGGTGGGGAGCTTAATGCCTATACCACTAAGGAAAAAATCTGCTTTTATGCCTCGGTGCTGGCGCCTCATTTCAAGAAGGCCACTGACCTACTGACTGACATCTTGTTCCACTCCATCTTCCCCGAAAAGGAGATTGAGAAGGAGCGCCAAGTCATTCTGGAAGAGATGGCCATGTACCTAGACTCGCCTGATGATGCCATCAGTGATGAGTTTGACAGCCTGATCTTTTACAATCATACCCTCGGTAACAACATCTTGGGCACACAAGAAAGTGTCAAGTCCACCACCCGAGATGCCTTTTTGGCTTTTGTGGCCCAACACCTCAATACAGAAAAGCTAGTCCTAGCCACCGTTGGCCCTATGACAATGGATCAGGTGATGCGGACGGTGGGGCAGCAATTAGAAAGTAAACCCCGGTCTACGCCAAACAATCCGAGGACAGCATTTGGAGGCTATGTGCCCCAAACCATCACCCAGGAAAAACCCATCACCCAGGCGCATGTCTTGATGGGCTGCCCTGCTTTGGCCTATACCCACCCTGATCGGCTACCACTCGTGATGCTGACCAATATGCTTGGCGGACCAGCCATGAATAGCCGCCTCAACCTCGCCGTCCGCGAAAAACATGGGCTGACTTATGCCATCGAGGCAGGCTTTACACCTTATGGTGATACTGGTATCTTTAGCATCTATTATGGCACCGAGCCAGGGCAGATCAACCGTGTGCAACGACTGGTAAAACAAGAGCTGCGCAAACTGCGTGAAAAACCACTTGGCATCACCCAGATGCGGCAAGTGCAAGAGCAACTCAAAGGCCAGCTGGCAATGAGCGAAGAAAGCAACCTAAACCTATGCCTTGCCCTAGGCAAAAGCCTGCTAGATGCCGGACGTATGGAAAGCCTACCTGAGATCTTCAACCAAATAGATGCCATCAAACCCACCCAACTCGCAGACCTAGCCAACCAGTTCTTCAATGAGGAGGGGCTGAGTACGTTGATTTATGTGCCAGAGGAGGAGTAGTAAGTTTGGAGTGATGGCTATAATAAAATCAATGTAGGAAGTGCAGCTTTTGCATCTCCAAATCAATCCTCCGGATACGGCACAAACACAAAATTCGTAAACCCTGGATCGATGACCATCAGGCAACAATACTCATCTGGGTCACGATAGGCCTCCAGAAAGGCGGGTTGACCTTCTTCCTCTATCAGGCCACGCTGCACAAACTCGTCAAGGTAGGAGATGTAAAATGACCACTCACGGAACCCTGGGGAAATATCGTCTCGCTCTTCGTACTTATTGATAAACAAGGCACCAATTGGCTGCTCAGATTTGCAAACCGGGAAAATCGGGTGGTCCGAAATACCACGTTGGCGCATGGCATAGCTCGCCTCCTTGATCACATCAGAGACAGCCACAAAGTCCTTGGTGATGGTGCCTAGGTATTTACCGTTTAGCTCGGGCGAGTTGGCTGAGTCGTTTAGCATAGTGGAGTGGTTAGGGTAATGATTGGATTGCCAACGGGTGATACAAGCGACATTACTTAAAGGTGTCCTGCAACTTGGTGATCTCCTGCTGGGCAGGGTGTTTGTTATACAATATCTGGTAGGCGGCTTCCAGAATCGGCATCTCGACGGCGTAGGTTTGGTTTAGGCGCCAAAGGCTATTAACTGCATAGTAGCCTTCAGCCACCATGTTCATCTCCATCTGGGCACTGGCAACACTATATCCCCGACCGATCATATTACCAAAGGTGCGGTTACGGCTGAATTGGCTGTAAGCTGTCACAAGCAGATCTCCTAGGTAAGCACTTTGACCCATGTTCCGGACCGCAGGCGATACCGTCTGCAGGAACCGCTCCATTTCTAGGATAGCATTACTAACCAACACTGCCTGAAAGTTATCCCCATAGCCAAGGCCATGACAAATGCCCGATACAAGAGCTACGACGTTTTTCATCACAGCGCAAAACTCAGTCCCATATAGGTCGGCATTGGTGCTGGCATGGACAAACCGACAACGCAACATATCCGCCATTTCGGTGGCCACTTGCTGGCTCGGTGAGGCAAGGGTTAGGTAGCTCAGGCGCTCCATCGCGACCTCCTCGGCATGGCATGGACCCGCAATGATGCATTGGCTAGTCTGTGGCACGGCAAACGTTTGCTCTACCCAGTCCGTAACCAATAGGTGGAGGTCTGGTATTAGACCTTTAATGGCTGTGATGACCGTTTTGCCTGCAAAATCAGCCGCTGTGCAACTACTAAGGGCCTCCTGAATAAAGGCTGCCGGCGTGACCAAAATGACATAATCAGCACCCTTGAGTGCATCCTTGACCTTGTGGGTGACCTTCACCTTGCGTGTCGGGATCTGGACGTCAGCGAGGTAGCGCGGGTTATGATGGTACTGCCTGATGTAGTCGGCGTCCTCGGGCAAGCGCACCCACCATTGCAGGCGAACGTTGCCTTCGGTCAGGATTTTGACCAAGGCCGTGGCCCAGCTACCACTCCCGATGATGGCTATTTTGGTACCTGCGGCAGGTTTGTCTTTTTGATCAGCCAAGGCAATAGGTCGATAGATCTGGTGTATGATTTGGTATGGCCTGCCACCCTTAGGAGCCACCACCCAACCCCAAACAACTATGTCAGATTTTCGGTGGTGCCAGCAATAAGGTCAGCAGGCCAATATAATGATTTTGGGTTTGGCCCAGCAATAATACCGCTAGGCAGTCATCCAAGACTTGAGTTCGTCAAGAGTTGGCAGTGGGTCGGCAATTTTGAGTTTTTTGCGTTTGCCCCCAAGGTCGTTAAACAGCTTGTTGGCATTGGCAGCACGGAAGTCCTCAACAGAGGCAAATCCTAACTCCACTAGCACTGTGGCCCAGACTTCTGGCACCCCAGCAGCAACAAAGTCAGTCTTGGTTGCTTGAATGGCCTTGACCTCTGGTCGCATTTGCGGGAAAAACAAGACATCCTGAATACTTGGCTGGTTGGTAATGATCATGGAAAGTCGATCAATCCCGATACCGAGACCTGCTGTTGGTGGCATGCCATACTCCAACGCCCGCAAGAAGTCCTCATCAAGGGTCATAGCCTCTGGGTCACCACGGCGGCCTAGCTCAATCTGCTCCTCAAACCTTGCCCTTTGGTCAATCGGGTCATTGAGCTCGGAGAAGGCATTACAGATCTCTTTGCCATTACAGATGGCCTCGAAGCGCTCAACCAGTCCAGGTTTAGACTTATGCTTTTTAGCTAATGGGGACATCTCGACTGGGTAGTCCGTGATGAATGTTGGCTGGATCAGTTGATGCTCACAAGTAGCACCAAAGATCTCGTCAATGAGTTTGCCCTTGCCCATCGTGTTATCCACCTCAATGTTGAGCGCAGCACAAGTGGCACGGAGTCCTTCTTCATCTTGGTTGCTGATGTCATGGCCAGTAAAGTGCTGGATGGCCTCAAACATCGTATAACGTTTCCACGGACGGGCGAAGTCAATTTGCTTGTCTCCGACAGCAACCACTGTATCACCAGTGACAGCAATCGCCACGCGCTCCACCATTTCCTCAACCAGATCCATCATCCAGTTGTAGTCCTTGTAGGCTACATAGAGCTCCACTTGGGTAAACTCAGGGTTATGGAAACGACTCATACCCTCATTCCGGAAATCCTTGGCAAACTCATAGACGCCATCAAATCCACCGACTATTAGGCGTTTCAGGTAAAGCTCGTTTGCTATCCGAAGATAGAGCGGCATATCCAGTGTATTGTGATGCGTCTTGAACGGACGGGCCGCCGCACCACCATACAGGGGTTGCAAAATTGGGGTCTCAACCTCCAGATAACCACGCTCATCTAGGAAGCTCCGTATGGTGTTAACCAACTTGGTGCGTTTCCTGAATGTATCCCGGACCTCAGGGTTAACAATCAGATCCACATAGCGTTGGCGGTAACGTTGCTCAGGATCCGTGAAGGCATCATAAGTTTTTTTGTTGCCTGCCTCGTCTTCGGTCTCTTTGACGATCGGCAATGGCCTTAACGACTTGGTCAGGAGGGTAAAGCTAGTGGCATGGATGCTAATTTCACCTGTCTGGGTTGTAAAGACAAATCCTGTGATCCCGATGATGTCACCAAGATCCAGCATCTTTTTGAAGACTGTGTTGTACAGCGTTTTATCCTCGTCTGGGCATAGATCATCACGGCGGAAATAGACCTGTACACGGCCTGTGGCATCCTGCAGCTCAGCAAAGGAGGCATTGCCCATGATACGGCGGCTCATGAGGCGACCAGCGATCTTGACGTCCTTATAGTCGGTCTTGTGGCGTTCGTAGTTTCGGTTGATGTCATCAGCCGTCACATTAACGACAAAAGTAGCAGACGGATAGGGGTCAATACCCATCTCGATCAATGCTGAACGTTCTTCTCTACGCCTAATTTCCTGCTCGCTGAGGGCCATATTGGGGCTTGTATGTTTGTTGCTAGGGTCAGACTGCTATGCTAGGCATACCTTGTCTGTCACCATTTTATCCTGAAAGAGCGCAAAGATAATCTCAAGACCCGAAGGACGGCTATTTTGGGTTATGCAACTGCCCGAACTTGTCTCCAGTGTTTTGGAGTAATAAATAGACCGTAGGTGCTGTGATTTAAGATTTTAGCTAGACTTTTGTAACTTAAACCACTTTAGGTATTGCGCAAGGCCATTTTAAGGACCTGCCACCCCTCCCGATCAAGTCTTAAACCCTACCTAGCACCAATCCTTTGTATGCTCACACCTTCATCACCAATGCCAACAAAGTTTGATTTTGCAGACACCGCCACAGCCTTTGAGGGCCTAAATGATGCGGAGCTGCAAAAGGCCTACTGGTTGTTCGGCATGATGAACAAACCATGGCTAGTCAACATCGGCACCACCTGGCTATCAAGGATGCTGAACTGGGGCTTGCCACTAGACTGGATCGTGAAGGCGACCATCTTTGCGCAATTTTGTGGTGGGGAGGATATCAATGAGTGCGAAAAAGTAGTCCAGAAACTAGGGCAATACCATATTGGGTCTATCCTAGACTATTCAGTAGAAGGAGAGGACACAGAAGAAGCCTTTGATGCCTGCCTTGCTGAGCTCAAGCGTGTAGTCCTTAAGGCTGCCGGCAACAAAGACATTCCATTTGCAGTGTTCAAAGTCACTGGCCTAGTTGACAGCACCCTACTCACCAAGGCGCAAGCTGGCCAACCACTATCAGCATCAGAGCAAACATTACTGGATAGAGGCCTGGGTCGTACCAATGAGCTTTGCAAACTTGCCCATGACAACAAAGTCAGGATCTTTATCGATGCCGAAGAAAGCTGGATACAAGATCAGATAGACAGCTGGGCACTGCTTATGATGGAGCGGTACAACAAGGACTTTGCGATCGTGTACAACACCTACCAAATGTACCGCCATGCTTCGATCCTGAACCTGAAAGAACACATCAGCGTGGCACAGCAACAAGGTTATTTCTTTGGGGCCAAAATCGTCCGTGGCGCCTATATGGAGACTGAACGGCGCAAGGCTACAGAAGGCGGGTACCAAGACCCTATCCAGCCCAACAAAAAAGCAACCGATCTAGACTATGATAAAGCCCTTATGCTCTGTCTGGATAACATCCATTTGGTTTCGTTCTGCGCTGGCACCCACAACGAGGCTAGCACCAAACTTTTGGCCCTTGAGCTTGACAACCGTGGCCTCAACTACTCTGATGGACGTGTATGGTTCAGCCAACTACTAGGTATGAGCGATAACATCAGCCACTCATTGGCAAAAGCAGGCTATAACGTGGTCAAATACGTGCCCTACGGACCTGTTAGATCTGTAGTGCCCTACCTCAGCCGCCGTGCTAAGGAGAATACCGCTATCGCTGGGCAGACCAGCCGTGAGTTCGGCCTCATCGTCACTGAGCTCAGAAGGCGCCGGCAGGCTAAGAGCCAGAATTAAAAATACACACCATTTTGTAATGTTACTTATAACCGACATTGAGGTCGGTTTTTGGGGTTAATGACGGGTTTTGGCAACAATACTGATCCTTTACTTTTCACCAGATCTACCTAGACAACCTCCCCATACAAATCAAACTCCTCTGCCTCGTTAATCTTGACATCAGCAAAGTCGCCTAGACGGACGTAGGTTGTGTCATTGACAGGGACCAAGACCTCGTTGTCCACTTCGGGTGAGTCAAACTCGGTACGGCCAATAAAATACCCCCCTTCTGTGCGGTCAAACAGGACTTTGTAGGTATCCCCAATCCGTGCTTGGTTGAGTTCATAGCTAATTCCCTGTTGCAGCTCCATAATGGCATCTGCACGCTCTTGTTTGATTTCAGCAGGGATAATGTCCTCCATAGAGTAGCTATATGTTTGGTCCTCATGGCTATAGGTAAAGCAACCAAGGCGATCAAACCTCATTTGCTCTACAAACTGGTACATCTGCTCAAACTCAGCGTCGGTCTCCCCAGGGTGCCCTGTGATTAGCGTGGTACGGAGGGCAATTCCTGGCACCTTCTCCCTGATGGTTTGGATTAGCTCCTCCGTCTTCGGCCTTGTGATGCCACGGCGCATAAGTTTCAGCATCTCGGTACTGCCATGCTGAAGTGGCATATCGAGGTATTTGCAGATGTTAGGGCGAGTCGCCATCACGTCTAGGGCATCAAGAGGAAAACCAGATGGGTAGGCGTATTGTAACCTAATCCACTCGATACCTTCCACATCCGCTAGGCGGTTAAGCAGGTCTGCCAAGGCCCGGGTTTTATAGAGATCAAGTCCATAATAGGTCAGATCTTGAGCAATCAGGATCAACTCCTTGGTGCCTTTGGCTGCTAGGTTTTTGGCAGCCTTGACAAGGTCATCAGCTGGGACTGATACATGTTTACCCCGCATGATTGGGATGGCGCAAAACGAACAAGGGCGGTCACAACCTTCGGCTATCTTGAGGTAGGCAAAATGGCTGGGTGTTGTGATTAGGCGCTCGCCTAGCAACTCATGTTTGTAGTCTGCCTTTAGGGTCTTGAGCAAACGAGGTAGCTCAGAGGTGCCAAACCAAGCATCCACATTGCCAATCTCTGTAGCTAACTCATCTTTATAGCGGGCTGACAGACAACCCGTTACATATAGTTTTTCAATGAGCCCCTGTTCCTTGGCGTCTGCATAGCGCAGGATAGTATCAATACTTTCTTGTTTGGCATTGTCGATGAAACCGCAGGTGTTCACAATTACGACCTGGGCATCATCTTGCTGTGCCTCGTGCGTCACATCAAACTTATTGGCCACAAGCTGGGTGTATATCTGTTCACTATCCACTAGGTTCTTGGAGCAACCTAGGGTGACGATATTGACTTTGTTGCGGCGTAAGGTTTTGGTCTTCATAGAGGTCAGCTAGCACGATGCGAACCCAATGGTCAGCAAAGCTAAGTGCAAAGGTACGGCAAATTGATTTGGATTGCTTGAAAAGGCTAAGTCTATAGGCTGAGGTTGGTTTTGTAGGTACTTGAGTTGATGTACGCCCGCAAGACCTAAATTGCACCTATAATCAAGAATCCAACCCATCTTTAATTCTCAGTATATAGCCAATGTTCAGTCACGTTTGCAGCCTAAGAGTCCGCTATGCCGAAACCGACCAAATGGGGGTTGTATATTATGGCAACTATGCAACCTATTTTGAGGTCGCCCGAGTGGAGACGATGCGGGCACTAGGCTTTAGCTATCGGCAGATGGAGGAAGATGGTGTGATGTTACCTGTTCTGGAGCTCAAGACTAAGTACATTAGGCCAGCTCGTTATGATGATGAACTCTTTATCACCTGTCGGATTCCAGAGATGCCTGCCACCCGCATCAGGTTTGAATACGAAGTGCGCAATGCCGATGGTCAGCTCCTCAACACCGCAGAGACCACCCTTGTCTTTGTGGATATGGCCAAAAACAAACCCTGCCTGATGCCAGAGAACCTAAAGGCATGTTTCCTGCCCCATTTTGGGCCACAATCCTAGGCCCATTTAGCACATTAGTAGATGATGTTAATCCCTCCGACCAGATAAGTATTGGTTGCAACAGCATTGCCATCTTGGTCATGAAAGGGATCATTACCCCCCCAGAAACGTTTGCCTTCTAGCCGCAAAAGCAACAGGTCGTTATAGCGGTAGTTGAGGCAAAGGCTACCAGACCAAGTCTGAAGGCCACATCCCAAAGGCATATTGATGTTGCTAGACACCGAGGCACCAGGATCCGAGAACCACTCAATACGGCCTGAAAGGCTTGTTTTAGGGTTTAGCCGATAACGGCCAATGGCATTGGCACAAGCCCAACGATTGACCTTCATCACCCGCTCCCCTACAGTGTCTTGCACCTGTTGCAGCCCCCCGTATAGGCAGGCCGTGGCGGATAACTTTCCTTGCGGGTTATATACCAGGTAGATATCCGAAAAGTAACGCCCACGTTGTTGTGGGGTCAAGATCGACTCCTCATAACCGATATAAGTATTCCAATTGATTAGCAGTTTATCAGTCGGGCGGTACTCTAGCTGAGAGCCCACAGACTTTTGTTTGTTCGTTTCCTGAATATTCTGCCAGCCGTTGAGCACATATAGAGCTAGGTTAAACTTTGTAGATAGTGGTGCCGAGAGCTTAACACCAGTTAAGTAATACGGGGCATACTCAGCGGCAAGGGACCGTGTAAGCATCAGGTGGTCTCGGCTAATGGCAGACTCATTAGTGTAGGGGGACCCGATCACACCTGCATCTAGCCAAACATTACGCCCCCGCCAAATACGGAATCCAACACTGGCCTCTACAAAATTACGGAGCTGGATTGGCTCTAGGTTGTAGTTGGCCGCCATATAGGTTCCGAATCCTGGTACTAGTCGTGCCCGTATATCTTGAGCCACATATTTTACATCCAGATAGGCCATGTTGATCGCAAACTCATTATTGCGCTCAAACGACACTCCGTAAGCCTGATCGCCACCTGATTGTGCCCTTTCGTTATAGCCAAAATAGGCATCGACATAAGCGCCAACCATCAACTTACCGGGCAGGACCACATCGACAGTGTCCATCACAGCAGGGTTCACGATCTGGGCATTGACCTCAACCCCTTTAAGGACGCTAAAAGTGGCTAGGGCAGTGATTATTATTATGCACAGAGTTGATTTCATAGTCGGACTGACAAAAGAAAAAGGAGGATTCAAAACTGAACTAAAGTTTGTTAGGCCATGAACTTGGTCACCTAAAATCTTTCGATCTTAAGCACCCTTGCACCTTCGTTATTAACGAGCCCCACAAATGACTGCGCCACCACATTGATGTCAGCAAAGGCCTGGATCATAGCTGCAGCGGCTTTGTGAGCGTATTCTAAGCCCTTGGTAATTGCAAAGACTGCAGGTCCAGAGCCAGAAATACTGCAACCAAGGGCACCAGCATCCATTGCTGACTGTTTGATGCCAGTAAAATTAGGGATTAAAGGCGAGCGAACAGGCTCTGCGACAACATCAACTAAACTACGGCGGAGTAGGTCATAGTCATTGGTATAGAGCCCGGAAACAAATCCTGCCAGATTGCCCCATTGCTCAATGGCTACACCAAGGGCTATCTGCTTGCGCAGGATGGCCCTTGATGTTTCTGTCCGAACTTCGAGGGCAGGGTGGACAATACAAACAGCAAGATCTGCTGGCACGGGTAACTTGATAAAGTCTAATGGATGATAACTCCTGATCAGGACTATGCCACCCAAGAGCGAAGGTGCTACATTATCCGCATGGGCAGCGCCACAAGCGATCTGCTCTGCCTCCATCACGAAAGTCACCAAGGATTCCTTTGGCAGTGGCACAGGCAACAAGGCATTGACCGCCGCAATAGCAGCCACAGCACTTGCTGCACTACTGCCCATTCCGCTACCTAGGGGCATTTGTTTATAGATCACTAAACTGATAGCCTGACGAAAGTCCACAGATTTGCACAAGGCCATCACAGCGACAGAGGCGGTGTTTAGGTGAGCCTCACGAGGCAAGACACCACCATCGCCCGTTACGTCAGTGATGGTGACTGGTCCGATCTCATCATATAGCGTAGCCTCGACCACATCGCCCGGGGTGTGGACCGCAAGCCCCAATACATCAAAACCACAACCAAGGTTGGCGACAGTGGCAGGGGCAAAGGCCGAGGATTTGGCAATGAGCTTCATTGTGTTGTTGGGCTGGTTGACGGTCATGAAACACAAAATTGACAATGCTGGCTGCGGACTAAAATACGTTTGGGCAAAGCATCTCTAATCAATCCGGATCCAGAACTAGGGCAATATGGTCAATCAGATGGGCCAATAGCAAGTCTTATGGCAAAAATAGTCCCACACTAGTTGTCTCAAGAGCCTATTAATAACTCAAACTGCCTTGGCAGAATACGTGATTCCATTTGAGTTTGAATGTGGTGCTCATGTGCAGTGCAAAAAACTCTTGGCTTGAAGTGTGCCTTGATGAACCTAGCGGCATCATTATAGTCCTAGGCCTAACATTAAAATACCACCTCCGATACATTCAGAGGTGGTATTTTATTCCGCGGTCAGATACTGGTTTGATTAGATCTCGATAGGGGCTGTGGCTGCTAGGTTGACAAACTGCAATTGGCGATCCTTATCTAACACAATGGCCACAACGTCATCCTTATTGACCTTGCCAGCCAAGATGTCTTTGCTCAAGACATTAAGCAACTGACGCTGCATCACTCGTTTGAGTGGACGTGCACCATAGTTCGGGTCATATCCTAAGTCTGCCAGATGGGCCAAGACCTTATCATCGGCTTCAAGGCGAATGCCATTTTGCAATAGCCTGTGCTGCACATCCTTGAACTGGATCCGGACTACTTGCAGCATTTCTGTACGGCTAAGTGGGCGGAACATGATAATCTCATCTAGGCGATTGAGGAACTCAGGTCGCATTTTGGTTTTGAGCAAAGCCAGCACTTCCTCTTTGGTATCCTCGTAGATATCAAAGGCGTTTTGATCGGTCATCTTCGCAAAATTCTCCTGGATCAGCTGAGCCCCGATATTGCTAGTCATGATAATGATCGTGTTTTTGAAACTAGCTACCCGACCTTTGTTATCAGTAAGGCGACCATCGTCGAGGACCTGGAGCAGGATGTTATAAACATCAGGGTGAGCTTTTTCCATTTCGTCCAGCAGGATGACAGAATAGGGCTTGCGCCGTACTGCTTCTGTCAGCTGGCCACCTTCGTCATATCCGACATAACCAGGAGGAGCACCAACTAAGCGGCTGACAGCATGGCCCTCTTGATATTCACTCATATCGAGCCGGATGAGCGAATTTTCGTCATCAAAGAGGTAGTCTGCAAGGGCTTTGGCTAGTTCTGTTTTACCGACACCAGTAGTACCCATAAAGATAAACGAACCGATCGGACGACGTGGGTCTTGCAACCCTGCCCTAGACCGACGGACTGCATCGGCAATGGCGGCTATGGCCTCATGCTGACCTGCAACTCGTTTACCTAGCTCTTCTTCCAGGTTCAGCAGTTTTTGCCTTTCAGATAACAGCATTCTTGTTACCGGGATGCCAGTCCAGCGGGCGACTACCTCGGCTATACCTTCGCTCGTGACCTCCTCGCGGAGCATGGCGGCGCCACTCTCAAGCTCCCGAAGCTTAACCGAAAGCAAGTCTAGGTTTTCTTGGGCCTCACGGATACGACCATACCTAATCTCGGCAACCTTGCCATAATCCCCTTGTCTTTCGGCCTGTTCGGCTTCCAACTTGAGAGCCTCGATGTTTTCACGCTCTTGCCTTACAGAGGTTAGGATACCTTTTTCGTTCTCCCAGCGTGCCTTGAGCTCATTGCGTGTTTCAGAAATATCGCTGATTTCCTTGTTCAGACGGCTTTCTTTTTCATGATCATTTTCGCGACGGATGGCTTCTCGCTCTATCTCCAACTGCATGATCTTGCGTTGCACTTCGTCCAGCTCTTCAGGTACGGAGTCCAGCTCCAATCGCAACTTGCTGGCTGCCTCGTCAATAAGGTCAATGGCTTTGTCTGGCAAAAAACGGTCTGTAATGTACCGGTGGCTTAGCTCAACTGCAGCAATTATTGCATCGTCTTTAATCCGAACCCCATGGTGAAGCTCATATTTGTCCTTGATACCGCGCAGGATACTAATGGCATCTGGCACACTAGGCTCATCGACGATCACAGCCTGGAAACGCCGCTCCAGGGCCTTGTCTTTCTCGATGTATTTCTGGTACTCCTTCAGGGTCGTGGCGCCGACGGCATGCAAGTCACCACGTGCCAACGCAGGTTTCAGCAAGTTTGCGGCATCCATAGCGCTGTCACCACCGCCACCAGCCCCTACTAGGGTATGGATCTCGTCAATGAACAAGATGATCTCCCCTTCTGAGTCAGTTACTTCTTTAATGACCCCTTTTAGCCGCTCTTCGAACTCACCTTTGTACTTGGCACCAGCTATCAGCAAGCCCATGTCAAGTGCTACGATTTGTTTCGATTTGAGGTTTTCGGGCACATCACCGTTCACTATCCGAATGGCAAGGCCTTCCACAATAGCCGTTTTGCCTACGCCAGGCTCGCCAAGCAACATGGGGTTGTTTTTGGTGCGACGGCTCAGGATCTGGAGCACCCGCCTGATTTCGTCATCCCGACCAATTACGGGGTCTATTTTTCCGGCTTTTGCCCTGTCATTTAGGTTTACAGCAAACTTTTCGAGCGATCGATAACGTGCCTCGCCATTGGCATCGGTCACTTTTCGATTTCCCCTGAGCTCTGTAATGGCAGCACGTAGTTGTTTCTCGGCCATTCCAGCATCCTTCAGAAGCTGGGCTACTTTGTCTTTACCTACCAACAGGCCAATCATGAGATGCTCGACGGCGACAAACTCATCCTGAAATTGTTTGAGGCTTTTTTCGGCATTGGTCAGGACCATAGCAGTATCGTTCCCCAAATAGGGGTCCTTGGTGACAGTCTGTTTTGGGTAACCCGCTATGATTTCCTGCAAACGGCTCTGGATGAGAGCTGTATTAAGGTCTAGCTTGTTGGCCAAAAATTGGTAGAGGTCCGTTTCGTTCTGGATAATGGCCTCCAGCAAATGCCCCGGTTCGATGGCTTGCTGGCCGTTGCCTTGCGCTTTAAGGGCAGCAAGTTGGAGAAGCTCTTGGCTTTTGACTGTAAGCTTATTGATGTTCATAGTCGTTGGATTGTCTTTGGTGCTTAGCCAGACTTGTTGGTTTGCTGTTTGGTAGATTAGCTACCAGCGCAATCGGGCTTATGCTAGGAGTGGAGATCTTTGATGATATAGAATTGGTTGGCATTGGCCCGTTTACAGATAGTTATAGGCTACCCAGCGACAATGCCGTTAACCCCACATAGCAAACGACAAGCCACATAGATACAAAACCCGAACGATCTAGGTTTAAAACAGTTGGCGAATGATACGAATAGACTGCCCTAGAGTAAACAACCAACCAAAAGGACAGCCGTAGGCTAAAAAAAGCAAATGCCCTGTAAGTCAATTTGACATCAGGGCATCTACAAAACCAGTCAAAACAAGCCAAAATGACAGGCGGGATCAAAAATAATCGATTAATTTCCTTCTGCATCCAGGACGATCCTGATGGAGGTAAGTGTTTGGAAATCTTCGCCAGCCTCACGCATATCTTCATCCTCTGGGTCATAGATCCAGCGAACCTGAACTTGGCTACCATTTTGAGATGCGGTCTCTAGCTTTTTGAAGACTTTGAGAAAGTGCGCTGTGCTGCTGGTGTTGAAATATTCAAGCCGAAAAGCCAACTCGGTGCCCTCTGCAGGTTTGGTGACATAATCTGCTAGCCAGTCATGTATCTGCTTGAAGAACTCATGAGAATTGTCTGGTAAAGACCGTCCCCAGAAACTAAACTGACCTGAAACGGGATCCAGTGTGACGCCAGGGGTAGTAGCCGTTGGCAAAAGCTCTAGCTTGTTCATATAATAGATGGGTATGTTACGGACAATAACAACAAGAAAACATAAACCTAGATACCTAGGCGACTGCCAGGGCTGGGCTCATGACTGGGATGGCAATCTTGAGGCTCAAATCTAAGACCTCTGGGACAGATGTGGGTGTGATCTCAAACAAAATTGGCTGTCCCGCCTCGCGCAGAATCCGGATCAGACCTAATCCGCCTCCACCTTTGGGGCTCAGGACACCCCTATTGAGCACCGTTAAGTACTCTTCATGTAGCTGATCAGTAGACAAACTATTCAAAAAAGTCAGCCGCGGGTGTAATACGGTAGCATCCTCAACGCCGATATGGTTCGCAAACCATAGCTCATACCCAACCGCACTCCTGACAAGGGTAACCATGCAGTTCACTTGGCGTCGGCCCTCCTCCCCAAGGCCCAAACCATGGTAATGAATGTTCTGTAAACACTCGATAGCGATGTTTACTATATTTTTCTTACGTCTGATACCTACACCCTTCAGTTTCAACTTGTTGTCAAGTAGGTGCAAAATGGAGGTTATGATGTCCGCAGAGAGCTCCCCCGAAAAGGAGAACAATATGCCTTGGGAGGCCATAAACGTTTGTAAATCTTTTGGGCTGCTCATAGTTACATCTAGCAATAACGCTTACACAAGGTAGCCGATAGATCCGGATAAGGCAATACCTTTGTAACCTTAGTATAGACGATAGTTATATAAAATCTTACTTGGGTAACCTAAATGATGCTTTTTGAAGACCTCAAACTCAACCGCCAATTGCTTAATGCCGTGGCCGATATGGGCTATGAATATGCCACACCAATTCAGGAACAAGCTATCCCGCAAATCATGGCAGGCCACGACATCTTGGGCATCGCCCAGACCGGCACTGGCAAAACTGCAGCCTACCTTCTCCCAGTCCTGATGAAGATCAAATACGCACAGGGCATCCTGCCCCGTGCCGTGATCACAGCCCCAACTCGTGAGCTAGTTTTACAGATATCTGATAATCTAAAGGAGCTTAGCAAAAACACTGACCTGAGGTTTGCCACCCTATACGGTGGTGTCGGACCTAAGTACCAAAAAGAAGTCTTGGCCAATGGGGTGGACATCGTGGTGGCTACACCAGGGCGAATGCTTGATTTGTACCTTGCGGGACTCTTGATGTTCAAACACATCGAAGTACTGATCATTGACGAGGCTGATAAAATGATGGATATGGGCTTCATGCCCCAGATCAGGAGGATGTTGGAGGTCCTACCGCGCAAACGCCAAAATCTTTTGTTTTCAGCAACCTTTGCGCCAAAAGTCGAGTTGTTGGCTGCCGAATTTCTCGAATATCCAGTTAAGGTAGAGGTCAGCCCTCAAGCAACACCGGTCGAGACCGTGACTCAAATCCTTTACGAAGTACCCAACTTCAAGACCAAGGTCAACCTTCTGTTACACCTGCTGCAACATAACCCAGATATGAGCAGGGTATTCGTTTTCGTCCGGACCCGCCTCATTGCCGAAAACATCAGCAAATACCTAGAGCGGAAGTTAGGGGTTGCTAATGTGCGTGTAATACATGCCAACAAAGGTCAAAATACACGCATCAACGCCATGGATGCCTTCCGCGAAGGTGAGATCAGGGTCTTGGTAGCTACAGATGTCGCAGCGCGAGGTCTTGATATCCCGCACGTAACCCACGTGATCAACTTTGACTTCCCGGTTATATATGAGGATTATGTTCACCGCATTGGGCGGACAGGTCGTGCCCAAGCGCTTGGTGCTGCAATCACGTTCATGAACAAGTCCGAGCGTTGGCACCTCAATCACCTCCAGAAACTCATCCGGATGACCGTCCCTCAGGAGTCGATCCCGGGAGATGTTTACATCGAAGAGACCCCAGTGGAGGAGGAACAAGATATGCTGCGTCAGATCGATGATCAGCGGAAGAAGGATGACCCGACATTCCAAGGGGCATTCCACGAAAAGAAGAATGCTGTTAAAATAGCAGCCACTAAAGCCCGCACAGCCAAGGCAACTGCCAAAAACAACACCAAGGTTGGCAAAAAAATAGCAGCTAGGGCTGCCCAAGGAGCTAGCAAAACCAAATCCAAGTCTGCTGTCATCACGGCTGGCACCCCCAAGGCCAAAGGCAGGACTTTCAAAGCCAACACAATGGCCATTGGCGCCACTGCCAAACGACAAACAGGCAACAGAGGCAAATCTTGATCGATTGATGCCTCTGCTGCCTGCCTAGATTAACCTAAAATATCTCGAACCTTAGTTCGGCTTGATGGATGAGATGGGGAGTGGCATCACCTTGCTGTTCTTGAACGTGCTGAGGATGACAGTGCTTTGCATGTCATCTATCTCCGGGATTTCGCTTATGACCTCTAGGATTAGCTTCTGGTAGCTAGCGATGTCTGCTGAAACCACCTTGAGAATAAAATCTCCCTGCCCAGTGATGTGGTGACACTCCACAACTTCGGGTATTTGGTTGATCCTTTCAACAAAGGTTGTGATGTAGTCCTTCTTGTGGCCAACTAAGGTCACCGTGATAAAGGTGCTGACGCCTAATCCAATCTCTTGTTGATCAAGCTGGGCATGGTAGCTCTTGATCACACCATTTGTTTCTAGTTTCTTGACCCGCTCTAGTGTAGGTGCAGGAGAGAGGCCAATTTCCTTGCTGAGCTGTGCATTAGTGATTTTGGCGTTCTCTTGTAGTATTTCAAGGATTCGCTTGTCGGTTTGGTCAAATTTATAGTTACTCATGATAAGCAGTGATTGCGAAAAAGAAGTTTGGCCCTAGTTCAACCTGACTCTACCCTAGTTATGAAGGCAGGAACCAGCTAAATAGTAGCAACAATATGTAGGAATCCGACCTAAGATGGTTGCCCAAAACAGCATAGACTTATGCTGTTAACATTGGTTTGGACTAAAGCGGGCGCAAATTAAGAATATTTGCCCAAAATGATAATTGCAATACAAAAATTTGGCAAAATCTTTAGTCTGACCCATCATCCGAAATATTTCTGGTTCGAACTCCGAAACATCTTTCCATTATGACATCTCGCATACTCTTGCATAAGGACAAAGCTACCAATGACTTAGGTAGGTTGACAATCAGTGTTGCCAGACATTTCGCTACCTTTTTCAAGAAGCATCAATTCGGTTGGTTTGGCACATTGGTAGGCATTGTTCGAACACAAAAAAGGCAGGTCTGCTACCAAAAAGTAGACCTGCCTTATCACTGGGAGTGTCAGCAATCTTATTGTAAAACAAGCCTTAGCTGTTGAACTTGGTCATCAAACTTGCAACGGATGTAATACACACCCTTAGTGTATGCCTGAGGATCAATCTGGAGATCGTATACTCCCTCTGCTGTGGTTTGGTCAGTCACGGTCCCTGCCATTCGCCCTAGCACATCAATTAGCTGAATGCTAAGTTTGCCAGACCGCGGCACAGAATAGCGCAAGTTCACTGGCAAACCGGTGTTTGGGTTGGGACGAACACTCAGGATATGGAACTGCGAGGTTGTGCCTGTACAGAAGTCGTTATCGGCAAGGTTGGCATCCAGCTCTGCCACTGGTAGTGCCGTCACACATACTATTTTGGATTTGATCGAAAGTGACGGAACTGCCACAGCACGCAAAGCCACCTGAGCTGTGGCACCTGGCAGGATAGATCCTGACCAACGCTCTTGAATGGTATAAGTCCCTTCCAAATTTGCCTGGAGATCCAGCTGTTTGAGCTCGACATTACCTAGGTTCTTGACTTCGGCAGTGATACTAAGTTGATCATTTTGCTCAGTAGTCAGGACTGACAGGACTGCAAGATCAGGCCTGCGGTTAGGAATAACGTTTAACGTACGGCAAACCTCGGTACTGCATTGGGAGTTGCGATAAGCCCGAAGACAAACACGATAGACACCTGGTGCAGTATAGGTATGGGTAGGGCCAAAAGCCGTACTAGTGTCTCCATCGCCAAAGTCCCAACGGAACGACTGGGCATTGGTGCTTTGGTTCTGGAATCGAACGCTCAACGGCTGGCCAGTCGTGAAAACGGAATCAAGGAAGCGGAAGTTAGCCTGACTGTTTTGTGGCACGATCGTATTGATGGTGTTGCTGCTCTGGCATCCTTGCTGGCTGGTTACCTCAAGAGTTACGTCCAGATTGGTGAGGCCTGGATCAGGCAAGAAGCTTATGATCGAATCCGTATAGGTACGGCCCGCAACTGTCCAGAGGCGCCTTGTTGGCCGGGCAGGATTGCCAGTGTAGGGAGTCAGGTCTTTCAGGATGTATGGCTGGCCTGTACAACCTTCCGTTAGGCCAATGGTTACCGATGGCAAGGATGGCACATCGACAGGAAGCTGAATGGTATTTGGGCAGTTGCCAGCTACCACAGTTAGCGTAACGTTAAATCGGCCACCAGTTAGGTATTGGTGCGTAGGATCAGGTTGCAGGCTGGTGCCACCGTCACCAAAATCCCAAAGATAGTTGGCGATGCCTCCTGGCAGCCCATTGGCCACACTCTGGTTCTGGAATGTTGTAAAGTCACCCACACATGCTGGGAGGTAGTTAAAGTTGGCGATTGGTGCGGCTCCTATATTGATAATTGTAGTAACCTCGCGCTCACAACCTGTGTTAGCTGCCAGCCTGACGGAAACATTGTATGTTCCGATACGTGGATAGGTATGGACAGGGGCAGGGTTGTTACCGACAGTATCCACAGTTCCATCCCCAAAGAACCAACGACGACGAACAATGGTACCGTCTCCACTCAGGGTTGGGGTCGTAAAGGTAACTGGGCTTCCATCGCATGGCTGGGTATAGTCCAGCACGGCATTGGGTTTAATGTAAATCGGGATCGTACGGGTAATGGTACTGTTGCAACGTTGCAGGTTTTCGCCAGTTACAGTCACTGTGTAAGTACCTGCACTCTGGAACGCAAAAGAAGTATCTAGCTTGCTGCCTGGTGTGGTAAAAATCATACCGTTACTAGCCTGCCAGGTCAAGAACAAAAAGGCTGGGTCTCCAGGGTTAGGGATGACCCTGATCCGGGTTGTGTCCCCGAAACAAAACCCTCCAGTATCCACCTTCAAGGTAAAACCCGTGCCTTGACGATTGACAAGCAAGGGTACAGCAGCACTAATTGCTTCGCAACCACTGATTGATCGCAACCTAAGTGTAGCTGTATAGTTACCAGCAGTTGCTAGGGCAAAACGCCCTTCGGTCCTTGTGCTTGTCGCTACGACAAGCCCATTGCCATCTGTAACTGTCCAGATCTTGCCCACGATAGTATCAGCCACAATGACCGAATTATCAATTAGTGTGATCGAGTCATACGAACAGGCAGGTACAGGCGGGGCCATCGTCGGTACAGGCGGAGCTTTAATACGAACTTGCCTCACTGCTTCATCCACGCATCCGCTACTTTCGCTCACCCGCAGCCTGATGGTATAAACACCTGGTGTGGCATAGCTAAATGTTGGATTCTGGAGCGTACTCTGGATATCAGTAGGGTCAGTTGTGGTGCCAAAGTTCCATTTATAGTCCAGCTGGGAGGTCGGTACGTTGCGGGTAGTCTGGTCGATGAAACTAACTTGACCACCTTGGCATTGCTGCCCTGTGATCTGGAAATCGGCATTGACAGGGTTACGGATGGTAACAGAGTCGGTATATCGGCTAACTAACCCCGTGATGGTATCAGTAGCTACAAGGTCTATGCTATATCCACCTTGTCCGGCATAGGTCAAGGCAGGGTTACGGATGTTGCTGAATAGTGGATTAAGAACTGGGCAAGGTTGGCCAAAAGCAAGACGGGTCACGAGCGTGTTGGTTGAAGCAACATCAGCAACCACAATCGCGTTCCAGACTGAGTTTTGGGCCTTATACATACTCATGGCTGTTAGGCCAGTGGTCAGGCTCGAGAAGCTACCAAGATCCACTGGTGGGGCAATCCGCGGATTACGTAGTGAGGAACCCATGTTATAACGTAGCATTACCGTATTGCCACTTGACCGCGCACCGAGAACGAAAGCATAATAAGTACCAGCGTCGTAGACTAGTTCGTTTGCGGCCAAGAAATACTGCACAGTTCCTGTTGGGGCCTGAACAAAGGTGCGGAAAGTCGGGGCAAATCGAATACCCTTCGAAAAGCTCGCCAAAACAGCCTGTGACGGCTGGCCTTGGGTCACGAGAGCATACCAAGTACCACACTCCTTAATCATCGATAAGCCAGAGCTACCCGAAAGACCTGTAACGTCAAGCACGCGTTGGTTAGGAAAGTTGGCCAATGAGTTACCGAATTCATAAATTATCATGCGGTTGTTGTTAGCACACGTAACTATAGCAAAAATATCGCCCTTGTCCTCGACAACCTCCACCTGACGGGCGCCAAGCATATTACCTGCACCACTGTACCGACGATAAAGAGGCAGAACCCCCGGATTGTTGATTGTAGGTCCAAAATCAAGGACAAATAGCTCCGAAAATGGCTGGGCTGCGCCAATCACATTCGAGGTACCTATGGCATAAAAGTTCCCGTTTTTTCTAAATAGCCTCAGGCTTGTCACCGTCTGACCTGCCAAAGCAGCACCAACGGCGTCTGTAACGGTAGTTGCCTCTAGGTTGGCATTACTGACCAGGCGACTAATGTTGCCATTATACCCCATAAGTGAGACCCAATTGGTGCCGTCAAAAATCTGATCAAAAGATCGTGGGGAGGCAGTGCCCGGAATGGTTTGGAATACTACCGGGGTAACAGTCGAGGCAGGTGCGGCTAGCTCGCCAGTACAAGCATCAATCTGGTAATTCCGCTGGCTTGACGCAAAGTTGGCAGAAAGCGTTACTAGGTTCCCGCGGCAGGTCTGTTTGCCAGCATTGGTGACAACAAAGGTGTTGGTGATACAGGCAACTGAATCCGTCAGAGCGGCGGACGTAACCAACACGGAATCCACAACAGTAGTCACAAAGCCATTAGAGTCCGCAATGGTAACGGTACTTAGGTAGTTACCTGCTCGGCTATAGGCCATCGGTACTTGTTTCAGGACCGTGTCGGTAATGAAGGGGTTGTTGGCCGAGCAATTGTTCGGAAACTTGAGCCGATAGACGGTGCTGTTGACAAAATTGGAAGCGAAACCAAACCAATCGCTTTGCTGGTTTACTAGCGTGAACCAACGCGTATTGTTCATGATCGTGAGGTTACCGACGTTGGTCACATTGGCAGCAGTGCCAGCAAGTCCGTTAGGCCACTCCCAGCGCAGGATATTGCCAGAAGTATTAATCAGGAAGGTATAGATCCTGCCACCTTCGCGTCTGATAACGAACTCGGAAGCATTGCTGATAAACGAGGCAGGCAGTGTGGCGGATGTAATCTGGCTCGAAATGTTATCGACAATTGGCGTACTATTTAGCGAATAGCCATAGTTAAGCCTAAAGAGCTGTGCTGGTCCTGCTACCAAGGCATACCATCGATTGCAATCTCGCTCAAAAGCAATGGCACGAAGCCCAGATGCACTCTGGAGGACTTGAGGATTATTAAGTACAGTGACGATTGGCGTAGTGAGATCCGGCCCAAAGGCGATACGGGTCAGGTTGGCATTGGTGCCGTCGTTACTAAGCGCGAACAAGAATGTTGAGTCCTTGTCCTGAACCAAACGCATTTTGATGGGAGTCCTGATCGGTGTCGGCAGGGTAATGAGCTGGCTGCCACTTGACAGCAAGGGATTGAGCTGAGCCCCAAGGTTGATCTTAACTAACGTGCCGTTTGCATTCAACGCCCAAGCATACCAAATACCATTGGCCTTTTGAAGGGCCATGTCCACAGGGCGAGATAGCTGTCCTCCTAATATTCCTTGATTACTGACGGTTGGTGCATTGAACAAGGAGGTGTCAAACTCATAAAGGTGAGCCACTTGGCTATTGTTGACCGTGACATCCGCTTGGTTAACACCGATACCATACCACTTATTACCATCTCGGGCAATAGCTATCCTAGACGTATTGTCAATCACAGAATTGATAATAGACTGCGATACCGCCAAAGGGGTTTTTCCTAGATCACCAGCGCATTGGTCTTGCTCGAAGAAAGTGGCCGAAGGTGCCGACAAGACCTGAGGAATAACTGTATTGATTGGGGCTGAGGAGGAGGTGATGTTATAGCTGACTTGCGGGCATGGCTCCTTGACCTCAACCATCCGGACAGAGGTGTCTGCACAGCCACGGTTAGTAGTTATGACCAGTGTGACCTCAAAAATACCGGGTGTCTGAAACACATGCGAAGGATTGATCGCTATCGAAGTATTCTGAGAACCTGAGGATGGCTCGCCAAAGTTCCAGGCATAGCTACTAATGGTCTGGAAGGGTGCCGTGCTAGAGTCACGAAAGGTCGTGACATCACCCAGGAAATTAAAGTTAGGGATACTAAACTTGGCTGCAGGCTTAGGGAAAATCCGGATACCTTTCTGCAAGATTGAGGTGCAACCGTTGCTCCCGACCGCCGTGAGGGTCACCAGGAAGGTGTCGGCTCGTAGGTAGATATGCGAAACATTGGTGCCAGACTGGAGTGGGCTTCCATCTCCAAAATTCCAAGTATAGCTACTGACAGTCACGCCACTGGCAGGTACACTTGCGTTGCTAAACGAAACGGCCTTAAACTGGCACTGTTGGTCAATTGCAAAGGCCAAGGCAATGCCCGGCCTAATCGTGATCTGTTGCTGGGTTTGTTTAGTGCATCCGCTTAGGGAGGTTACGGCTAACGAAACCGTATATGTTCCACCAGAGGTGTAGGTATGAGTTGGGTTCTGGAGATTACTTGTACCACCATCTCCAAAGTTCCAGCTCCATTGTTTAATCGAGTCTAGGCCAGCCACAGATGCATCCTGAAAACTAATTGGCGCGCCCGAGCAACTATTGGTAGGTGCCACAAAAGCCGCAGTATTTGTACCATCCTCGACCAAGATTCTTTTGGTCCTGGACTCTGTCATCCCGAGGGAATTGGTCAGTGTTAGTGTGACGTTATAGAAGCCAGGAGCAGTATATCTGTAGGTAGGATTCTTGATGTTTGAATTACCAATGGCATCACCGAAGTCCCAAGCCCAAGAAATGATTGGCGAATTGGTACAGATCTGCGACGCCTCGTCAAAACCTACTTGCAGGGCCCCACATGGCCTAGTAGTTATGAAGTCAGGGGTGTAGGCTGGCCTGATGGTTACAGAGTCAATTGTTGACCTTACCTGACCTGCAGCATTGGTTACGTCCAGCGAGATGTAGTATTTGCCAGGCTTGGTAAATGTAAAGGGGGCAGGATTAAAGAGTGAACTACCGCTAACCGAAGCGTAACAAGAGTCTTTGAAAATTATACGTCCGAATCGGGTAGAGTTGACGGACGAAGAGTTACAAAGCAGGATCCATTCCGAAGTACCTAACTTGAGCAATGTCGGGGTGCGTCCGTTAAGCAACCCAGGATAAACCCCTATGGTACGCACCAAAGGCGTATTGAGCAAATTGCCTCTAAAGTTTAGATTGAGAACACCCCCACCACCAAGTGTCAAAAAGGCCTGAATCTGACCAGACTCTCGAACGGAAGTAACCCCCGAAATTGACTCGGCCTGACCAACGGAGTATGCAACAGTCCAGACCGGAACGATGTTTGACAAGTTACCACCCATATTTCCCCTGAGAATAGTACGGTTACTAAATCCAGGGTTATTTGCTGCTAGGATAAACCAGTTGTTACAATCCTTGATGACCGAAAAATCTCCGATATTGGCACCGCTGGGACCGTTAAAGATGTAGGTTGTGGCCGAGTTGGTATTGATACTTGTGCCAAACTGAATGACCATCACTTGGTTCAGCCCACTAGAGCCTAGGAAACCAAAGTACTGCCCGCCTTCCTTAATAACCTGAAACCCTCCCGCTCCATTGATATTACTGGGGGCCACCATAATGCTATCCGCCGTGATACCTGCAGCGGTCACCCCAAGGTCATTGCCTAGGTTGTACCGAATGATCTTTGAATCGACCCGGTTGGCAACCAAAACATACCATATCCCTGCATCCTGGACCAAATCGAGAGCACTAGCTGCATTGATTAGGTTTCTGGGATTACCTAATGACTCCACTCTAATGACATTCCTGACATCTTGTCCATGGATCACCCGATATAAACGGCTATCAGAACCAAGAACGTAAGAAAAATAGTTGGAGCCGTCCAACACTGTCTTCGAAACCCGGATGGCAGTATTGATCCCCGGTAAAGTTATCACCGGGATACCTGCCATATCGCGTGCTAGAGGTGTTGTCCTTAAGGCAGAGTTGCAAAAACTCCAATTATAGCTTGCACCACCTGTACTGGTATTTGACAGGTTTATAGGCTGGCCAGCGCAGATGTTAGACGGGATCTGGAAACTGGGCACTGGGCACTGGGCAAGGACCATTTGCGTCAACCCAAAGGTCAAGCAACAAAGCAGAATCGAGCGGAGTGTTTTGGCAAAGTAGTGGAGCATAGCTAATGTCGCTAATAGATTGAGCCTTGGCAATGTGCCCATGCAGTGTCTGAGTAGTAAAGAACGCAAAAATGGCATAAACCAACTATGCCATGCCATAATTTGCTGGCCTAAGCCAGACGTTGAAGTACTTTTAGGTTGACGGCAGCCATTCTAAAATGGCATTACTTGAACTCTAGCAAACCAAAAATCCAAGCATTTTTGTAGCCTTGATTTTTGTCTTGACCGGGCACTGGTACCGAGCCGATAAAGTTTTCACGCTCAGGGCTGCTGTCGTTATCACAATAGGCCAGAGCAAAACCAATACGTTTTTGTTTCGTGGGCTGGATAGCTTTGTTGGCTTGGTCGGTGGCTAACTTGGCATCTTGATAGTTGTCCTTATGCATGGCTACTTTCACAGTCCACACGGTTTTAGATGATCCGTTAGGCAACTTTGAAACAACCGTTTGGGTGTGTGCATGCGGGTAGATAGCAGGCTTTTCGGATGGACCAAAATCGACACAGGTATGGTCAAGTGCTATATGATAGGCCCATGCATTATGGTTATATTGATGCGGACCACCACTTGCATCAGGATCTAGGAAAATTTCTAGACAGTCATCATCCCAATACTTTTCTAACGGATCTGGCCTGCCATCAAAGAGAATATCGTCCACAATTGTAGCCTCTATTACCAATGAGTCTTTTGTGTATCCCAACCTGAAATGGCCCGAAAAATCCTTATCACTTGGCCTTGCTCCTATCCAGTACTGATCTAGAGGATATGTTTTGGTCCGAGGGTCAAATATGATCCGTTGGGAAATCGTTCCTTTGGGTGGCTTTTGGTTAATTAGCTTGACCCTGTAGGCTGTTAGGACCTGATCGTTCAGCCGTTGGCATTGACTTGGGGACGGAACAACCAAAACCAATCCGAACATTATCAGAGCGGTAATTAGACGGATATTGGTCATACTAGAATGTAAACAAGGTGGTCTCAAATCAGAAGGCATCACGGTTCCGGACATGGTTGACTGAAAAACTAGTCGTCCAGATGATGGCTTGACTGGAGTTTCGTTGGCCAATCTCGATCGTCGAGACATTGCCTTGGCCAGGTAGCGCAAAAGAGGCGTATCCATCAGAAGGACCTAACAGATTCAGCTGGTCAGAAATCTTGAAAGATGGCATATCAAACAAGACTTTGCCGTCATGCTGCTGGCCAACAAACTGATTGATTTTGACGAAAAACGGTGATAAGGTATCCACATTATTGGCATTAGGCAGATAGACTACCATACTGTTCCGGTTGAGGAATACCTTAATTTTGCCATCCTGAAACCCTGGAGAGTTTGGGAGCGTTGAAACTGGGTCAGGGCTATCGAGCAATAGCTGCATCTGACGCGCATTTCCCTGCGTAAAGTTGGAAACGAAGTAATATCGTGTTAGCTCATCCACCAACTCGACATCAAACCGTGCAGTGTAGGAGGCCGTAACTAGCATCCTGTTGAGAGCCCCACCTTCAGTTTCAGCCATGATATTCCCGATATCCTCAAGGCAGTCCACCCATTCGAGCCGGACGGCAAGTTTGGTCAGGGACCGCACTAAGGGCTGCAGGTGATAGACACCACCTTGGCCTTCAAGACGTTTTTTCTCCTGCTTGACAATTCTTGGGAGCTCAATTTGTAGGTCCGAGCTTTTATCAAGCGCATTCTCTAGGCGTTTCAGAAGCTGGTACTCCTCGCCCTTTTGCTGCATTTCTTTTCGCAAATAGACATCTGGTGTCTCGGCACCGCCTTCGCTAAAGAGCCCATATGTCAGTCCGAATCTAGCATCCTGCTTAAGGATCTGATGTTTCGGATCTGCTCGGCTCAGGACCAGAATGTCAGGGGCTACACACTCGAAGAACCAATCCAGATAAGCACCAGGATTCGGAGTTAGTAACCGATCGATCCGGCCATTGCTTGCCCAAGTAATATCCGGATTTGGTTTCATTGTCGGCATAACGCCATAAACCACGGGCATTTTGATACCTAGCTGTGCAATGGCCCTATCCAATGGCTCCTGTGCATTTGGCACCACAACAAGGTTATGAGCCTTGCTCGTCCAGGTCACCCCTGCGATCATGACTACAGTCAAGGCCGTGATGAATAACCTTGTGTTCCAGCTTGGGATGAAATGAGGTAAAGGATTCATCACAAAATAGGCTGGCACGACAGCCATCAATGGCGTCATCCAGACAAAATTTGAGGCCGTTTCCGCTTGCATCGGCAGGATAAAAGAAGCCAATGACATCACTATGACGGAAGTCACGATGGACAATCCTAATAAACCAAGGCCCGGCTGCCGCTCCACAAACAAAGCCAAAACCAATAAAACAAGGCACCAAAGTCCTGACGCATCCTCAAACTGGAGCATGGTTTTGATGCAGCCACCGATTAAGTAGTGGAAACCATGCACTGACAGCTGCCATTGAAAATTGATGATGGGATCAAAAAAACCAAGTGTACCAAAGTAAATTAGTCGCAATACCTGGTAACCTACAGCAATACCTAGGCCGTATGTAAATATCAGATTAAGGGCATTTTGGTTCGGCCCCTTTGGCGAACGATTGTAGTACAAATACAGCACTGGCAAAACCAACAGAAACCCTAAAGGATGGCATACTGAGGCAAACCCAACTAACACAAAAATGCGGCTACGGACAGTTTGGCGTCGGACATCTACGGCCATTTCGACCATCATACTCAGGAATATCAAACCAAACCATGCCTGATGACTGGCGATGTTGACACTGTGGACAAAATCGCCATTGACGAAAATGATCGTACTTACGATAAGCGCAAGGCCAATAACCCAATTTTGGGCCCGATCCACTAGATAACGAGCGAACTGATAGCCCAACAAAAACGTGAGCCCAAATGCCTGAAGCACCACCAAAACAGGAAGCGGTATACTGAGAACGGAACCTACAAGATAGAGCAGGAACTGGACTGGATTATAGACCGAGTCCACCTTGGCACCTGCTGGTCCATTGCCAATAAATGCATGATGCCAAAGGTTGCTGGCAGACTGATAGGTTTCAAAACCTAGGACATCTACTTGGCCAAAAAGGTTGCCATGCAATAAGTTAAGTATAGCAAACACAACAGCAAACACAAGACCAGAATACCACCCCAACTTCTTGTTGAAAGGCTTCCGGAATGCCTGACTCTGACGGATAATGCGCGCACTGGTGCCCAGTGTGCGGCTTGGTGTCAAAGGTCTGAAAGCTGGTGTAGCCATCGAAGGCAGACTTAGAATTTCGTGATTGATATAACCATCAAAGGTAGATTATTATCTACTCATTTCCGCACCGATACCTTCAAGAACCGACCTAGTTTAGATCGGCCATTATGGGCGACGGGCCAGCCAAAACTTTCCAACGGTCCAAGTACTTCCCCAAGATGTCAAACTCGATATTAACCTTGGAGCCAACATGCCAACTATGGATGTCGGTATGCTCCCAGGTGTAGGGGATAATAGCCACCTTGATTGTATCAGGGCCTAGACCAAAAACGGTTAGACTAATGCCATTGAGGCATATCGAACCCTTTTCGACAACTAGATGACCATAAGCAGGATCTATCTGGAGCGTGATCTCCCAGCTTCCTTCCTGATCCAAGATCCTTGTTACCGTAGCAGTTCCATCCACATGCCCTTGGACAAAGTGGCCATCTAGGCGTGCGCCCACAACCAAACAACGCTCAAGGTTAAGGACCGAACCGACCTGGAGCTGGCCTAAGTTTGTTTTGGAAAGTGTCTCGGAGATTGCAGTGACTTGATGGGTACCTGAGGCTGTGTCAATGGAGACAACAGTTAGGCAAACGCCATTATGAGCTAAACTTTGATCCACCTTAAGTTCAGATGCCAACGGCGACTGAACGGTGAATGTATAGTTGGTGCCACTTTGATGAATACCGAGGACGGCACCAGTGGATTCAATAATACCTGTAAACATGGGTGAGATGATTATGGACTTGGACTTTTGCCTGATAGCCCAACCTTTAATGAGATTAAGGACGTTTAGTTAGCATTAGGGGCAATAGCATAGTAGGACTTGCGTCCGTTTGGATATTGGCCTTCTAGCAAAGCACCACCGTTAGTTTCGCCCAATATGCGCTCAAATTGAGCAGGGTCAGTCACTGCTTTTTTATCAAGTGCTGAGATGATAAACCCATCCTTAATGCCTGCAGCCCCCAAAACACCACTAGGTAATACCTTAATTACTTTGATACCAGAAGTTAGGTTGGCAGTTTTGAGCTCCTGGGCTGTCAGGGTCCGGAGTTCGGCACCAAGAACCTGGCTTTTATAGTTGTTTGGCTTGGCAGAAGTCAATTTTTCCTCGCCCGATCTAGACTTGAGCCTAACTTCGGTGGTTCTGATCGAGCCACTGTGGCCGTAAGTGATCTTGAGTTTATCGCCAGGACGGTTGCGTGCAACGAGCTCGATCATCTGGGCGGAGCTATTGACTTCTTGTCCATTGATTTTGTAGATCACATCCCCCGCCACCAGCTTTGCATCTGCTGCGCCACTGCGCGCAAATACACCACTGATATACACTCCTTTAGTATCTGGCAGGTCCTTTTCTTTGGCAAACTCAGCTGATATATCCCGGACCTCAACCCCAAGGACAGCCCGTTGGACATCGCCAAACTGAAGCAAGTCATCGATCACTTTTTTAACGATCGAGACTGGGACAGCAAACGAATAGCCAGTATAGCTGCCTGTCTGACTAGCAATCGCAGTATTTATGCCTACCAGCTCTCCCCTTAGGTTCACGAGGGCACCGCCACTATTACCTGGGTTAACAGCCGCATCTGTCTGGATAAAGCTCTCAATTTGCATATTGCTCTTGGTCCGGAGAATGTTGATGTTCCGCGCTTTGGCGCTTACGATGCCAGCTGTGACTGTTTGGGTTAAGTCATAAGGATTGCCAAGGGCCAAGACCCACTCACCGATTTCCAGCGCATCGCTGTTACCATAGCTTACAAAAGGCAAACCTTGGGCATCTATCTTGACCAATGCTAGGTCTGTTGTGGGGTCGATACCGATGATCTTGGCCACAAAACTACGCTTATCATCCAGCACAACCTTTACCTCCGTAGCTCCATCTACTACATGGTTATTGGTCACGATGTAGCCATCAGCTGTTAAGATGACACCTGATCCACTACTTTCAGAAGGCAAACCAAATTGTTCGTCACCGCTCCCACCATCTGGATTGCCAAAAAACTCCTCAAACGGATTGACACTCCTTTGATTACTGGTTCTGGAAGATCGGCTCTGGATAGAAACAACTGCAGGGCTAGCCAATCGAGCTGCACCTACGAAATTGAGTCCCAGCGGTACGTTGGTTGTGTCGGACGATCCTGCCTTGGCACCTAGCCAGCGACGTTGTTTTCCTTCGATGCCACCGCTATTATCTGACAAATTACCACCATCTGAGTTACTTAGACGCTCAAGACCAAGGGCTATAGCTGCACCCACAAATGCTGCTAACAAAAAAAGAAAAAACTGTTTCATTGTAGGTCTAAAGTGGTCGTTTGGGATTTGTTTTGGTTTGCCCGATTTCCTGCCCAGCGTCTTGTTAGAATCACAAACCAGACCGGTTAACTAGGTGGACAATAAAGAGGCATTAACAAGGACAATCCTGCCCTCATGTTTCGGCCTTTGTACTTATCTTGCAAAGGTAAAGCCAGACTTGCGTCAAATAATTGAGGATTATCCAGAGTTTGCCAAACCTATGATACAACAAGACCTAATATCCCTTTTGTTTGAGGCTACGACCGACGCTCTGGCAGCTGTCTCGTCAGACGGAAAAGTATTAGCCAATAATTTTGCAGCACTTAAATGGTTGCCACAGCTAAATCTACGCGAGCTTTTCAACGAGGCCCAACGTCAAGGCTTCAACCAGCCCGGCAAGTTTATCGTGCTTGAGCCGTCGCCATTCCCACAGGCAGACATGAAGGTCAATTGGCTTGGGTCAAACCAAAACAAAGTCCTAATCTCAATCAGAGAGCATTTTGGAAACCTAGCACAAGGACGTACATCAAGTCCAGATGCTGTTTCTGGCCACAACAAACAGGGGTTATTTCAGCCCTTTGGACTAGATCAGCAACAAGAAATCCCGAGAGGAGCCAACCTCTACCAAGGTAGCACCTCCTTCACAACCTATCGTGCCAACACGTCCGACTCGAACTCGTCCCAAACCTATACCCCACCTCAACCAACCTTTTTGGAAGAGGCGTGCCAAGTGGGTGAACTAGGAGCCTTTTATATCAACCTAGAGGCTGGCATCACCAACTGGACGCCTGCCATGTTCGACTTGCTAGGCATACCGCAAGTGGCCAACCCGACCATGGCCCTGCTTGAGCGCTACATCCATAGTGACTACCGGAAGCAGGTGATGGGCAAACTATATAATGCCATTAACGAAGGCGAGTATTTCGAGGATCACTTCTTGGTGACCCATCCTGACGATGCCAGCCTGTGCTCGTTACACATCAAAGCAAAAGTCAAACGTGATAGCAATGGTGCAGCGATATCGGTTGTTGGAGTACTCTATGCTGGTGTGACCAACCTAGACCAACAACGCCTCACGGATGCAGAAGCAAGTATGATTAAGCAAGCGTCTGATGAAATTAACAACCTGACCCAGGTTATAGCACAAGATGTTAAAGCACCAATCAGCAGCATTGATCGTATCATCGACGAAATAGAAGAAGAATTGGGCCCCCTTGTCAGTCCACACAGCAAGGCACAGCTCGACATAGTACGTGGCATTGCCAAACGGGTTGACACCATGCTCGATGGCCTGATTGTCTATGCCCAGTCAACCAAAAACAACAATGATCTAACTTGGATCGATACCGAACAGTTGGTGGTTAACTGCTTAGAGTATCTACAAGTGGGCCACAATGTCAGGGTAGAGCTTCCTCAAATTTGGCCAACCATATTCCAAAACAAATGGCCGATAAGTCAAATCCTGAATAACCTGCTTTCCAATGCCATTGGGTTCAACCATAATGATAAACCACTGCTCAAAATTGGCCTCATTGCGCAGGCAGATGGTATTTCGCTTACGGTTCAGGACAATGGACCTGGCATTCCGCCCGAGCACCTAGAGCATGTGTTTGATATGTTCTATACTGGAAACAACCGGACAAAGGGAAGTGGTGTAGGCCTTTCAATCGTCAGGAAGATACTTGGCAATATAGGTGGGAGTATCCAGCTCACATCCAATGTCCATACCGGCACCATTGCTACTGCCTTTATCCCGTGTCAGGTTGGCCCTCCTGCGCCCCGAACCTTGGATAGCAAGGCTTTCAGGGCACGAGCCTAGGACCTACAAGTATGCCTTCGAAATAAATTGGTTGCATCCGGATCAGAATCAAACCCTGTAATGGCTGTTTGGGCGACATTCAAATTTGATTAGAATTCAAGTTATTATGACCTCGACAGCAGGAAATATTAACCATCAGTACCTATGACTGTCTTTCAGATCGTGCTTGTAACTTCCAGCAAGGATCAGGCACAGCATTTTAGACGTGAGCTCATTAACACTGGGCTCAAATACAACCTGTTTGTCGTCAACACGGAGACAAAGGTCTTAGGGGTAATCACCAAATATAGCTCAGTTTTGGGGTTCTTTGTGGCCGAAGACCATCAACAATGGCCACTCTGGGCCGAACTTTCCGATCAGGGACAGCACCTAGTGCTACTACCAAATAGTGACCAAATCCGCAATACGGACCTTGTCTGGACCGATGCTTTGGACCAAAAATGTCTGGAGCTAGGCAGGTTACCGATCACGATCAACTACCTGCGTAAACTGACAGACCAAGCCAACAAAATCGCTAAGCAAGCCCTCGATCATGCCAATTTGTGGCAGATTGCGGTGGGAGCAACAGCCAATCCTGATTCCATCGTATTCGTAGTTGATCCCGAATTCAAGATACTATTTTGCAATGAGGCCTTCCGTGTGGCCATGGTAGGCTCTCTAAACGTCAAGATGGATATCGGCACCAATTACCTAGAGGTACCGATGATGGCCGAACGACATAAGCGAATGAAGGAATATAGCCAGCGTGCTTTACTTGGCGAAGTTTTTGTCGTCAAACATAACTACGGCGAGGACGAAGCACATCCTTATTGGTTTCGGATACGGTACATACCCATTTATGAAAAACTAGCATTGAGCACTGACAATAAGATTATCAACTTAAGCAAACAACCATCAAGTCGAGAACCCAAAGTCATGGCGGTGGCTATAATAGGTGATAACATAACCTTTGAGGTCTTGGCCAACGAAATCGAAAAGTAGCACTGACGTTTAGCGGTCGCTAGGCACGTCCTGAGGTTGATAGCCAATACCTCAAATCAAACCCTAAACAACTGCCATCATCGCCAGACAGCAGGTTTGGTTTCCATAATTTGGCATCAAGACCTATTGATTACCTTATGGCCGCTTGACGAACTTGGCTGTACCTAAGATATCTTGATTACCTTGATTCCGAACTACATTAAGGATGTAGATCCCGTCTGGGAGGCTGGATACGTTGATTACAGGACTTGATCCATTGTCCTCTGTGGTCAGGACCAATTGGCCTAGCGCATTCTGGACCAATATCCGGACAGGCTCTCCAGCCAACATTGATGGCAAATCAACCTTGATCTGGTCTGAAGCAGGATTTGGATAAGCCAATAGTTTGACAACTTGTTGCGCCTGCTTGGGCGTCGAGACCACATAGTTGAGGTACTCTAGCAAAAAGGCTTGATGCAAATTGGCGGATGTATCTGTCACAGAGATAACTGACTCAACAAGCTGAGACGAGTTTACATCATATCTGTGGCGTATGACTGTACTAGTCTGCCTAGGATTAAAGACCCAAGCACGTTGCGAGGCATTCCAGCGTTCGTAGAGGGTACCGAGTGAGTTCCGGAACGTATCAAATGGTGCTTGGTAGCGTTCGGCAGGTGTAAAAACGTTGTTTGCGGCAACCTCCCTCACGATGCTGACAGCGTTTGAGGCAAAGCTCTGATAATTAGTGCGGCTATTGTCTACAAACCTATTGCCATTCCAAGTCTGTTCGGTCTGAGTCAAGAGTGTACTACCAGGGATATTATTCCGGACATAATTGCTGAACGTCACATTGGCATACCGAACCCTCCGTGTAACAAGACTAGCCGCATTGAAATAGGTCTCTGTCCATCCATTAGGAGGATCTGTACCTCTTGGGTTCGACAAAATTAAGGTATCGCTCCGGAGCAGCTGTACTTGTTTGTTGGCATACTGCCAATAGTTAATTGCGCGGAAAATGCTATCCTGTGTCAGTGGTCTGACATAGTCAAAGGTCTTATAGGTCCTGAGGGTTAAAACAGAATCTGGGCCATCAAACTCGTATAAAGACCTAGAGACCTCTAGACCAGCCGCATTGTAGGAGAAGTATTCTGCGGACAGTTCAATCCAGCGTCGGTTTACTTCACGACGTTGACGAATGTATTGGGGTTTACCATCAGGACGATAAGCAAACAAGGTCTGAGTTGGCAAAGTGTTTGCAGGTCCTTTCAAATTGCTGATCTGTTTGACTCTCAGCGCATTAGAAAGCACGTTGTCATAAAAATACGCAATCTCGACACTATCCTGCCATCCCAACCTATTGGAGTAGACCTGGACCCTTTCGACCAGCATTACCTTGCTAAGCGGGTGATAGTCATAAGCTTTACGCCTGAGCGTATCGCCTCGTCGGTTGATTTCGGTGATCGTGACAGGACGAAGACCTAGATCGTACCTGTAAAAGATAGAGGATTGAAAAAACCAATCCGTAGCGATGGCACCTGGTCGGAAAACATATTTGTTGATCACGGACGGACGCCCACTTAGGCTGGACCCAAAGTCAAGCAATGGTAGGTCTATGTCATTGACCAAAGTAGGGCCAGTGGCAGACAGGTGATTGGCCTGCCCTACAGCTTGTGCCAGACAAATATGATTACCTCCGCCAAGCAAGACACACCATAAAGCCATCGGCCACATCAACAAAATACCAACAGAGCCTCGCATTTGAGCTGCGGGCCATAAGATGGCACTATTTGCTAAGGTGGCAGGTGAGACTTGCATATCAGCAATCAAGAATGGACCTCTAAATTTGGCACTTAATACCGAGAAAACAAAACTTTATATCCGCATTAGGGACCGACTAACACTTTTCGTTTGCTGTTATGCAATCAATACCAAATAAAAAACCGCTACAACAGCATCAAATCAAGTTTTTTTATCTCATTCCAAGCGGCATTAACAAACACCATATTACCCATATTTTTTTGGCTAATGGTAAGATTTGGCAACCCATACCTCGAGCGGTTTGCCTTCGGCTGCTGCAAGCCCAACCCCTCGTAACACATAGTTGGTCTGCAGAGCGGGCCTAACATATTGTGATATGCTGCTATGTGTTTCTTGCAGGATAATGATGGCATAGCGTTGGCGTCCGATATCTTTTGCAAGTTGAGTCTGTTGAGGACCGAAAAAGGTAGCATGGTCGTCAAACCATAACGGTACACCTTTAGGCGGGATCACCCCAAGGTCTTGGTACAAAAAGCTGAGCTCGGAAATATTAAGTAACAAGTCAAGGTATGGTCGTTCGGAGCCATCGATAATTGACCTACCAGCTCTATCCTGCTTAAGCATGGAAAATCTTTGCGAGCGGATATCGCCGATAATGTCTGATACTGTTGTCAATGTTCGTCCGATATCCGATGGCCAAAAGAGACTTTGGGTTCCGAAGGTTCCATCCACTTTTAGATAATCCCTATTAAAATTACCGTCTAGCGGATTACCGCTCAGCCAGCCATTGGCCCAATCCAGACTTAGGCGAGGGTATTGGTAGCTGGTGTAAGCATCTGCTATCGGGTTGAGCCACATGATAGACCATGTGGCTAACATAATGCGCTGTTGCCACACCTTGCAATTGTCTAACCCTAACACAATTGATAGGCTAATCAGCAAAGGTGCCCAATGATAATAGTGACTCACCTTGACGCCACTTGTTGTGTAGGTAATCATGCTCTGGATAACCAGACCAAGACACAGTAGCAATGGTAGCTGTTTTGGTTGTCGTATCCACTTAAGGACACTTTGGGATTTGTTCCGGGTCAGGAGGGCCACTGCAATCACAATTGTGAGTATCAGGCGTACATCAAGTGTCATGGCGGTATGGACAAATCGCCCAAGTTGCAGTCGGGTTGCGTTTGGTCCTTGTCCATAATTGAACTGAGCCAGAAACACAGATGGCAAGAACCCACAACAAAGCAAAAAGCTGAGCACCAAGACAATCCAGAATACAAACACAAATCGGACCTTGGCAATCCTATCCTTCAGAAACAAAAGCACCAAAATCGACACTAAGGCCGCAGTTAAAAGGCCAAAGTCCTGCTTGCAAAGGATGACACCACATGCACCAATACCCGATAACACTGCGCCAGGTATGGCCCAGACTTTAGACCCAGTTGGTTTTGCTGTCAAAACCCAAACGACGGCCAAAAGAGTAAAGAGCTCCAACGTAATGGCTGTCGTGTTGTACCATGGCAAATTGTTCGGCCAAGTATAGAATGTTACCCAAGTGACCAAGGCAAAGGCCAATCGCCAGATATCTAACCCAAGGCGTTTCAAGATCACGGAAAAGACGAGTACCCCAAGGGCATTGAGCCCAAGCTGACACCAAATGAGGGATTGCCAATTTGGGCCCCAGACTTCGAAGGCAAGCCAAGGGCCCAGCAGACTAATAGGTCCAACTGGCATCTCAAAGTCTTGATAGGGTTGTTGGCCCAGCCATAGGCGATAGGCCCCTTCGTAGATGATGGCGTAGTCTCTGAAAAATATCGTCTTGAACCCTAAAGACACCGACATTAAAGCAAAAGCCAGCAACAAAATCCCCACAAACGACCACCAGCTTAGTCGATCCAGGATTAGATCTCGTTCAGTTAACACCTCAGCAGGCTGACTCGTATTGTCGTTAGGCTTGGACATCCATCAAGATAAGAAAACTGTCGCTTAAAAAGGGCTTATTTTAGTACATATACCCTTCTGAGACCAAGCACTCAACTTGGCTAAATTATCGGCCAAAGTAAAAGCTAAAAATCGCATCTTAACTAGCACTGACGATCACACCGCCTTCCATCCGAAGACAACGATCAGCACGATTGGCTAGCTGTTGGTTGTGTGTCACAATCACGAAAGTCTGGCCCATCTCAGCCCTGAGGTCGAAGAAGAGTTGGTGCAAGGCTTCGGCATTTTGTGTGTCTAGATTGCCGCTGGGCTCATCTGCATAGACTACAGATGGGCTATTGACCAAGGCTCGTGCAACCGCGACACGTTGTTGCTCTCCTCCACTCATCATCATTGGTTTGTGGTCTAGGCGATGACTCAAGCCCAATTTCTGGAGCAATTCGGTTGCTTTGCGTTCGGCAACAGCCCGGCTAGCACCGCCTATATAGGCGGGGATACATACATTTTCGAGGGCACTGAACTCAGGCAACAGGTTATGGGCTTGGAACACGAAACCAATGTGCTTGTTGCGGAAACGAGCCAAGGAATTACCATAAAGGCCCGCCACTACATTCCCATTAATACTGATCGTTCCGCCATCTGCTTTGTCTAAGGTGCCTAGCAGTTGCAGCAAGGTGCTTTTGCCAGCTCCGCTTGCGCCGACAATACTCACGATCTCGCCATTGGCAACACTAAGACTAACGCCTTTCAGTACCTGAACTGGGCCGTAATGTTTCACAAGGTCTGAGGCAACTAACATCTGAGGCAGTGGTTTTGATCGTGTTTGTTAAACAAGCTTGATAAACTCGCTAGAAGGAGCTAAAGACAACTATATCGTAGGTTTTGTGGTCGAGGATACTGTGATTTGTTTGCTTGTCTGTTGTGATAACCACAAAAAACAAACACCACCCAGCACCAGCGTGAACAACATTTGGGATGTATGCAGCAAAAAAGCAAGCCCAAGGCTATCCTTGGTCTCAACCGCATAGATTGCTGTGAGCCCTGTGGAGACCATATAGTGGTATGCGCCAATGCCACCCTGGACAGGAGCTACCATCCCGAATGCCCCAATGACATTCAGAACGAGGGCAGAAGCCAAAGGCAGATCGGCGGTTGGGGAAAACCCATATAGAACCATGGCACTACTGAGGTAATAGCCAAACCAAATTAAGATTGAATACAGAATAAAAAGCGGCAGATTCTGGACGTCCTTAACGGAGACCAATCCGTTGAACAAACGAGTCAGAAAGCCCCATAGCAGGACCACAATATGATGGTTGCGCAAGGCATAAAGCAGGGTTAGGGTAAAAGCGAAAATCAAAAAGCCACCACCGACAAACGACCAAACCACTCCGCTTGTCATTGCACTGCCGGCAAGTTTGGTCATTAGCAATGAGCCCAAAAAGGCAGATAAGCGCTCATATTCTACAACTAAGGCCAAGATTGTCAATAGGCCTAACATCACAAGGTCCAGTACACGCTCGGCCAAAACATTGCCAAGGCTGATTTCGGTCGGAACGTTTGCTGTCTTCTGTAGTATTGTACATCGTAGTACCTCCCCCGCACGAGGCAGAATCAGGTTGGCAGCATAGCCAGACATCACGGCTGCAAACATTTGGGAGATAGGTGGTCGGTATCCTAATGGGGCCAGCAATTGGCGCCAACGGAGGGATCTTAGGTAGTGACTAGCAGCTAAGGGTAGCAAGGATCCGATCAGTAACCAATAGTTAGCCGCCGATATTGATGCTTGTAGCTCACTGACCGAAAAATTGCGATATACGTACCAAAACAAGCCAATTGCGAATACCACTGGCAGCCCAATGGAGAGCATTTTTTTGATGCCAAAGCGAGACGCAGTTGGATCGGCTTTAGGCTTTTTCGGAGCGTCTGAGGCTGGAGTTGATGGAGGCACGGAAAGTGAAGGCCTTTTTATATGACTTATTGCGGGCCCAATTTAGGCCAAGCTATTGGTTAACCAGATTCTCCTTCGCGGACCAAGGACTAACTGCGGCAATCGACCTGCAGGATAGGTAGCGCTGAGCCTCAAAACCGATATCGCATACTGACGCCAGTACCAGTTGGAGTGATATTCAAGGTCTTCTGGATGTGTCGGAGGCGGAAATAAACCCTGATGTTATGAATCCCCTCTGCAAGGCTGTAATAACTAACACCCATGATTGCGAGGCCAGCAGCCATCCCAACAGATGAAGTAACCACACCTAGGTCATTACTGGCACGTTGGTTAATGCCTAGCTGTTGGTATCCCCAGCCAAAGGTACAAAATCCACCAGCTAGCAAGACTGTACCCTCCAGTAGCTTCCAGCGCAATTTGGCGGCGGCTACACGTTGTTCGTCAGGCAGTTTTGTCAGGATGAATTGGGAATTACCATCGATCTCGCGTGTTAAGACCGACTTCAGGATTGGCTCTTGATATTGTCGAGTATGTTTGTACCAACGAGGCTCATGAAATGGGTTAGGATCTGGCCAGTAGTCAATACCACGAATGGCGGACCATGGCAGGGTGATGGGGCGAAAACTATGCTCAGCAAAATAGGCCGGGATGTAGGTCAAAGACGATGTTGAATCTGCGTCAATGATCACCCCGCGGACGACATCACCGTTCCGGAGCACAATGTAGTCCGCATTCCAGTTGGTAGTTCCACGATCTTTCTGGACAATTTTGTCAAGATCCTGAATAGGTGCATATAACCTATTAACGGACGGAAAATCATCTAAGGCCCGTTTCAGGAATGGCTTATTGGTATAAAACGACACAACCGAGTCAATAGGGATATCGAGCCGGGTTGTGTCCTGCAAGCTGCGCCGAACCACAAAGTAAAGACTATTGATGTCAAGCAAAGTTGTTAGCATCCGTTTGCCAGACTGCAAAAGGAACAGGTCTTGCGCATTTTGATACTTCTGGACATATACCGCTGTCGGGACACTGAGCGCCTCAAGCCTAGCCTGCGAACCAACATAAAAAGTTAGGACATCCGCTACATTGACCTTCGTTACTTCGTTAGCTAGATTACGGTACAAGAGCTTTTGAGCATCTACGGCTGTAATCAGACATTTGGCTGAGGTGCCATCCTGCAGGATGATCACATCCTCAAGAGCCGATTGTTTGATTTCCTGTGCATAGCTACCAACGGCAAGGCTGACCATCAACATCAGGGCAACAACCCTAGTCATGTCCACAAGCTTGCACAAAGCCCATCGGAGCGAATGTGGTTCGTACGATTGGTCCTGATTTGGTGTTGATATCATAGTTGGGTTAATGACGGAGCAATAATAACCAGAAGCCTCCATAGAATCGCACAGAATAACATTGTTGGATACTGCTGGAAGCATCAAAGTAACCCCAGATTCTGTCCCTGGTCATGATCAAACCTAAAAAAGGGCTTTAAGAAAAGGAGAAAACCACCTATCGAAATTGGCAATTGAGGTGCCTTTCGATGGGTGGTTTTACCTTAGTTTCCTGTTGAAATTTGATTGCTCATTACTTCCGTAAGCCTAGCTCCCTAAGGCGCTCCTCTAGGAAAGCCCCAGCCGTCAGGTCATTATATAACTTAGGGTTCTCTGCATCAATACAACTTTCAAGACAGGTTAAGTCCATCTCGCTACGTGGGTGCATAAAGAAAGGGATACTGTAACGAGAGTTGCCCATCTTCTCACGCGGAGGGTTAACTACCCTATGGATAGTACTCTTGAGTTTGTGATTGGTGAGGCGATCGAGCATATCACCTACATTGACTACAACCTGGTCTGGCAGTGCAGTAATCGGGATCCAGAAACCATCACGACGAAGGACTTGAAGGCCTTCGGCACTAGCCCCCATCAATAGGGTAATCAGGTTGATGTCCCCATGTGCTGCAGCGCGAACGGCATCTGCTGGTACGCTATCTGGATCCTGAATTGGGTAGTAATGGATAGGGCGCAAGATGCTATTGCCATTATGGACCTTGTCCTCGAAGAAGTCCTCGGCCAAGTCTAGGTAAATGGCGATTGAGCGTAGCAAGTTTTTGCCAGCTTTTTCGAGCGTAGCGTAACTCTCAAGGGCTGCTTCGTTAAAGGCAGGTAGCTCCTCGACCAAAACATTTTCTGGATATTCCTTGGCGATTGGGTCACCATCGCTGACCGTTTGACCAAAATGATAGAACTCTTTCAGGTCGCCAGTACTACTACCTTTGGCGCTTTCCTTACCACGGCCAGTGTATCCACGCTGATAGCCAATTTCTGGGTGCTCGTATTTCTGTTTGACCTCATCAGGCAGGTCGAAAAAGGCTTGGCTATTACCATAAAGTCGCTTTTGCAGGTCATCACTAAGGCCATGACCCTTGACCGCAACAAAACCGATATTGGTAAAAGCCTCGCCAAGGGCAGCAACGAAAGCGGCTTTGCGAGCAGGATCCCCACTGGTGAACTCTGCAAGGTCAACTGAAGGAATAGTATCTAAAAGGGCTTGGGACATAAAAAATTCAGGTATTGCTTGGTTGGTGATAGTAGTGGGCAAACAAAACTAGATGCCAGTTTAGCTTGCTGTCTATCAGATGGAAAAATAGCGATTGGATGGCTTAGCTTGGAGCCCGATCAGTGTCAAAAGTACGGATTTATGGTAGGCTATGTCAAGCCATTAACGGAACTTTGACTATAACCTTGCGTATTGGCCAAAGGTCAATGTCATCTTTAGTTTACGAAAGCCCCCTAGGCCAATAGCCGTTTGACAGCATCAGCAATGGTCTTACCTTCGGCTTGGCCAGCCAAGGCTTTATTAGCCGCACCGATGACCTTACCCATATCCTTGATGCTGGTCGCACCCATCTCGGCAATGACTTGCTTGATGGCTGTATCAATTTCTTCAGCAGAGAGCTGCTTTGGCAGATAACGCTCAATAATTGCCACCTCGGCCAATTCTGGCTCAGCAAGGTCAGGCCGGTTTTGGGTTGTAAATATATCCGCGCTGTCCTTCCGCTGCTTAACGGCCTTACTCAGCAGTTTCAGCTCTTGGTCGGTCGTTAGGTCCCCGCCAGCAGCACCTTCCTTGGTTTCTTCAAGCAAGATCAGCTGCTTGATGCCACGGAGGGCACGCAGTCCGTCTTTGTCTTTGGCCAACATGGCTGTTTTGATGTCGGCGTCGATTTGTGTTTTTAGGCTCATGGTTAGTGTTGGGTTCGCAATTTTGTAATGATTAGCCAGTGTAAAAACTGCCAATTTTGATTGGTTTAAAGGTCCCTGTCGATAAGTCACCTACTGATTAGTTACAGATCAAAGACCAGATTTTGGCCAATGTGATTTGACTACGGCTAGCAGGTCCGGATGGACATAGCCTGCAGCCACAATTTGTTTGCCAAAAAGGTAGTTATTCCCACCTACGAAGTCGGAAACATACCCGCCGGCCTCTTGGACCAATAGAATCCCTGCGGCCACATCCCATGCCTTGAGGTTATACTCAAAAAAACCCTGGAAACGCCCTGCTGCGACATAAGCTAGGTCAACACTAGCACTGCCCATACGGCGCAATCCATGACACTTAACCATTAGCTCTGCCAATATGTCTAGATAAGCTTGCAGGCCACTGAAGATGTTATAGGGGAAACCCGTCGCCAATAATGCTTGACCAAGCTCGCCGGATTGAGGAAGCTGAAGCCGGCGTCCGTTGCACCAAGTTCCTCCACCCTTCCAGGCCACAAACTGCTCATCATGGGTGACCTCGTGCACAATGCCTACCACGATATCACCATGGTAGTATAGACCTACTGATACTGCATAGGGTGGCAAGCCGTGGGTAAAGTTAGTTGTGCCGTCCAGAGGATCGATAATCCAAAAAGGGTTGTCGGCTGATTCGGCAGCCTGAGCGACAGTTCCTTCCTCTGTGAGGAACTGAGCATTAGTGACGATATCAGCCAAGCCGGCAACCAGTAATTGTTCCGTTTCGCGGTCCACATAGCTCACTAGGTCATTTAGGCCCTTGTACTCTACTTGGTCCCAACTGAAAGAGGCTGCTTCCTTACGCAAAAAATCAGCTGCCTGCCTGACGACAACAGCGGCGGACTGGGCTATCTTTTCAAGAGATTGAGGGTCAGTTTGGAGCATGGTGGTGATGGTTGAACACGTCGCCTAACCCTAAGGCAATCCATAAGGATGCCTCCATCGTATTTATACGGTATTAGAAGGCTGGCACTGCAAGATAGGCCCCAACGGACCAATGGCCCAAACAAACGCAATGGTAACTAGGCTACTTTGGTTTTGAATTGTCTAGCGTTAGTTAGCAGGTAAGCCACTTTTGTTTAATATTGCCTGCACATCAACACCAATTGGGGCTTGATCTTTGCAAGGCACTGTGTAAACAAACCTAAAGGGCGTTTCAAGTTGGTCGTGATCAGTGGATCAGCCAAAATCCCTACTATCAGGAATTGCGCATTTTTGTTGTTTTTAGGTCCCTAAAGGCACTTTTTAGTAAGTACATCTACTCATTAACAAATATCCGACCCCCTAATATGGCTAGTAAAATTAGGTTAATTAACAGCCATAGCACCATCAAAATCTGCCATTTGGAGTCCTTAGAGGAAACTTCAGGTTCTTTTTTGTTTAACCATTACCAAAAAATATTAAACAGATGCTTGGTGGTTTGTTTAACTTTCAAGACCTTTGACTCAACAAAACCAGATCGGACATGACAGCCATCGAATTCAACTACAACATCTCACAAACCAGCAAAGCGCTTAAGCCTTTTGCCGTGCGTCTTACCAAAGACGTTGAAGATGCTAATGACTTGCTGCAAGACACCATGATCAAGGCACTGATGCACCGTGATAAATTTACGGATGGCACCAACCTTAAGGCATGGCTGTACACGATCATGAAAAACACGTTCATCACCAACTACCAACGGTTGGTTCGCAAGCGTACTTTCATCGACACGACCGATAACCTGCACTACATAAACTCGTCTGGCAGCGTGACCTTTAACCTTGCCAACTCGCAATTTGCGATGGAGGATATCAACAACGCCATTGGCAACCTCGACGAAAACCACCGTGCTCCGTTCATGATGTATTTCCGTGGTTTCAAATACCATGAGATCGCCGAGAAACTTAACATCCCGATCGGCACCGTCAAGAATAGAATACATCTAGCACGCAAGGACCTCAAATCGACATTATCCATGTACGCCGACTAGTCTGGCGTTACATGTAAACCATCGTCATCAAAATTTTATACCAGCTAACTAGTATTCCTGTCCCTGTAAAGGCGTTCCGACATTGGTTGGATCGCCTTTTTGTTTTACCCAACTCTGTTAACCACAATCTTAACAAACCTATAAGGCAATGATATTGGGTAGGTTGACGTAATTTTGAGGGCTTCAAAGTCTTTATGGTCGCCATCGTAAAAACCAAAGACAGTCAGATATCGCTTAGTGGCTTACATTTCACTAATTATCAGTTGCTACCTTTTAAATGGCGTCCCAAATCACAACCCGAAGGTATAGTATCCATCAAGTAACAAGCCCCCACACGAGCCAATCAATCTGCCCTTATGGCCCTCGAACTAGAAACCGAACAACGCTGGAAACTGGCCCAGAATGCCCTTAAGGAAGTCACAGGCAAACAAGTAGATCTGCAAGTAGCCCTGTTTTTGATAGGTGTGCAGGAGCTAGGCCAAGGTGTCAAAAACTTCAGCAAGGAAGAGAAACAAGACCTGATGCACATTGCAACCTGTCGTTTACTTTCAGCCTTAGGCTATTACAATCTCCTTGGCCAAGATGCAGATGGCTGGCCCATCTGGGAAGCGAACCAACAACTACCCTTCCTTGCGATGCCCGAGCAGGACAAATTGCTCAAGACCTGCGTAGCAGACTACCTTGAGGAGCATGGCATGATATAGCCGCCCTTGCCTTTGGAAATCAACCAAATAAACTTATTTTTGATGTCAGCAAACGATATTGGCATTTAGTTTGTATGATAAACTGAACCAGCCCTGTCCGACCGATCATTTTGGTCATTTCGCAAACAAAATGCGGGATTAACTACTGATCAACGATATTATCTTACCGCCAAAACAAAAAAGTCTCATGAAAACATCCGCCGGATCAATGCTTACGACTGCCGCCTTAGGTGCCTTGGCAGTGATGATGAGCGCATGTAGCAGCAGCACCCACTTGGCTTATCAAGATAGGGATGACACCTACTTCACTCAGGATGATCGATTGGCTAGTAAGTCGGACAAGATCAGCCCGAACGGAGTTGCGATTGTGCCCACAGCAAATACCAAAGCCAATGGCAGCGGGACCAGTAATCTTTGGCAAGGAGGTCGCCCAATGGCTGAAATCCCAACAACAGAACCAGACTCAGGGCAAGAGTACTACAAACCAGGCTATAATAACAGTACACCTGGTAGCTATAACACCTACAAAAACAGTCAAATTTATGGTATTGGTAGTAACAATTTCTTTGGCAACAGTGGAGGCTTTGGAGGACCACAAGTGGGATACAATCTAGCTTTTGGCAACAATCCTTACTATTCTGGCTTTTATAGTGGCATGGGTTATGGATCTGGCTTCGGCAACTGTTTCAGCTGTGGCCCCTATCAAAACGGGTTTTATGACCCTTATGGCTCAACATCTTTCTACAACGGAGGGCGTTGGGGATACGGAGCTGGCTTCGGATACGGATACAACCCTGGCTGGATGATGTCGGTAGGCTACAGCTCTTTGACAGGCTGGGGAATGAGCTATGGATATGCTGGTGGTTTTGCTAATCCTTATGGTTATTATGACCCATTTGCCTACGGCTATGGATTTAACCCATATGGATACAATCCTTACGGATATGGCAGCGGCTGGAACAACCATAATTCACGCCCTAACAATGGCTTGGTCACAGTAGTAACAGGATCGAATAACAATAACGGAACCAGTGGAAACACTTTCAAAGGCCCATCAAATAGGCCAGGTGATGGCATCATTAACCCAGGCAAAAACCAAAATGTCACTTACACCAACGGCAATGGAGTTGGTTCTGGCCTGACCACAAACCCCAACGGATCAAACCCTGGCAGTCGTGGCACGATCGTAAACCCAGGGGCAGGCTCACCTGGCAACAATGTTAATAGTGGCACAGCCCTATCCCGCCAAGCAACAGCTGCCCAAGTGATCGACCTTAACCCTGGGGCCATTAACCGACCAACCCTCAACGTCGTGCAGGATGGTGGCCTTGTCGTCCCCGTTAGCCCAGAAACAAGCAATGCAAGTTATTATGTCCGCCCCAGCAGCAGCATGATCGGAAATGGCAATAATGTCGCTTTCCCAGCTTACACCCCAAGCTCTGCCACACGTGACAATGGATATTATACAGCTCCAACTAGTCCTAACCGCAACGATAATCGTAGCAATGGCAACTTCGGCAACTTCAACAGCAGCAATGATGGTGGCGGAAGCCGAGGCGGATATAGCGGAAGCCAAAGCAGTGGCGGAGGCTCGGTAGGTGGCGCCACACCTAACATTGGCGGTGGCGGTGGTGGTCGCTAGGTCAACCCATCTGAACAGGACCTACCAATCAGCTCAAAAACAATACAAAAGGGGAACGCTGTCCGTAGACAGCGTTCCCCTTTCATGTTATGGCCCATCTCTAGGCCTCAGATGTTTTGAAGACGCGGTTGAGCTCAGAGATCAAGCTCATTAGATTATTTCTTAACTTCTTCTTTATCCTCCTTGACATCTTTACCGTAAGCACGTTTGGTGCTTTCCATGCTGATGGCACTACGGTCGAACAAAAGACGTTGGCCTTTTTCAACCTCTAGGACCATCGTAAGGTCTGTAAGCTCGACAATTTTGCCATGCATCCCACCAATGGTTACTACGGTTGATCCCTTTTTGATTGTTTCAAGATAGGTCTTGATGTCCTTTTGCTTTTTCTGTTGCGGACGGATCATAAAAAAATAGAAGATCACGAAGATAAGTCCGATCATCCCGACTTGGCTGATGATGCCAGTTGACCCACCTGATGCCTGTAATAACAAGGCTAGATTCATAACACGATGTTTTTTTTTGGTAAAAGTATGACCTAATCACTAAGCCACTGGGCTGCAAGTTAAGGCCACAATTGCCAAACTTGGTCTGGCAACACCAAACCAATGCTGTTTGCGACGCTAGTCTTGCGCATCAGTCAATAATACCGCGCAGGTGTTTGCGCAATAGGTTCAGGGCCCAAAGGCTACCCATCTGGATATTGAGGTGACGATCAACCAGCAGCTGTTGCTTGACACTAAAGACACCACCAGGATAAGCTACTGCCGAATACACCAACCCAACAGGTTTGGCCTCTGTACCTCCACCAGGGCCAGCAATACCAGTAGTAGAGATGGCATAAGTAGCCCCAGTAGCGCGCTGGACCCCGACAGCCATTGCCTCTGCAACCTCCGGAGAAACAGCACCATGATTAATAATTAGCTGACGGTCCACCCCCAGGGTATTGATCTTGACCTCATTATCATAGGCCACTACCCCACCTAGGAAGTAGCCGCTACTGCCTGGAATTGCGGTGATCAGCTGTGAAATAGATCCACCAGTGAAACTTTCGGCGGTAGCAAGCGTGGCATTGCGCTCTTGCAACAGACGGCCGATTACTTTCTCGAGTTCGTCCTGATCGAATCCATAGACATAATCCCTAATCAAGGGTAAGACCAATTCGGCTTGCTCGTTAAGGATTGCCAAGAGTTCAGTAGCATTGGTACCGGTGCCGGTAAGACGCAGTTTGACCTGTCCGAAACTTGGTAAATAGGCCAAAGACACATTGGCAGGCAGGGCGTTCTCCCAACTTTCGATCAGCTCGGCAAGGTTGGATTCTGCCATCCCGATCGTCCTGATAATTTTATGGATGATGATAGGTGGATCAAATCGTGCAACCAGCTTTGGTATAATGATGTCCCGCATCATCTTTTTCATCTCCGCTGGCACGCCAGGCATCGAGACAAACACCATATCGTGGGCGGCTTTATCCCCTTTGGGCAGGTCAAACCACATCCCAGGTGCCGTACCGATGGCATTATGTATATAGGTTGCCTTGGTGGGTTGGTTGGCCTGTTGCCTATTCAGGTCATTAAGGGTGCGGCCCCGCCTAGCGAGTAAGGCCTCTAGATGCGCGAGGGCATCTGGGTTTTCAGCCATTGGGCTATCAAACCATGCGGCAAGGGTGTACTTTGTAATGTCATCCTTAGTAGGTCCTAGCCCACCAGTGATAAGCACAATATGGGCACGTTGCGCAGCCTCGGTCAAGGCAGCAATGATCTCTGATTCCTTATCACCTACGGAGGTATGCCTCCTAACACGAATCCCGACGTTGCTCAGCTCCACGCCCATCCACTGGGCATTGGTGTTGACAATCTGACCGAACAATATCTCATCCCCAATCGTGATGAGCTCGGCATATACATTGGGGTCGTGGGTGCTATCAGCGACTTTTAGTTGGCTACTCATATAAGGTTGGTGGTCGCGACTTTGGGTTGGGGGGGGGTAATATGTAGTCAGTTTTTCATGATTTGATGAGGTCGGATCCTGCTGCAAAGAACTAGTCTTGATCAGGTGGCAAACGTTTGGCCAATATCATCCCCTGATCCCAGTTGTAACCTGTATCCTTGATGATCATGCTGTCAGCGGCAGTAAGCCTATCCTTTTCACTAATCATTCGCACTATCCTTAACGCATCCGACTTGTCAGACTGCCAAGGCAATAGGTAGTAGGCTAACCCACCTTTATAAGCCTTTTGTTGCGCAAACTGTTTCAATGGCAACAAAGCTGGTATTTCCTTAGGCTGGCTAATCAACCAAGACGATACACCAAAAACCAAGCCATACATCATTGGTTGGCCCAAAATCACCAGTCCCCAGATCCAGACCCTCCAGTTTAATATAGACAGACTGCCACTTGTCAGGGCCTGTCCTAAACCACCGACCATAGTGCTGGGCCTTTGAGGACGCGACAGCAGACGGGCCAATAAAATAAAGATCGTGATATAGGCAGGTCCGTAGAATGGCTGGACTTGTAGATTCCAAAAACGGCAAACATAGGCCAAGTGTAGGGCCAAGGAGCTACCAAGTAACAAAAGTAGGCTGTCAGCCAGAAACAACTTTTGTGATACGGCAGATCGAACATACCTGATCGTCAGACTGATAACAGTAACGACAACGGCTAAACCTGCTAGGCCAAAATTATAGGCAAACAGGCCCGTACCAACTAATACACCCTTCACCAGACTTAAGGGATCTGCAATAAGGATCGTTTCTTGATGCATCCGGTCGAATAAAACATCCAATAAGGCCTCCGAAACAGGCATAGATAGCCTCCACATCGGGAGCAAAACCAATGGGCTAGCAACTAAGACCATGATGCTAAATCCACTTATTAAAGCAACCAGATTAGGTCCCAATCCTAGGCCTGATTTTCGGCCTCGTATCCAGATGCTGAGCAAAATGGTCGGTATCAGCAACACATGGCCAATATGGACCATCAGAGTTAAGCCCGTCCAAACAACCGTTGCCAAGATCCGGCTCCTGGGCAATTGGCCTTGTCTAGGTTGGCCTTCAAGCATCCAAAACAATAGCCTCCATTGGACCACCAAGCAAAACCAATAGAGCGTGTAGACCTCGGGGATCTCGGCATGGCGCCAGAACGTAAAGCTAAGTCCCAAAACCAACGTTAACCCGACTCTGGTCTTGAGCCTGAGTTGACTCTGTTGATAGAAACAGTCCAGCTGCCAAAGGGTCAGAAGCGCAAATACAGCACTGAAAAACCATAACGATGTCGGCAACCCAAAGGGCAATACCCTGACACCTATATATAGGAGTAGTTGATAAAGTAAATGGCTTGTGGCATTGGTACTAAGATCTATCACAGGATCAGTTGCCGCAAGCGCAAACCCAAGTCCATCTCCGAAAGGAATGTACACACCCCGACCAAACCAATAGACAACACCCAGAACCAAAAGGGCAACGCTGATAGGCCATTTTGGTATGATAGCATTGCTAGTATGGGAGTCTGTGTGGGTCATCGAGGCAAATATCATCCAAAACAGAAGGATCGACACAACAAACAACCCAAGATCATGCAGACGATGCAACCCCAGCCAGATTATGATGCCAATCTTGATATAGCTGCTGTTTGGTAAATTGTTGCCGATATTGCAGGCCTAACCACTAGTAAGGCCATTGGAGCCCTCCTGAAAAGGAATCAGGTTTAGAAACCAATGAGTCAAAGATTCCATCCGAACAACCTGTCAATGGATATCCCCATCAAACGCACGCAGGGCCGCATCACCATTATCTTTAATCCTATTGCAGGTCAGCGCAAAAAGGTCAATCTGCCGGCAATGGTCCGAGCTGCTAATATCTCTGGTCTTGAGATCGAGATCGTGCCGACCACAATGCCCAACCATGCGACAGAGCTAGCACAAGAGGCCATGGCCAAAGGGTCAACCCTGATCATTGCTGCTGGTGGGGACGGCACCATTAACGAAGTAGCCCAAGCCTTGATGGGTACTAATGTGGCCCTCGGGATCATCCCACTCGGTTCGGGGAACGGACTGGCACGCCATCTCAGGATTCCGCTCAACCCGACAGAGGCATTACACCTTGCACTTAATAGCCCAAGCACAGCAGTAGATGTGGCGATGCTGAACGGGACTCCATACCTCTGCACTGCCGGTGTAGGCTATGATGCCGAGGTAGCGCAAACCTTTGCACAGATCGCCGCCGAACATGGCCGTGGCTTCCTGAACTATCTTTTGGCTGGCTGGAAAGCATACAACCGCTTCCGTCCTGAGCATTACCTTGTCACCATAGACGGGCAACAGATGGAGCTAGACGCCTTTAGCATCACCGTGGCTAATGCCAGCCAATTTGGCAACGATGCCATCATCAGCCGGACAGCAAGCCTGACCGATGGCCTGCTAGATGTCTGTATTATCAAACCCTTTCCTTGGCTAAAGGGTGCGGAAATGACCTTTAGGCTATTTGGTGGTCAGCTAGAGCAAAGTCCGCTATACCATAGGGTGCGGGCAAAAGAGGTCAGTATCAAACGTACCAAGCAGGGCTGGTTGCACTTTGATGGCGAGCCCCACCTGATGCCTCCTCACCTAAGTTTCAATATTCAGCCAGGTTGTATGCTATTGGTCGGCAAACAATACTAAGTAGGCTGTAAGGATGGCCTCGTTGTGGTCAAAAAATCTGGACTAGCGGCAAATGGTGTACTTTAATCGGCAATATTTTGCGCAAGACCAAAAAATATCCATATTGCCTCGTAGCCTATGTAGCACCTTGCTAACATAGCAGAGTTTCAGACAAAGTCCACCCATCCACACCGCCCCTGTGCTAGACAACTACTGCCTAGTTATCGATGATATGCACCCCGACCTTAGGGGCCGGCTCGAGGCCATAGGTCTCAGCATGACATATAGGCCCGGGATCGACAAGGACGAGTTGCTCAGGCTTCTGCCACAATACACTATCCTGATCTGCCGCACACGTATATATATAGGTGTAGATATTTTCAGGCAGTGTCCAGGACTTAGGCTGATTGTGCGGGCCGGTGCAGGGCTAGATGATATTGATCTAGAAGCCGCCTCCCAACAACAGATAACAGTCCTGAATGCGCCAGAAGGAAATCGGGACTCCGTAGCCGAACATACTGTAGGTCTTTTGCTTGCCCTCCTGAACAAAATTCCGTCAGCCAACAACAGGACCAAAGATTTTTTTTGGGAAAGAGAGCAACACCGAGGCAACGAAATCCTCGGCAAAACTGTCTCCTTATTAGGATACGGCAATATGGGGCAGGCAACCGCCCAGCGTCTTGCCGGGTTTGGCTGCCGATTATTGGCATTTGACAAATACAAAGACCAATGGCCGACCTATGGGGCACAGCAAGCCACACTGGACGAGGTTTATGATCAAACTGATATCCTGCTGATACACCTACCATTGACGCCCGAAACAAAAGGGATGTGCGACCTTACGTTCTGGAAAAGGTTCCGCAAACCCATTTGGGTCCTGAATACAGGACGAGGACCTATCATCAACCAAGGAGAGCTGCTATTGGCACTCGAGGCTGGCTTGGTACTAGGTGCCGCTCTGGACGTACTCGAAAATGAAAAGTTCGAGAGCCTAAGCCCAACACAAAGGGACGAAATATACCAACTTGCCCAGAGACAGAACGTGATTTTAACACCTCATGTTGCTGGCTGGACCCACGAAAGCTACAGACGGCTAAACGAGATCGTTGTTTTGCGAATAGCAAATTGGCAAAAAACACACCCAAACATTGCCTTTAACGAGGTTAGATGAGTGTTTCAGGTACCTTATTTATCTATTTTCAAAAAAAAAGAGCGCCAGTCTTGTCTGGTATTATACCAAGTCTAAATTTGTACCTTGTGCTAAATGTTTAGCATTTAGTTCACGTTCGGTTAACATTATGAGAAACTTCTTACGACAGGTTCTTACCCTGTTCGCCCTTGTGGTTAGTACAGCAGCCCTGGCACAGAATGGTAGGATTATTGGTAAGGTCTTTGACGCCAAAACAAAGGAACCTATTCCCTTCGCAGGTGTCAAGATCTCTTCCGGAGGGGCTGAGCGCGGTGGCGCCCAGACAGACATTAACGGCGAATTTAGATCCGCCCCGCTGACCCCTGGCAACTATGATGTCAAGGTCGTGAGCACTGGCTACCAACCACAAGTCATTAGTGGTGTGTCTGTCAGCGTTGACGCAACTACCCGCATCGATATCAAAATGAGTGAAGTAGGTATCGAAAAGGAAAAGATTGTTGTCACTGCCTACAAAAAGCCTCTTGTGGACAACCCCGCTGGTGGTATCAGGAACAACATCACAGCCAAGGAGCTCGAGCGCAAGCCTACGCGTAGCATTGCCGCCATTATTGCGCAAGGTGCTAACGTGGTTTCCAGCGATGTCGGAGGTGATCTTAACGTCCGTGGTGCACGTAGTGGCGATAATGCCTACTATGTCAACGGTATTAGGGTGCCAAATGGCTCGCTACCACCTGTCGAGGCAATCGAAGAGATCAGCACGATCGTTGGTGGTGTTCCGGCCCAATATGGCGATGCACTCGGTGGCGTCGTCACGATCACGACCAAGTCTGCACCATCTAAGTTTAGAGGTAGCCTACAACTCGAGACCAGCGCACCGTTTGACAAATACGGATATAACCTTTTGGCTGGATCCCTATCCGGACCATTATATAAGGTAGTCGATAAAACTGACTCGTCCGAAGAAGCCAAAAACGGCAATCCACGTAAACGCTCACTGTTTGGTTTCTATACCAACTTCCAGTACAGTGATGTTGCTGATGGTAGCCCTTCGGCTTTAGGATACTGGCGTGCAACAGATGCAACAATCAATAGCCTACGTGCAAACCCTGTTCGTAGTAACCAAGCTGGTACAGGCTATATCTCAAACGCCAACTTCTTGACACAAGATGCGTTCCAGAAGGTATCTGCCAATCCAAATACCTATCGTTCGTCTATCCAGGGCAATGCTAATATTGATTTTCAGCCAAGCAAAAACATTTTGCTAACTGCGGGTGGCAACATCAACTGGAGCCGTGCAAGGTTTAATGGCGAAGACAACCTCTTCAACTATCCATCTGCACCTGTTGGCTACAACTACACTTGGAACGCCTTCTTGCGTTTCCGTCAAACCTTCGCACAGGATGCTAAGGGTTCATTCAAAAACTTCTTCTACCAATTGCAAGCGGACATCAACCGCACCGGAAGCTGGTCAGAAGATGTCGTACACGGCACCAACCAAAGCCGCTATAATTATGTAGGTGCATTCCGCGATAGCCTTGGAGACGTCACCCTTTTACCTGGTGGCAACCGCACATTCCCGCGTTACGATCCTTCAACTGGTCGTGTGGACAGCAACTTTACCCTTGCAAGCAATAGCAATACAACTGTTGTGCTCAAAAACCAACAATTGGGTCTAATCTTCAATGGTTCTGACATCAACCGCGATCTGAGTAACTACAACACGTTTATTTTTGGTCAACGCCCCCTATTCCTGCAGAATGCTACAACAGCTGACATTACCAATGGCTTCTTGTTGTCACGTGGTGTCGGTATTAACGGCTCTGGTGCCCTTCCATATGGCTACTCATACCCAGGAAATACAGCTGTCGGTGGTTTCATGAGTCCTGTTGGGCAAAATCAAGCTGGTTTTGGCAAAAACATCTCAGATCAATTGGCTTTAACCTTGCAAGCTGGTGCTGACCTTGGTAACCATACGTTCCGGGTTGGTCTTGAGTTCCAGCAACGCTTTATTGCAAGCTATGGTGGTCCAGGTCAAGGTATTTGGAACCGTGCAAGGATCCTTTCCAATCGGCAGTTTGACGGCAACACCATCATCGATACCATATCTAGGATAAATCCTAACGATCCATCACGTCGTTTGCTTGAAGTGTTTTTCACAGACCATGTTAACCGCAACGGCAATACAGACCGTGCTGTTGGGCAGACAGACTTTGACTACAATCTCCGTCGCTCCTTGGGCATGAATACCCTCGGCAACAACCGCATCAACATCGACGAGTTAAACCCTGACCAGCTGAACCTTAAATTGTTTTCGGTATCCAACATTCTGGACCAAGCAGGCGCCCCCATCTCCAACTGGATCGGTTATGACCCCTATGGCAACTCAACAGGCGAACTATTCAATACCAAAACGGATTGGAACTCCTTCTTCACCGATACCGTCAACCGTCCGATCGTTGCATTCCGCCCTACCTATATAGCAGGCTACATCGAGGATAAATACGAAATCCAGAACCTAACCGTTCGTCTGGGTGTACGCTTCGAGCGTTATGATGTCAACCAACCAGTACTGAAAGACAAATACAGCTTCACTAACCTACTGCAAGTTAAAGATGTCAACTTCAGCAAATTTGGTGGCAACTATACCAAGCCAGCCAACATTGGTGACGACTATGCAATCTATGTGGACAATGATGCCTCTGGTTATGACGGCACCGAAGCTTCGCAACAAGGTTATCGTGTCCGTGGTTTCCGGAGTGGTGACAGGTTCTTCACTGCAAATGGTATCGAGACCAATAACTTCAATGATGTATCTGTCAGCGGACAACTCAACCCTTGGTACAACATCTCGAACCTAGCAAATGATCCAATTCTTGGTCCATTAGCCCGCGAGCGTAAAGTCACCCTAGATGCATTCTCGCCATATCAGGCCAAGTGGTTAGCACTGCCACGTATTTCCTTGACCTTCCCGATCAACGAGAACTCAAACTTCTATGCCTATTATGATCAGCTGGCCCAACGCCCACTGAACCAAGGTGGCGGATTTAACAACACCACCGCCCTCAACTATTATGCAGCAGCCCTCCAAGGTAATGGCGTAAACCCAACTTTCGGCAATGCTGGTCAATACATCAGCAACCCGAACCTACAGCCACAAACCAAGATTGACTACGCAGCTGGTTTCCAGCAAAAGCTAGCCAGCAATATGGCCTTGAAGTTTAATGCCTATTACACTGAGGTGAAAGACCTCATCCAGATCGTCCGGATTAATGGTGGTTACCCCAACAGCTACCTGACAGATGGCAATCAGGACTTTAGTGTCATGCGCGGCACCAGCATCGAATTCGACTACCGTAACCCGGATGACGAAAAGAGCGGTCTAGAGTTTGACGCTAGTTACACACTTCAATTTGCCGAAACCTCGGCCAGTAACTTTGCAGCTGCGCAGCTGCAGAACACCTCAAACCCCAACTTGAGGACTACTGTGCCGAGTGGTGTTGACCCACGTCATGCCTTCAAACTAAACATTGACTATCGCATCGTCAAAGGTGACGGCCCTACTATTGCTGGGTTTAAGCCGTTCCAGAACATGGGTATCAATATGCAGTGGGTAGCATTGAGTGGCAACCCGTATACCAGATTCGTTCCGAACTATTTCACCAACCAGGTGACTGGTAGCATCAATGGCTCTCGCCTGCCATGGAACTTCAGAGCTGATTTCCGTATCGAGAAATTCTTTGAGTTCAAGGGCAGCTCCGAAAGGGCCATCAAACATCGGATCAATACGTATATCTACATCACAAACTTGTTTGATATCCGTAACGTGATTGGCGTATTCCCTAAGTCTGGGACAGAAACCGACGATGGCTACCTGAACTCTGACCTAGCCCGTCAGCAAGCTGAAATCCAGCAAGGTGCTGGACTTAGTGCTGCAGCCTACAACAACTATTACAACATGCTGGTACTATCCCCAGGGCTAGTAACCTTGCCGCGTTGGGTACGAGTTGGTGTGAACTACAGTTTCTAATGATTAATCAACCCGCTAAGTAAGGAGCTGAAGACCATGAAAAATTTACTTAAACTACTAGCCTGTATGGCATTGTTGGCCCCCGCCATCAATACCTACGCCGACTACGACCGCTCGCGCGACAAGCCCGGCACACCGCCACCAAGCAACCGTCGTGAAGCCAGCACAACCAATTTTGGTTGCTCACCGTTGTATAACAGCCGTGCTGAGCTCAACATCAACAACGTCCGTGCCCTGATCCTGATCTCAGGTGATATGTGGTGGGACCGCAATATTGCACGTTACGAAGTGCCAAAAGTTACCGACGTAACACAGGTACGCCGTACCTCCCTTTTTGCAGGTGCTATCTGGATCGCAGGAAAAGACTCCTTGTCCAAAGAACTATTGGTAACAGCCCAAACTTATAGCAGCGCTGCCTCAAGGCGTAGCTATTGGCCTGGCCCAATCGACGAGCTGACCACCGCTACCTCCAAAGGTCGTTGTGATGCTTGGGATCAACATTTCCAGTGTCTAAAGACCACTGTTTTGCAGTACCTGACGGACTACAACAATGGTTTGATCACGGGTCCTAACCAAATCCCGGACGAAATCAAGTACTGGCCAGGACGTTTAAACCCATTCCTGCCTACAAAGGCAGACAAACCGATTCAGTCAGGTGATCTTGACTTTTCGCTTGCACGGTTTAACGATGTGGACCGCGATGGTATCTACAACCCACTCTTGGGTGACTATCCACAGCTTCCTGGTGACGATGGCACTAGCCAACGCGACGTAATCAACTCGGCAGACCAGACATTCTTCTTTGTGATGAATGACATGGGCTTTACCAAGCTGTTCGACGGCCAACCAAGTGGCGGTATCGGTATGGAAGTCCAGACCGAGGCATTTGCCTATGTCACTAGTGACCCACGGAACGACATGACGTTCTACCGCAACAAACTGATCAACAAAGGCAACCGCATCATCAAGGATTGTTATTTTGGTCAGTGGGTTGACCCTGACCTAGGTTACTCGGCTGATGACTATGTTGGTTGCGACGTTGCTCGTGGTCTTGGTATCTGCTACAACGGTACTGACAATGACCCTACCTTATTAGGCTATGGTGCTAACCCACCAACTGTTGCAGTTGACTTCTTCATCGGACCTGAGGCTGACCCAGGTGATGGAATTGATAACAACAAAAACGGGTCAATTGACGAGCCAGGTGAGAAAATCATCATGTCTAACTTCCTGTACTACGTCATTGGTGGTGATCCTGTTAATGGTGACCCAGATGCTCCTAACGATTATTACAACTACCTGCGTAACATCTGGAAAAATGGTCAGCGGGTTAGTTATGACCTAAAAATTGGTCGCACGACCGTTGGTCAGGGAACCGTTCCAGGCTCTAATATCCCAATTCCTGCTGCAGTATTCATTTTCCCAGATGCATCAGATAGGGACATTTGTTGGGGTAGCGGTGGTACTGTTGCTCGTCCTTGCCCAACAGGTTCATTACCTAGCTGGAACGAACGTGTAGCTGGTAACCCCCCAGGAGACCGTCGATTCTTATCTTCTGCTGGTCCTTTCACCCTAATGCCTGGTGCTGTCAACCAGCTTACCATTGGTGTTGTTTGGGCACGTGCATCTAGCGGTGGTGCAACAGGATCTGTAAACAAACTGCTTTTGGCAGATGATATGGCACAGCGCCTGTTCGACCGAAACTTCAAAATCCTCCTTGGGCCACAAGAGCCTAAAGTAAGGATCACAGAGTTGGACCGTGAGTTGATTTTCACCATCATCCCAGATACTTTCCAAGGTGTTGGCACTGAAGACTATTCTATCGTTGACAATAGCCTCAACCCAATTGATGGTCCTCAAGAGTATAAGTTCGAAGGATACAAAATCTATCAACTGGCCGACGACAAAGTCAGCACGGGCGAGCTTGATGATCCGAACCGTGCTGTCCTCATTGCCCAAAGTGATGTTCGGAACGGAGTAGGTCGTATCATCAACCGCGAATTTGATCCTGTAACAAGCGAGGTTATCCCTAGGGTAAAAGTTGAAGGTGCAGATAAGGGTTTACAAAACGTAATCCGTGTCACAAACGATGCTTTCACCCAGAACGCCATCATCAACCATCAACGGTATTACTTCCGTGTAATCACGTATGCGTACAATGCCAACACCAAAAACATTGAACCATTCTTGCAAGGATTTCCAATCCCGAGTCGCGGAACGGGTACGTTCTTTGGTGTGCCGCACAAAACAGAGTCAACCTTTAATGGCTTGGTCCTGAACAGCAAGTTTGGTCAACGCTTTGACCTGACCCGAATCACAGGTTCTGGAACAGGTGGCCGTAGGATGACCTCTTTGACGGGTGACGATGAGAATAACGCATTCAACGCAACATTGACTTCGCCTGCAGTTCCACTCAAAATAGGCGGTGTGGGTGCACCAATCGAGATCAAAGTCTATGATCCTACATTGGTACGTCAGGCAGAGCTAAAAATTGAGCTGTCTTCTCGTCTGGTTTTCCGTCCTAACGGAAGCGAAACGTTCAGGGTCGGCGACACAATTGTGTCCAACCTTTTCAATGAGCCATTCAAGATCGGTGCTGCAAACACACCTATCGGAACAAATGATATCGTTTCACCATCCGAAAGGTCATTGACTGTAACCCATCTGCCAGCAGAAGCTGTCATTAATCGAATTTTGCCATACCCTAATTCTGACTCGGTTGCGCTTGATATCTCAGTACTGAACGATGACCAAGGTGGTCGTTTCTCTTGGCTTGCCGATATCTATTACGTAAACCCTGATGACCGTGCGAAATTTGACTTTGCAGACTACAAAACGTTCTATCGTTCGTTCCGGAAAAAGTCAACTCCATTTGTACCAGTTCCTGCAGGTAATGCCCCATTCCACAATGTTCCGAAGTCAATATACAACTATGACTATTGGAAACTGACCGATTTGGCCAAGCCTAACGCACCAATCTTCAACAAGAAACCAGTTTCTCAAAGTCCTGAGCAGCTTATCACTGCCTACGGTATCAGCCTCTCAGTAGTAAATGTTGAGAACCCGCTTTACCGCATCAAGGTCAACCGTGGTAATGGTTTTGTTGCAGGTGACGTATCGTATAATGACGTTGCAAAACCATGGTTATCTGGTATATCATCTAGGGCCGCCACTAGCTGGACAGTTGCTGATGTTGATGACTTTTCGGCCATTGCCGAGCAACTCGATCCTGCTTCGCAATACCTAGAGATGCTAAACAGAACATGGGTACCAGGTTCGCTTGCACGCCCTACATCGACTCAGTTCCCGAGCCCAGTCTATACAGTGCCAGCTACGGATCAGAAAAAGAATATCCGTAACCTGCGCAATATTGATGTTGTCTTCACGAGCGACAAGTCTAAATGGACTAGGGTTCCTGTGGTGCAAACCATCAATGATACGGTAACTGCACTAGACGGACGCCCTTACATCTCGACTCGTCGTCAGATGATGAAAAGCCGGACCGCTTCTGTTGACAAAAACTTTGTACCTACTGGTGGAAACTCTCCATATGTCAACGGCGCAACCACCTACCCTACTAGGGGTATGTCATGGTTCCCTGGTTATGCAATTGACCTTGACCGTGGTATTCGCCTGAACATGATGTTCAGCGAGAACCATCGTATAGCTGGCGCTCGTGGCAATGACCTTCGGTACGAATTCCCGATCGTTGATGGCCAAGGCAACCTAGCCAACCAAAACTGGGTTTACGTCATGGACCAACCATATGATGCTGGCGTGACGATGGAAACTAGGTTCGATAGTATCGATTACGCTCTAGGCCGCAACCGTAACCGCGGTACCGAGCTATCGTTTGCAATCGCTAACCGGATCTATGGTGACGTTATGTATATCGGTTATCCAGGTGTCCGCTTGGCTACAATACCAAAACAACTCCAGGATCCGATTGGCATCCCTGCCACTGAGACCATCTTGAACGACAAGCGGTATCCGTTTAACAACACTGCCAAAGTGAGCATCCGCGTCAACCGCTCGTTTGCAAACTACAAAGGTGGACCAACCTACCTGTTTAACTCCACCGGTCTTGAGGCCGTAGAAGTTGTCAGGACACAGGCTTCTAGCGCACTAGGACAGATCAGGGTAACGCCAAATCCGTACTATGCCTACTCATCCTACGAAGTATCGCAGACAGACAACCGCGTCAAGATCATCAACTTGCCGAACCGTTGTGACATCAGCATCTTCACCATCAATGGCACGCTCATCAGGACCTTTAGTGTTGACTTACAGTCGGTCAAAGGCACAAACGTCGTCAACAGCATCGACTGGAACCTGACCAACCAACAAGGTCTGCCGATCGGCAGCGGCTCTTACCTCATCCATATTGATGCGAAAGAGCTAGGTTCCAAAACAATCAAGTGGTTTGGTGTCACACGTCCGCTAGACGTGGAAGGGATCAACCAAAACTAACAGTAGTAACCACCAAAAGCGCGCAGGGGACTGGCCAGAACCAACTCCCCTGCATTCGCTAAATGACTTCACGTATGGTTAAGAACTTTATTTTAGCAGGATTAGCGGTTGTGCTTTTCGGCCAGGTGGCATTGGCAGGCAACGACACCAAACGCGGACAAGCAGGTGCTACGGAGCTGCTCATCAACCCGTGGGCCCGCACAACGGGGATGTCAGGTGCCAACTCTGCCTGGATCAGGGGAGTTGAAGCACTGAACGTCAACCCAGCAGGATTCGCCGGCATCCAGAACTTTGAGTTTGCCTTTGCCAACACGCAGTACCTAACGGGCTCTGGTGTGTCGGTTAACACTGCGGCCTTTGGCCAACGTGTAGGTGATGGTGTCCTTGGGGCTAGTGTCATGAGCATGAACTTGGGTGAGTTTTTTGAGACTACCTACTTCTTGCCAGATGGAACAGGTAACACATTTTCGCCATCGTACTTCAACCTAGCAGCAAGCTATGGCCGTAATTTTTCGGACATTCTGAATGCTGGTCTGACAGTCAGGATCGTCAGCCAAGCTGTGCCAAACGCTAGTGCCACTGGTGCTTGTGTGGATGCAGGTGTGCAATACTTCGGGGGTAAACGTAAGCAGATTAAGATTGGTGTTGCTTTACGTAACATCGGACCAAAACTCAACTACTCAGGTGATGGTCTTAATCGCTCTGCCACGATCGACAACAACCCAAGCCGTAACGCTGGGTACTTGCTTAGTATCCAGAACATTGCTCATCCGTTTGACCTTCCAGCTCTTTATAACCTAGGTTTTGCCTACGAAATAGACCTGATGGGAGACTCTGCTGCAAATGGTGACCATAAGTTGACCCCTAGCTATACGTTCGTTTCCAACTCTTTCACTGCTGATCAGCACCTAATCGGACTAGAGTACAACTGGCGTGGCATCTTTGCTGTACGTGGTGGATACGCACTTTCACAAAACGTCATAAGCGGCCTTACAGAGACCGATATTCACTACGGCCCGTCTGCTGGCGTGAGTTTTGACCCACCGTTTGATTGGCTTTTTGGCCAGAACAACCAAGTTGAGTCTACAGACGATATCACTGGTGGCAATTCCAAAAACAAAAAGTCAATTGGCATTGACTACAGCTACCGTGCATCGCGCACCTATGGCGGCACCCATAGCCTTGGTTTGGTCTTCAAGCTCTAGGTTAAAGCCATAAGCAAGGATTTTATGGCACCAACGCCATATCGCTTGCTGCTGGATTTAACAACTAGCTACTAGCATTAGTACCACAAAGGCATTACCTTTGTATCACAATACAGACAAAGAGAACGGCTAACGGTGCCGTTCTCTTTGTTTTGGTGCTTATAGAACCCAACAGCATTTCCAAAGGGAACTAATCAGCACCAAGCATCTTGATTTCTAGACCTAGTCAAGACCAAGGGTACAATTGAAAAAAGGGGACTCCATTAGCTTATTCCTAATCCCCCTATTGGAGATTTTACCGTATTGTTTAACCAGATTCTGAATTTCGAGTTAACAATTGCCTAGCAACTGACTTTGGCAATAGTTTTCTCCTACCTACTACAAAGACTATGGCAGTATCATACTACACCGCCGAGGGCCTTCAGCGCATGAAGGACGAACTGAATCAACTCAAGACCACTGGACGCTCAATGATTGCTGCTGCCATCGCTGAAGCACGCGATAAAGGCGACCTCAGTGAAAATGCGGAATATGACGCAGCCAAGGATGCCCAAGGCCTGCACGAGCTCAAGATCTCGAAGCTAGAGGAGCTAGTTGGCAATGCCCGTATCATTGACGAAAGCACCCTAGATGCTACCAAGATTGGTATCCTGAGCAAAATCAAAATTAAAAACCTCAAGAGTGGCAAAACGAATGACTACCTCATCGTGGCTGAGGAAGAGGCAGACCTTAAGCTCAACAAAATGAGTATCAAGAGCCCGATCGCAAAGGGTCTGCTAGGTCTTAAAGCAGGCGAAAAGGCCAAAGTACAGGTGCCTGCTGGCGAGATCGAATTCGAAGTGTTGGAAGTAGGCCTGTAGGCCATCAACCATTCCTAATCAACCGAACGAACCTTCTGAAAGCCCATGGCATCCATTTTTTCTAAGATCATTTCGGGAGAAATCCCATGCTACAAAATTGCAGAGACGGAAACCTGCTTGGCCTTTCTGGATGTAATGCCCTTGGTACCTGGCCATGTGCTTGTTGTGCCAAAGCAAGAGGTTGACAACATCTTTGACCTCGAGGATGACCTTCTGGCCGAGCTTCATCAGCTAGCGAAACGAGTAGCGCATGCTATTAAGGCTACCGTGCCTTGCCGTAAGGTGGGTATGGCCGTTATTGGCCTTGAAGTTCCGCATGCGCATATCCACTTGATACCTCTGCAAGCCGTTAGCGACATGAACTTTGGCAATGCAAAATTGTCCCTGCCTCAGGCCCATATGGAAGATTTGCAACAACGCATTGCTGCGGCATTTATAGCCTAAAGATCTAATTACCAGCGCAGATCAATGCCAAGAAATTAGCGTTGCCTTTTCTTTCAGACGCTGCTACTGGATGGCGTGGCCAAACCAAAATACTAGACCTAATTACACTACTCCTGATGAATCAGAAAGCCACCTAGTACAAAGGTGGCTTTTGCTTTGGGCCTATGGGGCTTGTGTGCCGACCCAAAGCATTATCTTTGGCTCAGGTAGACTGGGTTTGATTGGTTGGGTATTCAACCAAATTTCATGGCATCTTTGGTTTCCAGTCCAGTAACCCCTGCAATGCTTAACGAACTAGGCCCTATTCAAGTACTCAGTGCCAGCCAGATTGGTCAGGAGAAATGGGATGCCTTTGTGTCTGAGGCAGAATTTCCCAATCCATTCGCTCAGTGGCAACATCTATCAGCGGTATGCAAAGGTTGGGGACGCAATGGCTGGGTGATCTGGGTAGGAAGCATCGCAATGAAAGATACCTCTGCAGACCCCAAGAGCTGGGATTGGGCCATGCCTGTCCCCTACCGTGCTGGTGGCTGGATCAAACAAATAACGCAGCCCTTGTTCACACAGCAACTCGGCGTATTATTCCGGACTGGATTACCAACAACAAGCAAGTCAGCAGTATTGATTGCTGTCTTAGGGCGCTTATCAGCAGAAAAATCACCCCTCGCACTGGCATTCAGCCATGTTAATACCATCGCCCTTCCACCGGCTAATGACTTACAAGCACAGTTTCCAACCCTACAACTAGAGTGGGCCCCAAACTTTGTCCTGGACCTAAATAGGCCTTATCAGGTAATTTTGGAAGGTTATTCGGCCAACTTGATCAGGAAACTGAAACGGCAACCAGCGGGTCAGTTGGTTAGCTACCACCAAGACAATGCAAGTTGGAAATTAGTGATCGAGCTATTTAAACAGCAGATAAACCAGCAACACAAAATCCTGTCAGGGTGGCAACTGGAACGCTTAGCTAGGGTATGCACCTGTTGGTCCCTACAAGAACAACTTATAGTCAGCCTACTAAGATCCTCCTGTGGGGAGTTACTAGCTGGCATTATCTACTTATGCCATCAGCCCATCGTGCATGGAGGACCTGCACAACCCAATAGGTATGTAGCATTCATGGGCGGGGCAACTAGCCAAGGAAAACAACAAGACAGCCAAGTGGCCTTGATGGATGCCAACATCCAGAATTGGTCTGCTAATGATGGAGGCACTTATGATTTCGAAGGGAGCCGCTTGCCCGGTGTACAGCAACTTTTCAAGACCTTTGGACCGACGGAGCAGCCCTATTTGGTAGTTCGGAAATAGTGGTTCTGTTGAGGTAAAGCCATCATGTTTGTACTAGCCGATCAACAAGCCAAAGGGCCCGCAAATGCGGGCCCTTTGGCTTGTTTAGTTACTGTAAACGGCTGAACTATTCGTCCTCCATCATCCCAGCATCATCTTGCTGAGCAAATGGGTAGTACTGTCGCATAATGGCATCGTAAGCCTCTGCCTCCTTAGAGCGGTTATTTTGGCCATAAGCTACCGCAAGGTTCTGGATCAGGTAGAGGTTACCTTGGATGTCCATTTGGTGAAACTTGATGTTGGCATCTTTGGTGTAGTAGGCCAACTCTTCTTTGGCACGATCAGCCATGACTTTAGCCATTTCGTCAGCCTTTTTGGTTTCGCCGAGCTTGAGCAACATACTTACGAACATTGGCGAGTAGAAGTCATAATTCACCGGATCATCTGGCATGATCTTGAGGCAGTGATTGATGACCTCAAGGGCACGTTTGTTGTCTCCTTCAGCTATGAGTTGCTCAGCCAAACGGTAAAAGGCAGAGCGTGCATTGAGTGGGAAGCGACGGTAATTTTCGTCCAGATAGAGCCCAGCCTTGTTAAGGTTACGCCAAGCCATGTCCTTCATCAACCGATCGTACATCACAGTTGTGTTGACGATGGACTGAGTAGCACCTTTATAGTAGATTGGCAACAGGCGATAGGCTAAGCCCTCTTGCTGCATATACTCCTTCAGGTTCAGGTAATTGCTGCCGCTGAGAGTTGAGCTAAAGTAGATAGGTCGTTTCCAGTTGTTTTCGGCAATGATCTCGAGCATCATAAGGTCACTCTTGAGCAAGGCGCCTTTATTAATGTTCCAGACGATATTAGGAGTCAGGACACCACCTGGGCGCATATACTTGTCAAAGTCAGGCAAGGACCGAACTGCATTGGTATCAACCCGGAGGCTGAAAACCTTAGTTGGCAGGACGGATACGTTATCTCCACCTTCGGTTTGCTGGATGACAACAGGCGAGCTAGTACGTACATAGTTCATGTAGGCATTGAGGTCGATACCTGTGCGGAAGTTCGGATCTTCGTAGTAAGGTAGGTAGTCGTTACGGCCCTGCACAAAGTGTTCGTAGTCGAACTTGATAGGTAAGGGCTCGCTATCATAAGCCTTGCGTTTCATCTGGCCGATATACCAATCAGTGCCTAAGAGGCTGAGGTTACAAACCCGCACGTCAGTCCTGAATCCTTCAACCTCTTGGACGTACCAAAGTGGGAAGGTATCATTGTCGCCACCGGTGAATAGAACAGCGTTTTTGGCACATGAGTTCAATAGGTTTTTGGCCGAGTCAACAGAGTGGTAGCGTTGCGACCTATCATGGTCATCCCAACCTTGGGCTGCCTGAATAGCTGGTGCTGATAGGCTCAGCAACAACGCAATGGCAGTCGCAGGGCCATAACCTACAAACTTGCGTAGCAAATCAATGATCAGCAAAACACCCAAACCAATCCAGATGCTGAAGGCATAAAACGACCCAGCAAAAGTATAGTCACGCTCTCGTGGCTCGATGGGTGGTTGGTTGAGGTATAGCACGATGGCGATACCAGTGAAGAAAAACAACATACCAACCACTAGGGCATTACGTCCGTTGCGCATGATCTGGAAGAAAAGACCTGCAAAACCCAAAATCAACGGTAGGAAGTAGAAGTTGTTGCGCCCCTTATTGGTGGCGAGGGTGGACGGCAAGTCGGCCGTTGAACTGAAAGGCGATACCCAATCAGCGTCTTGGATGTCAGACTCACGCCCAGCAAAATTCCACATGAAATAGCGCCAGTACATGTGTCCTATCTGGTACTTAAACAAGTAAGCCAAATTGGAGCCAAAACTGGGCTTGCGGGTTGGGTCAGTTGGTAGCTTGACCCAGCGTTTGTAGGCAGCCTTGTGGTTAGCTTGTGTGCTGTAAAGGCGAGGCAAAAAGACTTTATCACGGCTTTCATATTCGTAATCCTGTTTATAGGTCACGATTTCGTAACTGCCGTTCTTCTTGTAGTAAACAGGATCACCCTTCTTTACACCTTTTGGTTGAGCGTTATACTGTGGCCCAAAGAGCAAAGGACGATCGCCATATTGCTCACGCTTGAGGTATGAAACGAAGCTCATTGCATCCTTGGGCGTGTTTTCGTTAATGGGCGGGTCAAAATTGCTCCGGACCAATATGATGCCGTATGATGCGTACCCGATCAAGATAAAGGCAAATGATACCAGCACCAAGTTAGGGATCACTTGGCCAACTTGCTGAGTCCGGACGATACCGTAGATCAAGCCAACCACGATGACAATAGCGAAAAAGATGACACCAGTATTGTAACCCAAATGGAAGGTTTTGACAAACAAGATCTCGAAGCTGGATGCCACAGATGGCAAACCAGTGATCACGCCTGACATGATCGTCACGAGCATCACTACACCAACGCCAAAGGCAATCGCTGCACCTTTGAAAGTAGTGCTAGGATATCGTTTAAAGTAATAGATAAGGGCCAGGGCGGGCAAAGTGACCAAGTTCAGCAAGTGAACCCCAATGGACAGACCAGTGAAATAGGCGATCAGGACCAACCAACGATCCGCATGTGGTTTATCAGCAATGGTTTCCCAGCGCAACATTGCCCAGACGACCAAGGCCGTGAACAAGGATGACATGGCATAAACCTCGGCCTCCACAGCTGAGAACCAAGCACTGTCACTGAAGGTATAAGACAGCCCACCAACAATACCAGCTGACATTACTGCAAGGGTCTGGGTAGCACTGAGGGGTTCGCCTTCTTTGTTCTGGACCATCTTACGGGCCAGCATTGTGATTGTCCAGAAAAGGAATAAGACCGTAAAGCTGCTGCTAAGGGCCGAAACCATATTGACCCAATAGGCTACCTGGGTGGTATCACTACCAGCGACCATGCTAAAGAGTCGGCCAATCAGCAAAAACAAAGGGGCACCAGGGGGGTGCGGCACCATGAGTTTGTATGAAACAGCAATAAACTCGCCGCAGTCCCAAAAACTGGCGGTCGGCTCCATGGTCGTCACGTAGGCAAAGGTGGCAATGGCAAAAACCAGCCAGCCGACGACGTTGTTAATTAGTTTGTAATTGGACATTAGGTTAGTATTCAGCTTTAATAGGCGGGCAATTTACTGCCTAAATTCCAAACAGTCTGCTTTTGTGCAGGCAGCAAGGCGGACTTAACGTGATGACAAGGCATTATGTTATCGGCTTGTTAAGCAGTGATGGGCCGCCTGACCCCAATATGCAACAATTACCCCCCCTAAATCGAATCAACCCAATGTCCGAAAGATCTTGTGTCAGGGCAACCTCTGTTAGGTAACTAGAGTAGCCAACCTGTAAACTGTGTGTTTAAGGATACCTGATAGAACCACATTAAGCTCTATCGATCAAAAAAACAGGTGTTTCTTGGTCAATCGGGATAACGGGAAGTCGGCATTAAAAAAAATCGTAGGGTCTATAAGCCGGATCCTGTGTTCACGTTAGTCGTGACGGCTACCATTTATCTGGGCCAAGGCTCACGCCGTGGCTCTAGCGATTTACCCGTTGGCTTGGGCGCGCAACCCTCACGACGCACCCGAAGGTACGTACACGCCAACTGTTTAATCTTGCAACCCCTAAGGTTTACCATGCCTCGCTGTCACCAGACGAGCGGTGGGCTCTTACCCCGCCTTTTCACCCTTACCGTACTTAAGGCACGGCGGTATATTCTCTGTGGCACTTGCTGTCAGCTGGCACTTTGGCACCAGCTGCCTACCCGTTAGGTAGTAGGGCGCGCTACGTTGTCCGGACTTTCCTCGCTGGCAACATTGGCCATCGCGGCAGCCCAACCCTACGATTTGGTCCGCAATATCAGCATTTATCGCCAGTTCGATGGGGCTTATCTAAAGCAGCGCCTCCTTAACAGAGGTGATTGACCCTAATCTTCTTGATGTCTTGGTAACTAACGCTGTCTGCGCATGAGTGTTAGTGCGAAGTCAACTAATTGGTCCTTAGCAACTTGGTTGATGGTTGGGAGCTGATCGAGCATAGCTAGCCCTTCGTCATAATATTGCCGCATCTTGGCCTCTGCCAGTTGTTTGATACCAAGCTCGTTATAAATAGAGGTGACTAAAGCTACCTTTTCGGCAGCGGGCATATCCGTCGTCAGGGCACGATTGAGCGCCCGTTTGGTTCCACCCTGCTCCTCAGCTAGTTCTAACGCTTTGATTAGTAGATAGGTCTTTTTATTGGCCACGATATCCCCACCGACTTGTTTACCAAAGGAGGCCTGCTCTCCGTACACGTCCAGAATGTCATCCATCAGCTGAAAACCTATGCCGATGGTAGTGCCAAACTGATCCAGCAAGTCAGCCTCCTCGGATGTCGCATCGGCCAATAAAGCCCCAAGGCGACAGCTATAACCAAGCAAGACAGCCGTCTTAAGCTTAATCATATCGAGGTATTGCTGGTCAGTAACGGTCGTTAAGTGCTCAAAATTCATATCCCATTGTTGGCCTTCGCAGACCTCAGAGGCAACCTTGTTGAACCCAAGCAAAGCAGGCCTCAGTTTGGCATCAGGTACAGTCAACAACAAGTTGTAGGCTGCCACTAACATCACATCTCCGCTTAGGATGGCCACATTATCGTTCCATTGATGGTGCACGGTCGGTTTACCACGCCGTAAGGGTGCCTTGTCCATAATGTCGTCATGCATCAGTGTGAAGTTGTGGAAAACCTCTATGGCAAGGGCAGGCCTGAGCCAATCCTCCTGCACATGGCCAAACAACTGTCCAGCCAGCAGCACAAGGGCCGGCCGCAAACGTTTACCACCAAGGCCCATTAGGTAGCTGATTGGTTCGTACAGCTCTAGTGGTGTCTCGCCATACTGAATGGTAATGAGGGTACCTTCTAGCTTATCAAGCAATTGGAGGGCAGACAAGGGTGCAGCCTTTGGCGATTTCGTACTTAAGTGCTCGGCAGACATAATTGGTATCGGGATGATCTTTAGGAACAAGTTCGGACAAGCTGACCATGGTAACAGGAAGTCGACAATGATTAACCTCCATTTTTCTTGCTCTTACATAAAGGCTGCAAGATATTGAGCAACATCGTCAGATGGCCAGACAAAATAACCCAAAAACAACCACTAAGTTTGTGGAGCTCATTCCTTTTGTCTTGTCCCCCTGCGCACATGCCCCATAGTTGTGGTCCTTGGGTTGGCCTACTTGCCTTCACCTTTTTTGTACTGACTATTCCCCCGACCTTGGCACAGGACCCTGATTTATCTGGTACGAAGCAGGTAAAGCAGGACAGCTTGAAGGCTAAAAATGCCTATTACAAACTCTATAAGGACTATATAATGGTCAGCCCTTATTTAGGCCTAGGCAACCTCAACCTAGACTTTAGGCCTAATGCTGGAGACCAACAACAATCGGCTCAATACAGCAGTAACAACAACTATCGTGTTGGCATCGGGCTGTCCTACAATGACTTAGCCGTATTTGTGGGGATGGGGACCAGCATGACCAACTATAGCACAACCATTGCCCCCCAAAGCAAGTACCAGGACCTTTCGCTATCCTTAATCAGTGGTGGGTATGTAACCCGACTATCCTACCGTGACTACCAAGGTCTGCTAGAAGCATCCGATCTGCAAAAGGCGATCAGTAGCAATACGCCTTTACCCTTCCGTGAAGAAATGGCCTACAGGCAATATCATCTCAAGTCTGGGTACTTCTTCAATCACCAGAAGTTTGACTACAACACAATCGTTAATGGTGCAGGCCAACACCTCAAATCAGCCAATAGCTTTAACCTAGAAGGCGGATATGACCACTATGCGCTTTCAGTTGGTAGCAGCTGGGTTCCTAAGGAAAAACGAGACAAGTATAACAGTAGCATCGAGGATGCACGCGGGTATGTCGTCAATAGTTTTGTATTAGCACCTGGCTGGGCTGGCATCTGGGCTGGTCAACACTGGTTCGTGATGGGCAAGTTCAACCTTGGTATCCGTGCCAATGTAATAGAGGCAATCTACGTCCAGAATCGGAACCAAGTTATGACCTTTGACCCCGATGCGGGAACCAGAATCTGTATTGGCTATAATCGGCCTAGGTGGTATCTGACGATGGATGCAGAAGCCCAGACGTTTGCAACGACCACTGCCGATTTCATGGCTTACACAACCTACAGCCAAGTGTATTACACCCTAGGGTTTCGGTTCTGGACACCTAGGCTTGGCTACCTGATGCGTCAGCTGCCAGTACTACGTGCTTTTGTATAGACGCCCAGTTCTTATGCTGTAATTAACCCAGATAGACCTAGTCTCCCAGCTTGTTTAGCAGCTGCTTCTGTTTGCGTTCTTTATTGAGCTTAAGGTAGGTGTTGATGACGGTGATACTGGTGAAGGCTATGAAGCCCATAATAATGTAATGCAGGTATTTCAGGATCGTATCGCCATACATGTCGCCTAGCCAAAAGCCTAAGCCAGCCAAAACACCTACCCAAAGCAATGCGCCTACGACATTAAAAAAGAAAAATTGACGGTATCCCATCCTAACGATTCCAGCTAAGAGGGGTGCAAAAGACCGCACAATTGGCAAAAAGCGCCCGATGATCAGGGCTAGGCCACCATATTTCTCGAAAACATCACGGGTGTTCTGGATGTACCGTCGCTTAAAGAAAAAGGAGTCTGGTCGGTTCTCAAGGGATTGGCCCGCGTATCGCCCAATCAGAAAGCCTGTATAATTGCCCGACACCGCAGCCCCGAACAAGGCTGCAAGCATAACCCAGATCGGTACCTGAATCTGCCCCACCCCTACCAACAGACCTGCTGTAAAGAGCAAATAGTCGCCAGGCAACCAAAAACAGAAAAAGAGCCCTGTCTCCGCAAACACAATGATGGTAATCAGCGCAAGGCCACCATTTGTGATGGTTTCGGGTGATGGATTGATGTATTCGAAAATATCCAATAATAGGGTCATAGAGGGGGCAGCTTAATGCTGCCATAAAATGAGTTCGGTGGGCCAGGTGTGCTGAATGGTCAGAACAGGGTGGCAGACTAAGCGACTCGAGAAGGTCAAAGATAGATTGGCAATTGCCAATCCGGAACCTAAGTCATCTTTTGTTAATACGGCCTGCTATGCTTTTAGTAACTCCGGATGGGCTTTTACGACGGCCTCCATCGCAATTTGGCTAGCTGCTCCAATTTTGGCAATGTGCTCATCCCCTAATGCCATGCTCAAAAACAATGCCTCGTATTGGGATGGAGCAAGGTAAATCCCCTGATGCAACATTTGCTGAAAGTAGGTTGCGAAAGCAGTCAAGTTACTGGTTTTGGCATCAGTAAAGTTCCGGACCTGATTGGTAGTAAAAAACAGAGTAATCATGCTACCAACGCGGTTGATGGTCATCGGAAGGCCAACATTATCTAGGCTAGCACGTAAAGTGGTTTCGAGGGCGGCACCTTTGGCTTCTAGCTGTTCATAGAGCCCGTCAGTAGTTTTGATAAGGTGGAGCATCGCTAGGCCAGCTGCCATCGCAACAGGATTGCCAGACAGGGTACCTGCTTGATAGACTGGTCCGGCTGGAGCTACGCAGTCCATAATCTCTGCTTTCCCACCATAGGCACCTACAGGTAGCCCGCCACCGATGATCTTGCCTAGGGTTGTCATATCGGGTGTGATGCCATAAAGCTCTTGTGCACCACCTTTGGCCAGTCTGAAACCAGTCATGACTTCATCAAAAATGAGGACGACTCCTTCGGCAGTACAACGGTCTCGTAAGCCCTGAAGAAACCCAGGAGCAGGTGGAACCAAACCCATGTTGCCGACAACAGGCTCTAGAATCAGGGCCGCGATCTGACCTCGGTTGGCATCCACCAAACGGTCAACTGCCTCTAGGTCGTTATACGGTGCTGTAAGGGTATCATTGGCAACACCTTTGGTGACACCAGGACTATCTGGAACACCAAGCGTAATGGCACCACTACCTGCTGCAATCAGGAACGAATCGCCATGTCCATGATAACATCCTTCGAACTTGATGATTTTGTCCCGTCCAGTGTAGCCACGTGCAACACGAATAGCTGCCATTGTGGCCTCAGTACCACTATTGACCATCCGGACCTTTTCAAGGCTAGGGACCATCTGGACCAAAGTTTCGGCCATTCGGACTTCCCTTGCTGTCGGCGCACCAAACGATGGAGAGTCCTGGATAGCAGACACAACTGCCTCTGCAATTGCCGGGTGCGCATGGCCAAACAGCATAGGCCCCCAACTATTGATAAGCTCCAGATAGGCATTGCCGTCGACGTCATAAAGATATGCTCCTTGCCCCCTAGCCATAAAAACGGGGTTGCCGCCCACTGCCTTAAAGGCACGTACAGGGCTGTTGACACCTCCTGGGATCAGGGTTTTGGCTTTGGCAAATAGACTTTCGCTGGTGGTGGTGGTGCGCATGGTTGGTTTCTAGGGCCACATTGGGCTAAATGTTGTGGGCACAAAGGTGGGAGATTCTGGTATTGGGCCATAAGACATCCGCCAAAAAATATATCTTTGCGGCGCTTCAGACGGCAAACCGAATACCTTAAGCCAAATCTAAGCAGTAGCTGTTGGTCAATAACATCATATCTTACCAGACGGTTTGATTGATGCCTTGATAGGCTCCCTGACATGACTATCGCAACCATAACAAACATCCAACACTGGTGCTTGATATGAAAAGCGAGGTCAGCTAAAGTCTCGACCAAAACAACTACCTGCTATACTTTTGCTTAGGTCCAAAGGCGCCAGCTGGCACAATGTACTTATCCCCCGCACATGAAGTATAACCGCATCCTCCTGAAACTGAGTGGCGAAGCCCTTGCAGGCAGTAAAAAATTTGGCTTCGATGCCGAGATGATTAAAAGCTACGCCGAAGAGATTGCCAAAGTCGTAGGCCTAGGCGTGCAAGTGGCCATCGTTGTGGGTGGCGGCAACATCTTTAGGGGCGAGGATGCCCAAGAAGCTGGCATCGACAAGGCACAAGGCGACTATATGGGCATGATGGCAACGCTTATCAACAGCATGGCTATCCAGGGTGCTCTAGAAAATGCAGGGCTACATACCCGCGTCATGAGTGCCATTCAGGTAGACCAAGTCTGCGAACGATTCATCAGACGTAGGGCAATGCGCCACCTCGAAAAAGGCCGTGTTGTGATCTTTGGCGCAGGCACTGGCAATCCTTATTTCACGACAGACTCAGCTGCTAGCCTCCGGGCGATCGAGATCAAGGCAGACGTTGTCCTGAAGGGAACTAGGGTTGATGGTATCTATACCGCAGACCCTGAGAAAGACCCAACAGCGACTCGCTACGCCACCATCGGCTTTGAGGAGGTGTTCGCCAAAAAACTAAATGTAATGGATATGACCGCCTTTACCCTCTGCAAAGAGAACAAATTGCCGATCATTGTATTCGACATGAATAAGCCAGGTAACTTGGTCAATGTTGTCAAGGGCGAGCAAATCGGCACACTCGTGACCATGGGCTAGGCTCTACCCAACCAACCAAAGGTTTACTTTACTTAAATATAGAACCCACTACCCCACAGCACCTCATTTACACACCATTGATATGGAAGAGATCCAGTTATTCCTAGACGACGCCAAAGACCAAATGGAGCGGAGTCTGAAACACACTAGTGTAGAATTCGCACGCATCAAGGCCGGCAAAGCCATGCCCAATATGCTTGATGGCCTCGTTGTGGACTATTATGGCGTCCCGACACCAATCGCTCAGGCAGCAACTGTCAGCACCCCAGATGCTCGGACCCTCCTAATCCGTCCCTTTGAGAAGAAACTCATCAACGAGATCGAGAAGGCAATCAAGAATAGCGACCTTGGTTACAATCCACAAAACGATGGCGAGCAGGTCCGGATCAACATCCCGCCCCTAACCGAAGAACGTCGTCGCGACCTTGTCAAAATGGTCAAGAACGAAGGCGAGGCTGGCAAGGTACGTATCCGTAATGTCCGTAAGGAAACCAACGAAAGCCTCCGCAAACTCCTAAAAGAAGGTGCTAGCGAAGACGATGTCAAACGTGCCGAGGACAAAGTCCAGAAGCTTACCGACGAAAGCATGGTTAAGATTGAGACCATGATTACTGCTAAGGATGCAGAGATCATGACTGTTTGATCTCAATCACTGCTTTTAGTCCAAACAAAACACCCAAGCATCTATCAAGGTCCTTGGGTGTTTCGTTTTAATGATGCTTTGACATGGCTTTTAAGGCCAAGGCTGTACCAAGGATCTAGCCCGGACTACCATTTTGCCATTTGAGCAGTTCGGACTTGCCCATCGAGATCGGTGGCAATCAGATGATAGAGACCAATTGGCAAATGGTCCGATGACATCCGCATAATCCCTGCAGCAGGGTCCGATGATTTGAAAGTCATCATTACCCTTCCAAGTTGGTCCAAGACCACAAGCTTTCCATAGTTGCCCGCAACAACCCAATCTTGATGATCATAACGCAGGTCGATGGTATTGTTCTGCCTTGCGCTCATACTTGGTAGGCGGACAGGTGATGCCGTGGATAAGCCTAGAATCAACTGCCCCCACTTCGGATTACGGAACTGATAGATGCCTGCTGTCGAATCATAAGATAGAACAGAGTCAGAAGCTAGATTCTGCATGTTTTCGAAGGCCTGCCTTCTATGGCCAACCACCCAATATCCTGTCCGCAACGAACCAAAGTTGGCCAGTCGGGGTTGTGGCTCGGTAATAGTCATGGAGGTTAGGTTGACATTTTGGCCATCATAGTAGTTGATGATATAAGGCCGAGGACGTGAACCTGCTGGTGGTATAAAGTTCTGCAAAACACGATCGAAGCGTGTGGCCATCAGCAAAGAGGTTGGCGCATCGACTTTAGCCTTAAGCTCTCCACCAAAAAAGGTGTATGTCTGACTTGTATCAGCTGCGTTGACCAAGGTGCTATAACCAATGGCAACCGGGATGTCAACCGCTTGTCGCTGTGGGCGGGAAATAAGTGGTGCCATCCGGCCACTGACTAAGTTTAGGGTGCTGTCTCCTTGCAGTTCGTTTAGTTGATAGTAAAGCACCAAACCAGGCTCGTTTCCACGAAGCGGGTGATGGATATGCAAGCGAATGGAGTCAGCTGGCAGGGCTACATTCCAAACCCTAACCTCGTCTACAACACCCTCAAAGAACTCATATTGCGGATTACTGAGCTTGGCGTGTTTACCAATCTTGAGCGAGTTAAACTCTTGTTTAGGAGGTCCAGTTGGCGCTCCATTGGCAGTAATAAGCCTACCGTTGACGTAGGCCTTGAGCGTGTCGCCATCGTAAGTTGCTGCCAAATGATACCATGTTGAACCTAACAAAGTGCCAAAGGATGCCGCTTGCCAAGAACCTGTGCTATCACGAATGACGACAGCAGCCTGAGCGGCAGGGGCAACATGGTCCCAATTGAACTGAAAATTCTCCTCGTAGTGGACTGGGCCTTTGCCTTGGTTAAAAGTTGGTGCATTGGGGCTCTTGACCCAGCACTCAGCAGTAAACTTGCGCAGGTGTGTCCGGAATCTAGTGTCAACAAATTGAGTTGAACCATTAAAATTTAGCCCCTTACCTGCAGAGCTATCAGTCTGTGCCCTAGTGTAAAAACTTGGTAAGCAAACCAGCAAAAGCACAATAATTATTTGCGCAAAAGTCGATGTGGGTTTGTAGGTCATGATGTGGCAAATGCCTCCTTTTTGGTCTAAAGCGACCATAAAATTAGCAAAACCGTGGGCCAATATCAAGTCGTCGGAGATTAACCCCGTTAGTGGAATACCCAATCTAGGCCTTGGCCAAGAGGCTGTTGTACTGCTTAACTTTCTGGACCATCACAGGCAATAGCTCAGGGTGTTTCTCGATGGTGTTACCCACGACTACGACATCTGCACCAGCCGTAAGAGCATCCTGGATCATTTCGGGTGTCTGTAGACCACCACCAACAATAAGGGGCGTATCGATTGCCTGACGCACAGCTCCGATCATCCTCGGGCTAATGGGTTTGGCAGCACCACTGCCAGCATCGAGGTAGATCAGACCAAGGCCCAGCATTTCACCAGCCATGGCGGTACAGGCCGCAATCGCAGGTTTGTCATGCGGGATAGGAGTGGTGTTGCTGATATAACTAACGGTGGTCTGGATGCCACTATCGACCAACATATAGCCTGTTGGCAGGATCTCGAGAGGACTCTTCTTGAGCAATGGGGCAGCCACAACGTGTTGACCGATGAGCAGGTCCGCATTCCGGCCTGAGATAAGGCTTAAAAGCAAAATCGCATCGGCGTCATAGTCGATGTGAAGGTTAGAGCCCGGAAAAAGAATAACAGGGATGGAGGATTGCTGCTTCATGACAGCAACCACCTCATGTAGCTGGTAGCCTGTCATCAGGCTACCACCTACAAAAATAAGGTCAACGGCTAGGGCGACACAGTCGTCGCGTAGTTGGTGTGCTTGTTGTGTACTGACTTTGTCAGGGTCAATCAGGAGTGCAAAGAGCTTACGCCCCTCATTTTTTCGCTGCTGCAGCGTTCTCAAGACCTTCGACTGCGTCATTACCCTTTTGGTTTACTCGCTCAATGAAACTGATGATCTTATCACGGGCGATACTCAAGATGAAGGACGCCATAGCACCTTTGATCATCTCGACGATGCCGAGGCCCGCACTCTGCATTTTGGTCAGAGCGATGGCGCCATTTTCGGCAAAGGTATGCTTTTGCTTCTTAGCCTTTGCGTTGCTGACCAGTTTATAGATCAAGAAACCGCCAATAGCCACACCAAGGGCAGCCGCACCAACCTTGATGGCTTGGTTGCTGTCCATAGTCAGGTTGTATAGCTGGTCCGTAAAGCTCTGCTTGAGGTCACGGGTTTTGGATTTGAGCTTGTCCACTTCGTTGTCGTAGCTAGACTTGATGGTTTTGATGTTATCGTCCATGATTTTAAGATTTCGAGATGAGAGAGATATTTGCTATCTGCTAAGTGCCTTAGGGGTTGAGGCCTGCATGATTAAGGGTCTTAATACCAAAATCGGGCCAAATTGAGAGGACTAGACAACAAATATATGTTTAAGCGTAGTTGCAGGATTGCGACCTAAAATCCAACCTAACCCTAATGATGATGGGAATCGTCCGTATGGTGGGTGGTGTTATCTATGTGGCCTTGTGTCTGATCAGCGTGGCCATGATCTGGACTACTGATACTTTGCTCATGACTTGGCTCTGGTTGTTCGGGCATTAGGTCCCATTTGTCATGCCAGTCTGGGTTGTCGATATCGGACGATGCCACAACAGCTGCCCCAGTAGCGGTGGCCATGTTTACTGAAGACTGGGTACCATTGCTCTGTTTCTTCTTATACTTTTTGTCCTTGGTATCTTCGTTATCAGGAAAAAACTTCTGCTTGGCATAGTACCCGACAGCAGCAGCACCTAAGGTGTACATAAAAGCAACAATCAAGAACCCAGCATATTGGCTATCAGTAAAGTGATTAAGCATCAGTGACAAACCAATGCTAAACAACATTAGCGCAATGCCCCCGAGCAGAATGATAACCAAGCCAATGGCCATCTTTTCCGCCATTTGGGATAGCAATTCGCGTAGCTCAATCTTGATCAGTGTAAATCTGGCATCGATATAGCCTTCGAGACTGTCAGTAAGCACCTCCCAGTCAAACGTAAACTTGGGCAAGAGGCTTTGCGCATTCTGCAACAAAGCACTTGCAGCTTTTTTGAGCTTTTGTTTGAGGTCAGTCATAGGATATTGGATCTGCTCGAGAGTATGGACACAACAAGATAGGCTGACAAAAATAGTTAGGAGTAGGCAGCCAATCATCATCAAAGCCACCTGCTTACCAACAATCAGTGTGCCGTATTTTGGTTCTCTACCTGATCTGCAATCGTAATGAAAGCGCTACAACCCTCAAACACAGAATCGAGATTTGATTTGTATCTTGCGCCGAACGCTTTAGTAATATCTGTCAGCATAAACTGATATAACCTCATGACTAAGAAAATCATACCAATCTTGGTAGGCTTTTGCCTCCTAGGAATGGTAGCTTTGACAACCTCTGCGGATGCTCAAAGTCAAGTATCGATGCCACTTACTGATCTCAGCCAGTGGCAATCCCCGACTGCCAATTGGCAAATTGTAGGGGGTGTTAGCAGCAACCGTAACGTCGTGCAGGACTTGGTGACCACAAGTGGTACTGGTGTGCTCGCCAACAAAATGACTGCTGACAAAAAGGGTCATTTAACATCCACCTTCAGCCATGGAGACCTTGACCTAGAGTTAGAGGTCATGATGCCGAAAGGTAGCAATAGTGGCATCTACCTGATGGGCAGATACGAGGTGCAGCTCTTCGACAGCTGGGGCAACAACAGCCCAGCATTTTCGGACATCGGCGGCATCTATCAACGCTGGAACTCCAAAGCCGAAAAAAGGCAAGAAGGGTATGAGGGCAAAGCACCACGTGTCAATGCCTGCCGGGCTCCTGGCCTATGGCAAACCCTCCGGATTTCGTTCCGTGGACCGAGGTTTGATGCCTTTGGCCGAAAAGTCAGCAATGCCAAGTTCCTGAAAGTCATGCTCAATGACTATCCAATCCATGAAAATGTGGAGTGCACTGGGCCTACTAGAGGTGCCGTTTCGGACCAAGAGGTAGCCAGCGCACCGCTGATGATCCAGGGAGACCATGGGCCTGTTGCCCTTCGCAACATCAAGTATAGTGTTTATGACAAAACACCGCTCAAGCTAGCTGACATGAATTACCAAACCTGGTACGGCAAGTTCAGGTCCCTGAGTGACTTTATGACGAAGAAGCCAGACGAAGCCAAACCAACCGACGAGTTAACATGGCGGCTCTCCAAATTCTACGATGATTACGCCATACGGATAACAGGGAACCTAGTAGTGTCCGAGCCAGGTACCTACAACTTTACATTTCAGGCAGATGGCTATTGTAAATTAGTGATCGGTGGTAATACTTTGTTCGACACCTCTGGCTACCAACGTTGGTACAAAAGACGTGATGTTGGAACTACTCTGGCTAGTGGCAAAGTGCCATTCGAGATCATTATTTTCAAGAGCAATGTCAAAAACAAAGCTGGCCTAGGCCTAGGTTACACAGGGCCAAATCTGCGGTTTACGTACCTAAACGAGGAGTCTAGTCTGAACGAAGAAAAACCAGCTGATGGCTATTTTAAAGAAGCAGGCACTGCCCCCGAATTGATGCGTTGTTTTGTAAAACATCGAGGCCATACTTTGCCTTACGCAGCTGCTATTAGTAACCCCCATGGCCCTCATTATGAGTTAAACCTAATGAACAACAGCCTGATAAGAGCTTGGCGTGGCAATTTTGCCGATGTGGCCGGCATGTGGGAAAGTCGTGGTGGTAATCAACAACTTTGGTACCGTGGCTCCTCCATCGATTTTGCGGATGACCCGATCGTTGCGCCACTGGCTAACAGCAATGCTGCTTGGCCTGACACACTCACTGAGCGCTATAAATTCAATGGCTATAGTTATGGCAGGGCTGATGGAACACCTGTGGTTAGTTATGGTATCGAGGGTGCTACAATCCTCGACCGTTGGGAACCTAGCGAAAACAACCAGGTCTTGACACATAAAATCAAGGCAGAAAACGTACCAACAGGCCTCTGGGTTCGTTTGGCGGCTGGCACCTCTATCGACCAGCTGGCTGATGGTAGCTACCTAATAGATAAAGGCAGGTTCTATATCGTCCCACTAGATGGACTCAAGCCAATCATCCGGACAGTCGGTGGTCAGAAAGAATTGGTTTACAACATTCCGGCATCGGCTAGCAATGCAGGTAAGTCTTCCAACATTAGCTATCAGCTGGTATGGTAGGGTCGCCATCACGTCCGCAACATGCTCTGATGAGCTTCGAAATACAATCCGCCAATCCCAAAACAACAACTGCCATGCGTTTCGCTTTAGCTGGCTCTGACGATATTACTAATACCCTTGCAATCCAGCTACACATGTGCCCTGCCTCCAACCCTGGCATTTTCGCAGGACTTTTAAGGCGTGTCACCTGCCTATCGGTGGTTGCATTGGCCGTTTTAGTTGGCGTAGTGGCCCAAGCCCAAACTGTCAACCAACAGAAGGAGGAAGATTTCTACCGTATCCTGTCAACTCCGGTTGTGAAAGGGATGGAATTAGAGGTCGGCGGGATGGCCCTTATGCCTGATGGACGTCTTGGTGTAGCTACCCGAAAAGGAGACATCTACATTGTCACAAATCCGGAGCTGGAAGGCAACCAACGTCCCTACTTTCAACTATTTGCCTCTGGTCTTCATGAGCCTTTAGGACTAGCCTATCACAACGGTCACTTTGTAACAGCCCAACGTGGTGGTCTGACGCGTTTGGTGGACCATGATGGGGATGGCAAGGCTGATCTATACGAAAACCTCTGCACCTTCCCGATCAGTGGGCACTATCATGAGTATGGTTTCGGACCAGTATATGACAAGGAAGGCTATGCCTATGTTAGCTTCAACGTTGCCTTTGGTCAAACTGACTGGTGGAACGGCAAAAGCTTAGTGCCTTGGCGTGGATGGACTGCAAGGATACACCCTGATGGAAAACTAGAGCCATGGGCTGCAGGTGTGCGCTCACCTGCAGGGCTAGGCATGCTCAATGGATCTGACTTTATGTACACTGATAACCAAGGTGATTGGGTAGGTAGTGGCAGCTTAGTCCACCTCGAAAAAGGAGATTTTGTAGGTCACCCAGCTAGTTTGGCATGGTCTTCGGATCCAAACTCACCTGTCAAGGTAAAGGCCGAAGAGGTCATCAATGATGGTGCCCCATTGTTTGAGCACAAAAAGGCAGTACCATCGATCAAACTACCTGCCGTATGGTTGCCTCACTCAGTACTAGGCATCAGTAGCTCAGAGGTTTTGCCAGATAGCACAGGTGGCAAGTTTGGCCCCTTTGCCGGCCAGGTATTCATTGGCGACCAAGGACAGGCCAAAATCACCCGGGTCTTCCTCGAGAAGGTCAAAGGCAAATACCAAGGTGCGGCATTTGGGTTTCGCGAAGGATTCGCAAGTGGTGTTCTTCGTCTAGCATGGAGCAAAAAGGGCAACCTATTTGTTGGCTGTACAGACCGTGGTTGGAAATCGTCTGGGCCAGATGCATGGGCCCTTCAGCGCCTAGTCTGGACCGGAAAAATACCGTTTGAGCTCAAGGAAATTAAGGCACAGCCCGATGGTTTCTTGGTCAACTTCACTGAGCCTGCTGACATCAAAACGGCACAAGACCCAGCTAGCTGGCACCTCCAGTCGTTCACATACAAACACCATAGCACCTACGGAAGCCCTATCATCAACCAGCAGGACCTGACCATTAAATACATAAAGGTGTCTGAAGATGGTATGAGTGCACGCCTGGTAGTCGATGGTCTGCGCGAAAACTACATCCATGAAATCAAGGCCGAAGGGGTACTGAACCGAATCGGACAGAATCTTTTGCATGAGGTGGGTTACTACACCCTCAACAACATCCCTGATGGCGAAAAGCTAACCATCCCTGCTAGTGCAACAGCCACGCACGACCACGGAGCAATGGGGCATGACCACAGCAAAATGATGGCGGATGTCAAAAAGCAGGAAACCAAACCAGCAACAACAGCCAAGGCAAGTGCAAAACCAGCAGCCAAACCAGCTCCTGCAAAGCCCAAAGAAGTCGCACAAGGGAAACGCCCTACCAAAATGCCAGCCTCATGGGGTGGTAAAGTTGATCAAGTAGTAAACGTTGGCACAACGGCAGGCATGAAGTTCGACATGAACTATGTAGAAGTCAAGGCAGGGTCAAAACTCAAGTGGGTATTCACCAACTATGACGACATGATCCATAATCTGCTTGTGGTCGGTGGTGGCCAACACATGGACGTTGCCAAACTAGCGATGAAACTAGGGCTTGATGGCCTCAAGAAGAACTACGTGCCCGAAACACCGATGGTCCTGTTCCATACACGGGTGCTTCAGCCTCAGGAGACTGATATCATTTACTTCAACGCACCGACCAAGCCAGGCAACTATACCTTTGTCTGCACTTTGCCGGGCCACGCCGCCAGCATGAACGGTACGCTTAAGGTGAATCCGTAGGCTAGGCTGTACGATCCAAAAGGATCGGCATAAAGTTGTCCTATTTAACATCTTGAGGTTTATGCAGCCTCAAAAACATAAATCCCTAAACCCCAAAAAGCAGGCCCAAGGGTCTGCTTTTTGGGGTTTACTGTAAGCCGCCATCATTTAGGTGGATGCCGAAAGACCGTAGATCTGGGCACCAGTCAGACAATAACCTATACAAGACCCCATCCAGAACATAGTTATAGCTATTAACAGGCTCCTAACTCAGCAAAGCAATCCCGATATAGCCAGCCCACCAAAGGCTCAGCTGAGCCCAACTGGCTTGGCTATGGCGTACTATAGTTTGGGTGTTTCTTGGGCTAATCAGGAGGTAGGTCAGAGCTACAATCAATACTGCAGCTATTGCAGCCACAACATCTACCACACTACCATAACCTTTTAGCAAGCCGAGAGTCTGTGCTACCTCAAACACGATGGCAAAGCCACCTACTGTTATCAACCATCGGCTGATGGAGGCCAATGTCATCATTTTGGATAGGATGCCGAATGACTGGCCCATCACGATCATTGAAGCAGAAAGCAAAAAGGTAGGGACGCTTCCCAAAACAGACTCAGGCAAGGGCAAGTATTGAGAAAGGCCAAATAAGGGAGCACACTGCCGCACCAACACGGTTAGGCCAAGAGCCCCTATCCAATGGTAGTTAAGGACGGCTTCGAACCTGTAGGAAACGTAAAACAGCCCTCCAATCCCTAAGATTGCAAAGGCAACGAGGGCCAATTGGCGATCAAAACGAAAGGTAGTGGCAGTTCTTTCCATATTTTTACAATCCTTATCGTGATCTAAAGCACCACGCCCAACACACCATTACCTACCTTCATCAAGATCATAATGCCATGAAACGAAACCTACACCACACCTTGACCAGCAAACTAGCCTATCATCGGGTATTGATTTTGGCCTTAATTACCTGCCTAAGTTGGCAACAAGCGATAGCGCAATATACCGTTTTGGCCGTGCGTGGGGAGGCAAACTTACTCAAGCCCGACGGCAAATCGGTAATGGAGCTTGGTTTAGGAGATGTCCTGCCAAAAACAGCCAAACTAAGGATCGGTTCATCTGGTTCAGTTTTGGTCTGGTCTGATAACAACCTGCAAGAGGTCACGTCCAACCATGATGGTCAAGCACTTAATTCTCTACCCATAACGAGTAACCTACCATCTCCAGTATTTCTGGCTGAGCCAACAATAAAGTACTTGGCTAACCGAAATGAAAGCCCTATCTACAGTATCAAGGATAGGTTGGCTTTGCAATACAGCATCTCGAACTATCCTCTGGATAGCATCAATGGGTTTATGCTCAACTTATCGGTTAAATACGGGGGCAAAAACAACATCAAAAAACGTTGCAGCACTTGGGGAGATAGTGTCGTGATTGACCGGTCGGCGATGGCCCTACCTAGCTTTGGGGCCTACGGCGGGCCAGGACAGCTATTTTATTTCACGAAGGAGAATACGTTTTATAAGCTGCTCGGAAATGTGGTGCTGCTGGACAAACCCTTTGTCAAATCTAGCCTTGAACCACTTAAGGGCCTATTTGGACAACTGCCACCAGCAACTCAAAAGCAACGGCTGACGCAATACATTATGTGGTGTTACCCTACCCTATTGCAAGTTGACTGCCAAATATTGGTAAACGAGTGGGTAGCCGAAACGACAAAAAGAGTCAACATTTCCCGTAAAAAGGCCAAATAAATGTATCATGGGGTATGGTCCAGAATGTTAAAGTTGATACCAGTGACATTATTTTTTTTGGAAGTGTGTGTTAGCTTACATTGGACCTCACGGATCGATTATAGTACCCAGTCCGATTGACCACTTAACTTGTGGTGGCACAGACAATTCAGACTAGCTTGATTAATCATCTAGCACCGATATAAACGCCAAACGCCTCTGCAAATATCAGTTTGCAGAGGCGTTTTTTGTTGAGGTTCCGAGCAGATTCGAACTGCTGTACGAGCTTTTGCAGAGCTCTGCCTAGCCACTCGGCCACGGAACCTTGGCTACTTCCATATCTTGGTATCTCATTTGACACCTCCCAGATTTGTAAGGGATGCAAAAGTAGTCAAAGGCACCGCTAATCCAAATAAATGGGGCAAAAAAGATAAAAATCTAACCTCTAGGGCCATTATACCAAGCCCCATCGACCATCACCCTTTCAACCATTTGCGCTCCTGTGCCATAGTGATATGGCAAGAACTGCCAACTAGGTATAGGTGCGCTTAGCCAGAGATTGGCAGGTCGCCCTAAAGTAATACTACCATGGCTATCCTCTAGCTCAAGGGCGGCGGCGGCATTAAGGGTCATGGCATTGATGGCCTCAGCGGGTGTCATCCTGAGCTGGGTGCAAGCCAAGGACCACAACAAGGGCATATTACCACTAGGGCAACTGCCCGGATTGTAGTCACTAGCAATCACTACGGGTAGACCAGCATTGAGCAGCTTCCGGGCTGGCGCATACGGAATGCCTATGAAGAATGAACAACCTGGCAACAGAACCGGTAGGGTGTGTCCTAGCTTCAAGGATTCGATCTCCTCTTCACCGATTTGCTCAAGGTGATCAACAGAAAGAGCACCATGATTGACTGCTACTTGCACTCCGCCACTTATGGCCAGCTGGTTGCCATGGATCTTGGCACGCAGGCCATGTTTGGCGCCTGTCTCGATGACAGCTGCAGCGTCCTGTATCGTGAAATAGTTGGCCTCACAGAAGATGTCCACATAGTCTGCAAGTCCTTCGGCTGCTACAATTGGTATCCAAGAAAGCACATCCTTTAGGTAAGTAGCCCTATCTGGGAAAGAACGCGGAACGGCATGTGCCCCAAGAAAAGTAGCCTTGATCCGGATGGGAAAATTATCAGCCAATCGCCTAATGACCCTGAGCATTTTGAGCTCATCGGCTAAGGTAAGCCCATAGCCACTTTTGATCTCGATGGCAGTTGTACCCATCCTGATAACTTGATCCAGCCGAGCGCATGCAGCCAAATAAAGATCATCCTCTGGTGTTGCTTGCAGCTTTGCTGCAGAATTTAGTATACCACCACCTCGAGCAGCGATTTCTTGATAGGTCAACCCACGAATGCGATCCTCGAACTCAGCTTCCCGACTGCCAGCAAATACCAGATGCGTATGGCTATCAACAAAACCAGGGAATGCCCAACGGCCAGTACCATCATGGACTTCTCGGTTGAGGCTGGTTTCAGTCGGCAGCCCGTCTTGCATTTTGCCCATTTCGGCGACTTTGCCGTCCTTAATATGCAACCAAGCATCAGTAAGGATAGGGATCTGGTCCTGATCCGCGCCCTTTAGCAACCTCGGCACTGACCCTCCGTATGCCCCAATAATGCCTTTTAGGTTGGTGATCAGGATATTGGGGAGTGTATTACTAGACATATTTTTTTGGAGGATTTGGTGTCGTCACGAAAAGAAAGGCACCAAAGTATCCCTTGGTGCCCTTGCAATATTAGCAGTAAAATCTTGATAGAACCTTAGTGGACGATCAGTTTTGCAGAGCGATTCGCCTGTCCGCTTTGTTGCACCTCTAGGTAATAAATGCCCTTTGGTAGGCCATCTAAGTCAATCATCTGGACACTCTCCCCGTTAATATTAGCAGCATAGACTAGCTGGCCTAAGGCATTCGTCAACCTCATGCTACCCTCAAGCCCTGCAGTAGTTTTGACATTCACCCAGCAAGAGGCCGGGTTAGGATACACCTTCAGGTTACCATGTTCAGATGTCGAAGCTAAAGAGGTGAGCTGGGTGAAGTCAGTGTAGACGGCGCGAGTACTGTTTTTCCAACTTTGGTTAGTCCCATCCCAGTTCTGGTTGATGATCTCCAACAAATCAATACCGTTAGTTGCATAGGTAGGTACACGGTTGAAGCCAACTAATCCTCTAAAACTACCTGCTGAGGCCGAATAGGTCTCGATCCTAAAACCTGTATAGAGTCCATTTTGATCATAGTTTGAATACTGCCGGCGGAGCGGCTGCCAACCTGCCAATGTCCTGTTCTGGGTCAGGATGGTATAAGAGCCTGTCGAGCCATAGGTACTAATGCTTCTTAGACTATCTGTCCAGACACCCAAACCACGCCCTTGGATGATATAGCGTGATGGTTTGCTAGTGGCAAGTAATGGGCTTGTATATTCGTACCATTGCAAGCTGTCGTACTTGAGCCTCAGCCTAAAGCCATTTGCTGTCATAAGATAGGCATAATAGCCTGTCGGAACACCAGCAGCGTTGACTAAAATGGTGTCGCGCTCGCGGTCATCATATACTTGGTTGTTGCTGTTCCAAGCGCTTGTAAGGATCGTATTTGGGTAGCCCTGCGGAGTGTAGGTATAGGCGGTTTTACGCCCGGTAACAGTCTCCCAGCCAATAGCAGTGGCGCTCCATGAATCGGTACGGGTTTCGGTCCGGTTGCCAAAGCTATCATAGACATTAACCACCTGCAGACTGTTGACGAAGGTGCCTGCGACTGAGCTATAGTATCTAGTGATCGTTAAGAGGTTGTTGCGGCGGGTATCATAATAGCTACTGTCATAGCTGACATAAACCCAAGTACCATTGCCGGGGTCATAGTTGTAGGATCCACGCCAGGTTTGGTTGCCGGCAGCATCATAGCTATAGAGTACCCTGCCGAGTGAGTCAAGACTTGTGGGGGCTAGGTAATACCGCGCAACTAAGTTGCCACGGCTGTCATATTTGAAACGGCCCTCTTCAGCATAGGTCCAGGTACTGGTTGTATCGTTCCAATCATACTCTTTGCTGCTACCATATTTGCTGACAAGGGTGACAGGGGTTGTCGGTGCCGACCACGGCAAAACCGAATAGCCTTCGGTTGGCATACTTGTCACTGGGCTGCTTGACTGAAGCTTTGTATGTTGCGAAATAGCCAAAAACGGCAGGATCCCAATGGCAGCACTGAGGATTGCACCTGAAAAAAACTTATTCATAAAAAACAACTGGCCCTAGGCTTGGCACAGCAAAGTAAAAAGTGATTGGTGACTATTTAAATGTACTAGCCGAGCAGGAACATATATCGGTATCTAGGTCGGCAATCTACCAAACAATCCTGAGAACAAGTTTTAGGCAGTCTGGGCTTTAACATTTATATGGGTCCAGCGGTCTTTTTTTGGCCCCAAGAGGTCATTAGTACCAGTTCCAAATCGGCTAAGCTCCTGATCCATCTACTGACAAAAAATGATTTTCGTCAGTCACTTTCCTGTAGGATGTGCTAACTGATTGTTGTTGGTCAAGATCGTCTTTTAGGCCTCTGGCTTAGAGGATTAGGCCTTAAACTTCCGCATTTGGAAAATAGGCAGCCAAAAAAACGCCTATATTTGTTGTTAACTATTGCAAAGCCGCAAAGATCTGGTTACTTTTGCGTCCTGATTTTTGAAGAGCACCTCACATAGGATACCTCACATGTACCTTACTACAGATACCAAGACAAATTTATTTGCTAGCCACGGTGCTAACAAATCCACCACCGACACTGGTTCGCCTGAGTCACAGATTGCGCTGTTCACATACCGCATCAACCACCTGACAGGCCACCTTAAGGATCATAAAAAAGACCATGCTACACGTCTTGGTCTTCTTAAACTAGTCGGCAAGCGTCGTAGCTTGCTGGACTACCTCCAGAAAAACGATATTGCTCGCTACCGTAGCATCATAGCAGACCTTGGTCTACGTAAGTAGTCGATTGGGGATCTATAGACATCGCTACTAGCCTCAAATGTCCGAGGCACAAGAAAATTGCATTTCGAAAAATTGCCAATGTGCAAGAGCCCGACTATATGTTGGGCTCTTGGCGTTTGTACCGTTTAGGAAATTAACAAAAACGCTAGTATTTGCAGAGCTCGTCGCCCTAGGCTACTCCGAAACAGAGGTGCTAACAGTCGGCAACATTATCGGCCAATCGGCAGGCTATGATTGTTGCAATCCGGACAATGCTACTAACTTTGTGCACAAATAATTATCAATCATCAAGAGCCAAGCGAAGGCCTCCTGACCAAACGAGGTCGGCAAGCATCCAGGAAGGGCTCTAATTCGCAACCACATGCACCCAAATCCGATAGTGCAGGAAATTCAACTTCCTGACGGCCGGCTCATTACCATCGAGACAGGTAAGCTGGCAAAACAAGCAGATGGCTCAGTAGTCGTCCGCATGGGTAACACAATGCTCTTGGCCACTGTAGTAGCAACAGCCAATGCCCGCGAAGGCATCGACTTTTTGCCATTGTCAGTTGACTACCAAGAGAAATTTGCCTCATCAGGCCGCATACCTGGCGGTTTCTTGCGTCGCGAAAGCCGTCTTTCTGATCGTGAGGTCCTGATCTCACGGCTGGTTGATAGGGCTTGCCGTCCGATGTTCCCGGATGATTTCCATGCTGACATCCAGATCATGATCAGCCTAATCAGCGCTGACCATGATGCACTGCCAGAAGCCCTTGCAGGCCTTGCAGCTGCTTCTGCCATCGCCGTTTCGGATCTGCCATTCAACGGCCCGATTAGCGAAGTGCGTGTGGCCCAAGTTGATGGTCAGTTTATCATCAATCCAACCACAGCCCAGCTCGAAATTGCCACCCTAGAACTCATTGTTGCCGCCACTGCCAAGGACATCCTGATGGTAGAAGGCGAAATGAGTGAAGTGAGTGAAGATACGATGCTCGAAGCAATCGCCCTTGCACACGAAGCCATTAAAGTCCAATGTGCCGCCATCAAGGAGCTTGAAGCTAAAGTTGGTAATACCACCAAGCGTACCTACAGCCACGAGGTCAACAACGAAGAGCTCCGTGCTCGTATCCATGCTGACCTTTATGATGCCGCCTACAAATGTTCACTACTTGGCAACCCGAACAAAACGGAGCGCAAAGTAGCTTTTGGGGCCATCCTCAAAACTTGGCTTGCCGATCAAGCAACGCCACTGTCTGACCAAGACACCAAGTTAGCTGGCAAATACTATCACGATGTGGAGAAAAAAGCCATGCGTGATGCCATCCTGAACGAACGTGTCCGTCTTGACGGTCGCAAACTTGACCAAATTCGCCCTATCTGGAGCGAGGTCGACTACTTACCAGGTGCGCATGGTAGCTCAGTTTTCACCCGTGGTGAGACTCAATCCTTGACCACTGTCACGATTGGCACCAAAATGGACGAGCAAATTATCGATAGCGCCATGTGGCAAGGCTATCAAAAGTTCATGCTGCACTACAACTTCCCTGGCTTTAGCACTGGCGAAGTGAAACCAAACCGTGCACCTGCACGTCGCGAAGTAGGCCATGGCAACCTTGCACAACGTGCCCTCAAGAAGGTATTGCCAAAAGATGATCAGAACCCGTACACCATCCGGATTGTATCTGACATCCTAGAATCAAACGGATCGTCATCAATGGCTACAGTTTGTGCTGGTACCCTTGCCCTAATGGATGCTGGTATCAACATTTCAGCTCCTGTCAGCGGTATCGCTATGGGGCTAATCACTGAAGCTGGTGGCGCCAAATATGCGATCCTGAGCGACATCCTTGGGGATGAAGATCACCTTGGTGATATGGACTTCAAAGTAACAGGTACTTCCAAAGGCATCACTGCCTGCCAGATGGACCTCAAAGTAGATGGTTTGCCTTTCGAAGTCATGCGCGAAGCGCTTCACCAAGCCAAACGTGGCCGTGAGCACATCTTGGGCGAAATGAGCAAAACCCTTGCTGCTCCACGTCCTGACCTCAAGCCACATGCACCAAGGGTGACCTTGCTACGTGTTGAGCGTGAGTTCATCGGCGCTATCATCGGACCTGGTGGTAAAATCATCCAAGAGATCCAGCGCACGACTGGTGCAACGATCAACATCGAGGAAGACCCACAAGGCGGCAAAGTCAGTATCTTCAGCAACAACGGCGACAGCATGCAAGCCGCTGTTGACTGGATCAAGAGCATCGTTGCTATACCTGAGATTGGCGCAACCTACCGTGGTAAGGTCAAAAACCTGCAACCATTTGGTGCCTTTATCGAGTTCATGCCTGGTAAAGACGGCCTTCTACACATCTCCGACATCAAGTGGGAGCGTGTAAACGACATGGAAGGTGTATTCGAGATCGGCGAAGAAGTTGAGGTACAACTTGTCGAGGTAGACAAGCGCACAGGCAAGTATCGCCTGAGCCGCAAAGCCCTCCTTGAGAAGCCAGAAGGATACGTTGAGGAGCCACCTCGCCCACGTCGTGATGACGGCGATCGCCCACGACGTGATGATGACCGCCGTGGTGGTGGAGACCGTGACCGCCGTGGTGGCGGTGGCGGTGGCGGATTCCGTCGCTAGACTTAACCAACAAACATATATGGAGCCCCAAGGACTTGTTCTTTGGGGCTTTTTTGGGTATTTTTATCAATATAAGGGAGGGGGTTGGGATTGACAAAAACTACCCTAAATTTTTGTATTGTGTATGCCTCGGCATTGCTCAAAGCTTACCTTTAAGCATACATGTTTACTGAAAGACTACTTGGTTCTTATTTTTTGTCTATCGATAAAACGCTGACCGAGCAAATCTACCTTTACACCCATACAGCACAACCTTCAAAAACAAGGCAATGAATCCTCTGGGTTTCCAAACCGTTGATATCAACCTTTATCTGGTCGAGACTTCAAATTGCACATCATTAGTACAAAGCGATTTTTCGGTCAACCTACACAACTAACTATGCGATACACATTTTTTTTGTTTTTGATATTGCTCATCCCCCTCCTGAGCCAGGGCCAACCAGGTTGTACGGATAGCCGAGCCACGAACTATAGCCCAAACGCCACTACCAACAATGGTAGCTGTACCTATGCCAACACGACAGTCAGCCCAGTAGTGAGGGCAACCCTTCCCACTACCATTAAGGAGACCAGCGGGTTGCTTTATGACAACGGTTACCTCTGGACCCATAACGATAGCGGGAATAGCCCCAAACTCTACAAACTGGATACTACAACAGGCCAGATTGTGCAAGAGGTGACCATTGCTAATGCCAGCAACATCGACTGGGAAGACCTTGCCCAAGATGCGCAGCATATCTACATCGGCGATTTTGGCAACAATGATGGTAACAGGACCGACCTAAGGATTTTGGTGCTTAATAAAGCTAATTTTGGCACAGGAGCTCGAGTATCGGTTTCGGTTCAGTCTATTGCTTTCCGGTATCCTGACCAAACGTCATGGGCGCGTCGCTCGGTGCACAATTTTGACTGCGAGGCATTTGTATGTCACCAAGACACACTGCACCTATTTACCAAAAACTGGGCTAACAAACAGACCAAACACTATGTCCTGCCAACGGTGCCTGGGAGCTATAATGCAAGGTTAATCGACTCGTTCAACGTGCGTTGTACTATATCTGGCGCTGACATCATCGAGGATCCAAACGCTGGAACCCAGCTAATTTTGATTGGCTATGATAAAGATCTATTTTCTGCTTGCACATGGGCGGTTTGGGATTTCCAGCACCTAGGTCGTTGTTGGCAAGGTAACAAGCGCAGGATCGACCTACCATCGGTGATCTTTGTGGGACAGGTAGAGGCCATTGCCTATCGGGACTTCAACCGCATTTTCATCAGCAATGAAGAGCGGAGCCCTGTTAGCGCTAGGCTCTATACTTTCGATGTAGCTCGTTTTTCTAACGTTGTGACGAACGTTGCTCGCACCATCAGGAAGGCCGAAGAACAACCTCTGATATATGCCAACACTGTGGCAGGGCGGCTCCAACTAGTCTTGCCTAAAGACTGGATTGTATCTGGTGACATCGACCTTGCAGATGCCAAAGGCCAACTTTGGCAGCGGATAACACCAGTCGCTGGCACTACCGTATATGACATTGATACCGTCCAGCTACCGCCTGCCACATATTTTTTGTTGGGCAATGGACCAAAGGGTAGTTTCCGTTTGAGTTTTGTGCACAGACCATAAGCTAAGCTAGTGTTGTCTAGTTGTTTATGTTAGGTGATAGTATTGCTTATAACTTAAAGATTTCAGATCTGACCATAACGTCATTAACCTGCTGCTAAGCCTATGCCGCCCACTCTTGATCCACAGCTTTTGCCAGCACAATTGTGCCTTGCTCGGCCAGAAAACTTAGGGGCGTGCAATGATATTGGCCCAACCACTAGGCGCTTTGGTTGGATATTGATGCCTTTATTTTTGTTGTTGGTCAGTATTGGGGTCAGTAATCAAACTTGGGCCCAACAAATTGGTGGCAACATAATTATTAAGGGTGTCGTAAAAGACAGCGTAACTTATGAGGCGATGCCCTTCGTCAACATCATCCTCGAAGGCTCACAAAAAGGCACCTCCACAGACCTCAATGGGGCCTTTGTACTTAGCCTAAGTCAGCTTCCTGCCAGGATCAAACTAAGCTACGTAGGATACTATCCTAAAACGATAGAAGTCAACTCTGTAACAGATATACTCAAGATCAAACTGGTACCATCCGTGATCGAGAAAGTCGCGATTGTTGTCCTCAAAAATGCCAACCCGGCCCACCGCATTATCAAGCTTGCGGTCAAGAACAAACCAAAGAATAACCCCGAGAATATCACCAGCTTTACTTACCGATCTCATAATAAGTTTATAGTTAATCCCGTCTCGATCAGCCCTCGTAATCGCCCCAAGGAGGACCGGGCCACAATTGAAAGGCGTGAGGACTCCTTATTAGCCATCAAGTCGCCAGGGGCAAAGCTCATCAGGGACTCGACCTATTATGCCAAAGCTCGGAAACGCGAAATCCGTGATAGTATTGACCGGGAAGAGTTTTCAAAACATCTGGATACCAGCTACCTCTTTCTGAACGAAACCTTTACCGAGAGAAAGTACCGGTACCCCAATCAGTCCAACGAGACAGTCATTTCGACCCGCACCAGCGGATTCCCGAAACTAGCCCTGGCTGCAATTGGCACGAGGCTTCAGCCATTCGGGATGTATAAGGATGCTATCACGCTTTTCAACCGCGACTATATTAGCCCTATTTCGGCAGGAAGCACAAGGCGGTATGACTTTACGCTGGTGCAGACTAGGGTCAATGCCGAAGGGGATACCACATTTGTGATCAACTATGTCCCATATGACGATGCCAACATTAATGGCCTAAAAGGGCAGGTCAGCATCAATAGCAAGGGCTACGCAATCCAGAACATCACGGCCCGCAGCGCTGACGACGTACCGCTGATTGACTTTAGCATCAAACAGATGTACGAAATCGTGGACGGCAAATATTGGTTTCCGACCCAGCTCCATACGGACTTTAACTTCGGTGGTGCAGCTAAGGCCAATGACGAAGGGGTGGTTGGCATAGCTAGGACCTATATCGGGGGCATCAAAACTGATGCTGGCCTACGTCGGATGGATTTCATTGAGGAGGAGCTGGAGATCCCGGAGATTTCGACCAACCTGCCAATTGCCGAAATGAACAAGCTCCGAATCGATACGGCCTCCTTGAAGGAAGCCAACACGTATAAGTTCATGGACAAAATCATCAAAGATAGCGCCAGCAAGGCCGAGAAGATCGTAATGGCTATGGAGTATCTAGCCCTTGGCGCCATCCCGATTGGAAAATTCGAGTTGCCTTTGGACCAGTTTTTTACGGTCAATAAGTTTGAAGGCTTTCGCTTTGGGTCTGGTATCAGGACTAACCAGCGCCTATCTAAACACTGGGTCTTTGGCGGTTATGGCGCCTATGGCACAAAGGATGGCAGGTTCAAATACAACCTCTTTGCAGACTACAAGTTTAGCCGCTTTTTTGACTGGCACATCAACCTTGCCTACACCAACGACGTATCCGAGCCTGGTCAGCAATCATTTCTCAACTTCAAAAACCTGCTAAGCACCGAAGGTTACAGGACCTTCATCACCAGCCGCATGGACTATTTCGAAAGCTGGCGACTTAGTACTAGGCTCAGACCTTTCAAGTTCACGGGCCTAGAGTTTGGTATTGACCGCCGTCTCGTAGGCGCTGGATACGACTACCAGTTTGGTGTCGATGACACGCAAGGGACAGACGCTAACCTGTCAGCGCAGTTTTCAGGCTTCCGAACCTTGGAGGCCCAAGCATCCTTAAGTATTGTGTATGGTGAGCGATACGAATTGTTCAAAGGTCGCAGGATTATGCTGGATCGGGGCTACCCTGCAATCTACCTACAGGCAAGCCGTGGAATCCGGAACAATATCTGGGGAGACCTAGATTACGTCAGGCTCAATGCTAGGGTTGAGCACCACATCAAGTCGATCTTTATTGGCAATACCTATATCACCCTTGCTGGCGGTTATACCGATCGCCCATTACCATATGGCTTATTGTTCAACGGAATGGGTGCTAAAGACAGGGATATCCCAGTCGCCATGCGCAATTACTTCCAGACGGTGGGCACGTATGAGTTCACCCAGGACCAATTTGCGGCCCTTTTCTTCTATCACGACTTTGGGTCCTTACTATGGCGCAGCAAGTATGAGAACTTTGCACCCAAGCCAGCCCTTGTTCATGCCATGGGATGGGGTGATCTGCGTCGGCCAGAGCTTCAGCTAGGCATCAATAACCAATCGATGAATAAGGGACTTTACGAAACCGGTATCCTGGTCAAGGATATGTACCGGATCAAGTACCTTAACACCTATTATCTTGGCTTCGGGGTTGGTGCTTTCTACCGCTATGGACCGCTGCAGCTACCCGGGCAATGGGACAACATGGTCTTTAAACTAGATACCGAAATCAGTTTCTAGTTAGCTAGTGAACCCGTAAAGCCAAAAACAAACCACTAAAACAGCTGTTTATACCTACTTTTGTCCTTAGGTGTATCCAGAACCTAGCGCTAGGCCAGGGCTTCTTACTTTTGCACATTACTCTCTGCCCTTACCTACGGCCTTTCCCACTCAATGAGTCTACCTACATCTTCATCCAAACCTACTAGACCAGTCAAATCAGCCGGTCGTGAGTGGCTAGACGCCATTTTGTTTGCCGTGATTGTGGCCACCTTTGTTCGGTGGATTTTCCTCGAGGCCTACACGATCCCGACTGGTAGCATGGAAAAATCCTTGTTGGTTGGGGACTTTCTGTTCGTGTCCAAGCTACATTATGGCCCACGGACGCCTAACACCCCTCTGCAATTGCCGCTGAACCACCAGACAATATGGGGTACAAATGTCCGATCCTATATCGGGGCTGTCCAGATACCTAGCTACCGTTTACCTGGCTTTACCAATATCCAACGTAACGACGTTGTCGTCTTTAACTACCCTGCCGAAAAAGGCCATCCTGCTGACCAAAAGACGAACTACATTAAGCGATGTATTGGTATATCTGGCGATACACTCAGCGTCGTTGATGGACAAGTGCACCTCAATGGAAAGGCCATCAGTAATCCGCCAAAGATGCAGGAGGAGTATTTTGTATTCTCGCCTGAGTTCATCAACGACAAAGTCTTTGCCGAGATAGACATCACCGACTACGAGCGCATCGACAAACCCAATCAAAACGGCTACCATATTAAGGCCACAAGCGAAGCTGTCGAAAAGCTAAAGGCCTTCCCTTTCGTGAAAGGAACGATCAAAATCATTACCCCTCCGGGATACATAGCTTACAAAAATTGCTTCCCGACAGACAAGCCTGACTTGCCATGGAATGTGGATAATTTTGGCCCCCTTTGGATACCGAAGGCTGGGGCAAAAATCAAACTAACGAAGGAGCAAGTTTTGGTCTATGGCAGCACCATAAAGGACTATGAACATCTCAGTAACGTAGAGATCAGGGATAGTGTCCTGTACTTAGACGGAAAAGCCCAAACGGAATACACCTTTACGCAAGACTATTATTTTATGATGGGTGACAACCGTCACGACTCAGAGGACTCGCGCTTCTGGGGCTTTGTCCCTGCAGACCACGTGGTCGGCAAGGCATGGCTCGTGTGGATGTCGCTGGATAGCCATGCTGGTTTTCTTGACAAGATCAGGTGGCGTCGGATGTTCAGGTTCATTGACTAGATATTTCTTGTCGTCAGTGGACTTACAGAACAAGTAGCTATACCCTACTATGTTTGTAAAGAGTGATCGGCTACGTGGTGCTCGGTACGAGATCCGTGGTCCTGTTTATGATCAAGCCAAAGAGCTTGAGCGCCAAGGGTATCGCATTACTAGGCTCAATATTGGCAACCCTGCACCATACGGCTTTGACACGCCAGACGAGATGGTGCACGACATGATCGTCAACATCCGTGATGCCCAAGGTTATTCGGACTCACAAGGGTTGTATTCGGCGCGTATTGCAGTGCAACAGCTATACCATTCGCGTGGTATTGCTGGCGTACACACAGACTCTATCTATCTGGGCAATGGCGTCTCTGAGCTTATTTTGCTTTGTCTACAGGCACTGCTGAACCCTGGGGATGAGGTACTAGTACCTAGCCCAGATTATCCACTCTGGACCTCTGCAGTACACCTCTGCATTGGCAAATCGGTCCATTACCTTTGTGACGAGGCAAGTAATTGGTACCCTGATGTGGCTGACCTTAAGTCCAAAATTACGGGCAAAACCAAGGCAATCGTCCTGATCAACCCCAACAACCCGACAGGTGCGGTCTATCCGCCAGAGATCCTCAAGCAAATCGCCCAGATTGCAGAGGCTAACAATTTGGTCTTGTTTTCGGATGAGATCTATGACAGAATTTTATATGACGGGGCCAAACACCACCATGCGGCATCCTATGTCAATGACACACTCTGTATCACACTTAGCGGACTGAGCAAAAACCACCGTGCTGCGGGCCTACGTGCAGGATGGGCAGTCTTCACGGGGGCTAGGCATAAGGCTACAAGCTATATGGAAGGTGTCAATGCACTGGCAAGTATGCGGTTATGTGCCAACGTCGCTGCCCAACTCACGATCCAGACAGCCCTAGGTGGCAAACAAAGCATCGATTATCTAGTCTCGCCGGGTGGGCGCTTGTACCAACAACGTGAGCTAGCCTACAACCTAATCACCGATATCCCCGGCATCACATGCGTTAAGCCAGAAGGTGCCTTCTATCTTTTCCCCAAGATCGACCTCAGTAAATCTACCCTACGTTCGGACCTAGAACTTATTATGGGCTTGCTGAAAGAAAAGCATGTACTGCTCGTCCAAGGCACTGGCTTCAATTGGGCAAGTCCGGATCACTTTAGGGTGGTTTTCTTGCCACCTTCTGATGTTCTGCGTGAGGCAATGAGCAAGATCAAGGATTTCGTACTGGAGAAGGCTAAACCCTAGTTTAAATGTCCCAATAGTCACTTTTTACCTCTAAAAAAATCACCAATTACCTCGATACTTGGCCACATTATTGGATGGATTATGTAGGCCAGACCACCCTCTTATTCCAAAGCAGGCAGGTTAGCAAAACATTTGGTACTCCTGCCATCCCTTACCAACTTGCAACATCATAGGGCACAGCACAGAATTTTACTGGATCCTGCGTTTTCCAATACACCAAAACTAGAATTGGCCACCTCAGGCCCTCAATATGCGTAACATAACCGTCATAGGATCAGGAACAATGGGCAACGGTATTGCCCATGTTTTCGCCCAGAATGGATTTATCACGACCCTGCTGGACATCAACCAGGCTGCCCTCGAAAAAGCCATCGTCACGATAGGCAAAAACCTGGACCGCCAAGTGAGCAAGGGTACACTGACCGAAACTGAAAAGACTGAAACCCTTGGCCGCCTCAGCACTAGCACCGACCTAAAGGCTGCTGTTGCCAATGCGGACCTCGTTGTAGAGGCAGCAACCGAACAAGTTGCGATTAAAACACAACTATTTGCTGACCTCGATGCTGCAGCGCCTGCCCATTGCGTGCTAGCAACCAACACCAGTAGTATCTCGATAACGCTATTAGCAGCTGCCACCAAACGCCCAGCACAGGTGATCGGGATGCACTTCATGAACCCAGTACCAGTGATGAAACTCGTGGAGGTTATCCGCGGGTATGCTACTAGCCAGGCCGTCACAGATACCATCATGGACCTAAGCAAAATGCTCGGTAAGACCCCTGTTGAGGTCAATGACTATCCTGGGTTTGTAAGCAACCGCATCCTGATGCCTATGATCAATGAAGCGATCCAGACCTTGTTTGAAGGCGTTGCCGGTGTAGCAGAGATTGACACAGTCATGAAGCTTGGTATGGCGCACCCTATGGGTCCGCTACAGCTAGCTGACTTTATCGGCCTTGACGTTTGCCATAGCATCCTGCATGTCCTGCATGACGGCTTTGGCAACCCGAAATATTATCCATGCCCATTGCTAACCAATATGGTACGCGCGGGTCATAAGGGAGTCAAATCAGGCAAAGGTTTTTATGACTATAGCCACGGAGGCAAAGAACTTGTAGTGGCTGCCGAGTTTGTTCGGTAGGGTCCAGTAACCCAATACGGCAATCCAAAAAAGGAGGCAATGGTCCAAGGTAAGGGTCCATTTGCCTCCTTTCTGCTTTTGGATAAACAATACTAGTTCCACCTAATCCCTACTCTTGATGCCAAGTCAAACCATCGAAATGAACAGCAGGATCGATTGGTTGGTCAAATAACCCATAGACAGCACTGCCACTGCCACTCATGGCGGCATAAACGGCACCGAGATCAAGTAATTGCTGTTTGAGGGCTGCTACCGCTGGCAACTGAGGAAAGACGCTGGCCTCAAAATCGTTTCTCAAACCTGCCGATTGCCAGTTGCCAACCGGTTGTCGGATGATCTGTGCAATGTCCGGGACCTCAGCATTTGGTCTCACCTGGCTAAAAGCCTGTGCTGTGCTAACACTTAATCCAGGGTGTACTACCACAAGTTGATGACCAGACAGATCAAGGTTGATTAGTTCAAAAACCTCCCCACGACCACCAGCCAATGTTGGCTGGCCTTCAACGAAAAAAGGACAATCACTCCCTAGCCGCAAGGCTAAGGTGCATAGTTGCTCGGTGTCTAGGCCAATACCGAACAATTCGTTGCAGGCCTTCAGGACTGCTACTGCATCTGCACTGCCACCACCAAGGCCAGCACCCATGGGTACCACTTTGTGGCAGTAGATATCGACAGGTGGGACCTTGTATAGGTCAGATAGCAACTGCCATGCCTTATATACCAAGTTCTGTTCTGGAGGCCCAGGGACAATAATACCTGATCCATGCAAACTTGTTGGACCTGCGGATGGCAAAACCTCGACCACATCAGACCATTTTATGGGGAAGAAGCAGGTGCTTAAGTCATGATAACCATCAGACCTCTTGCGCAGAATTTGCAAGCCAAGATTGATTTTGGCACCGCTAAAAATCACCATATAGAAATGATCTACCTATATACCTTTAATACTCAAAAACACCATGCTCGCTCCGAATCTCAAGCGCAGGTCCTGCCGTATCAGTAACTCTACCAACCACTTGTGCCTCGATATTGAATCCTTTTGCGAGCTTGATCAAGCGATTAGCGGTTATTTGGTCTGGCACAAATATCTCTAGTCGGTGCCCCATGTTGAAAACCTGATACATTTCTTGCCAAGCCATGTTGGTGGCTTTCTGGATGGCCGCAAACAGCGGAGGTGTCGGGAACAAATTGTCCTTGACGATTTTATATCCCTTGACGAAATGTAGGACCTTGGTCTGGCCACCACCGCTACAGTGCACCATGCCATGAACTTTTGGCCGGAGCTCCTCAAAAATTTGTTTGACCAAAGGGGCATAAGTCCGCGTGGGGCTTAGTACCGCTTTGCCTACATTCAGTGGCCACCCGCTAGGTACTTCAGTAAGATCAAAGTTGCCCGCGTAAACGATGTCCTCTGGCAGACCAGTATCAAAAGATTCGGGGTATTGGGCTGCGTATTGGTGGGCCACCATATTATGTCGAGCAGCAGTCAGCCCATTACTACCCATGCCCATATTGAACTCGGTTTCGTAGGTCGCCTTGCCTGTTGAAGAGAATCCAACAATCAAATCACCTGCACATATCCTTCCATTATCAATGACGTCATCCCTTCTGAGCCGAGCCGTAAAGGTACTATCTACAATCAACGTCCGGACCAAGTCGCCAACGTCGGCAGTCTCACCACCAGTGCTGTAGATGCCGATACCAAGGTCACGCCAGGTGGCCAAAAGCTCCTCGGTACCATTGATGAGCGCGGCAATAACTTCACCCGGAATCAAGTGTTTATTACGTCCGATGGTACTACTGACCAATATACCCTCGGTAACACCGACACATAGCAAGTCATCCAGATTCATGACCAATGCGTCTTGTGCGATGCCTTTCCAGACCGACATATCCCCGGTTTCGCGCCAATAGAGGTAGGCTAGGCTACTTTTGGTGCCTGCGCCATCTGCGTGCATAATGTTGCAATATTCAGGGTCATTCCCCAGAATATCCGGTATCACTTTACAAAATGCGTGTGGGTATAATCCCTTATCTATCCCTACTAAGGCTGCATGGATATCCTCCTTTTGGGCGGAGACGCCTAGCTGAGCATACCTGCTTTTTGTAGTGGATTGACCTGCAAAGTTTGAGTCCATAGGAAAAGTAATTTAAGCTAATGCCCCATCCACTTGGGCTGAAGTTTGCACTATTTTCATTGGTTTTGCATAGGCCAGCCCCCAGATTGTGAGGCAGATGTGCATCCAGATAAAAGCCCAGGTGAACGTGCCATATGCCAAAAACAGATGCACCGTCATCGCGATGTAAGGAACGATGAACAGTTTGCGGCTTGACCTGTGAAAGGCAAGGAGGACAGGGCAAAAATAAAGCAGGAACATCGGGATCCCGGCAATCAAGCCATGATCAGCTAAAATGGTTGTAAAGAAAAAATTAGGGTCAGCACCGATAAACCGTGCAGACTTGGGCCCAAGCCCCAACCACAGATGCTCTAGGAATGCCTGCCAAAATACTTTAGCCCCCATAAAGCGGGCGGAGTCTTGCTCAAAAACAGAGTCAAACCGATAGAGTATGGCCTCGCGATAACTTTCGAACAGGCTGAAAATCAGGATAATGCCGAGCAAAAGGCCTACTATTACTGCTAGGTTGGACTTATTGAGCCGACGTCTAATAATCAGGAGTAATAAAATCGCCAAGAAGATAAACTGCAGGAAGGCACCACTCGAGATGGTGAGGGCTAGGGAAACACCCATAACAACCACCCGTTTGCGGTTGAGGGGCAAGATGCCATAATAGTCTGCCACAAGCTGAAAACCGATCAGAGGGGCTAGAAAAAGGGCCAAGTGCCCTGCCTCTGCCATAAAACCAGGTGAGCCCAGTATCCCACCAATGATCTTAAAAAATGTATTACCGTACGTAACAAGCTGTTCGTTCAGGATGGTGGCTAGGCCATATAGGTGCAACTGGACCATCACCTGTTGATAGAGCTGATAAGCTACATTGGCAGCAGCAACATAGTAGAACAACTGCATGATCCGGTCGACTCCGTTCTGGATCTGGAGAAAAAACAGCTGACTCATCCCAAACAACAACACTACAGAGATAATCCAGGAGATGTCGTAAAAGGACCATGTATAGGAAGTACCCATACCTAGGTATTGCCCGAATACTGCGGCCAGGAACAGCAACTGAAACCACAGCAGGTTCTGGGCAATGGACTGGCCGGGGCGGATCTTGAGAAAAGCGAGTCCAAGACCAACGTAAAAAATATTGGAAATACGCCATGTAGGCAGAACAGAGGAGCCCAGAAAACCTGTAAGGGGCATCAGGAGTAACAAAAGGGCCTGAATCTTAGTGACCGAGAGCCGAAGAGGCCAGCCAATAACAGGACGCCGAACCACCGCAAGCTGACGCAATTGAGGTCTGATGTCTGGAATGGTTAGGCGCATACTTTGCTAAAGGCTTGTTGTCGCTATTTAGTTTTGGCGGTCAGTGCAAACTTACTCCGAAACCAGATCAGAACCGCACCGAGACCCAAACTGGGGAGCAACCTAGCGACAGTGGTACGGATCATCATCTTGAGGTAATATGGGTAAGCGCTCCCCCACCCGATCCCGTTAATGCGTTTGGCAAGGTAGGACTCGTAGTAGGCCTTGGGCCAATTCTGGTCACTGGCGCCGTCAAGCTGCATATTGGCTTGAATGACTGGGATATGAACAAAACGTTTGTGCCCAAGCCAAAACCTGAGCATCAGCTCATAGTCCATAGCATAGCGCATGTCCAGCCGAAACAAGCCCAAATCCTGATAAACGTCTCTTGCAACGAAGACTGTCGGGTGATTGATGGTCATCTCTAGGGGCAATTTAGACTGGTCGGCAGTGAAGGTAAAATCCTTGGTGACACCACCTTGGCCGTCAGGAAGCCAATACTGCTGGTTACCATGGATAACCTCTGCCCCATCCAAAAAGGCCTGCACTGCTCGGCTGATGGCCTGAGGCTCATACCAATCATCAGCATTCAGGATACCGACCAAGTGGCCAGTTGATTTGGCTATGCCTTTATTAAATGCATCCGAAATACCACGGTCCGGCTCACTGACCCAAGCCGCTAACTTGTCCTCATGCCTCCTGATGATATCCAAGGTCCCATCGGTACTGCCCCCATCGATGATGATATACTCCACCTCAGGATAGTCCTGTGCCCAAACAGAGAGCATAGCACGCTCGAGATACGCAGCGCCGTTGTAGACAACGGTAACAACAGAAACGAGGGGAGTAGCAGTGAACAAGTGTAGTAAATTTCGAAATCGGAAATGCAAGTTACACCCCACTAGAGGACACTTGCTAAATTTTAGTCGCATCATTTTGGACCCAAGCATCGAGTACTTCTATTTTTTTGAGGCCTTGCCTTATCAACTCAACCTTATACGCCATCTAAAAAGCTCATTGCTAGATGTCAGGGTATACACGAGCTGCCAGAATTAGTGTCGACTACCAGACCTTGTCCTCAAAGCCAGCATCGTACCTTTGCAACATGATCACGCTAGAAAAACGCCCATCACTAAAAACAGCCGATCCAACAGGGCAACTTTTGCCCGTCATGGAGCACTTCTATACCCTACAAGGAGAAGGGGTGTATACAGGTGCTGCGGCCTACTTTATTCGGTTAGGAGGATGTGATGTGGGTTGTGTGTGGTGTGACGTCAAGGACAGTTGGCCAATCGACACCCACCCCGTATTTAGTATTGCCGAAATCGTAGCAACCGTCCTGACAACTAAAGCCAAAATTGTTGTCGTAACGGGTGGCGAACCACTAATGCATCCCCTTGGCGCCCTCACAGATGCCTTGTTGGCAGTCGGCATCCGCACACATATAGAGACTAGTGGTGCAGGTGCTATGTCTGGGACATGGTCCTGGGTAACTTGCTCGCCAAAGAAATTCAAACCAGCGCAGGATGAGGTCTTGACAGCGGCCGACGAGCTCAAAGTGGTGGTATATCACAAATCAGACTTGGCCTGGGCAACAACCTTTATACCGAAACTAAAACCTAATGCAGTGCTACTACTACAACCTGAGTGGAGCAAACGAGACGAAATGCTGCCTCTGATCATCGACTTTGTCCAGCAAAACCCAGAGTGGCGGGTCAGCCTCCAAACCCATAAATGGATTGGGATCGAGTAAAAAAGCTACTGATCTCAATGGCAACATTTTAAGCCCAAAACCATAACAAGGCTTAAGCCTAACATGCAATTCAGCATCAAAAAAGAAGCCACCCCAACTTACGCTGGGGTGGCTTCCTGATTTAGGAGTATAACCTCCCTAGACTATTGTTTTACCACTTTGATGACATCAACTTGGAAACCTGAGACAATACGGAGTGTATAGACACCAGCAGGGATATTGTCTAGCTCACCAAGGTGGATGCTATTGATACCAGCTGAAGTTGCATGCTCACGCGTTGTGATCAGTTTGCCAGTTACGTCTTGCAAGGTTACCACTGTGGTGGCTTTGTCATCGGCCTCGAAGGTGAGGTCCAGATAGCTACCAAATGGCATTGGCTTAACTGCAAGCTGTAGTTTACTAGGTCCATCCTTACTGAGATCAACCGAAACGACTGAGCTAAACTCTGAAGTAGCATCGTTGTCAATGGTATGCAGGCGATAGTAAGCATAACCTGAGACTATGTTGGCCACACCTTTGTCAATGAAGTTGTAGCTAAGCAAGGTAGAACTGTTACCTGCTGCCTCAACCACACCAACGGTAGTAAAGTTGGTTCCGTCTAGGCTACGTTGAACCTCGAAACGGTTGGCATTTTTCTCGGTGACAGTTTGCCACATGACACGTACATCTTTCTGAACACGACGAGCGGTCAGTGAGCTAATCTCTACAGGAAGCGGAGCGCCTTCGAAACCACCAGTGAAGTCAGTGAAGCTAGTAGCTTGACCGTATAGCTGACGATTACCACTACCAAGATCTGCATTGATGAAACGTGTTGGTCCAGGTGTAACGACTCGTGTCCAGAGGGAACCAGCATCAGGGCGGGTAAACATGGCCATGCTGGCGATTGTACCACCGTTGTTCTCGTTATCGTCATCACTAACCCAGAACAGGTTCAGGTTGAGCGGTGAAGGCAAGTTACCAACAGCAGAGAATACCCAGTTGCGCCTGATTGACTGATTGGCAGATAGTGATTGAGCAGCATTACCAGTGCTAGTACTAGCAGCAATACCAGTGATACGGTCAAGTTGGAACGATCCGCCAAGGCTATTCATCAAGGCAGCGGTTGGGGCAGTAATGCCATTCATGATAACACCCATACCTGCCAAATTATTGCTGACACCGGCGGCTATCACACGGCGGCCACGAAGACGACCGATTACATAACGACCTGCAGCCTCGCCAGACACTGTGCCGGTTAGTCCGAGATCAATACGGTTAGAGCTAGTAGCAGCAACTGTGCTGATGGAACCAGCACCAGGGCTGAACAACAAGGTACCAGAAACAGTCAAGCTTTGGCTTCCCATCTGGATACCAGCGGTGTTACCAATGGTCAGGTTGTTAAGCAAGGCAGGACCTGTAAAGAAGAACGTGTTAGGCAAAGTGGCTGCAGATGTACCACCTAAAGTCAGGTTAGTTGAGCTTGAGGTGCTAATAGTGCCAGTACCAGAGGTATAAGTACCCTCTAGGACAAGGCTAGAGTTACCAGCTACATAACGACCAGCGTTGAGGAAGTCCCCAGTAATGGTGGTAGTAATGCCTGTGGCTGCAGTTACGATCGTACTAGCATTGAAGATATTTACACGCGGCAAGGTGACCGAGTTATTGATGGTCTGCCCGCTGGTGCTACCAAACACAAGGTAGTTAGATCCGTCAGTAGTGATTGTACCTGCACCATATAGATTTCCGCGGAAAGTATAGGTATGGTGTGTACCTCCGTTGCTTAGGTTAAAGGTTGTGCCAGTACCGAGCGTTATGTCACCAGATGCATCGATACCACCAATAGCTTGGGTGAAGGTTGAACGAGTAACGGTAAGGTTCTTGACCTTATTATTCGCCATTTCAGACCCCATTACGGCTGGTGCACCAGTGCCATATACATAGTTGACACGGTTTGGAGAAGGGACATTAGAGTTACTAAAGTTAGAAATCGAGGCACCCGCCAATGGCGTAATTGTGCTGTTGTCTGCCATCTGCATGAAGCTGGCTTCTACTGTACCAGCCTGAAGGTTTAGGGCACTAACTATGGTAACGGTATTTGGTGATACAGTACCTAAAGGATAGAATGTCGCACCAGAACGGTTCATTGTCAAGGTACCTAACGAAGCAGCACTGGTTGTCGGTCCGAATGGCACGGAAACAGGCAATGAACCAGATCCGCCAACAACAATCGTAGAGCCATTGGCATTGATCATGCCTGTGGCAGCAGTAACTGGCCCATCAATATTGAGGGTATTAGAGCCCACGGCGAGTGTACCATCGGTTAAGGCAAGTGTACCTGAAATTGTCAACGGACCACCGAGGCTAATGCCATGTGTTAGGCCGGCATTGCTGTTATTAACTGTTAGGTTATTTACTGCGCTGATGCTAGCAGGCAAGGTAACTGTTAAGGTGCTACCACCGAAGACCAGGTTAGAGCTCGATGTAGTTACAATGTTACCAGCACCGCTAGTGGTACCGTTTAGTGTCAAAGTATTGCTACCCACAGTTAAGGCACCAGTGCGTGTTAACGTTCCACCTACAGTTACGTCACCACTCATTGTAGCACCACCGCCACCGATGGTGAGGTTGTTGACAATGGAGATGGTTGGTAAGGTAGAATTTGAACCAGTAACCAAGTTGCTGAGGCTCGTGAAGTTGAAAGCACCATCAGGCGATGTAGCGACCAACGGACCTGATGTAGTCAAGGTACCAGCATCTAGGCTTAAGCGACCATCCAAGATGTTGAGTTGGTTGCTAACAGTTAAGTTGTTAGACCCAATCACCAGTTGATTGTCGGTGGCGTGGCTGTTATTGAGCGTAATACGGTTCCAGGTATTGGCGTTACCCACAAAATTAGTGGTAGGCAAGGCCGCACTTCCGTTGATAACCAAGCGGCTAGTTGTGCTATGGAAACTCTCTAGCTTGGCAGTACCAGTATGGACGATTGGTCCATTGACTGTAAACTGAGCCGGAGAGCCTGCAAAATCACCGACGAACATATTGCCAGTACCTTCTAGGGTTAGGGTTCCGTTAACAATTACGTCAGACGATGTGGTTGTGAAGGAATAACCATTGCCAGTAAGCAAAGTCAGGTTGTTGATGTTGCCACCAACAGGGGTTTCGTAGGCAATTGGCAATGTGCTAGGGCCACCAATCATCGTAAGATTTATGGTAGAAGGAACATCGAGGAAGTTGTCAAAACAATCGGCAGTACCAGCTGCTGAGACCTCTTTCTGGATAGTAGCAGTTGCGCCGAAAGCAAGGCTGCCTTCGTTGGCAATGCTAGATCCTGTAGAAACAAACAAGGTGCCATTGACGGTGGTCGAAGAAGGTGAATTTACAATTGTCTTGGTCACCGGCGCAGGGCTACGGAGATCAAGGTTGCCATAAGTACCTTGGAGAGCTGTTTGGTTGCCGCCAATGTAAGCAACAGTTGTTGTAGAAGCAGCTGAGAAAGTGCCATTGTTGACGGAAGCACCACTGATGTTGAGACCGTTACTGCTAGTGATACCTAGGGTAGCACCTGAGGCTATAGTTACGTCATTAACAGTGTAGGTTGTGGCACTTGCATTGTCAATATTGACAGTACCGCCAAGAACCTCAACGTTATCAAGTACGTCATTAGGTACATAGTTGGCCACAGACATACCAACATACCATTTGCTTGGCGTGTTCCAGCTATCGTTACCAGAGGTTGCAGGCCAGTTGTAGGTGGTAGCTATAGCAGGCATATCAGTTCCGCCGTTGATACCGACGACGAAGGTCTGTGTAGCACCAGCATTGAAGTTGATACCACCACGGGTTACCGTGTAAGCACTAGTACTAGGTCGGCTACCGTTGGCATTTTGGCCACGACGTACCCAGCTACCTGGACCTGGATTTACACCTTCGAAGATGGCCCAGTTGGCTAAAACTGTCGGCGAGGTGTTGAAGTCAGAAGCATCAGGGATAGCCTCTAAGGTAAGGCCTGAGTTAAACGTTGCGCCATTGTTAGTTACATAGGCCACATAATTGGAACGGATGTTACCTGTGGTAGGGACATTGGTATAGTCACTTGTACCACCACCTGCATGATTAGCAAACGAGATTAGCGTAGGAGATGACAAGGCAGCAGTCGTGGTCAAGGTCAACGGCCTGTAGCCGTTAACAGTACCATTCGGACCAACAGGGATCACATAAGTACCAATAGGAGCGGATGATGGTGTCCAGTTAAAGCCAGCAGTAGCGCCACCAAGTGTCGAGACATAACTGTAGCTCTCAGAGGTTGGCATCGTGTTGCCCGTATAAACCAAAGTCTTATTAGTGCTTAGGTTGTAGATACCGTTTGTTAGGGTCAAGCTAGCCGTTGTGACGGTGCTTGGCGTCTGGTTAACGGTGCTAGCTGGGGCATTCATGAAAATATTAGCCACATTACTAGGCAATTCATTACCTGTATTGATGCTAGCTTGGTTTCCTGCAAGATATGATACCGTTGTTGAACTCGGGATAGTCAAGGTGCCGCCAGCAGCGATCGTCGTGTTGGCATTGGCATACCTAAGGACATTTTTGCTTGCGCTAAGGTTAAAGTTGCCACCGAAGCTAAAGCCCCCAGAACGAAGCACCAATGAATCCAGAACCGTCATGTTACCGGTTTGGCTGTAGGTAGCTGGTGTACCGTTGGTGTTGTTGCTTTCGAGATATTTGACAGAGGTAATGCTACTATTCAGTGCATAGCTAGCAGCTGTACCACCCAGAACTAGGCGAGTACCTGCAGGTGTCGAAGCTACCAAGTTAGCAGTGGTACCAGTTGGCGCTGCACCATTATAGATGAAGGTATTGAGGCCAGAAGACGCAGACCCAATATTGAACGTACCTGATGTCAGAGCTAGGCTAGTACTTACAGTTAGGCTGCTACCACCTGCAGTTGGTAAGCTAGCACCAGCGGCATTGTTAATGGCTAGGTTAGGCACAGCACCAGTTGGTGTAGCGGTGATAAGAGTACCACCAGCTTTGGTGGTTAAGGACAAGATACCTGTTGAGGCAGTGATCGTCGAGCTACCTGACATCAAGAGATCACCTTGGACTTCGAGGTTATTGGAGCCGAGGTTGACAGTTGAGCCGTTGAGCAACTCGAGTGTGCCATTATCATTAGCAGTTGAGCCATTCGGGATAATACCTCTGAGATTCACAATTTGACCAGGTCTGTTGACGGTGATGCGTCTAAAACCTTGGGTTGTACCACTAAATGTGTTGTGGAAGAACCCAGTACCAGTGACAGAACCCGTACCTTCGATGGTCAAGTTGCCGGTTGTAGAAGCATTACCGGTAAACCTTAAGTCAAAGTCCAATTGGATAGGACCACTCAAAGTCATCTGGTTGCCAATGCCACCGCCATCCATGGCGAAACCACCTGAAGCGTAGCTGTTTTTAAATAGGCCCGTTACGTTGAATACCTTGTTACTAGGCATGATCATGTTCAGGCTACCAGAACCCATAAAGATCATACGGGTAATGTTCTGACCAGCGGATGCATTAGGCAACTCTGAATTGGTAAATATCAGACCAGTTGCATGGTTGTTTTCTCCAACTAGGTTAATACCAGCAGTGGCACCTGAAGGGAACCCAATAGTTGAATTGAATCGACTAGCTCCGTTACCATTACCAGAAAGAAAAACTTTATAAATGGTGGCACCATCAGCCAAGTTGAAGTCGCTTGGATTGGTAGTTGTAGTAAATACCCCAGCTATGGTTAGGTTTCCACTGATCGTGATAGGATTAGTTGGACTAAAGACTGTAGTAAAAACAGTCGCCGAGGTACTATGCACAACAAAGTTCTGCATGTTGGCACCATACATATTACCACCAGCCGCATTAGTGCCAGTATAGGTTGCCCCAGCTCCGACATTAAACAAGTGTAGGCTTCCATAAGGTGCTGTGGTTGTCCAGCTGATACCACCAGCGTTACCGATAACACTTTGCAATGTCCTCGAACCACCACAATCGACACGAAGCAAGGCATTAGGGCCTACTGTAATCGGATTGGTACTGGTACCCGTAATCGTGTTAGTGAATGGAGTAACATTGGTAAGCGTGAAGACACCTGACCGAATCTCTATTGTTGCGTTGCCATTAAGTGCAAGGTTAGGACGGCCGAGGGATACACCACCAGTAAAGCCAGTCTCGCGATGGAAAGAGTTGGTCGTGAAGTTGTTGGTGGTCATCGCCCCATTGTTAATGATGAGCTTACCATTACCATTGAGCGTCGAAGTAAAGGTACCCGTTGTCTGGGCAGCAGTACCGTTAAACTCATAGATACCACCGAAAGAGAAGTTACGGATGGCTGTTTGCACACAACCAGATGCTGCACTTTGCTCAAAACCTGATGGGTGTTGCGTCGTGAGGCCTGCATCTGAATTAATCAAGAGGCGGGTATTTGCACCACCACTCAAAACGCTGCTACCAGCAAACCCGATGGTACCTCCTGGCTGAACACTTACAAGGTAAGCACCAGTAGCTGGAGCCAACACTACGTTGGTAGTCAGGGTGACGATATGGCCAGAGTTGATCAAAACAACCGCTGGAACAGCAGGATCAGGGACACCGTTAATATCCCAAGTACTCGCATCGTTCCAGTTGCCTGTGGCGATAGAGCTAAACAGGTTCTGGATAAATGCATCTGGCTGACCAAGGGCTAGGTCATACAAGAAACTTGTAGTTGGGCTAAACAAGGTGATCGAGAAGGTATTGGCAGTTGTGTTGATGCTGCGAGCAGTACCTGGGTCAGACCAATAGAACTGGTTTTCGCTTTGTTTTAACTGATAGCTAGCCTCAGTACCAACAACATT
>JAIXYP010000022.1 GCA_027490155.1 Cytophagaceae bacterium | reverse complement strand
CTCCCCATGGGGCTGGGTGTGGTAGTGGGTGGGTTGTGATGGGCATGGGGGGCTTTAAAGTGATTATTTTGTTTTGGGAAAACCTTGGTAACTATATTTATTGGAGCGTATCTTCTTTGAAATAAATGCTTTTATTGTATTAGATTTGACCTTGCAAACATAATGAAAATTAGATTGATATTTGCTGCATTTAAATTATTTTCTATTTGATTTAAGCCAATGCAAAAACACAACATCCAGACCAAATACCCCATCACTTCGTCATAAGAGCATATATTTTATCTCGATAAGCCACAAGGTCCCTAGAGGCGATGTAATAGTGGTTGGCCTTTAGGATATCGATTGCTAATTGCTGTACCTTGAGGAATTTAGGTCCTTCACCATAATATACGTAATACTCTTCGTTTAGGACCTGCATAGCCTCGTTCAGTGCTAATAGAGCCTGTTTAGGTCGTTTGAGCTGCATCAAGGCCTCTGTCTTTTTGATCATGACATCAAAGGTTTCAATCGAGTCATATTGAAATTCGACATAGGTATAGAGATCATGGCCCATGCTCGCCTGATCAGGGTCAGGATAGGATAAAATTTCCTCTGCCACCTCCGGTATCATCTTAGGGTTCTGAAGGGCGTAGTAATGATCTAACTTACTCCAGAGCAAAGGCAATAAACCAGAAAGATAAAAGTTAATATCGCCTTGCATGTGACCCCGCAAGATGGGCTCAACCTGCTTGATCAGTGACTCCGATTTGAGAAATTGTTTATCTTTAATCAGCGATCCTAGTAAATGAGCAAGGTCATGGTTGAGTGGGAAGAAGTCCCAATTGTATATGTTCAGGAGCCTGGTGACAAGCCGTTGCTCGGTTAAACCCCAATAATACTCATGGTCAAAGTCAAACCGAATTGCTTTGAGTGCTTTTGTAAAGAAGGGATCCCAGAGGTAGTTGATGTCATAGGTAGCCAAGATTGTTAGCTCTTGCTTGTAGTCATAGGAGAATCGACCTACCTGTGGCTCCGAAAGTAATTTGTAAGTGAACAAGGCCATGGTAAATAGCTCTAAGTCAATCGAAAAATGACTGGACATATCTCGATCCTCATATTCATCCTCGTAGGCAAAACGAGTTGGACTTTCGGCATCATATTGCTTGCTTAAAGGCAGCTCCGATTGAACCCTTTCGTTCAAGTAGTTAAGGATAAAATCGGTATCTGGTAGGCTTTGGCCTTTATGAAACGCAAGAATTGGGTAGTGGTGCGCTAATGCATCTAGCGAGGTTATTAGTTTCTGAGCTATTCGCCCATAAGCATTGATCAAATGCAGGTGGCTGATCTTGTCCTGGGATAGCCTTTTATACACATTAGTTTGAGAAAAAAATCCTTCTACCTCTGGTGGCATTATGTAAGTTTGTCGTCCTCGAAGGGCATTCCCATAGCCTCTCTTTATTCCATCTTGGTATAGCTCCGTTGCTTTGTCAAACAGGAGCTGACATCCGTCCAAGGTCTTTTTTACACTATGTCTTTCGGTGAACGCAAGGATCTGATACACCACCAGCCCAACAAGGCTTAATAAAACGGTTCCTAATAGTTGCTTCCAATACTCCATAGCCTTAACTACCAAACTTGACCAATAGTGTGGTAGCCAAAGCTAGGGTAACATCCCAACATTTCCCAGTACTTATCTGAACTCTGATTCCAGAAAAATGATTGAACGGATTTGTGGGATGGGCTTGCAGACACCTCAAGATTAGGCGACAAGCTTCTGTGCGCGCATTAATACACACGAATCTCAAAAATCCGTCTTATCCGCTTATTCCTACTTCCAACCGCCACCAAGGGCCCGATATAATAGGACACTAGCATGCAGTTGTTTTTGTTTGGTTTCCAGTAGCTCGAAGCGGGATTCTAGGGCGTCACGCTGGGTAAGCAGGACTTCCATATAGTCAGCACGGGCGGAGGAAAATAGGTCCTTGGAGATGTTGACTGATCGTGTCAAGGCATCTACCTCTTGCTGTTTATTCTGGTAGCTTTGGCCAAGGTTCCGGAGGTTGGAGATCTGGTTAGCCACCTCGATATAGGCATTGAGTAGGGTTTTTTGGTAGTCATACAAGGCCTGAATCTGCCGGGCGTTGGCGCTAGCATATTGTGCCTTGATCGCATTTCGGTTAAAGAGGGGACCCGTGAGCTCGCCCAAGAGGCCGTAGGCAAGCGATTGCGGCGTGGAGAGCAACAAGGCGGGATTAAAGGCTTCTAATCCTGCCATTGCGGTAATGCGGAGCGAGGGGTAGAAGTTGGCTCTGGCAGCTTTGACATCTAGCGCATTGGCCGTTAGCATCAGCTCGGCCTTGCGGACGTCTGGTCGGAGCTCTAATAGCTGGGATGGCACCCCAGTTACAAGGCTATCAGGCACCAAGGCAGCAAATGAGGCAGCGTCCCGATTGATGGTCTGTGGGTATCGCCCTACCAAATAGTTGATGTGGTTAACCGTTTCGAGGATGGCCTGCTGGATGGCATACTGTTTGGCTTGGGTGTTATAGACCTGCGCCTCAAAACGACGGACAGCCAGCTCGGTGACACGCGAGGCCTCCTTTTCGGCTTTGACAGTGGCTAGGGCATTGGTCTGGATCTGGATATTCTGTTGCAGGACTGCCAGCTCGTTGTCAAGGGCTAGCAGCTCATAATAGGCCCCAGCGATCTCTGCAATCAGGTTGGTGACCATAAAGTTCCGCCCCTCCACAGATGCTAGATAACGACTGACTGCCGCCTTTTGGGCATTCCGGAGCTTGTGCCATATGTCAATTTCCCAACTGGCATAAGGGCCAATCAGGAAATTAGGCAGGGGTTCTGGGGTTTCGGTACCGGGTTTGATTTCGTTGGCGGCTTCGCTGGCGCCATTGCGGGTATAGCGGCCGGGTTTCTCAAGCCCTGCAGAGGCTCCAATGCCAACAAAGGGCAGGTATTCGCCTTTGCGGGCACGGGCTTCGTTGCGGGCGATCTCGATTTCTTGCAGGGCTATATTGAGCTCTTGGTTGTGCACCAATGCCGTGTCAATCAGGGCCGTTAGGTAGGGGTCCTTAAAGATCAATTTGGCACTGGACGCAGCACTATTACCAGCCATCTGGGCCTTGTTGGTATATTGGTTTGGCAGCGTTTGGCGCCCTGGCATGGTGGCTAGGTGCGGAATGCTGCAAGAGGCCAATAGGCAACAAAAGCTCATGACCAGTACCCAAGGATAACAGCTATTACATCTTGCCCTAAGGGTAGTATTAATCAATTGGCTATTCATCATATTTGACATCTTCGGATAGTGGTTTTTCGTGTTCGTCCCGGATAAGCTGACGGCCTTCGGCAAGTTTGCCGAATAAATAATACAACCCTGGCACGATGATGATGCCGAAAATGGTGCCGAATAGCATTCCACCAAGGGCAGCTGAGCCAATGGTGCGGTTGCCGATGGCACCTGGCCCAGTGGCCCGCACCAACGGAATCAACCCCGCAATGAAGGCAAAAGAGGTCATCAGAATAGGACGGAACCTTGCCTTGGCGCCTTCCATGGCGGCATCTAGCACGGATAGGCCTTGGTGGTGTCGCTGGATGGCAAACTCGACGATCAAGACCGCATTTTTGCCTAGCAGACCCACCAACATCACGAGGCCAAGCTGGGCGTAGATGTCATTGGCGAGGCCCATCATCTTAAGCATCAGGAAGGACCCGAAGATACCGGCAGGCAAGGACAGCACCACGGCAAGGGGCAGGATAAAACTTTCGTACTGAGCGGCCAGCACCAAATACACAAACCCTAGCACAACCAAGAAGATAAATAGGGCCTCATTACCCCGCCCTACTTCATCCTTCGAGAGGCCGCCCCAATCGATGGCATAGCCACGGGGCAAGGTTTTGTCGGCCACCTCTTTGATGGCTGCAATGGCCTCACCACTGCTATAGCCAGCCGCTGGTGAGCCTTGGATGGAGGCCGTGGTGTACATGTTATAGCGGTTGATCTCGTTGGCGCCTTGCGACTTTTTGATCCGCATAAAGGCCGAAAAGGGTACCATATCACCATATTCGTTTTTGACATAGAGGTTCATGATGTCCTCAGGCAGGCGGCGATACTCGGGCGATGCTTGCACAAATACCTTGAAGAACCGCTGGAACTTGATGAAACCCAGCTCATACGTACTGCCGATCAGGATCGAGAGGGTATTCATGGCCTTGCCGATCGATACGCCTTTCTGCATCGCAAGGTCGTTGTCGATCTCTAGCTCATATTGCGGGTAGTTGGCGCTATAGAACGAGAAGAGGCCGTTGAGTTCAGGTCGTTTTTTGAGCTCTTTGAGGTACTCGTCCCGCACTTGCTCAAGGCGTTTATAGTCGCCCGTGTTGGTTTTGTCCAGCAGTTGGGCTGTGAAGCCACCAGCGGCACCATATCCTGGCACGGCAGGCGGATCAAAAAACTCGATGTTAGCCCCAGGGATCTCAGCAGCCTTCTTTTCCAGCTCATGCATGACTTCCCGTACGGTTTGTTTGCGATCATCCCATGGTTTGAGGTTGATCAGGCAGGTCCCAGCATTTGATCCACGCCCTTCGGTCAAGACCTCATAACCTGCCAAGGCCGAGACGGATTTGATGCCCTCGATCTCTTCGGCCAGCTTCTGGAGGTGTTTCGTGACGTCGTTGGTGCGCTCTAGCGTTGTGCCCGGTGGGGTCTGGATGATGGCATAGATCATACCCTGATCCTCGCTCGGTATAAAGCCAGATGGCAGACTACTTTGGGTGAACCAGATACCGGCGCAGAATCCACCAAGGAGCACAAAGGTCACCACCCGCCTATTGACGATGAGCTTGAGCAGCCCCATGTATTTGTTGGTGGTGGCATCAAAAGCTAAGTTGAATTTGTCCAGCGCCCAGTTGATAGGGGTCTTTTTGCGGGGTTTGCCATGGGTGTTTTTCAGGATCATGGCGCAGAGCACGGGGGTCAGTGTCAAGGCCACAATACCAGACAGGACAATCGAGGATGCCATCGTGATCGCAAACTGCCGATAGAACACACCAACAGGACCAGTCATAAAGGCCACCGGTACAAAGACAGCCGTCATCAAGGCAGTGATTGCCACAACAGCCCCACTGATTTCGCCTAGCACCTTTCGCACTGCCTGATAGGGACTTAGGTGCTCTTCGGCCATTTTGGCGTGGACCGCCTCTACAACCACAATCGCATCATCGACCACAATACCGATTGCCAAGACCAGCGCAAACAGCGTGATCATGTTGATCGTCAGGCCGAAGAGCTGCATAAACATGAAGGCACCAACCAATGACACTGGCACCGCTAGCGTCGGGATTAGCGTGCTGCGCCAGTCCCCAAGGAAGATGAAGACCACCAAGGCCACCAACAAAAAGGCTTCTAGCAGCGTGTGGATAACCTTGTCGATCGAGGCATCCAGAAAGTTGGACACATCATAGCTGATCTCATAGTCCATACCCGGCGGGAAGCTGGTGGCTTTCATCTCGTCTAGCTTGGCTTTGACGTTTTTGATGACGTCGCTGGCGTTGCTGCCATAGGTCTGTTTCAGGACGATGGCCGCCGACGGGAAGCCATTGAGGTTGGAGTAGATATCATAATACTCGCTACCGAGCTCAATATTGGCTACCTCTTTGAGGCGTAGGATTTCGCCATTGGGGTTGGAGCGCAAGATGACGTTATCATACTCTGCCTTCTCGTTAAATCGCCCTTTGTAAGACAGCACATACTCTAATGATTCGGACCGTTTGCCATCGCTACGGCCTATCCTACCGGGCGAGCCGATCACACTTTGGTCGCTGAGAGCCTCCATGATCTCTTCGGCAGAGATGTTATAGGCCCGCATACGGTCGGGTTTGAGCCAAATACGCATGGCATACTGACGGCTACCCAAGATGTTGGCTTGGCCGATGCCCGTGATGCGCTGGAGCTCAGGTAGCATATTGACCCCTGCAAAGTTGAACAAAAACTTCATGTCCGCATTTTTGTCCTTGCTATAGAGGTTGACGTACATCAACATATTCGGCTGGATGCGGTTGACGATGATGCCCTCACGCTGGACCAATACTGGCAACCTATTGATCACCTGCGCAATGCGGGTATTGATGTTGACAACCGCTTGGTCTGGGTCGGTGCCTAGGTTGAACACCACCTGGATGTTGGCCTCGCCAGCGCTGGTGGCATCGGAGGTCATGTACTTCATGCCGGGGACACCGTTCACGGCCTGCTCCATCGGGATCAGGACAGACTCGGTAAGGACCTTGGCACTAGCCCCTGGGTAGGAGGCCTTAACAATCACCATTGGTGGCGAAATGTTCGGGAACAGGGAGATTGGCAAGCCATTGATGGCCAGTATCCCCATAAAGATGATGACAAGTGAGACCGTAATGGCCAACACTGGTCTATGTATAAAGACGGAAAACATAGGGCCTGGTTGTTATTCGGTATAAACCTTGAGGGTGGGCAACACTTGTTTGGGCCCAATGTAACGGGACATAATCTTGTCCTTATCCCGCACCTTCTGGAGGCCTTCCAGCAGGATTTTGTCCGTATCCGCAAGACCAGACTTGACGATGTAAAGGTCAGGCAGCTCAGCCGCTATTGTGATCTCACGCGAGTGGGCCACGTTGTCCTTGTCCACCACATAGACGAATTTTTTGTCTAGCACCTCAAAGGTGGCCTTTTGGGGGATGATCAGCGCATTGTCATACGGGATACGCATCTGGACACTGCCTGTCTCGCCATGGCGCAATAGCCCTTCAGGGTTCGGGAAAGCAGCCCTGAACGCAATGTTACCCGTCTGGTTGTTGAAGTCCGCCTCGATGGTCTCGACGACGCCACGGTGGTTAAACACCTTGTTGTTGGCCATCAGCAACGTCACCTTGATGAGGCTATCGTGTTTGGTCACGGCCTTGTAATTGAGGTACTCGGCTTCAGGCACGTTGAAGTACACCCACATACGGCTATTGTCAGATAAGTAGGTCAGCAGGTCACCCTCGTTGACCAAACTGCCCGGCCGGACATAATAGTGGTCCATGATGCCGTCAAACGGAGCCTTGATATGGGTAAAGGTCAGGTGGGCTTGGGCTAGTGCCACATTGGCTTTGGCTTTTTGGTACAGGGCGGATGCCTTGGCCAGCTCGTAACTAGCGACGATGTTGCTGTCAGCCAGTCGTTTAGTGGTCAGGTACTCGATCTCGGAGTAGCGAGACTCTGCCTGGGCTTTTTTGAGGTCTGCCTCATAGAGGATGGGCATTATCTGGAACATCAGCTGGCCAGCTTTGACGCTTTTACCTTCGTCCACGTAGGCTTTTTGGAGATATCCCTTCTCGAGGGCGCGCATCTCGATGTGTTGGATGGCATGGATCTGACTAACGTATTCGCGCGTTAAGCTGGTGTCATGCCGATAGGGCGAGGTGACTAGGTAGGTGACCTTTTCGTGCTCTTCGGGTTTGTGGTCTGTGCAGCCCGTTAGACTTGTGCAAGCCAACAGAACTGAAATGGCAAGCAGGACCAGGTGCCTAAGGCTAAAAGCCCTAGTTGCTGACTGTGGTTTGTACATCATGATGTGGTTTATGGTTCGATCAGTGGCTGGCTGCGGAGGATGGGCCGACTCGACTTTTCGTGATGACGTGCTATTGTGCAGGTCTAGTACTTAGAGTCCCTAGGGCTGCTGATGGTTTAGGGCAGGCTATGAAAACAAAAAAATTTATTTTAAGGTGAGTTACCTCCGATCTGCTGCCTTTAAATAAGTTGGTGCTAACGGATTATTTTCTGTGGGCAAAGGTAGCTAGGCTGCCCTCTGACGCAGTTAAATATTTATTAAACAAATAGCGGGCCAAATTAAAGTTGTTTAACTCATGGTGTATAAAATTAAATAATGCGATGAATAGGGGATTAAAAGGGTTTGACCCTTGTTGGCTAAAGCTAACGCTGATGGGGTCGGTACAAGTGGTTTGTTTGACCTGGGATTGGAAGAATTCGCGTGTTTTTGCCTGAACTCGGATTTTAGAAAAATGATTTAACGGATTCCTCAGATGGGGTTGTAAATCACCCCAAGCAACCAAGCTGCTCAAAATGGCGAATGAGCACACACGAATCTCATAAATCCGTCTAATCCGATGAATCCGAGTTCAGACAAGTACAAACACAAATAGCTACCTCACCACAACCCGCCCAACAAAGGGCACCTTGCCATCTGCAACCGTAAGGCGATAGAGGTAAAGCCCAGGGGCCAAACCAGCAAGGTCTAGGACTTGGTTTGGCAGGATAGGGGCATCTAAGGCCATGGAACCCGAGGTGGTGTACAAACGTAATTGCCCAGGCCGATCTAAGCCACGGAACTGCACCTGCCCCGAAGTAGGATTAGGGAAGGCAATAGGTGCCACAGATTGCGCCACCTCCCGAGGGCCACCCAACTCTGTAAGCGGGTCAAAGGGCCGACCGAAGTTGGCGATTTTGGTAAAGTAAAAATCTTGACCAGTAGATGGGACACGTAAACCGTCAGAAATAAACCCGCAAAGAACGGCACTTTGGTCTGGGTTGTAGGTAATTCCTAACAAAGAAAGTGTATTAGTGCCTGGTAATGAGGCTACTAGAATGCGCCAAAGCTGTTGTCCATTTGCGTTAACTTTAGT
>JAIXYP010000038.1 GCA_027490155.1 Cytophagaceae bacterium | reverse complement strand
GTTGAGCTCCGTGGCAGCTGCTCTGGTTGCCCAAGCAGCACCATCACCCTACGTGACGGCATCCAACGCCTGCTGACCAATATGGTCCCTGGTGTTGTTGGGGTTGTGGCTGAGGGGGTGTAGGATAAATATCCCTTCGTTTAAGCAATTTAGATTACCTAGGCCAGATTTATCAATTCTAAGAAACATGGGCCTAATAGCACCAAAACGGAGATTGCATCCTATCAAGAGGTAGGGTCAAAAAAATATTGGTCTTCTGCTAGGATATGTGGTTTTTTTTCTGAAAGTTTACTTGACTTTTCACCCAGCAAAAAACACGTAACGATGAGACCTACCTACCTACCTACCTACCTACTTACTAGCTCTGTTGCTTATGTTGGTAACGTTGACTAGCTTCGGACAATTTGGGCCACCAGTCGGTGACCCAAGTGAATATCCACCAGAAGACCCATGCATCAACGGTGTGTCGTTACCAATCCTTGATCTCGTAAGTGGTAACCTTTGTCTGAACCAAGAGTTCACCATTCCTGGTCTAAATCTTAATCCCGACCTTACATATTGGTGGGACATTCCAGGGGCAGCAAGTGAAAATGGCTTTGAAACTGCGGACCCAGGATTGATCTGGTTTACCTGCGGATCAGGCACACAAACTATAACCTTAAATGCTAGAAACGCTAGCGGCTGTACTGGCTCAACATCTGTTACAGTTAATATTGCTAACTGCTGCGTCTCTGACAATCCAAACTACTTTGATCAAACCCTCGGGGACTTAACGAAGGTAACGATCATCACACAAGACTTGATTGGACATGGCAAACGATACAAAGTTGTTGGCAGGCTTGAAATTTCGGGCAATCTCAAATTCCAAGGCAGTTTCTTCTTTGATGATACCTATACTTACAACACCACAACCTCAGGGGGCAACATCTCTAGCAACAAGGTAGGACTGTTTGTACCAACAGGCAACCAACTAGAGCTAGACATCTGTACTCTGAAAGCCTATTGTACCAGCATGTGGGATGGTGTGGAAGTCCAGGACGGTGCAAAACTCGTTTACAAAGGATCTGGATTTGAAACCATTATGCGTGATAGTTGGAACGGGATTTACACCACGAGTGGTAAACCTGATCTCAAAATCGAAAAGTTAAGCTTTATCAATAATAGGCGTGGAGTAAGTGCTGATTTGTTTCAGAAGGGCGTTGTGACCTATCCTGCAATTAAAAACTGTGATTTCAAGAGCCAGTCTTCAGGTTTCTTCCCACCTTATGATTACTGTCACAATTACGGTACCTATCAAGATGCTGGGCTCTACATTGGCGAGTTTGCCATTGCATGCACCAACTCTGCGAGTACAGAAACCCAATCCACTGGAGGCGGCCCAGAGGTTGCGTATAACTGCGACATCAATAATTTCATTTTTGGCGCAAAGCTAGACGAATACACAGGCCCTATACGCAACAGCACTTTCAGGAACTGCCAGAAGGCAGCTATCTTTGGCAATGCCGGTGCGAGCCTACAAATCAGTCATCAAATACTAGATGGTTCAACCATTATTGTCCCGCCTTCAGTAGCACAGACTCATCAATTGCTTGCTCAAGAAGCACTTATATCCTCCGCGGGCATTTCAGACCTAGGAAACAACAAGATCGCTGGCATCTATCTAAATGGACCCTACGAAGGGGTCGTTCAAAATAACAAGATCCAAGGAGGTGTGGTAAGTACCAGTACGCTGGACCAAGTCGGACTACGGTTTGCTTATAATGGCGAAATCAAAGACAACGAGTTTCATGGATTGCGTACCGCAGCTGCTGTTACCTCGGTGCTAAATACAGCACCTCGCGAAATACATATAGGTTCCAACGCCTTCTTTGGCAATCAAGACAATATTGTTTTCAAGGCAGGTACTGGACAAGTTGATCTGCACATGACTTGTAATTTGTTCAGCCCAGGCAATATCCCTAGTAACAAAACCTATCGTGGGATCGTCTTAGAATCTGGATTTCAAGGAATTGTTGGTAATGCAATTGCAGCAACTAGTGGATCGAGCAATGTACCTGTAGGTAATGTGTTTCCAGTGGCGAATACCATTAACCGTACAGTCTTACCTGTTACAATATCTAATGTAACTCTTTTAAACGTTGAAAGCCCGGCAGCTGCAACCCCTTGGATTTCACCCAATAATTGGGAGTCAGTTGTCAACCAAACTGGCACCTCAATTACTTACAATAGGTATAACAATGAATTTGTAGGACGAACTGCAGGCAGTAGTTCAGTACTTAAGACTCCTTCAAATGACTTCATTATAACTTTGGCAAACCCACCAGGGACCACAGGTATGCCTGAGTTTCAATTTTGCTCCAATCTTGGCAATACAATCATCTATTTCCCCAATGCACGCATGGGGGTTACTGGTCTAGTGCCTAAAGATCCTACCAATAAAATACCAAATCCACAATATAGTGGTCAGTCCTTACAACTAGGCGACATTGATGGTACCGCTGACATAAGCGTATTTGGAAGTAATGGTCAACTTTTATTCACTGGGAATGCTAAGCAAGCATCAAGTCTCAGTCTAAAGCAAGGCATTTACCTCCTTCGTAGCAAGTCACAAACACCTAACACCTTCAAACTCGTTGTGTTATGAGGTGGTTACTTCTTTTACTCTGTCTTATGGTCAATTTATCGTTGACCTATAGCCAAACTGTGTTGCAAATTAAATCCTATTCAAAACAAGTTGCCCAACCAACCATAGGATTAGAAAAGACTGGGAACTCAATTTACTTTCTTAATCAAGACTACACATACACTTGGCAAAACGCATCAGGCGCAGGAGCAGGAATCATACTAGGTAAAGCCAATCTTGACTTGGATACCATAGTCACACGTTACTACGGTTACAACAGTGATCGTATAATGGGCCTTTTTAGCAACGGGATTGATCGAGTGGGGATTACTGGTGGTTGGTTCAATTCTTCCGTTGTGTTTTCTCCCACCTTCACGCTGCATGACACTTCTTCTTTGACGCCCACCTACGCCATTCCGCATCAAACACAATTGGGCGACGTGCCCGACTACATGGATTATTGTCGTGATAGTCAAGGGTTCTACTATTTCGTCGGGCGACAAAGTGATACCATTACCATTGGTAATGCAAGTGTATCCTGCTACTCTCCTTCTGGTTTTTTGGTTTGGGAGCGGTTCCTGAACGCAAGCAACCTCAACTTTGGATTTACGATCGAACTATTGCCCCAGAATCACCTTTTTGTTGGTGTAGGTTCTGGCGCCGGTCTGGTGGGCTATGAGCTGGACAACAATGGGGCAATCGTCAAACAACGTTTGATTACCGTCCTCCCAAATGGTGGAAGTGCCCAGAATGGTTTTGTATCCCTTGGCCCTAATCAAACTGTTTACGTCGCCTGCCCAACTTTTGTTCAGTCACGATCTCGCAGCTACTTAGGACGATATAGTTGGGCCACTGGGCGTAAGCTTTGGGATACTTTAATGCCCGGCAAAATTACCTGTATGTTGTCTATCAATGATGGCAGCGTCGCTTTTGCACTTGCAGATCGCACCAAAGCCATCCAACGGTGGGACTCCACTGGTTCTGTAATGTGGTCAACAACTATACTCCCCAATACCATCAATTCACAAAGGGTTATTACTGATGGTTTAGGCAATGGGATTTTTGCTGGGGCAGATGCAGGGATTGGTTATGCCATGCTTAAAATTAGCAATGTAGGCATCCCGTATGATGCTTTTAACGACCCCTTGGTTGGGCTTGCCAATCCAATTGATAATCCATTAATCAAGGTCTATCCCAACCCAAGTAGTGACTGGATTGCGATAAACCTGCCTGAAGATGCGCAAGCCCAAATCTCACTTGTTACCACGTCTGGCCAACAAGTTTTATCAGTTGATACCAAAGGGCATGAAAAGATTCCTGTTTCGCATCTACCCGCTGGCCTATATACCTATCGTATTAGGCGTAGTGGTGGGACCCAATATGGCAAGGTATTTATCCAGCGGTAAATCAGTAAGCTATTCTTAATTATTCATTCGAAGGCGTCTATCAAACTTTTGATTGGCGCCTTTTTCATGTTGCTGTGTGCTAACAAATTTTGGCCATAACCATTTACAAAATTTCCGCATACCTCCCACCCATTCCAACCCTAAAGCCATGGCGGGGGTCTTGCCCCCAGATGCCCGACGACAAGGACCCTATACTACCCCCAGATGCGCATGCTGAGCTTAGTGCCCTGCACCAGCGCACGGCCCAGCGGGTCTATCGCCTTTGTTTGTTGCACGTCCGCCAGCCCGAGGTGGCTGAGGAGCTTTGCCAAGAGGTCTATGTCAAGGTTTTTCTGAAATGGGATCAGTTTCGGGCGGAGGCAGCTCGGGATACTTGGCTTTATCGGGTGGCAGTCAATACTTGTCTAGACTATTTGCGGCAACAAAAACGCCGTGCTCGGCTTCAGCGGTTATGGTCCTTTTTTCGCCCTCAGGATGAACAAGACCAGATTGATCGGCTTTCACCTGCCCAGGTACTAGAGCAAGCCGATAGCCGCGACATCCTATATGCAGCACTAGACAAACTACCCGAAATGCAACGCAACGTCTTTATGCTCAGCAAGGTAGAAGGCCTCAGCCTAGACGAGATTGTGGCCGTATTGGGCCTGACCAAACCCGCTGTGGAGGCCCTGCAACATCGTGCCAAAACCAACCTCCGGAAACAAATCAGCAAAATGATTGGCGACTTATCGCAAGTTTTGCCCGACTATAACGTCTAACCCTTCAAGATGGACAGCAAGGACCAATGGATTGAGGATATCATCAACACCGAGCTTATGGCTGGCGGTGCACACCCTGATTTAGGGACTGACCCCATGCAATCAGCCCAGCAGATGCGGCAAATAGAAGCCCGCATCCAATCTCGGCTGGCGGCCCAGCAGTTGCAACGCATACGCAGGCAACGCATGGGGTCTGTGGCGGCTATTTGTGTGGTGCTGGTCTCGATTATGGCCAACTGGGCATTGGTGCGGCAGCTAGACCACTTTGTCCAAACATCTAGCTCTGTAAAGGTACATCAAGTGCATAACCTACCCTTGCCACTGGGGGCAGATCTGCTAGAGCATTCCATCTATGACACCCCAACAAGCCATGAAAACTAACGAAACCAGCACCCTACCCTTCTGGCTCGCGATCTTGGCATTGATCGGAATCAATGTTTTTTTGGGTTACCGATTATTCGGTAGTGTAGGTGAAAGCCCAAAAGCTAGGCATGACGGAGGCAGGCATCATCAGCAACACCAACCAAAAGACCACCCAGCTAGCGAAGGCCCTAAATACATCATCATTGAGCGGCTAGGCCTAGATAGCGCACAGGTGCAGGCCTACAACCTCTTGGTCGAGGATCACAGGTCCCAGATACGGGCACTGACCCACAAGATCAACCAAACCAATGCCAGGCTATACGGTTCCTTGGGTGGACAACCACTGCCCGATGCCCAAGCCAAAACCATACTTGACACCATAGGACGTCTCCAAATACAAAAGGTGGAGATTAACCTAGCCCACTTCCGAGACATCAAAGCACTATGCAGGCCGGACCAGCAAGCCGCCTTTGCAGATTTAGCCCAAGACCTGAACGAGTTGTTTAGTCCTCGTCGGCCCCATCCACTTGGCGACGGACCAAAAAGACCCGAAGCACCTGCTGGTCCGCAATCTGGGCCACCTCCGTCTAATTAAGTGCCTCCATGTTGACTTTCTGCTGATATTAAGGCCCTATCATCCCCCTAATGCCCATCACGAATTACCTTCTGCCAGACTGTAGTCGCCGTTTCCTGCGGTTGGCATTGCTTTGGGCTGGTTTGGCATTTATGGGATATATCGGCAACGCCAGGGCACAAGACCAGACCCTCAACATTCAGTTTCGGCCTACCTATCTAGGGAAAGCCTTGCTATTGCAGCATCCCTACGTCATTGGCCAAGACACGATCACGATTACCCAGTTCAGGATGTTGGTAGGCAATATCAAACTATGGGCACAGCCCTCCATCCCCGCACAAACACCCGCCCATTTTGACCCCACCTATCACCTTGTCGATGCCGAAGACCCATCAAGCCTATCGATCAAGCTACCAGGGCTGGCACCCAACATATATAATCTGGGCTTTACCATCGGGGTGGATAGTGCAATGAGCAAACAGGGGGTTCAATCAGGGGCACTGGACCCAACTAAGGGGATGTTCTGGGCCTGGAACACCGGCTATATCTTCGTCAAAGTCGAGGGTACCAGCTTAGCCAGCAAAGCCCGAAAACACCTATTTGGTTACCACCTTGGTGGGGCGGAAGGGCCAAATAAGTCCCTCCAATCCATCCTGCTTAAAGGCGAGCAAAGCCAACTAAATCAGGCAAGCAAAGTCCAAACCATAACAGTCGATCTTGCTCTAGATCAGTGGCTAATCCCCACCCTTATCAAACAAAGCCCAACCATCATGGAAGTGGGGCCTAAAGGAGCAGCCATCGCCCGCCAATTTGCTAACAGTATATCGGTCCAGCAGCCATGATCAAGTCAAGGGTCAGATACTGGATAATGGGCTTCGTTGCCATCACCTGCACCCTGATGGGAATGCAGTTCAGCCATGTAGCTAGGCTAGTGACCAAACCAAAACCGATGCCGATCGTGGTGCCGCAAGGTTGGCCCAAACCAACGTATCGATTCCGTGACAATCCACCAACCGAAGAAGGATTTGCACTGGGTAAGGTCTTGTTTTATGACCCAATCCTATCTCGGGATAGCAGCGTTTCCTGTGCCAGCTGCCACCTATCCTACACGGCCTTTGCCCATACGGACCATGCCCTCAGCCACGGAATCGAGAGCCGCATCGGCCTGCGCAATGCCCCTAGCCTTGCCAACCTCGCTTGGGGACAACGTTTTATGTGGGATGGAGCTGTCCACCACCTTGACTTTCAGGCCCTAAACCCCATCGCCCACCCTGACGAAATGGATGCCTCCTTGCCTCAGGTTTTGGCCCGTTTGCGTCGGCTGCCACAATACCAGGCCCGATTCGCCCAAACTTTTGGTGATACCGCCATCACGGGCGAGCGCATGCTGAAGGCCTTTTCGCAGTTTCTGGTGCAGCTAGTTTCGGCCAATGCCAAGTATGACAAGGTGATGCGGCATGAGTCTGGAGTCTCATTTAGCACACAGGAGCTCAATGGTCAGGCCCTATTCATGACCCATTGCAACAGTTGCCATACAGCCCCGCTCTTCACCAATAACAGCTTTGCCAACAGTGGCCTCAAACCTGATCCAGAGCTCAAGGACTGGGGCCGCATGACCATTACCCGTCAAACCAAGGACTCCCTACTGTTCAAGGTGCCAACCTTGCGCAACATTGCCCTCACTCCACCCTATATGCACGACGGCAGATTTACTAGCCTCAGCCAAGTCCTGAAACACTATGCTAAGGGAATCCACCAAAGCCCAACGATAGACCCCAAATTACGCAATGGCCTAGCCCTCGACCCACGCCAACAAACAGACCTCGTAGCCTTTCTGCTAACCCTCTCAGACGACGGTTTTGCCTTTGACAAACGGTTTGAGGCACCGCAATAATACTGGGCAGCTAGCACCTCAAACCAAGCAGACAAACCAATCCCGAAAAATAATGCAAGTGAAACCGCAAGTTTGAGGCCACCCATCTCGTCTAAAAGACAATCAAAATATCCCATTCTATTTCAGTCCTAGTCCACGCCCATCAATCCCTATATCCTATGACCAAG
>JAIXYP010000043.1 GCA_027490155.1 Cytophagaceae bacterium | reverse complement strand
CCCAGCAAGCCAACTAACCAAAATCAAAGCCCCCGCCGAAATCTGGACCAAAGTCCAATCCGTTGAGGTAGTTAATGCCCTTGGCCAGGTGGTCTTGAGCCAGCCAGCGCAACAAGATGCCGATGGACAAATGACCTTACCGTTAACCGGACTGAAAAGTGGTCACTATTGGCTGCGCTTTGGTGGGTTAGGTGTCGGCAAGGTTTTGGTGGTGGAGTAAATCTTGCCAAAAACAGGGCTTAAGGCCAAGGGGTAAACTTTTAAGACCGCCTTCCAACTTTTGTTGCGTTTGGGCGGTCTTATTTTGTAAATTTGGAGTCTTTGTGTTGCACATTGACCAACGAAACCCAATCAGAAACCTGATGAAAAGACCTATACCTAACCTCCTCAGCTTATTGCTCCTTTGTTGGAGTTTCAGCCTATTGCCTGACGCTGCAAATGCGCAGAAAGATGGCGCCATCGACACCACACTCAATTACGGGTATAGCAGGCGCTACCTCCGGACTGAGATATCGCCAGGTGCTGGGTTTAGCAATGGGACCGTCAGTATGATCATCACGGGTGCTGATGGTAGTGCACTGATCGGTGGTGGAACCCTACCTACCTATAATGGTCGTAACAGCTCCAAAATCGTAAAACTATTTGCTGATGGTGGTGTTGACTCATCCTTTCGGTCAGCTCGAGTGATCAACGGCACCCCCGATGATGGTTGGCGGGATGCCAATGGTGACTATTATATCTACGGAGCCACACTACGCTATCAATTAAATTCTTGGCAAGGCCTACTCAAAGTCCGGGCAAATGGTACGCTTGATACCAATTTCAAGGCCACCATGGCCAAACTCTCTAACAACCTAGAGTCTTCATTCAGTAAGGCATTACCTGTGGGTGGCAACAAGTTTATTGTTACTGGCGACTTTGCCAGCATTCAGGGACAGGCCGTGAACCGCATCGCACGGCTTGACAGCCGTGGTTTGCTTGATAGAACCTTTAACCAAGGAGGTACTGGTCCTAACAATGACGTCTTTGATATGTTGGTGATGTCTAGCGGGAAGATCATCATTGCGGGCAACTTCACGAGCTATAACGGTGTTGCGGTAAACTACATTTGCCGGCTCAATCCTGATGGCAGTCTGGATCCTACTTTTGTGGCTCCCGTCTCAAATAGGAGCATCTCTAAGTTGGCCAAACGTGCTGACGAAAAAATATTCATTGCGGGGGCCTTTACCAGCTATGCTGGTGCCACTAGGACGTCCCCTTTGCTGCTGGACACCAATGGATCTCATGTTGCTTCGTTTGTGCCGCCAAGCAACACGACGGCACCTGCCATTTTCTCTATGGCCGTGTTGCCTAATAACAACCTCTTAATCTGTGGCTCATATGCTACTTTTGCAGGCTCAGCAAGCGTCAAACACCTTACATACCTCAGTTCTACTGGTTGGTTTGCATCATCTTCAGTGCCCGTTGATGCCTTTTGTCGCACCCTAGCCCTTACCCGAGATGGTGGAGTATTAGTGGGTGGTCAGTTCCGCGATGTCGGTGGTGTTTCAACCTCTGGCCTTTTCAAGATGCGGATCGATGGGCGACTTGATCGTCGCTTTAACCAAGGCCTAGGGCCAAATGGCAACATCAACAAAGTGGTGCCACTAGCAGGAGGTAAGTTTTTGGTCACTGGTAGCTTTTCTTCGTGGAATGGCTACGCTCGTGAGTCAATGCTCAGGATCAACCAAAACGGCACCGTCGATACAACGTTCCTAGCACCAATAATGGCTCAAGGGGTCAATGACTTCGAAGTCCTATCTTCAGGCAAAATCATTGTGGGGACAAGCTCGTTTAACATCCCTGGTGCACGCGACTATCTACTGCGTCTCAATGCTGATGGCAGTTATGACAATACGTTTTTGTCGGGACTAGCTGGTCCTCAAGGTTTCGTCAACCAGGTCGAGGTCACTTCAGCTGGCAAGATTTATATCCTTGGCTACTTCAATATCGTCAACGGACAAACACGCAGAAGCATTGCTTTGCTCAATGCAGATGGGTCATTAGATGCCAACTTCAACTCTGGTTCTGGCTTAACATACCTAGGTAGCCTTGCAGCGACCCTCACTGCTATGGAAGTTCTATCTGGTAATCAAATAATTGTCGGGGGCAGGTTTGATACCTACAATGGGACAGCAGTAGGCAAACTGATCAAAATCAGGACCAATGGCTCGATCGAATCAAACTTTAGTACTGGCTCGGGGATTTCGTATGTCCAGGCTAATGTATTTGAGATCCATCAGATTATGGAGTTGCCGAACAGCACAGTGCTCGTATCTGGGACGTTTGATACCTATAATGGCACCGCTGTCTCCAAACTGATTCGGCTTTCGTCAACTGGTGTGCTAGACCCAACCTATAAGCTTGATGTTGGCGTTGGTAGTGGCCAAGGTTGGGGATTTGCCCGCCAAACCAATGGCCAAATCATCCTCAGTGGACTGCTCTATTTTGACGGTAACTTTAATCCAACTTTTGCCTTAAGACGTTTGTTGTCCACTGGCCGACCAGACACCAACTTTGTTGAACCAACCACAACAAGTACCACTTATGGCTTTGGTTTGGCACTCGACGGTGCCGGTAAACTCTATGGTTTTGGCAACTGGTCACGCATCAATGGAGAGACTAGGGGGCGCTTTATCCGGATGACGGTAGACGAAAACTGCCTCGCCCCTATCATCAGCACGCAGCCGAGGGCTATTGCTGGCTGCCCGGGAAATAGTGGCACCACGACATTCAATCATTCGGGCTCAGGACCTTTCACCTACATTTGGCGCAAAGGCACCACTGAGGTGGAGCGGACCACTATCCCTACCTTGACGTTTCCGTCCTTGTTACCCACCAATGCCGGCAGCTATACTGTCGAGGTCATTGGCAAATGTGGGAACATAACCTCTTCGGCTTTTGCCGTGACAGTAGCCACTGGTACTACCATCACCACCCGTCCTGCAAGCTTCACTGGTTGCCAAGGCGGGGCAGGTAACTTGGCCGTCGTCGCTACTGGCACCAACCTCAGCTATCGGTGGTACCGTGGCACAACTATCCTGACCAACAACTCTGCTACCTTACCGTTTAGCAATCTAACCTTGGCCGATACTGGCAACTATCGTGTCGTTGTCACTGGTGCATGTGGCAAGGATAGCAGCACCTTTGTACGGGTGAACGTCTTGCCTCAGACCCAGATCACCTTGCAGCCTACTGCACTTACCACCTTGTGCGCTGGTGGCCGCTTGGTTCTACGAGCTGCAGCCATTGGTAACGGGGCCCTATCCTACAAATGGTTACGTGGCACAACCACAGTCAGCACCCTGGACTCGATCGTTATTCCTGCAGTTGCAGCTTCAGACTCAGGAACCTATACCTTTAGTGTGACATCTACCTGCGGGACAATCAATGCCAATACGGCACGCGTACAGGTTAGAGCCAACACCGTAATCACCACCCAGATGCAGAGTTTCAGTGTTTGTGAAGGTGTCAACAGGATACTCAGAGTTGTAGCATTAGGAGATAATCTATCCTACGAGTGGTATAAGGATGGTGCTTTGATATTCAGCAATCCCAACTTTTTCATGACCAACATTAGTCTATCCGATGCCGGTAAATACTGGGTACGTGTTACTGGAAGTTGCGGTGTGGTCACGGGTGATACAGTATTTGTGCGGGTCAATCCCAAAACCAGAGGTGCCATTACAAGAACAATCACCCAAGGCAGCACCTATCTATTCAACGGAAGGCAACTGGGCGTCGGCGGTACCTACCTCGATACCCTCCAGAACCGTAACGGCTGCGACAGTATCCTGACCTTGACCCTAACAGTCGTGACTAGCATCGATGCGGCCCGTAATCCTGCCGATTTCAGCCTTTACCCTAACCCTGTGTCACATAACATGGTCATCAACCGCAATGAAGATGGACCAGCAGCCCTGAGGATCATCACGGCCCATGGTCTTATCCTAAAAGCCGAGACCCTTGCTGGCTACAAGTCAACACTTGATGTTACTACCCTACCAGCAGGCATCTATTGGGTGGAGCTTAGCAGCGGCGGGCAGACCAAGCGACAACGCATCATTAAGGAATAAGCTGGGGCAACCCTCACAAAGCAAAAAGCACCATTTCTGCCCAGGTGGGGGGAAATGGTGCTTTTTTGTTGATGAAACTTCTGTTCTAGATAGTCTAAAAACTACCCAATCATTTACCCCAAAATCTCTGCAATATCTGCGGCAGACAAGGACTTGACGAAGCTCTCCTCAGTACTGATGAGGTCCGTAATGAGTTTGCGTTTTTTGTCCTGCAAGGCCAGGATTTTCTCCTCGACAGTGTTTTGGGTGATAAACTTATAGGTAAAGACCGTGTTCTGTTGGCCTATGCGGTGCGCACGATCTACTGCTTGCGCCTCGACGGCAGGGTTCCACCAAGGGTCAAGGATAAAGACGTAGTCGGCAGCGGTAAGGTTAAGTCCTACCCCACCTGCCTTGATCGAAATCAGGAACACATGGTTGTCTTGATCCCGTTGGAATTCCTCCACAACAGATTGACGGTCCTTTGTACTGCCATCAAGGTAGGCGTATTTGATACCACCTTCTTCTAGCCGCCGCCGAATGAGGCTCAGGTGCTTAACGAACTGACTGAAGACCAATATCTTATGATTCTCGGATACGACGTCCTCGATCTTGAAGAAGACGTCATCAATCTTGCCGCTACTGCCTTCGTAACTTGCATCGACCATGGCAGGATGATTAGCAAGTTGGCGTAGATGCGTTAGGCCCCGCAACATCAACAGGCGCGATTTGGCCACACCTTGTTGCTCAATCTGGTCCAGTATCTGGGTGCGATATAGATTTTTGGCTTCGTTATACCGACGTTCTTGCTCCTCGGTCATGCCACAATAGACCAAGTTTTCAACCTTATCAGGCAGCTCGGTTGCTACTTGGCTTTTGTTCCGGCGCAGGATAAAGGGTTTGATCAAGGAATGAAGACGTCGCAATGGGGCTGGATCGCCTTTTTTCTCGATCGGAACTAGATAGTGTTTCCGAAAGAAAGACTGACTACCGAGTAATCCATGATTCACGAAGTTCATCTGGCTCCAGAGATCGAGGGTGCTGTTCTCGATCGGCGTACCAGTCAGGATCAGCTTGTTAGCACAGCGCAACTGCATAACTACCTTGCTGATGATGGAGGACGGATTTTTGATAGCTTGGCTTTCGTCCAGGATCACATAATGAAAGTACAGCTCACCAAACATATTGATGTCGGAGCGCAGGGTACCATAGCTAGTCAGGATGATGTCATAATCCTGCAGGTTAATCTTTCGTTGGCGCTGGGTGCCCGTATGATTAAGGATCCGGAGCTGTGGCGTAAACCTGCCTGCCTCCTTCTGCCAGTTATAGACTAAGGAAGTCGGCATCACCAGCATTGAGGTCCGACCAGGGAAATCTTCAGTTTGTTTGGCAAGCATCGCCAAGGTCTGAACCGTCTTACCAAGACCCATGTCATCAGCAAGGCAGCCACCTAGGCGGTAGCTATTCAGGAACATCATCCAGTCATAGCCAGCCTTCTGATAAGGGCGCAACTCACCTTTGAACTCCGTAGGCAGGGGGTAACTTTCTACCTCAGTGAAATCACGCAGCTTTTTGAGTCGCTCGCTCATGCTGACCTGGGCATAGTGACCAGCCTCCAACTCCTGCACCAAAGTCAGGTATTGTTTGCTTAGCTGGAACCCAAAGGCATCCTCCTCATCGCCAAAGGCATGGCTGAAAATCTCCTGATATTGGGCGAACCACTCGGCAGGGATAATCGCAATCTCTCCGTTAGGGAGGGTAAACTCTTCTTTGCCTGCTACGATGTACTTCCGGATCTTGTGAAACGGAATCTGGAATGGGCCAAACTGGATGACGGCATTGATCTCGAACCAGTCCATCTTTTCGTCGATGTTGACTGTGATGAGGCTTTTGCCAATGAAATAGCGTTTGCCCTTTTGGTTGACCTGGTCCAAAACAATCGGGAAATGCTGACTCAGTTTCCGGATCTTCTCGATCAGCTCAGAAGCCTGGCCCTTAGTGATTGTAAGTTTACCATGGACGAAGTTGAGCCCTGTCTCGCGCAACATTTGGAGTAGCTCGGTCTCCATTGTTTTGTTCCGGACAAGCTTGAGGTAGTTGCTATAGTTACCTTGTTTCTGTGGGACAATGTGTGCAGGGCCAGCATCCATCCCGACCTGATCGATGTCAAACGTATGGTCCGCATACCGGAACTTGATGTCAAACTGGATGCGGGTATCGTCCTCCTGTTCAGTCGAGGTACCATCGGCAGCTACCGCGGCAAAGATCGCCATCGACTTAGAGAGTACCACCTCCTTAAGGCCTATGACCGCAATCGGGCTATGTTGCTCTTTCTGGACCGTGAAGCCTTGACATTGAATGTCGTTAAAGCGCAAGATGCCAGGGATAAAGGTGTTGAAATAGGTCGGGTAATTGACTGGCAGCACCTCTTGGTATTCAATCTTGTCAAAGAACCGTGTAACCTTGGCCGCATTGATCCCGTCTGGCAACTGATAGAGGTTGTTGTTGGCCAAGATCCAGCCTGGGGTTTCGCTAAGCGTAATTACACTGGACTTATAGGTCTTGATTTTCTGCCCATTAAGCTTCATGATGGGTTGCATCAGGAGGTGCTCTGGTCTCCGATCGAAACTATATATGACATCCAGTGGTTGACTGGAAACCTTTATTTCTCTACCGACAGGGTTGCCATCCGCTCCCATTTCGCAAACAAGGCGGTCATACAAAAGGGGGAAAATCTGGCTTTTGATTCGGCTGATATAGCTGTCGATTTGGGCTTTAACTAGCTCCTCACCCTTTTTGCCGTTATAGATCCGGAGTACAAAGTCCGCTGGGGTCTCCCGTTTGTTTTGCGTACTAAATTTTTTGAAGATTGTATCCTGCTGGATAACATCTGTTAGGTCAATCAACTGAAGGTCTGTTTCGTCCAACCCGTGACGGAACTCGTCCTTATTTTTGCTCGAGATGTTCTGGTACAGGAATGAAAGACGCCCCGTATCCGTCACCTGGACGACATAACTCTCTATCAGATAACCCATTAGGTTATGGCTGTAGATCGGATATACCATCTTAAAAGGTTTGTTCGGATCGACTTTCATGGGTCCTTTTATGTTTAGGAACTTGAAATATAAGGGGATATTCGGATTCGGGTATAAAAAATCATGCCAAAACCTGTTTTTTTATCGATAGTCTTTGACACCAGGGCCTTTGTTGGTCAAATCATCCATCTTGTCGAAGAAGCTAGATCTTAGTTGTTCACCCAATAGAATCCCGTCAACTCTGTTGCATTACAAGGACAAAATTGGCTCCTACCATAGGTTTTCTCCCTTTGACAGGCCCTTCAGTTAGAGCAACTAGGCAGCATCCTCCATCTAAGCTAATGGGCCATGACATTTCATTAGCCCAGCCCTAAAGGCATTTGGGTGCCTTAAGGCAGGTATCTAACATAGGTAGTAACACACAAACAGGACGGACAATTTCCTAAAGCCAAAAAGCGTTGGCATATTTGTACCTACTGCATGGCAGCCACCACACCCAACCGTCGTGCCCCCATCAGCCCAAAAGCCAATGTTCAATATTCTGCTTCAAGACACCACCGCTGTTAGCCTACCCGCCACCACACCAGACGGAGGCCTCAATGCCCTTGATCTCCTGATGAAGGGGGGCCCGGTGATGATCCCGATTTTTATCTTGTCGTTTGCAGCCATTTATATTTTCGTCGAGCGGTATCGGTACATCAACCGCGCTGGTACGCTGGATCCGAACTTCTTGAGCCAAATCAAGGACCTGCTTTACAAGGGTGACGTAAAAGGTGCGTTGGCATACTGTAACAAATCCACCTACCCGATTGCACGCCTACTAGAACGCGGCTTGCTCAGGATGGGCCAAGACACCCGTGACATCGAGAGTGCCATCGAAAGCACCGCCCGTGTTGAGGTCTATAACATGGAGCGCAACCTGAGCATCCTATCTGCCATTGCAGCCATTGCACCAATGTTCGGTTTCTTGGGTACAGTACTCGGGATGATCAAGGCCTTCTACAACATCTCGATCTCTGACAACATCAGCATCGGCATTATTGCGGGTGGTATGTACGAGAAAATGGTAACCAGCGCCAGTGGCCTTGTGGTCGGCGTGATGGCCTATATGCTCTACACCCTGCTCAATGCCAAGATTGACCGTGTGGTCAACAAGATGGAAGTTACGGCTATCGAGTTTCTGGACCTGTTGCACAAACCGATGGACTAAGTCTGGGATGACCTAGGGCTGTAAGTGCGTTGGCCATTCGGCTGATTTACTGCCCAGATTCCCTCATTTTAATCCATCAACCATAAGATCCACGACCATGCAGTTCAGACGACGTGCCAAACACCATGCAGCCGTAGAAGCAGGTGCCCTATCGGACATCTTGTTCTTCTTGATGCTGTTTTTCTTGATCATGTCCACCTTGGCCAGCCCAACAGCCATCAAGCTACTGCTGCCCAAGGCCACCACTGGTCACACCGTGCCGAAGCACCTAATCAACATTGCGGTCACGGCAGACAACAAAATCTATATCGAGAAGACCGAGCTAGACCTCAGCAACTTGCAGGGCACCCTAGAAGCAGAAAAGGTCAAAAACGACAACGCAACCGTCGTCCTCCGCTGTGACAAAAGCCAAACAGTGGACAAACTTATACAGGTAGTCGATGCCATCAATAAGGCCAAACTGCCATTGGTTATTGCCACCGAAAAGGCGCAATAGCAGGTTAGGTTACCTTAGACAAACGAAAACGGGCCCAATGCATTGACAGCGTTGGGCCCGTTTTTATTTGGTGATCGTTGATTCAGGTTGGTACTTTCTTCAATAGCCTTACAGGACGATCAATCCCCTTGCCATGGCACCAAGGCGCACTGCATCATAGATGCGGGCCTCACTGCTGCCTAGGTGGCGCACAGACTCCTCATGGCTCCGGACGCAGACCTCGCAACCATTGATGGCACTGATCACTAGGCTCAGAAGCTCAAAGAACTCTTTGCCCAGCACTGGGTTCATCATGATGTTCATCTTGATGCCAGCGGGGGTGTTGTTATAGTAGTCCCGCTTAGCAAAGTGGCGGAAGCGGTACAGGACGTTATTAACTCCCATCAGGCTGGTAACAGCGGTTACCTCGGCTAGCTCCTCGGCAGTGGTGCCAGCTTGGGTGGCTAGCTCCGTGAGGGCTGCGCTCAGTTGCCTATGCCCCATATTCAGGCTCGTGGCAAGGACGATCAACAAGGCCTCTTTTCGGCTCAGGTTGCTGTATTTCAGTCCGTTACTGATGTTGGTCCGCAGATCACGCAAATAGCGGTGGTTGGTCTGGCCTAGGTTATGGGTCTCTGGGCTCAAGCTACTGAGGTCGAGGTTAAGCTCTTGGGCTAGTGCCTCCAAGGTCTCGTTAAGTGTTTCGGTGGTGCTCATGTGGTTTGACTTTATCGGGTTGAAGGATAGTAGGTCAGGGGTACCTGAAGTAGTGATGATACCCCTGCCTACTATTTATGGTGGTTAACTGCCTAGGCTAGACCCAGATTAGGCCTCGACTGGAGCATTAAGAGTGGCTTCACCTTTTTTCCAGTTGCAAGGGCAAAGCTCATCGGTCTGGAGGGCATCTAGCACACGGATCACTTCGTCCACATTGCGGCCAACGTTCAGATCATTGACAGATACCCAGCGGATAATACCTTGTGGATCAACGATATAGGTAACACGGTAGGCCACCTTTTCGTCCGCACTCAGGATGCCAAGCTCCTCAGCCAATGACTTGGAGGTATCAGCCAACATCGGGAAACGCAGGCCTCGCAGGTCATCATGGTTTTGGCGCCAAGCAAGGTGGACAAACTCAGAATCAGTGCTGGCACCGACTAGATGGGTATCCCGATCCTGAAAGTCCAAAAAGCGTTTGTTGAACTCCGCAATCTCCGTTGGGCAGACGAAGGTGAAGTCCTTTGGCCACCAGAACATCACAAGCCATTGGCCATTATCTTGGTGGTCGGCATTGGAGATGGTGCTGAACTCCTTGCCTTGGGTCAGGGAAGTAACAGCGATTTTGTGGAAGGTCGGGAACGAAGCGCCGACAGAAAGCACACGGTTTTGCATAGTGGTAGTGGTTTGAGGTATTGTGGTTTGGGTATTACTGGGTTTGTTTCGGGGTGGTTTATCCATGTTGCCCGTATCAGGTTAAGGAAGTAGTTAAGCTCTGTTGCGCCTTGCCCTTGCCTGATTGGACGGTACAAACGTACGGCTACCCGCGGTATAGATAAAATTGATTGTTCGCATAACGATATAGCACATGGCTATACTTATGGAATCGGGGGCGCCGTGGCAAGAAGTGGCTGTGGCCAGAAGGTGGGCCAGAATCCTTACCTTTGTATTATGACTAATGCTACGGACACCGACAACTTGTTACCTCAGATTGAAACAGCCCCAGCTGCTGCCCCAACCATCTTGAAGGCAGACATCCGGAAGCTGAGCCTTGAGCAACTCCAAGAGCTGTTCAAGAAACAAGGTGAGCAAGGGTTTAGGGCCAAGCAGGTCTATGAGTGGCTATGGGTCAAGTCCGCCACCCGGTTTGACCAGATGACCAACCTGAGCAACACCCTACGCCAATGGCTAAAGGATCATTATGTAATCAATGCCGTAACCGTTCAGGACGTACAGAAGAGTCAGGATGGCACAATCAAAACGGCCTTTCGCCTACATGATGGCCACATCGTCGAGGGCGTATTGATCCCTGCCGATGACCGAATGACAGCTTGCGTCAGTAGCCAAGTGGGCTGTTCGCTAACCTGCAAGTTCTGCGCAACAGGTTATATGGAGCGCAAACGCAACCTCGATGCCGCCGAGATCTATGACCAAGTAATCCTAATCGACCTACAAGCCAAGGAGCATTTTGGTATGCCCCTGACCAACATCGTCTATATGGGAATGGGCGAGCCGCTGCTCAACTACGCCAACATGATGCAAAGCATTGACCGCATCACCAGCCCTACAGGACTTAACTGGTCACCCAAACGCATCACGGTCAGCACAGCTGGCATTGCCAAGATGATCACCAAACTGGCTGATGACCAAGTGAAGTTTAACCTAGCGCTGAGCCTCCATGCCGCCAATGATGTCAAACGGGATACCATCATGCCGATCAATGAGTCTAACACCCTAGAAGCCCTGCGAGATTCGTTGCAGTATTTCTATCGCAAAACCCAAAACCGGATTACGCTCGAGTACATTGCCTTCAATGGCTTTAATGACACCCTAGACGATGCCAAAGAGCTCTGGCAGTTCACCAAGCAGTTCCCCTGTCGCGTTAATATCATTGAGTACAACCCCATCGCCGAGGCAAACTATACCAACACCACAGCAGACAAACTAGATGCCTTCCAACAGTATATGGAAAGCAAACGAGTGATCACCAACGTGCGCCGCAGCCGAGGCAAAGACATCGACGCCGCCTGTGGGCAACTGGCTGGAAAAAAGGTGGTGACGGAGGTGGTGGAGTAACTGGGCCGCTAGCTCATAGACGAAACTACTCCCGCACCAAACGCCCGCTATACACACCCTTACCTACAAAACGCCAGAGGTAGATGCCTGGTTTGATGGGTGGGGTACGCACCGGCTCCCCAGTGGTGTAGGGGGATTGGTACACCTGTTGCCCTAGCAGATTAAACAGGTATAACTGCCCCGCCTCCGTAGCACCAGACCTTGTTGCTAGGGTAAACTGATCTTGGAAGGGGTTGGGATAGACATAGGTCTCCTCCATCATACGCCGATCTAGTGGCAAAGCCAAAGGGTTGTAGGGATTTGGGTAACCACCTATTTTGGCGATGAATAGGTAGGGAAGAATATTGGTGTAGGCTTGATTGATCACATTACCGACGAAAATGACTGATGAATCACCTGCAAACTCATATTCACCGTTGTAGAACGCATAAGGACCAGAAGGTAAGGTACCCTGCACCCCACTAAGCCTAAAGTCCTGATAAAGCGATCCATTGTTGTCGTAACGGCGTAGAAACATATAGCGCCCTCTGATTCGACTTGAAACATAGCCAGCAATAAAGGAGGAGCCATCTGCAAGGACACGAAGTTTGAATACGGGGTCAATACGTCGTACCCATACATTTTGAGTGAAGTTGGTGTCAATTTTGGTAATAAACCCTGTCGAGTCGGAATTACCATTACGGTTCAACAAATTTCCATATAGAATGTATGAACCATCAGGATGAGCTGCGCCGTAAATAACAGGATTGTAATTTTGATCCATCGGATATAACTGACCTGGCTGGTTATAAAGATCAAAGTAGGTGCGGCGAATGAATTGACCATTAGTGTCTAGCTCTAATGCAAAAAACTTTATCTTTTGAGCTATTGTTCCACCAGTAGAAACCACTAAACCTCGATAACCAAACATTACAAGATGGTTGTTATTTAGCCTTATCATACAACGAGTACCAGATGTACCAGAGTCAAGATAATCACGTTCCCAAGAGATATTTCCAGTACTATCAAATAACATAAGGTATGGGCTATATTTACCCGACTGAAGGGAGTCATCGCGAGTGCCATATACCCAGTATTGACCATTATCCGCTGGAATAATGCCACCAAAACTACCCAAAGTTCGATTAGTTTGTGGATCCAAAAAGACATAATCACGTTTAGTTCGGGTGCCGGTAGAATCCATTAACCTAATAAACGGTGGATCTCCAAAGCTCCCGAAAAAGAAAGGGCGCTTATACTTAGTACCAAAAATAGCTAGATTGCCGTTTGATAATTGTGTATATGCCTGAATACTTCCAATGATACCAGGGTCTTGCTTATCAAATCCAAGGGAATCACCCCTGGAATTAAATCGCAGAAGATAAGGTGTCAGAGCACTTCTTCGCAGGCTGTCGTATAATAATGGGTCGCCAAGATTTGAGGATATAACAGATTGGGATCTGGTAACAACAAGGGCAGATGGACTGCCACTAGATGGACCAAATGGAAATACATGGTGCCACAATAGTTGCTGACAATTTGCTGTAAATCCGCTAATTAGGAGGCAGAATCCCAAAAATATTAATTTCATAAAAAGAAAGATTAAGCACCAAGCAAAGGTGGCAACAGAAAATGTACTATTAGATTTCTACCTCTTTATGAATCTAGAGGTCAACTCACCAGAACTACCAGTTAAGCGCAGGATATACATACCAGGAGGTAAGGTACTTACGTTGATGGAACTAATGCCATCCTGAAATTGCAAGGGTGTAGAAATAAATTGCACACCAAGAATATTACTAATTTGCCCAATATGAAAAGAACCAGAACTAATTACTACGTTCAGTTCTTCAGCACAAGGTACAGGGTAAACCCTGACAATTTTATCTGCTATAGTAGGGGAATAGTCTAAATTGGCAATTACACCTCGTCTTAACAATGGAAAATTTACATTTATATTGTTAACACAAGTAAATTGATCCGCCTTAGATGCTGAAGTTACTGGTATCAAAGTGATGTTACCCGTGACATTACCCAAAAACTCATTAACAAATGAATAGTAACGCATTGTACCAGCGAACTGATTATCAATACTAGTCCAATTAGTTGGTGAAACAAAGGTATCAAAATCAGAAGGATAGGACGCACTAGCTACATTGGCAAAGTTTGCAACTGGGAAACCATTACCAACTGGATCAGATTGCGTACCAAGCCAGTTTAGTGAATTCACCTTACCAGTGAGCTTTATACCAACCCCAGCAAAGGTATTAGCGGCATCAAATTTAAAGGCATTACACTTGATGATGACATCATCATGGTCGTAACCTATTGATATTGCTGCCCCCCTAGGATTATCAAATGTATTGTTCTGGACGGTGAGGGTGCCCATACCGAGACCACTTTTTAGCCCACATCCATTTTTAAACTGATTGTCACTAACATTTGCACTTGCGAAGAAGTCAAGATTAACAACGTTATACTGAGGATTGATATCATAATCACTATCAAATGACCCATCGAAGGTATTATCCCTAACTGTCATTGTAGCTGAAGACGCTGAGACAGCGTCCAGAAAAAGACAGGTTTTGGTAATAAAATCAGAATTCTCGATCATATTTGAAGTTTCCACGTCAAATATGTTAAGTATACCACCAGGCAAATCGATCTTATTACGCAACGGATTAGGATCATTTGACTTAGTAAAATTTAACTTACCTGTACCGATTGCAGCGGCAATCAAGACCCTGAAAGGCGAAGTAACTGGCGTACCAGACGGATGGCATGCAAATTTAAGATTTGCACCCTCCAGTTTGATCTCACCATTATTCCTTGCTAACAAACCGGGCACGTGATTTGCACCACCAGGCGAGGCACTTATAGGTAAGTACTCCACAATCGATTCGTTAGGAAAGATAAAAGTGCCATTTGTGAACTCACAACGCCCCTCTACTTTGGTGCGACCACTATAGACATGAGTATTGCCATTACCATTTATGGTAGTTGTTACACCCACTGCTCCCAACACCCGATCATAAATCGGCGAACAACAAATGCCATTGACTAAGGGCACTACCATAATCTGCTGACTTTTGCTAAAGCTACACCCTGAAGAGGGATCGACAAAAGCCACGTTAACAGTATAGGTGCCTGGGGTGCTGAAAACAACCTCACGTATTGATGTGGTACAATCAGCAAAACAATTGTTCAGTGCTGGATCCGTAATATCTTGTCCCCCATCAAGTGACCATGTTTCATCTGGCGACGAGAAATACTCCGGCCTTGTAAGCGTAAACTTGAATTTAGATCCGGCGCATGTGGTTGTGCCGTTTACAGATAGATTCGCCGAAGGTACTATGAAGGATGCTGCTAAAGTCTTTGTACATGTACCTTGTGTGATTTCAGCAAATACAATATGGTTTCCACCTGTGTTATATGGAATGTCTAGTGTTGGCGTGCTACCAAGAAGTTGCATCGCTCCATCTCTCCAAACGACTGTAATAGGTGTATTGTATGTGTTGTTTGGTGATAGCGACAGTCTGATAGTCGTATTAAGACAGATATACCCACCAGTAATCGGTACTGGTTGGCTATTTGAAACATCAACAGCGTCAAGGATAACCCTACTAATTGGTAAAACCTCGCATATATCAGCCGTGCAACCTGTCGAAGGCGACGGAGAAATCAACGGGTTCAACAACCCAAAGTTTGAACCCGTATTACGTACCAACTGCCCACCATTAAAGTTCATTATAGGACTTGGTGTTGCGACAGACTCGTAACAAATATAGCCACCTGACTCAACTGTAAGGTTTGTTGCACCCAGTAGGTTAACTACCGCACCAGCTGCAACATATACAGAGGCCTTGTTCTTGACGGTCAAACTAATGCCACTTGCCACTGTGTTGCCTGTACCGCTGAACTGTACTAGGCCAGAGTAGATAGAATTGTCACCTGGCAACCCAATCTCTATATTAACTGGTGCTGTGCAAAGCCTACGTTCACTTACTGTTGCGGAGAGACCTAAGTCAGCCTTTGCGATATTTACTCCCTCGAAGATCAACTTGGCACCCTGTTCTACTAAAATCTTAGGGTTTGCTCCATCGACCGTGCTTGGGAAGGTTAAACGGCATTTGATCGTAAGCGAATTGCCTGCTTTGACAATGAGATTACCTGTCAACATTTTTGGGGCATACCAAGTGGTGGACCGTGCCACCTCAGTATGCACAGGAATAGATCCGTCCATGCTGGTGGTCACACAAAAATCACGCTCAAGAAATTTGTTACGACTAGTGTTTTCCAAGAAGTAATGAAGCCGACCAGCTTGACATGGGGTAATCACAGTGAAATTACCATAATCTGTCTCAATTTTCGGGTTCATGAAATTGTTAGACCTTGCACCACTTAAAATATTTTCATTATACGGCGCTAAACCGCAAATACCATCAGTATCAGTTGCGTGTTCAAAATCTAATACATGGCCTACCTCATGGAAAATACCTAACGTAGTAACATTAACTTGATGGTTTTCGCCAGGCCCTACTGTTTTGGGGATACAATTCGGATGATAATATGGACTCAATCCATGCAACACATGGTTCTTAATTAGCCAATTTGAACCTGTGACCCTAAAATGATTGCCTATACCTTTAAAAGCATACCATATCTGCTCATATCGTTCAGGGTCAATCGATCCTATATCAGATCCTTGACATACTGGAATGTAACTTGGGTTGTAAGTTTCGCTAAAATAACCATTTATTACTTCACCATTGCCTCCATTTCCAGCCGCATTGATAAGATCTTTTGCATCCCCAAAATAATCTAATACGTCTTTTCCATAAGCGTTAGCTAACTGATTTGCAGCTGGACTATTATAAAAATATATACCTACTAATTTAAACCTAACTCTGGTGTCCACAACCCTAATAGGGCCATTGGCATAGGTTGTCAAAGGCATTGGTACTGGTACCATAGTTTGGCCCAAGTAATCATTCACCCCACCAAAGGCAGGATATGATACTAAACCACCGTTCATGGTATTTGGGACATCAGTTTCATCAAGTTGGCCGTTTAGGTTGCCTTCAATCATTGCCCGTAAGAACGGAATGTCAGCTGTCGTATAATTTTGAAACTCTACAGGTGTTCCTGCTGCCGGTTGGAAAATATGAAAAGCTACCTTGACAACTTTTATAGGGGTTTCGCTACCCACCTCAGGAGCCTTATTGAGGAAGTCTTCACAATCAGCTTCGTTAACGTATTTCTGCTGAGTATTTGTGTTAGGCTTGTTGGTTAATACTCTACCAGCCATTGTATAGTTGTTTGTATCCAGACCACAGATCGTTTTGCCTTCATACTGTCCGGGCAACAAGGTGGTACTCTGGATCGTGAGCTTACCAAAACTATTCATCGATAGCGTTCTGGTGGTATGGTTGTAATTCTCCACCACAATCTCCCCAGCCAACACAATGCCTTCAACTGTGCAGCCCTTGCCAATGGTACATTTGCCCGCCACGTTCCAGATAATGTTCTCTGGTTTGATGCCTCCGCGCAAGATGATTTTGAGGTTACTGATTGTCAAATTGCCAGCAACAAAAATCTGGATCGCTTGGCTTGCCGTTCCATTGAAAATCTTGGTGCCACTGAAGACTGATGTGCTATTGTAAATACCAAGGTTATTGGCGCAGCTGTATACAGGTAAGGATCCCCCACCGCCTCCTCCTTCAGGATCGAGCGGGAAGTCTGATTCTTCATCTGGCTCACCAAAGCCACCACCAGATACGGTTGGGACGGCCCCTCCAAACCGGTAGCTGCCACTTGTTAGCACGGTGTCTGCTACAGCACTAAAGTTGAGGCCCTTGTATTCATGTGCGATATAGGCATGCTGGGACCTAAAATCCAAAGCAGAGGTCAAAGCATCCTGAACAGCTTGACTTCCGACGGTCATCACCGAATCTGGTTGCAAAAAACGATTGCTAGTGATATGCCTATTACTGCCAGCCTTATGATACAATCCTACTGACTCTACCGCCTTGAGCGAGTCACAGGCCAAGAAGCTGTATTGCAACAGCTCATGGTGCGCTGGCAAGGTGATCGCCTGCCCTTGGCTCGATTGCCAGCCTGTTGCTAACATCATTGCTAGTACAGAAAACAACCTTAAACAGGTAAGAGACATAGTAAGTTCTCGTATCATAATTTGGAGAAGTAATAAATGCATACCAAACGTAAGAGTTTGATTTTACATCTCCAAATTAAAATCACAGATTATTTTCCATACTTGTCGAAAAGCAAAACAAAATTCTTAAAAATAGGCATTAGAGCATCAATAACACAGTATTATGAGTTCAAGAGCAATGGTCATGCAATTCAAATTTTTGAAAAATGCAGCAGCTATCTGGACTTTAGTCCTTCAAAAATTCATAACCAAGACCAGAACAATTGGCGAAAGTTAGTGTTCTGCTATCAATCCAATTGGGTCAAAAAGTTCTGACCAAAATTCACAGCCACTGATCATATCCCGCCTCTTGGCTAGCCGTTCACCCCATCATAAGGCTACAAGCTCCAGCCAATACATTTACCCCCCCACCTTGTCAATCCCGTCCAAAAGGCTAGTTTTGCCAAGACACGCTTTAGCCACATCATCACCCATGCACCTACCGCAACCAAAACGATTCCTTACTCTATTAGCCGCTCTACTGCTTTGGCAGGCAGCCTTGGCCCAACCCCGTAAAGTCATCAGTACCGATGTCTGCATCTATGGTGGTGTGGCAGCCGGGGTGATTGGGGCCTATACCACAACCCAATACGGCAAAACCGCCCTTTTGGTCGTGCCCACTGCCCACCTCGGCGGTATGACCAGCAGTGGCCTTGGCGCAACGGACATCGGCAACAAATTTGCCATCACAGGCCTATCAAAGGACTTTTATCGCCGCATGGGCCAACACTATGGCGAGTTTGAGCAATGGCTTTTCGAGCCGCATGTGGCCGAAGGAATCTTGGACGACTATGCCAAACGTGGTGGATTCCCCGTCTACAAACAGCACCGCCTACTAGCAGTCCGGAAGGTGGGCAACAAAATCAGCGAAATCGACCTAGAGCGCACCGACCGCCCTGGCAAGGTAGCCCTCACGATCAAAGCAAAAATGTGGCTAGACTGTAGCTACGAAGGTGACCTCATGGCCAAAGCTGGCGTGGACTATACCGTCGGTCGGGAAGCCAATAACGAGTTCAACGAAACCCTTAACGGCGTCCAGCTACAAGACAAACACCAGTTCCCTGACGGCATTGATCCCTACATCAAAGAAGGCGACCCAAAAAGCGGCCTCCTCTGGGGCATCAGCGACAAAACAGTTGAGCCCAATGGCACAGGTGACAAAAAAGTGCAAGCCTATAACTATCGCATTTGCCTCAGCACTGACCCCAATAACCAAATCCCGTTTGCCAAACCAACAGGTTATGATGCCAGCCATTATGCCCTGCTAGGTCGTTTGATCAACAAGTCCAAATACAAGGACGTTAAAAACTACATGATCATCAATGCACTGCCAGGCCAGAAGACTGACATCAACCATAAAGGCGGCTTTTCGCTTGACATGATTGGCGAAAACTGGGACTACCCCGAAGCCAACCACAAAACACGTGAGGCGATTGCTGCCAAACACGCTAACTACATCAAGGGCCTGTTCTACTACCTAGCCAATGACCCAGGTTTGCCATCCGAAACGCGCACCAGTATGCAACGGTATGGCTACCCTAAGGATGAGTTCAAGGACAATGGTGGGTTTCCGCACCAGATGTACGTCCGTGAAGCACGGCGGATGCGTGGCCTCCTGACCATGACACAAGCCCATTGCCAATCCAAAGAGGTGGTGGAAGATGGCGTCGGCCTAGCTGCCTACCAGATGGATAGCCACAACTGCCAACGCATCGTTACCAATGGCATGGTCAAGAACGAGGGCAACGTCGAGGTCGATCTAGGTAGCCGCCCCTACCCTATTGCCTATCGGTCCATCGTCGCCAAGGAAGAGCAGGCCAGCAACCTATTGGTCCCCGTCTGCATGAGTGCCACCCATATTGCCTATGGTAGCATCCGGATGGAGCCCGTTTTTATGGTCTTGGCCCAGTCTGCAGCAGTGGCAGCCACCATGGCCATCGACAAAAAACAAAGCGTCCAGCAAGTAGATGTCAAAGCCCTACAAGCCGAGCTCCAGAGCAACCCCTTGGCCAACCGCACCGTGCCCGAAGTCCTAGCCGATGACAATATCCCAGGCAGCTTTAAGCCCATCGTTGGTACCTGGACTAGCGAGACCAAAGCTGGCAATAAATATGGCCTTAGCTACCAGTCCGCCACCGATACCACATCAGGCATCATGGCTGAGGCTGAGTTCACGGCACCGATCAAGTATAGTGGCAAGTACAGCGTCTATTATTTCCAGACTGGTTTGGCTAAGGGACAAACCCATACTCAGCTCGCTAAAAATGCCCAACTGGACATCACCCACGCCGATGGCAAAGCCACACTTACCTTCCTGCACAACGAAAACTTGGGCGAGTGGCATAAAGCAGGCACCTACCAATTTAAGGCAGGTTCTAATGCAAACATCAAGGTCAAGGCCCTGAGCAAAGGCATCCTGAATGCTGATGCCGTCTTGTTGGTGCCAGAAAAATAGGGTAATTTTATTGCCTATCCGATCGAGCCAGCTTGATGGTAGGCCATTGCAGGGGAGTTAATCCCCTTCGAAAACTCCATCCTATTCGTTAGCTCAATCAAACGCTTTAGCACCACCTGACCATAAAAAATGGAAAAATATAGTTCACCCAAAGCCTCGCTGATGTGGGGACTAGGGCGCCAGATCACAATGGTGCTCATAGGAATCTTGGCCAGCTCCAGCTTCGTCTGGGCGCAGTACAGCCCCGTCATCCAGGATGACTTCCGGGCTGTCCACCCTGCGCTCAAGGACCTATCTATGTTAACCGACTGGGGCAATCCGCGCACCTATCAGTCCTGTTTTGAGCGTCAGCCAAAGACAGATAGCCTTGGCCTAACTCTGCCTTGCCTCAACTTGTCCGATTCAGCGATCAGGTATAGCAGTTTCACCGCAGTCAACTCACTCAAGACAGCCAGTGCGATAGACTACCACTTTAGCCCCATCAGTCGTTATCAAGACACCATCTTAGTCCAGTTTGATGCCCTTTGGGATCAACAGGTCACCATTGGCGAAGGGGGCAGGATCGTCGTAGCATTGATGCATAGCCTCAGGCAAGCACCTTATGTGCAAGGTCTGCTGGACTCCGTGACGCAGGCTGCACCCTTTGGCCGCCCAGCCTACAACTTTCGGATGCTAAACAAACGCCCGAACACCAACCGTGGTGGCCTCTATATGTTCTATGGTGGAGGGCAAAGCAGCAGCGGCGAGGTCGAAAAATACGTCAGTGGTGGTAACGCTTGGTGGCTGCCGGGCTTCATCGCCCAACCGGGCGGAACGTCACCCGGTACTGGTGGCGACTACCCGGTTGGCCCTACGGTCACCAACTATGCCCCACTAGCCAGCATCCGCCAATGGAAAAGAGTAACAATGCGCGTCGCCCCCGAAATGATCGAAATGTGGCAACGCAACACGGTTGACTCAGCCCTGCCTGGTTATGGATCCTCCATTGCGGTTATGGCCATTCCGCGGGTGGACCTGGGCACTAGCCATGTACTCAGTAGGCTTAACAGTGTCCATGGCACCAATGTCAGTGCCGCCCCCATCATGTACAACTGGTTCCCGACCGTTAGTGGCGTTCGGCTTTATTATCGGGCCAACCAAAATGCCTTCATTGCCAACTTCAAAGTATTTGGCACAACCCATACTACTAGCCTCAGCACCACTAAAGCACCGAACCTCAAACTCAACTTGTTCCCCAACCCAACTACCGACCTGTTAATGGCCAACCCAGACCTTGACAGCACCAAGGCCACCATTACCAACACTACTGGCCAAGTCATTTGGCAAGGGGAGCTCAGTCAGTCTGGTATCATGGTCAGCAGCTGGCCCGCAGGACTGTATCAGCTTAAAACGCAGCAGGGGCACCGTGCCACCTTTATCAAACAATAGTTGACTTACTGCTAGTCTTAGTAAGGGTCCAGCCCCTTATCCTATTCATACAAAAGGCCCAATAATTGCGCATCTTGGGCCTTTTTCATGGATAGGGGTAGGATATTTAAGCAACTTGGTAAACACAAGAAAAGCACCTACAAACAAATGCAGGTGCTCATGTTATGTCAGTAGGAAGGGACAGGCCCTTAAGGACTAGTTACCTTTGTGGGTAGGCTCGTCAGATACCGTCAATTTATGGCGGCCCTTCGCACGGCGTGCAGCAAGTACGCGACGACCGTTGGCAGTAGCCATACGGCTACGGAAACCATGTTTGTTACGACGTTTGCGCTGTGAAGGTTGAAAGGTTCTTTTCATGGCTTATCAACAAGGCTTACTAGTGAGATGAGCTATGCCTCATTCGCTAGGCTAGCACGACGTATCACTACGGTGGTGGTAAATGAGAATCCTTTTAGCTTTTTGCTAACAGGGCTGCAAATGTAGTGCTTTATCTGACAACTAAACAAGTAGGCCCAGTATTTTGGTAGAAAAATGTCCGAGAAGCCCCTTAGGTTCATGATTGGACCTACTAAGGTTGAGTACATGCCCAGAAACTGCAACCAAATTACATAGACTGGTAAGGTAGAGTCAGATCGAATTCTGCGACTAATTTTGGTGGAGGCATTAGGTGATTTTGCCTCCATTAAGTACTGGCCAACTCTTTGGGGATTAGACGATAGGGCCAATAAAAATTTGGCACTTGGCCAGCTCCACCACATTCACCTAGCCTCGAGTGCCCAAATAACGACCAATTGGCCCTAAACAGCTATCCTGAAGCCCAGCATATTGACTTGCCAGAACCAGCAAGCACCAGCGCCCAATCGTTACCAATATCCTGACATCTAAGTAGATCGATGCTTTTATGTCCGCTGATTGTGTGCTAGCTTTGCACCCGTTTTCAAGTAGGTGCGCCCCCGCTCCATAACATATACAGAACAAACACCGAATGGCAAACATCGGCAAAATAACCCAAGTGATCGGTCCGGTAGTGGACGTCAGTTTTGAGGATAGTGCAAGTGGCAAACTTCCTAACATCCTGGACGCTCTCGAAGTGGACCGTGGTAATGGCCAAAAGCTGATTCTGGAAGTCCAGCAACACCTAGGCGAAATGCGTGTCCGGACCATCTCTATGGATGCAACCGAAGGCTTGCTCCGTGGTATGATCGCGACCGACCTCGGCACCCCGATCAAAATGCCAACTGGCGAGGATGTCAAAGGTCGCCTATTCAACGTAATTGGCGAAGCCATTGACGGCATCCCACAACCTAAAAACCCAACTGGCGGTACCTCAATCCACCGTAGTGCCCCTCGTTTTGACGAGCTCAGCACCAGCTCTGAGGTACTCTTCACCGGTATCAAAGTCATTGACTTGCTCGAGCCCTACCTAAAAGGTGGTAAAATCGGCTTGTTCGGTGGTGCTGGTGTCGGTAAAACTGTTTTGATCCAGGAGCTTATCAACAACATCGCTAAGGCCTATTCTGGTCTATCTGTGTTTGCTGGTGTTGGCGAGCGTACCCGCGAGGGTAATGACCTCCTCCGCGAGATGATCGAAAGCGGCGTTATCAAGTATGGTGACGAGTTCCTTCACTCAATGGAAAAAGGCGAGTGGGACCTATCCTTGGTTGACATGGCAGCCCTAGAGCAAAGCCAAGCTACCCTAGTGTTCGGTCAGATGAACGAGCCTCCAGGTGCTCGTGCTCGCGTGGCCCTTTCTGGTCTGTCTATTGCAGAGTACTTCCGCGATGGTGATGGCCAAGGCAAAGGACGCGACATCCTGTTCTTTATCGACAACATCTTCCGCTTTACCCAAGCAGGATCTGAAGTATCAGCCCTTTTGGGTCGTATGCCTTCTGCCGTAGGTTACCAACCTACACTCGCTACCGAAATGGGTGCGATGCAAGAGCGTATCACCTCTACCAAACGTGGTTCAATCACCTCCGTACAGGCCGTTTACGTCCCTGCGGATGACTTGACTGACCCAGCCCCAGCGACAACGTTTGCTCACCTTGATGCCACCACCGTACTCAACCGTAAGATCTCCGAGCTTGGTATCTACCCAGCTGTTGATCCGCTTGACTCTACTAGCCGCATCCTGAATGCTGAAGTCCTAGGACATGAGCATTATGACTGCGCCCAACGTGTGAAAAACATCTTGCAACGCTACAAAGAGCTGCAAGACATCATCGCCATCTTGGGTATGGACGAGCTAAGCGAAGAAGACAAACTAGTCGTTAACCGTGCCCGTCGTGTACAACGTTTCTTGTCTCAGCCATTCCACGTGGCCGAGCAGTTCACCGGTATTCCTGGCACCTTGGTTGATATCAAAGAGACCATCAAAGGCTTCAACATGATCATGGATGGTGAAATGGATCACCTACCAGAGATGGCCTTCAACTTGGTTGGTGGCATCGAGGATGCTGTTGCCAAAGGCGAAAAAATGATGGCAGACGCCAAAGCAGCCTCCTAAGGCTAAACCCAGACCACCAGACCAAAGGGGCTACCCGAGTTGTCACAGGCATCTGTCGTAACCGCTCGCGAGCCCCTTTGTTCGTATCATCAATTCGGCTTTGAAACCATCGGAGGCTCTTCGCTCTTGCGTAACAGACTCCAAAACCAAAGCCACCATTGTTATGGCCTTTCAATCGGCCCCTACATCCAGTACAAGACAATGACTCTAGACATCATCACGCCAGACAAACGCATCTACCAAGGACCAGCCACCGCTGTTTTTTTTCCAGGTGTTGACGGTAGCTTCGAGGTCCTAGACCACCACGCTGCCATGGTTAGCGCCCTGACCAGCGGCGACCTTAGGGTCACGACCCCAACCGAAACGATCGATTTCCAGATCGACGGTGGTGTTGTGGAGATCGTTGACAACAAAGTCACAGTACTGGCAGAGGGTGTTAGCCTCTAGCAGACCCAAAACCACATTTGCAGGTCAGAAAGCGTACTTTAGGTTGCTTTTTGCCAAACGTTTGGGCGTCAAAAACAGGTAGTTCAAAACATTTTTTTGAAAACTTGCCTTGTCTGACGTGCTTTCGTCTTTATTTTTGCTTTACTTTGGCAAGTATTACAATAAACAGGGTATGAAAAGTAATCGTTTTATCAAGGCGCTAACGCTGGGGCTTATGGCCTCAACAGCAATGCTGTATAGCTGCAGCAAGCCTTTCCCGACTAGCATTGCCCCAGGCAAAGCCAGCACGACCACCAACTTGGAGTACTCCAAGGAAGAAAATGCAGGCGTTTTTGTGGTCAAAGACTACAAAGGCCAGCCTGTTGCTCCTGGTGGCCGTCAAGGTATGATCTTCATCCAGGGCGGACGTACCGTTCTGGGATCGCAAGAGCAAGACGTTATGTACTCACGTGACAACGTCGAGCGTACCGTAACCATCCAGTCTTTCTACATGGATGAGACCGAAGTTGCCAACATCCACTGGTTGGAGTACATCTTCTATCTCAAAACTGACTCTGCTACCAACCCAACATTGGCTGCTAACGCAATGCCAGATACAACCGTATGGGTAAAGCAATTAGCCTACAACGATCCTTATCGTGATCATTACTTCCGCTATCCTGGTTTCCGCTACTATCCAGTAGTTGGTGTTAGCTGGGATCAAGCAAATGACTATTGCCGCTGGCGCTCTGCTAAGGTTAACTGGGAGCTAGCCGCTAAGTCTGGTATCGACGCAGCAAGCCAAGGCATCCCTGCAGGTGGTCGCATCCCGCTAGAGAGTGGTGTTGTCGTACCAGATTACCGCTTGCCATCTGAGGCAGAGTGGGAATACGCCGCTCAGGCCCTTATCGGTCAGCAATACAACGACGAAAACCAGAACAACAAAAGACTTTACCCTTGGGATGGCCACTCGTTGCGCAATCCTTTCGGCAACCAGATGGGTGAGTTCTTGTGTAATTTCAAACGTGGACGTGGTGATTATGCTGGTATCGCTGGCAAACTCAATGACGGCGCCATGATCACTGCTCAGGTTTACGAATACCCACCTAATGACTACGGTCTATACAACATGGCTGGTAACGTTAACGAATGGGTACTAGACGTTTATCGCCCTAAGTCTTTCCAAGATTTCGAAGACTTGAACCCTGTCCGTCGTAATACCTACGGTGACGAGAAAAAGCAGTATCAGGATGACAACTCACTGATTGGCCAGTTCACCAACAAAGACAGCGATGCCAACTACAACATGGCAACTAATGCTATTAACCGTCACCCACGTGTTTTCAAAGGTGGATCTTGGGCAGATGTAGCATACTGGTGTTCGCCAGGTACCCGCCGCTTCTGGGCACAAGATAGCTCTAGCAGTACCATTGGTTTCCGTTGCGCCATGATTCAAGCTGGCCGTAACTACTAGTCGTTAGGGACAGTAAGCAATAACAATGAAAAGGCAAATTCAGAAATGAACTTGCCTTTTTTTGTTGTATTATGTACTATCATGACCTAGGCCGAAGGATCGGCTAGTTAGAGGCAATGCGTCTCCTTATGAGGTATGTATAAGCCACATGCATCCTATAGCTATAACTGATGTAGAAACTTGACGAGAATACCATGACTTACTATTATTGACTACTACCAACTGCAGTTAAACCATAATATTCTGATAGTCAGGATCATCAGGATTGCCCATAAGCCTCCAGCACCTTCTCTATCAGTGCTGAGGTCGAATAACCCGGCACAAGTGGTACCGTCTGCACACTTCCTCCATTGGCCAATACCTCCTGCGCTCCTACGATGTTCTCGATTGTATAATCATCCCCCTTTGTCAGGACGTCAGGCTTCAGCGCAGTGATGATTGAAAGCGGTGTTGGCTCGTCAAAAAGGGTAACGGCATCCACGCATCCGAGTGCTGAAATCACATGTAAGCGACCAGCCTCGTCAGCAACAGGCCGCTTTGAGCCCTTCAGCCGCCGTACCGAGGCATCTGTGTTAAGGGCGACAACTAGTTTATCTGCCAGAGCCCGAGTTCCTTCCAGATAGTCTGTATGGCCGCGGTGGACAAGATCAAAGCAACCATTAGTAAAGGCCACCTTGAGGCCTGCCGCCTGCCATTCAGCAACTTGTGCAGCCAAGGAGGCCCAATTGTCGATCTGATCGTAAATTTTATGGGTTGCCATAGTGATATCTGAAGGTAGCGAAAATAGAAAATGCCACCACAAAACTAAGGTTTTTGTGGTGGCATCTTGTAATTGCGGGCGGGATGTCGGTTTAGGTGCCTACACCAAATCAATGGTAGGAACGATTACTGATATCGAGCTTTTTGACATTCTTGTCAATAGCCTTGGTATCCCTTGTGCCATCTGCCTGACGTAAAGGTTTACCCGAACGCTTTTTGTAGAGCTTGATAAAATCGACATAAAACTTATTCATGTCCTTGCCTTCAACTTGCAGATCTAGGTCCTTGTTATCCTGAAGATAGATCTCACCTTTAAAGGTAGCCAGCTTACCGAGCTTATATACCCCAGCAGTGAGGTTCCGGAAGTCGTTCCAGCTACGGCGGTTGAAATCTATAAGTTGGTCGCGCTTGTTGTCATAGATCACGTACGGAAAGTGCCACCGTGACATAGTTGCCCAATAAACCTGATCAGATTTCCGTAGCTGCTTGATACTCGTACTGGATACCTTAAGCACATAGACGCAATGCATGCCATCATAGCCTAACAGCGGTAGCAAGATCTTGTCACCGTCTTGGTAAAAGGGCTTTATGTCAAACTCGGTGTCCGATTTCATGATAATCAGACTTGTATCTGCGTGTTCATAACACTCAGAGGGACCTAGGTGAGCGACGACACATTTCAGCTTGGCACCTGTACGTGTCGTGACCGTGACTTGAGCACCTTTGCCTGTGTTCAGCCGCTGCACCTCAATACTCCTAATGCCATTTTTGCCAGTAGAGTCACCACGGATCAATAGTTGCGCTTGGGCGCCCCCAAACAAACTGACCAATCCGATAAGGGAAAAAAGCGCAACGAGTTTTTTCATAGTGTGTAAAGATAAAGTACTCAAAATCATCACGCAAGTTTTATGTTCGTTTCGCATTAAAAAACATGACCATCCAAAATTAATCAACTGATAATCAACGTAAGTAAAGAAAATTGCCAGAAAACAAAGACCACAATATGATGTAAGAAAATAACCAATTTCGTACGATTATTTATTCACACCAAATTTAACCGCAGCAAATGATACGAACAATACGACCAACCTCATCCACAGATTGGACCGCCTCACCTTACCCTTCTGAGGCAAAACGAACCACCTTGGGATATGGTACAGCCCCTCCCAATCTGGGTTTCGTGTAGCACAAATAAGGTAGTCTGGACATTGCCTGCTATTTTAGTGGTTAGATCTGGGTACAACCAGCTCAGCTGAGTCGTCTGGGGCAAACCTCGGACTGCAAGCACAATACAATTAGCACCTAAGCTTGGCGTTGAGTTATTTCTTACCAAGCGCCTGAAGTATGGATCGAAAACCGAAAATCTTGTACGCCATTCAGGGCACCGGGAACGGCCATGTAAGTCGCGCCCGTGACGTTGTGCCTTTGCTGCAGCAGCGTGCTGACCTTGACGTACTTATAAGCGGGATCCAGTCCGATGTGCAGCTCCCCTACCCCATCAAGTACCGATTTTATGGCCTTAGCTTCATCTTTGGTCGGCATGGAGGGGTCGATATGTGGGCCACCGCCAAAAAAGCCAAACCTTGGTTGCTCTGGCGCGAGATCAAAAGCCTGCCCGTCAAAGACTATGACCTAGTGATCTCGGACTTCGAGCCAGTCACGTCTTGGGCCTGCAAGTTGGCCAAGGTGCCTTGCATCTCGCTCAGCCATCAAGCTGGGGTTATGGCAGCAGGTGCCCCAAAACCTGAAAAGGACGATGTAATGGGACGCTACATCATGCACCACTATGCGCCCTTTTCGGATAGCTATGGATTTCATTTTGCGCGTTATGGTCCTCAGGTCTTCACTCCGGTCATCCGGCAGGCTATCCGAGACATCACTCCTACGGACGAAGGTCACTATACCGTCTATCTGCCAGCTTATGATGATCAAACCCTGATCAATTTCCTGAGCAAGATACCCCAAGCCCAATGGCAGGTCTTCAGCAAACACAATATGCAGGCCCAAACCATTGGTAACGTTACCATCAAACCCGTCCAGAACGACGCTTTCATTCAGAGCCTGGCAAGCTGCAGTGGTGTCCTATGTGGTGCCGGTTTCGAAGCCCCTGCTGAGGCCTTGTTCCTAGGCAAAAAACTCTTGGTCATCCCGATGGCCAACCAATACGAACAATACTGCAATGCCGCTGGGGCTGCCACGCTTGGTGTCCCTGTTGTCTGGATGCTGGACGATGCCAATCTCGACAAGGTCAGCCAATGGGTCATGACACCTGCAACCTATGTTGTTGACTTCCCAGACCAAACAGCAGACATCATCGACCTGGTCCTACACAACCATCTGCCAAGCGTACCAGCCAAACCACACCTATCGCTAGAAGCGTTTTTGGCACAACGCGATCGATAAATTTTGCACCTACCAGTCCCTTCACTCATTGAACCGAAACTTTAAAGCAAACTTTTTTAAGCATTGCCTGAGACCTAGGCTAGGCCTTGGGGCCTTTGTGTTGTCCTTAGTGCTAACCATTGGCATGGCAACGCCTAAGGCCTCGGCCAAAAAGCTGGCTGCGGTGCTAGAGTATGCCCGATTCAAGCTGGACAGTAACAAAACAATGCTGGAGCTGTACTTTGATATCGACGCCAAAACCGTTCAATACGCAGCCAACCAGGCCGCCAGCAATCGAAAAAAAGCCAGCTTTAGTGGTGGGGCCATTATCGAAATCCAGATATGGCAAAAAGACCTGCAGGTCTATGCAGAAAACATACAGGTTCGCTCGCCCAACCTAACCGACACCAATGCACTTGACTTTATGCTTTCGGCCATGATGAGGTGCGCCGTTCCTTCCGTAAAGTCCGAAATTAGGCTACTGATGCGGCAGCTCATCAACACAGATACTAGTGTGGTTAGACTTCGGATACCACTGGATCTCTCTGGTGTTATCCCCATTGATAAACCCATCATTAGCGATATCCAAATGGTGCGATCTGCGACAAAGTCTGAGGACCAAACCGACCAAATGGTCAAGTCTGGGTTGCGTCTCACCCCTTACCCATCCGACTTCTATCCTGCAACGATCACAACCATCAAGTGTTATCAGGAGATCTATGACCTCAACCGATACGTATCTGACACATCGGCTGCGGCCTTGAGTTTCCGAATCATCAAGCTACCTACTTTCGAGATACTTGAATCTTGGGGCGGCATCTCACGAGTCTTACCCAAGTCAATCGTTGCGATCTACAAGGAGATTGACATAGCCGAGCTACCCAGTGGTCATTATCGTCTGCAGCTTGCCCTGCTTAGCCCAGATGGCAAGATCATGGCCTTACGAGACAAGAACTTCTACCGCAGTAACCCTACCAGCGACCAAAGCAAAACCACTTCGGTTTTGGCACCTACAGTTGTTACTGCAGGCACCTTTGTTGATACCATTAAAGGAAGGAGCATCAAACAATATGTTTATCACCTCAAGGCTATTGCATCCCGCGCTGAGGCTGGCACAATAGACATCTTGATCCAGGGTTCGGACTATGCATCTATGCGGAGTTTCTACCTCGAGTTTTGGCAACGCAGAGACAAGGCCCAAGCTTATGATCTCCACGCCGACTATCGTGCCCAAGTCATCGAGGCCCAAAACAGGTTCGGATCTCGTAGCAAACCATTGCTAGAGTCAGACAGGGCCAGGGTTTTCTTGCGATATGGGATGCCCAACCAGATGCTCAATGAGCAGACCGACAATAACAGGCAAGCCAATGCCAACCCCAACATGACATACGAGATCTGGCAATACTACAGCCTCGAAAAAACAAAACAAAGCTCGGTAGAGTTCGTTTTCATCAGGGATCTGTCAAGTAGCCAGTTCGTTTTGGTCCATAGTAATGCCACTGGCGAGCGCCGAAGTGACAACTGGCGTGCAGGACAATTCAGCACGATCCGATAAGATCTGGCCTATAGGTTGATGGCTCTAATATGCAGAGTCTAAAACCGCCCTCGATCATTCCATCCCTAACTTGCCTTCAGATATTAAGACACACGTTGTTGGTGGTTGAGTCGACATCCACCAACTCTCCCTTCTATAAGACCATGAAAACCCTCCAGCACATCCTGTATTGGTTGATCGTATCTACTAGTCGGATGCCGTACTTTTTGCTTTATCTGATTGCGGACTTCGTCTATGTGATGATGTACTATGTTTTTGGGTATCGCAAGCAAGTTGTTTTTGGTAATCTGAGGCGCAGTTTCCCGGAGAAATCGGAAGCCGAAATCACCAAGATAGCCAAGCAGTTTTACCATAATCTGGCAGACATCCAGCTCGAGGCCATCAAAAGTGTTACGGTCACTAAGGAAGAGATCCTGAAAAGGGTCGTCCTGCGCAACCCTGAGGCAATGGAAAACTACACAGCCAATGGCGACTCCACGATACTAGCAACAATCCATAAATGCAACTGGGAGTGGGCCCTCTTAGGATACTCAGCGGGTTTTTCGATCACTAACATTGATGCCATGTATAAGCCACTCAGCAGCAAGTTTGTTGATGAGCTCATGATCAAAGTTAGGTCCAAGTTTGGTGCAACAATGGTGGCAGACGCTTCCATATTGCGTCGGATCGCCTCAAGCAAGGATAAAGTCCGGACCACTATTATGGCCTCGGACCAAACCCCAGCTAAGGAAGCCCCACATAAGCTCATGTTCCTGAACCAGCCTACCTTGTTTTTCGCTGGGATCGAAAAAATCGCCGTCCTAATGAACGTGCCGATCATCTTCACTGACGTCAATAGGGTGAAGCGTGGATACTATGAGATTACGTTTTACCCAATGTCAGTACCGCCTTACGACAAAAAGCATCCTGGCATCGTCGAGGCCTACGCCGAGATGACCGAGCAAGCAATCCTGCGGCAGCCCCAGAACTGGCTCTGGAGCCACAAGCGCTGGAAACACGAGGTGGAGATGTAGGATCGACCTATTGTCTAAAAATATCAGATCACAACCACATTACTCCGCACAATTTGCCTAACGATTGATTAGGCATTCCTCAGCACCAAAAAGGGCTCCTATCATACGATAGGAGCCCTTTTGATTTGATAGTACTTATTCCCGAGTTGGGAAATATTTGTCAAGTGATTACTTCGTCACCTTGACCGACTGTTGGCTACCATCTGGCATGCTACAGCGGAGGTGGTAGATACCCTTGGGTAGCTGCCCTAGGGCGGCATCAACTATCAGGACCGTTTGGGAACCGACTGCAACCATTTGGCTTGTGCTATAAGCGACACGACCATCAGTACCTACTAAGCTAATCTGGGCGACACCAGCAACCTCGGTATTGAGGTCTAGCGATAGCTGACGCACAAACGGGTTAGGATAAACTGCTGATATTGGCGAAGCGGTCCTGACTAAACCATCAGCACGTAGCAAGGCGGCAGGGCTAATGTCTGTGGCACCGTCATGGTCGATGGACCGAATGCGATAGTACCAGCTTGAAGCTGCATCGCTATTATGATCCTGAACTGTGTAGGTATTTGCTGAAGTGCCTTTGGCAAGGATGCTGGCAAACTGCCCCAAAACAGGTACAAAGACAGACCCGTTGCTGCTGCGCTCCAATGAATAGCTGGCTACGTTACGTTCATCCTCAGCCCGGAAAGTAATGGCGGCAATTTTAGTCCCCGTCCGGCGAACAATCACCTGACTGAATACAACAGGCAAGGGTCCGCTATTATCTGTTGCAGTCCACTCGCTAAAGTGCGTGGTATTCACAGTCAAGAGTCTTGGGTTTGTCGAACCCACATTTTGTAATGATCCCATAGCGACCCAAGGGTCAGATGGGCTAATCCGGCGCCAGAACTTCATCTGTGAGGTATTGCGTCCATTGTCCCAGTCGCTCACCCAGCTAAATGTAACATCACGACCACTAACAGGTTGATTTTCGGCATTGACGTCCCAGTTACAGTTGATACCTGAGTTGCCATTGGAAGTTATACGGCCATTAACACCCGAAATACGAACAATAGAGATGCTCCCTAGATCATCAGCACCAGCTGCAAGGCCTAGGCCCATAAAATTGAGCGAACCAGTGCCGACAACGCGTGGCTCCATGATGGTTTTACCCTCAACGAATTTGGTAGCTGTTTCTGTAGGCCAAGTTGCACTTGACGTAAAGGTCAGCTCGTTTCCGTTCGGGATTGTCAAGCTACCATTGGTCAGGAGAAGGCCTTGGTGTAGTGTTAGGTTGTTAGCGCCGAGGCTAAATGTGCCTGTGCGGTCGATCTCGAGGGTACCAAGGTTGGCGCTGCTCAACAAGCCTGTAGGCAAAGTTGATAGGCCAGTGCTACCCATCACCAAACGAGATGTTGTCGATGGTACGATGGTGGCACCTGAGCCAACTGAAACCGTCGAGGTACCAGAGAAGCGTAGCGTTTGACCATTAAGTGTTAGGCTAGATCCTGTAGAGAGCTGCAAAGCAGTTGAAACAGCTACCGGATTGCTGAGGGTCAGACCGATGCTCGATGCTACGAATAAGGTAGCGACAGTGCTAGGCAAGCCTGCCCCGGTAACTCCAGACGCAGCGGTGTATTGGTATGTAGCACCTGTCGAATAAGAACGAGTCCCTGTGCTTCGGATAGGACCAGTGGCACCTGTAGCGGCAAGACCAGCTGCACTTGGTACGACCAAGGTAGCACCTGATGCAAGCGTAAAGGAGCCCGTATTGGACAATACCCTAGAGGCAATGTTAAATGTTGTACCACCATTGACCTCGATGTCGCAAGCACCTGTCATGTCCGAAGCAAAGGTATAAACGCTTGATACTGGGATCACGACCTTGCCACCAAAGTTGACGAAGCCCGTATTGACATTCGAAATAGACCCGTTTGAGGAGTTCAACCTGATTTGGGTGTTTGCAGTTGGCGATGCGCAATACAAATCACCAATTCCGGCACCAGTTTGTTGGAATGAGGAGGTGACCTCAAGCTGCTCGGTGCCGTAGCCTCCAAAGAGGACAACATGGCCGTTCAGGGCGGCATCAAGGGTTGCTTGGCTGGTGTTGAACTGAATCGTTCCGACACTTAGTACGGCATTGGTGCTAGATGGATTAAGCCCCAATGCAAGCTGAGCCTTGTTGTTAGTTGCGTTTGCAAAACCCAAGGTTGGAGTTGTGAGTGTCACATTGGTGGCACCACCAGCTAGGTTAAGGGCAAACTTACCACTGACAGTAACTGCGGTATAGGTGCGTGAAGCTCCGAGGCCTAGGTAGCTGTTGTTGGTGTTCGTCACCCTAAAGTCAGCGGTGGTGTTAGCTGGTGCATTAGAACCTAGCTCTAGGTCTGCAGACTGGCCCGAACACTCCCAAACAACACGGCTAAAGACTTGATTGAGGTTGGTCGGAACAGTATTGGTCACACCATTGATGTTAACAACAGATCCCGAAGTCCAGGTCGTGGGTTGAGGTAGTGCGCCACCATTACGAAGGTGCGAATAGGTAGCCGAAGCTGTAACAGCAAAGTTGCTAGGGTTTGTCAATACTGAGCCAGAGTTGCTGAGGCTTCCTGCTAGGCTGTAGGAACCAGCCCGTGCATCGAGCGTACCAGCGCCATTAACTGTCATAGTTGACCCACTATTGACTGTTACAGTCCCAGTAGATCCGACAACCAATGAGCCCGTAACGTTGATCGCGCTAGAGGTCAGGGAAGTCATCGCCGCGTTGACCGTAAGGGTACCGCTGGCTACTTGGAGTGTAAATGAGCTTGGCAAGGTCAGGGTGGCAGTATTGCTGCTTGGTAGCTCAGCATTGCCATCAGATGGCGCAAGGCTGAATATTGGCGATTGACCCGAAGTAGCAGTGATGCTACCAGATCCTGTTAAGCCAATCCTAGGCGAAGCACCCGTAAGTGAAATGGTGTAGCTACCAATCTCCACTGTGCCAGTCGAGGCTAACAAGAATGCATTTGTGCTAGACCCTGTGAGATTAACATTGGTATTGATCGTGACCTTGCCCGTATGGTTGAAGGCCAAGACTGGGAATTGCTGGGTGCCAGACGGACCGCCTGCGACGGTAATTGTGTTGGAGGAACCCACAAACCGAATGGTATTGTTACCATTGAAAGTTGTGTTGGATCCTGCGGTAGCCTTCTGGTTATTAAATGAGCCATAAAGATCCAGATTACTACCTGCCTGGAACGTAACAAGTGCCGCGCTCGCTATCGTGAAGGCGCCAGTGGCACGGGTAGCAGCGGCCAAAGTAGCAGTACCTCCACTGATGTTAACTGTGGCAGGCAAACCAAGCCCGGCTGCAGTACCTGAGGTGGCTGTCCACTCATCACTAACGGTGGCAGTAGCAGTATAGGTGAGAGTGGCAGCACTACCGTAAGTTGGCGTACCGACAAAAACACCACCACCCATCTGGAGGGCTCCGTTGACGGTAGTTGCAGAACCAGAGTTGATCGTGAAAGTGCCAGCATTACTAGCCAAGGTGCCAGTGACAACCAAGGTCACACCGCTGACGAGGCTAATGTTATCGTTCTGGGTGAGCGTGACGCCTGTGCTAATGGTTGGAGCAGTGCCTGTGCCGAAAGCAAGGGTGCCAGTGTTCGACGCCGGAACAGATTTGTTTCCAGCGATCGTGATGGTACTAGTGCCCGCTGAGCTGGTGATCGCACCTGATCCGTTAGCAACAAGGTCTCCACCTGTACCGTTGAACGTTATTGAAAAACCACTTAGGTTAAGATTGCCAGTGTTGACAATGCTGAGTGGCATGGTAGTACTGGTCAAGACCAAGTTGGCATTGGTCGTAACCTGCCCAGTGGTGTTGATAGCTAGCTCGCGGAATGTAGCTGTGCTTGCAGTTGAGTTGATGGCCGCAGTGGTACCGACAAAAGTGATCCGGTTGGCATCGCTAAAGTAGGTGATATTGCTACCTGTGGCATGCTGATTGGTCCAGCCAGTGTATAGGTTGATGCCATGACCAGAACTAAAAGTTAGTGCACCAGTAGCATTGATCGAAAGCAAACCAGCAACTCGGGTACTACCATTGACGGTAAGGGTGGCACCTGCAGCAATATTTACGGTTGCAGGCAAACCAAGCCCAGCTGCCGTGCCTGAGGTAGCAGTCCACTCATTACCAACTGTCAGGGAGTTATCATACCTAAGTAGTGAGCTTGATCCAAAGGTAATCCGTCCTAATCCTGTGAGGCTTGCCCCTGTGGCAAGAGCCACGGTACCATTGGCATTGGTGGTACTGCCAGATGCGAGGTTTAGGGTGCCTGAAGAGCTCAAGGTTCCAGTTATGGTCAAAGTGCCTCCCGACAGAATTGATAGGTTATCAGCTTGAGTCAGTGTTTTGGTGTTGGCGACACTAAGCACAACGTTGTTGCCGATGCTAAGGGTGCCAGTGTTACTACTCGGTATGGTTTTATTACCAGTGAGGAAGATCGATTGAGTAGAGGAAGCCGAAATCTCTGACGTGCCATTCGCTTGAATATTGCCGTTATCTCCCGAGAGGGTCAGGCTGTTGCTGAGGGTAATTGGGCCGCTATTGTTGATCTGCAATGGCGAGGCTACCGTGGCTGTTACCTCAACAGGGCTTGCGATGTTGACCGTGCCCGCATTATTAAAGATCAGGAACGGGAAGGTTTGGGTTCCAGACGCCTTGGTGATAGTTGCTGTACCGCTTGGGACTGTGAAGAAAACGGCACGACCATTGCCCGAACCAAAGTTGACATTAGACCCTGTATGGTTATTGGTCCAGCTACCACGCAAGATCAAGTCTCCAGCGGACTGAAATGTCAGACTGCAAGTAGCACAAAGGGTTAGGCTACCAGCCATTGCCCGAGACTCAAGTGATGATGGCATCGTCAGGGTACCACCATTGGCTACTGAAACATTGGCAGGACGGCCAGAGCCCGCTGCACCATCTGCAGTTGCGTTCCACTCTTTAAAGATGGTGTAGCCTCCTGCTGCATTGTAGAGCAAGGTGCTAGACGCCCCATAAGTGATGTTATTGGCCGCATTGTCTAGGTTACCACTATTGATCGTGAAGGTCCCGTTGACAGTTGGGGCTGTTGTTAGGGTAAGCTGCCCTGTGTTTAAGGTAAGGTTGTTAAACGTACATCCTGCCGAGCCCGAAACCGAACCTGCACCAACGAAATTGACTGTGCCACCACCTGGGTTAAAGGTACCGTTGTTAACCAAAGCACCGCCAGCATTGATGTTGATGGTATTGCTAGTTGTGGTCAGACTTCCACCACCGTTGATGGTAAGGCCAGATACCGTCATATCGGCATTTAGCGTGAGGGCATGGCTAATCTGGACTGGTTGACCAGTGATTGGCACTACACTGCCGGCCCAAGTTGCTGGCGTATTTGAGCTACCTGCACCAGCTGTTACCCAAGCACTTGCTACCGTTGTGGTGTAGTTTGACCCACCATTATTGTTGAGGTTGATCGTAAAAAAGTCAGCATCGCTTGGTGTAATGGTTAGGCCACTACCAGAGGTAAAGCAATAGTATGAAAGGTTAGCGCCAGCAGCAAAAGCAGGGGTGGTGACTGCATAGTTTGATCCGCTAACCAAAGCCATCTGAGCGACTGTGCTGGTTGCATAGTTGTCAGTGGTATAGCGGCAATAAACACTCTGGCCAGTTGACAAGGCAGCGGACATGCCAGCAGTGATCGTGACAGTCTGACCAGGGTAGATGGTTGACTTATCACGTGTTACACTCGAGATGGTCTGCACAGCCCCCTGAACATAAAACATGGTCCAACGTATGCTGTTGCACGGGCTAAACGTTTTGATGATATAGTTGCGACCTGTACCACCATTATCGTTCACGAACCAAGCACCAGAACCACTAGACGTCCCTGTAGAGGGCACAGTGCCAAACGAACTAATCTGGGTATCGGTATTAGATGATGGACCATACTCAGTGTTATTGCCGTCAAAACAGCCAGATCCAGTCCAACCACGGACAAGACGAAAATACCGCAATCCAGTATTGTTGCTCGCAAAAGTAGCGATACGGCTGGTACCAGCACTAGCACTGAATGGATAGGTAATGTTGGCAACTGACCAGCCAGTGCTGAAGCCAGAACCGATAATGGCGTTCTGGGCATGGAGATCCGAAAAAATGGCCAGAATGGCGATCGAGGCCAGTACCAGGAGCCTAAGGGCACGCTTATCAACGGAGTTGCGTAAAGCCTGTTTCATATTTTTTTGGTTGGTTAGTGTACATCATCGGGATGACCTCGAGCATGCCGACGGAACAACAACCATAGGCAAGATCTCAACTAGATCTTCATTTGGTCATATATAATCGTCGGTAGGGCAACTTTAAAACACAATTAGCTAAAATTCACTAGCAGGATTATGCAATTGACACCAAAAATATTCGAGTTCATCCTAAATGGCCATAAAATTAACGACTTTTTATGGCCCGCAAAACAGGTAGAAATTTTTTTTTGTCAAATTAGGTATCACCTACGACGAAGTACCCAATTAGTCCTGATGAAATGAGTAAATTTACCTACAAAAATCAGAAATAGGTCGGGATTATTACCAGTTGATGACCCTAGCGTTATGCATGGTGTTTCGACTTAGGACAGAGTCAAACTGGAGATAACTCAGTCTTTTGTCCTACCGAGGCGACTCCAGATAAGACTGCAGAATGATGGCAGCACTAACCTTATCGACAAGTCCTTTATCATGCCGCACTTTCTTGTTGGCACCTGTCATCCGTAAGGAGCGGTGAGCCAAAGCTGTCGTAAATCGCTCATCAACCTTCCGAACTGGGATGGTGGGATGGGCCGCCTCTAATCGTTTGATCAAACCCGCGACATGGGGTGTAGTGTCAGTGGCGCTGCCGTCGGTATTGGTGGGCCAGCCAACTACTAAAACATCTACTTGCTCCTTGGCTAGATAGGCCACAAGCCAGGCCATTAGCCCCTGAGTAGGGACGGTATCATGTGGACTGGCAATGATCTGGAGTGGATCAGTGACGGCGATACCCGTGCGTTTGAGACCATAATCGATGGCCAATATTCTGCCCATTAATCCTTAGTTGAGGCGTGACCTAAATAAAACATGGTAACGCACCTCATGCTCTAACTTAAGGGCCTTGGGGAACAAAATACGGTTCTCGATATTGGCATGTACCATCAGCTCACGCTCTAAGGTGGCGAGCTCTGCGTACAGCACCTTGATGCTCAGCGGAGCGTCTGGTTCGGGTATGAAGTTATTCGTCATCTGACGTAGGCCACGCATTTCGCCATCATGTGCTTCATGGTCAGACGCATGGTGATGGATACATTGCTTCTCCATTGCAAAATACACCTGGCTATGCTTGGCTTGCCCCTTGACAGCTGATATCAAAAGGTCGATATAGCCAAAGAGCTCATCCTCTTCCTCATAAATATGCCAGATAAAGTCCTGAGCGAAGTCTGGGAACACAATCTTCAGATCCTGCACAGGAGACTCTGCTGGCAGGGCCGACCAATCGGTTTGGTCCAAAAGCTGCATGATGAAAGGCAACCGCACCTTGATGAACTGATGGTGGGCATGACGCAGATAGGCCAATACCAGCTCTGCTGGGTACTGGATCAGCTCAAGGTTATTGGCACTGGGGTTGAGGCCAACTACTTGCATTTCGCGCACCAAGACATCAGGCTGAAGGCCACGGGCTTGGCAAAGCTCCTCCCAAGTATAATTTGCATAGTCCTGAAACCGAATGCCGAGAAAATGTAGCGCCTCAGCTATGCGGTAGTTCTGGCTGACCAGCGTCTCAATTGTTTGTTTTGCCCAGTCCTTAATCTCGTCACTTGCCCCCATGGTTGTTTGCAGATTGGCTTACTAGTCCAAGTTACGGATAAATACGAACGGTGGGATCAAAAAGTTCGACCTCGGGCGAAATCTTCCACACGCTAGCTTCTACAATCAAACTTCCTAAAGATCAACTAAAGCATACAATACTTGGCCAAGGCATCGCACATCATGACCGCCTCAACGACAAAACCCTCCGATGAGGAGGGCTTTGTCTGGATCAACCAATTATCAGGAAGGAAGCTGAATAATAAAAGTACCAATCGCTTAGGCTAGACCTATTTGACGACCTCTATCCAACCTTTGAGGGTCTGGGCGCGTGCACCTTCGACCTTCAGGATGTAGAAGTAGGTACCCGCAGGTTGGCCATCGGCCTTCCAATCGTTGCGATAGTCGGCGCTGGTAAAGATCTCTAAGCCATGGCGGTTATAGATCCGAATTTCATACTTGCCGTAGAGCTCTAGGTTGTCAACAACGAATGCGTCGTTTTTGCCATCATTGTTAGGGGTGATGGTATTCCATTCGCTGATTTTGTTCTCGAACTGGAGGAGCACCTCGTTACTCTGGGCACGAACTGAGGAGTTACGCTCTACTGCAACAATACGGTACTGTTGACTGAATGCATCTCCACCATTGGCGGCTTGCCAACGGGTGGCGCTGCCAGCAACAGTAGCATACGGTGTTGAGCTCCAATTCAATTCCGTGTCGAGTTTGCGATAGATCTCATAACGCTCGACACCATTGGCCCAACCAGTGTAAGCGTTCCAGGTCAAGGCGCTGATCTGATCGGCATTGCTACCTGTACCAATTAGGCGGAGGCTAGACTGGGCAACACCACCAGAGCTGGTACGTCCACAAAGGTTATCAAGCTCGATATAATATTCATAAGCTAAGGTGCTGGTCTGGCCAGGCCTATCCAAGAACATTGTGTCAGAAGTAGCAGCGGTACCTGCCAAAACAAAGGCATCATTGCTGCCTGCAACACGACGGTAGACCCTCACACGAGCAGTACTTGGCAATAGTCCTAGTTGGTTCACACGGTACTTGACAACCAAGGCACTATCATAAAGCACAGGATCCTGAGTTATGACGATCTGAGACAAGGTAGTACTGTTGTAGAAGATGCCGAAGTTGACAGTATCAGCTTGGCAGGATGTGGTTGAAACCTCTAGGACCTGAAGGCCAAAACTCGTGGCAGTAGTATCCCAATTGACTGCTACAGTGTTGTTATTGGTCAGGACACCATTCTGAACACCACCAAGCAGCGTACCACCGCGCACAAACCAACGGTATTGCGATCCGGATAGACCAACGACACCATAGCCACGACCAGAGGCAGTTTGTGGGCAGACGGTGCTATCATAAGACTGACGCAAGGTCACTGGCTCAGGGTTGAGGGTTACCGTGACGTTGTCGGTGCTGACGCAGCCCGTTGCAGCATTCGTAACGGTCAGGACAAATTGCTGGCTGAAGGCTGCACCACTTGTATTGCCAAGTGTAAATGTTGGGTTGGCGACATTGATGTTGCTTAGGCCAATTGCAGGAGACCAGCTATATATGTTACCAGCAACTGGGGTTGTACCGAGCTGAGCCGGAATGCGTGAACAGACAACCACATTAGCCCCAGCCTCTGCAACAGGCAGCGGGTTGACGGTGAAGACAAGGCTAGAAGAGTCCTTACAACCTGTAACTACGTTGGTCACGACCAATTTGTAGGTCGTCACGATTGGTGTAGTACCAGTATTATTGACCAAAACAGTTGGGTTGGCTGCGGTGCTGCTGCTTAGGCCTGTGTTTGGTGTCCACTGATAGGCATAGCCCGAAATTGGGGCGACACCAATGGTTGCTGGCACATTGCTACAGGCCGAGCTTACAGTACCGACATTGACAACTGGCAACGGATTAACGATCACCTGCACAGTATCAGTATTGGTACAGTTGGTCAATAGGTTACGGACAGTGAGGGTATAGCGGGTGCGCAATACAGTCTGCGTTGGGTTGCTGAGGCTGATGGTTGGGTTAGCAACCGTGCCACTACTGAGGCCAACAAGTGGAGACCAAGAGTAGCTGAAGCCAGCGATAGGAGCCTGACCAAGGCCAGTTGTACCGTTTGCACAGATGGTAGTGGTCCGTGTGGCATTGGCCACTGCGACTGGTAAGGTATTGATCAACACATTAGTTGTATCTGTAGCTTGGCAACCTGTAGCCGTGTTGGTTACAGTTAACAAGAGACGAATGCGCTGAGGGGTGCTGGTCGTATTGATACCACCGAAGTTAGGCTGGGCCAGGGTTGACGAGCCAATAGTGGCAGTAACCCCAACTGGCAAGACGCTAGTGATTGTCCAACGATAAGTAAGGCCTGGTAGGCTGCTTAGCGCACCAATGGCAATGCTATCCTTAGAGCAAACCAATAGGCTCCGTCCAGCATTGACCCGTGGCAGCGGATTGATGGTTAGCACCATGCTCGACGTGTCCTTACATCCTGTGGCAGTGACGGTGGTCACAAGCTGATAGGTATAGGTCTGGGCTGTGAGGGTGCCAATAGTACGGCGTACAGGGCTGTTCGGGTTTGTTGGATCTTGCAAGCTATCAGCTGGCAACCATTGGTAAGTAACACCAGCAACCGGAACAATAGCCTGGATCGGTGCCTGGACGCCACTACATAAGGTCAAATTATTGACAACAGTAGAAGGCTTCGGATTAACAGTTACACTAACAGTATCACGGTTGATACAGCCATTGGCGCTGGTTACAGTCAGGAAGTAGCTATAAACGGCTGGGGCAGTCGTGGTGTTCAAGACCTGGAACGATGGGTTGGCCACCGTCAGGTTGGTTCCTGTTAGGCCATTGCCAGCTTGCCAGCTGTAGATATTGCCTAATACGGCTGCCTCACCAAGGGTGATGACCTCACGACTACAAGCAGCACGATCAGCACCAGCAAAGGCACGTGGCAGCGGATCGACAGTGAAGGCAAGGTTGGCTGAGTCTTTACAACCAGTTGTAGCATTGGTCACAACTAAACGATAGTTGATCACTTGTGGTGTTGTCCCACTATTGTTGACCAAAACAATTGGGTTAGCGACCGTAGAACTGCTTAGGCCAGTAGCTGGAGACCAGCTATAGGTGTATCCTACAACAGCAGGAGCACCTATGGTGGCTGCAACATTACTACAGGTAGTATTGACAGTACCCACAACAACCAATGGCAGCGGATTGACGATCACCCGAACGGTATCGGTTAGGATACAGTTGGTAGTCAGGTTCGTGACTGTCAATGTATAGCGTGTTGATTGAACAGTCTGGGTTGGATTTGGCAAGGTGACACTTGGATTCGCTACTGTGGCACTGCTAAGACCTGTGGCAGGCGACCAAGCATAGCTGAAGCCAGCAACCGGAGCAGCACCAAGTTGGGCCGTTCCATTGCTACAAATGATAGCAGTTGGTGTGGCGTTTGCGATTGCAACAGGCAGCGGATTAACGACAACACTCGTAGTATCAGTTGTGGTACAACCGGTGGCCGCAATGGTTGACTGTAGTACCAGTCGGATACGTTGTGGCTGCCCAGTTGTATTGGTGGCACCAAAGCGAGGTTGGGCAGTGGTTGTACTACCGATGCCAGCGGTCACACCAGCAACAGTATTAGTGATCGACCAGTTATAGGTTTGGCCTGTAATGGCGGCAATACCACCAATCTGAATACTATCCGTAGCACAGACTGCAAAGCCAATACCAGCTTCGATCACTGGCAGCGGATTGACATTGAGTGCCATAAAGGACGTATCCTTACACCCTGTTGCAGTAACAGTAGTTACCAAACGGTAGGTGAATGATTGGGCAACTGCACCAGTTAGTGTATAGCGCACATTGGTACCTAGGTTGGTCGGATCCTGCAAGCTATCCGCTGGGAACCATTGGTAGGTACGACCTGCAACAGAACTGAGGTTAGTCAAAGGAGCAGTCTGACCACTACATACCGTGGTTGAGGCTGGCAAAATGGTTGCTATTTGCGGATTAACTGTAACGTTAACCGTATCACGATCAATACAACCACTAGGGCTGGTAACGGTCAGGAAGTAGCTATAAACAGCTGGGGCAGTAGTTGCATTCAGGACCTGGAACGATGGGTTGGCCACCGTTAGGTTAGCTCCTGACAGACCATTGCCGGCTTGCCATAGATAGACATTACCCGTAACAGCAGCTTCGCCAAGGTTGATAATTTCCTTAGTACAGACCACTTGGTCAGCACCAGCATTTGTGCGTGGTAGCGGATTGACTTTAACTTTAACACTATCAATCTGTACACAACCAGTTAGTTGATTAACCGCTGTCACATAATAGGTCTGGACAAAAGGCAGAGCCGTTGTGTTGGCAAGTGACACGATAACATGTGTACTATCAACCCTATTAAGGCCAGTAGCTGGGGACCAAGTCACACGAACATTAGGCTCGATACCGACAACCAACTCCTTAGAGTCTGTGCTGCAGATGCTATCAAGTGGGTTACGGGTAATAACTGGTAGTGGGCTAATTACGGCAACAACTGTATCCGTATTGACACAACCACTGCGGCGGTTCGTCACAGTCAGAACATAAGTGCGGGTAAGGGCCGAACCTACTTGGGTAACAGTTAAGGTCGGGTTAGCAAGGGTATCATCATTAAGACCCGTAATGGCAAGGGCCGGAACGGTTGACCACTGGTAACGGAGCGAGTCAACTGCTGGGCTACCAATTAGCGTAGGGACGGCAGAGCATAGTTTAGCGGTATCAGTAGCAAAAGCTTGCGCAATTGGCAGCGGGTTGACTCGGATAGCGACAGTATCATAGTTGACACAACGCGTAATACTATCCGTAACCAAGAGCGCAAAGCTTTGCCAAATTGGGGTATTGGTAGCATTCACCAAGCGCACTGCAGGTTGAGGCAAAGTAGTATCGGCAAGGGTCAAACCACCGGTAAGGCCAGTAGCGATACCACCAATAGGAGACCAGTGGTAAGACACACGTACTATACGGGGCGCACCAAGTGTAGTATTAGCTCCTGAACAAACTGCTTGATCAGCACCAGCCAAGGCAATCGGCAATGGATTTACACGGATGTTGATGCTATCAGTACGCTTACAACCGGTAAGTGTATTGGTGACGGTCAGGTAGTATTTGTAGTTGGCTGGACTACCGACCTGCGTTAAGGTCAAGGTCGGGTTAGCAGCGGTGACATTGCTGAGCCCAGTGGCAGGTGACCAAGCATAAGCATAGTTGGCGATAGCAGGTGCACCAATAACTAATGGTTGACCAGAACAAACGGAGTCCACATTGCCGACTAAAACAGTTGGCAAGACGTTGATAATCAGTGTATCCTTGATGGTTTTACCAACGCATCCCTTAACACTAGTCTCCGTTACAGAAATGACTAGGGTGTCTGCCTTAGCAGCATTGACGGTGATGGCATTGGTGCCTTGACCTGTCATAATTGTATCACCCGTGTTGGCAAGCTTACCAACAACGGTCCAACGATAGGTAGCACCTAATGTTGGCAGGATGCTGAACGGAATAGAGGTAGTGCGCTCGCAAACTGCAGCTGGGCCAGTGATGATTTTGCTGCTGTCCGGACTTGGGAAAACTTCAATCCGGGTAGTATCGCTATAGCCTTCGCAAGTATTGCTGGCAGTGATGCTGCGCTCGAAGACCCAAACTTTGCCTTTGCCAAGGCCTGTCCAGGCGATGTCATAGGTATTGGTAGTTGGTGCGCTGTTACGGATATAGGTTACACCGAGTGAGTCATAACTCCAGAACCAGGTATAAACCGAACCAACGTTGGCACCTGTTGTATAGGTGACACGAGGCGAGGCGCTACAGACGATGGTATCGCCCACTGGCAACGATGGTTTGAGCAATATCTTGATCAAAACTGGTAGGGTTTGGGTATCCCCAGGGCAGTTGAAGATATTGGTCGGGGCCACTTGGACAAATGCGTTGGGATTGTTACCTCCCCAGTTGACAGTAATTTCGTTAGTGCCTTGACCAGCCATGATGGTACCACCACCGATGGTCCAGTTATAGGTAGTATTAAGTTGGTTTGGCACCGAGTAAAGCTGACCTGTGACATTTGGGCAAACCGTATTGCTACCAAAAACGATAGTAGCAGATACAGGACGTGGATTAACAGTCAAGATAGTAGTATCCGTACTTGAGCACAAGGTGACCAAGTTGGTAGTACGCACCACAAGGGTGTCGAAGCGTTGGATACCAGAGGTATTGTTGCGCGTCACCTTGGTTTGAGCAGCAGCCGGATCAAGAACACCAGCAGAAGTCAACCACTGATAGCTAAAACCAGCAGAGGAAGCTGCACCAATAGTGACAGTATCATCCGAACAAATGGTGGCATTTGCACCAGCATTAGAGACTGGATTGCTGTTCGTTTTGACGGTTGTTGTGAAGGTCGCCACACAATTACTGGCGGCATTGGTTATAGTCAAGGTCAGCACCTCAGAGGTTTGTGCAGCACCATTGGCCAATACCCTAGTATAGGTCGGTTGCGCGGCATTGACATTATTTAGGAAGGTAGTACCTGACCAGACATAGTTAAAGCCAGTAACTGCAGGTTGACCAAGTGTAAGTCCGGAGCCAGAACAGGTAGTATAGTCTGGTGCCAGGGTTACCTCAGGCAATGGCAATACTTTCAGGATTACAGAGTCAATGCTCACACAACCCGTAACTGGGTTGGTTGCTGTCAATCGGTACACGAAGGTCTGAGTAGCTTGGCCAGTGATCGAGCGCAAAACAGTTGGATTGGCAACAGCGGCATTGCTGAGCCCTGTCGCTGGTGACCAGCTATAGGTTACCCCAAAAGCAGGTGCTTGGCCTAAGTTGACTGCGATGCCAGAACATGTCGTGGCAGTGTCAGTGGCAAAGGCGATTGCAGCTGGGCTTGGGTAAGAGGTGAGGTTGATGGTGTCACTATTGGCACAACCAGTAACCAAGTTGGTTTTGGTAACACGGAAGACTGCAGTGACCTGTTGGGTACCGATGTTCACAATCCGGAAGGTTGGATTGGCAATCAGGGTATCGCTCACGATAAAGCTGGCGCCAGATGGGTTGCTGACACGTGACCAGACGTAGCCAAAGCCAGCTGTTGGGTTTTCGCCACGGGTAAAAACACCATTGGTACAGGTAGCAGTGTCACGACCTGCATTGGCAATCGGCAATGGATTGACCCTGACGGTTAGCGTAGCAGAATCTTTGCAACCAGTAGTGATATTGGTCACGACCAATTTGTACGGACTCAGGACAACCGATTGCGTATTGTTGACCAAGGTCAAGCTAGGGTTGGCAGCGGTAACATCGCTTAGGCCAATGGCAGGTGACCAACGGTAGCTAAAGCCAACAACTGCTGGAGCACCAATACTGATGGTCTGGCGGCTACATAAGCTATCCGCAGCACCGAGTGTCACGATTGGTAGCGGATTAACACGTACCCAAGCCGAATCTGTCGCAACGCAGCCAGTAGCCGTGTTGGTAACAGTCAGGATATACTTGGCCTTGGTTGCTTGTTGTGTATTATTGGTCAGGGTGACGGTTGGGTTGGCAACGTTAGCGCTGGTTAGGCCAGTGGCTGGAGACCAACTGTAGGTAAATCCGGTAGCTGGGGCAACTCCAAGTGTGGTAGATCCATTGGCGCAAATAACAAGCGTGTCTGGTGTGCTGGCATTAACCAAAGGCAACGGATTGACCGTGATCAGGACAGTATCAGCCTTAGTACAACCCGTAATGGTGCTTGTACCAAGGGCACGAACCCGTTGTGTGAGAACCGTCTGCCCTGCATTACTGAAAGTGGCAGTTGCTTGGCCTGGTCCAACAATTGTAAGTCCGCCCGTTAGGCCAGTCGTCAGGCCACCAACCAATGACCAGTTGTAATTGGTATTGGCTTCTGGCGCAAAGCTGAGTGTGACTGATTGCTCAGAGCAAATCACCTGATCAGCACCAAGTGCAACTACTGGCAAAGGATTAACCTTGATGATGAAGGTATCGTTAACGGCGCAGCCAGAACTAATATTGGTTGTGGTCCTGATATAGGTATTAAAGGTTGGAGCCAACGTGCTGTTAATAATGGACAGAGTTGGATTGGCGAGTGTCGCGCCAGAAAGCCCAGTAGTCGGGGCCCATACATAACTAAATCCTGTTGCAGCTGGGGTGCCCATCACCAAGGAGGCCAGCGAACAAACAGAGTCGCGGGTCAGTGGCAAGAGCGATACGGATGGATTGACCGTTACCAACACAGTATCGTTTTGGGTACAACCAGTGGTGGTATTGGTGGTGGTCAGGATATACTGATTGACAGTTGGGAGCGAGGTTGCGTTCGTCAGGGTTACTGTTGGGTTGGCGGCCGTTGCACTGCTGAGGCCAATTACTGGTGCCCAGCTGTAGCTACGGTTAGCAACAGCAGCAGCACCTAACTGACCATTGGCACCAGAACAGATTGCGATATCAGCACCTGCCACGGAAGCGGGCAGCGGGTTGATCGTAATCGTGAGGGTATCTTGGCTCGTACATCCACTTGCAATATTGGTGACAGTACGGAATGCAGTAAGCACTAATGGTGTGGTACCAGTATTGGTGTTTGATACCAGGGTTGGTTGGGCTATTGCGGGGTCAACAAACAAGGTAGCAGGTGCCCATCCATAAGAAAAGCCAACTGTGGCTGGAGTACCTAGAACCGACGTTGCCCCTGAACAGAATGTAGCAGTTAGTCGCTGGCCAGTAGATGCGCCATTTAACGTCACAAAAACAGTGTCCTGGCTAGCGCAGCCAGTGGTACCATTTATGGCTGTAACGATATACCGAGTAACAATAGGGGTGGCAGTTGTGTTGGCGGCCAAAAAGACCGGCTGCGCTGTGGTGGCACCTGTCAGGTTTGTAGTTGGCGACCAGCTGTAGGTATAGTTTGCTAAAGTTGCTGTACCAATTGTCACCGGGACATTGCTACATGTCGTTTTATCCTGACCCGCATCAGCCACTGATTTAGGACGCAGAGTAACAACAACCGTATCATTTTTGCTGCAACCTGTTACGGTAGAAGTCGTAGTGAGGATGTATTGTAGTAATTGCGGGTTGCTGCTGGCTGATGTCAGCACTATGGTTGATTGGGCTGCAGTGGGGCTTGTAAGTCCTGTCGTAGGAGACCAACTGTAAGAAATACCAGAGCCATTGGCAGGCGCACCGATAGTACCAATTACGTCATTACAAATGACAATGTCTGCACCAGCATTGGATACTGGCAACGGGTTAATCGTGATCGTGAGGGTATCTTGACTAGCACATCCGCTTGCGGTGTTGATTGCGGTACGGAAGGCGGTGACGACAAGTGGGTTGCTTCCCGTGTTGGTATTAGAAACGAGGGTAGGCTGAGCTACGTTTGGATTAGTGAACAATGAAGCTGGGGTCCAGCTATAGGTAAAACCTGTTGAAGTAGCTGGCCCTACGGTTGTGACAGCACCTGAGCAGAAAGTTGTGGTTAACTGCTGGCCACCTGCAATCCCGTTGACAGTAACGAAAACACTATCCTGTGCTACACAACCTGTAACTGAGTTGGTAACATTAACAATATAGCGTGTTACGATAGGACTAGCCGTGTTGTTAGTTGCTTGGAAAACTGGTTGTGCCGTTGTTGCGCCGGTCAGGTTGGTCGTCGGTGACCAGCTATAAGTATGGTTGGCCAAGGTCGTGACGCCAAGGGTGGTAGGCACATTGCTACAAGTTGTGCGGTCAGCACCAGCGTTGGCAACGGTCAAAGGCTGCAATGTGACCAATACGGAGTCCCTATTCTGACATCCAGTTGTTGTGTTGGTCACAGTCAGGAAGTATTTCAGGACTTGAGGGGTGTTGCCAGCAGTGGTTAGCCTAATGGTGGTCTGGGTTGCATTTGGCGTAGCTAGTCCAGTTGTTGGTGTCCAGCTATATGTTGCCCCCGCAGGGATGCCTCCTGGAGCACCGATGGTACCAACTACATCATTACAAAGGAAAATATCAGCACCAGCATTGGCTGTTGGCAGCGGGTTGATCGTTATGGTTAGGGTGTCTTGGCTACTACATCCGGTTATGGCATTGGTAACAGTCCGGAAAGTTGTGAGCACAAGTGGGGTTGTGCCAGTGTTTGTGTTCGAAACCAGAGTAGGCTGAGCTACATTCGGGTTAGTGAATAAAGAAGTTGGTGTCCAGCTATAAGTGAACCCAGCAGAGGCTGCTGGACCGACAGTAGTTACAGCGCCAGAGCAGAAGGTGGTGCTGAGACGTTGTCCAACAGAGGTGCCATTGAGGGTAACATTGACTGTATCCTGGTTAATACATCCTGTCGTGGTGTTGGTGACAGTAACTATGTAGCGGGTAACAATTGGAGTGGCTGATGTGTTGGTGCCCAAGAAAACAGGTTGGGCAGATGTAGCCCCCGTCAGGTTGGACGTTGGTGACCAGCTATAAGTATGGTTGGCCAAAGTAGCCACCCCAAGTGTAGTAGGCACATTGCTACAAGTTGTGCGGTCTGCACCTGCGTTGGCGACAGTTAGTGGCTGTACGGTCACCAAAACAGAGTCCTTGTTTTGGCAGCCAGTAACGGTGTTGGTCACTGTCAAGAAATACTTCAGGATCTGTGGTGTTGAGCCTGAATTAGTTAACCGGACGGTAGTGGAAGGTATGTTCGGATTGGTAAGGCCTGTTGTTGGAGACCAGCTATATGTGGCACCTACCAAACTACCACCAGCTGTCCCTATCGTACCTGATACACCATTACATAATGCAATATCAGCACCAGCATTAGCGGTTGGCAGTGGGTTGATCGTGATTGTGAGGGTGTCTTGGCTGCTACATCCGCTAGTGGCATTGGTTGCGGTGCGGAAGGCTGTCAGGACAAGTGGTGTAGTACCCGTATTTGTATTCGAAACCAAGGTAGGCTGCGCTACGTTCGGGTTGGTGAATAAAGCAGTTGGTGTCCAGCTATAAGTGAACCCAGCAGAGGCAGCTGGCCCGACGGTAGTTACTGCCCCAGAGCAGAATGTAGTTGCCAAGCGTTGACCACCTGAGGTTCCATTAAGGGTAACAAAGACGGTATCCTGACTGGCGCATCCTGTTGGGGAGTTGGTAACAGTAACAATATAACGAGTAATGATTGGACTGGCTGTTGTATTTACAGCCTGGAAGACAGGTTGCGGAGATGTTGCACTACTCAGGTTGGTAGTTGGCGACCAGATATAGGTATGGAGTAGCGAAAAGGAAGTACCTAACGTAGTTGGGACATTACTACAAGTCGTACGGTCAGCACCAGCATTGGCCACAGTCCTCGGAGACAAAGTTACGGCAACTGTATCGCTAGTGACACATCCTGAAGCATTGTCGGTAGCTGTCAGGATATACTGAAGGACTTGCGCAGTAGTACCAGCCGTTGTCAGCCTAATGGCAGAAGTCGGGGCATTAGGGGATGTCAGGCCGGTAGTTGGAGACCAACTATAGACAACACCTGGAGTCGGAACGTTAGAGCCGATTGTTCCTGTCGCATTGTTGCAAATGGTAATGTCACGTGCCTTGTTCAGAACTGGGCCCGGGTTGACACTAACAAAAATATTTCTCGAAATCTGACAGCCAAAGGCATCCCGAATAGTTAACAAATAGGACCAAAATGCCCCACCCGCCGGAGCTGTCGGATCGTTAAAAGTTGGGTTGGCCACATTGGTTGCACTCAGGAATGTGGCGGGCGACCAAGTATAGGTAAGGCCAGCTGTTGGTGTTGGGCCAATTACCACTGACTCGCCAGTACAAGCACTGACCGACGTATTTAAGATCGGGTTGATAACAGGACGGACACGCAAGGTTACCGTGTCGGTACGTGAACATCCAGTGGTAGTATTGGTGGCTGTCACAGGATATTTGACCACTAAAAATGTGGACCCGGTATTGCTGAGGGTCACTGCTGGGTTGGCCGCTGTATTGACTGGTGTGCTAAAGCCTGCGATATTACCCCATAGGTAGGTAACGCCAGCCTGAGCGGTGTTGGGCCCGATGATAACAGTTACGCCAGAACAAATGGTCGAGTCTGCAAACCTAGGTTCGCGAGGGCGTGCAATAACAGTTACGTTAATTGTATCCCTGCTAGCACACGCATTCGCGACATTGGTAGCCGTAACAATCAGCTGATAGGTGCCGTTATTAGTGATTGAAATACGAGGGTTGGCTGTTGTAATAGGGTCCACGAAGGTGACACCGGCTGGAGATGATGTCCAGCTATAGGTGGTACCACTTACAGCAGCAGTCCCTACTTGCCCTGAGAAATTACCGCAACTGGTAATATCAGCCCCTGCTATAGCCTTTGGTATAACTGTTACGACTACGGTATCCCGTGCTGCGCAACTACCAGAGGTGCTGCTAACGACATAGCTAGTTGTAGTGGTAGGCCTCACAACCAAGGAAGCACCTGTGCCGGCAGATGCACCAGCCAAAGTGGTCCAAACAAACGTTCCGTTGCCACCTGTAGCAGTTAGAGTAGTAGAAGCTGTAGCGCATATCGTGCGGTTGGCCCCCGCAATAACAGGGTTAACTACAGCTGTATTGACGTTAAAAGATACCGAGTCCTTACACCCGGCCGAGCTAGTACTGACTAATCGCACTGTTCCAGTGGTTGAGGTCCAGTTAACCTTTACGGTATCCTTCAGGACGGATTGACCTACAATGGTCCCACCCGTTACCTTCCAGAGGCGAGTGATGCCAGTCGTCGGTCCGGACACAACATAGTTATTGACCACGCCCGAACACGGGTTTGCCGCACCAGTAATCAGGGTAGGCCCCGTGAATCTTGAGACGTTGATATTAACGGTCTGGACAATGGACTTAGGTGGACAGCCATCATCCTTGGCAGTGATTACAATCGAGTAGGTGTTGGCAGGTACGGCGCAGGTAGTATTCCAGGTAAAGGTGCCTCGAGCTACAGTACCATTGAGTGGATTGAACGAGGCACGCGGCCCATTGTATCCGTTAGCACCGGACAAAATGTTACCTGTGCCTGAAAGTGTGACAATGTTAGCGTCTGGATCGCGGTATTGTACGTTGAATGAGACTGACTGGCCTTGGGTAATATTGATATTGGTTGGATAGCTACCTGCCTGGACAGGCGTTTGATTGACAGGGCACTGGCCCGGTAAGCTACCAGTAGAAACAACAAGTAGTTGCAGCTCACGCCGGGTGGTACCTATCTGAATTTCGGTACCATTACTTAGGCGCCTGAACTCTTGGATGGCAATGGCGCAGACGTAGGCCCCTGAGTTGGTCGCAAAATATTTGGTCAGACCTGTGCTGGCATCGATGGAGCTTGTTCCGTTAGGCCCTAGGGGATCTGAAAAACTGTAGGTGGCGTTGTAGTTACAGTTGGCAGGGACAGCCCAAGAGGCAGGGTTGTTATTGCCGGTGGCGTTGAGGGCTGGGGTAAAGGAATACACCAAACGGTCTCCATCTGGGTCGAAGGCCGAGTTGACGAAGTAGCTCGTATCGTTGATGAAGATGGTAGGGATGGCGTTATCCGTAAACTGAGGGGAGCTGTTAGCATACTGCGGACCAGGGACAGCCTGGTACATCGACATACCAAGGCTGGTTGGGTTTTGCAGGTTCGTAACGGCAGCATTCCTAGTACGGTTGCCATACAAGAAGTAATAACCATTGAATGTAAATGGCAAAGTCACGGTAAACGTGACGCTCGAGCGGGTGATTACAAAACCATTAAGGCATGTTAGGCCAGCACAGTTGGAAGGCAATTCGGGGTTCGCAAACTGAATGGTTGTCCCACCACCCGGGGACTGAAAACTTTGATCTAGCAACTTAGAGTTGTTGTCCGCACTGTAGGCCGAAAAATCAATCTGGACAGGGTTGCCTGATGCAGGATTGGCCGGGTTTGACAAATTCCAGCCAGCACCGTTGCGGTCAGCGTAGACGTTCATCGAAACCGAGTATTGCAAGTTGGTGCCTGAGGTACCTATATACAAATAGGTCATCTCCCCACCCATGATGTGGTTGGCTTTGGCACTTGGCATCCCGAACAAACCGAGGCAAAACAACCCAAGTATAAATAGGTGCCTGAACAAAGTAGAACGCTGGTGTAAGGATAAGATCATAGACTTAAGACCAAAAGGGGTGGTGGATTGCCCTGCATGGCCACTTGGGTGGCCAGAGGACATAATTGTAAGGCTGGGCACTGTACGCAACCTATCAGTCGGAAATATTGATGATAGGCTGACTGTAAAGGGCATAAAAATGAGTATTGATCAGACTTCAGGTTAGGGCTAACGCACGTTAGACCAAAAAAACAAGACTGTGGTTGGAACGTTTGCTGGCTAAATTTCGAGGTAACGGACTAAGGCGGAATCTGGCAACTGACCCAATTGGTCAAACACAAAGGTAGTACGCATCTTGGCTTGAACCACCCAAACCTCGGGCTCTACCTAATGGCAAAAACCGAGGTTTGGGGCTGGTTTGGATGTCAGATGACAAACAACCTAGAGGTTCGCGGCGCACAAAAGCGCATTGGCACTATTGCAGGACGATTCGTTTGGTGACAACTGCCTGCTGCTGCTGCACCTTGATGTAGTAGATACCTTTCGGCAAACCATCGAGATCAATATCTTCGCTAAGGCCATTGGTGCCATCTGCGTCCATTTGCTTAACGACCTGACCGAGGGCATTAACAACGGAGAGCTTCACTATACCTTCCTTAACAGCATCGGCCTTGATCAGGACACGACCAGTGGTTGGGTTGGGATAAATGTTGAGGCTAGAGGCCAAGATCGCTTGATCGATACCGACTATGAGGCGCACGTTAACAGAATAGTCCTCTGCTTGGCCTTGGATGATGGTATTGCAAGAGTTGACAGCCTGGCCAACTGGAGTAGCCATGATCCGCATCCGGACGAAACGATCGTAAACTTGGCCACTGAAGCCTGGGTTTACAATAAGGTTTAGGCTCTGGGTACCACTAAAGGTGGAGGAAACCAAAGTCTCTACATCCTCGAGGACACCATTGTCGTTGACGTCCAGATAGACACGGACTTGGTGCAAGGCTGCTGTGCCGACTGATATCCGGAGGCGATATTGTGTTTGCGAATTGATGGAGGTGCTGTCAGAGCAGGTAAAGTCCTGATAGCCCTCGACACCAAAGCCCGAGTTGCGGTTGATGTTAACGAGGTTGACGTTCGTGATCCCAAAGTTGTTGGCACCACTAGAGGTAACAGGGGCACACGAAGCTGGCTTGGCACCCCAGCTTCCGCTGACATTGATATAAGCTATTTTAGTCAACGAGTCAACACCAAAGGCATTGCTGACCTTGAGCTTGACGGTGTAGATACCAGGGGTGCTGTAGCGGTGCAAGGGGTTGGACTCGACACTTGTGGTGCCGTCACCAAAGGACCACTCCCATTTGTCAGCAATAGCAGCTGAGGTATCTGTGAACTGGATACCGCCATAACAGGTCTGAAGTGTTGAGGCCGAAAATGCTGCCACAGGTGGAGCAGTGGCACCCCTAAGGACAACACCAAAGTCCCAAGTTTGGCCATTCTGGAGCCTTGCGCATGGAGCAATAATGGCCGAGGTAAACGGTGCCTCGTTCATGATCCGCATCCGGAGCAAAGTGTCTTTTACTGCACTAGCGGGGATATTGATCATCCCTGTATGCACTTTTGAACCCACTCCTGAGAACACCATTTCGTTGGTCTCGAACTGGCCATTGTTGTTAAAGTCGATATAGATAACGGTGTTGTCACGCGGGGCCAAAGTAGATAGCGTTACAGGATAAAGCTTGCCCGTGTTGAGGCTAAACGTAACATCACAAGACAGATTGGTATAGGTCACCGGATTATAAAGTCCAGTTCGGTAATTTAAGGCATTACCTATTATGATCCTGTCTAGGCTAAAGTTGCAGCAGGCGTTTACTGTGGTCGGTATGCAAACGGCAGGCTTGACCACAGTGGGCAGTATTTGTATGTAAGAGGTACGGGTAAACGTATTGGTACCGAGTGCATTGGTTACTGTTAACGAAACGGTATAGTTGCCAGGGTTAGAATAAGTATGAACAGGGTTCTGCAAATCACTGGTGTCGCCATCGCCAAAGTCCCAATGCCAGGTGGCAGGCACGTTGGTTGAGCTATCGTTAAATGTAATGTCCCGACGGCAGGTCACAGGAAATCTAGTCCCGAAGGCAGCGACAGGTGGCAATTGGTTGGAGGCTATGAAGACGGTGTAATCCTCGGCCTGACCAAATGAGGAGCGGGTACATGCACCAAGAGTTATACCTGTTTGGACGGCATCTGAAACAAGACGCAACCGCAACGGAACCCCGATCACCACATTACTCGGAATCAGGATAGATTGCGTGATGGTACCGAGGCCAGTCATATAGAATATCTGCTCGCCAGACGAAAATGACCCATCATTATTAAGGTCAAGCCAGCCTGCTACCTGCTCTTGATTGGCTGGGGATAGTTGGACGGTGACATCATAACGACCACCAGCGATTAGACGTGTTCCAGACTGGCAAGTAAAATCCTTGTATCCTTCGTTGCTAGGTCCCGAGGTTTGATCGAGGGTGCCTATCTTGAACCGGTAGATACCGAATGTACAACAAGGGCGCTGGGCACTCTGTTGCGGGCAAGCTGCACGTGGGCTACCCGTGTAGACGGCTGCATTCTGCCGCAGAAGTGTGTCCACACCAAATTGACCCTTAACAATCAAACGAACATTATAGGTACCGAAAGTGGTGTAGGTATGCTGTACCACAAGGCTTGAGGATGTGGTGACCGCTGATCCTCCATCGCCAAAGTCCCAGAACAAACTATCGACGCTGTTGCGGCTGGTACTTGTAAAGGAAACTGTCGAGGTACAGAACGAAGTCTGGTTAACGACAAAGTCAGCAATTGGTGGATTGGTATTTGTCCGGAAGACAACCGTGAAGTCCTGCACAGCACCATTGACAACACCAGCACAGCTTGTAAAGCTACTGCCAGTATAGTCGCTGATGAGGCGCATCCGGATAAACTTGTTGAGCGTAACATTGCTTGGGGCTACAAACGAACCTGTCGGGTTGGTAGTGTTGAGCCGGCTCCAGACCTCCTCTCCACTGTCAAAAAAGTCACCGTCACCATTTAGGTCCATGTACAGGCGCGAGTCCTGTGCCAAGGTAGAATTGGTCAGGAAACTGAGCGTATAGCTAGTCCCCGGATAAATATCTGTTTGGTACTTGCAGGTCAGATCCTGATACCCGTTTTGTGGCGTGGTTCCAAGCGATGCTGTATTAATATCTGCAAATCTGAAACGGCTGACGCCATAATTGCAGCAAGGAGTGGTCACGTTAGGTACGCAAGCAGCAGCAACTGGTAACGAATCTCGGTACAGCACATAGGCTTGCTTAATCAGGGTGTCCGTACCGTTGTTGTTAGACGTGATGAGCTGGACAGTATAGAGGCCAGGGCGATTGTACTGGTAAATCGGATTCTGGAGGGTGCTGAACCCGCCATCGCCAAATGACCAAACCCATGTTGACGGTGCGTTAATGCTAAGGTCGTAAAACTGGACTTGACCAGTACATGTAACTGAGTCCGGAGTGGCGAAGTTGGCAATCGGTTTGTTGACGTTGGTAACAAGGCTGATACCAAGATCAACAGCTTGACCGTACTCCGGTGTGCTACAAACAGTTGGGATGGGTGAGGCTACGTTGTCGGATTGGATCCGGATGCGTAGGATTGTATCAGTTTTGGCAATCGCTGATGGAACGATACTACCAGTATGGACCTTGCGGTTATCACTACTGAAGGCCAGCTCGGTCACAGGGTCAAAGGCTTCGTCGTTATTCCAGTCTACCCAAACCCGGACGTTTTCATTGACATTAACGGCTGTCGTGACTGAGATGCTAAATGGCGCACCAGCACTACCGACCAATACCTGAGCACATTTAAAATTGCGGTATCCTGCGGTAGCTCCTCCGCCCGGAACGGATAATGTCCCCCCTAGGGTTACGTTTGAAATACCAGTGCCAAAGGCTCCTGCAAGTGGGTTAGTGGCAGTCCCGGGTACACATGTTGGGGTCTGGCTGCAAACTTGGCCTTGGCTCGAGATGGGCCTTAGCATTATCAGACTGCACAAGGCAAGTACCCACCAAAACGGTTTTGAAAATGTATGTACTAAAGCGTTCGGGTTTAACCCTAATCGTGTAGTGGTATTGGTCATGACCAAGGCTGGAGCTATTTCTGGATCAGCAATCTGGACTGGAAACAATCCGCCAAATTGCAATTGGTGTAAGGTTACAAATATATCTGTTAGATGGGGAAGTACTGGCTTTTTGGACCAATTAATCATAATTTAACCGCCACTAACCACGATGATAGACCCACTCGTCGGCAGCGGTTAATAGATATAAGACCCAAAACAAGGACCAATAGTTGCCCATCTGGGCAAAATAAATCTTGTTCTTGTCCTGCATAACTAACCTGTTTAACCCAGCTAACCAGATATCGTATGCCAGAAATTTAACCTATTGCCATAGTAGGCAAATCTGCATAAGGCCTTGTTAGGATCTCCGGTCAAACAAATCCCAGTCAACACTCAGGCCAAACACCTGTGGCAAAATCTTGTCTCCTTCATGCATTTCAGAGCCTATTTCCTACATTAGTGTTAGCAACCTATGGGCAGGACAGATTTTTTGGCTCGTATAAGCCAGATCCTAAGTTCGATGTTTCGGTAGTCCAATCTACATCAGCTTGATGTGTCACTTGGTCTACTGACTTTAGCTTCGGTCTCCTACCCTACCTTCGACAGTTCGTCCATCTACATTACCTATCCTATTCATAACTAGATCAATGACAAGAGCTCTACAAGCTATCGCTCCAAAACTTGGCCGCCTAACAAAGACCCTACTTTCCTTTGGCCTAACGCTGACTTTAGTGCAGACCATGGTGATGGCGCAGACAGCGTATACCCCTCTCAGGCTAAGCGGTTTCAACCATGATGGCATCGCCAACGGCGTGACCCCTGGCGGGACAGTTAGGCAAGCAGCCCTCAGCACCACCAGAACGCTAGACAACCCCAGCTTTAGCTCCTCCGTATTATACGGGAAGGACTTCCGCGGGGCCGTCAATGGCTCCACTGCCCCACCCTATGGACTACCTACGGATGGTTTCCTGATTGCGAACCAAAATAATTTTACAGACGTATACCGCACGGCTCCGTTTGAAGGACCAAACGTTGCCGTCCTCACAGGTTCTGACTCAGTTGATCTTATTGTGACCCCTAGCCAACCAGCCAATAAGGTCAATTTGCTGGTCTTCAGCTCCGAAGGCGCTTCTGTGCTGCGGGCTAGGTTGTTCTTTGACGGCGGGACCACGGACAGTAGCTATTTTGCTCCGATCACGATTGCTGACTGGTTTCTGACAGCCAACACAAACGTGCTAAATCGCATCGGGAGGGTCAGCCGAACAACGGACCAATTTAGCGGCACAGCCACCAACCCGCATTTTGACCGTGCTGTCCTCAATCTTACTCCTTCCCAGCAAGGGGCCTACATCAACCGCATCAGGGTGGCCAAAAATGCAGGCACATCCTATCTGATGGTGCTTGCTGCCAGTGTGGCCAATGTGCTGGATGCCCCAACGGTAGGTAACCCTAATGTAATTTCGTTCTCTGCCTTTAACATCAACTGGCTGCCTAACGTGCCAAACCCGACCAACTTCTATTATGAGGTAGCACGTGATTCCCTGTTTACGGACTACTTCCCTGGCCAGAAAAATGTGCGTACGACAAGTGCCAACGTAAATATCAGCAACCTGACAAACAGTGGCATTTTTGCCTACTTCCGTGTCCGGACAGAGGATGCAAATGGTGATTTCTCGGCCTTTTCGGACGCTAAGGTTGTCCAGCTGCGGCCTACTTCGCTTGCTGGCACAATGGGTGGGTCAGCTTTGCAGCTATTCCCTAATCCGGCCAAGGTGCATGATGGAATCTGTATACCGACTGATGCCACTGACCTATCGGTGGTTAACAACCTAGGCCAAACTGTCCCATCTGCCGTTCTTGATGGGCACCTTGTTATCAACACGCCAGGCTTGTATCTGGTTCGGCTCCGCAGCCGGGGTGTCTGGCACCAGGGGCGCCTTTTGATCGAGCAGTAAGCGACCAACAAATACTGCCTCAAGATAGCCTAAACTAGTATGGTTATCTCGAGGGTCACTTATAGAAATGGACTTGTTTCCAACCGCCAGTCCTGATGCGTCGTTGCCAGTAGGCGATGAGCGCACTGCCAACCATTGTTGGGACAAACCAGTTGAGCATCGGAATCCAGAACACATTGCTGACGACCAAAAAGGCTGTCCAACTCGCAATCGTTGCACCCAGTGTATGACCTACATGGCGTCCTATCCGGACATCAGGCCCTTTTGCATTGCCGTACAGGAAACGCCACTCTGGCAAGGTCGAAAACAGGCCTACGATCAGGAAAACTAAAAGCACAATGTTGACTTGATGGAGAACCATTAGACTGTAGCCAGCGGTACCCAACACAACCAATACAAACCCAATGGTGCAGGCAAGATGCAGGGGTCGGTTATGCCCAATCATCCCACTAGCTGTCAAGGCAAATCGCCCTAACGAGGTTGACCAAAGGGTCAGCACACCGACAAAAAACAAAAGCAAATTACCATTCCAGAGGCCTAGGACGATGCCAGAAGTGCTGGCCACAGCAATCGAAAGGTAGAATAACTGTCCTGCTCTGATATGGAGTCGGCCACCTTTGGCAGCAAACAAGGGAACCAATCCTACGATCAAAGCCACTGCTCCGGTCAGGATATGGACCCATCGTAACGTAACCTGTATTGTCGTTATTGTTTGATCTGTCATAGTGATAGGCCAAAGATCTGATTGACGAAAAAAACCAAAAAAAGGCTTGTGGGTGGCACTAATTTAGTCATTTTGCGGTTGCTGCCAATAAGCCAAGTACCACAGTCGTGGACACAGCTATCCGTGGCAGCTTTAATCCACCATGATGCCCGAAATCGAATTTCTGAAGCAGGCCTTGCCTAACGCTCATACCGTCTATCTGATTGCGGCCATAGACGAAATCAAACTATACCTCACCGAACCTAAGGCCCTTGAGTTCGCCCGCACGCATCTGGACCTTAATGATGGGGTGGCCCACCTCAACCTTCTGGACCACCAACTTTACTTTGTGCTGGTACCTAACGATACCTACTCACAAGAAGAAGGGCTAGAGTACCTCCGCAAAAAGGGATATGACATCAGTAAGAACCTGGCCTACTACAAGGCCAAGGCCGTTCAGCTGGTCACAACCTCTGGTGATACCAAACCGCTCATCGCATTAGCCGAAGGCTTGGCATTGAGCAACTATCAATTCCTGAAATACAAAAGCGACAAAACGAGCAAGTCGCTACATAGCATCACGATCACTGGCCCTGGGCTTTCGGCCAAACATGCCGAGGATCTGTACACTGTGATTGAGGCTGTGTTCAAGGCGCGCGATTTGGTCAACGAACCTGTGATTTACCTCACAGCCGAGCAACTGAGCCATGAGATAGGCGACTTGGCCGACCAATATGGTTTCAGCCTAGAGGTGCTAGAGAAGAAAGATATCCAGGCCTACAAAATGGGGGGGCTTTTGGCCGTCAACGAGGGATCGCCAAATCCACCGACATTCAACATACTAGAGTATAAACACGCTAAGGCGGCTAATACCCACCCGATCGTGCTGATAGGCAAGGGTGTGGTCTATGACACTGGTGGGCTAAGCCTAAAGCCAACTCCTGGTAGCATGGATAGCATGAAGTGCGACATGGCAGGCGCAGCGGCTGTCATCGGCACATTTATGGCAGTGGCTAAAGCCCAGCTGCCGATCCATCTCGTCGGGTTAATCCCTGCCACCGAAAACCGCCCAGACGGCAATGCCATTACGCCTGGTGATGTCATCACCATGATGTCTGGCAAGACGGTCGAGGTCCTGAACACGGATGCTGAAGGTCGCCTTATCCTGGCAGATGCGCTACACTTTGCTGAGCGCTACGAACCTAGCCTGATCATCGACTTGGCCACCCTGACTGGGGCAGCAGCAAGGGCGATTGGCAAGGAAGGCATTGTGTTTATGGGCACGGCTGATGCTGACACCAAAGCACAGCTAATTGAGGCTGGCATGCAAACCTGCGAGCGCTTGGTCGAGTTCCCGCTCTGGCGCGAGTACGAAGACTACATGAAAAGCGACATCGCTGACCTCAAAAACATCGGCCCAGCAGAAGCAGGCGCCACAACGGCAGGTATTTTTCTCAAACATTTCACGACCTACCCTTGGCTCCACCTCGATATCGCTGGCCCAGCGTTCAAAGAAGGTGGCGAGTGGAACTACCGTGGTAAAGGGGGCACAGGCATCGGCGTACGGCTTTTGTCTGAGTTCCTGAACGAGTTTGTAGGTTAGGCCTGCTTTTCATTATTCAAGCGTATCCCAAGGGTATAGATTTCTTCTATACCCTTGTTTTTTAATTTGATTTGGCTGAGCCCATATCTATTGCTGACCAAATAGGTACTTGGACCTAAATTTGTAGTCAGATAAACATCATGGGAGCATATTGGTCTGTACACCTCGGCATCTTTTAATGTTGCGTTTGAGGGTTAACCAGGCCATGACTGATCACCCTAACGATCGGCCAGGAATCCAAACACGAAAAACAACCCCACTTTTCTCCTCCAGATCACAACGATGAATATCGGAATTAGCCAAGACAGCCTCACTGGTGTTAGCCAGATCCTGAACACGCTGCTCGCAGACGAAAATCTGCTCTATATCAAAACCCGCAAATACCATTGGAACGTAACGGGCATTCATTTCCATGACCTCCACAAATTCTTTGAGAGCCAATATGGCGAACTTGAAGGCATTATTGACGAGGTGGCAGAACGCTCTCGCAAACTGGGACAACCAGCGGAGGCAGGCCTCGCCACCTTCCTGAGCAAAACACGCCTGGCTGAGGACTCGATACCAGTTACCTCTTCCAAAACAATGCTCCAGAACTTGCTGGACGACCACGAACTTTTGTGTCGCCTCATCAGGGCAGATATCACGATCGTGCAGGACAACTTTGTAGATGTAGCCACTGCTGACTTCTTGACAGGACTGCTTGCCACGCACGAAAGGATGGCTTGGATCTTGCGCTCCATTTTAGCCTAGCCATTGATTGCTTTTGCAATACCTGAATAAACCACACTTACATTTGAGACATTATCCTAAATCCCTTTAGCCTTAACACCCCCCCATTTATCCTCATGACCCTAGTCAGGAAACCCGCACCACAGTTTGATGCCCCAGCCGTTATCAATGGTGACGAGATCGAAGAGAATTTCACCTTGGCTCAGTTCAAGGGCGACAAGTATGTCGTTTTGTTCTTCTACCCAAAGGACTTCACGTTTGTCTGCCCAACAGAGGTCTTTGCCTTTCAGGAAAAACTAGCCGAGTTCGAGTCACGTGGTGTGCAAGTGATCGGTGTCAGCACCGACTCAGAAGACACCCACATGGCATGGCTTGCCACACCGAAAGACAAAGGTGGTATCCATGGCGTTACCTATCCTCTTGTCGCTGATACAGCCAAAACCATCGCCCAAAACTATGGTGTGTTGGGTGGCGAATACAGCTACAACGACGAAGGTGATGTCATCTTCAATGGTGTACCAGTTGCACTGCGTGCCACATTCTTGATCGACAAGGACGGCATCGTGCGCCACAGCACCATTAATGACCTGCCACTTGGCCGCAACATTGACGAAATGATCCGTTTGGTTGATGCCCTGCAATATACCGAGGCCAATGGCGAAGTATGCCCAGCCAACTGGGAAAAAGGCAAGGAAGCCATGTCGGCCACCCGCGAGGGTGTCGCTAGCTACCTAGCTTCGCACTAAGCAACCCGAGGGCTTTGCCCTAAAAGACTATCGATTTGAGATGGCACCCGCAACAAATGTGGGTGCCATTTTTGTTGCTGATGATGGACCAAATTGGCAAAACTCAACCCAAGAAGTTTAGATACATACTATGAGTGGATAGCCTTAGCCTTGGAGCCAGTCCAGGAGTGCTTGGTGCAACTTGCCCTCCACGGTCTTGACTGTGTTGACCCAATCATTGGCACTATCGTCATCCGTACCGTCGGTGATGTACTTGAAAGCCGCAAAAGGCAGGCCATGTGCCTGACAAACCGCCGCAAGGGCATAACCTTCCATATCCACCACCTCAAACTGATTGGCAGTAGTGAGGAACTGATCGCCCGAATGTAGATGATGTTTGCCAGCTGATAGACCTAGTTGTGCCAACGGTGCGTCAAAGTTGTATGGTGGCTGCTGTGGGAACAGGTGGGCCAAAGGCCCTAAATCAAAATCATGCTGGCTGAACTGGCCACAGTGTGCAACGGTGCCACGAGGCAATAGGGCACTACCCGCACTGCCGACATTAACGACCAGCGAGGGCCATTGCCCAGTCTTGTGTAGCCGCAACAAAAGAGCGCTCAGGTTGGCAGCTGATCGCACTTTGCCAATGCCAACATGGGCCAAATGCCAAGGTGCCTGGACTTTAAACTCATCAGGCAGGGCGGCCACGACCAATACCTTTGCTAGATCAAGTGCTGCCATTATGCCTCCTTTTGCTTTTGGGCGATGGCATTCAATATCCAAGCCCTGAACTGATCGCCACGATCTTCATAATTACGGAACAGGTCAAAACTGGCGCAAGCAGGGCTTAATAGTACCACATTACCTGCCGAGGCATAACCATGAGCAGCTTCTAGGGCAGCCACCAAAGTATTTGTTGAGGTCTTTGAGATCGATGCAAATCTTTCGTCCTGATCAAAAAACTGGTGCAACGGTGCGTTATCAGTCCCCATATAGACCAGAGCCTTGACCTTGTGCTGGACCAAGTCTGCTATTTGCTGGTAGTCATTACCCTTGTCCACCCCACCCAAAATCAGGACAAGAGGCTGCGCAAAACTGCTAAGGGCATAATAGACCGAGTCCACATTGGTGGCTTTGCTATCATTTACCCAAGTGGCACCATCTAATACACCCACTTCCTCTAGCCTGTGGGGTGCATTGCGGAACGTAGGGAGTGCCGCCAATATCTGCTCGTTGCTAAGGCCTGCTTCGGTCGCTGCCGAAATGGCCGACAACATGTTCAGATAATTGTGCTGGCCTTTGAGTGGCAACAGCCCTTGTGGGATAACCAAGCCCTGATCAGGAAGATGCAAGGCACCTTCGGCATAGTAGCCATACCACTTAGGATTAGCGCCTAGGCCGACCTCTAGCACTTTGGCTGGGGTATTGGTATTGGCCAGTCGGTCGGCCACTGCTGGGCTGGCCTCTGGACAGACGATCAGGACATCCGTACTGCGCATGTTCTGCAAAAGCCGAAACTTGGAGGCAGCATAGAGGTCAAACTGGTATTGGTATCGGTCCAGATGGTCTGGGGTGATGTTGAGTAAGATGCCAATATCAATACGGCTCTGTATCATACCATCTAGCTGGAAACTGCTGAGCTCCAGCACGTACCAATCATCCTCGTCAGTGATTACCTGAGCCGCAAGGCTATGCCCAACATTGCCCGCCAAGCCCACACGATAACCTGCCTCCTTAAGCAAATGGTAGGTCAGTAAGGTAGTGGTGGTTTTGCCATTGCTGCCCGTGATGCCAATGATCTTGGCCTTGGTATAGCGCAGGGCAAACTCGATTTCTGAGATAACTGGGGTTCCTTGGGCGACCAAAGCCTTGATCAGCGGAACCTTGTCCGGAATGCCCGGACTTTTGACGACTTCGTGTGCCGCTAGTATGATGTTTTCGTTATGCCCACCTTCTTCAAACGGAATGTCTAGGTCTTGCAATTGCTGCCTAAAGTGTGGCGAAATAGGGCCATTATCACTGACAAAAACACGCAAACCCTTGGCTTGGGCTAGCCGTGCGGCACCTAAACCACTTTCGGCAGCGCCAAGGACGACCAAATCAAAAACTGTCAGCATTCGTAAAAAAGAGGGTGTATTATTAGTTAAACCAAGTGCAAGGTAGGGCAAAGGGTGGAAGACCCGCAAAAAATAGCTTAATTAGCGGACTGCTTTGACATTGCCACCCGACCAACCGTACGGACGGCAGGTCCTTGCCTCCATTGGCAGGCACTAGGCACGTTGATATAACCGACTTTTTTGCTATGACCCCCACCTTTAACAAAACAAAAATTGTTGCCACCATTGGCCCAGCTAGCAACACGAAGGAAACTCTAAGGCAGCTTATTTTTGCTGGGGTGGATGTGTTCAGGCTCAATTTTTCGCATGGCTCGCACGAGGATCACCAAAAAGTGATCGACTTCATCAAGGAGCTACGCAACGAAACTGGCACCCATGTAGCAATGCTTCAGGATCTGCAAGGGCCCAAAATAAGGGTACAGGTCGTACAAGATGGTGGTGTCAGGATCAACTCAGGAGACCGCCTCACAATCACAATAAAGGAGGTACTAGGCAATGCTGAAATAGTTAGCACAAGCTACCAAGGCCTGCCTAATGACGTAAAACCCAATGACCGCATCTTGGTGGATGATGGTAACCTGGAGCTACGTGTCATCGAGACCACCGAGACAGATGTCTTGACAGAGGTAATACATGGAGGGATGCTCAAAAGCAAAAAAGGCATCAACCTACCAAACAGCAACGTCTCGGCACCTAGCCTTAGCGAAAAAGATTTTGAGGACCTGATGTTTGGCCTCAAGAACGATGTAGACTGGGTGGCCTTGTCCTTTGTCCGGACCGCACAGGATATCATCAGCCTACGCGAGATTATCCTGAACCACAACAAACACACCAAGATCGTCGCCAAGGTCGAGAAGCCAGAAGCCATCACCAACCTTGAGGCAATCGTCGAGGCAACAGATGCTGTGATGGTCGCTCGCGGTGATCTAGGTGTTGAGATCCCGGGCGAGCTCGTTCCGCTGATCCAGAAGCGCATGATCCGACTTTGTAATGCAGCAGCCAAACCGGTTATCGTCGCTACCCAGATGCTGGAGAGCATGATCAAAAACCCACGCCCGACCCGTGCCGAAACCAACGACGTCGCCAATGCCGTCCTCGATGGTGCTGATGCCGTTATGCTTAGTGCCGAAAGTGCTGCTGGTGACTTCCCAATCTTGTCAGTTGAGACCATGGTCCGGATCATTTCGGCTGTAGAGTCCGAAAGTGAACTAGTCTATAACCACCATTACAAAGTCGATACCGAAGAGGTGGACAACCACTTCCTGAGCGACAATGTGATCCACACAGCCTGTATGATGGCCAAAGGATCCAATGCCAAGGCGATTGCTAGCCTAACAGGCACCGGTTACAGCGCTTTCCAGATCGCTAAGTACCGCCCTAAAGCAGACATCTACATCTTCACACGTCATCATCACCTTATGAGTCGGTTGAGCCTTGTCTGGGGTGTCCGCAGCTTCTACTTTGAGCGCAAAAACGACGCTGAAACAACCTTCAAAGAGATCGAGAATGTCCTGAAAGAGCGAGGCCTTGTCAAACCAAACGATGCTTTGGTCAACATCGCAAGCCTACCAAACGACCAAAGCAAACACGCCAATACCGTTAAGCTCTCTCGAATCGGCTAGGCTGACCAGTAGTCGCAAAATATCTAATCCAACAAAAAACCTCAATAGGATTGTCCTGTTGAGGTTTTTTTGGTTTAGTCAAATAAATAGACCGCGGTAGTTTCGACCCTATTTAGGTTACTGGTCAGCGTATGGCTTTGCAGCGTCTAGGGTTGAGACTATGGAGTAGATTATAGGCGTTTGGCCATCTCCCAATGCTGGATCTCGTCAAACAACAGGTAGCTTTTGGCTGTAATGTAGTATCCTAGCTTTTCGTAGAACGGCACGGCATTTTGCCTTGCGTGCAGGATCATTTTAGTGGCACCCATCGTTCGTGCATGATCCTCTAAATGCTCCATAACAAGGTTACCAACTCCAAGGCCTTGGGTCTCAGCAGCGACAGCCATAAACCGCACCTGCCCCTCAGTGGCTGAGTTTAGGTGCAAACGACCCACGCCAATCAAGTTACCCTCTGCCGAAAAGGCCGCAGCATGGTAGGCCGTTTCATCATCCTCCGCTCTTTCGGTACCCTTGACTTGGCCCCATGGCCTACGGAGTACATCATGCCTGAGCTGGTAATAAGCCTCCATCTCGGCAGGTTTTGGTGGGCGTATGGTAATCGACATGCGTTCAGGTTTGGATTTGGTTGGGACTGTAATTAGGGCAAAAATGAGCCAAAATTTGGATAATCAGACTATGGAGATACAAACCTTGAAATTATGATCAGGTTTAGGCGGTGACAAGGGCTGGTGCCTTCGGTGCCTTACCACCTCGGCGGAGGTACTCGGCCAACATCAAGTCATAGACTTGGGTCTTGAGTGCCGCCACTTGGCCTGCCTTCATTCCTGCGGTGCTGATAGGGTCCAGCAAATAGATATCAATTGGGCCTGGGCTGAGATTAAAACTCCCTTTGGCCCTTAGGCGGGCAGCCGAGCCAACGATGACCATCGGAACAATAGGGCACTGGGCATCAACTGCTATGCGGAAGGCCCCATCAAAAAAGGGCTGCATAGGCTCGGTAGTCACGTTCATAGAGCCCTCTGGGAAAATCAAGATCGAGACTCCATTCTGGATCTGCTGCTGCATCTGGATCATGCTCCGGCGGCGGCTTTCGGGGCTTTTACGGTCTACCAGGACCACGACGTAGCGGTAAATAAACCCGAAAATCGGCACCTTGAGCATCTCAACCTTGCCGAGGGGCTTCATGGCCCGAGGCACAGCAGCTACAGCGGCGGGCGTATCCATAAACGAGTTGTGGTTAGCGCAATAGATACAGGCCTTAAGCCCCTTGATCTTTTCACGCCCATGCACCCTGAACCTAATCCCCCCATTGGGGAACACAAAGTGCAGGCCCCATAACCGCATAAAGTAATAGCTGATATGGCTGCCATACTTAAGGCCAATCGCATAGGGCAGCACCATAAAGGGCAACAAGACCAACATCACCACGGTGAAGATGAACAGGGACCAGTACAGGTACAGCTTAAGCAAGAAGGACTTCATGGCGCAAAGATAGGCGGTATGGGGGTATGGGCCATTTCCAACTTGTCTTAGCGTTTATACCCCCCCAACAAAACGCCCCAGCATAACAGGGGCGCTTTGATACAATCCTATAATATCCACTTCGTCAATCAAAACACTTACTTTATTCAGGTAATAGTTGGTTACCTTTAGATAGGTAGTATCAGTACTGAGGCCTGTGAAAATCCCATAGGCGTTCAGGATGGTAGTTGAGGGGTTGACCAATGACTGTGAGGAGTTGGATCTCTCGCGGAACCTTGCGCATTCATCATCCCCTACCCCAACTGTGACGTCTGCTGTATGCCCAGCTTGCTGAGGACGATAAGCTTATACTGCTCACCAACAGGGAGCCAATTTTGCCCCAATCTGATTTGGCTACGTTTGACACTATCGACATAGGCCACGTTGACGATGTAAGACCGATGAATCCGGATAAATTGATCTGGGTGCAACAATTCCTCAATGGTTTTGAGATTCATCTGTGTCAGCAGCGGGTGCTGGCGGCCAGTGATGAATATCTTAATGTAGTCCTTCATGGCTTCGATGTACTGCACCTGATCTAGTACCACTTTTTGTTCCTGATAATCCGCCTTAACGAAGATGAACGGGGCATTGCTAGGGTTAGTTTTTGCCGGAGCTGGCTCAGGTACAACTGGAGCTGATATTGGCATGGCCAGAGGTAGCAATCGGGTCTGGACCTTGAGGATAGCAGCCATCAGCCTATCAAACTTGACGGGTTTGAGTAGATAGTCCACCACATCAAGATCATAGCTCTGGAGAGCATAGTTGGGGTAAGCCGTCAAGAAAATGACCAAGGGCTTGTGCACCAATAGTTTGATGGACTCAATCCCTGTCAAGCCTGGCATCTGTATATCTGTTATCAACAGGTCAGGCTTGAGGTTCTGGATGTGCTGCAGGGCCACAATCGGGTTGCTGGACCTACCCACCAACTTGATGTCAGGTATCCGCTTTAGGTCATCCTCAAGTAATTCAAGCGCCAAGGGTTCGTCATCAAGGATGAAAGTCGATATCATATTGTGGTTAAGGCTAGGTATTGTGGTGGTAGTAAGCTGATAATTCGGGCTAGCTCTATGTAGGAGTGCTTGGGCTCTGATCTAACAAATTGTGGGGACGGAAACTGTCATTGGCTGGATGGCTGGTGGCTTGTTGGGCTGATGCAAACAAATCAACTAAGGGGAATGAAACCTCAGCAACATATCCATCTGAACGCATCTCGGTCCGGAGCTCATAATTATCCTTGAAGTGCAGCTCAAGCCGCCGCTTCAGATTGAGCAGACCTACTCCACCTTGTTGGCCAGGCAAGTTGCTAGATTGACTAGAAGCTGCATTCCAGACCCGGAACGTAAACCAATTACCATCGAGTAAGATCTCCATGGTTGACTCCAATGGTATGGTACTATCAGCTCCATGTTTGAAGACATTTTCTACCAAAGGCACCAGCAGCATTGGTGGCAACAACCATCTACTGGCCTCTGGCATACTTGCTAGGCTTATGCGGGCCTCTGGTGGTAGGCGCAACTGCTGCAGGCTAACCAAGTTGCTGATGTAGTCCAGCTCCTTGTCCAGCCCTATGAGGCTAGCTTCGCTGTCATAGACAACATAGCGCAATAGCTCTGAAAGGCGCAAAACCACATCTTCAGAGTCAGCAGAACCCTTACGAATGAGCGACCGTAGGTTGTTAAGTGTATTGAACAGAAAATGAGGGCTTAGCTGGGCCTTAAGCAAGGCCAACTCCGACTCTAGCTGCTGGTTGGCAATATCCAAGGACTTCTGGCGCTGCTCGCCCCAAGCCCTAGAAAAGCTAGTTGCAGTGGACAGGGCCAAAACCATCACGATACTGATAGTATGACGGGTCAGAAGGATGGGACCAAACACCGATACGTTCCGAGTAGCAAAGTCAAGCTCGGGGAAATACTGCATCACTAGCAAAAGCACCATGGTATTAAGCAAAACAGACCCAACAGTAATGAAGGCATACTGGATACGTTTGTTCCGGTTTTCGTTCTGCAAAAACTTAGGAATCGCCCAGTTAGCCTGGCTGTAAAACAGACCCATCATCACAAAAAAATTGACGATCTCGAGCGTAAAAAAGCCTTCACCAGAAATTAGCTCAATCGGCGGAGGCGCAAAAAAAGTAGGGTCTTTGCCTTCCAGTCGGCTTAGTGCCACTTTCCGGATGATGGTAGGCCCAATGCTGGCGAGCAAAAACAATAACCAAGCCACCAAATGAAAGATGAGGTACCAACGGGCGCGTGGCACTGGCTTTGATAGGTGGGCAGAAGGTAGCATGCGTATCTGGATTTCGGATATGTGGGGCTATGCTCGAGCAAGCTATCACGATCTATTGAAATGCAAATGCAGGATATGCCATCAACCCACAATATGCCTACCAAAAACTGTATTTTGCCGACCAACAGACCTACTGCTCTAACCCATAAATGATT
>JAIXYP010000005.1 GCA_027490155.1 Cytophagaceae bacterium | reverse complement strand
GATACCAACACGGTCTGGAGGCAATACTACACCAACAGCACCCACCGCTGGATCCGGGACGTATCAGGCTCAGTCGGTGGCGAAGCCTCCCTAAGGTTGCGCAACCGCGCTGCCCCTGGCAACAACATCACAAGCTTTGTTTCGCCAGTCATTAACACGATAGGCCTCACGACACAACAACGTTTATGGTTCAAGATGGCTTGGGCACCGAGGTCTGCTGCAGCTTATACAGACGAATTAAAGATTTTCCTCAGCACTGATTGTGGAAGTAGCTGGAGCCTCAACCCTCGTACTTTCAACTCAAGCACCACACCGCCGCTATCAACCGTAGGAACAGGTGTCGCTAGGCAGGGTGTCTTTTCGCCACAACCATCTGAGTGGCGTACAGAATCTGCACTCATCAGCACTGTCAGGATCCGCGCTGGTTTCCAAATCAAGTTTGAGTTCAAGAGCGGGACTTCAGGCAATGATCTTTACCTTGATGATATCAACATCGGAAACGCAGCTGTCACAGATCTTGGGGACAACTTAAATCCTGGACTTGCCCTTTCGATCTATCCCAACCCTGTTAGCGCAGAAACAAAAATTTTCTTCAGCACCCAAACAGCACAGCCAGTAACCATTAGCGTGACCGATGTGCTAGGACGCAATGTTGCAACCAAGACCATCACATCCATCAGCACTGACGAAACCACCGTTATGCTTTCGGATATCACAGGTGCGGAGCTTGGTGCAGGTGTTTATACTGTCAAGGTCCAGACTGGCAGCAAAGCAGTGACCCAAAAAATTACAGTTATCAGATAGGTCCAAGGACTAAATAAACCGTATATTCGTAAAGCTCTATTTGGTTCATTACCGAATAGAGCTTTATTTTTGGCTAATGTCGCATTTTCAAGTACTTTTTCTGATTGGCCTCCCAGCCGCTGGCAAATCAACCATTGGGCACAAACTTGCTAAAAAGACAGGACGTGCCTTCTTGGATACAGACCAGATCATCGAGGATCGAACAGGAATCAGTATACCAGCTTTTTTTGCCCAGTATGGCCCTTATCGGTTTCGAGAGCAGGAGCGTAGTGCCTTGTCCTACATCGCAAAAATCGTCACCACCCCGACCATTGTTGCTACAGGTGGAGGGCTGCCCTGTTTTTTTGATAACATGGACACAATGTTGCAGCTAGGACATGTTATGTGGGTCCAAGCCCCCATTAGCACAATCGTTCGGCGCCTAATCAGCCAGATCGATTCCCGCCCTTTGTTAGCAGAGCTTGAGCCCGAACAAGTTGGCCATTGGTTGCTAGATGTATTATCTGCACGTCATTATTATTATCGCCGAGCCAATTATATCCTGACGGAAACAATGAACCTCGATGAGGTAGCAGGTACGCTCTCAATTTTCGCATGATGGTATTTTGTTACAGACTACTTTCATTTTCCGTTCAATCTATCGACCCTAAAGCAGCATCTGGATGTATCAAATAGCCTTGTTTTGTAGTGGTGGTGGGTCCAATGCGGCCAAGATAATGGCGTATTTTGCCAAGCATCCTAACATTAGGGTTGCGCTTATGGTGGTCAATAAGCCGAACATTGGGGCCCTTGACTACGCCCATGACTACGGCATTCCCACTATCCTGACCAACAAATCGTCATTTAGCCAGACCACCGAATTACTTGCCACCTTGGCAGACCATCAGATAACACATATAGTCCTTGCTGGTTGGCTCTGGCTAGTCCCGACTTATCTTTTAGAGGCCTATCCAGACCGAGTTATTAATATCCACCCTGCCCTACTTCCTAAATATGGTGGCAAGGGGATGTATGGTCACCATGTTCATGAGGCAGTTCATCAGAATCAAGAGACCGAGTCAGGTCCTACTATACATCTAGCAAATGCTGAGTTTGACAAAGGCAAAATCTTGTTTGTTGCCCGCTGCCGGCTAAACTCATCAGATAGCCCTGCCACAATTGCGGCCAAAGTGTTGGCCCTCGAGCATGAGTATTACACACCCGTGATCGAGGCCTGGATACTTAATCGGCCTATGCCACACCTCCTTCCTGAAACGGTTTAGATATGGTGCCATTTTAAGCTGATTAACGAAATGATCTTTCGTTGTTCTTAACTATGGCATTATACTCTTACCACAGAGGCATTCGTAAAGCCGAGCAGAAACGCTTATCTTTGTATCTTAACCAATTATGCTCCTGAGCACCTAAACTGGTCTGGTTTACCAAGGCCTTATCAGTATTTACAGCTCTGCATTAGAAAATTATCGATGAAGCGAATAGCTGTATTAACCTCTGGAGGCGACTCGCCAGGGATGAACGCCTGTATCAGAGCCGTAGTGCGTGCTGCTGTGTATAACAATATGGAAGTGTATGGCGTCCGTCGTGGCTACAATGGCATGATCAAAGGAGACATCTTTCCGATGGACTCATTTTCGGTCAGTAACATCGTCCAGAAAGGAGGAACTATCCTCAAGAGTGCGCGCAGCATGGAGTTCATGACCTACGAGGGTCGCAAAAAGGGCTACGAAAACCTAATGAACTTTGGAATAGAAGGTCTTGTTGCCATTGGTGGCAACGGAACTTTCACTGGGGCTGAGATCTTCTTTAACGAGTTCGGGGTGCCAACAGTTGGTGCTCCTGGGACGATTGACAATGACTTATTTGGCACCGATCACACCATTGGTTTTGACACCGCAGTCAATACCGCACTTGATGCCATTGACAAAATTAGGGACACTGCCGATAGCCACGACCGCATCTTCTTTATCGAGGTGATGGGGCGTGACTCCGGGTACATCGCTATCCAGAGTGGCCTAGGTGGTGGTGCCGAAATGGTTATGGTGCCAGAGACTGACACCAGCATTGAGGAAGTGATTGACACCCTGAAATCTGGCTGGAATCGCAGCAAAACAAGTAGCATCATTGTTGTGGCCGAAGGTGACGAAGAAGGCGGTGCCATGGAAGTAGCCGAAAAAGTTCGTGCCCACCTACCTTATGCTGACATCAAGGTCACAAACCTTGGTCATGTACAACGTGGAGGTGCACCCACAGCATTTGATCGGATTCTGGCTTCACGCCTTGGAGCGGCTGCCGTTAAAGGCCTACTAGAAGGTCGCAAAAATGTCATGGCTGGGCTCATCAACAACGAGGTAGTCTATACCCCTTTCAAGGACACCATCACCAAGAGCAAACCAATCCACCAAGACCTTATCAACTTGGTTGACATCCTAAGTGTATAATTAAGGACAGAACATCTAACGAAATGGCAGCCAATTAGTTAACACTATTCATTTCAATAGGCCTAGTAACTAAAAGGGCCACAATCTAGCTGATTGTGGCCCTTTTAGTTTGGATTGCTGTCGGAAATGTTAGTGGTAGTAAACTAGCCCTCTATCTCCCAACTTTAACCTTTTTTGTCATGGTCTCCTTACCTTGTGACAACTGAATCAGGTATGTACCTTGGGCAGATTGACCAAGATCTAGCTCAGTCGAGAACATGCCGGACTGTTTGTAAAGCAATGTATTGACCAGCTCCTTGCCATCAATGGTTGCAACTACTACCTTAAGCGGTTCCCCACTGGCAGAGTTTACCTCCAGATCTAAGCTGCCAGGGCCTTGAGGTGTTATTGAAATATCGGCTTTGGCCAAGGCATTGCGAAGGTCGCTTTTGGGCACTTCTTTTACAATAGACCCACGCACAACCGTGTCCAACATCAGGATCTGTGCAGATCTACGGCCTCGGTTGACAATGATCCGTCTTTCGTTAAGGTCAATATTTGGCACATTACGCTCCATCAATCCTCGGTTGGAACGGAGTTTTTCTAGCTTCTGTGCCGATGGTGCGTTTTGGTCATCAGATCTGAATTCGTACCGATAGGTCTTGACCTTAGGTCGCACTCCCATTGGTCCGTGATATTGATAGCTCTCGGACCGTCCTTCAGGACTTGGTAGCATGGGGAGTCCAGGTGCCATAGGTTCCTCTTGGCCATCTTGATGGTGGAAGAAATGTAGCTCTGGTTGGCCATCACCTCTATGATGACCAGATTTTCGGAGGCGTTTGATCTTCGGAACGCGGATTACTATCACTTCGTCTCCATCCATGCCTTCATTTTCGTCCTCATTTTCTAGGTCTAGGTCTGACATATCTGTTTGGATGTCATTTCTGCGGATGATGCGACGTTCAACGCGTTGCCTTCCTTTTTTCTTGTTCCCAAAAGCAAGTTCGACCTCCTCACCAACACCTTCCGTCAAGCCACCTAACTCCTGCATCACGCCCTTAAGCTCAGTTTCGAGCCCTTGAATTTCAAGTTCTGAACCAATTTGGGCCAACGACTCCGCTAGGTCTGGGTAGCCTGATTTCCGGATAGTCGTGCTTACCTCATCACCGTCAGATCTGTATTGCCTGACAATAGTCTTGATGCGACGTTTATCTGGTTTGGTTCTATTGGTGTCCCCGCCTTTAGTACTTGGCGTATGGGCGTCAAGAAAATCCTTTACTTGGGCTGATTCGGCGGATGTGGCGAAGGTTGTGTCCAGCACCCATTTGTTTTTTCCGCTGCCTTCCACTATGGTGATCCTAGTCTTGATCTCGTTCGGACTAATTTCAGCCTCCTTTCCATCAGTAGTGATGATCCGTCTGGTATATGTTTTCTCGATCCGATTTTTGGGCGACGCTGCTTTGTTGACCCCAGCTTTGGTTCCAGACTTGGTGGCAGGTTTTTCGACTGCTGGTGCTTTGGGTGTTGTTTGTGCCTCTGCATCAGCAATGGCCACAAGGGTGGATAACGCTAGGGTGATCCAGATTTTAGGTATTTTCATGTGTTTTGATTCAAAAGATGGTTGGGTAGAATCAGGCAATGATTAGGGTTTTCGCCTTGCTGAGGTGCCATGGTTTGGTTTGATACCTATACAGATGATATAAACGGTTAAAAGGGTCACAATCAGCAAGGTGTGGCCCTAAGCCAAACTGTTTGATGCAACGAAGGTAAGGGATGTGAGATAGGCAACGTCCTAAAGCAATGTTAAACAAGATGTTAAGGACCCCTACCCTAGATTATGGGGCCTTGCATTTTTTACCTTTGTGATGTGGAGCCGTCATTTTACCTGACGGTGTGATCGCTGAGTTAAGACTACAAGCCAAGCGCTATGAACCGAAAGAACATTATCCCTATCCTGATTGTCCTTATGGCTACCTCCTTGATCGGAATCGTGGCTGCACAGATTTATTGGATCAAGGAGACCTTTTGGCTAACACAACGACAGATTGATACCGAAATAATCGGGATTATGGAGCATGCCATCCAAAAGACCGAGGCCGAGGTTAATAATAGACTCATTGCTGCAGACTTGGGAATCGACTTTAGTAACTCAAGCGGGATGGCTGCTAAAAAAGACTCACTCTATCGACTCAAGTACATGATCGACAGTATGGAGCTTGCCGTAGCAGAGGCTGAAATAAACAAGAAACTAGGTGTCAAACCTGCATTGCCAAACCTGCCGAAATCACCAACAGTTGGCACCAATAACCTGGCCTTTTCAGCCACAGTTAGCAACCGCCAGCCAACCCAGCCAAATCCTAATCCTGCCAACGTTTGCTGCAAGCCTAACCCTGAAGGAGGTCCAGAAAATCCGAACAAACCAGCTATTAGCATTGCCTCATCCCCCTACCCTGACCGTAACTACTACAGAATATATGCGGCAGACCAGTCTGCCCTATCGCAAGCCACAGGTCAATATTTCGGAGTTAACAACCCTTGGTCGGCCCCAGTTTTTAGCAACGGCTATAGCCAAACATCCCTTTATGGAACCACAACTCCAAGCAGCAGTAGCTCCTTTAATGTATATACCGAAGGCCAACCAGGCTCTGGGTTAGGCACAGCTAAAGGCAATGGCCTGACAGCCCAAATTGGGCAAGGGGCAACCCTAACCGATGGCCAGATCGTGGTCTTGGCTAATGGCCGCAAAATGCGGGTCAATATTGATCCCTACATCAAAACCCATGTTGGAGTCAAGCAGCCCTCAGGTCGGTATATCTATGCAGACCAGCAAACAATGGTCGAAGACTTCCAACTAGGACGCATAGGCATTAATGACCAGGCCAGTCTAAATCAGCTGCCTGGCATGTGGCTTGGTCAGGTGGACTCAATTTACACTGCCCTTGCTCCTGAATTCAGAGTCAGACAAGGACGCCGGCAGGTCCTAAGGCATTTCAACCAACAGATGGAAGAGTTCACCTCTAAAAGCAGGCAAGAGCTAAGTGCCTTGCGCTCCATCAACCGTCGGTTGGCCAAAGTACGGGCTGGCAACAACACTGACATCTTGCGCTATGTTGATAGCCTCACCAAGCGCCAAGTGGAGATTGCCTTTAGCGTCGCTCGTACCCAAGACAGCTTTGCCCAGCTGAACAACAGGATCTTGGCACCTGAGCTCAGCATGCAAAATGACGTATTGGCTGTGGCTAACCAGAGCTGCAACATGGCTCCTTCGGCTCCAAATACAGACTTTGGTGCGGATCGTCGTGGTCGGCAAATATCATCCTCCAACCAAGGTAAGTCGTTCACTTTCAGAGTTAATGGCGACAAAGACCAACAAACCGCTCAACTTACAGAAAACAACGAACAAGCTGAAGCACCTATTTATACCCGAAATCAGCAAAAAGATCACCGTCACCAACGCACGCTGATACGTCCGCAGGTTGAGATTTACCGACCTGCCCCTACCATCGTTCAACAAAATCCGGCCCAGCCAGCAGCGATAACACTTGCAGGACTTGGTCGGCTTGGCGCCTCGGTCAATCGCCTGATACAGTCAGCAGCCCTTAATAGCCCTGACGCCAACCCAATCGATACAGGTCTGTTGGCTGCCCACCTCCGTAAAGAGTTCCGGTTGCGAAACCTTGACCTTGACTTTGAGTATGCAATCATCAACAGCAATCTGGACCAAGTCAGGCCCACATTTGCCAGTGCTGGCTTTCGCACCGAGCTTACAGCTAATAGTTATAAAGCCTCGCTCTTCCCCAATGAGGTCAATTCTGGCCTCTTCTTAAGTCTCTATCTGCAAGACCGTGATAGCTATGCGCTATACAACCTCAAGTGGTCGATGCTTGCCTCTGTGCTGTTTTTGGTAATGATAATCGGTGTTTTTACTGCAGGCATCATGACGATCATCCGTCAGAAACGCCTTTCAGTCATCAAATCGGACTTTATTAGCAACATGACTCATGAGCTCAAAACGCCACTCGCAACCATCTCCTTGGCAGCTGACACCATTAATAGCAATGCAGTCTTGATCGAGCCTGACAAAATCAAATACTTCACGGGCATCATTAAGGAAGAGAACCAACGAATGAATGGCCATATTGAGCGAGTACTACAGATGGCCTTATTGGACAAAGGTGAGTTTAGGCTAAAGAAGACTGAGCTCAACCTAGTGGAACTTGTCCTAGACCAAGGCGAATACATGAGTCTTTCAGTGGCTAACAAAGGTGGTTTCCTCGACGTGGACATCCCAGAAGATGACCTACCCATCTTTGCTGACAAACTCCAGATCCAGAGCTTACTAAGCAACCTTATAGATAATGCCCTAAAATACTGCGAGCGTGTACCGCATATTTTGGTCACAGTAAAACAAGAAGGCAACTATGCCCTACTTAGTGTCCGAGATAATGGCATAGGCATCAGCGAAAAGGCCCAGAAGCGCATCTTTGATCGGTTCTACAGAGTAGCACAAGGTGACCTTCATGACGTCAAAGGATTTGGCCTAGGGCTTAGTTTCGTCAAGGCCATAGTCGAAGCCCACGAAGGGAGTGTCGAGGTCCAGAGTTCTTGCGAGACTGGGTCTTGTTTCATGATCAGGCTGCCACTTATCACTGAAAATAGCTAGTCCGATTAGTTTTAGATGTTTGAGGTCGGGGCCCTGCATACATTTAATTTTAATCTGGTGCCCCCCATTTTACTTCCCATTTTTTCGACTTCCGATCATCCACATCTCTAGCATCAACACCTAGCATGACCAGTCCAACTACCAGCAAACACCGTATTCTCCTCGTGGAGGATGAGCCCAACTTTGGTATCGTCCTCAAGAGCTATCTTGAAATCAATGGCTTCGAGATCCACCTCTGCAACAATGGCAAAAGTGGACTTGAAGCTTATAAGTTATACGATTTTGACCTCTGTATCCTGGATGTCATGATGCCCCAGATGGACGGTCTTACGCTTGCCAAGGAAATGCGGCAGCTCAACAAGCATGTGCCATATATCTTCCTAACCGCTAAGGGGCAAAAAGAGGATATTTTGGCTGGTTACAAACATGGAGCTGATGACTACCTTACCAAGCCATTTGACACCGAAGTTTTGTTGCTCAAGATTAAGGCTATCATGAAACGCAACAACTCGGACGAGGATGCCGTCATCAACGTGGCTGACCAGTACCGCATAGGTCATTTTACATTCCTGCCCGAAAAGCGCACACTCAACATAGGCGGCAAAGTTCATGTTGTTCTCAGCCCAAAGGAGGCCGAATTGATGTCATTACTTTGCCTGCACCAAGAGCATGTCCTGACACGTGAACAAGCTCTTCGCAAGATCTGGGGTGAGGCCAACTACTTCAATGGGCGCAGCATGGATGTTTATTTAACCAAACTGCGAAAGTACCTCAAAGAGGACCCACAAGTCCAGATCACGAACATCCATGGCAACGGCTTTATGCTGGAGGTCAAGCCACTAGACGAAACCGTAGAGATAGTAGCCCAAGCGAGTGCCTAGTTTTTGTTTTTCCGCCCCTTGAATCGTCGAAAGTTATCAGGGCCCAGAACTAATCTCAGGATGCGGTCTTGGGCCTTTAGTTTGGCGTATGCCAGATGTAGCCTATAATAGTTGTAGGTGGCATACAATCCACCAAAGTACCTTGTCTGTATTCGTTTGATCTCTTGGTAGATACCTACATTGTCTGAGGCACCACCACCCTGCATGACTGAAAGCACTTGGTTGATTTTTTCAAAGCGATGACCGCCGACTAATAGTTCACAAAACAGGTCATAATCTGCTGCAAGGCGGTATTGAGTATCAAAGAGCCTATGCAGATCTCGACGTACGAAGGCTGAGCGATGATCGAGACAGGATCGTTGCTTCAGGAGCCTGTGATCACTCACCAACAATGACCTCACGGTATCATTACCGCCATAAGCAGGCCATACCTTTTCGGTGTTGCCATAGACAACAGCTGCATTGGTCGATTGGGCAACCTGCATAGCTAGGGTAAGGCTACCATCAGTGTAAGTATCGCCAGCATTCTTGAAGGCTACATATCGACCTCTGGCCAAGGCCAAGCCCTTGTTCATCGCATCATAGATACCTTTGTCCGGCTCAGAGACAAGGTGCGCAAGTCGTCCTTTATAACGTTTAAACACCTCAAGGGTGCCGTCTTTACTACCGCCATCGATAATAATGTATTCTAGGTCTTGGTAGTCTTGGTTGAGGACCGATTGCATGGTGGCCTCGATCTCCTGCACAGCATTATAGACGACAGTGACCAGGGATAGCATTGGGGTACTGGCAGTCCCACTCGGTTTGCTTTCTATCATTGCCCTAGTAGTTGTACAAGACAGCGTTGTAGAGTCGGTAGTACATTTCAGCCTGCCGCACCAATCCCAACTCTTTTACGGCGAATGCCCTAGCTATTGGGCTCATTTCCTCGGCCTTTGCTAGGGTAAGCACTATTGCTTTTGCCAAGCCATCAGCTGCCAGTGGTGGGGCCAAGAATCCTGTTTGTGCAGGTATGATCACATCAGGCAACCCGCCAATATCAAAGCCAGCAACTGGTGTGCCGCAAGAAAGGGACTCCAAAATGGTATTTGGCAAGTTATCTTCCTCGCTTGGTGCCACGAAGGCCGTAGCAGCGTTATATGCTTGGGCCAAAGCTGCATCAGTGGTGAGTTTGCCTAGGTAATGGACTGGGTAGTCTATCGGTAGTTTTTCAGTAGCTTCTGCCCCAAAGATGACCAGCTCTAGGTTTGCCGGCATCCATTGTTTGTGATCCCGCAATGCCTTTATGAGGTGTTGGCTACCCTTGCGAGGGTCATCCGTACCTCCTACAGCACCAAACAATAACAATGGCACACCTTGAGGCAGACCTAATTGTTGTCTACATTTAGCCTTGTCTTGGGGTACAAAGATGTCAGTGTCAAGTCCGTAGGAAATGCGCGAAACCGAGAGACCTAGCTGTTGGACTAGGCTACTTTGTTTGGCCAAGTCTGCTAACCATATGGAGGGAGCTACCAACGAAAGTTTGAGGCCAGACCACTCCCTACGTTTACTTAGCCACACCTCCCGACTGGTGTCTAACTCATGTTTGCTGCCATGCTGCGGGCATGCACCACACTGGCCTACGTAACGGGTGCAGGAGCCAGGATAATGGCAGTTCCCCGTGACAGCCCACGCATCGTGCATGGTCCAGATAATCGGCACCTTTATTTGCTTCAGGGTCTTGATACTAACCTGCCCCCGATTTATCCAGTGTAGGTGGACAACATCTGGCTTGAGTTTTTTGATTGCATCCAGCAGAACATCTGTGCCGATGCCTTGGCTTAGTACATGGTGCCTACCTGATTGGTTGAGTACACGTTCTGCCTTGCGCTCAAGGCGGGCGGCAAAGACTTGACGTTTACGAGCAAACCACCCTTCTGGCACAATGGTGTATGGGTCATTGCCTACTTTTTCGTCCACCAGCAACCACGAGTCATAGCCACAACGACGCAGCCCTTGATGCAGCCGCATGGCTGACCTCGCTGCACCACCTGCTTGGTCGGTCTTGTTGACCATCAAAATCCGCATGGCCATAAAGAAGCTTGTGGGGGTTTGTTGTGTTGAACTTTGGGTATATGATATGTAGTTACTTTATCCCTTCCATAAATAAGGAATCTGGCTTCCGGACCTCTTGCCCGATTCGGTCTAGCTGATAACCATCCCAATCAGGAATAGCGCTCTCATCCGCTGGTACTACACGTACATCCGTTAAGCCAAGTTTGCGCATCAGATTACCGAGCAGTAGTTGGTCATACATCTGTAGATGCAGCTCCCCACTGGTCTTGAATAATCCAGCCTGATAGGCCCCAGCGGCATCTGATCCACCAAGGATAGCCAGAAGACCGGTCAAGATACGTCGGTGAACTTTGCCTAGAAATCGACCTAACGACGGATCATTCTTGAGCGTGGTACGTTGAGTTGCTGGGTTTGTCTCCCACCTTTCCTTGATTTCATATCCGTGGCGGGAGACAATGTAGTTTTTCATTGACTGATTAGCCGCATCCACCGTTGGGCCCATGGCTCCTCCTTTTCGGGTTCGGCCTACTTGGTCAAATAGCTCAAGTAAGGACCACTTATGTTGCAAGATTGCCTGCTCATTTCCCTTAAGACCTTCGTCTAGGTTCTGTAGATAGACCTGAACGATTTGCTCCAGATCCGGCACCGCAACACGCAAAACACCACCAGGCTTCAGCACACGATAGCTTTCGGACATAAATCGTTGACCATCTTCTGCGACAAAATGTTCTAGCACATGCGAGTGGTAAACCGCATCGAAGGTATTGTCAGCAAACGGAACCCCTTGCAATAGGTTATGACCTATGACCTCAGTACCTCTAGCTCCGAAATCCAGATTGTTCCATGCCAAATGGTAATGGTTGCCACAACCGAGGTTGAGGTACTTGTGTCCATCTGGGGTCGATTTGATCGGTAAGGCCAAGGCTTTCTAGGAGGTGAAAAGTAACGGTAAACTAATGCAAAAGTAAAGTGATCGAAGCTAAAACAGCATTTTGAGCTTGGTTTTTAGTTGGTATTTGAACCTGTCAAGTCCTGTCTTGTAGAATACGAATTTTAGGACATGATCGTCAGCGGCAATGTCCAGCTTCAAAACTTCAGGGTGACGAAGAGGCATTGGCAACCTGTATGTCGGTAGCCTAGCCAAGAAATGTGTCTCGTCTTGTGCATGCGTACCTGCCACACCATAACCTATATTACTAACTAGGTTAACAGCCGGATGGAGGCAAAGTCCATTATGCTCCAAGACGGCAAAAAGCCACTGGAAGTCCCAAGTGTCTTTTCCATTCTGGCCCACTTCTAAGAACAAGGGCCAAAAACTCTGCCGCTCTAGTTTACTCCTGAATGGAAAGCGTTTAGTCCCATCTAAATACTGTCTAAGGTTTGGGACATCAACACTATAGTGTTTCCATGCTCGGCGCCAAGTACCCCATCCCCAAATGTGTGATATACGCCCAGCGTAGTAACTCGCCTGCAAGGTATTATGACGTCCATTGTTCAGAAAGTTGTTTCCACTAATGTGCATAACCCGTTCGTCATCTTGATAACGAATTAGGAGCTCGGCCATGTAAGGAAAAAAATCAGGAGCAGGTAGACAGTCATCTTCTAAAATGATCCCAGCTTCTACATGCTCAAAGAACCAAGAAATCCCACTTGAGACTGCATTGCGGCAACCAAGATTTTCATCCCTAAACAGCCTTACTACGGTGCAAGGCCAGTCCACTAAGTCGAAAATGGCCCTAACCTCTGTGCATAACCTAACTTCATCCGTTCGACTTGCCCGTGGGCCATCTGCCGCCACATAGAGGTGTCTAGGGCGCACCTTACGCACCGCCTCAAAGACCTCTTGCGTAGTCTCTGGCCGATTAAAAACCAGCATCAGGATCGGTGTGTCAAACATAAGAACGTCGGATTGTATAGCTAAAAGTCCTTTGTTAGGCTTGTGCCAGATGGTAGGTCAGTTTATTGACCTTGGTACCAAGCGCCTACCTCTTTTTTGAGTTTGATCAATTCGTCCTTGACAGTGTACATCATGTGGCCACCTTGGTAATAGCCAAACTTAATGTTGTTCCGCTGTGCTGGTGGCAGGAAGATGTGACTGAAGGTATACTCTGTAGCGAAATAGGGCGTTGCCAGATCATAATACCCATTTCCGACATATACCTTGAGGCTAGGATTTTTGACCAAGGCTGACCTCAGAGTTTCGGAAACGTTTAAGTACCTGTTCTGGACGTTATTGTAGTTCCAGGGCTGCACCTTGCCCGTCAAGAGCTCGTAGGGTAGGTCGGATTTGAATTTGAGCTCGCGGCCCAAGTAGTCGTTGATGGCCTGAGCATAAGGGCCAAAAGTTGCATAGTTGAAACTAGGGTCAAACTCGTAAGTCTCACCAGCATTGTCCACATCTGTGGCCTTGATACGGCTATCAAACCGACCAATCGTTTGTCCTGAGGTGCGTAATAGCTCCTTCGTGAACCTGAAAATCTTGATCCTGTTGTTGGTCTGGCGCAAGTACTGGGTGGTTAGGCCTGTGTAAGTAGCCAATTTGGTCGCAATGGCATTGTGCTCTAGTTCGGTGGCGTTATCACCCTTCAGCAAATAGGTGGCATAGTCACCCATAGCAAATTGCTGGACCTGTGGCAAAAGTGACGGTAGATCTGAGAACTGACTGCCAAGTTTTTTGTGGTACCAGGCCGTGGCTGCATACGTTGGCAGGAACAATTGGTATGGCAGCTCGTTCCCTGGTTCAAAAGATAAGGTCTGGAAATTGAGCACGGCACTCACAAGCACGATCCCGTTGAGATACATCCCATACCGATCTTGCAGGTAGCCGCTAAGGCCTGCGGCACGTGTGGTACCATAGCTTTCGCCAGCTAGGTACTTAGGAGAAGCCCAACGTAAATTGTTGCTACAATGCTGACGGATAAAGTCTCCAACGGAGGTGATGTCCTCATTATAGCCGTGGAAGTCTCCCTTATTAACGCCCTCTATAGGTTGGGAGTAGCCAGTGCTGACCGGGTCAATAAAGACCAAATCCGTAGCATCTAGCCAAGAGTATTCGTTGTCAACCAACTGGTAAGGAACGGCCGTCGGGGTTCCATCGTCCTTCATCAAGATGCGGCGTGGGCCGATTGTCCCCATGTGTAGCCAAACGCTGCTGCTGCCAGGTCCGCCATTGAAACAATAGGTAATCGGTCGTTTTGCTAGGTCAGCTACCCCGTCTAGCGTGTAGGCGATATAAAACACCTTAGCCTTCGGTTTACCATACTCCTCCTTCATTAACATATAGCCGGCCTTTGCCTTATAACTGATCTGTTTACCTGCAATGCTGATGGTGTGGCTAGTCACGACCACCATACTGTCAGATTTGGTGCTTACCTGTTGGCTGTTCACGGCCTTCGGGTCCTGTTTGGGCTGGGCCAATAAATTTGTGCCATTTGCCAAAAGCAATCCGAATATCGGAACCAAGACAATGGTTTTGAGGAAGTTGTTCATTTTGGTGCGGGTTTGAGGGGCAATGGATGGAATGTTAAGCTAGTTTATCAGAACGGGGTAATCTGCATATTGATCCGCCTGTTTTTGGCTCGGTTCTTTTCGTTGGTATTAGGGACAACTGGCTTGCTTTTGCCATAACCAACTGCTGTCAACCTTGTTTCAAAAATATCATGCGCTTTGAGATAGTCTACTACGGTTTGGGCCCGTTTTTGACTAAGGCTGAGGTTATCTGCTGCGTTGCCTACATCATCAGTATGACCTTCAATGTTGACTTTGGTGCGTGAGTTCGTTTTTAGAAATTTCGACAAATACCTTAACTCTGCTTCCGACTCTGGCAATAGGGTATATCCATTGGTAGGGAAATAGATATGCGCCAAGACTGTGGCAGTGGCCGCTTTGATGGGCTGCAGTGGGATGGTCTTTTCAGGCAAACTGCGCTCTAGCCCATTGGTCTGCCAACTCTGGAACATATACCCTTTGGCGCCTATATGGAGCTCGTAAGTCTTGGTTGCAGGCAGGACCAAGGTAAACTTACCCGTTAACGGATTGCTCATCACGTTATAGACCTGTCCTTTGGCGTCTGGTGGACTAGCTGCTACCTCTGCCTCTATCGGCTTGCCGTCTACAGCGCTAACGACTTTCCCCTTCAGGACTGTACAGGCCACTTTACTCGTTAGCCAAGCAGGAACCTTCCATTGCCAAAGGTGGCTAGTTGGAGGGTCTTTCGTGTCCCTTGTTAAATAGCCCTCCATACCTTTGGCAGTGACAAAAATGGCACTTTCGTGGTGCTGGGTATTTAGTGGCGTGCCTAGGTTGAGCGGGGAAGCCCAAATACCATTCGGGTCGCGCTCGGCAACGAAGATGTCATACCCCCCTAATCCGATATGGCCTTTGCTCGCAAAAAACAAACTCTTGCCATTGGCATGCAGGTGTGGCCCGCCTTCATCCTCTGAGCTATTGATGACAGGACCTAGATTCGTAGGTGCTTGCCAAAGACCTTCTGGGCTAAGCCGACTGACCCAAATATCAATTTTGCCAACTCCGCCTGGCCTAGCAGAAGCAAAGAACAGCTCAGAGCCATCAGCATTGAGACTTGGCTGACTGTCCCAGTATCTGCTATTGACAACATCCATATTGATCGGACGCCCCCAGCTACCATCTGGGTTGCGGCGAGACATGAACAAGTCACATCCCGTACGGGATAGCGGGCTTTCGCATACACTAAAGATCAGGGTATTACCATCTCCTGAAATGGTACAGGCTCCTTCGTTGTAGGGCGAGTTAACCTCCGTGGAGATTCCTTTTGGTGCAGACCACCCATTCGGTAGCCTATCGACCACATAGAGATCCTCATCACTGCTGCCTCTTTGGCCAGTGCGGCCAGTGAAGTAAAATTGTTGTTCGTCTGGGCTGAGGCTAGGCAGATATTGTAAGGGTAAACTATTGAGTGGTGGTCCCATTAATTCGGGGGCCTGCCCATTGGGTATTTTGATAGCCTTGATAGCCCATCGACATTTGCGCAGCTCAGTGAATCGGGCCAAAGTAAACTCTGGCCTGGTGACACTGTCAGGAGCCAAGGTATTGCAGATCCGCATTGCCTCGTCATAGTTCCCAGCCTCAAACTCTAGGTTGCAGAGGCGCAGTATCACGTCATAAGCCTTCGGACTTTGATGGGCTGTTTTGGCCAAATAGCGCCGATACAACTCAATGGCCTTGCCAAACTGCTGGTCCAGATAAGCGATGTTACCCAATAGGACAAACGGTTTGGCCATTGAGGTGTCTACCTTCAGGACGTCAGTCAAGATAACCTTGGCCTCCTGATACATCCGTTGGTTCATCATCTTTTCGGCATCGTTAACGGCCTGAACCATCCTTCGATTACCCGGTTGTGCATTTACATTTGGAAATGCAGAAACCAACAGCACGAAAATGCTCGTAAACTTAATGACAGAACAAAACAGCCGAAGTAAGTTAACCTCGGTTGCCAATAAGGTCGATTGACCTTCGTCATATTTCCTGATTGCCTTAGCCAATCTGGATAAAATAGGTTTTGCTGAAGGTGGCGGCTGGCTCTAGCATCCTTATGCCCAGTTTTTTGCTGATATCCTGCACACCGACTGTGCTATCTGCTATACCAAGCCAAGGCTCGATGCAGATAAATGGCTGGCCAGGTTTGCTCCAGAGCCCTAGGTAGTCGAATCCGTCGATGCTGATGCTGAGGCGGTAATCCCCTTTTTTATTGGTCAAGGTTACCAAGTCAGATGCCAAACCAGGCAAGATGATGGCATCATTGTCAAACATGGTTGGGTTCAGGGACAAAATGGTATCACGGTTCAGAAAATGCCGCTCGGCCACTCCAGCGACTAAGCCAGCATCCAACTGATAGCTCGGAACCCGTTCTGGCTTATCAAACGTTAGCGAATAGTCCTCGATTGTCTCTCCGTCGTGTACATTGATATTGAAGCCTGGGTGGGCGCCAATACTAAACGGCATCGGTCCTTGGCCTAGGTTATTAACCTGCCAGCTGATCTGGACTTTATCTCCCTCTAATTGGTAGCCGATAATCAGTTCAAAATCAAAGGGGTAGTTGGTTTGGGATGCTGGGCTAGCAACTAGTCTAAAGCTAGCTTCGGTCTCCGTTTGGCTCAGGAGCTCAAAATCCATATCCCTAGCAAATCCATGTTGCGGGAGGTAGTACTCTTTTTCCTGCCAGGTGTAGGCGTTCTTTCGGAGCTTGCCCACTATCGGGAACAAAATCGGGGCATGTCGCGCCCAGACAGCAGGTTCTGCCTGCCAAATGTACTCGAAAGACTGGCCTGAAGAGCCAGCCTTTTTGATGCTACAGAGCTCGGCTCCTTTGCGTTTGATTCCGACAACCAAATGGTCGTTGGACAGGGTATAATCCATGTGACGGATATGAAAATTAGTCCGATTAATAAAGGGACAAAGTTGGCTTAAAATACCGAATATTAGCAGGGACTGTATGAAGATCGTCTAAGCCTCTGCATAATTGGGCGCAGGCAACCGGAGTAACTGGCATAGGTAGAGGCTGGTGTCGAAGAACACGATTTTGGCATTGGCATTTCGCTCGATGTGCATCCAAGCAGTACCTAAATGATCAAGGATATCAGGCATATTATCTGTATGGATAAATGCCGAAAACTTGCGCACGAAGCCTAGTTCCTGCTCAGGCAGTTTGACTAAGTCATGGGCGCCTTCGTGGGACAAGAGTGATTCACGCAACATCGAAAGAGCATACTGGAAAAACCCTTTCTGCCCCTCACGACCCAGTTTGCCAAATAGCTCAGTCTGCTGTAGCAGCTCTGGGTACTTGTGGGCATAACAAGATCGCATCCAGCTAGTGAATAACTCATAATAAATGCTCGTATCCTCCTGCATCAGCCTGCGTGCCTCAGACAATGACCCGCCCGAAAGCATCGCAATCGTCCTTGCCTCAAGGGCTGGTACCCCAGCATGGTTTATCAGGAACTGCTCCACCTGATCGTTTTCGAACGGGGGCACCCTGATCATCTGGACCCGAGACAGGATCGTGGGTAGTAGTTTCTCGATCGACTCAGAAACCAAGATAAACAAGGTATCTGGTGTTGGCTCCTCCAGGACTTTCAGGATCGCGTTAGCCGCACCGAGGTTCATAAACTCAGGTAGCCAGATCAGCATCACTTTCCATTTGGCCTCGTAGGGCTTTAGGGACAAGGTGCTTATTATGTATCGTGCCTCGCCCACCGAAATGTTGAGCTGTTTGTTTTCGGCCCCAAAGAAAGCCCCCCACTCTTGTGGCCCACCAAATGGCTGATCCTGTACAAATTGCCGAAACTGTTTGATGTAAGAAGCAGAAGAGGGTGCCTCAGATACCTCCTTACTAGTGGCTACTGGGAATACAAAGTTTAGATCTGGGTGCGCTAATTTGCCATACTTAACGCAGCTAGGGCATTTGCCACAACTATCAGTATCAGTCCTGTCGGTGCAGTTAATGTAAGTGGTGTAGGCCAAGGCCAAGGGCAAGGCTGCAGAACCAGGCTGGCCAGCGAACAACTGCGCATGGGCAATATGGCCACTAGTCGCAGCCTGCGTCAGCACTACCTTTAGGGACTCAAAACCAGGGATTTCGGCAAACAACATATCAGTATCGCTCTTAGCAGGTTTTGGCAATCGCTAGTCAAAGAAAACAAGGTCCATGGCGCGCTCGTTGCCATAGCTTTTGGCGATGTTATGCGCAGTTTCGAGCCCAAGATCGCCATCACAAAGAACTACGACTGTGCCACCGCTGCCGCCACCCGTGATTTTGGCACCATAAACCCCATGCCCTTTTTTCTGCCTGATTTTGACGCGCTCCACCAACTCGTCGGTGGCACTGCTACCTAGGTGACACGCATTATAACTTGCATGACAGAGGTACATCAGCTCACCGAGTTGCCATAAGATTGTTTTACGGTCAGCAGCCTCACCCGAAAGTCGCTCTAGCAACATCCGGTAAAGGCTGGTGCGGTAGTTTTCGTAAATCGGATGGCGGGTAGCCACCTTGACGCGGTATTCCTTGGCAGGGTCGATGGTTGTAACGGTATCCGTCGAGACCTTGTAGCGAGCAATGAAGTCCCGACCGTAGATCCGATCTGGCAAGGCAGATCGGTAGCGCATTTCGTAGTCTGATGGCGAGATATTAGCTAAGTAACCACCATATGGTAGTTTGCTGGAATCTCCTGTGGCGCGAAATGCCTCCAGGACCTCAACCTTTGTTTCGAGCAACTGCGCAATAATGCTGTAGCCCATAAAGGCTGCTGTCCGGACGTCGCCATAGCTGGCGCCACCTACGCTATGCCGCACACCACTATCAATGCCGACGAGATGCACACCTTTTGGCAATGCCAACAAAGGATGAAGTATGTCTGGTTGGCAAGTGATCGGTAATAGTGTCCCATGTTTCCCATGGTAGCTTGCAAGCTGATCCATTAGCCCACAAGGAGCACCCACTACCCTATTTTCGGCTAGTTGGCCAAGTCTCGCGAGCTCCGTACCTTCGAAAGTGAGTTGGTATGCCTCGGCTAAAGCCTTAAGTGTCGCCATTTCGAGGGCGGCACTGCTGCTTACTCCTTTGCCGAGGGGCACTTTACCTGTGATCTTGACATCAGCACCAGTAAGTTTGATACCACATTCTTTGGCCAGCACCAAAAAGGCACCAAGGCAATAGATCGCCCAGTGGCCCCCAGCAACAGCCTTTATGGCGTTGCGGGCCTCTATGTAGTCAACATTGCCCGTAGGCGTAATATCACTGAGGTGGATCTGGTAATGATGGACCCGCTCATCATTGCTATCACTATGCAACGAAAACATCCCATCATGCCTGATGGCGACCTGGACTTTCGTGGTTTGGCTTATTGGCATTTGTAACACCAAGCTGCCACTGTAGTCAGCGATGCCACCCATCACGTCAAGACGGCCAGGAGCTATGCCTGTATATACCGTCGCGTTTTTTTCAAAAATCGGCTTCATAAGTTTCTGCAGGCCAAGGTAGCACTAACATTGTTGCCTTTACAATTTCAAACCACGAAAATATCGTGTAGGCATGTGTACCGAACAATCAGCGCTAATAAGGTGTTAGTTTTGTGGAGCAGTCAGGCACTATGTATTCTTGGTTTAAGCCTTAAGCCTAAACGTCCTGTTCTGAGACGTTTCTGTATATCCACTAAACAAGTTCACTCCTAACCATATTTATGTCTCTAACCCCCAAATTTATTGTACCAGCCGCTTTTGCTTTTGGCATCAGCCTGCTGACCATTGTGGCTAATGCCCAAGGCCTCAAACTCGAAAAAGCTTGGGAAACCGACAAAGACCTTACAACCTGCGAGTCTGTGCTAGCCGACCCGAATGGGAGTCGCTATTTTGTATCCTGCATCAACGGCAAGCCTACTGACAAGGATAGCAATGGTTTCATTAGTGTCATTAGCCCAACAGGTACAATTGTTAATCGCTATTGGGGTCGTGGGGTTTCAGCCCCTAAAGGAATGGGCATAAGTGGAAACTCCCTTTACGTTTCGGACATCGACCATATAGCAATTTTTGATATCATGAACGGCAAACGAACTGCCTATATCATGGTAGAAGGCGCAAAATTCCTGAACGACGTTGCTGTTGACAAAAAAGGCAACGTCTATGTATCGGACATGGAGACGTCGATTATACATAGGGTGGTTGGTAAAACCGTCACAACCTTGGTCGCTGCTGGCACCTTTACTAAACCTAATGGTCTGCTAGTACGCCCAGATGGCCTACAAGTAATCGATATGGCCACTGGCAAACTCTATCTAACCTCTTACGATGGCAAAAAAACAACCGAGCAGCCACTTAGCCTGACAATAGAAGGTGGCGACGGTATCGTTAACCTACCTCAAACCAAAGACCACTTCTTGGTCAGCCGTTGGCATGGCAAGATTTATGGCATCACTGGTCGCAAACCGACTGAAAAAAAACCTAGTCAAGTCGAACTATTGTTGGATACCGAAGAGGCAAAGGACAATACTGCCGACATCGGTTATGATGAGGTCAGGAACTTGGTTTTAGTGCCTACCTTCTTTGGTAACCGTGTCGTTGCCTACAAGGTCACGGGTGGTCAGAAATAAGTTGGACTAAATCACCAAGGCTAGGCCCACTCATTAGTCAGAGGGTGCTCATCAGCAGGATGGGCACCCTTTTTTGTTAAGGTTGTTATCGTTAGACCTCAGCATTAGGATTGCAGTTACTAATTTTCCTAAATTGTGTCAAGGAACCTGATTAAAGACTGCTCCAAAAATCTTACCTCTGCCTACTTGACTTCGTAAAAAACCAGTATCCTATCATCTATGAAAAACTACTTCTCGTTGCTTGGTCTGCTAATCCTGACCGTACTTTTGGGTTCGACTTCAGCCCAATCCCAAGTCTATCTTACCTCAGCAGGTGAGATTTCATTCTTCAGTAAAACACCACTTGAGGACATTAGTGCTGTTAGCAAAACCGCACAAGCTGCCATCAATATTGCCACGGGAGACGTATTGGTCAAAATCCCGATGAAGTCTTTCAAGTTCCCTAATGGCTTGATGGAAGACCACTTCAACGAAAACTACATGGAGTCCGAAAAGTATCCAGAAGGTGTCTTCAAGGGCAAAATCGTCGAGAAGGTGGATTATGTCAAGGATGGTTCCTACACCGTCAACGCCAAAGGAACTCTCACGATGCATGGCGTGACTAAGGAACGTACCCTAACTGGTACCCTAGAGGTCGCCAAGGGCAAACTAACCCTCCGCAGTAACTTTGATGTAGTGCTTGAAGATCACAAGATCGAACGGCCTAGCGTCGTGATGATGAAAATAGCCGAAAAGATTGACGTCAAGTCGGTATACGTCATGTCGCCAAAGGCAAAGTAACCAAGTATAAGCCCAGTGAATTATGCATAATTTAAGATCCAGGCTGTGGCCAAACTAAGCTAGAACTGGCCCATTACCCACATTATTTCGTTTATTTGCAGGGCGATCAACAATCAGACTACATGCGTGGTTTCGTTTGGTGACCGCCCTCTGTTTGCTGGTAATACAGCAGCCACAAAATGTATTGGGACAGAGGCAAATAAAGATAGCACCAAGATATGGAAAGCAGATACCAGTGGGAAACCATCAGGGACTTCGAAGAAATCAAGTTTAGTTACTACAATGGCATTGCCAAGATAAGCATCAATCGCCCGCATGTCCACAACGCATTTACCCCGCTGACAGTCCGTGAGATGATCATCGCGATGGAAATGGCTCGTGAAGACGAAAGAGTCGGTGTCATCATCCTGACAGGCGAAGGTGGCAAAGCTTTTTGCAGTGGTGGAGACCAAAGTGTCCGTGGCCATGGTGGATATATCGGTCAGGATACTGTACCTAGACTTAATGTTCTGGACCTCCAACGCCAGATCCGGACCATCCATAAACCAGTAATTGCGATGGTGGCTGGCTGGGCCATTGGCGGTGGCCATGTACTCCATGTAGTTTGTGACCTGACAATTGCTGCGGAAAATGCCCGATTCGGCCAAACAGGCCCCAATGTCGGCAGCTTTGATGGCGGATTTGGTAGCAGTTACCTTGCCCGCATTGTTGGCCAGAAAAAAGCTCGCGAGATCTGGTTCCTGTGTGACCAATACAACGCTCAAGAAGCTCTTGACATGGGTCTTGTTAACAAAGTAGTTCCGCTGGAGATGCTAGAGGACGCCACCATCGACTGGTGCAATAAAATCCTCGAAAAAAGCCCATTGGCGCTGCGGATGCTCAAGAGCTCTTTCAATGCTGAGCTCGATGGACAAGCCGGTATCCAGGAGTTAGCCGGTAACGCCACCCTACTCTACTACCTAAGCGACGAGGCCAAAGAAGGGAAAAACGCTTTCCTAGAGAAACGTAAACCAGACTTTAGCAAGTACCCTAAGTTCCCATAAACCCACTAGGAAACCATTTTTAACTACCTAGTCTACCTCAAACTTTTTTAAGCGCCCACGGGCATCCCGACCATGATCAAACAATCTCTACTGGCCATCGCGATTGCGGCCACTATTATGTCTTGTGCCAAGCAAGAGCCAGCTGGCGAAACCAAGCTTGACTCGGCAACTTCGGCTGCTGCCACCATGCCTGAGCCTATTGCTGTAAAGTATGAGTACTATGGTGACAGCATCGCAACCAACGATGCCATCTCCACGGCCGATCTCCTGTCAAAGACCGAAGGTCAGAAGGACGAGGATACCCTCCAGACTCGCATCACAGGCGAAATTATTGAGAGTTGTGCCAACAAAGGCTGCTGGGTCAGCATAAAGGCACCAAACAACGAGCAGCTAACTATGAGGTTCAAAGGCTACAAATTCTTCGTACCAACATCTGGCCTCGAGGGCAAAACCTTAGTTGCCGACGGCATCAGCCATTGGGTGGTCAACTCAGTAGCCGACCTCAAGAAGGAAGCAAAGGAAGAAGGTAAATCGAAAGCAGAGATTGCCGCCATTACTAAGCCTGAGCGATACCTCGAGTTTACCGCCAGCGGTGTGGCTATTGCCCAATAAGTACTACGATAGTCCATTAGGGCATGATGTCCTAACATTATCCCAACATTAACCCTAGTCAAGTAGCCGACATTGGTGCGGCAACATTGATTAGGGTTTTGTATGTTTACCACTTCAACTCCGGATGGATGACGTGTTGTCGTCTGCATGCCGATCCTGATACACTGGCCAAATCATGAACGATATTCTAGCCTATTGGCACAAACAAACCCCGCTAACCAAGTTTTTGGCCAAAGCGCTTTCCTTTTACCTTATCTGGATGGCTTTTGGGGCCTCCACGTTTGACGGTGCTTCGGATGCAGTTAATAACGTCCTGACCGAAAATATCTCTAAGGTAGGTAGTGCAGTTATGAGGTCTTATGGCACTGATGCTCGTTCTGTTGGTGTTCCCAACGCTGTTGGAACATTTCAGTGGTATATTTACATCAACAACAGGCCCTATGTTGTGATCGAAAACGGATGCAACGGTCTTGTGCTGATGTATCTCTTTGCGGCCTTCATAATTGCCTTTCCTGGCCCATTCCGTTCCAAATTATGGTACGTACCGCTAGGTGTCTTTGCCATCTATTGGGTCAATATTATCAGGATAGCTCTGTTGTCAGAGGTTATCGTTCGGTATGACAAGTCTGTAAGCGACTTCCACCACAAGTACACATTCCAGCTCGTGGTCTATATCGTTATATTCATCTTCTGGGTGATCTGGGCCAACAAGTTCAGTAAAGGAGCATTTAACGGACCCGATGACTCCAAACCAGAAAATGCGCCGGCTGCCTAATATAGCTTAAGCCAACTCAGCCAATCCGAAAACAAACCTATATGTTGCTATCGGATTGGCAAACAAAATCACCTACACCAAACCCCGATCATCAAACATCCATGCTTGACAAACACGCCATTGCCAAACGTATTGCCCAAGAACTGCAAGACGGATTCTATGTAAACCTTGGCATAGGTATACCTACCTTGGTGGCCAACTATGTGCCGGAAGGGCTCAATATCGTGCTGCAATCCGAAAATGGGCTGCTCGGCATTGGTCCCTTCCCAACTGAGGATGAGGTAGATGCTGACCTAATCAATGCTGGCAAACAAACTGTTACGATGCAGGACGGATCCTCGTTGTTTTCGTCTGCTGAAAGCTTCGGGATGATCCGGGGTGGACATGTTAACCTCACAGTCCTTGGGGCAATGGAGGTATCCGAAAATGGCGACATAGCTAACTGGAAAGTGCCAGGCAAAATGGTCAAAGGCATGGGTGGAGCCATGGACTTAGTCGCTAGTGCGGACAATATTATCGTTGCCATGCAGCACAAGAGCAAAGACGGCAAATCCAAACTACTCAAGTCCTGCAGCTTGCCGATCACTGGCCTAGGTTGTGTCAAGAAGATCGTGAGTGATATGGCAGTCCTAGATGTCTTGCCAGAGGGTGGTTTTAGGCTGTTAGAGCGTGCCCCAGGCGTCAGCGTTGAGGATATCATTGCCGCTACAGAAGGTAAACTAATCGTTGATGGTGAAATCCCCGAAATGATTGTCAACTAGTGCTTTAGGGCTACTGAGCCAAAGTCAATGGTCAATCATCAAACCTTAGTGGCCGAACGTAATGCGGCCATCATAAAGGCTGCTGCCAAAGCCATTGGATTTGACTTTTGCGGAATTAGCAAAGCTGAATTCCTAGAGACAGAAGCCCCTCGGCTTGACAGGTGGTTGGCCCAGAATTATCATGGCAAAATGGCCTATATGGCCAATTATTTTGACAAACGACTAGACCCAAGGTTACTGGTCGATGGAGCAAAGTCTGTCGTATCGTTCCTGTATAACTACTATCCTGAGTCTCCCCTTCCTGACCAAGGCATTAGAATCAGCAAATACGCATATGGTGAAGACTACCATACTGTCATCAAGGACAAGCTGCATGAGCTGCTACTAATGATCAAGGACCAAGTTGGAGAGGTCAATGGTCGGATATTTGTCGATAGCGCGCCAGTGATGGACAAGGTCTGGGCAGCCAAAGCCGGGCTAGGTTGGGTAGGCAAGCATACGAACCTAATCAACAAACAGGGAGGCAGTTTCTATTTTATTGCTGAGCTGATTTCGGATCTGGATCTCATGCCAGATGGCCCAATCAAGGATTTTTGTGGCACCTGTACCCGATGCATTGATGCCTGCCCAACGGATGCGATTACCGAGCCTTACGTTGTTGATGGTAGCCGATGTATTAGTTACTTGACAATCGAGCTCAAGGAGGCCATGGCCGATCAATGGTCAGGTCAACTTGAGGGATGGGCGTTCGGCTGTGATATTTGCCAAGATGTATGCCCCTGGAACCGATTTAGCAATCCGCATCAGGAGCCTCGATTTGCCCCTAATGATAGCCTTAAGGCCTTACATAACTCTGGATTTCGGGAGTTTACTAAGGAGGTGTTTGATCAAGTTTTTGGTCCGCGCAAAGGCCAGTCGGCAGTACAACGAGCAGGATTCCATAAGCTTGAGGACAACATAAGCAAGGCAGCTGTCAGATCCCAGAACCAAACCAAAACAGACTACTCACAGGCTCTTAAAATCAAAAAATGAGCAGCCTACCAATACGAATAAGTATCTTTAGGCTGCCCATTGTCATAGGCAATAATTGCCTATGGTCCTACTAGTAGGCCAGTTGTTGACCAAAGGTCTGGTCCAGAATGTGGTGGTAGGCCGCACTAAAGCGTGCGTAGCACCATGCCCTGAACTCAGTTATTTCGTTGGGAGAAAGCGCTTTTATCGCTTTGCGCAGCTCTTTTTCGAATAACTTGGGGTCAAAGCTGACCTTTTGTAAAATCTCCTTTACGTAGGTAAGCATAGTCGTCGGGTGTTAATAGGTAAAACAATCAGTGGAAATCGGATCTAAGCAACCAAGAATGATAGCCAGACAAGATAATCAAGCAATTGCCGTGCCGATGCACCGCATTTTCTGGACATTTTTTGTCACTTTGCTCTCATTTAATACGGTAATCGCCCAAGAGGTGACTATAAAATTAGGGAGCTCAATGTTGACCATGGGGGACAAGTTCAGCATCACGTTGCAGTGCAATACTGTGGCCCTCGAGCAATACGGTGCGTTTCCTGACATCCCTGGCTTTATCAAGGCCGGGACCAGCAACAATACCTATACCCAAAACGCTGACGGAGAGAACACAACCGTCTATAGTTTCATCCAGTTCTATAGTCCGCAAAAGCCGGGTATCTATTCGTTGCCTCCCTTCAAACTCAAGGCCAACGGCAAACTGATCCCCAGCCCCGGCACGCAGCTCACGGTTAGCGATGGTACTGGGGCCGTCCCGTCGATCAATGATGCACAAGCGGGTAGCATCCCACAAACTACTACCGACGAAATCGACAATCTGGAACCTAGAGGCAACGTTTTTTTTGCCCTAAGTTCCGACCGCAATAAGGTGTATGTTGGACAGGGGTTCACGACCACCTTGGCCCTTTATGTAGCAGACAATAACACCCAAGAGCTTGATTTCTATAACGTTGCAGAGCAGCTTCAGGCAATGGCTCAAGACCTTAAACCGGCTAACTGTTGGGAGGAGGACTTTGGCATTACCGAGATTCAGGAAATCCCTGTTAAGATTAAAGGCAGGCGTTATAGTCAGTTCAAGATTTACCAAGCCACCTACTTCCCCCTAAATTCCGAGCCCATCACGTTTGCGCCAGTCAGCCTCAAGATGCTTAGCAACACCCAAGCCTATACCATCGACGAAAATAACAAGCGTGACTTTCGGATCTATGCCACACAGCCGCTTAAAATTGCTGTTCAGGACCTGCCTGACCACCCGCTTAAAGGACTTGTACCCGTAGGGGCCTTTCGCCTTGCTGAGTTTGTGAACAAAACCCGCCAGCGGACCGGCAAAAGTTTCACCTACAAGTTCAGTATTAGGGGAGAAGGCAACATCACCGCCATTAAACCTCCCGAAGTGCCCCCAGGGATCCCCTTTGATATTTACAAACCCAGCAGCGTCCAGAACATCTATCGCAGCCTAGGCAAGGTAACTGGCGAGCGAACCTATATCTACAACATCATCCCACAAGAACCAGGTATCTACAATCTTGGCGAGGGTTTCCAATGGGTATTCTTTAATACCATGACCAATCGGTACGACACCTTGGTAAGTAGCACCAGAATCAAGGTAGAAGGGGCTAGTCATGAACCAACCGATGCTTATGGTGGCACCACTGACCCATTTTATGCTGATCTCAAGGAACGAAATAACTGGCTTAAAAGCCTAGACAGAAATAAAGTGTGGAAGACTTATGGCAACTGGGCCATCGGAGTTATGGTCTTAGGTTTTTTGGTCTTGTTGTTTATCAACAATCGGAACAACGGTGTTAGTGGCTAATGGCCAAGCGTGTTTGTAAGCCAAATTAGGTCACTAAAAATGCCTTATTCTGCAAGGAGAAGACTACTATCACCATAGCTTAGAAACCGAAAATCATTCCGGAGGGCATAGTCATAAATCTGACGCCAATTGTCTCCTACGAGGGCCGCGATCAGCAACATTAACGTACTGCCAGGTTGATGAAAATTCGTTACGATGCCCCTACACACCTTTAGCTGATAGCCAGGGTAAATATAGATTTCTGTTTGACCGACTATCTGGCTTAGTCCGAAGTCGGTCGCATAAACAACTAGGGCTTCGTAGCTAGTCTTGAAATCAGGTAGGGTATCGGCTCTTAGGCTGTAGGCAAAATGCTGATCAACCACAAAAACACCAGGCTGCTCAGGACCTTGCCCTATCATGACCTGAACCCCAAACCAGTAGAGCGACTCTAAGGTCCGCATGCTGGTAGTACCAACCGGGATGATAGGTCCAGTTGCGATCGACAGGGTCCGTAAGGTCTCTAGCTGCACTATTACTAGCTCACGATGCATCGCGTGGCTAAGGGCATTGGCGGTTTTGATTGGGGCAAAGGTACCAGCTGACACATGGAGTGTAACCTCTGATCGCTGGTGTCCTTTAGTTTTGAGATCGGTTAATACCCGGTCAGTAAAGTGCAAACCAGCAGTTGGGGCAGCAACGGCACCTTCGTGTTTGGCATAAACCGTCTGGTAGGTCACAGCATCTAGCTTATCTGCCTGTCGTTTGAGATAAGGAGGCAATGGGATATTCCCGATGACAGACAGAACCTTACCAAATGGCAAGTGGGCCGGAAGCCAAGACAGTTGCACTGAAGGTTCGATGCTGTCCGGCAACAATGTAGCGCTCAAGGTGATTTCGCCTGAAAAATCATCCTCTGACGTGGGCGTTGCAATGGCAGTTGATATGAGCGTCTTGTTGACCTTACGCCATTTCTTGAGGCCACCCACCATACAATGCCAAATAGTATTGCCTTGTTTGGTCATTACCTGCTCTAGGGATCCCTCGGTCTGGGCTGGCTCCAGCAGAAACACCTCAGCTTTAAGATCCAGTCCGTCTGAAAGCAGAAGCCTGGCTGCAATCACCTTTGTGTTGTTGAACACCAAGTGGCTATTTTCTGGCAATACATCTGGCAAGGACCTGAAAGTTTTCTCTGCAATTTGGCCCTTACTATAGATCAATAACTTACTAGCATCACGCTCAGCAACAGGATAACGAGCAATGCGTTTATCTGGTAGGTCATACGTAAACTCTTGGACATCGAGATACCGTTCGGACATAAGGTGCTGTGGGCTGGTCTTGGTTTCAACTAAAATGGCCCTTTGATCATTGTACAACGACGGACCAGGCAAGCTTAGGAAATGAATGCAAAAGTAGACCAATCTATCCAAAGGTCTGGTACGGCTATTGTGATGTTGGCATTAGGATGCGACCCAAACATCCTACCTTTGTAGGCTAGCAGCATTTATACCGCTCCCCAAGTATACAATGATAGAAAAGAAGCTATTCTCCACCGCAGGTATCCCCGAACGCGCCATACTCGTAGCAGTGAGCCCTCAAAGGCAGACCATGGCGCAAACAGAGGAGTACCTCAACGAACTGGAGTTTTTGGCCCAAACTTCTGGCATCGTAACCATTGGTCGCATCACCCAAAACCTAGAACGGCCAGAACGCCGTAGCTACCTCGGTAAAGGCAAACTGGAAGACCTCAAACAAATGGTCGAGGCCTCTGGCGTTGACATGGTTGTTTTTGATGATGACCTCACACCTGCCCAGGTACGGTTCTTGGAGGCAGAGCTGAAGATCAAAATCTTGGATCGCAGCCTTCTTATCCTAAATATATTCAGCCAACGGGCACAATCGGCCCAAGCTAAAACACAGGTCGAACTAGCCCAATACCAGTACCTCCTGCCACGTCTAACGCGCATGTGGTCTCACCTTAGTAAACAAAAAGGCGGTGTAGGTATGCGTGGCCCCGGTGAAAAAGAGCTTGAGACCGACCGTAGGATTGTTAACGACCGCATAAGTTTCCTCAAAACTAAGCTGGACGAAATCGATAAACAAAATGTAACTCGGCGCAAAAATCGGGAACAACTCGTACGGATCGCCTTGGTGGGCTATACCAACGTGGGCAAAAGCACCATACTGAACCTATTAGCTAAGTCCGAGGTATTTGCCGAAAATAAACTCTTTGCCACCGTCGATAGCACAGTGCGCAAAATGGTCCTCAACCAAGTACCCTTCTTGCTAACTGACACGGTTGGTTTCATTCGGAAACTGCCTACACACTTGATCGAAAGTTTCAAATCGACCCTTGATGAGGTACGCGAGGCGGACATTCTGGTCCATGTTGTGGACCTGAGCCACACCCAGTTTGAGCAACAAATGGATGTTGTGCAGGGCATTTTATCGGATCTCAAGGCCGTTGACAAGCCAACTATTTTTGTCTTTAACAAGATCGACAATTACAAGATCGAAGCCCCAGAGGAGCTGCCAGATGTTTATGACCCCGTTCTAGGTTGGCACTCCATCGAAGTCCCCGTCAAGCCTACTTTGGAGGAATTAAAGGCGACCTACATGAATCATCAGGGCCGCCATGCGGTCTTTATATCTGCCACCGAAAAGACAAATATTGGCGAACTGCGGGACCTGATTTATAAACTGGTCCTCGAGAAACACCTGACCATTTTCCCGAACTGGCTACCTGTGATCGAAACTTATGACACCACAGCCGAACAAGTATAGGAAGCCCATTAACCTGAGCTAGCCTATTGATATTAAACCAAACAGGGCAAGAGACGAAATCGATCTCTTGCCCTGTTCTGTTTAACTGTTGCCAGGTCTATTTTAGAGACCTAGCAAAGTCTATTTAGTTGTAGCTAATCTGGCCATACTTGCCCAGCTCGTAATCTCGGTAAGCGGTCATGATGCCAGCCTCATTATTCATCACGAAAGGACCATGTGCCAACATGGGCTCCTCAAGTGGCAATGCTGTCAGGATAAACAAGTCCTGAACATGGTCATTATCGTTCTGGAGGTTAACAAGGTCCCCTGCCTTACTGATAGTGACCATCTTAGGCCCAGATACCACCTGCTCTGCAATGGTTACGTCTCCACTTTCGAGGTAGATAGCGGTATGCCAACCCTGGTTAAGCGGTAAGTCAATGGTTGAATTTGCCGCTAACTTAACATGCAGCACAGCTTGAGGGGTGTAAGTTGGAATTGGCGAGGTTTTGTCGGCAAAGGTCCCAATCAGTACCCTAACGACTGTACCATCAGACAAGGAAACTTCTTGGACATCTTCGGGGTGCAACGGTTGGTAGGCCGGCTCATCATTTTTGTGAGCGGCAGGTAGGTTGATCCAGAGCTGAAATCCCTGTTGGATCCCACCCTTCCGGAGCATCTCTAGAGTAGGTCGCTCATCATGGATGATTCCATTACCTGCCTTCATCCATTGGCCACCACCTGCCTTTACCACCCCATGGTGACCTTTGCTGTCAAAATGTTCTATCTCGCCCGATAGCACATAAGTAAAGGTGCAGAATCCACGGTGTGGATGGGCCCCAGTACCATTGGTAACGGCGTTTGGGTTTGCGATGTGCTCTAGCGGTCGCATGACATCCAGGAAAACCATCGGGTTCAAATCCCGAATTTCAACCGAAGGGAGTGTACGCCTCACCTTGATATCGGGTCCTACATTGGCAAGGTATCCCTTGGTCTGTTTGTCGATTTTTTTGCGTTCCATAATAGTGGTATTTGTGGTTATTACTTTAGTCTATGCCTTGTCATATCATCCAGATTTGACCAGAGGCATCAGTTGTGTGCAGCAATATCCACAATGTATGCCAATATCAAAATGCATACCCTAACCTATACCCTTAACCACCAAAACGACAATACCATCAGGAAATTTTGCCATCATTACGCTAGCAGTTCAACCCTAAACCTAGCAGCAAAACACGCAAGGTCGCCAGCTTAACATGGTCCGCAATCAGTCCAAATCAGCAGATGCCAGTTTCTTTTAGCATCTTGCGGCCTTATGCAGCCATGGATACCCAAATTTGGGAAACCATGCCTACTGCAACAACAATCAAAGGAGCGTAATGTCCAAAAAAGTAATTGTGTTCGGGGCCACAGGGCGTGTTGGCAAGGCCGTGTGCCTACAAGCAAAGGCCCAAGGTTGGGAAGTCACTGCTTTCGTTCGGAAGGCCGATGCCTTCACGATCCCTGATATTGAGGTCATCGAAGGGGATGTGATGGTAGCAGACTCGGTCATCAAAGCACTAGGAGGCGGATTCAATGCCGTGCTTTCGGCTATTGGCCCACGGACGGTCCATGCCAAGATCCGGACAAGCAGCGTTGGTATGGTATCGATCACGAAGGGCATGGCAGCGCATAACATCAACCGCATTGTGTCAGTTGGTGGGTCTGGCATCCTGCAATATAACGATAGCAGATTGGTGCAGGACCTGCAAGGGTTCCCGCCTCAGCTCAAGACCATTAGCGACGAACATCACAAAGCCTGGAACACCCTCGTCAAGTCGGGCCTTGTGTTTACGCTTATTTGCCCTGGCTATATGCCAACAGGTGAGGTAACTGGCCAATACCGCACCCAACTCAACACCATTATGCTGGACACAACCCAAATCCTGACCGATGATGTGGCGCATTTTATGGTAAACCAGATCGATAATCCAGCTTATTACAGTCAGCGGATAGCAATCGGGTATTAGTCGTATAAATCGATCTAAACCATAACAATCACAACAGGTCCATGTTCTTGATCGGTAAGTTATTGGCCTTTGCAGAAAGCCCTATTTGGTGGCTTTTTTTGGTCTTGATTTTCCTTTGTTGGCAAATGCGTCGGTCGGCTTTGCGTTACCAGATTCTAGGGTTTACCACTCTTTTTTGGCTTCTATCCTATGCACCCTTGGCCAATTGGGCTTTGGACCTTTGGCAAATACCGATAAGTGCATTTCCGACACCTAAACGGCCCTATAGAGCAGCCATCGTCCTAGGAGGTTTCACCAATCCAGATCCCGAACCACATGATCGAGTCTATTCTGGCCGTGGTGTTGACCGGTATTTGCATAGCCTAGAGCTTTATCACAGGGGGATTGTAAAGCATTTGCTTTTGACTGGCGGAATCTCAAACATATTGGGCGGATTTGACTCCGAAGCATCCCAGATGGCCTATTTGTTTCGGCAAGCAGGCTTGCCAGACTCGGCTCTAATCCTTGAGCCAAGGGCACGCACCACAGCCGAAAACGCAATTTTCAGCAAAAGGCTAATGGACTCGTTAAAGATTACAACTGATACTGTGCTGTTAGTTACTTCAGCATGGCACATGCGGCGAGCGATGGCCTGTTTCAATTTTGTTGGCATTCGATACATCCCTTTCAGTGTAGATCCGCAGGCAACAACTAGCCCAAACATCAAGTGGCTGAACCTAGCCCCGAGCACAGATGCTTGGCGCAAATGGGAAATCCTGAGTCATGAGCTTTTGGGCCTCTGGACTTACAAGCTAACTGGCAAGGCCTAAACAACAATTTCGCCTTTGTTAAGCGCATTTTTTTGAACGCAAGATCTCATGTCTCCATATTGTGGCATCTTTTCTGCTGATAAGAAGCAAACCTGCTAAAAATACCCAAATTTGCAGGCCCAAGGCCTATGGGGTCTATTTGGAGGCCTTCGGGCCAATCCATCCTCCTTGTGCCCAACCTACCCCACCATTGCATTAGCACTAAGCTAATCCCCAAAAACCACCTGATTATCAGATGAACAGTGAACAACTATCACTCAAGCAACAATTGCTGACCGAGTGTATCAGGATACAAAAAGAAGTCGTTGGTACCGCCAAAGCCGCCATGCAAGACGCCCAGCAAAGCGCCATGGACTATGACGAAAGCGCCGAGGATAATATGGTGGATAGCTATCGTGAAGAGATGCAGAACAAACGTGATATGTTTGCTCGGCAGCTAGAGGTAGCTCTCGACGATATGGCTCTGCTGAACAAACTTCGTCCTGAGCTTAAAGAAGAAGTTGCTGGTTTTGGCTCTGTCATCATCACAGAGGCCCAGTCAATGTTTGTGGCTATTAGCCTCGGCTCAATCAAGATAGATGGCAAGTCCTATGTAGCCGTTAGCCCTTCAGCACCGCTGTACAAAGCCGTTGCAGGCAAAAAAGCAGGCGAAACTTTTATGTTTCGGGAAAAACCGATCAAGGTATTAGACGTATTCTAGCAGCTTAGCTAGCTCAATTTTCAGTTCGGTATCTATGTTTAGGCTTGCAGGACAAGTATTATTACCGTTATTTTGATCCATGATCAGCGGATTAGTCCTGACAGTAATGGAGCTGCCACTTGGGTTGCAAAAATCCATGGTCTTCATCCTTTCCGGACCTGATTACAACCAAGGACTACAATCAGTATTCCTAATGGACCCAAGGTCTGGCAAATTTCTTAATTTCCGACCTTCTTGATAGTTATTAGCCTTAGACCATAGCCTTTTCGGTTATGGTTTTTTTTCAGCCTTGTGCTCACTCACTTATACTACCACCTCTATAACGCAACTCATTTTGAAAACAACAATCGCCCCTCAACCAGCCTGGCTTATGCTTCAGGACGGAATCATCCTAGAAGGCCTTGCTGTTGGGGCAGCTGGCACAACAGGTGGTGAGATTTGTTTCAACACGGGTATGACTGGCTACCAAGAGATATTCACAGACCCAAGCTATTATGGTCAAGTGATTGTAACCACCGTAGCGCATGTCGGCAACTATGGTGTCAAGCAGGGTGAGACCGAAAGTAACCGGGTGCAGTTCAGTGGTTTGATTTGCAACAAGATGGCCACCGTCCAAAGTCGTCGAGATGCTGACAACACCCTCAATGGCTACCTAGCAGCTGCAGGCATAACAGGGATCAGTGAGATAGACACACGGTACCTTGTGCGCCACATACGAGACAAGGGCGCTATGAACGTCGTGATTAGCACTATAAGCGGGGCCCCTGCCTTCTTACAAGCCGAGCTGGACAAATTACCAGATATGCTTAACCTAGAGCTTAGCACCAAGGTTACTACCCCTGAACCTTACGATTTGCCTAGGACCGACACAGACCAATCAGCTGGTGAGCAAAGCTTTAGGGTTGCCGTGTTGGACTATGGTGTCAAGAAGGGCATTTTGGAAAATATGCAGGCCCGAGGTATGGACCTTCGTGTTTTCCCAGCAACCACCACCTATCAGGAGTTGGATGAATGGAAACCCAATGGCTATTTCCTGTCAAACGGCCCAGGAGACCCAGCCGTAATGGACTATGCCATTGATACGGTCAAGGAAATTTTGGCGCACGATAGGCCGCTTTTTGGCATCTGTTTAGGGCATCAGCTATTGGCCTTGGCAGCAGGCCTGCACACCTACAAAATGCACAATGGCCACCGCGGCATCAATCACCCAGTCAAGAACCTGATCACAGGTAAGGGCGAAATCACAAGCCAGAACCACGGCTTTGCTGTTTCTGCTGCGGGCATAGAGGCCCTAGACGGTGTTGAGCTCACACACATCAACCTCAATGACCAAACAGTGGAGGGTATGCGGCTCACGAACAAACCAGCTTTCTCGGTTCAGCACCACCCCGAAAGCAACCCCGGCCCACACGATAGCCGTTACCTCTTTGATCAGTTCCGTGAATTGATGGCGGCGCATTCTTAAACGCCAAACTAGAATTACATTACATAATCCTGATTACAACAATGGCTAAGGTGGAATTTTCACCTTAGCCATTGTTATTTATGCTAAACTGGTTTGCCTAAGGCAAGTTACAGCATCGAGACCAAAGTGATGCCATCACCTCCACGGTCAGCATGTTCGTCAGTTAACGACTTGATCTGCTTGTATGCCTTAAGGTGCTGCCTAACTAAGTTACGTAGAATGCCGTCACCCTTGCCGTGCAGGATCCTCAGTTCCTGCTGGCCAAGCAACAGCGCAGAGTCAATAAACTGATCAAGCTCAGTTAAGGCCTCGGCACCTCGTTTACCCCGCAGGTCAAGGTTGAAACTAAAGGCTGCCATGCGGTCATTGATATTGATGCCTTTACTAGCGTAGTTATAGCTAGTATCAACACCAGTTGCATCTTCATAAGTCCGTCTGCTAACGACAGTTAGGCGGCTAAGCTTAACTTTTGATTTAAGGTCACCAATACCGATCTCGACATCCTTGCCGTTGATTGCGATAACCTGGGCAAAGGCACCAGAGTCTGCTACCTGGACATAACTGCCAATGCCCAATGGCGGCAACGTCTCGTTATCCTTTGGCGGAGCAGGTTGGTGTTTGGGCTTGGCTGGTCCAACGGTTTTGACATCTAGTTGATCGACCTCTAAGGTGGTCAACAGAGCTTTGGGTAGGTAGGAACCTGTACCCTTTTTAGCAGCCTTGATGGCCTCGGCATCTGCTTGGGCCTTAGCAACAGCTGCTATTTCGGCTTCATCAACTTTCAGGTCCTCAGCCACAAAGGCCTGCAACGTCTGCCTTGCGGTTTTGGTTATATCGCGGTTGGCTTGGCTTTCCTTGATCTCCCTGATCGTTTGCTCTATCTTTTGGTTGGCATTCTGCACTAGTGCTTTGGCCTGCAGTTTGGCCTCGGCTAGCACTTGTTTCTTTTGTTGCTCCAGTAGGGCCTTCAACTCATTATAGTCTTTGGCATACTGAGTGTGGTACTTCAGCTGTTTGTCGGTTTCGGCACGCAAAGTTTCGTATTGCTGCTTGGATGCCTCTAGCTCGAGTAGCATTTGGTCTAGGGCAACACGCTTCTGGCCCACTTTACTACTAGCCCGTTTGATAATGGGGTCCATGAACCCAATCTTGCGGGCGATCTCTAGCGCAAACGAACTTCCTGGCTTGCCCATCTCTAGCTGATAAAGAGGAGTCAAAGCCTGAGCATCAAATCGCATGGCACCATTGAACATCCCTTTGGTACGGTCGGCTAGCTCCTTTAGGTTGCCATAATGGGTATTCACGACCCCAAAGGCTTGCTGTTTATTTAGCTCTTCCAAGATGGTTTCGGCTATTGCACCGCCATATTGGGGCTCAGTGCCGGTGCCCATTTCGTCTATTAGGAAGAGGCTACGTTTGGTCACCATCTTCGTGAAGTAAAGCATGTGCTTAAGGTGACTGCTATAGGTACTGAGGTCATTCTCAAGGCTCTGTTCGTCTCCTATGTCGATGAACAAGGAGTCAAACAACCCCATCTGGCTGTTTTCCTGCATCGGGACCAAGAGTCCGCTCTGCCACATGTACTGGATCAAGGCCACGGACTTGAGCGCAATGGACTTGCCCCCCGCATTAGGCCCTGATATTATCAAAATCCTCTGCTCACCGTCAAGTTTGATGTCCAACGGGGTTACGCTTCGGCCTTGTTTACCAAGCGTAATGTGCAATAATGGATGCTTAGCCCGATACCAGTCCAACCCTGGTTGTTTGGAGCTCGGCGGCTGGATTGAATCTGTCATCTGTGCAAAGCGTGCCTTGGCCCGGATAAAGTCTAACATCCCGAGGTAGGTACAGGCCTTGATCAGCGACGGAACCTGCGGACGCAGATAGTTGGTTAATTTGGTCAGGATCCGGATGATCTCGCGGCGCTCCTCATAAGTCAGCTCTCTGATCGCGTTGTTGGACTCAACGACCTCTGCAGGCTCGATAAAGACTGTCTGACCAGTGGCTGACTCGTCATGGACAAAGCCTTTTATCTGGCGTTTTTGCTCGGCACGCAGCGGAATCACCAAACGACCACTCCTGATTGTCAGCTCAGCGTCTTCGGCCACCATATCCTGTGCCTTGAACGACTTGAGCAAAGTATCCAGTTTGCGTCTTAGGCCAGTTTGCTCCTTAATGAGATTGCGCCTGATCTGTTGCAGCTCGGTACTGGCACTGTCACGAACCTGACCATTGTCGTCAATTACCTGGCTGATACGGCTGACCAAGCCAGACTCAATCCCGACAAAACCACCAAGGGCCTTAAGCTCGGGGAATGACTCAGCAGGTTGTTTCAGAAAAAAAGTATGGAGGGCCGCAATCGTTACGACCGTGACCCTTACCTGATTCCACTCGGATTGGTCAAGAAAAGCATTTTCGATCTCGGCCTTGCGCAGATGGGGCAGGATGTTGTAGTAGCCACCAAACGAAAAATCGGCACCACCACCTAGCACATCGACCATTTCCTTGGTCTGGGTCGTGAGCTTCAGGACTGTGTCGTACTTGTAGCTGGCCTGTAGTTTGTCAACGAATTGCTGGCCTAAGGTGCCAGCACATTGGTCTTTAAGATGTTGTCTGATTAGGTCAAAACCTACTTTGACCTCAAACTGAGCTGGATATACCATGTATATTGTTGTGGTAAGGATACTAGGCCGATGTTGGCCCACAGCAGTTGCTTATACACAACCACAGAGACATCCTCGGCACAAAGATAGGGCCTTGAGGAGGTTAATATCTAAACCACAAACCGAACTAGGGACGCTAATGTTGCCATTTTGGCCCTAAATTGCGCCCCCCACAACGCCAGCGATGAAGTTTGCAAAGTACCTGGGCCTAGCCCTCCTTATTATACTAATAGACCAGTCGGTCAAACTATTGGTGCATTTTAATATGCCAATGGGCGAGCTTGGTGAAATCAAGGTCCTAGGTGACTTCTTCAAGTTACATTATACCCTCAACCCAGGGATGGCCTTTGGGGTAGAGTTAGGCTCTGCTTATGGCAAACTTTTCTTGACGGGCTTTAGGCTATTGGCCATGGGTGGCATCGTCTATTGGTTGCACCTACTGATCAGCCAAAAAGCCCCTACAGGATTACTGATTTGTCTCTCGATGATTTTGGGTGGTGCCGTAGGTAACTTGGTGGACTCAATTTTTTACGGCATTTGGCTCAACAATGCTCCATTTGATGCTGTTAGTCCTTGGTTCCATGGTCAAGTAATCGATATGTTCTATCTCGATCTCTGGAAAGGCTACTTACCAAATTGGTTCCCAGTAATGGGAGGTGAATGGTATTCGTTATGGCCGATCTTTAACGTGGCAGATGCCAGCATTTTTGTAGGCATTTTTACTATCCTGATCTTCCAGAACAAATTCATGGCTCAGGCTCCAAAGCCTGTCAAAAGTATTCAAGACTAGGGGCTACCATCAGAGGACAAGGCCATAAGTCCTTGCCAATCTACAAAAAGCGAAACAGATCGTCATGCACCCCAATCAGCTGATCGATAGCCATAGGCATCAGGGAATGCGCCGGCAACTCATGTTACAGCTTCGTGATAAGGGCATACAAGATTTGCGTGTGCTAGAGGCCATGAACCTTATCCCTAGACACTACTTTTTTGACCCTGGGTTTGTCGAGCACGCCTATCAAGATAAGGCATTCCCGATCGATGCGGGCCAAACGATCTCACAACCTTATACCGTCGCCCGACAAACAGAGCTGCTGGAGCTCAAACCAACAGACAAGGTTTTGGAAATAGGCACAGGCAGTGGGTACCAATGCGCAGTCCTATGCGCAATGGGGGTCAAGACCTACAGCATCGAATTCATCGAAGTCTTACACCGAAAGGCGGGGGTTATGCTCAACTATATGGGCTATCAACCTACTCTTTTTCTTGGTGATGGGTCCAAAGGCATACCCTTGTATGCACCGTTTAGCAAGATTCTGGTCACGGCTGGTGCACCTACTATCCCACAACTTTTGATCAACCAGCTGACCATAGGAGGATTAATGGTTATCCCGATAGGCGACCAAAAACAACAGCGGATGTATCGATTCCGCAAGCTAGAGAATGGCCAAGTCGAGCAAGAGGACCACGGTGCGTTCACCTTCGTACCCTTGGTAGGTCAGCAAGGCTGGCGATAGGATCTAAGGTATATCTGAACTAAGGTTCGACTATATGCCTGCTTTAGAGCTGGAGATAAAATGCTCCCAATAGGTCAGCAAACCAGTCAGAATATTGATGAGGATGTTTTGACCCCATTTGTTTTATGGCCTGCTCTGTCCGGATGGCTGGCTTTAATAAATCCTGCTGCTGATTAGGGTTACGAATCAGATGGGCATATTGCCTAAAAACAGGTCCCTCGCCACTGTTTCGCACGGACAGCATCTCTAATAAGTCATAGTCTGCTGGCAATAGCATCAGGAAGATATCCATCTCTGCTGGCGGCAAGAGGACAAAAATATTGGTTTCGGGCTTAGCGCTCCGGTTGCAGAACTCGACAAGGTCATTAAGACTGAAAGTGTCATTGTGCAGGGCTGCATTCCGTGCCTTGTTACCAGCTTTGAGCGATCCCTGGAAAAATGGAGGATTAGCCACAATGAAGTCAACCGAACCTGACAACTCAGGGAATTCATACTGCCTGGCGTCAACTTGTAATGCTGTGATGGACGAGGCCCAACCTGACCGCTCAAAGTTTTCAGTCGCCTCCTGATATGATGCCTGGTCGAGCTCGATTGCGGTGAAATCTAGTTTCAGAGTTGATTTTCCAGCAATTGGGCTCAGTACTTGTGCCAACATTAGGGTCAACAATCCTGTGCCAGTACCAACATCTAATGTCCTGATTGCGGTACCAGGGTTTGAATCATCCTGGATCCGGGCCGCGATGATATTAGCTGACCATGCCCCAAGAATACAGGAATCTGTACAGACCTTAAGGGCTGACTGGTTCTGATCTATCCTGAACTGCTTGAACTGAAAATAATTATTAGGCAAAATGGATGGTATCAAGCTTGGAGTAACATAACCCCACAATCCGAAAGGTAGCCATTTCTTAGCCACATCGGTATTTAGACTCAACCACCAACTTGCTCCTTAAGCGACTGAACCAATCCATCCCAGAGCTCCTCAAGCTCTTCGTGATCCTCCATTGCGCTGTTGTCGATGACCTTCAGATAGACTGACTGGGTCATGTCATTGTGGTCCAGCCGGAACTCAATATACGAAGACTCATCATCCTGCATATCATTATGACGGACAAAGTCAAACTTGGTGTGTTTGTTTAGTTTCTGGATCGTAAGCTTGGCCCAATGATCCGTCTTGTCCCAGATGAAGTTGTATCTGTGGTTGATGTTATCTACCACAACCTGATCACAAAACCAGGCCTGCATTCCACTAGCAGTGCTGATGTAAGGATACAATAACCTTGGCGAGGCCCTAAACTCATACTCCTTGACAAATTTGTACATCGGCATCGTTGGCTAGGCAAAAGAAAATAATCTCCAAAGCAGGCGTGTATCTGTCGTTCAGGCTACCCACTAGGTTTCGCAATAACGCCAAATCACCAAATAAAAGCAAGGTATAGCCCTACATTTTCAGTAGCCGATATTAAGTAACCCCGAGATAATGGACAGTTAATATCAAATATTAATCCTGCCAGTTAGTTAAGATCGATAACGTTTGACCTGATTAAATCGAGTATTCGGCCTGTACAATCGACTGATAGTCCTTAACTTTGTGACCCTAACGGAGCAATGCTAGCAATGGCACATTCCCTCCGGAGGGACTAAACAAGCAAATTGCATGGCTAACAACCGCACTTTTACGATGATCAAGCCTGACGCTGTCAACAACGCAGGCGCTATCCTCAAGATGATCCAGGAGGCTGGCTTCCGTATCGTCGCCCTCAAACAAACTCGCCTCAGTTCTGAGCAAGCTGGTCAGTTCTATGCCGTTCATGCCGAGCGCCCTTTCTACAAAGACTTGGTGAGCTACATGAGTAGCGGTTTGATCTTCCCTGCCATTCTAGAGAAAGACAACGCTGTTGCTGATTTTCGCAAGTTGATCGGTGCCACTAACCCAGCCCAAGCTGAAGAAGGTACAATCAGGAAGATCTTCGCCCAAAGCATCGAAGCCAACGCGATCCACGGTAGTGATAGCGACGAAAACGCTGCTATCGAAGGTGCGTACTTCTTCGCTGGCACTGAGCAATACTAGTCTGGCTAAAGGGCAAGATTACGCTCCAAATTTGAGGGTACCTTTGGCAACAAGGGTACCCTTCTTATTTTCACGAGCAGAGCTAGCAACCTTCTTAGACCTCCAATCCACATCCTAGATGCAGACAGCCTATCAAGAGATCACGGCCATGCGCAAAAGTGGCCAGCTTACGGAGGCGGCTGCCTTAGCACATCAGGCATTGATTGAGTTCCCGCAAGACCTTTGGTTGCGTCGTGCTGCCGCCTGGGTATTCTATGACGAACTAAAACGAGCGATCTATAAGGTTGATCTGCCTAGCATTGACCATTGGTACCTAAAGCTCAAGTCCCTTTGCCTGCCGGACGATGAGGCCGTATTCTGGCAATCAGTATGGAACCAACTTGGCGAACTGCTAATCAGGCTAGGGCAACTTCAGCGATTTGATGCATTCGACCAGGTCTTGGCCTATACCACTACCCTTCCCGTTGAACGACCAAGCGATGTCTATAGTCATTGGTTAGGACAAGTCCTGATTGCTGGTCGCCATTGGGAAAAATTGGCAGATTTCATCATCGACTGGGATATAGCCAACTTGCAGCCAGAAGATTATGTCCCACCCGTCCATGACGATGGCAACACAGGTTTGGCATTGGCCGAAGAAGCCCATATCAGCCTTGCAAGGGCATTGTTAGCACAGGAGGAAATAGCTGACCAAGCATCATTGCTGCCAATATGCCTGATTTTGTTGGAGCGACTTGTGGCCCATCATCATCGGTATCAATATGCTCCATTTTACATAACCCAAATTCTGATAAAGCTAGGGCAAACGGATGAGGCCATAAAACGAGCAAACGGCATATGTCAAGCCAACACCAACGTATTTTGGGCGTGGCGCAACCTGGCAGAGTGTTATGCCTTATCTGATCCCAATCAATACATCATTTTTCTCCAGAGGGCTGTAGAGGTCGGTACCCAAAAACACGGCGGACCTTTTGCCCAATCTGATGCCGATAAATTGGGTCCAACACGGTTAGCCCTAGCTACTGCCTTGCTGGACCGGGGAGATAAACCAGGCGCTGCCGAGGTCTTGCGTCAGTACAGAGTTGATGCCGAAAGCAGGCAAAAGCCGCTGCCAAAACAATACGAACGGCTGGCTAGTCGCACAGCTGGATGGTGAAATAATAAACCAGTATCGACACTAATCTGTGGGTAAAGGCCTCAATAGATTGTTCAGTGCTTGAAACTTGGTGCGACAACACCAAAACAAAAAATCCCCGTAGTATAAACTACGAGGATTTAGTGATTGTGACCCCTACTGGATTCGAACCAGCGACCTTTACCATGTCAAGGTAACGCTCTAACCAACTGAGCTAAGGAGTCAAACTAGGAGATAAAATAGCGCTTGAAAGTACTTATTTCTGGAACGGGCTGCAAAGATAAGAACGGAAAACAAAAATCCTAGGATAGGGCCATAAAAACTAACCAGCTTGCTACCCAGGCCAATCCTGTCATGTAGATCAGCTGTGCCATAGGCCATTGCCAGCTATTGGTCTCACGATAGGTAACAGCAAGGGTACTCATACACTGCATCGCGAATAGGTAGAAAACCAATAACGAAAACGCCAGAGCAGGTGTGTACATTGGTCCACCAGTTTTAGGATCACGCTCGGCCTGCATGCGGGCCAATACTCCTTGGGTGTTCTCGGCATCGTCACCTAAGCTATAGATAGTACTCATGGTACCAATAAAAACCTCGCGGGCTGCAAAGCTTGTCACGAGGGCAATGCCGATTTTCCAGTCAAAGCCAAGTGGGCGGATAGCGGGCTCAATCAATTTGCCTAGGCGACCGGCGTAGCTAGCTTCTAGCTTAGCAGCTTGCACCACCGTTGCCTCGCTCATGGCCGAGTCAGAAGTAAGGACATAACTCGCCTGTGCTTTGCTGGTAGCCACCTCCATGCTATTTCCTGGTCCATAGCTAGCCAACACCCATAGCACAATTGAGATGGCCAGGATTACCTTGCCAGCCTCAAACACAAATGACTTGACACTATTGACGATGGTATAACCTACGTTGCTCCATTTGGGCACTTTGTAAGGCGGCAGCTCTAGCACGAAGAATGAGGTTTGCTCCACCTTTTTGCTCCGGACCAAAATGCTATGCAAAACTTTGGCACTGACAAGGGCCGAGAAAAAACCAACCAAGTATAAACCCATAAGGGCAAGTCCTTGCAGGTTGAACATCCCCAACCAATGGACGTTTGGCACAACCAATGCTATCAGCACTGTAAAGACAGGTAGCCTTGCAGAACAGGACATTAGTGGAGTAACAAATATGGACACCAATCGGTCGCGCTGGTTGTCAATGCCACGAGTGCTCATGATGGCAGGTACAGCGCAAGCCACACCCGAAATCAGCGGTAATACACTTTTCCCATTAAGGCCAAAACGACGCATAAGTCGGTCCATGATGAAGACCACACGTGCCATATATCCCGTTTCTTCCAGCACTGATATAAACGCAAACAGGATGGCAATCTGAGGGATAAAGACCAATACGCCTCCAAGGCCTGCCAAGACACCATTGGTCATCAGGTCAGCCACTGGTCCATCTGGCAATATAGCCCTGACCAGATCAGAAAGGGCTGACATTCCAAAGTCGATCAGGTCCATCGGGTAGCTTGCCCATGTATAGATTGCCTGGAACAACAAGAACAGTATCCCCATGAAGATCGCAAAGCCCCAATACTTGTGGACAAAGTAATTGTCTAGCCGATGGGTCCATCGACTTTGAGACTGCTCCTGAAGTGTGACCGCAGTGGCGACTAGCTTGCTAATAACCGAATATCGAGCAATGGTTTCGGCAGCCTGAAAACTCTGTCCAGTAAAGCCTAGCCGTGTTGTGGCATCGTTTAGCCATTGCCGCTGATGCTCAGTGATGGTCGTCATGCCACCATATTGCTGGGCTAGATGAAAAGCCAAGTAGTCAGACTTGAGGTCAAACTCAGCCTTGACCTCCGCCACTAGGGTTGGGGCAAACACAGTGGTATCAAACAACTTGCGCTGAACAGCAGTTGGAGGATTTTCGAGTAATTTTTTGAGCTGACCAACACCTTCACCGTTCCGGCTATTGAGTTTGATAACTGGTAGGCCCAATGACTTACTCAGGATTTGCTCATCGATCATGATGCCTGCTCGACTTGCTACGTCGATCATGTTCAGGACCAGAACTACGGGAAGCCCAAGGTCAGCCACTTGGGTGAACAACAACAAGTTGCGCTTCAGGTTGCTTGCGTCTGCCACCACAATGACCAATTGCGGGTAGTCCGGGGCGACATAGTTATAGAGGGTGTCAAACACTACACGCTCGTCCAGACTTTTCGGATATAGGCTGTAAGTGCCAGGCAGGTCAATCAGTTTGCACTGTTTGCCACTTTCTAAGCTGAATGTGCCAATCTTTTTTTCGACAGTAACCCCAGGAAAGTTCCCGACCTTTTGCCGTAGACCAGTAAGCAGATTGAACAACGTACTCTTGCCAGCGTTCGGGTTCCCGACTAGGGCAAGCGTAAGATGTTGATTGCTGGGCATTTGGTGGTCCTGAGTGACTAGGAGTTTGTATAGCTGAGGAGTATTTGGCAGGTCCGCCTATCGCAACAAAACAGTGCTAGCCTCGTCTTTCCGCAGCGAAAGGTTGTAGCCTGCTACATGAAAATAGAGAGGGTCCCCCATTGGGGCAGACCTAACCAAGGTGATCTCGGAACCGGGAAGTAGGCCCATCTCTAAGAGCTTAAGCGAGAGTCCCTCATTGCTGAATCCGTCAATGACACCTGTTTCGCCTTGTTTGAGGGTTGAAGCAAGTTTTTGCGGGTTTGTCATGGTGCTGGTGAGCTGACTTTTGAATTTGGTCAACCCTATTTTATCAAGACTGATTCTAAGCTGCAAGGTAACACCGAGAGGGCAAAAGTCAATCATTACCATAGCCATTTGCTTTTTTTAGTACCGCGGACAACCTATTAAAACACCGTCTTATCTACCTTATGAGGTTGGCAACAATACCCAAAGTAGTTAGGTCAGCAAGCCAACAGTTACCAACTCCGCTCTAGCCTCCACAGTACTATGCACTAGCAAAACATCAGATTTTGCCGTACCTTCGTGTTACAATAGGTGCAACCCAGATCGGCCATTTTTAAGGGCGCGTCTGGAATGCTGAAAATGGGAATGCCGTCATTAAGCGGCAGCTGTACCCGCAACTGTAAGCTATTAGCTCATGGTTATCTAGTAGGACATCTAGCTTGGCTAGACCCTACCTCCACTGAAGTGCTGCCTTGGCAGTCTTTGGGAAGGAGTGACCACCGAGACGCAAGCCAGGAGACCTGCCTTTTGCAAATTTCCTTCAACAACTGCCTCGGGAAAAAGGCTTGTGCGGGGTCATCTTATGGTGTTTTGTTGGCCTATGGGTCCTCAATCCCCTTGTTTTTGACTTTGTAACAAATGTTCTCCGTCGGCAGACAATTGGTTACAAGTCCTCGTGATCCTGATACCCACTGCATTTGGCAACAGTAAGAAGCCCCAAGTATTGTTGGTGTTCATGTTGATACTATCTGCATTTGGCTCAAGAGTTATTGGGCAACAATTACCTTTATTGCCTGATACTGGTAACCCTGTCCAGAAGTTAGTGATTGAGAGCATAGGAATAGCTAAGCCAGAAGGTAGCGCCGCCCAAATAGTCGGCAATCAGTATCGTCTCCAGCTTAACCAAGCCTCATCCACCAACCCAACCATACAAGCCCTATTTTTAGTACCAGGTCTCCAAGTGCGAGATTATGGTGGCATTGGTGGACTTAAAGCAATCTCCAGTAGAGGTTTAGGGGCTGAGCATACCCAAGTCAGCCTAAACGGAATGCCAATCGGCGGCAATAGCCTAGCCTACACCGATTTCTCCCTTATCCCGTCTGCGCTCTTGACATCACTCAATGTCAACAATGGGGCGCTAAACAGTGCCCGGGCCGAGGGTACGGCAAGCCAACACACCGGAGGTCCTCATATTGACCTAAGGACCAGCACCGGCTCAGTCACCAAACTGCAGGTAGGCCTAGAGGCTGGCTCATTTGGTTGGTTGAGCCCCCATGCCCTGGGGCGGGTGACACATCAGATCGGGAGTTATCGGCTCCGGTCACATTTGGGGCTGCAGTACCAACAAGCCAAAGGCGACTACCCTTTTAGTTACTCTATTGGTAATGCCATCTTGAAGGATACTAGGACTAACAGTGGCCTTTGGTCAGTAGGCCTAGCTGGTGGATTTGTTTTTGACAAGACTCCTAAGCCAGACAGCTTTAAGGACCTCAAACACCCGCAGTGTCAGGTAGGAATTGACTATTTTTTTAATCAATCCATGCGCCAACTGCCAGGGGCTGTGGTGCTATACAATCTCTACAGTGGTCAAACTTTGGACCAAACCCAAAGCAGCGTTTCCGCCTTTGGCAAGGTCGTCCTTAACCAGGGCAGCTTATTGCATTTCCGCATCACCCACCAGTCAGACAACACGCGCTACCGAGACCCTGCCTACCTCAATGGCACGGGGGGGGTGGATAATCAATATTTCTGGAACAGTCTAAGTGGCTCTACCATTGCCGATTACACCTACAACGGCCTGAGCCTCAGCCCTCAACTTGATCTGGATCTGCAATATTTAGGTTTTGGCCCCTCAGCTACTGATTCGTATCAACAAAGCCCAAAACGTACAGTCTTGATGCCACTACTTAGGATGGGCTACCAGCCAAGATGGGCAGCAAATGGCTTGAGTTTATTCGCTACTGTCAGTCGATGGGTGCTGCGCGAGACTCCCGGGCGATCAGATGCCGAACAAATGCAACAAGATTTGCCTACTGTCGGCTCCATGGGGCTAAACGCCCGGATACTTGATCGGGAGCACCTAACCTTGACCTTTTCTCCAATAAGCAAATGGCATAATCGGCTCCCGACCATGGCCGAGCTTTATTATGGACAAACTGCCATGCGGCAACTAAATCCTGAAAAGGTCTGGATGACAAGCCTGACAATGGACCTCCTCATCCGATGTCACCCAGATAGGGATAATTATGTCAAGCTGAAGGCAACAACCTTCTATCAACGTAACCAAGACAAAATCATTGCCATTCCTACTCGTGACCTGTTCATTTGGTCAATCCAAAACATCGGGCTCGCAGAAGGATATGGCATCGAGACCTTCGCAGAAGGTAATTGGCAGCTAGGTAAAGATTGGTTGGCGCATTTAACGATCTCCTATACATACCAGCAGCTACAGGACCGAAGCAACCCCAATAGTGCTAACTATGGTGGACAACTACCCTACCTCCCAGTGGCCACTGGTGGTTTCAAGGCAGATGTTGGCAACAAGAGGATCCAGCTCAGTTGGCAAACTTTTATAAGTAGCTATCGGTACAGTCTAGCCCAGAACATCAAGGCCAACCTGCTGCCAGGATATGTGATCAACGATTGTAGCCTGACCTACCGATTTGATGTAGGTGCCAAAATTAGGCATCAGGACCAGCCAGAATCCAGATTTGTTGCCAGCTTAGGGATAAACAACCTGATCGACACCCAATACCAAGTTCTTCAGAGTTTTCCCATGCCAGGGAGGCAGCTAAAGTTCGGACTCGTGTACAACATATTCTGACCCCAAGGTCCAAATAACCTTATCTCCACCAAAAATTATGCTACTAAAAATGCAATACATAAGGCTGATTACCAGAGTATTAGTATTGCCTGCTTTTGCTTTATTGATAGGCTGTAGTCCCAAAACAGCAGACCAATCCGGAACCCCAACCCCAACAAACCCCAAGAACGCTGCCTCGTCGGACACAACCCATGTACTTGTAGTCAACGAAGGCTTGTTCCAGCGCAATAACAGTACGATTACTTTAATTACCCCGAAAACCAACACTGCTGTTACCGATCTATTTGAGCTGAAAACTGGCCTAAAGCTGGGTGATACTGGCAACGATATTGCGGTTTATGGCAACAAAATTTACGTCGTGGTCAATGTGAGTAGCTATGTGGCCGTTCTGGAAAAATCCACTTATCGCTTACTTCGGCAAGTCAACCTTTTTTCAGGTACAATTGCTCGCCAACCGAGGCAGATTGCTTTTGCAGGACCTCGTGCTTTTGTATCTTGTTTCGACGGTAACGTGGTCGTGATCGACACAAACACCCTTAACCAAGAGACTGTCCTTGCCGCTGGGAGGAACCCCGAGGGAATTTGTGTCAGTAACAACTATCTGATGGTGGCTAATAGTGGTGGGCTGAGTGCACCCAACTTCGATAACCGAATCTCGGTATTTGCTTTGCCAACCCTAAATTTCGTTGGCAACATAACTGTTGATGCCAATCCGACAACCATCCTAGCGGGCCAACCCAATGAGGCTTACGTTTATGCTAAGGCAGACTTCAGTTCCGCCACTGCTTCCTGGAGCCGGATATCGGCCCAAAACTTATCAGTTATTAGTCGTGAGGTGATCCCTTCGGCAATTTCGGAGGGCTGTGGCGATACAATTATCCAGCTACGCACCGTCCAGCAAAATCCTATGATTGCTATGATCAATACCCGAACAGGCGTCGTGTCGGAAACAGCATGGCCTGCCATTAAGGATATCCAATCCCCTTATCGATTAATGTACAACCAAAGGTCTAAGGAGCTGTGGATTAGCGATAGCAAGGACTATGTTACCACTGGCCAAGTCTGGCGCTTCAATAAGGATGGAGCCTTGATCAACAAATACAACGCTGGTCTCAACCCGGGGGCAATGACCCTATTGCCATGATTAGTCGCTGTTCGGAGCATTTTTGCTGGATAATCATTGTCCTAATCTTATCTGTGATAGGTTTGGTCGGGATTGGTTTGCCGACCCTAGCACAATTTGCCCCTAGGCATAATGCCTCTGGGACTACCGCTATCCATCGAGATAGCAACATCATAAAGACATGGGCCCTAAGGTGCGAAGTCAAACGTGGATATCTTGATATAGCCCACAAATCACTGGGCTTGGCATCATACGGACAAGACAGTGCGGGCAAAGGCAACAACCCTGACATCTTGAGCCTGGGCGATAGTGGTGTTGCTACACTCATGTTCCGAAGGCCAATCATTAACGGCCCTGGTCCTGACTTCGTTGTCTTCGAGAATGGGTTTGGCACAGCTGGTGGCGACTATCTGGAGCTCGCTTTTGTCGAGGTGAGCTCAGATGGCATAAATTTCCAGCGCTTTCCTTCTTATTGTGGCCTAGACCAATCGATCCAGATAGGTCCATATAGTACAACAATTGGTGTTGAGCGTCTTAACAACTTTGCTGGTAAATACGTCGCACCCTACGGCACTCCGTTTGATCTTGCTGATCTTGAGGTACTAGCACAGCGCAATGTGGACTTAAACCTAAACCACATCACGCACGTTAGGTTGGTGGATGCCATCGGAAGCATCAATCCTGTTTATGGTATCAGGGCAGCCAATGGCAATTTGGTTAATGACCCTTACCCAACTGCCTTTCCAAGTGGTGGGTTTGACCTTGATGCTATTGGGGTTATCCATGAACAGGCAATTAATACAAATGAGTGCACCACATACATCGATATTGTAGATCAGCACCCTTCTGATTTGGGGCACCCGATTCGACTTATGGTCAAGACTGAGGATGGACCTATCAGGTATGGTCTATTTGACTATTCAGGTCGTATCGTAGGCCAAGGAACCCTGATAAATGGGTCAAATTCTGTCGTTTCACCCAGTTTTTCCGGCGTTCATTGGTTAATCGTGGATAAATCTGGTTGTAAGATGTCTGTCCTAAAACTTTTATGGTACTAGTTTGTAGTACCACTATTACCCCCCCCCTACCGAACCAAGAGTTATGCAGCTCGATAAAGATTACGTTAATTATCTGATGCGCAAGCAAGGTGCCGTCAAGGTGCCCTGCCCTCTTGCCTGTGCCTTTGAGTTCATGGAAAGTCGCTCAAACGCCAATGGCAAGGTTTCTATTTCGGAAAGTGCCAAAAACATCAAGCTACGAGCCAAACAAAGTGCTGCCAAATCTGGCAATAACTCGGCCCCATCTGCTCAATGACGATCCTGACAACATTGTCGGGCAAATCCCGTTATCTTTACTCCAATCAATCTCAACGCGTTCCAGAGGTATATTGTCCTCCACTAGCACTATGGCAAAGAAATCAGCTATCGAACCAGACGCATCCATCTCGAGCCCTGCAGTCGCCGAGATTACCGACGTCAGAGCAACCCTGATTGATGGCTACAAACAATATGTACTTGAGCATGGCCATCAACCAGCCTCCATCTATAAGTTTGTTGCTGATCTTGGCCTAGCCGAAACCGACTACTACGAACATTTTAACAGTTTTGAGGCCATCGAAGGACAGATTTGGGTCCAATTGCACCTCAATACCCTGATCCGGTTAGACGCTGAGGATGCCTATCTTGGGTACACTGTACGCGAAAAATGGTTGGCCTACTTCTACACCCTAATAGAGGAGTGGAAACAAAACCGCAGTTTTCTGAGCTGGTCCCTGCGGCAAAACAAACCAATGATGCCAGGCAGCAATGCATGCCTAAACCACTGGAAGGAGTCATTTGTGGCATATGCCAATGCCCGTGTTACCGAAGGTACAGATACTGGCGAAATCGCTAGCAGGCCCTATATCACAACAAAGTATGCCTCTGGGCTCTGGTTTCAGGCACTATTCCTGCTTGACTTTTGGCTAAAAGATACCAGCCAAAATTTTGAGCTCACAGATGCTGCTGTCGAAAAGGCCATCAATGTTAGCATGGACGTCATGGGAAGCAATGCACTGGACTCAGCATTCGACTTTGCTAAGTTCGTATGGCAAAACAAATAGAGCTCAATTTGCCAAAGGACAACATATTACCGTTCCTTTCGGAAACACTAGGCTACCGTAAGGGGTTAAAAGACTAAGGATTTCGGCATCATAATGATGACCTGATCCCATCACGAATGAGCAACAACAAAGAGCAGAGTAGTATTCCGACAGGCAAAGTGGCAAGGGCCAGTGAGTTTGTAAAAACAGGAATCAAGATAGGTGGCAACTACGTTAAGTACTATGCAGCCAAGGCCATGAACGGCGAAACCACCAAAGATCAGCTGCACGACGACAACGCTAACGACATCTACAACTCACTTAGTACGCTTAAAGGTTCTGCCCTTAAAGTTGCCCAAATGATGTCCATGGATCGGAGCATGTTGCCTAAGGCATATGTTGATCGCTTCCAGCTTTCTCAGTACAGTGCACCGCCTCTTTCAGCACCGTTGGTGATCCGTACTTTCATCCAGCAAGTAGGTAAAACGCCACAGCAACTGTTTGACAAGTTTGACCCACAGGCACGTAATGCAGCCAGCATTGGCCAAGTACACGAAGCCTACAAGGATGGGAAGAGGTTAGCAGTCAAGATTCAATATCCTGGTGTTGCAACCAGCATTGCTTCTGACCTCAAGATGGTCAAACCATTTGCAGTCCGACTAATGGGCCTCAACGAAGCAGATGTAGATCGATATATGTCCGAGGTCGAAGGCAAATTACTCGAAGAAACAGACTATGCCCTCGAAATCCGTCGCGGACAAGAAATCAGTGCTGCTTGTGCTCACTTAACTGGGCTTAAATTCCCTGAATACTACCCTGCCATGTCTGGCCCTAGAATCATCACGATGGAGTGGCTCGACGGACTTCACCTCAAAGATTTTTTGTGCACAAACCCTAGCCAAGCCGTTCGTGATAAGATCGGTCAGAGCCTGTGGGACTTTTATGAGTACCAAATCCATAACATGATGCAGGTCCATGCTGACCCGCACCCAGGTAACTTCCTGATGCAAGCAGACGGCACACTAGGTATCATCGACTTTGGTTGTGTTAAGGAGCTGCCCAAGGATTTTTACTACTATTACTTCAGCCTTATCAACCCGCAGAGCATACAAGACAATGCCCTTATGCTGCGGTTGTTTTATGCCCTTGAGTTTGTTTACCCAGATGAGGATCAGAAAACGCAAGACTTTTTCATACCATTATTTCGGGAGATGATTGAGTTGCTAGGCCGCCCCTTCTGCACCGAAACATTTGACTTCAGTGACAAGGACTATTTTGACCGCATCTACAAGTATGCTGAGGAACTTGGCGGCATGAAAGAGATCAGAAATAGCAAAGTGGCTCGCGGATCCAAAGACGGCCTATACATTAACCGTACTTACTACGGGCTATATAGCATGCTCAATGACCTAGGTTCGGTGGTAAAAACACATAGCAAATTCAAAGGCGTGGACCCGCTCAAGCTTGTCGCCCAGGGGGACGAAGCACGGAGTGATTTAAGAGGAAAACAGGGCTAACCGTGCTGTTCAGGTTCTAATAAATCGGTATTGGCTTTAAAACTTACCTACCTACGAACTTATTGTAGGGCCTTAGGCTGATAGATTCAGAAAATAGGCTACTTTTGGAAACCTCTGTACTGGTGCATATCATTTGATATCGCAACTACAGTTGGCATACCTTGTTCTTGTTATTCTTCTGATACCTACTCCAGACCTCGTATGAGCAGTCCGTTTGCCGTTGAAACCCCAAAAAATTACGAACAAAAGTGCCTCTGCGTACTCGTGCTTGACACCTCAGGTTCGATGCAAGGAGCACCAATTGACGCGCTGAACCAAGCCTTACGTGACTTTAGGACAGAAGTTGAGGAGGATTTCAACGCTAGTAATCGCCTCGAAATTGGCATCGTCACCTTTAGTGATGTTGTTGAGGTAGCGCAAGAGCCTACCTTGGTAGAAGGAATGATTGGTCATGAGCTCAAGGCAGCAGGTCTTACCTATTTAGTGGATGGCGTCCGGACAGCCATCAACATGATCAAGACCCGTAAGTCTTACTACCAAGAGACAGGACAGAAATACTACCGTCCTTGGATCGTGCTTTTTACAGATGGCTCTCCGGACCGTGGTCAAGACATTGATGGCCTAGCGGCTGAGATCAAAGACGGAGTGGATCGCAAAAACTATATGTTCTACCCTATTGGTGTCGAAGGTGCCGATATGGAGATCCTGAGCAAAATTGCGCACCCTAGCTCCCCACCAATGAAATTACAAGGACTCAAGTTTGTGGAGTTCTTTAAATGGTTGTCCAACTCGATGGCCATCATCACAAGTAGCAAGGAAGGGCAAACTGTCCAGCTTCCGAGCCCGAACAGCTGGTCCCAGATCAGTATCTAAATCAATTAGCGGGGAAGTGCTATGTCCAAAGGGCCAAGCGCATATCTGCTTAAGCCGATTTACCAGCTCAGAAAGCCAAAGCAACTAGCCTAAACCCAAAAGCGACCTTCATTCGTCAGATTAATGTCTAACAATCAAAACTGGTATGTCACGGCAGCCTCGGTTGCTGGCAAGGGACACGTCGAGCGTGATCTCCCTTGTCAAGACGCACACCACTACACACCAGCCGGAAGGAACTGGATGGTTGCCGCCGTCGCAGACGGAGCAGGATCTCAGACGCATAGTGAGTATGGTAGCCAACTTGCTTGTCAACAAGTGGTTAAGTTATTATCTGAAGCTGTAGTGCATCACAAATGGGTACAAACGTCTACCATACCAGATACACGATCGCTCAACCTAGTGGTTAGCAACATCATCGTTACTGTCTTGGCTGAGCTAAATGTCAAGGCGGCAGAATTAGGTGTAGATATTAAATCTTTGGCTTGCACCCTGATGGCAGTTGTTGGTACCGAACACGGACTTTTCGGATTTCAGGTAGGTGATGGTAGAGGTTGTTATCTCGACAATGACGGAATCTGGAAACCCCTATTTGTACCTTTCAGAGGCGAGTTTGCGAACGAGACTATCTTTTTGACATCGTCACCCCTAATAGGTGGAGACATCAACGAGTACGTAACAGTTTTCAGGTTCGAGGGCGAAAAATTGCCATTTGCGCTGCTGTCAGACGGTTGCGAAATGGCCAGCTTCGAATGCCACATCGTAGATGACGAGACTGGGCACTTCAGCGACCCTAACAGACCTTTTCCAGGTTTTTTTAACCCGATATTGCATACCCTCCGGTCTATGGCTGATAAAAATACACCAGAGGTTGTTAATCATAATTGGGCCCAATTCCTCGACAGCGGTACCGAGCGGCTTAGCACGGAATCTGACGACAAAACCATGTTGGTAGCATTCTGGAGGTAGGGCAATGTTAAAAACAGTTAATGGCAAGGCATTCATCCAGATAGAAGACACCCCTTTAGGTAGTGGTGGAGAAGGTGATGTGTACCGAATTACAGGTCCGCAGCAGCATACTTCTGATGTTGCTAAGCTATTGAAGCCCGAAAAGATCGACCCTAGCAAGTCCGAAACACGAGAGCGGCTCAAGAAGCTGGAGTACCTGATAGCCAACCCACCAGTCCTGCGCAACATGCACTCGGTCATCTGGCCTAGTGATTTGCTCCAGAACAACAACAGATTCTGTGGGTATGTTATGCCTGCAGCAGTCAAGGGCCAGAAATTAACTATCCTTACCCTACCGGACATCAAACGCAAACACCAGCAAGACTGGGGCCGGTTTGACCACAAACGGCCAGGGTCCGAAGGCCTTAGGGTTAAGCTTTGTTTTAACATTGCTGCGGCCCTCAGCCAGATCCATGAAGCCAAACGCTATGTTCTGGTCGATCTCAAACCAGATAATATCTTGGTCGAGCCCTCCACTGGCCAGATCAGCATTATTGATATTGACTCTGTTGAGGTTTATGAAGGCACTAAGGTCTTGTTTCGCGCCCCAGTCTCCACACCAGAGTACAGTCCACCAGAGATAGCGACGCTTGATACCGTGGCTGGATTCATCCCCGAAACATGGGATCGTTTCTCGTTTGGGGTGATTTTCTACCAAATTCTATTTGGTATCCACCCGTATGCAGGTACGTGTAAGGTACCATTTGATGGTTGTACCGAGATCGCCCAGATGATTGAGAATGGCCTCTTCGTTCATGGTGCGAATAAAGTGCGCTTCGCCAACGTTCCGCCACTTCACAACAAGTTCTTTGAGTACCCTCAGGACGTCAAACAGCTTTTCCTAGACTGTTTTGACGCTGGACATAAGAATCCGAACCTCCGACCAGATATTAATGCTTGGTGCAAGGTGTTAGAGCGATATTTACAACATCTACCACTCAATCCTAGTGCTGCACCGGCCTCAACCCAGGCCAAAGGCACACGATATGCAAAGACGCAGGTCGTCCAGACCAATAGACCAGTCGTCCCACCAGGCAACCAACCGCCGCGTGGCAACCAAGGCACACTTGGCCGCGGTAACGCATCAACCCGAGCGACCAATAGCCCTCCCCCACCACCTGGCATCCCACGTGCCCCTCGCAATGTCCAGGCTGGCGGCCAACCAAGTGCTCCTTTCAAGCAGACCTTCGTCAGGCAGACCCAGCATTATTTGCAGGGATCGATCAACCTCAGAGCAAGGAATGCCACAAGAACGGTTATCAAAAAACGTTATCTGGTTTTTTTAGGCAAACGCTACGAACTTACTCCTGTCATCAATACGGGTCTTTATATCGGGGCCGCCATTGTCGTCGCCATTTTCTTTACTGGCCTCTACCTCAAGTCTGTTAGCAACCGAAAGGCCACTAATACCAGCCGAATTACCACATTAGACATTGGGGGGATTTTTGTGCGTGATATCGCCACAGGAAAAATCACCCAGATGAAGGCCGAGGATGTAACCAAAGAAACAGCTAACGTCGAAAGCACCACAGCCGATGGCGCCACTGATGTCAAAATCTATGACTACAGCATGTATCGGGCCGATGAGTACACTGCCAATGAGCTTTTGATTAGCAAACTGATTGACGATTATATCTACAAACAGGTCAAGGGATCAGACAACTTTGTGGGCAACCTTAATTGCCACCTGATTTACAACATAGAGAAGAACAGGCAATTGAGGCTACAATTCAGCCGACTAGAGGGGACTATCAACATAACGGACACCTTCAGGCTGAAACTAGTGGGTGTACCCTTCAAACCTGTTATCGAAGATGGCCAAACGAAAATCAGCCGTGCCGAATACACCTTTGATAAGGCTATCAACAGCGACATGCGTAAAGTTGAGGTGCGTAATACCGAAAGTGGCATAATCCTGCCCCTAGGTGGTAAAGACTTGATGCTGAAGGCTAGCGTTGCCAACTATTGCCTAGCACGCAAACTGGCCTTGGGCCAATATTCTTGCGATTATCAGGAAATCTACATTGATGCGGACCGCAGGGTTACTGTACTAGGACTCAAGCCATCATCAGGTAAACAATAACGACCTGACAAACATGCTAGGCTATGTTCTTACAGGTACATGTTTGACCCAGTTGATTAGCTGGTCAAGATTAGTCTGCACGTCTGGTAACAAGGCGTGTTCGAACATCTCGATCGATATTTGAGGATAACTAACCGCTGCAGACTCCATTTTTTCATTTCCGAGACCTCTATCAGTATTAGTCGCATCCCAGATTGAGTGGATCAATTCGAGACCTTGGTCTGATTGATCTAACCTACCAAACCCTGGCACGGCCCAGTGGATATGTGGAGATATGTTAGCCCATCGGCGCACCTCAGCTTTAGTTTCTCGGTTAGTATAGGCTGCACCAATGTCTAACAACATCTGGACTTGTGGATGACCTATCTTGAGCACTATTTCCTCAATTTCATGATGCGTGGTTAGGTAGTCTGCGCCGTATGCAGCAGGGACAGCCTCAAGCAAGACCTTAACGTTCGACCCTTGAAGTTGGGCCATAACCTTTGAGAAATAGTCAAGAAACCGATCATCAGCTTCAGTATTGGAGATTGATCCTCGCCGCCGTGCTTGATAGGCCCCAAAAACCAGATACTTTGCATCAAGAACCTCAGCTAGCTCAGCCATCCGGACTAGTTGATCAATTGTTCGGCTAACCACTTGGTCATTACCGAAAATATGAAGTGATGGATGCCCAAAAAACAAGGATTGCATGGCTACTATCTGGATCCCTACATCGGCCCAGAATTGGCGGTAAGCAACTCCTTCGGCATCAGTAGGGTTGCTGGTGTTGACACCGATTTTACCAGGGGCAGTCTCCAAGGCCCATATGTGGTGTTTGGCCATAGTTTTGCGTACAACAGGATCAAAATCTATGTCCCACCCTCTGGCCGATATTGCTAGTCTATCCATCATCTGCATACTACAAAATAGATAGAATAGGTCTGATTAAATACCATCAAAAGGTGTACAAAAATTGAGGCCCCATCCTGAAAAAATAGGTGGGGCCTCGTTGGGCAAGTCAATGGTTTGGGCTTCTGCTCTATTCCACTAATGGTGGTCCATATCTACCGCACTACAATACGTTGATTGTAGGTCTTGTTGCCACGGCGGACTGAAACCAGATAAATACCCTTGGCCAAATCCGATGGCAGGTTCAGTTGCTGAATAACTTGACCTCCGGCGCTTCCGTTTAGGTTGCTGGTCTGGATGCTCTGTCCCATCAGGTTGCTAACATTAACCTCTGCCTCTTCGGCATTGGCAAGGCCACTCATTGCCAGATTAAGGACAGTACCTGATAGCGGATTCGGATAGACACTCAGGGTCAGTTCATTATTATTGCCCAGTAAAACCGCAATCACATCGCTATAAATATAGCTTCCATTGAAGTCAACTTGTTTGAGACGATAATAACGAACACCCTTATCTTTTGTTTCATGCACAAAGGCATAGGCAGAAGTGTTAACAGCATTTCCGTTGGCCTGTACATATCCTTGTGGCTCGAACACTTTCCCATCGCGGCTGTACTCGACTGCAAAGAAGTCTGCATCTTTTTCAATGGCTGTGGTCCAGGTTAGCTGGGTGCCAGTGGCTATAGGTTTGCCACCAAAACTACTAAAGAGAACAGGAAGCGGATTCTCGGCTTGATTGGTTGAACCAATTGTAACAGGGCTGAAAGAGGTAAAAGCAACACTACTCAATACATCTCCAGCAGAGGTGCTACCAGTTGGCGTGCCACCCATATTTTCCCACTGCGAGCCGTTCCAATGAACCACTTTAAGATTAGTAATGGCTGAACCAATTCCGCTACGTGTACCATTAAGCCAGTTCAGGCGAATTTGGCAAGTGCCTGAACCCACATTGCGAGTGATATCCCAATACTCAGCATAGCTCACACGTTGTAGGCCACCTGTGAAGGTTGAACCATTTTGAGAAACATTGTGGTGGGTATCAAAGTACTCTGAGGTGAATGTGTTATTAGAGCTAATGCTTTCGACTGCCATTGGGGCATAAACCGAGCCCTTTCCTATCGGGAAGGTGAAGTCAGTCACACCTGTACGACGGATTGGACCAGAGATATAGCTAGCAGCACTAGCACCAGAGATTGTATTTGAGGCTCCAATGGTCAGGAGACTGCTAAGCGTAGTAGCCAGTTTGCCATTGGTCATTGTTAGCACACCGCTCCCACCCAAGGTCACACCTCCTGATAGAGATACTTGTGGGAAACTAGTCGAGCTATTGTTGATCGTGAAGTTATTGAGTGTGATTCCTCCTGTAGCTGTAATGGTCTGTGGTGTGTTGCCAACCATGGCTAAAGTACTAGTACCAGCATTAAATGTCGCTCCGGTTGCTGTTAGGTTCTTGCTGAGGTTGATGGTACGGCTTAGCGGGCTGAGGTTTGAGCCAGAGCTCAGGACTAAGTTATTGGCAACATCAATGTTCGAACCCAATTCCTTGGCACGATTGCCTGTAAAATTTAGGTTGTAGAAGGGATTGCCAGCGATGCTAATTACGCTCTGGGTACCTGTACCTGTATTACTGATCGTCACAGTACCAAGTCCGTTACTAAAAGTGCCACCCGTTTGGGTCCAGCTGCCACCAATGGTCAAGGCATGTGCACTATTAGATACCAAGAGCGTACCAGATGCCAAGGACAAATCACCGTTCACCGTCAAGCTAGCCGAGGTTGAGAAAGTTGCCGATCCACTGCTATTGAAGGTCAAGTTCCGAAAGGCCGAGGCCCCTGGTGTTATTGAAACTGTGCCAGATGTGGCATTTAGCGTCACGACACCAGAGGTACCAGCATTGAAAGTACCTGTGTTGGTCCAGGCACCTCCAACGAATATGGTCGATATCGAGCTACCAGAGATGGTAAGGGTACCTGCATTATTCAGGAAGCCAGCAACGGTTAGGTCAGCATTCGAGGTCAAGGTTATCGTTGAGGCCGACGAATTGGTTAGGTTAAGGCAGGTTGCGTTAACATCAATCACGGGGGCATTCCCGACATTGGTCAGGTTAACACCTACTGTGCTGGTCGGGACAGAGTTTGGTGTCCAGTTCAGCGGATTGCTCCAGAGACCACCCGTTTGCGAACCGTTCCAGCTGGCCAATACATAAGTGTAATTCCAGCGCACCCTGCCAACAGAGGCACCAGCGGCAAGTTCATCTTCCTCGAACGCAAAACCGCCAAGTGCGCCACTTGCATCAGTGAAAAACAAGACGCTAGCACCTGTTAGGCGAGTGACATTTCTGGATGCACCACTGTTAAAGACAATGTTCGAAATGGTACGATCGGCCCCAAAGTTGTTCTCGAATTTTAGATAACGCCCACCTGTGGTACCGTTGCTAAATGTACCATTGCTCAAAGTATTGGTTGGGTCAAGTCCAGCACCAAGCTTTAGGTAGATGCCGTCAATGCCAATATACTCGCAGAGGTAGAAGTTGGCATGTAGCGTACCACCATTATTGATGTTGACAGCATAGTTTGTGCCCCCTATTGCACGCGTGATCGTAGCCAAGGCACTGGTGCTTGTACCTACTAGACGAAGTACACCGCCGCTATTGACATTAATAGCAGCCCCAGTGCCTAGACGGAGAGTTGCGTTTGCATTAACATCGAGCGTACCTGATATGTTAAGTGATGGGGTACCAGCGTTGTTACCAAAATTAAAAGTCAGACCATTGAGGTTTAGTCGGCCTGCTGTGATATTGACATTGCGTGTCGTGTTTAGGCTGTTGGTCGTCAAGGTATAAATCACAGCACCGGATCCTGCATTGATAGTCAAGTCAAAATAGGTGCTATTGCCTGGGTTGAATGTCCGGCTAGTTGCGGATGAGTTTAGGGTCAGCAATGACGATCTTGTGCTAAACGTACCGTTGTTGACAAAGTCACCACCCACCGTTAAAGCAAAATTGGTAGCACCTGGGTCAAATGTTGCGCCCGAATTGATTGTAAAGTGGCGAGCAATAGATGTGGCAGCTATAAGCTCGACAGTGCCTGCAGAAGCAATGGTGAGGTCATTAAATGCAGTGGAACCATTATTTAAGGTTTTTGTCCCTGACGTGGCGTTCATGACAACAATACCAAGACCTGGAGAGAAAGTACCAGATCCGCTACGGAGCCAGTTACCTGCAATAGTAAGGCGATCATTAACAGAGGACATGATGAGAAATCCGTCGATCTGGATGTTATCGCTAACGGCTAGGTCATCATTGATCGAGGTCGAAGAGCTGATAGAAAGCACAGCACCCGTATTAATCGTGAGTTTATTGGCGACAGCGTTAACACCCACAATGGTCGGGTTGTTGCTCGCAACAGCGATGACAACATCGTTAAGAGCGGTTGGCACGGATGCTGGTCCGCTACTTGCTGTCCAGTTGCCAGCTGTGTTCCAATCAGTGTTGACACTACCGTTCCATGTCATTGTCACAGGACCAGTCCAGTCAATGAGCGAGGCTGGGTCATTTTCGAATGTTGGGCCAGAGAAAACACCAGTTGCGTTATAAAACTCAAGGTTTCCACTAACAGCACCTGTCTTGATTACGTTACGAGCCCCACCACCAGGATTCGACTGGAACTTTACATCCATAATCGCATTAAGATCTGTGAAGGACTGGGTATTCTCAATTCTAAGCATAGCCGCAGCACCTAGTGTCCCGTTGTTGAACGTACCGTTGCTGAAGTTATTGGTCAGACTTATAGTTGCGGTAGGGGCAATCGAGATTCCGGTGGCAGACATGTACTCAAATAAATAATGCTTAGCCGCGATGAATCCGTTGACGTTGAAGGCATAGGTAGCACCCACACCCGCACGGCTGATAGTACATACGTTGCCACTGGTGCCAATTGCGGTGAAGGTACCGGCCGTGCCCACTGTGACTGTGCTATTGGTATTGAGTAGCAGGCTACCACCCGCACCCATCGTATAAGTACCGTTTATGGTCAAGGTATTGCCTGTAGTACCTACCGTGATCGCCTTTCCGTTTGCGTTAAAAACACCTGATGAAATTGTAAAGTTACCGTTGACACGTAGGGCATCTTGAGCAGTATAAGTAGTGCTAGGCCCTGATAAGGTAAGACTACCAACACCAGATCCGTTCATCTGTATAGAGGCAGCACCAGTGGACTTGTTCATGATAAAGGTACCGCTATTAGCAAATGCACCAGCGCTGAAGGCATTGAGGTCCCCACCTACAGTGATCGTGAGGGCATTGGCTGTAAAGGTCCCGGCACTAACTTCTAAGTTTTCTGCGATGGTGAAGTTGGCACCGGCTGGTGTCAATGTTCCGCCAGATTTGGAAACTGAAAACCTATAAAACGATGAGGTACCAGTTGTGCCTAGCGTTAAGGCTTGTGCTGCAGCACCATTAAAATTGACATTGCCATTCCGAGCCAAGAACGATCCTGTAGAGTTATTTATAAAGTTGCCACCAACGAACAAGTCATAGTTGTTGGTCGAGACATCTAAAGTCGAGGTACCTACCGTTAGGTTGCCAGCCACAGAAGCAACATCCCCAAGAGTTTTAATATTCGCATTTGACAGCGTAAGGTTACCATAGGTGATCCCCCGTATAGTCTGGTTCGACGTACCAGCATAATTGGTCGTTGTTGTAGCATTTAGGGCGTAAGTAGCGAAGCCAGTTGGGAAGTTATTGGCCCCTGTTACTGTAAGTGCTACTGATCCGTTGACGGTAAAAGTACCTGCTGGGCCAGAAAGGCGTGTGAGCTGGAATGCTCCAAACGTAACACCATTTGTTGCACTACCGATCGTGACATCCCCTGTTACATCTACCGCACCAGCAACTACAATGGTTGCAGTGCCCGATGTAGATAGTCCATCAAATTTACTGGCATTGATGGTTTGGGTACCACCCACACGGTTAAAGTTGACCGTAGAACCAGAGGCTGCAAAAGATCCTGTGCCGGTCCAGCTTAGGCCGCTAAATTGGTGTGTGCTTGTCCCCCCATTAAATGTTGCCCCACTATTTATGGTGACTGTGCCTTGCATTGCCAAAGTAGATCCTGGCCCTGATTGCAATATAGCGCTGCTAACCAACAAGTTCCCAACGATCGAGATCGCACCATTGGTCGTTTTCGTACCGCTACCCGCAACTGTAAGGTTGTTGAAAGTAGCACCTGTGACCGCTTGTGTAACACCAGTTAACGTGACTGTGCCTGCTGTGGAGGTTACGAAGGTACCAACAGAACGAGCCCAGTTTCCGCCAACTGACCAAATATAGTTCGTCGTGGTAGGGTTAACAACACCAGCTGTCTGGGTGACGTTACCATTGACATTAATAGCAGCACCCGAGATTAGAAAAGAAGCTGCACCTGAAAACGACAGATTGCCAAAGGCTGATGTCAATGGTGTAATCGTGAAGGTTGAAGTACTTGCATTAAAGTTCACCGTACTACCAGAAGCAGTGAACACACCATTGGTACCACGAGTCCAGCTGCCACCGCACGTAATGGTGGATGCAGAGGTTTCAACCACAAGGGTGCCTGTGCTAGCACCTGTACCTATGTTGGCAGAGCCCGCAATAACTAGGTTGTTACCACCTAAAAGCTGTAAGATGCCATTCGTGATCGTGAGGTCACGGCAGGTTGCGCCTGATGAGGCGACCTCTGGGTTGTTGGCCACAATCGGTATTGTAACATTGGTAGTAGCGGTCGGAAGAACGCCAGTGCTCCAATTGGTTGTTGTGAACCAATCAGTATTAGTTGTACCAGTCCAGGTGGCAGCAGTGATCGGAGGCCAATCTACCTTGTTGCCTAAGTCATCTTCATAGGTAGAGCCTGCAAGCAAACCATTGATTACACCGGCAAACGTGATCAGGCTAGCGCCACTGGCGCGACCAACGTTATAGTGCTGACCAATGACTGGTGTACCGCCATGGTTGAAAGTCACATTGTTAATTGTGGTACTTGGCGTGGTATTACTGTTAAAATTAATATAGCGGAAGGGGCCGCCGGTATTGGCTGTATTAATTCCGCTGAACGTACCATCGCTAAAATTATTGGTATTGTCTACCGTAGCACCAGCATCAATGTCTAGGCCAAGATCTGCCAGGTTAGAGTACTGGTAGAACCGTGAGTGGATTGTACCACCAGACAAGATGTTAATCGCAATACGATTGGCACCTGCCACGCGGCTGACTGTGGCAACATTGCCAGATGTCCCAACTACACGGAATGTACCAGATGCATTAACAGTTGCGTTACCGACAGTTGTGTTGAACAGTAACTGCGCATTATCGTTGACTAAAAGGCTGCCTCCTGTCTGGACATGGATGGTACTTGCTACTGTGTTTGTACCAAGGGTCAAGTTCCGAGTGCCAAGGTTGAGTGTAGCACCATTGCCAATGGTCAAGTTGTTCTGGATGGCAGTGTTGATACTGAGCGTGTAAGTACGTGTCGAGCTCAAGGTTTGATTGAACGTCACATCGTTCAGCGTCGCAGTATTAATCACTTGTGCACTACCACTATTACTTTCGAAGGCGACAAGTCCGGTCCTTGGAAGAAAGGTAGCACTTGGGTTGTTAAAGCTACCGGTAGCGGTGATAGTGAAGTTATTGGTATTGTCGACATCAAGGGTAACAGGGGCATTGATATTGAGGTCGTTGGTGCCAATAGCAGCACTTAGTGTCTTAGTACCTGAGCCGCTAAAAGTTACGTTTTGGGCCACAAAAGCTGGGATGGTCTGGGCCCCTGCGCGGTTGAAGGCTAGGTTAGCGTTCGTCGTTGTCCAGGTACCAGTGCCGACAAAGCTTACGGAAGCAGAAGCAATGTTGTGGGTGAGGCTTCCAAGGTCTACCGTAGCATTGTCAATCACGAACTGACCATTGCCAACTGTCATACCGTTGGTTGAGAAGGCTTTGGCACCTGCACCCGAAAAATATACTGCAGCAAAACTATTGGTGCCTGGGTCAAGCGCCTGCGCTGATGTACCATTGAAAGTAAACGTATTGGTGGTATGGCTAATCGTTCCGGCATTAGCAAGTGCTCCACTAAGGGTGATGTCACGGCTAGTGTTGAACGTAATGCCCGAAGCAATAGTCAGGTTACCCGCGATGTTAAGATCACTGGTGTTGGCTGTTTTGGTACCCGTATTGCTAAGCGTCAGGTTATGAAAGTTAACATCTGGTGCACCTGGAGAAGAGTTAATAATTGCTTGGTTACTACCGTTGAACGTGACAGTGGTAGCCACAGTCGGTATATAATTCCGCAAGCTGACAGAGGCACCCCCAAAAGTCATGTTAAAGCCGCCATCTGCCAAAGTTGGCGAGCCACCTGTCATTGTGAACAAGCCATTGAAGGTAGTGTTGCCTAGCAAGGTGGCAGCACCGCCTGTTGTGCTTATGTCAAAGTTGCCATAAGTCGGAAGGTTGCTGATTAACTGGGCCCCTGATCCGTTGATCCTATAGGTACTGTTGCTACCAAAGGAATAGGATCCAAAACTGGAAGGAATGGCAGTTGCTGGTGCAACAACACCACAGGTAACAATGCCTAGGTCGTTGAGCGTAAAGGATTTAGAGCCAGTACCCGTCATGGTGAATGTTCCCATTGTAAGGGTCACACCAGAGTTGACTTGCACATCACCTGTGATGGCAAGGTTCGATGCCATTGTCTTCACACCAGAGCCCGACAAGGTGAGATTGTTAAAGCCCGTCACATTAGCACTAATTGTCCAGGCGGCACCATCATGGATAAAGGTCCCGGTCCCTGACCATGAGATTTGGGGAGCACCTGCAAAGTGTACGTAATTGCCTGTTACGGTCAGATTGTTGCTGCCCATCGCTAGTGTGGTAGTAGCATCAACCACATTGAGGGTGCCTGCAACGGATATGTTTCCAAGTGCTGTTTTGGTCTGGGTGCCAGTAGTTGCGCGGGCTAGATTGAGATTAAAATAGTTGACTGCTGCAATGTTCTGGGCCACATCGCTGATGTAGGTCACGGTGCCTGCCGTTAGGCTATAGCTTCCGAATGATGCAGGGAAAACCCCAAAGGTGCGATATACACCACCCGTCATCGAGAAAGTACCACTGCCAGTACCGGTCACTGCAACACCGACATTCTGATCCACTTGGTTGACACCAGCTAGGACAGAAGCATCCCCATTAATGTTGATGTTCTGGCCAATGGTTTTATTACCTGCGCCGTTGAAATAGATATTCCGGAAAGTCGTCGCTAATCCGCCAGATCCGATTGTTTGGTTGCCTCCATTAAAGAATACTGAACCCGTGCCAGTCTGGGTAAAGCCCGAAGTACCCACGTTATTGGTCCAGTTGCCTGCGACGTTCAGGATCTGGGTGCCACCGTTAAGCACTGTATTAACCCCAATCGTGACTGCCCCCGCAATCGTCAAAGAGCTCGTAATTGTCTTGGTGCTAGCCGAGGCAGCTGAAGTTGAGAGGTTAAAGAAAGACCCACCAGCAATGCTTTGTGCCGTGTTACCATCAAATGTAACAGTCGCAATCCTAGGGGTGAAAGTCCCACCAGTGACGGACCAATTGCGAGCAACGTTGAGGTTATTTATTGAAACGTCGACTGTGCCAGCAGATTGGGTATAAGTGCCATTGACCTTTATGGCCGAACCAAAAACATAAGTGGCCCCTGAGGCATTGAATGTTAGGTTGTTGAACGGATCAGCAACACCAAGGGTAGTAATCGTACTAGTACCTGAGGTCCCCTCGAACCGTACAGTACTTGTACCTTCGTTAAAGGTCCCGGACTGGAGCCAGTTACCTCCAACATTGATGAAATCAGAAGCTCCAGTCTGTGTTAAGGTGCAAGATGCACCAATAACCACACTACCCGAGGCAGTTAATGTAGTTCCGTTTAGGACAAGGGCAATATTAGCACCGCCACCAGCATCCATCACTAGGCGTGCAATACTAGCTGGTATGGAGGTTAGATTGACGGTAAAGGCTCCGACTACAGTAGTATGATTGAGGTAAACTAGTGTAGAGGCAGTAGGTACAATGTTATTACTCCAGTTGTTGGCATCGTTCCAGCTAGTGGTACCTGCCCCGCCATCCCATGTGATCGCACCTGCAGGAATCGTGAACTCTACAAAAGCGTTGGTCGTACCAACACCTCGGAAACCATTTCCCGCCAATGCACCCAAAGCGTCATCAACTGTTAGCTTGCCAGAACCTGAGCTGCGAGTGATGTTGCTCGTCGGCCCAGTATTGAACACGATGCCCGAAGCAGTATAACTGCTGAAAGAGATACCGCTAAGGGTTAGGTAGCTTGTACCAATGCCAGAGCTAAAAGTGCCATTGCTAAGGTTATTGGTGGCATCGATGGTGCCTGAGCCCGAGATAGCAATACCAGCACCCGAGGTATTTGTGATGCGGTAGTTGAGTGCATGGAAAGTACCTCCTGTTTGTGTATAGGTATAGTTCCCTGACGATCCGTTCAAAGTGAGATTGGCCACATTGGTTGAGCTACCCACAAGTCTGAAGTCACCTGACGAAACGGTTACGACATTGGTATTGGACATCCTGAGGCTAGCACCAGCATCAATCAATAAAACTCCACCATTAACGATGACATTACCAGCCATGTTGATGGCCTTGCTTTCTAGGTCGATAGTTCCTGCGGTTATCGTGAGTGTACGAGTGGCTGCTAGGGTTAAGTCCTCAACCAACTGTATGATTGCACCTGAGGCATTGATTGCCACAGCACCATAGCTACTAACACCTGGCTTGAAGGTTTTGGTACCTGAGGAGGCGTCAAAAGTCAGTGTACCAGTAGTGGCACTAAACAGCGAGTTGCCTGTATAGTTTCCTCCTACATTTAGGTTGTTGGTTACTAGGGCCAACGTACCACTCGTAAGGGTCAGATCATTGCCGACCCGTATGTTAGAACCCAGAGTGGCAGTTACCCCGCTTCCGACATTGATTATGAGGTTATTGAAAATCTGACCAGCACCCGTACCTCCGGTGTTTATAGTGCTAACACTAGTGATTGTAACCGTACCATTTCGTGGGGTAAAGGCGCCGCCAGCAGAAATTGTAAAGTTATTGTCAACTGTCAATGAATAGTTGCTGGCACTTACATCTAGCGTACTACCACTGCTAATTAGGAGATTACCAGCAAGAGTGATGTTACCAGTTAAGGTCTTGGTATTTGTACCTGCAATGGTTATGCTCTGGAACGAAGATCCTCCAATATTCTGGGGTCCTGATCCGTTGAAGTTAACTAGGCTAATACCGGTCCCACTAAAGCTACCAGCATTGACCCAGTCACCAGCAATATTAATGTTAACTGCCGTTGTGACCGTTGGACCGCTAATTGTGAAGTCACCATCGAGGGTAAAGGCATTGGACTGTAAAGTCTTGGTACCTCCACCAGCAAAAGTCATGTTGTTGTAGGTCGGCCCAGCGATCGCATTCTGGATGTTTTGGTTGCCACTGCCGTCAAAGGTCAGTGTACCGCCCCCATGACTAAATGTGCTTGAGGTACCCGCAAAAACCCAGTTGCCACTGATCCGGAGGTTGAACCCTCCTAAGTCTAGGTTGTTACTATTGGTCGTGCCAGCGCTACTGAAGGTAAAGTTGCCCAAAACGACGAGGTTGGTAAGTAGTTGCGTGGTTTTATTAACCCCCGCATTAGGGCGTTGCAATGTCACACTGCCAAGGGCACTAGCTGCAGTCGAGCTAATGGTCTGAGCAGTACTACTATTTCCTACCAATGTTAATGAGCCCGTCGTATGCGTAAATACTGCCCCCCCGCTGATGGCTAAGTTGCCATGGAGGGTGAGTGCCCTTGTATTGGCATTGATGGCTGGGCTACCAGTTGTACTTAGGTTTCCAGTTATGGTTAGGTTACCAGCAAGTGTTTTTGTACCTGTACCGCCAAAGACAACGTTTTCGAAATTTGATAAGAAAATCGACTGGTCACCGCCGTCAAAAGCAATCGTGGTACCTACGGCGTTAAATAGCGTGATTGAGTTTATGTTCCAATTGCCAGCCACTGTATGGGTATTTGCGCCACCTACTAAGAGTGCATTGCCGCCAGTCCGGGTAAAGTTGCCGTTTACGTCCAATGCGCCTAGAGCTGTTTTGTTGCCATTTCCAGAGATTTCGACGTTCCCGTAAGTTAGTGCTGGTATATCTTGGTTAGTACCAGCAAAGGAAATAGTAGAGGCCAGATTAAATGTTACGGTTGAAAAGCTAGCAGTAGTCGCCTGAAAGTTAGTGGCCCCTGTTGTACTGATAATACAGTTAGCACCTAGGCTCAACGTACCTGCCGGGGCACCCTTGGTTAGCCCAAAAGTTGAAAGAACAAGGCTTATGGTGTTGACAATATCACCGGCCGCATTGCTGACCGTTAGGCTTCCGTTTACGGTTGCATTACCCTGAAATGTCCGTGTCCTGACCGCTGTTGGTGTACTTGTTTGTGCGATTACTAGGTTATGGAAAGTATAGCTGCCGCTGCCAGGGGTGTTTACAATCTGGTTAACATCAATCCCATCAAGTGTGAAGGTGCTGCCAGAAGCTGTAGTAATCGTACCGTTCCGGGTGGCAGAGTTCACAATCGTAGTACCGCTGAAGGTGTGGCTAAAGTTGCCTAGGTCAAGCGTGACGGAGGTGTTAAGGTCTAGGTTGCCAGTGATTATGATAGGCCCATCTACAGTTTTGATATTGTTAGCAACAAACAAGGCTCCATAAGTAATGTTCCCTTTAACGATTTGGGGCATTGCTGCATCATATCTTTGGGACGTAGTAGAGGCAAGGGATACAACCGCAAAGTTGCTTGGGAAGTTATTAGATCCACGAACGAAAAGTGATGCGGTACCAGCCATGCTGAAGGTTCCGGTCCCTAGTCCATCTACAAGACTAGAACCAATATTGATCGTGAAGGTACCGCCGGTCGCAATCGTGAAATTATTATTGACCGTAAAGGCATCACCAGCTGCCAAAACCACGGCACCGGTGATAGTGACTGCCGCTGTGCCAAAGTTCAAAGCATCATTGTCAGTGTCCTGAAGCGTACCTGCTGTGATCGTGACCGTACCTGAAAAGGCTGAAGTACCATTTTGGGTGATGCTGTTCCGGAAGGTATGCGAACCAGCTCCTAGCAGGTGAGCCAATGCTCCGCCTCCGTTGATGGTTGTAGTGCTATTAACTGATAAGTTACCGACGATGACCTTGGGGTTACCAGATCCACCGTTGCTGAAGACGAGGATATTAAAGGTGGCTTGCGTACCAATATCAATAGTTTGGGTAGTTGCTCCGGAGAACGTTATTGTACCACCTGTAGCAGAGAACTGCGAGCCAACACCGACCGCAAAGTTACCTAAGATGGTATGCGTATTAGGAGTCGTGACCGTTGAGTTGCCAGTGATAGTAAAGTTGCCATTGACAGTCAGGTTGCCAGAAACGGTACTAGTACCGCCCCCGCTAAAGCTCATATTGTTGAATACGCTATTCGTGGAGATAGTCTGGACCAAATTATTGGCGAAGTCAATGGTCGAACCTGCCGATGTATGTGTACCTGTTTGGGACCAGTTGCCAAATAATTGGTGAGTTAAGGCCCCAGAAACAAAGGTACCTGTGACAACAATATTACCCCGGACCTCAATTGCACGTGCTGCCGTAACTGTACCACTTGTAAAGGTCAGGTTATTGAACTGTGCCACAGGGCCGGACCCCAAAATCGAGAAGGTACCAGTGAGTGATGTATTGACAACTTGTGCACTCGAGTTCCGTAAATCTAGCGTGCCATTGATAGTCAAGGCGGCGCTAAGGGTTAATGTGTGGGTTGCGCTAAATGCCCCAGTCGTGACACTGCTGTTAGTGCTTATTGTCAAACCCGTACTGCCACTCGTAACCGTCAAGGCCCTAGCAGTTGTGCTGTTGCCAATCACTAAAAAACCACCTGTTGTAGTACCAACTGTTAGGGCCTGAACCGATATATCTTGGTCAAGCGTGACAGTGTAACTATCTTGTATAAAGAAACGGTGGGTGCCACTGGTAAGATGACTTGCTATTGGGCTTGACCCAGAACCGTTAGTGGCAGTGTTCCAGTTAGAAAGAGAGCTAAAATTCGTCGTGAATGGTGCACCGGCTTTGTAGCTATAATAGTCAATGGCTTGGCTTACGAACGAAACAGCCGTCATCAGCAGAAGCCATACCGGCAGAAACTTAAAAAAATGTCGGATAAGTATACTGTGTTTCATATTTATCAGGTTTAATGAGATTGTAGTACCAGCTGGGCTTATTCCCCCGATCTACTGTTAGTGCAAAATTAACCAAAAATAAGTATATATACTCACTACATATAGGCGACTACCTAAGCCATGTAAGGAAATAATGATCATTAGGCTCTTATTGACCTCTGCATTAAAGCAACATGAATGCCGTTTCAAGAATGTAACAGATTGCTGAAGCTCAATTGTCACAACCTTAAATACCAAATTAAATATTTAATATTATTGCTTTCATAAAATTTAAACCGTGTACACAAAAGCTAATAGCCTACAGTCAGTAGGTGAAACTAATCAAGACCATAATAACTGCTATTAGCCATCCTTTCTTACTGAAAGGAAACAAGAGCGTTTAACAAGGAAGAAACTGATTAGATTTACAGGAATTACGCTAGCAAATGAGACCAATTTAATCAGGTTATAGTCCCAAGAAAGATGTAATAAAAATCTACAAAAACAACTTAAATAGGCTTGCAAGACCAGAATGGGATGCTATAGATTATCCCATTATATAGAATGAGGGTAAGTAATGTCCAAACTTTCCTGATGCCTTATGTACAAATATCCGGGGGGCTCACTATTTTTGCAGCACCAAAAGCCGCTTTAGCTCAGTTGGTAGAGCGACGCATTCGTAATGCGTAGGTCGCCGGTTCAAGTCCGGTTAGCGGCTCAAGTCGTCCCCAGCAATACTACAGGGCGTCACATAGCTATCAATACCTACCGATCGTTGATCATCATACCTGCCCCGAGCAGGTATTGTTGTTTAAGGACCAGTCTACCATCTTGGCTTACATGGCGTTTGAGGTCTGTCATCCATAGCAGCCGTCCTCGACCTAGGTCCCAAAACTCTAAAATCTTTGCACTTTTGGTCCATTTATCTGCTGGTGTCTTGGGTTTGATTTGCGTTATCAAAGCCGTTTCGCTAGCCTCAACAGGATAAATAACCTGCTTTAGCGTCTCACCCATGGCATAGGTGATGGCTAGGGATTCGGGCGAGATGGCACTTAAGTCATGCCTAAAAGCACCCATCATAAAAGGGGCAGGCCAGTCGATAACATCTGTGGTGTACCACCGCATTTGGTATCTTTGGGTATGGTTATGCTCTGCCTTAGCGTAAAATCGGCCCACCTTATATTGGGTTTTACGAATCCTACCGACTGATTTGGCTATAAAAGTTGTTGGCTTACCTGCCAAAGCCTTTGAGCAGAACCAATCTGGCCGATATCGACCGGAAATATCCATGAGGCTAGCCAATGGCCATTTGACTAGTGGTTGATTAAAATCATTTGATGACAAAATTACAGCGGAGTCCCCCATGCAACCGATAGCAGTTCGGACCATCACCTGTTGATCCCCAAGAGCAAAATCATGATTCCAAGGCAGTGGACTTATTCCAGGAAGCAATACCGAGTCTTTGATGCCAATTAGCCTTATCGATGGCGTTAGTTGGACCTCTAATAACCTCAATTTTGGAAAATTCGGAGGTGCTGATGGTCCTAGTAGCCGCTTCCCATAGTCCATGTAAGTTAACAAAGCTCGCTCAGGACCACTTACCGACGGCAAAAGCTCGGCCCACATGAGTTGCCCATATTTTGCGGCCCATTCAGGATTGGCTATAGGCATTGTGGTAATCACTCTGAATGGGAATGTCATGCGGTAGACTAGGCCATCTTTTAGCTGTTTTGGAACAAGCCAAACATCAGTATCACGCACAAAAAGGTTGAATTTCGGATGCCTAATGGGCATCCTGACTGGCAAAGTCAGCCATTTATGTTTCCGATAGTCATAAAAGCTAGCCTCGTAGCCGTCAGCATCCGAAATCATCAGGGTATGACTAGCCGACCATAGTTCGATATAAACTGGTGGCAGCGGAGATGGCGACAATATCGTATCCGCTGACCTGACCTTAAGATCATAACCTAGGCTCGATACAACAAAATAGTACTTGCGGTAAGTCAGGTTGCTGCTGTCTTCTTTCAGGAACTTAACAATTGTGATGGTCTCTGATGCAGTATCGATTGCCAAACGCAGGATGTCATCAGCACTAATGCTCGCTTTTAGATCATAAAACAACTTGTTGACCTTGTTGTCCTGAGCCATTGCCTTATATCCAAACAGGAGTAGGAGGCCAAACAATATCACTCCTGACCAGACATAAGATCGTCGCAACATCATCTGATAGGCCTAAGAGGCTGAATGCGTCGCACAGCTGTGATGGGTGCGCCTAATGATCCAGTTTCGGACAAAGGCCAACCCAACCAACAAGCCACCAGCAATAGCAAGAATTTGATGCACAGTCTCTGAGACCGGCATCAGGTGGCTACCAATGGTCATCACCCAAGCCACGAGAGCGATCAATATGGGTTGGAGGTTATGGTGAATCTTGAGGTAATCATACCCCAAAACCACTATGCTTGACAGAACGCTAAAACCTATCAGGACTTGCTCGAGCATCGGATCCTGACTAAAATGGCCCGAAATGGATGGGGCCGCCACAACCAAAATCGGCGTAAGCAGGCAGTGAATCCCGCAAATGACCGAGGCCGCAATACCAATCCTTTCTAGCTGTCGCAACATGGTTGCAAAAGTACCACAATCTGCAACATTGTTGCACCTGTCAACAACAAATAAATCTTGATTATCAGTTGCTACCCTAGCGCTTACCTAATATGTCCAGAATCAGATTACTGATGGTTAATTGGGCCTTTTCGGTGCTGAAAGATTGGCTCAGTTCCCATGCGGCTTGGCTATTGGTTGCGTTGCAGGTCGGGTTTTCAATCGTCTTGAGGTACTGTGCAAGGTTTTGATTGACCGATGGGCCTCCTTCAGCCATAAAATTTGAAGGCTGAAACCAGTATCCTGCCCTCGATGCTACCACCATGTCAGTATGCCAACCTTGGCATGCCATCACCATTGGTAACCCGACTGAAAGCCCCAAGAATAACTTGTTAGGACTAGTTGTCTGGAGTGAAGGATAGTCATCAAAACTAACAAGCATAGCATTGACAGTCCTGAGGTATGCTTGCAAAGCCGCTTGATCAAGGTAGTCTAGCAGCAGGATTTTGCCGATCTTGATCGCTTCTTGCAAATCAGAGCTTAGTGTCCGTCCGGACTCCGGAGCCAGTACTAGTTGCCAACGGCAATCAGGTGTATTACTTAGTTGCCGACATATTTCCAGCAGTTTCGGGATGCCATTTGCAGGACCGATCGCACCGCCATAAAACAAAAGATAGGGTTTGTCATGCCCCTGCCTAGTACGATCATAAACGGATTGATTCCTATCCTTTATAGCTTGCTCGAGCTGGATTCTGGAATAGGGCATCGCAAAATTGGGAACGATTACCATCCTTTTGTTATGGGGCCTTATGACATTTGCCATAGGCGGACTTAGCACTACCACAGCTTGGGCATTTCTGTAGGAAACTTTGGCAAGCCAATGTGCCAATCTGATCAAGATCGGATTTTGCAATGCCTTTAGCTCGATAGGGGCTTGGGGCCAAAGGTCACGCACCTCAAAGATGAATGGCCTTAAGGTGCAAAGGGCTACCAACCCGACTGTTAGCGGCGTACTACTGGCATAGATCAATCTAGGACGTATCCAAATTGTGGTCCACCAAGCTGCGATGACATACCTTATAAAGGAGTATATACGCGACCAGAAACCCATGCTTGCCCTGTATGGCACCCCTACGCGTATCACTTGTATGGGGTCGGTGAGGTCTCTATCTGATGATCCATCCGGCCCAGAGACAACTACCACCCTTAGGCCTTTGTGCATTATGCCGGCCGCAAGATGGTGGGTCCTAGCTGGCCCACCCGCTTCCGCCCAACGAAAATGTTGATGTAGGATGACGACATCTGGCTGGCTACTAGACTTATTCTTGTGGTTGGCTCTGGTATTATTGACTGAATTAGACAAGACGAATTGACACCTTAGTGTGGAAATGATGGGCTAAATTAAGTTAATCATCGGCATCATCTGGCTTGGCCTTACTTTTGTAGAACCATAAGGCAGCTTTAGAGGTTGAACAAACTATCAACACAACGCTACACAGCACCACTATGATTACAGCATTGGCATACCAACTGGCACCTACCACATCCGATTTAGAGACTACCCACCCCCCTAGCCAAGAGTCAACCACGACGGACACCCGACTTGACACCATCGAGGAGGCTATTGAGGCCATTAAAGGCGGAGAAGTGATCGTTGTGGTGGATGACGAAGACCGTGAAAACGAAGGTGACCTAATCTGTGCTGCCAGCTGTGTAACTCCAGAGATTGTCAACTTCATGGCCCGTGAGGCCCGTGGACTGATTTGTATGGCCCTAACCGAGGACCGCTGTGTGGAACTTGGCCTTGAGCTGATGGTTGGCAACAACACAGCCGTGCACGAAACCCCTTTCACTGTTTCAGTGGATTTGCTAGGCCATGGATGCACAACTGGCATTAGCGCGTTCGACCGAGCCAAAACGATAAAGGCTTTGGTCGATCCCAAGACCAAACCCGAAGACCTTGGCCGCCCAGGTCATATTTTCCCACTCAAGGCCAAACGCGAAGGCGTTCTACGCCGTGCTGGTCACACCGAAGCTGCAGCAGACTTTGCAAAACTAGCGGGCTTTGAGCCAGCTGGCGTTTTAGTTGAGGTCATCGGCGATGATGGCCACATGGCTCGGCTGCCTCAACTACGAGTGTTTGCGGATAAACATGGTCTCAAACTAGTCAGCATTAAGGATCTTATCGCCTACCGGATGTCTAAGGAGACCCTTATCACCCGCGAGATCGGTGTTGAGATGCCAACTGAATGGGGTGATTTCGAGCTCATTGCTTTCCGACAAGTCAATACTGGCGACTTACACCTAGCACTCATTAAAGGAAGCTGGGAGCCAAATGAAGCCATCTTAGTCAGGGTGCATAGTAGCTGCGTAACCGGAGATATATTTGGCTCATGCCGATGCGACTGTGGCGGGCAACTCCACCAAGCCATGCAAATGGTCCATCAGGCTGGCAAAGGCGTTGTCTTGTACATGAACCAAGAAGGTCGCGGCATTGGGCTTCTTAACAAACTCAAGGCCTATAAACTTCAGGAGCAAGGCCGTGATACTGTTCAGGCCAACCTGGAGTTAGGCTTCAAGATGGACGAACGTGACTATGGTGTTGGGGCCCAGATCCTGCATGACCTGGGGGTCGGCAAAATCAAACTCATAAGCAACAACCCCAAAAAACGAGTCGGACTCATCGGCTACGGTCTCGAGATCATCGAAAACGTTAGCATCGAGATAAGCCCTAACCCGCACAACCAACAATACCTAGAGACCAAGCGCGACAAAATGGGGCATACCATTTTGGCATAAGCGACGATCTTTGTCTCGTTTAGCTTGGTTTACGATGAAATTTTGACAGTCCTATTGCTATAGACAGCACCAGAGTTGCTGACATTTTGTACCAGATAGCCCTCAGCATTGCGACGAGATTGCAGGCTGAGGGCTTTTTGATGGCTCAATTAAAGGGGACACCTATATGAGAAAAAGGTTTGGTACGTCAGTTGCTAATTGGCCAATTATGGAAGGATTTGGCTATCCAAGCTGGACAACGAGGTCCAGAACAGGTCCAAATAGCCAAGTATCCCTAAGGTCTGCTCAAACCCACCTTAACAAACTGTTAAACCAACTCTATTAGCTCCAGATCAACGCTTAATGGTCCTAATGTTGTACTGCCTTTAACAAGATCTACGTTAGCCTCTTACAAGGACTGACCTCTGGACCTCGGCTCAACAAAAGCCATCCTTATCCACACTATGACAATGAAAGCACCTGTCAAATTTATCAAAAGGCAAGCACCGATCCTTGGTGCTGCCATGCTTGGTTCGGCCCTCACACTTGGGGCCTTTAGCCTTTTACCAATTGGCCCTCAAGTTGTGACTTTGGAGCGCGCCGTCGATAGCCCCACAGCAATTACCAAATCAGTAGGCTTAGGCGGAACAGCGGACTTAGTAGGCCCCGACTTCAGCAGTGTTGCCAGCAAAGTAACTCCAGCCGTTGTACACATCCGTAGCCAATACGGAGCACCGATGCGGGAGGAACGAGGCAACCGCGGTGGTGGTGGCCAGGATCCATTTGGTGACCTTTTTGGCGGGCCACAAGGACCACAGTTTTTCTTTGGCGAGCCACCGCGCCAATCTCAACCGCAAGAAAGTAGCGGGAGCGGCGTCATTATGTCAGCTGACGGCTACATCATTACCAACAACCACGTTATCGACAACGCCAAAGAGATCGAGGTGATCCTGTCCGATAATCGATCCTACAAGGCAAAAGTCATAGGTACTGACCCTAGCACAGACCTTGCTGTTCTTCAGATTAAAGATAGCAACCTTCCTCACCTAGCCTTCGGTAATAGTGATGCGACTAAAGTTGGCCAATGGGTATTGGCAGTAGGCAATCCGTTTAACCTGACCAGCACGGTAACGGCTGGTGTAGTTAGTGCCAAAGGTCGCAACATCAGGATCATAAAAGACCAAGCCGCTCTCGAGAGCTTCATCCAGACAGATGCTGCAGTCAACCCTGGCAATAGTGGTGGTGCATTGGTCAACCTAAATGGGGACCTAGTCGGTATCAATACTGCCATCACAAGCCAGACTGGTTCCTTCGCTGGCTATGCCTTTGCAATCCCGAGCCGCCTAGCCGAAAAAGTCGTCGAGGACCTAATCAAGTATGGTGTGGTTCAACGTGGATTCTTAGGTATCAGCATTAAGGACCTAGATGCCAAACGTGCCAACGAGCTCGACCTAGACATCCGTGAAGGTGTTGTAGTTGACAGCGTCAACAAAAATAGCGCTGCAGAAGCTGCTGGTATCAAGAAGCTAGACGTAATCGTCAAGGCTGATGGCAAAACCATTAAAGACGTTGCTGAGCTGCAAGAAACCATTGGTCGTCACCGTCCGGGCGAAAAAGTACCAGTCATTGTTGTCCGTGGTGGCAAAGAGGTGGCCCTCAACGTCACGCTCAAGAACCGCGAAGGCAGTACCGAAACCGTCAAACCTAAAGCAACTAGCTCTATCGATCAGCTTGGTGTCGAGTTTGCAGATCTTGATGCCAAGGAGCTCAAAAAGTTGGGCCTGGCTGGTGGCGTAAAAGTCAAAAAGATCAAACCCGGTATCATCATGAAGGAAACCGACATGAAGGAAGGTTTCGTCATCACCAAGCTAGACAAAAAGACAGTCAACAATGTTAAGGAGCTAGAAGAGGCCCTCAAAACCAAAAAAGAAGGCGTATTGGTCGAAGGTCAATACCCTGACTACCCTGGTCGCTATTTCTTCGGGTTCGGGATGCCATAAGCAGAGTCCATCCTAACCTGATCTGACAACACGGCTATCCTAATTTGGGTGGCCGTGTTTGTTTTTGATGATTCATGTTCAGGTTCACATAAACAATGGCAACTGGCAGCATCTTCAAGAAACGCAAAAAGGCCTCATGTCTGACTATGAGGCCTCCTTTGCAGGATTTGAGTCAAGAATAGGACATCTGAGGCAATGCCTAAGTTAGTGCCTAGCCTAGTTTAGATTTCCAACTTGACGGATCGCTCTACGCTTTCCTCTAGTGATATGAAAGTTTCGGTACGCTGGATGCCCTTAACGTTCTGGATCTTGTCATGCAGGACGTTGCGTAAGTGTTTGGTATCCCTGCAGACAATCTTAGCGAAGATCGAGTAGATGCCTGTAGTGTAGTGGACAGAAACGATCTCCGGAATCCGGATCAGCTGATCTGCTACTTCGTGATACTGCGAGCTCTTTTCGAGGTAGATACCCAGAAAGGCAACAATGTCATATCCCAGCTTGCTATGGTCTATTTTGAGCGAGGCACCAGTAACGATGCCAAGCTCCTGCATCTTCTTCATCCTGACATGAACAGTGCCACCAGATACATACACTCGCTTTGCGATTTCGGTGTATGGCATGTTAGCATCTTCCATCAGCAGGGACAGAATTTTGAGGTCCACATTGTCAATGTCTAAATTGGCGGCCATTCTGGGACGGAGTTTTTGAGAGTTTGTTATTTCGGATGCCAAGTAATTAAAGAGTTTGTAAATTTTGAGACAAAAGACTAGAAATATTTTAAACTTACCCGTCTAACACCTACTTTTGTGGTGTCGAAACACATGATGCCTCGACAAAGGAAGTTTGCTGAAAGATTCTTCGACCTCCTTTTTTGACTGTACTTGGCGTAAGGGCCAAATCTCCTGCGGTATGCCACTTGAGATTTACCTAGAGGTTCGAATCCTCAACAGCTCACTACCAAGACTATTTTTTGGTTAATTTGGTGTATTAATAGGTAGTTTAACAGTTTGATCGACTTTCGTTCAAGCTGTTTTTTTTTGCCCTGACCTCAAGAGTTCAAGACCTGCCAAAGCTAGTGAACTTTGCCAAATTTTCAATAATGCTATTGGCTTTCTGCCTATTCTATAACACAAATTTTATTTGAAACCTGGCCTCGAGCTTAGGCCAATCCCAATTCACCACAGTTCGGTCACAAAATTACGAAATTGGCAACACAACTGCCATAAACTGAGATTTCGTAAATGCAGCTTCAATCTTTGGTCATTTCCCTACTCCGATGCCGATTTAGGCTCCCGGGTGCTGATCTCAGCCTTATCCTTCTCGCTAATAATCGCTTGTCTAAGGGCTTCGTTCGGCAGCTCTACAAAATCGCTCGTTTCGTTTGATACTAGGGTTACGATCGCTTTGGGTGCAAATAGCCCTCTGATCCGTCCAATGAAGGAGCTATAAAAATCTAGGTCAAATAGGCTTGCATCTCGGCGAGCTTGCTGCAAAAAGAACAAAGCAACGCCCAATAAAATCACATTGGAAGCCCAAAGGCCTAGATAAACATCTACTACACCCTCCTTGGCCCACTTCTCGCCCACGATGGACAGGATGTAGTATAGGATAAAGAAAACGATCCCGACCAAGACAGGAACGCCAAGACCTCCCTTCCGGATGATGCTGCCAACCGGTGCCCCAATCAGGAACAAGACGATACAGGCAACCGCCAAGGTGAACTTTTTCTGCATCTCAATGCGGTACTCGTTAGACATCCGGCTCAGCTCCTTATAATGTTCTGCAAAACCAGCACTGAAGCTCTTGATGTTACGAGCTTGATTTGTCGCGATATACAGGAAGTACTTCCTATCGTCGGCATTGCCCGCATCCTGTTTCTGGACCATCTTCAATATGGCCGGGCTGGGCTTTCTGCCTACATCGGAGGGTTTGGTCGGTTTGCTGATGTAGTTATAGTAGGCCATGAGGTTGGACCTAAAGTTGTCGATAGCCTCCGTCTTGACCCGTTTCATGCTGTCGATATCATGCCCCAATTGGCCGATGTTGCGCATGAATTTATGGCCCGAGAACAGCTCTTGACGTGTTCGGCTTAGGTCAAAGCTGCTAAGACTAAAAACTATTTTGCTTTTACTGTACTTGTTTCGGACGAACTCCTGCCCTAAACCGCCTTGCTCCGCCACCTCGCTATAGTTGGTACCACTATAAAGCTCTAGCACCAGATACCGATCGCTGAGGATGGTGTACATCTGCCCACTGTCAGCCACCGTTACTTTCTTGTTGGCCGACCCATCGCTGTGGTCATAAATAATGACTTCCTTAAGATGACGGCCATCTGGATCCACCTCATTGGCCTTTATGGCATACCCAGGCAGGCCGTAGTAGAACGAGCCTGGCTTGAGGCTAAAGCCCATCTTTTTGGTTTTGATGTCATAAAGCAATGAGAATGCTTGCAGATTGGTCTTGGGCAGCACGTAATTGCTGAACAGGATCACGGCACCAGATAGCACAACAACAAGCACAAGGACAGGCTGAATAACACGCACAAGCGATATACCGCTGGACTTGATGGCCGTCAGCTCGCTGAACTCGCCCAAGGTGCCATACGTGATCAGGGCTGCCAGCAAAAAGCCAAGTGGCAGCACCTGCGGGATCATCTGGAGGCTGAGATAGAAGATAAGCTCCAAATAAACCGTTATGGGCAAGTTTTTGCCAATCAGCGAGTCAAAGTTCATGATCAGGAACTGGACCAAGAAGATAAAAACCAAAACCGAGGTCGTGACCAGCAAAGGGCCAATAAATGCCGACAGGATGAGTTTATCTAGTTTCTTGATCATATAGCAGGACTGCCCTACAAAAGTAAGGGTATAACGACGATAGTTGGCCAAATATTAGGCCAATAGACCCTAAGCTAATAGGCTCATAAGGCTGCTTCAGCCAAACCTACACGTTCTGTTTAATGGCCAGAGCCTCTACATGCTATTCCGAAAGGCTAATGCTTATGCTATCTATTTGTTACATTTCGGAGAGGCCATGCCCGAAAGCTGGCAGATTTGCCTAACTTTGCGCCCAGTTTACACGGAGCCCCATAGCCTAATCATCCGCACTCGGCTCCGTATCTTTTTATGACGCAGCAGATCCGCAACGTAGCAATCATTGCCCACGTTGACCACGGCAAAACGACCTTGGTTGACAAAATCATCCACTATTCCAAACTTTTTAGGGATAATCAGGAAAGTGGAGAACTCATCCTTGACAACAATGACCTTGAGCGCGAGCGTGGGATCACCATTGTTTCCAAGAACGTTTCCGTCCGGTACAAAGACGTCAAAATCAACATCATTGATACTCCTGGTCACGCCGATTTTGGCGGTGAAGTAGAGCGTGTACTCAAGATGGCTGATGGCGTTATCCTGCTCGTCGATGCGTTTGAAGGCCCTATGCCCCAAACACGCTTCGTACTAGGCAAGGCACTTGCCCTTGGCCTTAAGCCGATCGTGGTCGTCAATAAAGTAGACAAACCAAACTGCCGCCCAGACGAAGTACACGAGGCCGTGTTTGACCTCATGTTCAACCTTGGTGGTACCGAACACCAGCTAGACTTTGCAACCTTATACGGTAGTGGCAAAGGTGGTTGGATGTCAACAGACTACAAACAACCAACTGATACCATCGAGCCCCTGCTCGAGGCTATTGTTGCTCATATTCCACCAGCACCTGTCAATGAGGGTAGCCTCCAGATGCAAATCACCTCTTTGGACTACTCTGCCTTTGTCGGACGTATCGCAATCGGTCGTGTTTTGCGTGGCACCATCACCGAAGGGCAATCTGTTTCGCTTTGCAAAGCTGACGGAACTTTCAAGAAGATGCGCGTTAAGGAGCTTAACGTATTCGAGGGTCTAGGACGTCTAAAAGTATCTGAGGTACATAGTGGTGATATTTGTGCCGTGACCGGTATCGAAGGTTTTGAAATTGGCGATACCATTGCTGACGGAGACAACCCAGAAGCCTTAGTCCGCATCGCGATCGATGAGCCAACGATGTCAATGTTGTTCACGATCAACAACTCGCCATTCTTTGGTAAGGAAGGTAAGTTTGTAACAAGCCGTCACCTGCGTGATCGTTTGTACAAGGAGACTGAGAAGAACCTTGCCCTCAAAATCATGGAAACCGATAGCGAGGACAAGTTCTTGGTATTCGGTCGTGGTATCCTCCACTTGTCTGTCCTGATCGAGACAATGCGTCGCGAAGGATATGAGCTGCAAGTAGGTCAGCCACAGGTGCTTTATAAAGAAGTGAATGGCCAACGCCATGAGCCTATCGAGCAACTGGTTGTTGATGTACCTGAGGAAGGCGCTGGTAAAGTGATCGAATTCGCGAGCCAACGTAAAGGCGAACTGTTGATCATGGAGCCTAAAGGCGACCTCCAACACCTTGAGTTTGATATTCCGTCGCGTGGCCTTATTGGCCTCCGGACTGCAATCCTGAATGCCACTGGTGGTGAGGCCGTCATGACCCACCGCTTCAAAGAGTATGCTTCATTCCGTGGCCCTATTGCAGGCCGCATCAATGGCTCCTTGATCAGTATGGAACAAGGCCCTGGAACAGGCTATGCCATCGACAAACTACAAGACCGTGGCGTTTTCTTCGTCGATCCGGGAGAGGACGTTTACATGGGCCAAGTTATTGGTGAGCACAGCCGCCAGAACGACCTTGAAGTCAACATCCAGAAAGGCAAGAAACTGACCAACATGCGCGCCTCTGGTACAGATGACAACGTCAAGATCGCCCCTAAAATCCAGTTCAGCCTCGAAGAGAGCCTTGAGTACATCCAGAAGGATGAGTACCTCGAGATCACCCCGCAAAGCATCCGTATGAGGAAAATCTACCTAGATGCAGGCGAACGCAAACGCAACGAGAACAAGTTTGAGGAGGCCTAAGCCAGATCCTAAAACTCTGATCATAAACCATTGTCAGAAAAGCAGCCCCGCAATGGCTGCTTTTTTGTTATTTGTCACTACCCTAATTTTGAGGTCTGACAGACCATAGCCACCAATCATGTTTCGTTTCCAGAACACATCCTACAAACAGCCTCATACTCGTTCTGCATCCAATTATGGGATTTTGCTGTTACTAAGCTTGGCTTTGTTTACGCTTTGCCAACAAGCACACTGCCAGCAAATCGACCTCAAGAACGAAGGCAAGAACGCCTTTTCCTTCAGCCTCAACCCAGAGAAGCTGACTTTAAAACAAATGTCTGCAGAGTTGGATGACATCAGCGGCGATAGCGTCACGACGATCCTGAAGGCACTTCGGCAAGATGGGACGGACGACACTAGCATTGATGGCACCTATTGGGTCAAGGCCAATGGCACCTTGACTGCGGTGAACTTTGTTGGTGGTAGAGGCACTGCTAAGTTTATGGCTGCCAAGCAGTCCAGCATCGTATTTAGCAACTTGCAAGACGAACCATTGTTTGAGCTCAGCCTATTTAGCTGGTTCAAGATTGCACAAAAGGCGGTGGTTTTTGCGGTCCTGTTTTACGTCTTTAGGTTTATACTTTCCTATATCCAAAAACGGATGTACAAACCCAAAACTCCTATTGCTGACTAGTTTTTGATTCCTTTAAGCTACGCACATCTGTCCACTAGCCTACTCCATACGTGACAACCTCTTTCCTGCTGCGCTACCCTAGCATCCCAGTTTTTACGTTGCTTTTCCTGTTATACAGCCTAACGCTTGCTCCAAGCGTTTTGATGATCGACACAGGTGAGTTGGCAGCCGCCATTATCGAGCCCGGGGTGGCCCATGCTACAGGATACCCCTTATTCACCATCTTGGGCTACCTTTTCATGCAGCTACCATTGGCTGACTGGTTTGGCATAACTCTCATCAGGCAAGCCAATTGGTTTGCTCTCCTGACCACGGCAGCAGGGGTGGCAATGCTGGCACAGGTGAGTTTGCTATTGATCAAAAAGTCATTCCCGTCACTAACGAATGGGTTGGCATACATCGGTGCCATAATTGCAGCATTGTTTTTTGGCGGACATCGTGTGGTTTGGTTCCAGTCAGTTAGCATTGAGGTCTATGGCCTTCATATTCTTATGCTAGGTCTAGTGCTGGTGGCCTTGTTATCAGCTTGGCAACAGGAAGAGCTCAAACCATGGTTGTTGGTGGCAGTAGCTTTGGCGTTTTCGTTCGCAAACCATGTCAGCACCATCATGCTGACACCTGTCATCATTTTTATCTACCTCAATACATGGGGGCTTAAATCATCAGGTTTCAAGGTCTTAGGCCTCATGTTAGCCTTGTTTTTTGTCCTGATTGCATTGCTCTATAGCTACCTTTTCATCGCCAGTAGCCGTGCACCAATGACTAACTGGGGCTTCATCCGGGACTGGGCTAGTTTCAAATACCACATTACTGGCCAACAGTTTAGCACATGGGTCTTTGCCAAAGGGGCGGCAGGCAAGCAGTTGAAGGTCTTCATCCGATCATTGCTTGACTTTGGTGGTGTTGCGGGCATCCTAGTTTTGCTAGCTTCTTTAGTAGTGCTGATCGCCAAAGGAAGATCTGTTGCGATCGTAACTGGCTTGGCCTTTGGAGGTTGCCTCCTCTGGGCCATCAATTATGACATCCATGACATCGAAAGCTACTTTCTGCTAAGTTACCTAGCCCTTTCTATCATGGTGGGTTGGTCCGCGGCTTATGTGCTAACCCTCGAAAAACCCATTAAGTATGCCATTGTTGGGCTTGTAACTATTGGCATTGCTACCCATTTGATCCTGGATATCCCAAAGAATGATTACAGCCAAGACTTTTTGTTCGATGCCTATGCACGGGATGTCCTCATGTCTGCCAAACCGAATGCTCTGATCTTGTCCAAACAGTGGGATCATTGGGTTGCTAGCAGTCAGTATTTCCAACGTGGCGAGGGCCTTAGGCCAGACATCATGGTCATTGACAAGGAGCTGCTTCGCCGGATCTGGTACCTTAACTACCTAGAGGAAAAAGCAAGCAAATACCTGACTGAAATGGGGCCTTTGGTCACCAAATTCAAAATCGATCTCGCCCCATTTGAGCAAGGCAAACCCTATGATGGCAACAACCTGCAAGCAGGCTATAACGCGATGATTAGCGGCTTGGCAACCACCAACTATCGTAGAGTGCCCGTCTATATAACCCCCGAAATGATCCTGGACGAGCTGCCCAAAGGTGAGCTTATAATCCCACCTGATATCGAACTTGTACCGATGGGACTTTACCTACAGGCCCTGCCGGCTGATGGTGTCTATCGACCCAGCCCGTGGCCAACGCACCTAGACCGCCTCTTTGATAAGTTAGTGCCTCAGCCGACCATGTACCACAAACAAGCTAGCAGCATAGCTTCTATTGCCTTTATGTGGCGAGCTCAATACGAGCTGCGGCACCAACATCAAGACCTTGCAAAAAAATGGTTGGCACTAGCCAAAAAAATCGACCCTAACATACAACCATCGCCCGAGCTAGCTGGTCTTCAGTTATAGCCATGTCCTTATACGGCATGCTACTAGGTTATTTACAAGGAACTTAAGCCAATTCCAGTCCAAAACAAAAGAGGTGTTTTGGTCCTATGCATTGCTTAATTGTTCTTCTTTTGCTTAATTTGGCACAATCAGAATTCCATTCAGCAACAATTAGCAACGATGGTCTGTTTCTGATGGACAAGTCTTACTTAATCCCCCTTTTCCTTACACTTTTACCAGCTTACATGAAAAATCAACTACTCCGCTTCTTGGTTGTTGGTGCTCTTTTGCTCGGCTTTGGCACTACCCAAGCCCAAAACAACGGCGGCCCTGACCTTTTCGGTTACACATGGCGCAATAGCAATTCTGTCGGAGGTCCAACTTATAACTGGATCGAGATCAGCACCACCGGTACTGAGATCACTGGTCTTGCAGATGACAACTTTGTAGGCCCGTTCGCCATGCCGAACTTCACCTACTACTGGAACACCTTCAACACCTTTACCGTCGGATCTAACGGTTACATCCGTTTGGGTGATAACGGCTTGCTAATTGCCTCTGGTGCCACAGGTTTTGTGGATTGGCCAACTGTTTCACAAGGCACCAATGTTCTCTCACCTTTGCTATCAGATTTGACCTTCGTCACCCAGCCATCTGGTGCAGCTGCGCCAAACGCAAAAGCGTTTTACGAGGTGCAGGGCTCAAAACTGATTGTCCAATGGGAACAAGTTCCACAATGGAACCTAAATACAGCCAACCAAATCTCTGGAGCAAATACGTTTGAGGTCATCCTTGATGCTGCTGATAGCTCTATTGTCTATCAATACAAACAAATCTCTGGTACAGTTTACACTGGCTACTCCCAGTTTAACAAAGGTGGTAACAGCGGTCCACTTTCTGGCTTAGGACTTAATGTGACCCGGAACGTCCGGAACGCAAGCAACCTTGCAATAAAGTACACCTACCCACGTGCCTCAACCTATCGCTATGTCGATGCCTCTGTTAACTGGATTCACAACCCAGAAAACCTTGCAATCGCTGGCTACAAAGGTCAACCTATCAATATCACAGCCAATATTCGGAATACTGGTACTGTTGCGCATGCTAACCGCATCCGTGTATTCCTGAACTTGCTGGACCCACAGAGCAATATTGTCCTTCAGGACACCATCAACTTCCCAGCACCCTTGGCTAAAGGCAAGGACACTACTGTTACCTTCCCCAAGCCCTTCCCTGCTAGCCTTACCCCTGGTGTCTATCTTGCGCAAGTAACCATGCGTCTGAATGGTGATCAATTGCTTGTTAATAACGAAGAGCTAAGCAAAATCACCATTGTCGACAGTGTTGCCAATGGTGAAATCAAGGTTGGATTTGACTATAACGACCCGAACGTATTGCTGAACCTCGGCTCAACTGGTGGCACCTCGTTCGATCTGCCATTCTACCCTGCCAAAATCGTCGGTGTTGAGTTTGTTAGTACTTGGCCTGAGGCTGCTTGGTTCAACCCCACGATCAGCGTGCCAGACTCCCTAGCACCATTCAATGTTGCTTTATATAGTGGCCCCAACCTACCAACGGCAGCTTCCTTGCTGACCTCTTTAGTGGTTGACAAACCAAGTACTGATGTTTCCATCAGCCAAGAGGCTGACACACTTGGCACCGAGGTTACTCAAGGTTCTGTGAGTGGTTACTATGTAGCGATCAAACGTACGCTTGCAACTCCAATCGACATCACCTCAGGACGCGTTTACATGGGGATCACCCAAAACCGTAGGACACGATTCCTTTGGAATGGCCTCGTCTATGACAGCCTTGTGCCAACAAGTGGCCGTGCCTTCGAGATAACTGCTGGCGTTTGGGCCCCAAGCCGTAACAGAGCAGAAATCGAAGTTCCCTTCCGTTTGATCTTGAAATCTCAAGGAACAGTTACCTCTGGACCACGTGTTGAGCAATACGTCGCTATCGGCAATTTATACCCTAACCCTGCTCAAGGCCGTGCATTGTTGCCAATCAACCTGCGCACTGCTGGCGATGTTAGCATCCGCCTGATTGCTAGTAATGGAGCCGTTGTACGGGAAGAAGCAATGGGCTATCAGGCTGCTGGCAAAAACGAAGTTGCCATCAACCTAAGCACCCTCCGCGCTGGTCTTTACATCTGTCAGGTGAACACTCCAGATGGTGTTTATACCAAGCGTTTAGTTGTAAAGTAAACAACTTACCCAAAACCCCAAGTAGTCCAGATAATATGGACATCGGGTTTTAGAAGATAAAAACAAAGGCCCACCTAAGATCATCCTCAGGTGGGCCTTATTGTTGTAGGTTGGGTTATCTAGTTTGTTTGATGCACTTAGGGCTTCACCACGAGACGGAAATCAACATCAAGGTCAGACTCGCCATCCGTCGCAACATTTGTTTTGATGCTGTTGTTGGCAAAGTGACGTAGGTTGATGTTGAAGGTACCCTTTCCGGCAGCGGCACCAGTGGCAGAGCTGAAACGCAGGCCAAGTGGCTGTGGCGGGGTTTGGGTATCAAGATCAGTGATGGTGGTGTTGACCGTGGTGGCAGTTGAACCTTGAGCAGGCGTGAAGGTGTAATGGAAACGGTGGTAGTTGGCCTCTTCTTCGATTTCCTCTGCAATGTTTTTAACAGGGGTTTTGGTTTGATCAAGCACTTTGACCTCCACGTTATAGGTCGTACTTGGCTTCAGTACAATACTATCGACCACAGCATTGCCACTACCACTGCCGTCTGCATCATACCAGCGGTAATGCCGATGGTCGGTGGTGTCTGAAGCATTAGTGAAGTGGAGCTCTACCGTTGTAATGACTTCTTCGTCGCCCGCACCAGGGTTGTTGGGGTTGGCAGGGTTGGCATTGTCCCTTTTGCAAGCACTGATTGCGAGGCCTAGGGCAATGACCAAAACAGATGTTCTGAATAGTCTATTCATGATTAGGAGATTGATTGTTGGTTTGATTGCTTGAGGGATAAAATAAATTGGGTTTAATTTTTAAGATTTTTGAAAGCCAAATGGCACTGTAAGTCGGATGCTTACATTTCGGCCAAGCTCATCGGCATAGTACCTGAACCGATTGAGGTAATCACGGTACTGGCTATTAAGCAGGTTATCTATCTGGAGGTGGAGGGTAGCCCATTGCCCTTGGGTCCGGAATCGCAAGCCTGCCTCAGATGTCCAGACGGTATATCCTGCCGGTGTAGGGGCATAGTCGAGGTCGGCTGGTGCATTGGTTTGCTGCGCTACAGTCAGGCCGCCAATACCTGCGTAAAGCTGGTACCGGTCGGTACTCAATAACTGGTAGTTGAAATTGACCCTAAGCCTTGGCGGAGGGACAAACAAAATACCTTGGCCACTAGTGGTCTGGGTACCGAAAACCAAGGTAGCCATCCCTTTGGCAGATAGGCGATTAGTGATAGGCACTGTGGCATCAAGGTCTAGGCCGTAAAACAAAGCTGGCACTTGCGTAAACTGAAATACAGGAAATGCCCCTCTGATCGTCTGCTCGGCAGGCAACCTTGGCACCATGTAGATATAGTTTTCGAAGTGTTGCACATAAGCAGTCGCAACCAGCATGGCAGTTGGTAAGTTTGCTTCCAGAGTAGTTGTGAGCTTGACGCTACGCTCTGCGGTAAGGTTAGCATCCCCACGCTCGATGGCGGCAGCACCATGATGCAGACCATCGCTGTATAGCTCGTTGACTGAAGGTGGCCGCCAGGCATAACCTAGATTGGTCGTCCAGCTTAGGTGATGACCAAGGTCCGTGACGTAGCCAAAATTGGCAGCTAAGCCTTGCCATTGCCTTGGCACCTCGTTGATGGTCAGGCCATTGTTGAAATAGGCAGACATCTGGCGAAGATCATAGCGCAGACCAGCCTCAAAGATTCCGATGTTTGACTTGTAGCTTTGGGTAGAATAGCCACCTACGCCTGTGGCCACGAAACTCGGGATCAGGTACCGGCCATCCCAAGTATTGCTTTGGCGCAAAGCCGTAATGCCAACCCGATGTTGCCACTTGCTGATTTTGGCGTTCGTCCCAAAAAACTCACCCTGAAAAGTCGTGAGCCGAAAGTTCAGCTGTGCTCTGTCACTTGCGTTGTCAGCAGCTGTGCGCAAGATGTCATACTCTTGACGGGTGTTATACTGTCGGCTGCCAATGATGCCTACTTTGATTTTGTTACATACCAAGTGCTCATACTTGACCCTCAGTAATTCATGGCTAATGGCCTGCCTAGGTCGGTTGATCTCATAGCTGAAGGGTCCTTGTATACTGGGTTCATTACCAGCAATAGCGCGCTGCAGATCTGACAAGTTCCCGATATGACTGCCTGCAAAAATCCCAAGTTCGGTCTGGAAAAGGCTGTAAAAAGCCTCTAGGTGGCCATAATAACCTTCAATACCTGTCAATAGACTCAGGTTACGTTCTCGATAGCCGGTGTTGACAAGGTTATAGGTTGGTGTTTGGCCATCACCAGCATATTTCCCTGATGTCTGGATACGGGCATAAACCCCTGAATTAAGGGCACCAATCCGTTGATAGGTCTCTAGCCTCAGGTTTCCAAATCCCATCCTGTTATTGCTAGAAGCTGCAAAGGTTGCCTCACCAACAGTACCTGCATTGGCCTTTGGTTTAGTCGGCTCCACCACAATAACACCGCCGATGGCATCTGGGCCATACCGCACACCTGCCGCCCCTTTCACTACAACTAGGCTATCAGCCACCGAAGGATCGATCTCTGGGGCGTGTTCGTCACCCCATTGTTGGCCTTCTTGTTTGGCACCAGCATTCATGATGATGATTCGCTGGCCAGACTGCCCATGGATAACAGGCTTTACGATACTAGCCCCAGTCTTGAACATGGATACACCACTAAGGCCACCCAACACCTCGCCTAACATCTGGCCCTTTGCTTTGTTAAGGTCCTCTTTGCCAAGTCTAGATATACTTTGAGTCTGAGTCCTTTGGTAGAGGGTCAGGATTTCGATTTCAGCTTTGTCAGCACTTGCGGGGCTCAATGTCAGGTTGATAGTCGTGTCCCGCCTGAGTAAGATGGAACCTCGGTATGAGTTATAGCCAATGGCCTGAACCACCAATCGAACACTGTCGGAGCTGAGGTCGAAGGTAATGACCCCGTTATTGGACTTGTGAACGTGGGCATGACCTTCATGAGACGCCTGAGCAATGGCTTCAGGAATGCGGTTACCGTTTTGATCCTGAACAATAAGGGTCAACTTATGTACTGAGCCTAAGTTCGTAGTCCAGTCCCTTGGCTCTGAGCTAGACAGCAAATCACTACCCTTGGCAACCGAAGTGGCTAGATAGGACAGGACCAGCAAAACCCAGATTATGGTTTTCATAGATGCAACAATGTTGCAAATATGAATACAAAAGCGCAGTTTGATACCTCAGAACCAAAAAAAATGAGGCATAAAAAAGGGTCATGACCTGCGCCATTGCCCTAATAATACTAACCGATATGTCGCTTTAGCCTGCTACAAACTCCAATAGACCAGTTCTGGAACTTTGCCGCGCATCACCCCTTTGACATCCACCAAAAGTGCTTGTGACGCCGTGTGATCTGCAAACCAAGTACTAGGCAAGGCCAAGTAGGTCTTGTGCGCCACGGCTAGAATGATGGCATCATAGTCGGTCCTGAGGGCCTCATCAGGCATCAACTTGATATCGTATTCATGAAGCATTTCGGCTGGCGTGGCATAGGGATCAATGACATCAACAGCAAGGCTAAAGGCCTCAAGCTCGTGTACCACGTCAGCCACCTTGCTGTTACGGATATCGCCAACATCCTCCTTGAAAGTGGCCCCCATAACCAACACCCGAGACTCGTTCAGGTCCTTACCCATCTTGACCAGTTTCTGAACTGTGCGCTTTGCAATATGCGCACCCATCTCATCATTGATGGCCCTGCCAGATAGGATGACCTTTGGCTCATGGCCCAAAGCTTTGCTTTTGTAAGTTAGGTAATAAGGATCCACCCCAATACAATGGCCACCCACCAAACCAGGCGAAAAGCGCAAGAAATTCCATTTAGTTCCTGCAGCCTCTAGCACCTCGTATGTATTGATTTTCATCCGATCAAAGATCATCGACAGCTCATTCATCAAGGCAATGTTTAGGTCCCGTTGGGTGTTCTCGATGATTTTGGCTGCCTCAGCCACCTTGATGCTACTGGCACGGTAGATACCAGCTTCAATGATTGATCCGTAAACACCTGCCACCAGCTCAAGTGTTTCTGGCGAAGAACCAGAGACCACCTTCATGATTTTGGTCAGGGTGTGCTCCTTGTCACCCGGGTTGATTCGCTCTGGAGAGTAACCGATGGAAAAATCTTGATGTAGCTTAAGGCCACTAAGGTCCTCAAGCACAGGTAGGCAATCTTCTTCTGTGCAGCCTGGATAGACCGTTGACTCGAAAACGACACAGTCCCCCTTTTTCAGGACCTGCCCAACTGTTCGGCTTGCAGCCAACAATGGCTTGAGGTCCGGCATGGTGTGGGCATCAATCGGTGTTGGCACCGCGACTATATAAAAACTTGCCTCCTCTAGGACCGACAGTTGATCAGTGAAGACGATGTCAGTACCTGCAAAATCCGAAGCCTCAAGTTCACCACTAGGGTCCTGATTGTTTTGCATCATCTGGACACGATCAGCATTGATGTCAAAACCGATGACCTTGAATTTGCGGGCAAAAGCCAAGGCAATCGGCAGACCTACATAGCCAAGGCCGATAACGGCAAGTGTTTTTTGTTTTGATCCTAACTGGTCTAACATCGATCCTGAGTCTGAAAATTGCTGATTGGTTCCCGTTCTGGTCTGGCCATCAGTTTGTAATGTTGGTATTCTACTAGTCCCGTATCCGCAAAAGCAAATTGAGAAAGCGGGCAAACCCAAAAATAGAGCCAAAAAACAATAGCACGGTCATTTGCCGTGCTATTGTCCTGTATTGGTATGGGCTACTTAGGCTTTTAGGGCCTGTGTGACATCTGCCACCAAGTCATCGATGCCCTCGATCCCGACCGATAGGCGGATAAGGGTATCTCTGAAACCTGTTTTTTCGCGTTCTTCTTTTGGCACAGATGCATGGGTCATGCTTGCAGGGTGTGTGCAGATTGACTCAACCCCACCAAGGGACTCGCCTAGGCTAAACACTTTGAAACTTTCCATAACACGGACAGCCTGGCCATAGTCATCTCCTTTGAGGATGAAACTGATCATACCACCAAATCCACGCATTTGCCGCTTGGCCACGTCATGGTTGGGGTGGTGGGCAAGGCCTGGGTAGAAAACCTTCTCCACAAGTGGATGTTCATTCAGGAAGTTAGCCATGATACCTCCATTGTGGCAATGGCGATCCATCCGGACGTGCAGGGTTTTGATACCTCGAAGGACCAACCATGAGTCAAACGGACCCGGATTGTTACCCGTGCTATTCATTAGGTATTGGAACTTGGCGGCAAGGTCAGCATTGTTGGTGATCAAGGCACCCATCACCACGTCACTGTGTCCGGCCAAGTACTTAGTCAGAGAGTGCATAACGACATCAGCACCTAAGTCTAGTGGGTTCTGAAGGTATGGGGTACCAAATGTGTTATCGACGACTAGCAGGATTCCATGTTTTTTGCAGATAGCAGCGATGCCAGCAATATCAATGATCCCGAGTAAGGGATTGGTTGGTGTCTCAAGCCATACTAACTTAGTCTTGGGGGTGATGAGTGGCTCGATGTTGCTAGGTGTACTGAAGTCCGCAAACGAAAACTTGATACCAAAGTTGGCCCAAACCTTGGTAAACAACCGATATGACCCACCATAAAGGTCGTTAGCAGCAATGACCTCATCTCCGGGAAGAAGCGATTTGATTACGGTTTCGGTAGCTGCCATGCCCGAAGAAAAAGCATTGCAATACTTGCCATTTTCGAGACTAGCGAGGTTGTCCTGCAGCACATTGCGGGTAGGATTGTGCGTTCTGCTGTACTCAAAGCCTTTGTGCACCCCTGGCGATTGTTGTACGTAGGTACTAGTCTGAAAGATAGGCGTCATGATGGCACCTGTTGTAGGGTCCGGCTCTACGCCTGCGTGGATGGCACGTGTGCCAAAATCTTGGTCTTGATTTGTCATTTTGGGTTGGTGATTAGGTAGCTCTGCGCTCAGGATAATTAGATCCGGTGGTCAGCAATGCAATGATAAGTGTGAATGAGGTTGTAATGTTGATTCCGAGTACCTATGGCCATGATTTTACTGCGGATTACAGCTCACTCATGTCATAGTTAGTTTGGAAAAACTGATAATACTCAAGAATATTTTTGCTTTTGTAGAACAGCCTAAAGTTGTCGGGTGTGATCACAAACATCTTAGCATCGATATTCCCAAGTTCGTCAAACGCAGAGCCGGGGTCTTGCTGTTTACGCATATAATTCAGGCCCTGAAACTTGGTGGCAAACTCTCGAACCCGGACCACAAAGTGTTTTTCATCCCCTAGCAGCAGGTCCTCGACGTTAAAGTTGTCTTCGGGATAATAGAGCCTATTGTAGTTGGCAAACTTTTGTTTGACTTCCGTTTCGCTCATCTTACCGAGTTTGATGACTACCACATAGATCTGAGGTCCGTCCACGGAGGTAGAGTATGGTGTTTTGCCCTTGGCGATCAAGGCGCTATCAAGCTTGGCTTTGCCAGTATCGCGGGCATTCATTTTGGCCAGAAACTCATCCCCTTGCTTGATCATATCACGAGCAAAAGGTACCATTTTGCTTTTGGGGTAATCCTTCTGGAAAGCAACCAACTGTTGTTTGTAGGTATCGTAGTCCACCGTACGACCAGTCAGAAGGGCTTGCAAAAGCGCAATTTTATCCCTCAAATCATTATCTGGATAGGTCTTAAGGATACTGTTTAGTGTTGTAGTTGCTTCTGCAAAGCGTTCAGACTCATATTGTTCGTAGGCCTGCTTGTATAAGTCTGCAACAACAGCGTTTGATGCCTTTTGCTCTTTAAGGTAGTTCGGGTTCAACAAGAGCTTGGCATAGATACTCTCTGGGTGATCCTTCAGGAGTTGATCCTTCCAGTGCTGTTGGCGCGATGGGCTGTTAAGTTTGCTCTGGAGGGTATACAGATAATACATGGCCTCAGCTCGCTTCTCAAAATTGGGATAGGACCTCACCAAACGTTCGAAGGTAATTTCAGCATTTTTGTACTCCTCTAGGCGGTAATCATAAACCTTGCCTAGATCAAACAAAGCAGGTTCAATTTTGGCATTTGATGCCAACATCTTCTCTTCAGTTAAGGGTAGATCCGCCAAGTATGAGGCACGCTTTTCAGCTGCGGAAGCAGGGGCTTTCTTTTTAGTATCGGCTTTGCTATCCTCCTTTGAGGCAACCTCGGACTTTTCGGCAGTAGCTAACTGTTTTTTTGCACTAGTATCAGCACCGGGAGTGCTGCCCGTTGGCTCATTTTCGGCAACCTGTTTCTCTTTTTTGGACCTTCGCCAGTTGTCTTCTAGCACACGATTGCCCCACTTCCGCACAAAGGCATCCCGACCTGCCGATATACTTGCTGGGTTATAGAAGTACCACGTCCCATTGCTGGCTGGTTTGTTGCCAGCTCCCATCCCTAGGTTATTTTTATTGTCAAAAACGGAGTTGGCACCACTACCCTCCTCTTGAGCGATTTTTGCCTCTCTTGCGAGTTGTTTTGCGAGTTTGTCCTCCTTCTTCTTTTTGTCATCGGCCTTGGCAATCATCTTGTCGATGATGGCATTGCGGCTATTGCTATCCATCCGGGCAATCCGCTGTAGGCTATCTTCCCGATCTACAACCTCCCAAGCCTTGATGAACTCAGTCAGGTACTTGCCACGCTTCTTGATACTAGCATAGTTTTCCTCTAGGGTGTCTAGGGTCAATAGGGCTGAGTCATAATAGAACTTAGCTTGGTTGAACTGTTTGAGCTTTTCATAGTAGGTCTCCCCCATCCTGAGGTAGGCATAGGACTTGACATAGGGGGTGGCGCCAGCATTCCTAACCGCTAGGTTCCAGTTCTCTATCGCCTTTTCGGTGTTGCCTTGTCGGGCTTCAAAACGGCCCATTTCGTAATAGACCTTGTCCTTAAACTCTTTGTTCTTCTCGTCCTTCAGTAGCTTCTTGAAGTACTTGTTAATCTTATTAATGTCATCCTGATTGGCCAAAGAGGTTACCTGACCAATGTTAGCCTTGGCATAGAAGTCCATTTCATAAGGCGGGAAACACCCGATGGCATTGCTATAATTCTCAAAGGCACTCTTGTCTTCTCCGAGACGCTGCCTGATCTGAGCGATGATGTAATAGTACCGTGCCTTCTCGTCTGTCGGGAACAACATCAATTTGACGGCCTTTTCGAGGTAATAGGCTACCTCTTTGTACTCCATCTTCTTCTGGTGGAACCAAGCCTTGGTGACATAGTATTCCTTCAGATTATCCTTGTACATCGCCTGACGCATCAGGTAGTCATCGGCGATGAAGGCCCCATTAAGGTCATTACCCTTGAGGTAGGTCCTCATCAGCCAGATAATGGACTGCTGCTTCATGGCAGGGTCCTTCGACTTGCTGAAATTGTATTTGAAGGTATAGACAGCCATGTCATACTCTTCGCGTTTGTAGTATCGCACTTTGCCAACCAACAAATAGCAGTCATCAACCCAGTCGCTATTCTTATGTCGCTGGATAGGAATTGAGGCCTTTTTGAGGCACTCAGTCAGCATGGGAGCTAGGGAGGTCTCTGTCTGGGCACTAGGCACAGGCATCACATCCAAGATCCTGTTGTAATTGTCCGAGTGGTTCTCACGCACCATGGTCTCAGCCTCGTTCATCTTCTCTAGGGCCAAGAAGTGCGCGTTGTATTTGCTATTGAGATTGTGCCATGCCACCGGGATCTTACCCTTACGTTCCTGCGAACAGGCCCACAATCCCATAGCAACAAGTCCGATCGCCAAATAGGAAATCGTCTTGTGCAGCAATGGGTTGAGGCGGGTGCCAATCAGGTTATGAGCGCTCAATGGGCAAAAGTCAGTGGATGAAAGGCAAACATCTAGGACCTGATTAAGGCCTGATATCCACCAAGGACCATACCTAGGCATGATGGACAAATATAGCATGAATCTGCCCTATTGCCTATAACGCCCATCAGGATTGGTTTCGTATATCGGGCAAAATTATGCTTCTAACCATGCCCAAACTACTGGTGTGGCCCCATTTAGTCTACTTTTGCTCTATGGCTGGCCTCTACTTACATATACCGTTCTGCAAGCAGGCTTGCCACTATTGCGACTTTCACTTCAGTACCAATCTTAGCCGAGCTGACGAACTTGTGGATGCTATGGCGCAAGAAATCAGGCTCCAGAAGGGCTTTTTCGGACCTGTCTCAACCTCAATCGAGACGGTTTACCTTGGTGGTGGCACGCCATCCTTGCTAACCAAGGACCAGTTGAAAAGACTGTTTACAGCCATACATTCGAACTTTCAGATTAGCCCAAATGCTGAGGTAACGCTAGAAGCTAACCCTGATGATATATCCTCCGCAGCGCTAGAATCCTGGATTCAGCTCGGGGTCAACCGCCTCAGTATCGGCATCCAGACTTTTGACCAAGCGGCCTTGGCCTATTGCAACCGAGCCCACAACGCAACAGAGGCCATGCAGGCAGTGCAAAAGGCGCAAGCGGCAGGTATCTATAACATTAGCATCGACCTAATGTACGGGATCCCGATCAGTAATACTGCTGTTTGGGACAATGACATCAGGACAGCTCTAGGGCTTGGTGTGCCGCATATATCTGCCTATTGCCTAACGGTAGAGCCCAAAACTACCTTTGGTCATTGGGCCAAAATAGGCAAGTTAACCGCCATAGATGAGGATATAGCTGCCCAACAATATGATACGTTAGTAGAGCGGCTCAAACAATCTGGCTATGAACACTATGAAGTGAGCAACTTTGCTCTTCCTGGCAAATACGCCATCCATAACACCAACTATTGGCGCTACCACCCCTACCTCGGCATTGGCCCTAGTGCCCATACTTTTGATGGGCAAAATCGGTATGCGAATGTGGCAAACAATATCAAGTACATCAGTGGTATCCAGATCGACCCTGACAACAAAACCGTATGGCGTAGCATCGAAACACTGACAGGTGACGAAAAAATCGGAGAGTACCTATTGACAAGCCTTAGGACCCAATGGGGTGCGGACCTTATCTTCCTCAAGGACCAGCTGGGTTATCACCTTGGGCCTTCTGTCGAAACCATGATCCTGGGATGGGTGGCTGATGGATTAGCAGATTACATTTCTGGTCAGAAACTCATTTTGACAGATGCTGGCCGTCTCTTGGCTGACCATCTAACATTGAAGCTATTGCCTTGATCCCCACCCCCGAATTTAGTTTTGATTTTGATTGGGGTGCAAGACCCTAATCACTAACAAACTAGGCCATGATGGCCAAAACCCCTACATTCGCCTTATGATAACCGAGTCAATTCTGAGCCTATTGGCCGATTTTTTCAAGATTGTGATCCCTGCAAGCCTAGCGGTCTATGGCATGTACCTCACGATAAGGAGCTACAGCACACGCGAGATCGAGAAATCCTTGCTGGACCTACGGACCAAAGCAGACAACCAAACCTTGACACTACGCCTGCAAGCCTACGAACGTTGGGTCTTGTTTCTGGAGCGAATTGCCCCACAGAACTTATTCGTCCGGGAGAATGCGCCAGAGGCCAACGTCGCACTTTGGCAGCAACACCTCAATCAGGTCCTGAATCAGGAGTTTATGCACAACGTGTCGGCCCAGATCTACATATCAGACCAAAGTTATGAGCACATCAAAGGCGCCATGCAGAACGTATTGTCCCTCATAAACCAAGCAGCTGAGACCCTAGATGGTGACCAGCCATCAATCCAGCTAGCCTCACGTGCCTTCGAAAACCTCATCAATAGCGGCAGCGGGGACCCAACTGCACCAGCCCTAGCCCATTTGCGCTCTGAGGTAAGGAAAATGATGGAGGGCTAGGTTGATTTGGATGTGATTGTATTCTAACAAAAAACCACTGGCACCTAAGTACCAGTGGTTTCAATCTAATCCTGTAAAAGTCCGCGATCTACCTCAAAAATCCTAGGTCTTGCTGTTGGTAGGGCTGCACCATCCCAGGCAGGATGTAAGTCGGGTAGAAACGCCTAGCAGACTCAAGCAAAGAGGCAGCGACCCACTTCTGGGCATCGATTTTCATTTTCCTGATCTTGAACTCGTTTTGGTACTTCATCAGCCATTGTTTGTTGAGTTTGGCGATGATGGCGTCTGCTTTTTTGCCACAGACCGAAAAACTAGGTACCTGAGCCAAGGCTTGGGCTGCTTCTTCCTCATTACCTGATGCCAAGGCTGCTTGGGCCTTTTGCATAAAGACGTCACATTGCTTTAGCTGGTAGGCTCGAAAAGCCTTCGGCACCAGTGCATTGGCTTTGTTGAAACAAGTTGTAGCCTCAAACGGAACCGAAAGTAATTGCTCTAAGGCCTCTTCTGGCTCGTTACGGGCTATGCTGGTTTTGGCCTGAGCGATGATCCTGTCGCAGTTATTGAGGTAGAAATTCAGGATCTTTTCGCGGGAGGTTTTCATGAAATCTGCTAGCGGACCACTATTGACGTCCATATTCTGGAAAGCCATGGTATAGGCCTTTTCTTCAGTCGCCCCAACGCCATTGAGGGCAATTGTTGTGGATGCCATACTGCGCTTACTACCCATATCAGCCACCTGCAGGACTGCCTCTAGGCTTACTTGGGTCATGGCTGGGGCAGTTTGGGTGATGTTGCGCTGCAAGACAATAATCTTCGGTACAAGCACAAACCGATTGGTGAGGCTAGCCATGCCGCCCATACCATTAGTAGTGACAGCTTGGTCAAGGCGTGCTTGGAGCACCTCTTTGACACCTTCGGGCACTTTGACATTGTCTGGAACAACAGGGTAAAGTGGCAGGTTACCTGCCTCTGACTGGGCCATGGTCGCTGTGGCGCCTAGGCTAAAAACTAGGACCAGGCCTAGAGAGCCTATTTGCAAACAACGACGTGTTGCTTGGGCTAGGCGGGATATGGTGGACATCGTTTTCATGATCGAAAGGTGATGGTTAGGTAGAAAGTAGTGGCTGGAGATGAGTAAGATGGTGGTCAGGGTGATGCCTAGGGTAAAGCAAGGGTGATCAGACTATTTGCCACCGAGTACCAACCAACTTTCAGCAACACCTTTCCTGATGAGTTTGACTTTACCTTTGAGTCCACATTTGGCCTGTAGATCCTTCTGAAGCTTTTGTCCAAACATTTGGGCGTTAAAGTCACGGCCTGCTGCGGTCTTGAGCGGAATGCGAACTGAGTTATAGCTAACAGCGTTCTCGGTGGCATCTTCTTGAATGTACTTACCATTGACAGCGTTAGCGGTCATCCAATCATCCAGCCATTGGGTATATTCGGTACCGTCGCACTCGTCCTCGAGGTTAAACTTGGCAGCCTGGGCAACCATGATCTTGATGCTGACCTTGCGGCCATTGGTCCTCAGGTCCTTAAAGTAATCCTCCATGCGGGTTTGGAGGTTGGTAATGTTAGCCAAAACTGCCTCCTCTATGAGTTTACTTACGCTTTGCTCGGTAGATGGATTGACACTTTCGCCGCTGGCACCTCCACCCGCCTCAGATCCTGTGTAGGGATCAATTGGGGTGATCGTGAACCGTACGGTACGGCGTCCTCCACCCTTTTCGATCACCGTCCAGTCGGTTTTGAGTATGATGTCTGCCTTTGCGGTCCGGTTCAGCAGGTCCATAGGTGACTCCTTAATCTGCGCTTTGCTACCGGTCAGCGCTGCACGGTTGGCATTGTCACGGCCGATTTTGTCCATCGTCTCCTTCAGGTTCTGGAGCGGGAAACCACGGTCGGCAAACATCTGACCGATTTTTCCGATCACGAACTCGAGATCGTCGTTTTCTTGCAGGGCTTTGTTGTAGTCAGGCACCTTGACCATTCTTCCTTGGTCAGAATAGGTGGTCATGAAGCCGTTTTTGTTGCACCAGACGTCACTCGGGACGACCATTATGGTGGGTTGCTGCTGAGCTATCAGTTGGCCAATGCTCAAAACACAAACAGTGGCAGCTATAACTAGGGGTTTGAACAGTCGTTTCATGGCTAGTTCGGGTGGGGGTGATGTAGGTTGAATGCCACTATGATTGGGCATCTGAGATTTAAAGTAAATAGGGGTGGACAGGGCTAGGTCCTATAGCCTATAGGCCAAACTTGCGGATGATGCCATCGTCTTCGAGGCGACGACGCAGCTGGTCTAGGTTCACTGTTACAGGAATGCCTACCTTGACCATGTTGTTAACTTTGAGGCGATCTTCCACACTGCCGTCTCCACTTTCGGAAACATAGAGGCGGTAAGGACCCTCGTGGCTACCCTCCTTGATCTTGATGTAGCCAAGGGAGTACTGGTTGATCTCTGTTGCACCTCCAAAGAAATCAACAAAGTACTTTTTGTTGGCCTCCAGCATACTCAGGTCCACCAAAGGGCGGGTTGAGTTGCTGCCCGGTATGCCTTTGAACAATACAGCGTGCATGGCGTCCATTTTAGCCCGGTCGATGCCTTGGCGCGTCGTGTTACCGTAGCTAAAAACTTTGAACAGAATGGTCCCTTGTTTGCCTTGTTCCATGGCCTTTACCTCATAATTGAGTGAAGTACTCTCCGGCGGACGACGGCATGAGAGGTAGGCAAAACTGCTTGCGACCAGGAGGGCAGCAAACAAGATGGGTTTGAGGTTGCTTTTCATTGGTGTTGAAGTTTTTTTTGAGGTAGATTACGCAGTGTGTAGGATAGGAGCTAATGGGTAATTTGGGCAATTACAGGGCCTGTCGTTTTAAGGATCTGATCCTGATGTAAAGAAAGGCAATGAATTAATGTCAAGTTGTTAATTAACTGCTAATGAGGTTATTAACAACTTATTCACAACTGAGTCGGATGTAATGTTGGCTCAAAATTCAAAATGTATGCCAAGGTCATAGCGTGCCCAGTCATACCTGATGTAAAACGGATTAGTGGTTCCTAGGTCGTTATAGGCGGTGATTTGAGCGATATTATCGAAATCAACACGACGGCCCGTAACAGTAGTGCCTAGTCCATTTGGTTTTTTGGTCCCGAAAAAAGCTGAGTTCGTGAAATAGGGTGCAATGCCGACACTACCCATTAGCCTAATGCCCCTGTAGAGCACCACTCCTGCACGCACTCCTGCATCGATCGTAATTCCCTTAAGCCCATAGATCTCACCAAAGTCTGCCTTAGCAGCTTCATGAAGGTCATTATTGCTAAACATGGCATAGTCCCCCCGCAAGCCAAGGTAGGGGCCAGCCTGCACATTGCGCCAAAAGTTAAAGTACTTGACTCCGCCGATGCCGAAGGACAAAATAGTGACACCAGTACTACTCTTCTTGAGGGTACTAAGCGGACCAGTAGTACTAGTATTTTCTTTTGCGACAAGCTCCTTAAAAGTGGTATCAAAGCTCTTACCTGATATACTAGCATCGAGGTACAGTCGGCTATTGTTCCAGAACTTGTTCGAGCTACCAAAACCACGAGCCAGTAACTCGAACCGGATAAGGCCGCTAGTAGGCCCATTATTGCTCACACCGATCATCACGGACGCTTTCGCACTTGGCTCCTCTTGCATGATCATGCCGATGTCAAGGGGGTTCCCAGCCACCTGATAGAACTCTGACGGTGTTGTGCTACCAGTTGCATTGCTTTGGTTGTCCACGACACCAACACTGGCCCTAACGTAGCCACGCCACGCAGGTACGGTGCTACCATCCGAACGCTGTTCGTTTTCATATACACTATAGAGATCATCAGTATGGAGCCCATCCTTGGTACCGAGCTTGGCCCTAAGCGGTTTGATATCATAGACTGCTTGTTTGGCCCTAAGGTCCGTCAATGATGACACCGCATTTGACATAACGTCATTCACTACATTCCGTACGCCATCGCCTGGGGATCGCAACTCATCATAAGACTTAACAAAGCCATTTGAACTCTTGCTATTGAAGTAAACCACTTGTTGCATTGGCAGCTTCATAAAACTACGAGCTGCGATTTGCCCCTTGGCCTTGGCTGCTGGGGTATTTGCGTCAGCCCAATACCGATCAAAGAAGGCATAAAGCGTTGTGTCCCGAAGGTTAAGTCGCATCACCGCCCCACTGGCATCAACATCAAAACCATTACGCTCTCGTTTTACAGGCACGAAGACTGTTCCTTGTCGAGGTGCGATCTCCCGACGCCTATTGTCGATTTCGTCATAGTAGGCATTCCAGTTCCGTACGTTCCTTACATCCACGACTGCGATGTAGGTATTTGCCAGCAGAGGCAAAATCCAGGCATCTGTTTTTGCATTACCTTCCACACCCTGAGCGCTTTGTTTCAGCCGCATGACAGCGTTGTCATCAAGTCCGTATCGTGCGCGTTCGTACAGCTTATCATACCCGTACAATCCGTTCTTCTCGCCAAATAGGTGCCCAACAATTTGTTGAGGGACTTTCCACTGGGTCAGCATGCCAACTAAAGCATCAGGATTGGGACTAATGGTAAACCCTGGGGTTCGCTCTAAGATGTTAGTCTGGATAACATTATTATCATATTTGGCCGGGATCGTGATTTGTTTAAAAGCTGCCTCAATATCCTGGTAGTAAGCCTGGCTTCGGTCCGTGAGCAAGATGAGGGTAAAGCCAGCGCGGGTATAGTCTGCCTTAATGCTTTGGTCCAGCACCTTGTTGACTGCCTGCTGGGTTGCATCCTGCATGGTATTAGGTGTTGGACTGCCAGTCTGTGCCATGGCTATTTGGCAACAGCACATTAGGGCAATAACCAAAGTTGCCAGCTTAAAAAGGCAAGCATTGATGGGTTTTGGTTTATTTGTCATAGGTAGATTGACCAAAGCTGGATTTAGGATTTACTAGATCAAGACCATATACCCTCATTAGGTTGATGATGAGAAGGATAGCATTGCTCTGGGGTAGGATCACAAATTTAGGTCCTGACCTTAAGGCAAATATAAATACACTGCATAGTTGGCCAACTTTGGCCTTTCTGCGGAAACAAAAACGGGCCTACTAGCAACCTAGCAGACCCACTTTTGATTAGAAACATATTGAACACTTTGCCTAGCGTACAACTAAGGTTCCACTGCCCATCATGTTGCCTTCGCACCAGATCTCGATGGTGTGGGTACCACTCTTGTATTCTGAGCCTTTAGCCCATACGAAAGTCTGTGGCGCATGGCTGTTGTCGAACATAATGGATTGTTTGGTCGTGAACGGCACTTCTTTACCCTCGCGAGTTCGGAGTGAACCACCTCCTTGGCTAGCATCACTGAGGCTGCTGCCTTCTGGTTCGATGATGCGCAACATAACATCCTTACTTTCGACTTTAGCGACTTTGTTATCAGCAAAGCTGAACACAACTTTAAGTTTGTCTATCCTGCTAGCACGGTACCGATCTTCTTTACGCTCTTTGCCTCCACGATCGATGACCGAAACCTGGATTCCTTCCGCTCGTAGGATCTGGGCAAGCCTGATTTTTTCGTCTAATTGTTTCTGGACAGTTGCCAAACGACTCAAGGAGTCATCACGTCGTGCGATGTTGGTCTTGAGGTTCTGATTATCACTGTAGATTGACTCACGCTCCTTTTTTAGGGTCGATATTTCTTCGTCTTTTTTGCTGAGCTCGGTGATATAGTCCTCGATACGATCATTTAGATCTGCGATCTTTTTCAGATCCCCAGCACGTGCACCGCGCGCTGACCTTAGGTCCTTGCGGAGCTTCAAAAGTGTCTGGTGAAGCTCTGTTGTGTCTCCACCCAGACGCTGGATCTGCTCTATTTTAGCATCAAGCTCTGAGGTCAAGGAGTCGGCATTGTCTTTGGCTAAGGCAATGGTAATATCCTTTGTTTTGATGGTGTCTTGTTGCTGGGCGATCTTCTGGTTGCCATTCTGGTTTAGGTAGAACAGATAACCGTTGAGGCCTAACAGGAGCAGGACCAACCCAATTACTAGGGAGGTACGTCCGTTATTCTGACTTTTTTCTGACATCTTGCGAGTTTACTTAGTGTGGAAGTGAACCTAAACAGTAATATTACGAAATATTATTCGTCCTTACACAACCTTCAAGGTGCAATATATGCTACTGATACCGCAACGACAACTATTTATCCGTATTGTGCCAATGTTCGGGATATTGTGCCTGTTATCCATATTAGCCATAACAGCATCGTGCAAAAGCAAAAAGCAAGAAAAGGCTCCTGATAAAATAGCTACCCCCAAGAAGGAAGTCGCTCCTGTGCTGGAGCTGGAACTAGGTCCTTGTTTCGGCAAATGCCCAGCATACAGGGCCTCATTTTATATGGCTGGGCAAATGGACTTTGAAGGCATAGCCCACACCAAGGTGATCGGAAGATTCCGCTACACCATTAAGTCAGACATCGTCAAAGACTTAGTCACGGCACTTGAGGCGATCAAACCGATGACACTTAAGGATGACTATGGTTTGGCGCCTGACTTTCCCGTTACCAAGATCACCTATCGAAGTGGCGGCAAAGTAAAAACCATCGAGACCGCTGCTAACATCCCTGACGATTTGCTGAAGGTGCAACAAACCATCAAGGATGCGGTCATGATGATAATCACTGAGCAGCCAGGTGCCCCTATTAAAGACTAGTTGTAGTTCGGCAAGAAAATCTCGGCCAGCATACAGCGGGCACTTCCTCCACCAACAAGCTCAATATTCGGGATATTGAGAGGCACGAGCTGTCCATATTGCTCTATTCGAGCCTTGTGCCCTCCCGAAAATCCGTTAAAGGCTGTTTGGCTCATAACGATCCGTGGAGTCTCGCCTACTGGTCCGGCCAGTTGTAAAACATTGGCACAAAACGATGCCTGCGTCTGCTGGAAACTTAATGTGATGACCTCGCGACCTTCACCCAACTTCTGGATGACGTTTGCACGCTGAGACTCTGGGATGGCATCAGCACAGACGACCGCAAAACGGTCTCCGATACTAAGGACAACATTGGTATGATAGAACGGCTGACCAGCTGCATCGAAGGCATCAAATGTAATTAGCTCGTAGCCAAACTTGGCTGCATAGTTATTGAGCTGATGCAATGTGGTCCGGGGCGAAATACTTGCATAGACCCGATTAAGTTCGTGATCGATAATAAGGCTCCCGGTACCTTCTAGGAAAAACTTTTCTTCGCTTACACTCGGGCCAATGGTCAGGACTGAGCTGAGTGCAAAACCCTTGCTGATTAGCAGTCGCTCGACGGCGGGGTACTGAAGGCGCTCAATCCGGCGGTTAGGTGCTGCCATCGGATAGAGTACAACGGTGCCATCATGCCGGGTGCTAAACCAGTTATTGGGGAACACTGCATCAGGCATTGTCGGCAATCCGTCACCCTTCTCAAGAACAAGGACCTTGATCCCTGCTTGGATAAGCTTAACGACTGCCTCGTCAAACTCGTCGAGCACCAGGCGTTTGAGCTCAGTGGCAGATGCACTAGGTTGGCGCTGAAAGGCGTTGTCGGTTGCTGTCTCGGCATTGAAGCCAAAGTCAACCGGGCGGACCATCATCACGGTATTGGTAAGTTGTGCAGGCATCGTTGTTGTGGCTTTTTTGGTGAGGTTGGTGAATAGGTTTTGTTTGTTGGTTCTAACAAATAGGCTGGCTTTGGAGAGTCTCGATTGGTGCCAACCAATTTTATGCGGTATTGATATGGACTTTGACAAGTGCAGCCTGTTTGATGGCTGTATAAATGGCCAAGACCTGCGGCAATAACGCTGTCTTACCATCATTATTGATCACAAAAGTGGCTTTGGCAACTTTTTCTGCCTCTGGCATTTGATTGGCAAAAATCTGGTTTATCTGCTCTGGACTACGATGAGTATCTCGCATAATCACTCGTTGGAGCCGTACTTCCTCAGGTGCCGTCACAACAATGATGGCATCAAGTGTCTGCCATTTGGTAGCTTCAATCAGCAGAGCTGCCTCTTTAATGGTAAAGGGTGCAGTCTGACGAACAAGCCAACGCTCATAACGAGCAATACTTGCAGGGTGCACAATGGCATTAAGGGCTGCAAGTTTGTCAGGATCACCAAAGGCTATGTCGCCAATATACTTACGATTTAAGGTACCTCCGGGGGTATAAGCATGGGAGCCAAACAAGTCCAGAATCTGTCTTTTAATTTCAGGATCATCTTGCATCATGACTTTAGCCTCAGAGTCTGCGTCATAAATGGGGACGCGACCAGTAAGGGAAAATAGGCTACAGACGAGGCTTTTGCCACTCCCCATATTGCCGGTTATGCCTACTTGGTACATCTGGTTTTGATCTTTGATGTTGTTATAATGACACCCTACGCGCTTGCCTGCAATATCGCTGCTAAGGCATCAATGCAATACTAGGGTTTATGATGATCGGGTTAATCACATTGCTGGGGTGGTGTTTTAGCCTGATGGTGGCCCAAGGCTGACCTTTAACTCCTGAGGCAACCACACGGAAACTATCTGATCTAATGACTGAAATTAACCTTTCATCCATTTGGCAGAAGACCATAACGCTATCCCTAGTTAGAGCTGATCCGGTCTGGTTTTCGACCTTAATGCTGTGTTGCCAACCGACCAACTTGCCGACTTTGAAGCTAACTAATGCCTCTGCTTGTGCAAACCTAAGCTTAGGATAGGGTTTGATATCAAGGGCAACAACTTCCTCAACATCAGTGTCATAGTTTTTGCCAGAAAGCTCTAGGGAATAGACTGCTGGTAATGCCTTTAGGTCTTCGGCTAGGCCACGCACCTCTATCTTGGTTGGGTGGACTAGGACGGGACTTGTAACAGCCTTGTCTTCGGCGACCTGTATGCTATTGGTCGAAACTGCTAATGGTAAATTGATCTTCAGAATCGGGTAGAACTGCACACTCACCGAATCAGCTAAGGCATAGGCCACCAACAAATCTGGCAGCTGCTGGCTGGCGCTTTGGTAAATGTGTTTGCTGGTCACGATTGCCGTGCCATCCCGGTACACAAACTCGGGCTTTATGACAAGCTGGGACTTGCTTACTCCTAGCTGGTGCTTAACTAAACTCCAACCAATGCCGGTTACTTTCAGCTTAACACGTTTCGGAATAGGTCCGGAAGACACAAAAGCCTCCTTGTCAACATCAAACTGAACAGGCAAACTGATGTTATAGCTATAAGTTTTACTCAATGCCGCAATGAGCCAAACTGAAGCCGCCAGCAGGAGACAAACACCTACCACTGACCACTCGGTGGTGGATTTCTGGATAACGGAGCGCCTAATCTGCCCTTTGAAAATTTCCCATCTGGATGTCTGCATTGTCCTGAGTTTTGACCCTGGTTGAGGGGCTATGGCAATAACAATAAGGCCATTTGGTAGGTCCCTGGCACTAGCTGAAACTCCTTGTGGACTCTAGGAGACCAACTATCATCGCCGCCAACTCCCATCTGGTTAAGGTCAATGGTAAGGGTGTTAAATGGGCTATTCTTGACTTGGTAGGGGTAAGTTGCAGCATCAAGCTGTGCATCTGTATACGGGTGGTAGCCAAAGTTAAATGGTGTTGCTCCTTCGATTTTGAGGGATGCGCCATTGGGTCCTCCACTCATAGTAAGACGATGGACATCGGCCCGATTGCCATTTTCTTGAGGGTCCATATAGTCGATAGGTAGGTCGGCAATGCTGGCAGAATAAGTGCCATATTTTGCCCCCGTTTTACGATCCCAATAAGTTTCGTGCGGGCCACGGCCATACCAATTAGCCTTGCTAATGGCTTTGACCAGACCTACCTTAAGGCCAATCCGTGGATAGGAAACAACTCCGGTATCAGCAACTGTTTTGAAATCGATCATTATCCCTTTTGGAGTTGCGCTGTAGGTAATGGTCTCGCTCATGTTGGCACCTTTATCCCCGCTACCCTTCATTACGCGAGATATGGTGACGGTACTACCCTTTAATTGGTAGGTGACATTAGTAGGAGTCATGTTGCTGAGCCCCTTTTTGATCCAGAAGTGGGCAAAAGAACGTATCCCACCACCAACATCATTATTGGTGGCCGAACGCCAATAGTTGGATGTTAGCGGGGTCAAGAAGAGCTCCTGACCTGCTTTTTTATAGCTTGTAGCATTTCCTGTGGTTTTGTCAATCGTGATGGATTGATTGCCGGAGGTGATGGTTATGCTCTTTTGGTTTTCTGTTTGAGAGGTGTTCGCTTCAGAGCCTGCTATGGGTTGATACTGACCGACTGCAAACTGCTCCCACGCAATCTCATGTCCTTTTTCGGCCCATGTAGTTCTGGCTTTGAGTGTCACACTAAACTCGACATGGCTGCCAATTGGTGGGACAACAGGTAGCACAAACTTGGTTGACTTACCTGGCTCCAGCTCAATACCCGGTATCCGCTGATGATGCTGACCTATCACAGGGTTGGGGCTAACGATCCGCCAATGGAAATCAAACAATGACGTGTTGATAAAGCGAAAATCGTTCTTGATCACATACTCTTGCCTAGCTGGGTCTGGCTGGGTAATAAAGATATTTTGATGCACTTTTTTGAGCTCAATGATCTCAGGCTCAGGCTTGCGGTTAGGATCTATTAGGCCATCATTGCCAGCATCACCTTTGTAGTTGCTATATTCTAGGATGGTTCCCTTTCCATCCTTTCGGGGGAATTTGAGCCCCTGGTTAACCCAATCCCAGACAAAGGCACCTTGCATACGGGGGTAGGCATAGATGGTATCCCAATAGTCGCGCAGGTTGCCTCCACTATTTCCCATGGTATGGGCATATTCGCAAATGATGACCGGACGACTCGCATCCATGCGCATGAGCTGGGTCATCCAGGCGGCGCTGGGATACATACAGCTGATTATGTCATACTTACACAGCCTTAGGGCGTATGCAGGGTTTAAGCTTTCATAATGGATTGGTCGTGTTGGATCCTTTGACTTCATAGCTGCATAAAGGCTATCAAAGTTCTGGCCTGCACCTGTTTCGTTCCCCATGCTCCAAACAACCACACACGTCAAATTTTTATCACGTGACACCATATTAAGGCCTCGCTCTAGGATGGGTTTACGCCAGATTGGTAGATCACCAACATAGACCTTTTTATGGGCCCATAACTCGTGACTTTCGATGTTGGCTTCGTCCCATACCAAGATGCCATACTGATTGCAAAGTTGATACCACAGTGGGTCATTAGGATAGTGGCAAGTCCGGACGGCGTTGATGTTGTGCTGCTTCATCAAGACTAGGTCCTTAATCATATCTGCACGAGAACAGGTCCTCCCCTTGTTGGCATCAAACTCATGCCTGTTGACACCTTTGAAATAGACTGCCTTTCCATTAAGGAGCAGTTGCCCACCTCGCATTTCTACCTCTCGGAATCCAAATTGGTAACTAGTAGCATCGGCATTTTCGCCCCATGAAACGGTCATACGGTATAGGTTGGGCGTTTCGTCGGACCAAAGGGCAGGGTTAAGCATCTTTTCGACAACGACCTGCTGCATAGTGCTATTAGCACCGATAATGGGCACTTCGATGGTCTTTTCTAGGGCCTTAACACCAAATGGATCATAAAGCCGCACAGTGGCCTTGGTAGGGGAAGATGGCTGATTTGTCAGGTTCTGGAACGAAAGATTGAGGTCAAACATCGCATGCCGATAGTTGGCATCTAGGTCGGTCTTGATCGTAAAATCTTGTAAGTTGAGCTGCGGAATGGACTGCAAATGCACATTGCGATAGATGCCTGACAGGCGCCAAAAATCCTGATCTTCCAAGACGGCCCCATCGCTAAAGTTGATTACTTGTACTACTAATTGGTTCAGACCTGGCTTAGCTACTTTGGTGATATCAAACTCAAATGGCGTCATACCATCTTCATGATAACCAAGCTTTTGGCCATTAAGATATACCGTTGTAGCACCTTGCACTCCTGCAAAATGCAAGAGTAGGTTACGTTCGGTCAGGTAGGTGACTGGCACATTAAAGCTGAGTGCATAAACACCAGTCGGGTTGTAGTCCTCTGGCACTGCAGGGGCTTTCGAAACATCAAACGGATGGTCAATGTTGGTAAAAACCGGAGGGTCGTACTTATGTGTCAATTGCCAGTTCATCGGGACAATAATGTTGTCCCATGCACTAGTCGCTTGCACTTTCGTGGTTTCGATGCCTGCCGGGACATCAGTCGGCTTCCTGAAGTATTTGAACTTCCAGCTTCCGTTCAGGCTTGTGAGCCATGGGTTAGCCTTCGCAACCTTCGCTTGTTGCTCATTGGCATAAACATCAAAGGTGGACCTACCGGGCAAAAGGCCATACTGATTTACCTCAGTGGACATGTATTCTGGCTGGGCAAAGCTAGGACCTGCATCTAGCAATATCGTTGCCGTTAACAAAACATAGAACAGCCATGGATAACTTGCAGAAATGGGCAATCGATCGCAGATTTTGGACATTTGGGGCGTGATTCTTGAAGCGTTTTAGATAATGGTAGTCTTGTCTTGTCGTTTCGGCCAGTTTCGGACCTTGGCATCACCAAAACGACACAGCAAAGTTGATAGGCTAGCAAATTGCAACTATTTGGGTATGATTGTCAAGTCAGGCCTTAACAAATCTAACATTTTGAGTTCCGCTTGCCCATATTGCCAAGGTCAGATCTTATTTTCGGGTGTTTAACTAGGTCAATATGGCCTCATGATTTGTCAGGTTCGTCAACGTACTTTAGCTTATTGAAGTCTTATCTGCCATACATTAACTGTAAGGCATTGTTAGTTTGTATGGCCCTATGGGCAGGATTCCAATTTGCAAGTAAGGGGCAATCTCCAATCACGAAAGCTGCAAACAATGCAATCAGCAATTGGAATCCACCGGTTCGATACAGCCGAGTTTACTTAAGTCAAAACTGGAAGGCACACCTTGGCAACAATGACCTTTGGCTTAGCACAACCTATCGAGATAGCTTATGGGCCACACGGTCTGCAGCTGATTATTGGCGAGATATTCGTAACCAATGGATCACGATTAGGCAACGATTCAGGCTTCCTAGCCGGACCAACCTCAACACAGGTGACAGTCTTATTTTTGACCTTGGTGCCATAGACGATATCGACCAGACCTACCTTAATGGCAAGTCAATTGGCAACATGGGCCATTTGACCCCAACCATAGCCTCGGCATGGGACCAAAGACGGAGCTACAAAATACCTGTTAACCATCCTGCTATCAGGTGGGGCCAGCTGAATCTGATCACTATCAGGATATATAACCAAGGTAACGTTGGTGGACTTGTCGGCTTAGGACCAGTGGTTTTAGTGCCGATGCCTTATCCTGGGCTTAGGTTTTTGTGGCCAACCAAGGCCCAAACCCTCCTATCCGAAGTTGGTCGGAAGCTAAACCAATCCATCAAAGCATATAATGACGGACCCGACACTGTCAAAGGCCAGCTTGTCATTAGGCGCTACCCTATCCACAACCCGAAGATGTCCCAAACAAGCATTTCGGACTTTATGCTTCCACCAAAGGCAACCGAACCGCTTAGTTTTAAAGTGAATACATCTAGCCATGACAGCTATTTTGCCACCCTCGACCTAGTAACTGCCGACCGAGGTGTAGCGCAGGATAGTGGCCTGATTGCTGTGGTGCCTGGCCCAATGGGCAATGTCAATGCAGGGCCAATAAATCACAAACTCAGGACCTATCCCCAATTGGATAGCCTCAAGCTCTGGCGCTCTGTTGGTACAAATTCCCAATCTGGCGCAAGGGCTATTGATACCTTGCTAACACCCTATCAGGCTATTTTAAACGCAAAATTCGATCCGATGGGTGGGTTATTTGCAGAGGTATTTGGCCTAGCCAAGGATAGCATCATCTATGGGAATAAAAAATGCAGCATCAATCAACCTGCTGCCCTTAAGGATATCGGCTACTATTTGCTAGCTGCCAACCATTCGGGGTTAAACGCTAAGGCATATGATACTGCTATCACAAGGAAGGTACTGGCCTTGATAATGGGACTGCAACAACCAGATGGCTACATACCTGACACGATATTTCATGACCGGGAACAGCCCTCGTTAACTGAAAGATGGCAACCCGAAACCATCTTGGGACAAGGTATCCTTTGTAGTGGGTTAGTTTCACAGTATCGCACCTGGGGCAACGATGATGTCCTATTAATAGCCAAAGCCCTTGCCGGCTGCTGGATGAGTACCTTCGGACCGACTACCTCTCAGCTTAGCATTGTCAAGGATGGGAAAAACGATGCCATCAAAGCCACTAGCTTGCTACTGCCTTTGGCCGAGCTCTACCAACTGACAGGAGAGCAACAATACTTGACCTTTTGTCGCTACATCATTCGGGCAATGGATAGCCCAAATGGGCCAGGAATTTTAGGCCATTTGTTATCCCTAGAGCCTACTGCTAAGTTTGTGGTAGCTGATCCTGAGGGTTTTATACTGACGGTGCGAGGTCTAAGCCGTTGCGGTTTTTTAGCACGCAATACCTTGTGGTCACAAGCTGCACTTTATGCCTACCACGATCTTAACATGTTCTGGACGCTCAATATTGGTACCCAAGCCAAACTAGGCCCAAAGGCTAGTTGTTTGTTTGGTGCCAACACTTTGGTGCAATGGCTAACATTTGAGCAGGACCTTTACCTGACCATGGGGCCAACCCAATTAGACCTAGAGGTTCAGAGCCCATTAAAGTTACTGAGGCAGCACCATCAATCAGACTGGTTAAAGCTCACAATGTCCAGCGATACCTACCAGCCGCTCATGCATATCATTGCGGCTGACTTGGCGACCCAGTACTTTGTCACTGGCCCTAAGGATGGTCCTCCTCCACCCGACCATGAGCCCTTGCAATGGTAGTCTGGCTGGTAATAGCTACCTCTTACTTTTCATGAGTGGAAAAACTTACCTTCCACGTTTCCACTTAAAGTAGCGGCGATACCACCAACTTGTTTTCTTCGAAAAGCGACTACCAAGGTCCTCTGGGAAGATATAGGCTCTAAAAATAGCCATCGGATTGTCTTCTAGATGTATGCCGGCATGCTCATTAATCACGACGGCATATTTGTACCCAGCTTTACGGGTCTGGTGCTCGACACTGGGGTTAATGCTGCCATACGGATAGGCAAAACTAATCACATCATGTCCCAAGTCATGTTCTAGCTGTGATTTAGCCTCATTGAGTTCATAGTGCAAGGCCTTGGCCGATACAGTTGTGAGGTCAAGATGCCGCATTGTATGGGCCCCAAACTCAATGCCAGCATTGGCCATTTCGCGTTTCTGGTCTATGGACATCAGCGGTTCTCGTGGCTCGCCTTTCTCGACATCCCATTTGTTATGGTCAAGATCAGGGTCGCCAAGGGCATAGATAACAGCCGTGTAGCCATATTGCTTCAGCAGGGGCCAAGCATTGGTATAGTTGTCTAGGTAACCATCATCAAAGGTTAGGATGATGGGGCGTTTAGGCATCCAGGTTTGAGGTAACTCCCCTTTTTTCCAGGCCTCATACTGTTTAAAGTTTATCGGGGTCAGGCCTTCCTTCCGGATATGCGAAAGGTGCGCCTTGAACGTATCAACAGTCACAAAGATGCGGTGTTTGCTATTACTAGGCTCCAACAATACCTTATGATACATCAGGATGGGGATCTCCCGAGGCTGCAGTTTTTTAGCTCTCGCACTGTAATAATGCTCCATGACAGCGCTTAGCACATCATCGATCGCATATACATCCCTAATCCTCTGGATCGACGCCTCATTTGGTTTAGCAGGATTTTCTTGCAGCAAAACAGCAGTGAGGTCCTGTTGCAGCCAGCCCCAATCGATACCAGGGTGCGGCATTTTTGCACCAATATCTCCAAAGTTACTAGCGACTGCAATGTCAATATTCTTGTCCGTGATTAGGCCATGGGTGCACCACTCTCCCATCGCGATCATCGGTTTTCCAAGGCCTAATGCTTCTATTGCAACCCTGCCAGAGCCGATTACTACGTCAGCGACCGATAGCCAATTAGGTAGCTGCCTGCTGAATCCTATCCATAAAAATCGATCAGGATAACGTTCTACCAAGGCATTCCAGATGCTTTGTACTTCTGAGGTCATATCCTCCAACGGTCCTCCAATCACAACTAGCCGCCATTTGTACGGCACTAGTTTCAGGATGGCAGGAACTGTATGGCTCACAAGATGCCCTGTGTGCTGCCCTTTAGGACCAGAGGTACGACCGGCAAGGACAATCGTTTTACCATGAAATTCCTCATAGTCATCTGGTTGGGTCAAGTGTAAGAGTTTACGCCAATCAAACCCGTTGGGCGAGACAAAAATCTTTGTTCGATCTATGCCTAGTTCAAGTCGTAGGTGGGTAGATAGGTTATCGCACACAGCCAAGATTCGATCTCCATAGATATCAAGGCCTTTGCTGCTAGCATGCAAATGTTGACGACCATGGACTTGAGACACTAGTGGCACCTTGAGGCCTTTGAGCGCAAAAAAAGATACCCAGCTGGCCGCTCGGCTATGGGCATGTACTACTTCTATCTGCTGGTTGAGGACAAACCGACGGATGGCCCAAACATTTTTCCACTTTTGTTTCAGGGTCCGGACACCGATTGACTGGGGCACAAAGGTGGCTATGGTGGCCGTATGCCAGGTGTCTGACATGATGGTAACCTGATGCCCCTCCTTAACTTGCTGATTGGCTAATGTCGCTGCATAGACCTCAGCTCCGGTTACCTGAAATTGGGACAGGATATGAAGGATGCGCATCAATTGGATAGTTGGGAATTGAAAAAAGGAACCTAAAACCCTAATGGGAGTGTCCGGCCACTAGATACTGATTGTTTGCGGGTTTTGGTGGTTTTTTATAGCTGATGAAGGCATTGCCTAAACGGACCTACAGCTAAAACCTAAAAAGGCCCGACCGAAGTCAGACCTTTTAATAATATCATCAAAAATAAGCCCTAGGGTAAAGTAGCTTTAATGGTAGCATAATTGGTCCCCGTCGCAGGGGTCGTGTTGCACTTAATGCAGTCTCCGCGGTCATTGATGTTCTGGACACGGCTTGCCTCACTTGGGTGGGTGGACAGGAACACTGGTGTGGTGCCTCCTTGACCAGCAGCCAAGAGTTTGGCAAAAAAGCTACCTGTGCCTTTGCAGTTATAATTCGTGCTACTGAGGTAGTCCACCGAAAGGGCATCTGCCTGTTGCTCAAAACAGCGGCTAAAACCGAGGCCAAAAAAGTTTGAGCCCAAGGTTGCAAGTTGTGCAGCTGTTCCATTACCAAGCGCTATCTGGATGATTGTATTAATACCCTGTTGCTGCACCAACTGTTTGGTGCTGTGGCGAAGGTCGGCATGAGCCATTTCATGCCCCATAACGCCTGCAAGGTCATCTTCTGCATCTAGGTACTTAATCAGGCCAGAGTAAACATATATATACCCACCAGGTGTGCAAAAAGCATTCAAGTCTGGTTTGTTGATGATCTTTATCTGCCACTGGAAGGCCGATTTGTTTTTCACCTTACCGCCGTTAAGGATTTTGTCACGCAACCCCTCTACCATTTCATAAGCCGAGATGTATTGTGCACGCGGAAGTATCGGATAAGTTGTTGGATCGCCATTAATTTGGGCTACTACTTTTTGACCTAGTTGATCGTCTTGTGTGGTACTAAACCCAACTAACAAGGCTTCAGTGACCTGATCACACGACGGAAATGTGGCGTCACATTCCGGAAAGTCACTCTTTGGCCTACAGGTCGCGGTCAGGAACAAAGTTCCGATCATGGCTGCACTGAAGGCTATTTTCTGCAAATTCATAAGCATTAGACCTGATAAGTGTCATTGGCAACTTGCCCTCGACACAATACAAAGATATACAAGTAGGATGGCTATTACATTGCCTAACTCCTGAATCGGCTGTTAAGGTTTGTTAAGCCACGCCTGCCAAAACCTCCTCAAACCAAGCACGGCCCCAGTTGGCTCGCTCTTCTGTTGTCCAGAGCTCTGGGAAGAAGGTGCGGTTCTGGAAACGTGGAGGCAAGTATTTCTGCCAATTGGTACCACCAGTGGCTGCGATTACCTCAGGTTCTCTCTGGAGATACCGTACTGCAGATTTGAAGTGCATCAGGCGCCAATTTATGTTAAAGCTCGCATCAAAGGTGCGGAGCATAACACGCAAATTATCAGTGAGTTGATTGGCATCCTGCAGACGCCCCAACAAAGTAGCGAGGTTTGAATCCTGATAGTCGGCGGCAGTAGTACGCATCTGCCGTCCATACTTTTCGGCAAAGCGCTTGAGCGTCAAGGTCTGTTTGCCAGAGGATAACTCTGTGGCGCCAGCTTGCCAATAAATTTGATCGACTAGATCTTCAATAGAGGCTCCTGTCCAATCTTTATCTGGGTCATTACTTAGCTGAGTTAGCTTTGTACTAAGCAGCTCAATGATCCGGAACTGAACAGACTGAAACCCACTTGCAGGTAATAAGGCCATCCGGAATTTCATAAACTCCTCTGGGTCCATGCCGTCTACCATTACATCAAAGCTCTTGATAAGAGCCTCCATATAGCGATTGATGCGCGAAATCCTCTTTTCCCAATTGGCAGTAGTCTGGTCCCCAGCCGCCAACTGTTTGATCTCCTTCAGGATTAGTTTGAAGTAAAGCTCAGTTATCTGATGGTACATGATGAAGATCTCTTCATCAGGGAATGCGGTGCGGGGCACCTGAAGCGTGAGCAAGGTGTCAAGCTGCACATAATCCCAATAGTTGAGGTACTCAGTGTACAGCAGGCCCTCGAGATAACTGTTGAGGTCCTGCCCACTGGCTTGATATTTATGCTCCAGCTGATCTAGGAGTTCCTTCCATCTATCTGATGATGCAGGTGTGGTTGGTCGCATTGAGGGTAATCCTGAGTAAAAAGGACGAGGTAGGTAATTGCAAGAAAGAAATCTAAAACCGTCGTATGCTATTGAACAGGCTCCCGAAGACCAACCAAAGTAAAGCGTTGGAGAACGAATGACGGGTTGGTAAAGCTTGCATTTCCGGCTGGGTTCCCGCCAGTAACATGGAAATCACTGAAGGAAGCGTGCTGATTGAGGTAGATCCCCCCTGTGAGGTTAAACGAAACTGGCGCACCGACGCTTGCGATTAGCTCGGCGGCTTGGTTACGAATCTGAACATCTGTGCTGTAAACGCCGCAGCTAATGGCACCATGTCCCTCGATCAGGCTTGCTGTTTTACTTAGGGCTGTTTCTGCATCGGGACAGCTAATCACAAAGGCAATAGGGCCGAATAGCTCTGCGCCATAGACCTTTTCGTTGTCAATGTCGGTTAGCAAGACAGTTGGGCTAGCGGTGCGTGCCTCAGCAAATTGCGGATTTGATACGACACGGCTGGCAAGAATCACCTCTACGTCAGGCAGCTGATCAACTTGGCTAACACGCATCAAGGTGGCTGGGTTCTGGATTGCACCCAGCACAAATGGGCCTGCCTTCGGATTATCGACCAAGGCGGTGATACCAGCTGATAATTTTTGGGCAAATTCTGCTGGCGTAACTTGGCCAGTAGGGGTTTTGATTCCTGAAGCAGGCACAAAGAAGTTTTGAGGAGCGGTACACATCTGGCCGCTATAGAGGCAAACACTAAAGGCAAGGTTCTGGACCACAGCGTCGATATCATCAACACTTTCAAGAACGACAGAGTTGATGCCAGCCTTTTCGGTAAAGGTAATTTTGCCAGGCAGGGCCTCGATCCAGTTACCGAATTGGGTGCCACCAGTATAGTCTATGAGTTTGACAGCAGGATGCTGCACCAACTCTTTGGTGATCGGATCTTGGAGGGTATCAGGGGCTAGCTGGCAAATATTGACATCAAGCCCACGACTAGCCAAGACTTTCTGCAACTCAGCTACCACTATGGCAATAGGCAGGATAGCAGATGGATGTGGTTTGATAATCACTGGGTTACCAGTCATTAGACCGGCGTACATACCTGGCACAGTGTTCCAAGTCGGGAATGTAGCGCAACCAACCACCACATTGATACCTTTAGGGACTGCTTTCCACCATTTGCGTAGCGTGATATTGGTTTTACCCATTGGCTTATCCCAAATTGTCTCAGTGGTAAAGCGGGTTAGCTCATGATGCGCCATTGCGATTGCCTCGAGGGCACGGTCGGCCGCATGTGGGCCGCTTGCCTGGAAGGCCATCATATAACCTTGGCCAGTGGTGTGCATTGTGGCATAGGCTATTTCGAAAAAGCGATCACGGACAGCCATTAGGCTCTCGATCAGGATATCCGCACGATCATCGGCACTAAGGTTGGCCCAGATTTGGGATGCTGCTTTAGCTTGTTCTATGTATGTATCTACCGATAAGGCAGGATAGGTAATACCGAGGGGGGATTGAATATAGGGACTTAGCTCATGACCTACCCATGACGCACCAATACCAGCATTTAGGCCACAAAAGGGTTTTCCAAGCTGGGCTGCGTAGGCAGCTTGCCCATCTGCATCTGCGGTTTCGCCGTAAGTTTTAGGCGACGGATGCTCTGGAAAAGGGGCGTAAAACTGACGGCTAAAAAGAGCGCTAGTTGCCTCTTGCAAAAGCGCTTGGTTCGTTGTGCTGATTGACATCTGCGTTGGTGTATGTGTTAGTAGGCCCTTCCGGAACGTTATGGAAGCTTGGCGCTATAGTTGGCCAAAAATAGCACCAACTACGGTTTTATCCATCACTATTTTGCTGAGCTACATCAGCCAATAGATTGACAAGTGCTTTAGCTTTGAGCAAGCATTCTTGGTACTCCTTATCAGGGTCGGCATCCCAGGTGATTGCCCCACCTGCCCATACTACCAATTGCCCTGTTTTCTGGTCATAAATAAGACTCCGGATCACAACGTTCATATCCCAGTCGTTGTCTGGTGTACGATAAAATACCGATCCGCTAAACCAGCCTCGTTGGAAAGGCTCTAGTTCTGTTATAAGCTCCATCGTCTTTTGTTTTGGAGCACCCGTCATCGACCCCATTGGAAATGCAGCCCGTATCACCTCCCCCATCTTGATACCAAGCTTAGGCCTAGCTGAGATGGTAGAGATCAGCTGATGGACATGCTGAAATTGATACCGCTTGATTAGCTCTTCGACCATAACTGAACCTGGAATGGCATGTCGTGCTAGGTCATTTCGGACCAAGTCAACAATCATCATATTCTCGGCTCGCTCCTTTTCGCTGGTTTCAAGGATCTCAGCGATTGCTGCATCAATTCGGATATCAGAATGCCTTGGTGCGGTACCCTTTATCGGTTGCGACCAAACGTTTGGCCCAATCTTCTGCAAAAATCGCTCGGGAGTAGCTGAAAACAAATACTGATCCTGAGCCTTGACCAACGTGGCAAATGGGGCTGGCGAAGTCTTAAACATCTGCCGGAACAACTCAGCTGGTCGATTGATCTTACCTGAGCCCATCATCGGAATGCAAAGATTGAGTTCGTAGGTCTGCCCTTCCGCAATCAAAGCTTTGATTTGCGCCAACTTAAGCAAGTATTCTGGCTCCGTAACTAAAGGTTTGGGCGGCTCAAAGTCTGTAATTTGGGCTAACTTTATTTGCTCAACCTTAACCTGATGAAAAGCACATGGCGATGGAACCTTGCCGATTGGATTGTAGATATCATCTCCATCAAAAACACAGAGGCCAATTGGGTAAAACCCAAAATTGCTTGGCGTGTTGATTAACTTTGGTTTGATCGGTGGGGCAGCATCCGCATACTGGCCCTGCTCGTAACCCAGAACACCAAACCACCAATCAGGAACTGATTCTTGCTCATTAGCCTTGGTAAACCAGTCGCAATCATCGGTGCTAATGGCCTGATCAGCCCAGGCGATTAGGCAGGGAAAATTGCCACAAGCCAATAACCGATCGTCACCATGGCTGGCCCAAACGTATGGGTAATGGGCAATTGCCCAAGCCAATACATCCCAATAGTTACCTTGCTGCGTTTGACCTGCTAATAATGTAGCTGCTCCTTTGAGAGGTTGTAATGGTAACGGGACCAGATTCATGCCCGCTAAATTAGAGATGCTTTTCTACTTCGGCGAGTGCTGCCTTGGCATTTCGCTCAATACCTTCTGAATAGGCATGGCTTGGGACGTTAATGGCGCGCTCTAGGTATTGTTTGGCACGAACCCAGTCTTGCTTTTTACTGTAGTAGTAGCCTAGCTCAAGGGCCGCCTTTGCCGTGAAGGGGAAGGAGGATTGGCCTGATAGGTCTAGCGACTGACCGTAATAATACGCAGCAGAGTCCTCCTGCCGAAGGCCTGTGTAGATTCGTCCCAACCGATACTGATACTCTGCTTTATACTCTGGAGTGGTATATGCATCTAGTCCTATGGGCTTAAGGTAGTTTAGGGCTTGCTGATGATATCCACCATCGTTATAGAGCCTTGCTGTCATCAGGCTAGGCTCAAGCACTTGTTGTTTCTTGAGTTGGCTATGGGCATTTTTGTCGGCTTCAGTCACCAGTTCATCAACGCTAAGACACTTGCTGCGGTAGTTATTGGCACGCTCTTTTTGGCCCAAGAGCGTCGCAGCAAGGTACATTTTGTACCAGCTGTCCGCAATGTTGCTTTCGCCTTGATAGTAAGTCAGGAAGTGATGGTAATACCTTATCGCCTCGCCGAACCTACCTTGGTACATCAGTATATTTCCCATCTGGTAGCTGATCAGGAACATTGGCATATAAGGATAACTTTTGGGCAAGGCCTTCAAGATCGAAAATGCACTATCTGATTGCCCATCCTTAATTAGGGCTGCGCTGAGGAAAAAGCCGAGCACCAAATGTTGTGGTTTGGATTGGTAAAGGCTGTCTAGGATAGCTGTGCCAACCGCTGGTTGCTTAAGCACATAGGTAAAGCAGTTAGCTCTAAACAAGTTCGCCTCCAAACTCTGGGGAGAGCTGACAGAGGAAGCCAACAATAGATTGGCCATCCCTTGAGGAACAGTTGCCGAAAAGCCGAGCAATCCTAGCAACCATTTGTAGCCACTAGGTGTCGTGCCGATAATGACCTGCATCATGCCCAACGTTTTGCCATTGGGGATAAACTCAGGATAGGCCTTGACGTTGGCTTGCAATAACTTGTAACTCGTCCGGATGCTAAAAAAGGCACTCATCGCACTCTTGTCAAACTTAATCCGGAGCAGGGCCCAATGCAAAAGAACCTCCGACCTTGCGAAACGTTGCCATGGCGAATTAGTCGGCTCAGACTCTAGAATTTTGAGCCGTGCTGCTTCGCGTCTCTCCAAGACCTTGTACTCGCTTCGGTTTTCGGTAATGAGTAGGGTGATGAAGTCTGCATAGTCTTCTAGATACTCTACCAAATGGTTGTTAGGATTGGTTTGCCGCTCTAAGTCGATCAGCTCACGACCCCGAGCCAGCTTTAGGGCAAGCAGGCTGTCGTATGCGTGCTGGAGGTTCGGTGTCCAGCTCAAAGTCGCCGAAGCCTGCAACGGAACGTAAAGCCACCCTAATATGACCAATAAAAATACCCTCATTGAGAGCCTTAGTATGGCCGCAATGAGGGTAGATTTGATATACATATCGTTCAGGGTCTTGCCTGCTTCATGACATAACGCTCATGATGACAGGTGTTGTGTCAGGTTCTGTCTTACTGGATACGCTTGGTGGCGTACAGGTAACAGGCCAGGACCACAATCAATGCTGATTACTTCAGTTTGAAAGTATCGAACTCAGTGGTTTCGACATTGGCCAAGATCCGTCCGCAATGTTCGCAGACGATAATCTTTTTACGATCCCGAATGTCAGCTTGACGTTGGGGTGGGACCATATTGAAACAACCTCCACAAGCACCACGCTTAACGGATACAACAGAGAGGCCATTGGCATAATTGCCACGCAGACGCGAGTAGCTAAACAAAAGGCGCTCATCCACCTTCTTCATCGCCTCTTCGCGAATGATGACCAATTTAGACTCCTCTTCTTGGCTTTCGCCTATGATGGTTTCAAGGTCAGACTTCTTGACCTGAAGATCTTTTTTGCGGTCTCCTAAGGTCAGTTTGATGGCTTCGATCTCGACATTTTTAGCTTCGATCTTGACATTGGCTTCCTTGATTTTCTTCTCATAGAGCTGGATGTCAAGCTCTTGAGATTCGATTTCTTTGGCAATTGCCTCGAACTCGCGGTTGTTCTTGACGTTGCCTTGTTGCTCTTGGTACTTCTTGATCAGCTTATCACTGTCCTTAATGGATAGTTTAAGTCGGCCAATCTCGTCCTTAAGGGTGCCAGCTTCTTGCTCAAATTTTGAGATACGGGTCTCGATACCCATGATCTCGTCTTCTAGGTCACGAACTTCGTTAGGCAAGTCGCCCCGGATCTTCATGATGCTATCTATCTGCGAGTCAATTGCTTGCAGTTGAGTCAGGAATTCAAGGTTCTGGGCTACAGAATTTTCCATCTAGTGGTGTTTAACCGGGTTGGTAATGACGGTTGTCAAACGGACCGCAATATTAGGAAATTTTTCACTAAGTAGGCTTGCCAACTGCTCGATCGTATGGATTTCGCTCTCATAGTGGCCAATATCCACAATCGCGATCTGTCCATCAGCCTCAAACCACTCATGGTATTTGATGTCCGCGGTTACCAATACGTCCGCCCCCGCCCGTTTGGAAGGGTCGATAAGGAAACTGCAAGTCCCACCACCTACGGCTATACGTTGCACTTGCCTGTCGAGGTCTGTATATTTGAGGTGAGTAATGCCCAACTGAGATTTGACATGATCCAGAAAGTCAACCAAGGCCATAGGCTCTGGTAGCAAACCAATTGCTCCTGCTCCTACTTGTTCCCATTTGTTGGTCATAGAAAAGGCATTATAGGCTACCTCCTCGTAAGGGTGAACCGACTTAACGGACCTTAAAATGGCATATTGAAGGTAGTTGGGGTAGATAAACTCCACTTTGGTCTCAGGTCCGATGCTAAACTGATTGATCTGTCCATCCACTGGGTTACTACCTGCAAGTGGCCTGTAGGATCCTACGCCATTCACCCGAAAAGCACATTGGTCATATAGTCCGACGTGGCCGGCACCGGCTTCAAAGGCTGCAGCCAAAACAGCCTCGACGGATCCATTAGGTACAAAAATCGCCATTTGCCCTAATTGACCGCTCATTGGCAGCAACACCTTGGGGTACTGTATGCCTAGCCTATGCGCCAACTGAATACTAACGCCATCAATCGTGTTGTCTAGATTGGTGTGGCAGGCAATGATGCCGATATTATGTCGGATGGCTTTAAGGAGCGTACGTTCGGTAGCATTGCTACCGTTAAGCCGTTTCAACCCCTTGAAGATAAGCGGGTGGTGGCTCACGATCAGATTACATTTGGTCAAAATGGCTTCATCCACCACCTCTTCGGTTACGTCCAGACAGGTCATCACCTCTGTGACAATTTTACTAGCCTCACCAACCAAAAGGCCTACGTTGTCATAACTTTCGGCTAGGGAAGGAGGTGCCACTTGAGCTAAGGCATTTGCAACGGCTTCAAAAGTCAGGGTTAGCAAGTTGTTTTCAGTTTGAGTTTCCATTTCAAAGGGGTGTGATTGGTAAGGACGTCACTTATGGGTATGCTGCAGTTTGGTTTTGCAAGAAATAGCTGCAAGATACCCTCATGCACAAGGGTAGCACAAGGTATGGTATCCGAATTTCGGTGAGTTTGATTTGATGTCAGCCACCTCATATCCACAACCAAGAAAATATTAGGGCCTAAATCGATGCTTTTTTTGGACCAAATGCTGGTCAGCTACCAGATAGACAATGGCAAAGCCGCAAAAAAAACCGATATTTGAAGCTTAAATCTTTCTATACATGGCCGTACCTGCTCGGCAGTCTTTTGAGTATTACAACGAAAAGCCAGATATCCAGTTCAAGGAATATGGCCGTAATGTCGAAAATTTAGTCCGCTACATCGTCAAGCAAGAGGACCGCGAAACCCGCAATCGGTTGTGTGGTACCCTTATTGCGATGGTGCGCAAACTCAACCCAAACGTTCTGCATGATACCGAAGAGGATCTACAGAAGTTTTGGGACCATATGCACCTAATCAGTGGTTTGCAGCTAGATGTTGATGGCCCCTACCCGATACCGGAGATTGCGATCCTAGAGAAAAAGCCAGCCCGTTTGGCCTATCATAAAAGTGAGGTTAGGTTTAGGCACTATGGCCAAAACCTGGACCTTATGGTTGCTGAGGCAATCAAGCTAGAGGACCCTGCCGAACGCAAACAAGCCGTAGTCTTCATTTGCCGGCTGATGAAAAATTTCTACAGCACCTGGAACCGCGACAACGCCGAAGACGAAATCATCATCAAGCAAATCGAGCAGATGTCTAATGGCAAGCTGAGTATCTCGATAGAAGAGGTGCGTAACGAAGGTCTGTTTGACGGAGTTACGATGACCAACAACTGGAAACCACAGCCAATGGATGATGCCCGCTCGCGATTCAAAAAACGCCAACAGAGCCAACCAGGCCAACATGCGGGACAAGGTGCACACCAACAAGGCCAAGCCAACACTGGAGGTGGGCACAAATACAATAAGCGGAAACGTAAATACTAGCCATTTTTGGCCAGTATGACAACAAGTTCTTTACTAGATCCAGTCCCATGGGACTGGACGTCCTTCTTGCATTAGGGACCCTGCCATACACCAGCACGAGGCCCAACTTCGCCGAACAATCTGATCGTTAACCGAACCGAAACTCATCGCTCGTGAATTCATTCAAAGTCGTAGGTGGCAATCGCCTCAATGGGGAGATCACGCCTCAAGGAGCCAAAAACGAAGCCCTGCAAATCTTGTGTGCCGTCCTGCTGACCCCAGAGGCCGTTACCATCAATAACATCCCCGATATTGTTGACGTCAACAAGCTGATTGACCTCCTTAGGTCATTTGGTGTTATAGTAGATAAACTCGGCACAGGTAGCTACCGTTTCGAAGCCAAAGATGTCAACATGGATTACCTCGAGAGTCAAGCATTTGCTCAAGATGCGGCCAAGCTAAGAGGATCAGTTATGGTACTTGGCCCTCTATTGGCAAGGTTTGGCCGAGCACGGATTCCGAAACCAGGCGGGGATAAAATTGGCCGACGTAGACTGGATACCCACTTCTTGGGGCTCGAGAAACTAGGTGCCAAATTCAATTACGATGCCGAAAACGCATTCTATCAGATTGATGGGTCCCACCTTCAGGGCACCTACATTTTGCTGGACGAGGCCTCAGTAACAGGAACTGCCAACGTTGTGATGGCAGCCGTGATGGCCAAAGGCGTTACCACAATATACAACGCCGCCTGCGAACCATACTTGCAACAACTCTGCAAGATGATGGTCCGGATGGGTGCCAAAATCGAAGGCATCGGTAGCAACCTCCTGACTATTACGGGAGTGGATTACCTTGGCGGTACAGAGCACACCATGCTGCCAGACATGATCGAGATCGGATCATTTATCGGCATGGCAGCCATGACGGGTGGCCAGATAACGATCAAGAATGCAGGTGTGGAACACCTAGGCATAATTCCTAACGTTTTCCAACGCTTGGGTATCAATCTAGAGATACGGGGCAATGATTTGTTTGTGGCCCAGCAGGACTATTATGCGCTAGATACCTTTATTGATGGTAGCATCCTGACCGTAAGTGATGCACCATGGCCAGGCTTTACACCTGACCTACTAAGCATTGTACTGGTGACAGCAATACAGGCTAGAGGCACTGTACTGATACACCAAAAAATGTTCGAGAGCCGACTGTTTTTTGTAGACAAACTCATCGACATGGGTGCTAATATCATCCTTTGTGATCCTCACCGTGCTACCGTTATTGGCCTCGACCGCCGGACCAAGCTACGTGCTATCCGGATGACGTCACCAGACATTCGAGCGGGTGTTGCCTTGCTGATGGCTGCCCTAAGTGCCGAGGGTACTAGTATTATCGACAACATCGAACAAATCGACAGAGGGTACCAAAATATAGATGGTAGGCTCAATGCCTTAGGGGCCAATATTACCCGGATTGCAGGATAGCAATCACTTACTAGGACCCACAAAATTATCAACACCGAGCAACATAAGCCCCAACTAAAATTTTGGGGCTTTTTTGTTGCGCCCAAATGATGTTTCGTTAACATTTAGTTTCTACTTTACAACCTAGATTCTACCATTAGCATGGCTCTGCTGGTCCCTTAAAAGATGGCGAATATTACCTATGCGTGCTAACTCCAGAAAAGGACCAACAACACAAGGCTTGCATACAGGCCAAGATTCAACAACAAGCACCCTTACCTACTACTAACAGCGAATGAAGATTTTAGAAACCCGAGTGATGCGCGGACCCAATAACTGGTCTATCCGTCGGCACAAACTCATCGTGATGCGGCTAGACTTAGAGGAGCTAGAGCAACAACCGACCCACAAAATCACGGGCTTTTATGACCGGCTAAAAGCTGCTTTGCCGAGCCTTCAGAGCCACCGTTGTTCCGAAAGCACGGAAGGCGGTTTCTTCAAACGTGTGATGGAAGGCACTTGGATGGGTCATGTGATAGAGCACATTGCCCTCGAGATCCAGACCCTAGCTGGCATGGATGTTGGTTTTGGCCGCACCAGGTCAACGAGTAATGAAGGTGTCTACAACGTCGTCTTTGCTTACATGGAGGAAAAAGTGGGCATATACGCCGCTAAGGCATCCGTGGCCATTGCACAAGCCTTGGTCGAAGGCAGCCCTATCGACATGGAGACCTATTTGCAAGATATGCGCGAAATTAGGGAGGATGAGCGACTGGGGCCAAGCACTGGTAGCATCGTCGATGTTGCACGCAGCCGTGGCATTCCATATATCCGTCTAAACCGTCACTCGCTAGTTCAACTAGGCTACGGCATCAACCAGAAGCGGATTCAGGCAACGATGTCTAGCCTTACCAGTAGCATCGCTGTCGAGATTGCCTGCGATAAAGAAGAAACCAAAAACCTCCTCGAAAAATCGGCTATTCCGGTTGCAAAGGGCTCTGTGTGCTATGATATGGACGACGTCGATGCCTGCATCCGTCGAATTGGCTTCCCGATGGTCATTAAGCCAGTCAACGGAAACCATGGCCGTGGCGCTACCATCAATATCAAGACTAGGGAAGAAGCTGAACTAGCTCTCGAAATTGCAAAAAAAATCAGCCGCGGTGTCATCGTTGAGCGGTTCATCGTAGGTGATGATTACCGCCTTTTGGTCATTGACTACAAATTTATTGCAGCAGCCCTGCGCACTCCTGCAGCCGTCACTGGTGATGGAAAACAAACAATCCAACAGCTGATCGATGAGGTAAACAAGGACCCTAGGCGCGGGTTCGGCCACGAAAAAGTTCTGACTGCAATCAAGGTAGATGCTAACACCAACGGGATCTTGGCAAGTAAAAACTACACCATCGATACCATCCTGCCTGAGGGCGAGGTGTTATACCTCAAGACAACGGCCAACCTTAGCACTGGTGGCACTGCTACAGATGTGACCGACCAGGTCCACCCTTACAACGTCTTCATGGCCGAGCGAATTGCGCGCATTGTAGGTCTAGATATTTGCGGCATCGATGTCATGACTAATGATATCAGCGTTCCTTTGCCCGAAACAGGAGGCGCCATTCTAGAGGTAAATGCTGCCCCGGGTTTCCGTATGCACATTGCCCCTACCAACGGATTGCCTCGCAACGTGGCCGAGCCCGTGATGGATATGTTGTTCCCACCCGGGTCAACAGGACATATCCCGATTGTAGCCATCACTGGTACCAATGGCAAGACGACCACCACGCGTTTAACCGCCCATATTGCAAAAACCTGTGGACAAAAAGTAGGTTACACAACTACTGACGGTATCTATCTTCAGAATCGCCTCGTTGAGAAAGGAGACTGTACCGGACCTGTGAGTGCAGAATTCGTCCTGAAAGACCCTACAATTGACTTTGCTGTACTTGAGTGTGCCCGTGGAGGTATCATTAGGGCTGGCTTAGGATTTACCAAGGCTGATATTGGTATCGTGACTAACGTCGCCCCTGATCACCTTGGCCTGAAGGATATCAACACTGTCGAGGACCTTGCTAAAGTCAAGTCTGTAGTAGTCGAAAGTGTCAAGAAGGACGGCTATGCCATCCTGAATGCGGACGATGACCTAGTATATGGTATGCGCCATGAGCTAGACTGCAAAGTCGCACTCTTCAGCATGGACGAAACCAACCCTCGCATCATGGCGCATTGCGCTGAAGGTGGCATGGCCTGTATCGCAGAGAATGGCTACATCACGATCTGCAAAGGAAACTGGAAAATCAGGGTGCATAAAATCGTCAACGTACCACTAACATTTGGCGGACGTGCCTTGTTCATGGTCCAGAACATCTTGCCCTCCACCTTAGGCATGTTTCTGATGGGCTTCAAGATCGAAGACATCCGTGTTGGCCTCGAAACCTTCATCCCTTCGCCAGCCACCACCCCAGGCCGCATGAACCAGTTTGACTTTGGCAAGTTCCAGGTTCTGATCGACTATGCACACAATACCCCAGGCATGGAGGCACTTGGCAAGTATATGGCAAGGGTTGACTCCGTTCTCAAGGTAGGTATCATCACAGGCGTTGGTGACCGCAGGGACGAGGACATCATTTCTCTTGGTGCCGTATCGGCCCAGATATTTGATGAGCTCATCGTCCGGCAAGACCGACACCTCCGTGGCCGGACTGAGGACGACATTGTCAATCTCCTGCTTGTTGGCATCAAATCAGTGGATCCGAACAAACCCGTCAAGGTTATCCTCAAGGAGGTAGAGGCCATCGAGTATGCAATAACCCAAGCCACCCCTGGCAGCTATATCACTATTTGTAGTGATGTAGTAGCTGAGGCTGTAGAGACCGTTATGCGTATGCGCGAGCAAATCGCCAAAGTGACAATTAGGCCAGAGGACATTCCGAACCAAATGCGCTAGATGAAAGAGCAAAAAATAGTTGTGATAGGGGCAGGTACAATGGGACAGGGCATTGTCCAAGTATCGGCAGCCTCCTTGTACCCTACCCTCTTGTTTGACCTCGACCTTGCTAAAGCCGAGCAAGCAAAAGACAATATCGCCAGAATCCTAAGCGGATTGGTTTCCAAAGCCAAGCTGACTGAGGAGCAACGCCTACAAACGCTGGCACTAATCACAGTCTCTAGCAATATTGAAGACTGCATCGGTGATATCATCATCGAGGCCATCGTTGAGGTGATGGCGGTCAAGCAAAAACTCTTTAGCCAACTCGAGCATATCAATCAGCCAACGACAATCCTAACGAGCAACACCAGCTCTTTGTCGATCACCGAGTTGGCATCTGGCTTGGTACACAAACGACGGTTTGCGGGGCTGCATTTCTTTAATCCTGCCCCATTGATGAAGTTGGTGGAGGTAGTAAGTGGGCCCGAAACAAGCCCTGAAACTACCAATACCTTGAGTTTTTTTGTCCGAGATGTCCAGAAACAACCTGTTGCATGCACCGACGCTCCTGGCTTTATTGTCAATCGAGTGGCGCGTCCCTACTATACAGAAAGCTTAAAGCTGGCGGAAGAAGGTGCAGCTGATATCGAGACAATCGACAATTTGTTGCAGGCTGCAGGGTTCCGACTTGGCCCCTTCCGGCTAATGGACCTGATAGGTAACGACATCAACTTTGCAGTGACCACTTCATTATACAATGCATTTGGGCAGGAACCTCGGTTTAGACCCTCCAGGATCCAGCAACAAAAGGTATTGGCTGGTCATCTTGGGAAGAAGACCGGGAAAGGATTTTATAGCTATCACTAAGAACTAGTTTGCATTCAGCAGAATTTGGGGGACCCCAATAGCCAAAAATCCACCCAAGGATAGCATTCCGAAACGATAAAGCCCCTCAGATGCAATTAGCAAAGGAGGGGCTTTTTTATTAAGTTTTAGATGAGCGCAACAGATCCTAGTATCGCCTAAGCATCTTGTAGGCCGTCACAATACTACATAACTCCGGTCAGGATATTGACAGTGTCCATTAGTTTGTCATAGTCAAGTGGCTTGGCCAGAAATGCCGTGAAACCAGCTTGTTGAAACTCAGCAGCTGAGTAATTGCGGGCGTTGCCAGAAATGGCAATGATCGGCACTTTTTGGTTCGGATTGCGGTCACGCTGCCTGAGCCGGCGTACGCATTCCATACCGTCCATCACTGGCATAATGATATCCAGGATGATGCAGTCATAAGTTTCGATGGTAGTGAGGTCCAGAACTTCCTGGCCATTCTTGGCGAGTTTGATCTCGTAGTCACTGAACTCAAGCACCCTTTTGGCTAGGTTCTGGATCACAGAGCTATCTTCGGCTATCAATATTTTTTTCATCGCAGTGTCATTCACTTGTGCAGTACCCAGCGAGCCTAACGGCGACGCTGTATTGACTGATAAGCCCAGCCAATTGCTGCAATATTAACGATCTGTCTGACAATTCTGCGGTTTTTTTTAGCTCATTTTCAGCATCTTGGCATAATACAGCTAAGGCATTTGCACCTAGGGTACGGCTATTACCTTTCAGAGTATGAAAAGCACGGATGGCAACAGTCATGTTTTTATCGACTAAAGCCACTTCTACTTCTGTCAAAATAACGTAGGCATCGACCAAAAACTCTTTAATGGATTGGTCCAATTCGGCTTTTGTGAGGTATTTACCCAGTTGCTGAAGCATCGCCTCGTCAAGGACCAACTCCATAGTTATGGCGGTTTCGTTTTCAGATCTAGTCATAATTTGTGGACTTCATCGACTTATCTTTGGCAAAATGCCTTAGTCGAACAATGCAAAGGACAGCTGCCTGTGCTTTAGATAGGTATGATGCCAACCTTGCGTTGAAACTAATGACAACAATTACGTACAGATGGTTGCTTGATGGTGCTAAAATTTGACGTAATCTTGCCTTTATATCCGTAAAACGAAGAAGGTAAGCCCCAGCGCATGAAAATCATCAATATTGTTGACGACATCCGACCAGTAAATTTTGGCATTTGGTCAGCTTCCATCATCACCGCCCAAGCACTCAAGGATGAATATCATGTCGATAGTCAGATTTGGTATCCAGCAGTGTCTGCACCAGAGCCCTTGCCACATCTATATGGTGCTAAGGGGATTGCATTGGCATCTACCAGTGTTGCCGAGCTTGAAGGACTAATCCAGAGCCAAGAGCTATCGCCTGCTGATACAGTGATTTGTACGCATGGCAGCTGGCGATACCCGACCAAATGGGGGGCAGCCTTCCGCAAACTTGGTTTTGTCTGGGTTTATGTCCCACAGGGTATGCTCGAGCCCTGGTCAATGGCCCAAAAGGCTTTCAAAAAGCAAATATACTTTCAGCTGATAGAAGGCCGATTAGCACGTAGGGCCAGTATGGTACGTGCCGTAAGCACCCCTGAGGGCAATAACCTGCGCAAACTATTCCCTTCTACCACTAACCTATTGCCAAACTCAGTCCCAAACCGCGGCACGCAAACGCCTCGCCTGCAGGACGTTCCCGTCACGACAATTCTGTTCATGGCAAGGCTACACCACAAAAAAGGCATCATACCGCTTGTCGAGGCTTGGTTAGCCTCCAGTCTGAACAACGATGGTTCTTGGCAGCTCCTGATCGCTGGTCCCGATGATGGTGAACTACCCCAGCTTCAGGGGTTACTGGCAGCTGCTGGCCTTGATAGCAATGTTAAATACCTTGGGGCTGTATATAAGGAGCAAAAATCGGCTGTGCTTGAGTCTGCTCAGTTCTACATCCTACCAACTATGAGCGAAGGATTCCCGACCTCTGTCGTTGAGGCGATGCAACACGGGTTGATCCCGATAATGAGCGATGGAGCCAACTTCCCTGAGGCCTTTGAGGCAGGCATCGGCATAAAGATAACCCAATCTGTCAATGACATTATTGCAGGGCTAGAGCAAGCCAAATCATTATCCTCGGCCGAGCGCAGCAATTTGTCTATCAAGGCCGAGGCATTCATCCAAGATGGCTATGTGGTCGAGCGACAGGTTAAAGTCCAGAACGAGGTTTTTTCGGAGCTGTTGAGGAAAAACGATAGACATTGAGGGCTGATCTTTTGATTTTTATGGCTGCCAAACTAGCAGAACTAGACGCCAATCTTCCTGCCAAACCAGTGTTGGAATAATAGTTGTACCTTTGACCTGTGGCTTTGGCATTCAACCAAACTGACACCTTCACTATGATAAAAGTAACCTCCAAAGCAGTGGAAAAAATCGGAGAGCTTCGCGCTACCGAAGGCTACACCCCAGAGTTTAATGTGCGAGTCTCCGTTAAAGGAGGTGGCTGCAGCGGGCTGATGTATGACCTTGGCTTTGACAACGAGATCAAACCAGTGGATCAGATTTTTGAAGATAACGGCATCAAGGTGCTTGTGGACAAAAAAAGCCTGCTTTACTTAATCGGTACCACGCTTGACTTTTCGGATGGTCTAAACGGCAAGGGGTTCCAGTTCATCAACCCGAATGCAACCCGTACCTGTGGCTGTGGCGAGAGTTTTGCCCTCTAGTAATTTCTAGCCTACAACATTACCTAGGCATCGTAACCTCAATATACTGACAAGACTGGCCCCAGAGGCCAGTTTTGTTGTTTTGAGGCCAGATTACTAGCCATTGCTTTTTGCATTTCTGGTCATAACCAACGAAACGAAAGACGCAAAATACTTACCCCAATTTTGCGATTTTGATAATACAGAACCCAATTACTATTAAGCTTTTCGCATTTTAGCAAAAGTTAACAATAACTGCTGATATTTGGGTCAGCTAGCCAGAAAAGCACTAATTTGGCGAACTTTTGGTGGTAGTCCTACCAAAAAATAAACACAAGAAATCCCCCATTTTCCTGCTTGCTGATACGCTTCGAAAAACGCTCGGCGGCAGGCACATGAGACTTATGGCAGAGATAATCAGGATGCCCAAAATGAGCGACACGATGACCGAAGGTGTCATCGCATCGTGGAGTAAGAAAGTCGGCGACACCGTAAAATCGGGCGACGTTCTCGCAGAAGTAGAAACAGACAAAGCCACCATGGAGCTAGAAAGCTACAATGACGGTACACTGTTATACATCGGCGTTCAAGAAAAGGAGTCAGTTGCTGTTGATGGTGTCATCGCAGTGATTGGCAAACCTGGCGAAGACTTTCAGGCTCTGCTATCTGGCAATAGTGGTGGTGCAGTAGTACAAAAAGAGGCAGCTCATTCAGAGGTAAAACCTGCAGCCGCTGCACCTGTGGTGTCTCCTGCTACCCCTCCTGCTGCGGCCCCATCCAAATCTGTCAACGCAACAGCCATCCTGATGCCCAAAATGTCTGACACGATGACCGAAGGGACAATCGTATCATGGCAAAAACAAGTTGGTGATAAAGTCAAGTCGGGCGAACTGCTGGCAGAAGTCGAAACCGACAAAGCCACTATGGAGCTCGAAAGCTATGAAGATGGCACCTTGCTTTATATTGGCGTCAAAGCCGGTGAATCAGTACAGGTGGATGGCATCATTGCTATCATAGGCGAAGCAGGTGCTGACTATAATGTCCTACTCAATGGTGGTACTACTGCCACAGTTGCCACTACCGAAGCTACGGATACTTCCGTGTCTAAAACAGTTGTAGATTCAGTCAGCACAACCACTCAGGCATCTGCATCTACTTTAGCAGATGGACATGTAAAGGCTTCACCTTTGGCGCGCAAGTTGGCCGAGGATAAAGGCATCAAACTAGACCTGGTGCCAGGCTCAGGTGAGAATGGCCGTATTGTTAAAAGGGATATCGAAGGCTACAAACCAGCCGCAGCTGCCCCAGCTAAAGCAGAAGCACCTGCCAAAGGCACTGCATCTCCATCAGCACCTCGCCCGGCAAGTGCTGTCGGCGTCGAAAGCTATGAGGATGTGCCATTGACCCAAATGCGTAAAACCATCGCACGTAGGTTAGGCGAAAGTTTGTTTACTGCTCCACATTTCTATCTGACGATGGAAATCAACATGGACAAGGCCATCGAAGCACGCAAAAGCATCAATGACTTTGCAGCATCTAAGGTGTCTTTTAATGACTTAGTGATCAAGGCCGCAGCCGCAGCCCTAAAACAAAACCCTAAGGTGAACAGCTCATGGTTGGGTGATCGCATCCGGTATAACCACCATGTCCATATTGGTGTCGCTGTAGCTGTTGAGGAAGGACTGCTAGTACCAGTTGTGCGCTTTGCTGACTCGCTCAGCCTGACCAACATCAGTTCAACAGTCAAGGACTTAGGCGCACGTGCCAAAAACAAACAACTTCAACCTGCCGATTGGGAAGGTAGTACCTTCACGATTAGCAACCTGGGAATGTTTGGCATCGATGAATTTACTGCCATCATCAACCCACCAGACGCTTGCATCCTGGCAGTAGGTGGCATCAAGGAGACCGTCATTGTCCGTAATGGATCCTTTGTCGCTAGTAACATCATGAAGGTTACGCTCAGCTGCGACCACCGTGTGGTAGATGGAGCAGTAGGTTCTGCATTTTTACAGACTCTCAAAGCCCTCCTCGAGGATCCGATTAGGCTACTGGCCTAATCACAAGGCTGGTACCCGCAAAAGGGTCCGAGCCAATCCTTTGCTCCGTATCATGCAAAAAGCTCAGCGTCTGTCAAGTAACGCTGAGCTTTTTTTTGAACATTAGGGCATTTTTCGCTAACACCAAAAATTTGGCTATCTGATAATTTTCAGTTGCAATATTTATCCTTTTCGCAAGTTAGATAGGTAATGAGGTGGATTTTAGTCGGATTATCCAAATAAAATTAGGCAGCTGACTTGCTTTAAGCTTATGCAAACAAATACTTAGGTTATCTAGCTATAGCAAAAAGTTAGCTATCTTGTAGTATATTGTATTACGATTATCACGACAGGGACATATCAAACCCAAGAGGTCGTGATCGTTGCACGCAGCGGCCATCGGTTAGCTACTGCGGGAGAATAGGGCCAGAACTTTTTGCAGGACTGCGCACCAAAAAACGGAGATGACAGAAGAACCAATTTTTCAGCCTGAGGAACTCAGGCAATCCCTAAAGTCTGTTTTTGGCTACTCAACCTTCAGGGGGGAGCAACTTCAGATCATACAGAATATTCTAGCTGGGCACAACACCTTTGTCATAATGCCAACAGGCGCTGGCAAGTCCTTGTGTTACCAACTGCCAGCTATCGTCCAGACAGGTACAGCCGTGGTGATTTCACCCCTTATCGCCCTAATGAAAAACCAGGTCGATCAGCTAAATGCGGTTGGCGTCAATGCCCAGTTCCTGAACTCCACCCTTACGAAGGCAGAAATGACCCGCGTCAAGAAGGAGGTTCTGAATGGCGAAGTCAAATTACTATACGTTGCGCCAGAGTCCTTGACTAAAGAGGAGAACATTATCTTCCTTAAAAAGGCTAACATTACGTTTGTCGCCATCGACGAAGCCCATTGTATCTCCGAGTGGGGACATGACTTTAGGCCAGAGTACCGCAGGATCAAGAACATCGTCGAGATGCTAGATCGTCAACTGCCAATCATCGCCTTAACAGCTACTGCAACCCCCAAGGTCCAGCTGGATATCCAGAAGAACCTCAATATGGAGGATGCCAACCTGTTCAAGACATCGTTCAACAGGGCTAACCTTTATTACGAAGTCCGTGCTAAGGATGATCCGAAAAAGCAATTAGTTCGGTTTATTAAGAACCACAAAGGTAAGAGTGGCATCATTTATTGCCTCTCGCGCAAACGGGTAGAGGAAATTGCAGAGTTCCTCCAAGTCAATGACGTCAACGCCGTTCCGTACCATGCAGGGCTGGATGCTGCAACACGTATGAGAAATCAGGACGCATTCCTGAACGAAGACTGTGAGGTAGTTGTCGCAACTATTGCCTTCGGAATGGGGATCGACAAACCCGATGTTCGGTTCGTGATCCATTATGATGCCCCTAAATCGCTAGAAGGTTATTACCAAGAGACAGGACGTGCTGGTCGGGATGGTCTAGAAGGTCACTGCCTGATGTTCTTTAGCGAAGAGGACATCACTAAGCTCGAAAAATTCCATAAGGATAAGTCGGTCACAGAGCGTGAAAATGCTAAGTACCTCCTTGAGGAAATGAGTGACTATGCCAATAGTAGTGTCTGTCGTCGTCGGCAGTTGTTGCACTACTTTGGCGAGTACATGGAGAAGGACTGTGGATTCTGCGACAACTGCAAAACCAGAGCTGAGCATCATAAGTACGAAAAAGAAGTCGTCTTGGCCCTTGAGGCTGTCGACCAAACAGATGCCAGATTTGCGATCCCGCACTTGGCAGACGTCCTGACCGGTACCATCAATGACTATACCGAAAGTTATAGCCACCAAAATCTACCGATTTGGGGCAAAGGCAACGATCGGGATATTGTGTTCTGGAAGAGCCTGCTTCGTCAAGTCCTTCTGGCAGATCTGCTCGAAAAGGATATCGACCAAGTTGGCCTAGTCAAACTCTCAATAAAAGGGAAAGAATACCTAAAGCACCCCTACCCTGTTGTCATCTACAAGAACCATGACTTCAGCTCTGCAGAAGCTGACCCCGATGGCGAAGATGACAACCAGCGTGTTGCTGCCTGCGACGAAAAGCTATTTGAGCTTCTGAAACAAGAGCGGAAACGCATAGCCAAGTCAAAGGGTCTGCCACCTTACGTTATTTTTTCTGACCCATCGTTAGAAGAAATGGCTACTACCTATCCTACCAACGAATATGACCTGTTGCAGGTATCGGGTGTGGGCCAAGGAAAGGCGACCAAGTTTGGTAAGCCCTTCATGGAGCTGATCAAGAAATATGTCGAAGAAAACGACATTGAGACTGCTAGTGATGTCGTTGTCAAGTCTGCTATTAATAAAAGCAAGTCCAAGATCAGTATCATCCGCAAAATCGACCTCAAGGTAGACCTAGAGGAAATTGCGGAGTCCGAAAACATCGAGATGAACGATCTCCTCACCGAGATCGAACATATATGCTACAGCGGAACCAAGCTTCATTTGGGTTATTATGTTAACCAAATCCTGGACGATGAACGCCAGCAAGAGATCGTTGACTATTTCATGACCTCGGAGTCTGATGAGCTCAATGTAGCTTTGGAGACCTTAGGAAACGAATATACAGAAGACGAGCTGCGAGTGATGCGCATCAAATTCATGTCAGATGTAGCTAACTAGGCCCTTAGACATGATTGTCAGCAATAGAAGCAGGTCTTTGGCCTGCTATTGTTGTTTAGGGATTATAAGCCTTCAGCAAATTTTTAGTTAGCAGGGCCAAGCAAAAATGAACCTCCCAGACCGGGCTTAGACCTTGCCCAATATGATAACTAAGTTTTAGATTTTCTCCGATCCGCTCGGCTATGCTTGAGCATTAACTCGAGTTTATAGGCATCTAACAGCCAAAGCGATGGCTGCCTAGACAAAAGGTTTAGACGCACATACCAACCAAAAACCGCAAAAAACACTCTCAAAAACCACCCTAAAAAATGACCATCAAATCGTTTGAAGGTTGAGTGCAGGCGCGTATCTAGTCCGATACCTTGGTGCACACTTAGGTCATAAAAGTTCTGGACTGCCGCCTTGACCTTTTCCAGATATTCTGGACTTGGCTCAAGGCCAAGATGGATTACAGGATTCTGGATATGGTGGACAGTAGCACGTGCCATGTCTAGGGCATACCCCAGTTTGGTGTCCTCATGTCCGTATGTCCTGATTTGCTCGTCAAGACCAGTGGCTAGGAAAACGGACCGTTTGATGAGAAGATTGTTGAGGGTGATGGAGGCGTGTTTGGCTCTGTTACGCAAATCAGCGGAGATTTGCTCACGCCGCCGCCCATAGACCCAACGCAGCATAACCGAAGGCGAAGGACATTTTTCCTCATAGATGGTGCCGCCCACAATAGCATCATAGTCCTGCCAATACATCAAGTAATGCTGTATGTAAGTCTCATCTGGCAGGCCAGAGTCCGCATCGATAAATAAAAGATGGCTGTAGCGGCTATCCTTAGCCAGAAGATTCCGGATGGCCGAACGCCCTATGTTGGCAGGCATCCTTTTAAGCAACAAAGCCGGGGACTTGATATCCTGCAAGAATTGCCAATTGGGGTTATGCAGAGGCGAGGCGTCGTCATAAACCAAAACCTCATATTTGATGCGGCTCAACCGCAGCTGTGCCAACAAGTCACAGACTAAATCCAGTGCGTCCACATTATAGACCGGGATCAGCACCGACAGACCGGGTAGAGCAGGGGCAATATGGGGATTGGCCTCCACTGACTACAGATTTTGGCCGTTGAAACTGGCGATATCTCGCTCTGACAAAGTACCATTTGCCACCTGCAAGATCCTACCCCTAAAGCTTTTGACTAAGCCTAAGTTATGGGTAGCCATCAACACAGTAGTGCCAGCATTGCTGATTCGCTGGAAAATGGACATAATTTCGTTGCTGGCCTCTTGGTCAAGGTTGCCAGTGGGCTCGTCAGCGATCAGGAGTTTGGGCTCATTAAGCAAAGCACGGGCAATTACCACCCGTTGCTGTTCGCCTCCTGAGAGCTGGTAAGGCATTTTATTGGCAATAGTCCCAAGTCCAACCTGCATCAGGACTTCAGCCTGGCGGTATTTCATTTTGGAAGAATCAGTCCAGCCCGTGGCCCTCATCACAAAGGTGAGGTTCTCAGCCACCGAACGATCAAAAAACAGCTGGAAGTCCTGAAAGATAATACCGATACTTTTCCTAAGGTCTGGGATCTGGCCCGGCTTAATGGTCAAGAGATCATGACCTGTGACGATGGCTTTAGCCCCAGCGTCCTGTCCCTTGCCGATTAGCAAGTCAGCGTATAAAGTCTTGAGCAGGCTGGTTTTACCTTGGCCTGTTTTGCCAATCAGGTAAGCCAGTTCGCCTTTACCTAGCTCTAACGTAACGTTGGTCAGGATTGGTTGACCTGCTTGGTCAACCCGGAGGTGTTGGAGTGTAATTATGGGCTCAGTGCCGATCATAACTACAAAGTAAGCATCTGAAGTTTACCGAACGGCAAACTTGCTATTAATTGCTCAAGCTGGATCTCTTTACCATCCAGACCATAACGATCCAGATTCTTGAGCGGCCTATCAGCCCTAAAGTATGCCACCAACACAAAGGTGTCGTCACGTAGCTGGATGTAGTCCGGGATTTTTGCTTTGCCCTTCACCTTGATGATATACATACGCCCTCAGATACTGATAGTGTAAAAAATTTGGACCAAAACCAGATATGTCTCCAACTAAAATAATTGCCGATCAGGAAAACGCGATCCCAGCAGCGACATAAAAGTATACATCTAACCCGAAAAACCCTGATTTGTTTGTTCAAAATTTAGCTGGTATACAGAAATTGCGTAATGTTATGTCAACATATTAGCAACAATCTGCAGATGACTATCTATACCCATCAGTCTCCTAGGCGCCAAAAACCAGCATTTGTAATTCTCATACTCGGGATTTGGTTGTTTTTGGCTGGCCAAACACGAAGCCAAACCTTTAGTGGGAACGCAGTGGCCATCCCAGACTCTGGCGATGCACGGGTTGGCATCTCCGTGACAGGGCTCGCCAACTTACTAGGTACTAGCTTTGGCCTAGAGCAAGTGTGCTTCAATATCATCCACCCAGACGTCAGTACCCTCCACCTTGTTTTAGTATCGCCAACTGGCCGCGAGGTAGAGCTCGCCTCACCCACAGACCGTAACGGACCCAATTATAACAACACTTGCCTACGGGCCGATGTCAACAACATCGTCCAATACGCAAGCCCTCCATATAGTGGTATCTATCGAACAAAGGGGCAGCTAGGTGAATTAAACGCTGTAGGCGAAAATGGCGATGGTACTTGGATACTACTTATCCAGGATACTAAACGTGATGGTAACACTGGCAACTGTACGGGGGCTGATCTTTCCTTTGGAGGCAATCCCGCCCAGGTGTTCAAACTCATGAGCAGTAATCTGCCAATTGTGGTTATTGATACACGTGGCCTCCAGATCTTGGACGACCCAAAGATTGCGGCCCGACTCGGCATTGTTGATAACGGCCCAGGAAACCAAAATCTATCGAGCGGGCCATTTAATAGCTATTGGGGCGAAATGGGTATCGAGTTTCGTGGAAATAGCAGCCAAGAATTTCCGAAAAAGCCATATAGCATCGAGCTCAGGGACACCGCTGGTATCGAAATAAATCGTTCATTACTTGGTATGCCTGCCGAAAGTGACTGGGTTTTGATCCCGAACTATTCGGACAAGACTATGCTTCGTAACGCGCTTACTTATGACCTATCCCGAAAAATGGGCCAATATGCATCTAGGTCAAGATATGTCGAGGTAATCCTGAATGGGCGTTATCAGGGTGTTTATCAGTTTATGGAGCGACTCAAAAGAGGTGCCTCGAGGGTGGACATTAGCCGACTGCGTACTACCGATACTTCGGGGGCTGATGTCACAGGAGGATATATCGTCAAACTAGATAAGCTGGACTCGGCCAATGTGCCTGGTTGGTATTCGCAGTTTCAGGGAGATAACCGGACGGACTTCCCCTTTTTCCAGTACGAATACCCCAAAGCTGAAGATATTCTACCCAAACAAGCGGCCTACATTAAGGGCTATATAGACAGCATGGAAACAGCTATGATGGGCCCCAACTTTGCAGACGTTAACAGTGGGTACGCCAAATATATTGATGTCAATTCGTTCATTGACTTCCAAGTGATGCAGGAGCTAGGCAAGAATGTAGATGGCTATCGGTTCAGTACCTATTTGCATAAACTCAAAATCACACGGGGCAATAAACTCCGCATGGGACCGATCTGGGACCTTGATATTGCCTATGGCAACCTTAACTTCAGTTTTGGCCCAGTGACAAGAGGTTGGCGGTATGAAGAACCAACAACAGGCCAAGTTTTCCCTGCATGGTGGCACCGCCTCGCAACTGATAGCAACTACGTTAGACAACGTCGTTGCCGCTGGATCAACTTGCGGCAAAATGTCTTGGATACTTTCCGTTTAGCCCGTGTGATTGACTCATGTGCCTTGGCCATGGGGCCTGCTATTGGGCGCAATTATAGCTGGTGGACTACGTTAGGTTCTTACGTATGGCCAAACCCGCAACCCCTGCAGCAGACTTATGAAGGTGAAATTACCTACCTCAAGACCTGGCTCAAAAACCGGATTGTCTGGATGGACAGCGCCATTGGTATGACCTGCAATCCTGTCTTTGTATCTAACCCAGACCCAATAGCACAGGAAGGACAGTGGCAATTATGGCCTAACCCAACTAGTCGTCAGCTCTATGTGGCTCCGCCATTTAATAAGTCAGTTCAGTCAATCAGGATCTTGAGCACAGATGGCAGACTGGTGGCAAGCTTTGGCCCCGAGACCATCGCACCATCAGGTGCCACTACGTTGGACATTAGAAACCTAGCTCAAGGCTTATACCTAACACAAATAATCGCTAGTGATGGTGTGGTGATTAGCCGTAGGATCATGAAACAGTAATAAGGCAATAACCAACAATACGACTCCCGATTAGCCAAAGAGGCCCATCTGCAAAATGCAGATGGGCCTCTTTGGTTTCATATTCGCCGAATGATTTGCGGCGATTATTAAGTTACTGGACTATTAGCTTCTGGATGTCTTGACTACCGTCTTTGTAGTTAGCAGTCACTTGGTACATTCCTTTTGGCCAGCTGCTGACCATTAGGGTCTGGTCTTTACCCTCATAGACTGTTTTGCCTACGGCATCTTGCACCGTGATGTTAGCAAGTTGGCTTGGTTGGTCAAGTTTGATAATTACTTGGCTAATGGCAGGATTAGGATACACCGAAAAGATCGGCCGAGCTGTACTAGTCGTTTTGACGATGATGGTCTTGAAAACCTCGCGTTGTCCGTCTAGGTCTTGCTGTACCAACCTATAATAGGCCAATTGCTTGAAGCCTAAATCTACTGTCTCGTACATTTGTTTGGCAGCTGTGGTCCCTTTACCCTTGACGAAGGCAATACTATCAAACCGATCACCATCCCAGCTTCGCTCTACTAGGAAGCCGTGATTGTTGACCTCTTGTTCCGTGGTCCAGGTCAGGATTGCACCAGTTGGCTTGGCCTCCCCGTCAAAAGCAGATAAAACAACAGGTAATGGAGCATTCTGGTCGGTGACAGTGTAGTCACTAAAGTGGTAGGTGCGGGTAAGCAGGGAGCGCATGGTCCCAGCTATCGTAACAGGCATCCATTTGTTGCCCAAACGTAGGCGCATCCAAGGGGAGCTGCTGTTATCCCTGCGGAAAATGGCAGCATTAGAGGCGCCGAAGTTTTTGCCGTTATCTTCATCACTGGTCCAGCGCAAGGTGATGTCCCGACCTGACGATGGCTGACTACCAGTCTGGCTAACATCATAATGGCGAGAGATGCTTTGATTGCCTAGGCCAGTAAGGTTGTAACCTGCTCCGGCTTTACGAATAACTGTAACTGTGCCGAGGTCATCAGACCCAGAAGCGATTTCGTAGCCCAGATTGCCAAATGTGCCGCTGCCTGTACCGACTGACCTTGTAGTGCGGCTGATGCCTTTAAGGTATTTGGTAGAAGTTTCGCCCACCAAAGTGGAGGTGCTACCCAAAGTGACAGTATTGCCATTCGTGTTTAAATGACCAAGGGTAAATGTAACATTTCCATTGACGGTAAAGTTACCTCCACCGATGACGCCATTGCTGGAATTGACCTCGAGGTTGTTAAGCACTGATGTTGCGCTAGGAATTTCAGGTCCTGTTGTGATGGCACTTCCCGTATGGGCATAAAGAATATTTACACCGGCCCCGAATGTTGGGGCAGAAGAAAATGAACCGCCAGTACGGGTAATAAGAGCAGTATTGGCAATGCTTAGGTTAGTACCAGCTACTGTGCCTCCACTGAGGTAGAAGTTATTGTTGACGGTACATGGCGAGCTGAAAGTCAAGCTACCGGTGCTTTTGCCTGCAATGAAACCTAAAACTGAGCTAGGTAGACCGTTACCTGTGACGATGGATCCTGTTGACCCACGCACACCATAATAGGCATCAGCACTAAAATTTCTGGTTGTGGTCCTGACGTTACCAGTAGCCCCTGAAGAAGTAATTCCATCAGCTGACCCGTAAACTAGGCCTGCACCATCCTCGATGGTGAAGGTGCCTGACCCATTGATATTGTCAGTACCAGTAGCGAATACAGCTGGCGACTTGACTGCAAAAGTTCCCGTAACGGTGATCGCCCCAGATCCTTGAACGACATTCCCTGCCTGGTCTGTGCCTGTGCGGTAGTTCGCGGCAGTGGCAGTAATGTCCACATTGTGGTAAGTACGGCCGCCACGTAAGGACTGAGATTGTGTGCCTGAGGCACCGTATAGGACAATCTTGCCTCCTGTGATGTTATAGGTCCCTGACATGACTGGTACAGTGAGCGACAAATTGCTCGTCCTATACTCACCACCAGTCATCGTAAAGTTGGTAGCAGTGGCATCGTCATAATTGCCGCCAGTTGCTGTATTAGCCACATCCACAATCGTTGTAGCCCCAGCTATGGTAAGGGTCCCAAAAATTTTGTTTGCTGAGGTGATGGCGGACGAAAAGGACTTGGTACCACCACCGCTCAAGGTTAGGTTTTGGTAATTGCGGGCACCTCTAACCGTTTGGTTACCTGCACCGTTAAGCTCAATTGTGCTGCCAGATGACAGGGTGATGGTGCCATCTATTTCGGGCAAGGTAGTAAGCAGTTTGCCTAGTTGTAAGGTCCCACCAGTCATGGTTAGGTTGCTGCTGCCACTACCAAGAGTAAATGTTGAAGCATTAAGCGTTCCAGCGGTGATGGTCAATAGATTGGAGCCACCGGAAATGCCAAGATTGGAGCCCAAAGTGACTAGCCCAGAGCTGCGATTGATGGTTAGCTGATTAAGGTTGCCATTATTGCCAGTTTGGTCAAACGTCAGTGCAGAAGTAAGCGTTCCTGATCCTAGAATATCGAGTTTGCTGGAGTTGGAGCCTGTAAAAACACCGCTAGAGGCGTTAAAATTTCCATTAATGATCAGCTTATCCCCTGATAAGTCTAGCCCTCCCCCTGCAAATGATAGGTTATTCAATGCAAGGTCAGCATTGAGAGTAATACCGCTAGGCCTTGATATGGAGACGGTGCCATTAGTTATCGATGTTATAGCAGCAGGGAAACTTAAGGTAGTGCTGGATCCTGTCACGCCCAAAACTCCTGAAGTCGATCCCAAAGTCAGAATCGCGCCTGAAGTAGCTGCAAAAGTCCCAGCTAAGTTCAGCGTATTATTTCCAACCGATAGTATCCCATTAGCACCCACAGTCAATGAGGTTGCGATCGTGAGACCTTGGCTCAGGACCAAGGAACGCGCTGATGTTGGGCTAACAGACAATGTAGCCAATTGAGTAGGTGTGGCGAAGGCAGAAATGGTACCAGTGCCGCCAATTGTTAGACCTGCAGTTGTACTACCGGTGATGGCATTGGTACCAGTGATTTGCCCATTGAGGGTCAAAGTCTGGCTATTGAGGGTAATGCCACCACTAGTCAGGGCCGTCACACTACCAACTGTTAGGTTGGCACCTAGGCTCAAGCCACCGGTTCTATTAATTGTTAAGCCGCCTGCTAAAGTTGAGGCGAAGGGCCAGTTCATAGCGCCTGTATTACCACCGATGATGAAACTAGAGCTGCTATTGTCGGCTAGTGCCCCACCAGAGGCCAGGCCAGTAGAAACCGTAACATCGTCATCATTATAGTTGAATGTGCCAGAGCTAACAGTTAAGGTTCCTGCCACAGTGATGTCCCCATCCGAAGACTTAGTCCCAGATGTTGTGACTGACAGGTTGTTATAGCTGGTATAGCTAGTGACGACCTGAGAACCACCTCGATAGTTTACAGTAGATGCTGAACCGATAGTGATATCCCCAACATTATATCCAGATACATTGGTACCAGCACTTGCACCACCCGCAAAGCCATCATCGTCACCAACCTGAATGGTACCATTGAGGACAACAGTACCTCCAGTTCCTTTTTTGATGTTTACGCCATCTTCGGTTCGGATAATGGCATTAGCTGAAACTGTCATTGGGCCACTTATAGCAACATCCGCGTCAAGTGTGACTACGAAACCAGCACTGTTACTAACAGTCAAATTGGCCATCAAGACATCACCACTCGTAGTCGGATGCGTGACAAACCCAGCGTTCTGGTTGGCAACTGCACTATTGAGTTCATATTTGGAAGCTACGTTCCAAGTACGCGTACCCGAGACCTGCACGCTTCCACTTGAGGCTGAAGTCCTGAAGCCATTTACATTGGCTGAGATCATTGTGCCGGTAGACCCTAAGGTAAAGGCACCAGAACCGCTGATAACAGCAGTTTTGGCATCGAGGCTACCGTTAACTGTCAAAGTCCTACTTGAAGCAACGGCGAGATTGGTATTTAATGTCAACTTGGCAGATGAGGCAATAACGATACTGGTACTATTAGTCCCGTAGGAGTTGACAGTCCATTGACAATCAGAACCATTGAAGTTATAGGTAGAACCATTGGTTGTACCGTTAGCGAACACGGACGTAGAGCTTACTAGAAATCCCTTTTCGAAGTTATAGGTATTACCAGAACCAGAGTTAGTCATCTCAAACGAACCATTGGCAATATCAAAATCATCCTTAAAGGTAAAGTTTTGACTACCACCAGAACCTGCAAGCCGAACAATGGTGTTGCTTCGAGTACCACTTTGGTTGATTTGAAACTTACCGTTAAAGGTTGTTCCGGAAGGCAAGGTCAGATTAAGGGATGAGCTACCAAAACTGTTAGACGTCCAAATAAATGTCCCCCAACTATTGCCAGTGATTGATACGCTGCTCAAAGATGTTCCAGTATTTGGTGCAGTCCCGATGGATTGGACAACAAAAACAGAAGCTGCACCTATCACTGTCGTACCTCCGAACAGAGTAGTGGACCAGGAGGACCCTGCACTAGCGGTGATTGCGGTATTAAAAATCAGGGTACCATTGAGGTTAAATTGGCCATTGTTACCTGAGGTCTGAACAGTAATCAAGTGGCTGACAGTTAAGGAACAACCAGCTGAAACTGTGAGGCGACGGACACTAGCGGTGGCACTGGTCGTGATGGCAGCACCATTGGCTACAACAAAGTCATGGGTATTGTTGATTGCTGTTGGTGCGGTGCCAGTACCATCAGTGTTTTCGCCCCATTGTGAGAGGGTATTAAAGTTGGTTGCTGTGGATTTGCTATAATAAACTGTTGCCCTAGCCTGCATTGAGGCAAAAAATGTTAGGAGCAAGGCAGCAAAGGAAATCGTTTGTAAAACATGTTTCATACACCCAGATTTGTCAGCTTTGGAGGCAGTGTATAGGCACACCTACACACTGATTTCTGACCATACAAAGGTGGCATTGGCAGCTTGCCTTAACTTGAAATTAAGATTAAGCTAATGCGAATACTATAGGTAACATATCAACCCAAGGTTATCAACAATGCAATTTTGTCCGCTAAATCATCAGTTTAGTTCTTAATAAAGCATCACTTGTCGATCAATAGAACCCTAACCTACCAAAAAGTGAGCAGGTTTGTAGGTCCTGAGCAGGTCAGCCATACCCTCGACCCAACTGTCATGATCGTTGACACAAGGGATCAAATCCCAGACATGGCCGCCAGCCTCTTCAAACTTTTCTTTGTACTCCACACCAATCTCCTCAATGGTCTCTAGGCAGTCAGAAACAAAGGAGGGACTTAGAGCCAAAACCCGATGGACACCACTTTTGGCAAGTTCCTCGATTTTATCATCGGTGTACGGTTTGATCCAAGGGTCATTGCCGAGACGGGACTGAAAACAGGTAGTATAACTACCTTCTGGGATGCCTAATTTGGCGACAAGTAAGCGAGTGGTGGCAAAACACTGGGCCCGATAGCAGCTGCGGTTGTCGGCTCTGAGCGTATCGCAACAGGTGGCAGATAGGCAACCTCCGTTGCTGCAATCCCCTTTGCGTATTTGCCTCTCGGGTAGGCCATGGTAGCTGAAAACGACATGTTGGTAGCCATGGTCATGGCCCTTTTCATCTTTCTGGAGTTGCTGACTGGTCCAATATTGATCTACAGGTAGCTGGACCTTAAGTTTTGCTTCAAAGTAATCAGCCCAAACTTGAGTCACAGCATTTAGGAATCCAGGGTGAGCGAAAAACTGATGCAACATCACGATCTCTGGCACAATTTGCCAATTCCGGACCAAGCGCATGACTTCGTCATGGACAGATCCGGATGATGCAGAAGCATACTGAGGGAACAAAGGCACGACGACTATGCGTTCAAAGCCCTTGTTTTTGAATTTCTCAAGGGCACTTTCGGCACTTGGGCTCTGGTACCGCATTCCTAGCTCGACTACATATTCGGGTCCGAGAGCCTTGGCTAACTTAGCCTTGAAGGACTGGGTATAGACCATCAAGGGTGAACCCTCTGGCGTCCAGACACTGCGATAAACCTTTGCGGACTTGGGCGCACGAAAAGGGCCAATGATTCCGTTCACCAAAATCCAGCGTGGTATGGCCGGGATATCGATGACCCGCCAGTCCATCAGGAACTGCCTGAGGTATTTCCGTACATCAGGCACGGAGGTCGAGTCTGGTGTACCAAGGTTGACCAAGAGAATACCGGTTTGCTGTGATGGGCTCAACGAAATGTTATCAGACATAAATGGCAAAAGGCTTTGTGGGCCGATTATTTTTCAGAAATTGCTGCTTCTAGGGGGGGGGGATTCTTGACCAGAACTGCCAATAACACTTACTGTCAGAAACTGCCTCTAGATGTCCTTTGTTTGAACAGGTGCAACATAGGGCCAAATCTAATACGAAATCAAATGAGCCAAGAACCACCCAAATTTAATCTGCCCCTTGCCTATACAGAAGCAGGCGAGGGAATGCCAGTCGTCCTTATACACGGTTTTTGTGAGTCACGCGAGTTGTGGCGGGACTTCGTTGGTCCATTATCCCAACATTTCCGGATAATTGCCCTTGACCTCCCAGGTTTTGGCGCCAACGCCCCTCTTACCACACCCGTCACAATCGGTGACCTAGCTGAGGCAGTGTACCACTTTCTGATTACGATCGGTGTTGAACATCCCGTCATGATTGGCCACTCATTGGGTGGATATGTTGCTTTGGCTTTTGCCGAGAAGTTCCCTCAGCGCCTTCGTGGTCTTGGGTTGTTTCACTCTACTGCCCAGAACGATAGTTTTGAGAAAAAACAAGCCCGTAACAAAACCATCGAGTTCATTGAGCGCTACGGTCTTGAGGAGTTTGTAGACCAATTCTTCACACCATTGTTTTTTGACGGACGCCGCAAGGACCTTAAGGATGAGATCAAATTCTTGACTGACATCGGGAAGGCAACCAGCAAAGAAACCGTCATGGAGGTCATAAAGGCGATGCGAGACCGCAAGGACCGCAGCCGGGTGCTTGAGAAATTAACCTGCCCTGTTTTGATGATCGCTGGCAAAAATGACACCGCCATCCCGTTCACGAACAGTATGCTACAGTTTGGCCTGCCTTATGAAAGTATGATCCAGGTCTTGAGCAACACAGGCCACATGGGTATGCTTGAGCGGCCAAAGGAAACCCTATTGATGGTCAAAAACTTCCTAGATTACGTCAATAGCTTTGACTGATATAACTTAGGTAATCCTAATGATAGACCAGGCTTCCTTCCTTGCTAGGCTTGCTGATAAGGACACAGCTTATCACGTAATGCCTGGATTACTGCCTTTGCCTCAGGGTTTTCAGCAAATTTATACCCATCGATGTTGGTTAAGGACTTGATCCCTGCCACGTTGGTGACAAAGGCAGCCATAAAGTCCTGTTGACGAAGTGCCCTTACATTTTTGAAAAGGACAGGTTTGCCTGCTTGACGCATGTGCTCAATAACCATGGCTTGCATCACGCCTGCAATGGCACCATTGTTGGCTGGAGTGCCAATAATCTGCCCATCTTGGTCTATAAAAAAGAGATTAGCACTACCAGCCTCTGCTAGATTACTTTCGGTATTCCTGATCAGGATTTCATCCCAATTGTTTTGGGCCCTTTCTTGTGCGGCCAAAACGTAGGCGAGGGCGCTTATCGTTTTGCAGGCCGCAATTGGTTGGCTGCTTAGCCTTACGCTGGTTGCGATACCAGTGTAGGCGGCCTTATACGGAATTGGTTGGTACTCAGTACCTGTAATTAGAAAATGGGAAGCGTTCGTGCACGGAGTATATAGGCCACCTGGTTTGCGCCAAACACAAAGTCGGAGCCGAACAACTTCGACATCTGGACATAGGAAGGAGGCTACGTCATGCAAGTATTGCGTCAGGACCGCCGTTTCATTTGGAAGGCCTTCGGGATGCGCGAATTTCAGGAGGTTACACCCCTGCTGAAGCCGGTGAATATGAAATGGTATAGAGGCATCCACTTTGTCCTCTTTAGAGATGATAATAGACTCAAATACCCCATCACCGTAGAGTAAGCCTCTATCCTCAGGACTAATGTTGATGCTGTCAGTCTCGCGTCCATCAAAAATCAGTGGCATAGTTAGTTCTTTGGAGGCCACTGTACTTGCTAATTGGCCCGTTTATGATGTAATATATCCGCATATCCCTAAGGACTACGTCAGTAAGGACTACAAAGTAGAAATTAGCAGGGTGTTTTGGTTGATTGCGCCCTTCTACAACCCACCGCAGTAGAGATTAATCCTAACAGTAAAACACAAATTAAGCCCTATGGCCGAAAGAAGCAGTATTTTTGACATGATAGGCCCCATCATGATCGGCCCTAGTAGCTCTCATACGGGGGGCGTGGTCAGGATAGGTCGCGTGGCGCACCACATATTGGGCCAGTCTCCAGATAAGGTCGAGATTACGTTTTACAACTCGTTTGCAACGACCTACGAAGGCCATGGGTCTGACCGTGCTATTATGGCTGGCCTAATGGACTACCGTACCGATGATCTCAGGATTAGGGAGGCGCTAACGCTTGCCACCGACCTTGGCATTGACTACAAGTTTAAGCCCATCGGTAATGCTAGCACAATGCACCCTAACACTATTTTGGTCGAGTGTAGCCATGTTGATAGATCCATCACTGTATTAGGTGAAAGCCTAGGTGGGGGGGTAGTCAACATTAAGGAGGTGAACGGATTTACGGCCAACTTCTCTGCGGGACTAAATACCCTGATCATCACAGCTGATGATGTAAAAGGTAGCATTGCATTCATCAGCAGTGTATTAAGCCATGACGATTGCAATATTGCGACCATGTCATGCTCGCGTAAGGGGCGTAATGATATTGCCTGCCTAACGATCGAGATGGACACTCCTTTACGCCCCTTAACCAACCAATACCTTAAGTCCCTGAGCTGGGTACACGATGTCATTAGCTTTTCCGACCTAAGATAGCGCCAGACTAAACCAACCTATATTCTGTACCTAATACCCACCCATTCCCGCATACAACTCACCAGTACCGAATATGAACCCTGCCAAAAATACGTTTCTTTTCCTCAGCCTCTTGGGCGGGATGTTTGTTTCTGCCAATAGTTTTGCGCAAACAAGCGCTCCGTTGGCTCCAGGCAAAAAATGGACATTGCAGGCCTGCGTTGATTATGCAATCGAGAACAACGTGCAGCTTAAGCAGAGCATGATCAGCGTGAAGACCAATGAAAACACGCATCAACAAAGCCGGTATAACGTGCTACCAACAGTGAACGCCAATGGTGGATACGGCCTCAATGGTGGTGGTCTTTCGGTCAACCCTTTTACGAATAGCACCGTTAGCAATCAGGTATTTAGTAGCAATAGCTACTCTATTAGCTCCTCTGTAAATGTGTTCAACGGATTCCAGACCTATAACAACATCAATCGTAATGCTAGTAGCGTTGCAGCAAGCCGAGCTGACCTACTCGATGCAGAGCAAAACATCAAGCTGCGCGTTGCCCAGGCCTTTCTGAACATTGTGGCGGCTCAAGAGCAGCTCAAGGTTGCCGATCTCCAAGTTGCCAGTACCGTCGAGCAAGCTGCCCGTACCGAAAAACTGGTCAATGCAGGTTCTTTGCCCCAGGCCAACTACCTGAATATTAAGGCTCAACTCGCAACGGAGGAGCTGAACATCATCACGACCCAAAATAGCATTGATATTGCCATACTGCAGCTCCAGCAACTTATGCAAGCTGCTGCAGACCCCAACTTCAGCATCGTGGCGCCTGACATTAGTAAAATCCAGGTAATGGACTTTGGTAGCTCGGCCCAAGAAGTCTATGCCTATGCCGAAGGTGTGCAGCCTAGCATCACGGCAGCCAAAGAGCGAGTTGAGCAGGCATTGTTTTCGCTCCGTAGTGCCGAAGGCGGTTATATGCCATCGCTATCTGCTAGTGGATCTTACAGTACATCTTATTCGCAATTAGCCCAACGATCAACCTTCAACGGGACGACTACTAGCGAAATACCCGTTACAATCACAATCCCGGGCACTGGTAGCACAACAGCCTTCATCAGCCAAACGTCGCCTAATATTAGCTCCGAATACATTGGCTGGGGAGACCAACTCAACAATAACCTTAGCTGGCGGGCCGGAATGAACCTTAGTATTCCGATCTTCAATGGCTTTCAGACCAAATACAATGTCCAGAACGCGCGGCTAGCAGTCAGGAATGCAGAGCTAAGCACCGAAACGGCCCGTAACACTTTGCGCCAAACCATAGAGCAGGCTTGGCTAGATGCCAAACTTGCTAGCCGTAGGTTCAGTGCAAACGTCAAGCAGGTCGAGAGCCTAAGGGAGGCATTCCGTAGCACTGAGCAGCGCTATAATGCTGGTGCCCTCAATGCTTTCGACTATACCTTAGCCAAAACCAACCTCAACAAAGCCGAAACAGATCTTATACGGTTCAAGTATGATTATTTGTTCCGAGTTAAGGTGCTGGATTTTTACTTAGGAAAACCGCTTGCATTTTAGGCCTGAGCCATAAGTAATATCCTTGACCTTCTGAGCCTAGGCCTTGATCTGAACAGATTTAGGGCCTAGGTTTACTTTTTTGGTTATTTTGACAAAAAGTTAACCCAAATTCAAATAAATACTTAGAAAATCAACTTGTTTATTACATTTGTTTCGCCTGTTGGCTGATACACCTGTTGCGAGCATTGTTCTCGACCAGCGATTCTAATTACGTTTACTGCCCCCAACATCCATCTCGCCTACCCGAATGTAGTAGCCAGTTTAGATCTTGATAGACCCTACCAGTGAAGCTAAGACCAAATCCATTGTTTGGCAGCTATCCATCGGTCTTTATCGCAGTAATTCAGCCCTCCCAATCCCTTTCAATCTCAGCAAATGAAAAAAGTAGTGTTGGCCTACAGCGGTGGGCTTGACACCAGTTTTTGCGTTAAGTACCTTGGTCAAGAGCTTGGCTATGAGGTACATGCCGCACTGGTTCAAACAGGTGGATTCTTGCCAGAAGAGCTGGCCCTTATAGAGGCCCGAGCTAATTTGCTTGGTGTGGCTAGTTATACTTGCTTGAATACTACCACCAAATATTATCAAGAGGTGGTACGGTACCTGATCGCAGGCAATGTGCTCAAGAACAATACCTATCCCCTATCGGTATCTGCCGAGCGCATCGCACAGGCCAAAGCCATTGCAGAATACGCAATTGAGATTGGGGCCGATGCCATCGCACACGGCAGTACGGGGGCAGGCAATGACCAAGTCCGGTTTGACCTTGCGTTCCAAATTCTATGCCCAGGGATGGAACTCATTGCTCCTATTCGGTCCTTGAGCCTAAGCCGTCAAGCTGAAATTGATTACTTAATCGAAAAAGGAGTGGTCCTAGATTGGAGCAAGGCCAAATATTCGGTCAATAAAGGCCTATGGGGTACTAGTGTTGGAGGGGCTGAAACCCTGACAAGCCATCTATACTTGCCTGAGGAGGCTTGGCCAACAACCAAAACTGCCAGTCAGGAGCAAGACATTACCATCGAGTTTGAGAAAGGTGAGCCTAGAGGCATCAATGGTCAGACCTTGGGCCCCATTGAGACCATCCGGACACTTCAAGCCATAGCTCAACCTTATGGCATTGGGCGAGACATCCATGTAGGTGACACCATTATTGGCATCAAAGGGCGAGTAGGCTTTGAAGCTGCGGCACCTCTGATCCTCATCAAGGCGCACCACTTGCTCGAAAAACACACCCTTAGCAAAACCCAGCTGAGCCTAAAAGAAACCCTTGGCAGTCAGTATGGCACCATGCTGCACGAAGGCCATTACCTTGAGCCAGCTATGCGTGATCTAGAAATTTATCTCGAGAGCACCCAAGCCAAAGTGACAGGATCAGTGGGGGTTAGGCTAATGCCGAACCATTTTGTGCTATTGGGTATCAGGTCGCCTTATGACTTGCATGCCACCATACATGGCAGCTATGGCGAGGCCAACATAGCTTGGACCGGCCAAGACGTGCAAGGCTTTACCAAAATTATGAGCATTAGTACCACGATTTCACGACAAGTTGCTTCACAAAACACTTGATAAAATCTAATAGGTCAAATAACCTAACGACATCATTAACAGTCATTTAATCACCCTTTATTACAACGCATATCCCTATGAAGCACTTCACGTCAGTTGCTGATGTACCCGACGTACCGACCCTCATTGCAGCGGCGGCAGCGGCCAAAGCCAACCCCTATCAAGACGAAAACCTAGGTCGACACAAAACCCTAGGGCTGTTCTTCTTTAATGCGTCGTTGCGCACTAGGCTCAGCACTCAAAAAGCTGCTGAGAACCTTGGGATGAAGGTGATGGTCGTGAACTTGAATCAAGAAGGTTGGGCACTAGAGTTTCAGGATGGCGTGTTGATGGATGGAAACAAACCAGAGCACATCCGGGAGGCAGCTGCGGTGATTGGGCAGTATTGCGATATCATAGGTGTACGGTCGTTCCCAGAGCTCAAAAGTCGGGAAGCAGACTATGCCGAAACAGTGCTGAATGGATTTCGGCAATGGAGCGGCAAACCGATTCTGAGCCTTGAATCTGCTACACGTCATCCTTTGCAGTCATTGGCTGATGCACTCACGATTGAGGAGCTTTGGCGACAACACCCAGACTATGGCAAACGCCAGCCAAAGGTTGTTCTGACTTGGGCCCCGCATCCTCGGGCATTGCCACAATGTGTACCCAACAGCTTTGCAGAATGGATGGGGCACCCAAGTGCAGGTCTTGATCTGACTATTGTTCAGCCAGAAGGCTATGACTTGGCGGATGAATTCGTTAGCGGTGCTAGGATTAGCTATGATCAAGAAGCAGCGTTGGAGGGGGCCGATTTCGTCTATGCCAAAAACTGGAGCAGCTATCACCAATATGGGCAAGCACTGAAACTAGACCGAGATTGGATGATCACGGAGGCAAAATTGGATCTGACCAATGGCGGCAAGTTGATGCATTGCTTACCCACACGGCGTAATGTAGAGCTAGCAGATGAAGTGCTAGATAGTTCTGCCTCAGTTGTGATTCAGCAGGCAGGGAACCGTGTGCCAGCAGCTCAGGCAGTGATAAAGCAATTGCTAATGGCGATCTAGCGAATTGATGCCTGCTGGTTTAGTCAAGATCCAATCCGAAACCCAACTCAGTCCAAAACAAAATGTCAAAGCAGCAAGAACATCCCTTGTTGGCCCAAACCACCAAACTGTTGCAGGCATTGGTCCGGACGCCGTCTGTTTCTGGACAGGAAGGTGCGACGGCGGCTATCTTGACAGCTTGGTTACAGCAAAAGGGAGCCATCGTACGCAACCTAGGCAATAACGTGATCGCCCGCGGGGCTCAATACAACCCTAACCAGCCTACCTTAATCCTGAACTCCCATCATGATACGGTTAAGGCAAATACCAGCTATACTAAGTCTGCTTATGAAGCGACTTTGAAGGAAGGTAAACTATACGGCCTCGGCAGTACGGATGCTGGTGGAGCTTTGTGTTGTCTGACCTCGATATTCGTCAGTCTGTTGCATGCCCCACTACCCTTCAACTTGGTTTTGATCGCCTCAGCTGAAGAAGAAACCTCGGGCAAAGGCGGACTAGAATTAGTTATCAAGAGTCTTCCGGACCTTGACCTCCGAGCAGATATGGCCATCGTGGGCGAACCGACTAGTATGGAGGTAGCCGTGGCCCAAAAGGGCCTAATCGTCCTTGATTGTGTCAATTTTGGACAGGCAGGGCATGCTGCTCGGAACAATGGCCAAAATGCCCTCTATGCAGCCCTTGAGGATATTGTCGCCGTTCGTAATTTGGTATGGGATAGGATCTCAAGTTGGCTAGGACGAACTCTTTGCCAAACAACGATGATCCAGGCCGGGACGGCCCATAACCAAGTGCCTGACCGCTGCGAATGGGTGATCGATGTGCGACCAAATGAGTGTTATGAGCTACAAGAAGTGGTCGAAATTATCCAATCGGTCGTGTCGGCAGAGGTCAAACCAAGGAGTTTGAGACTTAAGCCACAGTCCGTCGACCTAGGGCACCCATTGGTGTTGGCAGCTCAAGCCATTGGTGCCACCGCTTATGGGTCACCCACAATGAGCGACTGGACCTTTATGCCTTGCCCAGCAATCAAGATCGGACCAGGTGATACCTTAAGGTCCCATACCGCAGACGAGTATATTTTAATTGAGGAGCTGAACACAGGCCTCAATAGGTATCAGTCGCTAATCCTGAAATTGGCCGAGTTGACTCCATCAGCCAAAACCAAACCTACTCTTAAAGCATAAGAACAGCCCCCAATGGCCGAACTCTGGAAAAAACCCAATCAAACAGCGACGCTAGCAAGCATTGCGGCTTTCTGTATTGGTGACGATCCCGTCCTTGATCAAAACCTAGCCGTTTGGGACATCATTGGCTCGGTGGCGCATGCCAAAATGTTATCGCAGGTGGGGTTAATTTCGGAGGTAGATTATGAGGCCATCGTGTTGGTGCTGAGCGACATATACACTAAAGCTAAACAGGGTCCATTACCTTTTGAGCCCGCTGACGAAGATATCCATACCTACCTAGAGCGGGTCTTGACTGAGCGAATTGGCAAGGCTGGCAAACGGATCCATACCGGCCGCAGCCGGAATGATCAAGTTTTGACTGCAATCAAACTCTATAGCCGGCATGAGCTTCAGACCATCGTCAGCCAAGTGGCACAACTTAGCCGTACCCTACTCGAGGCAGCTGAAAGTCAAAAAGACGTAATCCTGCCAGGTTTCACCCATACCCAAGTGGCGATGCCGAGCTCGGCAGGGCTTTGGCTATCAGCATACGCAGAGGCTTTGGCTGAGGACCTAGATTTGATATTGGCAGCTTATCGACACAGTAACCGCAATCCCTTGGGTTCTGGGGCTGGTTATGGTGGTAGTCTTCCGCTGGATCGTGACCTGACAACCAAACTCTTAGGGTTTGAAAGCCCCCATGTCAATGTTGTCAATGCCCAAATGAGTCGTGGCAAACTTGAGTGGCTTGTTTTGACAGCTTTGGCAGGCATTGCAAACACAATCGGCAAGCTAGCAGATGACGTTTGCCTTTACAATGCCCAGTTTTTAGGGTTGATCACCTTGCCAGAGTCGTTCACAACTGGCAGCTCGATCATGCCGCACAAGCGCAACCCAGATGTGTTTGAGCTGATAAGGGGGCACTGCAATCTGATAAAGGGTTATCCTAGCCAGATCACGACCCTGATGACCAACCAAATATCAGGTTACCATCGGGACTACCAGCTAAGCAAAGGTATTCTGATAAAGGCCATCAGCGACATGCAGAGTGTATTGTTGATCACCCAGGAGGCAATAAGTGGCATCAAATTCGACCAAACCGTGGCGACCAATCCTCGTTATCGGGATATGTACAGCGTTGAGGGGGTTAATGCACTAGTTGAGCGAGGCATGCCTTTTCGTGAGGCGTACCAAACCGTAGGGACAATAGCTGATGCTGATAAACCAACTGGCTTTGAAGGGCCACACACCCTATTAGGGAGTATCCATAACCTAGGGCTAGACCGTATTGAGACTTATCTGGACCAGCAGTTAACGCAATTTGAGCAAAGTGCTTACACCTACTGGCTAAAAGGGTTTGAGGAAAAATACTTGATGCCCAAGGAACCTAAATAGCACTTGCAGTGGATTCTAGGCGTGAAACCACCTCTGATAGGACGGCATCAATCGTTAAGGTTTTGAAGCTAGAGACTGTTCCTGATTTGATCTGGATGGACGACTTGGTTAAACCAAGGACCTTGGCAAGGTAGGCTATGATGGCTGCATTGGCTTTACCCTCGGTAGCAGGTGCCTTAATCCAGACTTGCCACCGACCACCGTCCAGCAACTGGTGCTTTTCGGTTTTGGCCATGGGTTTGGCCTTGATTTGGAGGTTGAAACAAGCCATGCGTGGGGCACTATTCCCTAGTTTCTGATCGATCGAACTTACCAGCCACTTGCCAAGACATCAACGATGTGCATCGGTTTGATAGCCTTGTTGTGTTTGCGGGTATAGCCATCTAGTTGCAACAAACAGCTACTGTCGGTGCTGATCAAGAAGTCTGCCCCAGTGTCAGTAGCATTGTCCGTCTTTTGGGCCGCCATGCCAGTGGATATCTGCTCGAACTTAACGGCAAATGTGCCACCAAATCCGCAGCAGGTTTCTGTATCGGCCATCTCGACTAGCTTTAGGCCTTTGACGTGAGATAATAATTGTCGGGGACCTTCCTTGATGCCACATTCCCTAAGTGCAGAGCATGAGTCATGATAGGTGGCTATGCCTTTGAGCTCGGCACCTGGCACGGCATCCACTTCAAGGACCTGAAGCAAAAACTCGGTAAACTCAAAGACACGGGCCTGAAACTTACGGAACAAAGGTTCATGCTCATTGCCGACAAAGAAGTGCTCATAACTATTGCGCAGCATACCAACACATGAGGCAGTCGGCCCGACGATATAATGCTCGTTTGCCGAAAAATCGTTCAGGAACTTGAGGGCAACCTCCTTTGCATCATCAAAGAAACCAGCGTTATAGGCTGGCTGCCCGCAGCAGGTCTGGTTGCTTAAGTAGTGTACTTTGCATCCCAACTTATCGAGAATCTTGACCATATTGAACCCTGTCTCAGGATAGACTTGGTCCATAAAGCAAGGGATAAAAATTTCGACCTGAAGGGCTTGCTGTGCGTTTTTCATTTCGTCGGGATATGCTGGCTGGTGGTTAATACTTGTAACCAAAACCAGACAAAGAGGCTAAAGCGATTGTAATAACACTTGGCGGATCATAAGCTGTTATGGCCATGAGTCCCACTAGTGCCTAAAGGGAGCAAAAATAACCTCAGCAGCCATTAATGCATCACCCCAGGCCTGATTATTGATCTTTGGAGTAGTATTATTGGTCGATAACCAGTTGATGAGAACCTCTGTTGGCATGTTGCCAGTGAGCTCGTCCGTGGCCATAGGGCAGCCACCGAAACCTAAAAGGGCGGCATCAAAATGGCGACAACCTCCGGCCCAAGCTGCTGCAATTTTGGCTTCGGCAGCGGTAGGGACGGTGTGCAAATGAGCAGAAAAGCGCACCTCTGGCAAGGCAGTTGTGAGGGCTGTAAATAAAGACTGAATACCATCAGGTGCCGAACTGCCAATGGTGTCAGACGGAGCGATGTGTTTTATCTGGAACTTATGGTAAAGTTGGTCTGCAATATCAAGGACAACCTCTGGGCTGTAGGGATCACCGTATGGATTGCCAAAACCCATGCTGAGATAGACCTGTAGCTCTTTGCCATGCTTTGTGGCAAGATCTTGCATGGCGGCTACGTCCTCCCAAGACTGGGCAATTGTTTTGTTGACGTTCCGGAGCTGAAAGGTTTCGGAAACAGAAAAAGGATAACCAAGAACACTTATACTTGAGTGGGAACAAGCCTGCTCAGCACCCTTAAGGTTAGCGACGATTGCAAGTAGCTTAGTCTTGGTGGTGCTCAGGTCAAGGCCTGCCAGCACCTCCGCGGTATCTGCCATTTGAGGGATGGCGCGTGGCGATACGAAACTCCCAAAGTCAAGGTAGTCAAACCCTACTGCCAAGAGTTTGGTTAGGTAGCTAATTTTGCTGCTTGTCGGGATCCAGTCCTTGATGCCTTGCATGGCATCACGAGGACACTCGGTAATAGTCATATCGAAGTTGGTGTTGTTGAGGTATTACCCATTTAGGTAGGTGGATCAAAATCCCGTAATTCTATCTGCAAGGTACAACCCAAACAGGGGCCTTGTCAAGCTCTAGGCCTGTGGGGCAGTACCATAGTCCCCCATCTCGATGGTTTGGCAAAGTTCCTGATACCAGGCCTCCCCGTATGCACGGGTCAGTGCACCAGCCAAAAATTTGTAAATAGGTACCTGAAGTTGCGCACCTAGGCTACAAGCAGGGCTACAAATGTCCCACTGGTGGTAATTGAGGGCGGAATAATGGTCGTACTTCGTTACCCTGATCGGGTATAGATGACAACTGATAGGTTTCTGAAAGTCAGTAGCACCAGCTTTCCATGCCTGCTCGATGCCACACTTTAGGGTGCCGTTGACCTCGTAAACAGCATAAGCACAAGCACGGCCTGCAATAGTTGGTGTGCTAAAGTCCCCTTCATCATCCACCACCCAAGCTCCTTGCTCTTCAAGGGCTGCCAAACCTTCAGGCGACAAGTAGGGAGCGATGTCATCCTGAATGTCCTCCAGGGTCAGGATTTCATCATCTGTGAGCGGTGCGCCATAGTCACCCTCTTCGCAACAAGCACCCTTGCAGCGGACTAGGTCACAAACAAAGGCTCGCTCTGCTATGTCGTCCGAAATGATGGCGTCGCCTACAATGATCATAGTGGAAATGGGATCTGGTGGCAGTCAGGCAGAATATTTTATTAAATACGAGCTAGAATCAGCCCTTAGGCTTAACCTACTTCGAAAGGTGCAGATAGACCGGGAAGTGATCCGAAAATCCACCAAAATAGCGTTTGCCGACGTAAGTACGCATTGGGGCACCTTTGTACTTTTCGTCATGCTGTTGCACCCAATGAGGGTTATAGATTGTTCCACCACCTTGAGCAACAAGGCCTTTGCCTTTGACGAAACCCTCAGTAAGAAGCATCTGGTCCAGCATATTGAAGTCACCACGATAAAACAAAGTGCCTTGTTTAGCAGCTTTGAGATCCCACATAGCGTTATAAAGGTATCCTTTGGGCCACGCACTTTCTGGTTTGGCCCCAGCTTTCAGGACTTCGGTCAGGGTAGCATCGGTAGGCTCATCATTGAGGTCACCCATGGCTATGATTTTGGCATTCGGGTTTTTAGATAGGATAAAGTCGATGAAAGCACGGACTTTGGCTGCAACAGCTGCCCTTTTCCCATCGCTGGCTTCCTGGCCACCACGGCGGCTCGGGAAGTGGTTCACGAGAACGTAAATGGAGTCTTTGGTTGGTTTCCCATTGGCCAAAACAACGCCACGGACCGCCAAAATATCACGGGTGCGGAAGGCGGTATCCTCTGCTATTTTGATCGGGATCCACATAGACTCAAGTACCTTGAAGCTGGCAGTTTTGTATAGCAAGGCCACGTCGATCCCACGGCGGTCAGGGCTATTTTGGTGGATGATGCTGTAACCTTTAGGCTTTAGCAATTTGGTATTAGTCAGGTCAATAAGGACATGGCGGTTTTCGATTTCGCACATACCAATTAGATCAGGGCCAGCAAGGCCACCAAGGCTATCAATGACCCTACTAAGGTTAGTCACCTTGGCTTGGTAACGAACGCTATCCCACTTCAACTCGCTAGTTGGTAGGTATTCCTCGTCAATGATGTTGGGGTCATCCTCGGTGTCAAACAGGTTTTCGGCATTATAGAACCCAATTGTAAAGGGCTGTTTGACAAGATTTGGAGCTTTCTGGGCAAATGCTGGCAGTCCGACGCTAATCAGAACGGCAATTAGCGAGGGTAAAATGGCAGCACGCAAACAGGATAATGACATTTGAGGATCGTTAAGTGAGGATGTCCCTGAGAAAAAAAGCGGTAAACTTAAGACTGGTTCAGGACCACCAAGCTGCCACAAAGGTGCGCAAAAATCAGCTTAGGCAAGTTAGTGAACTGTTAATGATGCGATTGCTGTTAATTTGCGGCGTAGTACATGGGTCTTAAGGGCTGGTAAGATTGTTTGGTACAATTGCCAACTATCCTGGCCCAAACCTTGGCCCTCCGAACACCCCTAGCGTATGCGCAAATCCGAAATCAAACTTAGTATCAACCTCGATACACAAAACGTCCCATCAGATATTCAGTGGGAGGCCACTGACAACCCACAAGGTGGGGTGCAAAAAACGAAAGCATTCGCCTTGGCAATCTGGGAGGAAGAAACAGGTAGTGTCCTCAAAATTGATCTCTGGGATCGCAACATGATGGTTGGCGAAATGAAGGCCTTCATGATCCAGACCATTGGCGGCATTGGTGATACCTTAATGAATGCCACTGGTGACAAGGTGATGAAAGAATCCATTGACGCTCTTTGCGCCAAACTATCACAACACGTCATCGCTGAGGAAGAGGCTGCTAGAGCCAAACAATAATATTGTTACAGTATCTGGCCCCGAAAGGCCTAAACATAAAACGCCTTCTGTATTGCTACGGAAGGCGTTTTTGATGTAGGAGATGATAATCGCGAAGCGTTCAGGGGTAAATACTTCGAATCAGATGGGGATACTATTTGGGATATTCGACATTAACACGAGGCTGGATAACAGCACTCTGGGTCAAAGTGGTGGCAGAGCCAAACCAACCCAGCGGACGGAGACCGCCCTCGCGTTGGTTCTTGATGTTGCAAGGCACGTTAGCAGGTGGCTCGGCAAAGAGTCCGCCATTTGTGATCTGGTCCTGGACCTGGAGCCAATAATCATAGCTATCTCTGTCTATACACTGGATTTCGATCGTGACATTTTGTCCAGCACGAAAGGCCGAGTCATTTGGTGTGACAGGATTGAGCCGTATAAGCGCTGGTGGAATAAAGTTGATACCATCAAGCGCTGGTCCATCTTGATAAACGTTGAGATTGCCAGGTTGGTTTAGCAGCTTCCCGTTTCTATAGGAAAGCAAACGATAACAATCACCTAAACCCCTGATATCAGCTATTCGGAGCTGGACTTGATAACCAGAATCATTTGGTGCTGCTGGCGTGCCTTTACGGAACTGAAAATACAAGGTATCATACCGACCATCCATAGGTTTATCGTAAAAAGCAGGGTTTTGGACCCAAGATAGGCGTCTGGGGCAGTAGGTCTGCGCCTTGTAGGTCTCACCATCATGGTTGATGGTCAGGGAATACGTGGTCAGCTCTTTTGCCCTTAGGCCATTATAGACGTAATAACCAGGGCGGTTTGGATCCTCGGTAAAGGTAAGGTCACGGTCAGTCGTTGCATTTTTTTCCTTCACAACCACCGTAGCACCTGTAATAGGCTTAGGTAGGTTGTTGTCAAAATAGGCTTGGGACCAAGTAAGGATTACGACCTGATCATCTGACTTGTCATTAATCAGGGCATCAATAACTGGCCTTTTGGTGAAAGATGGCTCACCAATGATGTTGGGGTCAATAACGTCAGTGCAGGAGACTAACGTCTGGCATAGGCAAGCTAGTAGGGCGAAGTGAAAAATCAACTTGCCTAGGCGCTTTATGTAGGAAATATTGAAAGTCATCATAGCGGTGTTGGTGTCTAGAAGTTGAAGTTATAGGTCACGCCCGGGATAATGGAACCAAAAACGGAGAACTGGACAGCTTGGGTCTGCTGGCTGTTTTTTGGATCAGCTTGGAAATAAATGCCAAATGGATTGCGGCGACCTAATACGTTATAGAGACTGAATACTAAGTTACTTTCGTAGTTTTTCCAGAAGCCTTGGCCCTCAACACGCTTGTGCAGCTGCCAAGTGGCACTAAGGTCTATCCTGAAATAGTAGGGGACCCGGTAGTTGTTGATTTTGTTGTCATCAACAGATGGGACTATGATACCCTGTTGGCTAAACCTGCTGGAAGGGAAGGTTAGTGGCACACCTGTGCTATACTGAAGGTTAGACCCAAAGGACCACTTTTCGTTAAGATCATACATGGCTACTACAGACAGGTTATGCGTCTTATCGAAGCGGCTAGGATACCAATCACCAGCATTTAGGCCCGTTACTTGGCGCTCGGTACGACTGAGGGTATAGCTAATCCAGCCTGTGAATTTGCCAGTATTCTTCTTAAGATAAAACTCTAGTCCATAAGCCCTGCCGTCACCAAACAAGAGGTCCGCCTCCAGCTTTTCGTTGATCAAGAGGTCAGCCCCTGGGACGTAGTCGGTTTGGTTCTGGAAAACCTTGTAAAATCCTTCGATGCTGAACTCATAGTCTCGGTCTGGGCCAAAGTTGCGGAAGTAACCCAAGGCAAGTTGGTCTGCAATCTGTGGTTTGATGTTCTTGGAGGCCAAGGTATAGACGTCAACTGGAGTGACGGCTGTGGTGTTACTAACCAGCTGAAGGTATTGTGTCATCCTGTTATAGCTAGCCTTCACACTGCTTTTTTCGTTGAGCTCATACTTGGCACTAAAGCGCGGCTCTAAGTTGCCGTAGTCAGCGATAATCTCGCCTGACTTGTAGGAATTTGCTGGTTCGACAACTGGTTTACGGACACCAGGGATTGTGTCGCGCAAAGTATAACTTTCTCCTGGGCCCAAATAGGCATAATAGCTGTAACGCAGACCATATTGCAGGGTAAGTCGCTCATTAACCTTTTGTTCGTTGGCTATGTAGATCGCAGCCTCTGTGCCATACTTCTGTGCTAGCTCGCGCTCAAAGGAACGATCGGAACCAGTGCCATAAATCTTGCCAGGATTGGTGATGTAATTGATGACCTGGGCACCAAAGCTGATGGTATTGTTGCTATTGGCATAGTAGGTAAAGTCTGGCTTGAAGCTATAGTTTCGGATTCGAGAGTCCCAGTTGAAGGAAATCCTTTCTTGTGAGGCGGCCAGACCATAGCTATAGTCGCTATAGTAGGCCGTCAGGTTCATGAACATTTTGTCGTTGAACAAATGGTTCCAGCGAGCTGAAGCAGTGGTATTGCCATAGTTGAAACCAAAACCATTGAGGCCTACGACATCCTTGCCAAAATAGCCTGAAATGAACACTTTGTTACGTTCGTCAAGCGTATAGTTGGCCTTGGCTGTAAGGTCATAAAAGTAGAGTTGTGTATTCTTGAGGTTCTCATCGGAGCTAAGCTTCAGGAACAAATCGCCGTAGGACCGACGACCAGCAATGATGAAAGACCCTTTATCTTTCTTGATCGGAGCCTCAACAGACAAACGGCTGAAGATCAAACCAACTCCGCCATTTACAGCTAGACGTTTGTTGTTGCCTTCCTTAAGGCGAACATCCAAGACAGAAGAAAGCCTGCCACCATACTGTGCGGGGATGCCACCTTTATAGAGCTTGACATCACGCACAGCATCTGGGTTGAAGATGGAGAAAAAGCCAAGCAAGTGACTGCTATTGAACAAGGGTGCCTCATCCAAGATGATCAAGTTCTGATCCACAGCGCCGCCACGGACGTTGAAACCAGTCGCACCTTCGCCAACAGTGGAAACCCCAGGTAATAGCTGGATACTCCTAACTAGATCCACCTCGCCAAGGAGGGCTGGCATTTTGGCAATGGTTTTCATTTCGACCTTGGCCACAGACATCTCGATAGTTTTGGTCTGGTCTACCAGTTTGTTGGCCACAACTTCGACGGCATCTTTGGTCTGGGTGGCCTCCTCTAGATCGATGTTGACTTTGGTGTTGGCCTGAAGGTTGACTTTACGGTCAATACTGGCATAACCCGTATAGCTAAACGTGACGGTATAGTCGCCTTTGGGGACACTCAGGGAATAGAAACCATAAAGGTTGGTAGCAGCCCCTTTGTTTATCCCTTGGATAAAGACAGTGGCCCCAATGAGGTCCTCACCATTTTTTTTGTCCTTTACAACCCCACTTAGGGTGACGTTTTGGGCACTAGCCCATGCGGAGCAAAGCAGCATCATGACCATAAGGACCGATGTCTTGCCTCGTTCAAGATATTTCATAGTGGTTTATTTACTTGCGGTTGGGTACTGGGAACTAAAAATAGGGGGCAGAAAAAATAGTGGACTCACAAAACTGACCAAAAGCAATATTTCGCCTACCGATACCAACTATTAGCTGGTAGTCAATATTGTCATCAAGAGGTAAAATCGACAATTGATAACATAGGCTTTAAAATGACCTAAGGTTGCTCCTGATAAACGACATGCAGCAATGTATGTCCTACAGCTTGTAAGGTCTTACGGTCGATGTTGGACATATTGTCTGAGTGGCGATGCCAAGTATTGCTAAAAAACTGCCCATCCGTTGGATCATACTCAATGATGTCGATCATGTTGATTTTGGCAATCTGATTGACATAAACGTGGTCGTCTGTGATACCATCGACTGGGCTCATGACGAAATAGTTGCCATAACCAGCTTGTTTGCCTGCATTCCAGACCTTTTCTACAACGGTCGGCGCAAACTGAAGGGAGGCACCTTCTTGATGGAACTTGGCATTCGGTGCACCGACCATGTCTAGCAAGATGCCAAAGTAGGCGCTGTATCCTTCCTTATGTTTGTTCTGGGCCCAGTACTTGCTGCCGAGGCACCACCATTTGCCAGGCTCCTCACCTTCAGGAGCTTTATACGCATCTGTATCACCATAGTCTTCAGCGTCAAAGAAGATGATGTCGATGCCGACATTGGGTTTAGTGCTAGCTTTCTGGACCGTCTTGGCCAGCTGGACCAAAATACCAACTCCACTAGCACCGTCATTGGCCCCGTCGATAGGTTTGTCTTGGTCTTTAATGTCCTGATCAGCAAATGGGCGCGTATCCCAGTGCGATGCTAGCAGAATCCGTGTGGTTGCCTCTGGTTTGTAGCTCGCTATAATGTTGCGGCACTTGAGCTTTGCACCCGTGAAAGCGGTAGTCTCAAAGGGTTGCTCTGTGACCTCCCAACCTGCGGACTTGAGCTGCTGTACCAGATAATCCCCACATAGCTGATGGGCTTTGGTGTTGGGTACACGTGGGCCAAAGGCTACTTGTGCAGCCACTTGTTGATAAGCCGAGTCAGCATCGAATGCCGGGACAGCAACCTTGGACACTGCCTTTTCTGTGGCACTAGGGTTTGTACTATTGTCTAAACCTGTTTTTTTAGGTTCGCATCCCCAGATGGTCGCTAGTCCTACCAAACCAATACTAATGGCCACCAAAGGCTTAAACAATCTGGGCATCTTATTAGGCATCTCCGAAAGGGAAAACCAAAGCCTAATCTAAGCTTTGAATAGGTGCAAAGTTAGGGCTGATGTTGCAAGGAATAAGTCAAACTTTCGTCTTTGGCTTCGATTCTACATTATCGGCTCGGTATATAGGATGGATGGTTTGCCTGAATAATAACTTGACCATAGCTAGCCTTAACATATCATTGACATGATAACCGAACCTAAGAGAACCGTCCGAACCGATACCAGATGTACTTTTGTCCTGTGGCGGGACTGGCTTTGTTCAGCAATGCCAATCTGCCCCCTTGCAATCGAGTCCAGCAGCTCCATCAATCATGTCAACACAACTGACCAAAACGATAATCCAGATTTTCAGATATCTCACCGGGACCTTATTCATCATCTCCGGCCTGATCAAACTCAATGATCCTGTCGGTACTGAGATCAAGATGGAGGAGTATTTTGGCGTTTTTGCTCAAGATATCCATCCTGCCTTCGAAAACTTAGTACCTGCAGCCATGGCCTTTGGGGTCATTATGTGCGTGTTAGAGGTTGTCCTGGGGGTAGCGTTGCTTCTCCAGTGGAGAATGCGCCAAACGACTACTACCCTCTTGGGCTTGATCTTGTTCTTTACGTTCCTGACTTTCTACTCGGCCTATTTCAACAAGGTGACGGATTGTGGCTGTTTTGGCGACGCCATCAAGCTAACACCATGGCAAAGCTTCAGCAAGGATATTGTCTTGACAATCATGATTGGCGTCTTGTTCCTCCATCGGAAATACCTAGACCCTTCGGTATCTGAAAATAATGGTCGGATTATAGTTGGCACGAGCACCTTACTATCGATAGGATTGGCTTGGTTTGCTATCAATCATCTGCCACCAATCGATTTCAGGAAGTTCGCAGTAGGTGCGGACATTAAAGCTCGGGTATCGCTTCCAGCTGATGAGTATGAGGTGATGCATAAGATGAAAAACCTCAAAACGGGCCAAGATGAATTGGTCACGACTAACCAGTATATGGAGCGCTGGCAAGATACCTTGACTTGGAAGTACATAGAACAAGCTGGCAGCAAACTATCGAAAGCGGGTGACCCCAACCGCATTGCAGATTTCAAGATCTATAATGGGGATCAGGATTACACGGACAGTGTCCTGAACGGCAACTGGGTCTTCCTGACCGTTACACATGCGGCCAAAGCAGACAAGCCAAGTTTTGTAGGTCTGAACAATTTATTGACAGAAGCAGGCAAAGTAGGCATCAGGACTGCGGTCATCACAGCTGATGGATATGACACTTTCGAGCCCTTTAGGCACGAAATGCAACTTGCAGTCCCGGTTTTTACTGCCGATGAAAAGGTAATCAAAACCATCATGCGCAGCAACCCCGGCGTCTGGGTGGTATCAAACGGCAAAGTGGTGGGCAAGTGGCATTATCATGATATTCCGACCATCAGCACTGTGCAAGGTCTGATCCCGAAGGGTCAGTAGGGGCGTCTGGCATAACCCAATACCCAAGTCCTTGGCGGTTTTATACCAAGTTAATCGCTGCTTTAATGTCCAGTTAATGCTAACGGCTGGCCATTGGTGGTCTAATTTTTGTTGACTATCTTGACCCGAAGCGAACCAGTACTCAAACATCAGCATTGGACTATAGAATCGAGTGTTGGCAGCTTGAGCTTACCTTTCGGTCCATCCGTCGAGTGTGCTTCGTGACGAAAGAGACAATCAATATCAGCAAAACCACGATCTATTATGGACAAACGCGACTTTATAAAAACGGCAGCCATGGCAAGCCTTGGTGCCGTGATCATCCCACACATCGGCTGGGCCAAAGCGGGAGCGGATGGTGGAGGTGGCGGTTTTGCACTACCGAAACTGCCCTATGCCACCAACGCACTCGAGCCCTATATCGATGCTAAAACGATGGAAATCCATCATGATAAACACCACCAAGCGTATGTTACTAAACTCAACGAGGCCCTAGCTGGCAAACCTGAGTTCAATGTGGATATTGCAGATCTAGTAGCGCACATCAGCAGTCAGCCGATGGCTGTGCGCAATAATGCGGGCGGCCACTACAACCATACATTGTTCTGGACCCTATTGGCCCCTATTGCCAGACAAGGCGCCATGGCCAAGGCTAAACCGTTATTGGCCGCAATAGATGCCAAGTTTGGGAGCCTAGCCAATATGCAGGAGGCCTTTAACAAAGCCGCCACAGGTCAATTTGGCTCTGGCTGGGCATGGTTGTGTTATGACCCCAAAGCAAAAGAACTTTTCGTAACTAGCACACCCAATCAGGATAACCCTATTATGGACCTGCCAGAGATGCGAAATGGATCGCCGGTTATTGCACTCGATGTCTGGGAGCATGCCTATTACCTGAAGTACCAAAATAAAAGGGCAGATTACGTAAAAGCATTCTGGACCATCCTCGACTGGGAGCGTGCGAACCAACTTTATGAGGTAGCTGTTAAGCAATAGTCCTAGTACATCAAAGAGGCAACCCGGATATCCAACGATTATCTATTGCCCCTATAATACCCCTTACCCCACCCAGTCGGACCTTCCTAGGTCATCTGAAGCCCACCGTAACTGGGTGACAAAGCCTGATTTGAAAACGATATGATTGAAGAAAGAGAGCTAGAGTCAAATATGGCTCAAGAGAAAGAGGAACAAAAAATCCGGCAGGCCTTTAAGGACCGCGACTGGAACGAGATCAAAAGTTCGGACTCGTGGGTCATCTTTAAGGTGATGGCCGAGTTTGTTGAGGGATTTGAAAAACTAAGCAAGATCGGCCCCTGCGTCAGTATCTTCGGTTCTGCCCGGACGCCACATAACCATGAGTACTACAAGATGGCCGAAGAAATTGCTGCCAAATTGGTGCGGCATGGCTACGGTGTGATCACTGGTGGTGGGCCCGGCATCATGGAGGCAGGCAACAAAGGCGCTTTCGAACAAGGCGGCAAGTCTGTTGGTCTCAATATTCAGCTGCCGTTCGAGCAGTTCAACAACGTCTATATCGACCGCGACAAAATGATCAACTTTGATTACTTTTTCGTCAGGAAGGTCATGTTCATGAAGTATGCCCAAGGCTATGTCGTGATGCCAGGCGGTATGGGTACAATGGACGAAATGTTTGAGGCCCTGACCCTGATTCAGACCAAAAAGATAGGCCGCTTCCCGATCGTCCTAGTTGGCAGGTCCTATTGGGAAGGTCTCCTAAACTGGATCGAGACCGTGATGCTGGGGCGCGAAAACTACATAAACCCTGAGGACATGAACCTCATCAATGTGGTTGACACCCCTACGGAGGCTGTCAAGGTAATTGATGATTTTTATAGCAAATATTTGCTGCAGCCAAACTTCTAGCCTAAAGGACCTGCGATACGTTTTGTAGGCGTAAAGGCATCAGATAACGCATTAAAACACCTCTATCTTCGCATAACTGCAACAGATAGGGGTGTTTTTTTTTGAGAATTGAGGCTAAAATATATGCCTTAGAAGTGCCGTGAGGTTTACCGCATACGATTGTCAAGCTCCATCCTACTTAAAATTTCCTATATTAGGGGTTGCCTTAATAGGCCAACCAAAATGTCGATCGTTTGTCCACGCTATTGTCCCTATCCAGATGCCTGATCCAAACCTAGACCCTCAGCAAGACCAAGTGCAGGACCAGGCGCAGGACCAAGAAGCAACTTCAACCAGTGGCATCTCAATACCAAAGCCTGAAGACGATAGCCAACATGATGCGTTATCTATACCTGAGGTATCAACCGATGCCATCCCTGATCCTACAGCCCCAACAGAGGAAACCAATCCTATGGAGGCTGAACCTGATATTACTTCAGCAGTAACAGAGCCTAGCAAGGTGGCTGATTCAGCAAACATGACGGAGGATGATGAACCAAAAGAAATGAAATCTGATGCGGTCGTCCAGGCAGATTCGGCAGAAGCTAAAAGCCCGACTTTGATTCCTGATGATCGTGCAATAAAAGATCTCGACCAGTCTACGGCATCTTTCCCAACTGATAAAAAAGCCAAAACTGTTGCCATTGGTCAACAAACGAAAGCCCCAACTCCACGCAAAAGCCCATCAGAGCATTTGACTGAACTGATGGATGGCGAGCGCCTAACGGTAGCTGGTCTAAACAAAATCAGGCAATTATTGGCCCATGAAAAAGAGGCCCCTACTTGGCTGAAACGTGTAAGCTGGGGTCTATTGTTCCCAGGCTTATGCTTCACAGCTGGATACCTGCTATATGCCTTGCTCACGTGGCAGGGTATAGTTGGCCCACAGTACGACCCCCAACAACAGGGTAGGCACCAGGTCTATTCCCTAAACATCCCTGACAATGTGGTGTTTGCTGGTGAGGAAGTTCCACTTAAGGACATTGAAGTTTATGAGCGTTTCGATCGAGAACTGACGCTCAATGTTTATTGGCAGGCCAATACCTTGTTGCTAATCAAACGATCGTCAAGGTGGTTCCCGATGATTCAGCAGACCCTTAAACAACAGGGCGTCCCGGCGGACTTTAAGTATGTTGCTGCAATCGAGTCCATGTTCGAAAACAGGTTTTCTCCTGCTGGTGCAGCAGGATTCTGGCAATTAATGGAGCCTGCCGCCCGTGAATATGGGCTTGAAATAACCGATGAGGTGGACGAACGATTCCATCCTCAGAAAGCCACCGTTGCGGCCTGTAAGTATTTCAAACAGGCCAAACGGAACCTTGGTACCTGGACATCAGCCCTTGCAAGCTACAATGTGGGCATGGGTGGCCTCCAGCGCTCGATGACGAGCCAGAAGATGAATAACTATTATGATCTGCTGGTCAACCAAGAGACAGGGCGATATGTATTCAGGCTATTGTCGTTCAAACAGATTATGGAAAATGCCGAAGACTACGGGTTCTCTGTAGAGCGCAAACACCTATATCAACCATTCAGGTTACGCTATGTTAAGGTCAGCAGTACAATAACAGACCTTACGGCATGGTCCATAGCACAAGGGATCAATTACAAAATCCTGAAGTGGTATAACCCTTGGCTTCGTAAAAATAGCTTAACTGTTGCATCTGGTAAGTCATACATGATCGCCTTTCCTAAAGACCCGGTCACAATGGCTGAGGATGAAACAGATGCCATTCCGCAACAGGATAGCCTATTGACAGACTCTGCCGTTGGCGATAAGTTGCAGGACAATGACCCGAACTTGATCGATGCGACACCCCAAAGACCTACCAACATCAATTCGGCTAAAGCCACAGCAATGACAGATGGGGCAAAATCGGCACCCACCGATGGCACAAAGGACGTCAAACCAGATGAGGGCAATGCTGCTCAAAAAGTTGTTATCCCAAGCACTCCTGAGGTACAAATACATACCGTCGTTAGTGGTGAAAGCCTAGAACGGATTTGCAAAAAACACAAAATCAAGCTTGCGGACCTCGTTGCCCTCAACAACCTCGACAGATCCAAACCTCTCAAGATTGGACAGAAACTACGGATCAGATAAGGTCGAGCGTATTAGGAGTTAGAACTACTTTACTTGCACCATTGGCGATACCCGATCACCCCCTAAGTTGGCAATGATGCTAACATTAGGCTTAGACTTGATGACCTCGATCATTTCCTTCCGGATCTCGATCTCACGAAGTTGGATGTATTGCTCTGGAGTGATGGCCAAGGATTGCATATATGCCTTATCTGAGGTCGCACGTTGCTTTTCGGTTTGCTCACGGGCTTTTTCACGCTCCAGTTTCTGGATTTCAGTGGCACGCGCTTGCTGCGCTACAGCTGTGTTGGCAATCTCCTCGATTACTTGGTTCGGCGGATTGACCTTACCAATCTCGATGCCTTCCAAGAAAATCGGAATCTTTTTGGTGATCAACATCTTCGATAGACTAGCCTGAAGTAAACTTGTCATGTACTCCGACACCTTGGCGTCGGTGGTCAGGTCTTGCATCGAAAACTCCTTACAGGCGTTGCGCACGTCAGTTCTGAACGACTCTTTGATGTTGGCGTTATACCACTCGTCACCAAACTCCTTAAACAATGTGGCTACCCCTGCAGGGTTGAGCTTCAGGGTCAGGTGGATAGAGAAGTCGACTGGAACGTTGTCCTTGGTGATCATGTCATCAAAACTTTCGCTTACCTTAAAAGGCCTCATGTCATAAACCTTGAAGCTAGATGTTGGTGCCAAATAGTGCCTACCTGGTGGCAACACCTCTAGGCCAGGGCTACCAAATATCAGCGGGTTCTTGATCGCAAGGCCAGACTGCCCTTGCTCGACTGAGTTACTACAGCTGGTGACCATAACTAACAATGCAACTGGGGTCACCAAAACACCAATCACCCTTCGTACCATCCTGATTAAGCGGCGTGGTTGTGTTGTACGTCCCTGAAGTTGTAATGGTTGATCGAGATTGTGCTTATTAGGAGTTTTCATAAGATCTATCATTGAGCCATAGCAAGATACAACAAAGTAGTGTGCTTGGCCTGCAGACAATGCAAACATGCTTCCTAGTATCAGCATTAGCTACTTAATATAAGGAAAACGGCACCAATGTCTGATGGCAGGTAAATTTGCAGCTATTAACCCAACAGACTAGCCTTAAAGGACAGAAAGTAACCTTATTGTGGCTTTGGCACAAGGTTTGCAAGGGAGCCGTGGTTGTTGATGTCATACTCATATATCAGATACGATCGGAGGATAGCAACAACTGACCACCATCTCATGCCAATGACTAAGCTGGCCGCTACTGAGGTTGGCAGTGGCTTATCATCAAAGGCCCATGACAAAAAAAAAGATCTACATCCTTTTCCAGACCCTGTTCTGGGCGCTGATAGGGCCGATTGGGGCACTAGCTCAGGAGGCTGGGAGTGGCCTTGCATCCTATTATAGTAAGCGCCTGCATGGCCACAAAACCAGCTCGGGCGAGCGGCACGACACTTACGGATTCCATTGTGCGCATCGTGAGCTGCCTTTTGGCAGTATGGTTCGGGTTACCAATACAGCTAATGGCCGTAGCACCGTTGTCAGAGTCAATGATAGGGGGCCATTCGGCAAAGGTCGTGTCATTGACCTGTCATTAGCAGCTGCAAAAGAGCTCCGGATGGTTGGCAGAGGCATTGCGCCAGTTAGCCTTGAGGTTATATATACTCCTCTGTTGGTGCGGGACGCCAGAATGAGTCTGTTGGCGAACAATGCTGCGCCTGATACTGGCAGTTTCATAGTCCCGCCAAGCCTTACCTATCAGGAGTTACAGGAAGGTCAATTCAAAAATAACCGATACTACAATTCCGTCGGTGAGGAGCTTTTGTTATCCGGTATTTGTCTGCATGCAGACAACTATGGGATGTTAGAAAACGCCCTAGACGCTGCACGAAACCTCGAGGACCAAGGCTTCACCCCTGTAGTAATCGAACCTAGGGAGGACCATGGGATGATGTTCTATCGGGTGTTGGTGGGCCAATTTGTGACACCCAAACAAACACCAAAAGCTGTTCGACGACTCAAAGATTTGGGGCACTCGGCTTTGCTGCTGCGGTACCGTCGGCATAACTTCAACGACTAGTGCTTTCGCTACACCTGCAAAAAAGGCCTCAAATTGAGATTTAGTTGTGGGCCGAAGCATTTTTTAGGATATTAGGCACATGAAGATTGATCTGGCCCTGCTGCGCCAATATGCCAACCTCGAGCTCTTGGCCAAACAAATGGTTGAGGGATTTATTACAGGCCTGCACAAGAGCCCCTATCATGGTTTTTCGGTCGAGTTTGCCGAGCATAAAATTTATAATAGCGGCGAGGCAACCCGCAACATCGACTGGAAAGTATTTGCCAAAACCGATCGACTGTATACCAAGCGCTACGAAGAGGAAACTAATTTGCGAGCCAGGCTGCTGATTGATGCCTCGGCTAGCATGTACTACCCTACTGAGACCAAAGGTAAAATTGCCTTTGCTGCTATAGCCTCTGCTTGCCTCAGCTACTTACTACAACGCCAGCGAGATGCAGTCGGGATCAGCACCTTTGCCCAAGACATAGAGCTAGAGACACCTATCAAAAGTAGTGGTTTGCACCTCCAGAAGGTGTTGGGTCAACTGTCCAACCTGGTGGATGCTATCCCTAGCCATGGTACCACCAAATTGAGCGAGGTCCTGCATGCCATGGCCGAGCGAACGCACCAACGGTCACTGATTGTGGTGTTTTCGGACTTTTATGACCATGCAGATGATGCTGATTTGTTTGGTGCACTCAATCATCTAAAGCACAACAAACACGAGGTATTGCTCTTCCACATTGCGGACCGGACTACCGAGCTTGAGCTCGAGTTCGAACAGCGTCCGTACGAGTTCGTGGATGCAGAAACAGGGGATAAACTGAAATTGGTACCGAGCCAGTTCCAGGCTCACTACCAAGCAGCCATGAAAACCTTTAGGCAGGATCTGACACTGAAGTGCCATCAGTACAAAATCGACTTTGTAGAGGCTGATATCAATGGGGGTATAGACCAAGTATTGTTACCTTACTTGGTTAAGCGGGGTAAGATGAGGTAGTCCCAGATTCTCGAAAGACACTGCAAGCCACTGTTCAACAGCTTAGAAATCCTCAAAACAGATTGTTCGACTAAACGCATTGCTTTGCTAGGTCGCTGGTATTGTATTTGATCGTCCGCATTCGTTGCCTTACCCGCCTCACCCTTCACCGCCGTGGTGAAGTTCAGGAACAAGGTCAAGACGATACCGAGTGATACCAAAGCCTTGCCAGCGCTATTGAGCGCGGGTAAAGACTCAAACTTAACGGTAAACCAAATTGCCCAAAGCAAATAGCCCTATCCAGGTGATGGCAACGACTCGTCAAACAACCAAGCGATATTTGACAAGCCATTTATAGAAAACCTCTGAGTGTAGTGTCAGTTTCATCCCCACAGTATTAGCAAAAAAGGCCAAAACCAAACAACTAATGGTTGGTCCTGACCTTTTGGTTTGGGTGGTTGGGATTAGGACAAAAGCAACTGTCCTAATCTGCTAATCTATTGGCTTAGGCAACTTTGAGCTTAGCGCCGAACTTGCCATGGTGCAGGCGCTCCATGACATAAGGCCTGTCAATCTCAAGTTTACGAATATTGCGAGTTGATGGAATCTCGAACATCGCATCAGTCAGGATGGCTTCGCAGATGCTGCGGAGGCCACGTGCACCAAGATTGTTTTCCATTGCTTTATCTACAATGGCTTCTAGAGCCTCCGGGGTGAAGGTAAGCTCGACATCTTCCATTTGGAACAACTTGGCGTACTGGCGCGTCAAAGAGTTCTTAGGCTCAGTCATGATCTTGGTCAGTGAGGCCTTGTCAAGTGGGTTCAGGAAAGTCACAATCGGCAGGCGGCCAATGAGCTCGGGAATGAGGCCAAAGGTCTTGAGATCCTGGGAAGTAATATACTGGTTAAGGTTATCTCGGTCAATATCTTCCGTTTTGCTATAGCTGGCCGAGAACCCAATCGGATTTTGGTTGAGCCTATTAGCAATATGGCGTTGGATGCCGTTGAAGGCACCTCCGCAGATAAACAAGATGTTCTCAGTATTGATCGAGACCAGCTTTTGCTCAGGGTGCTTACGGCCTCCTTGAGGTGGTACGTTGACAACGGATCCTTCCAGCAATTTGAGTAAGGCCTGTTGTACACCTTCGCCACTGACGTCACGGGTGATGCTTGGGTTGTCTCCCTTACGGGCAATTTTGTCGATTTCGTCAATGTAAACGATACCCCGCTCAGCAGCAGCAACATCATAGTCAGCAGCTTGGAGCAAACGGGTCAGGATAGTCTCGACGTCTTCGCCGACATAGCCAGCTTCTGTAATAACGGTAGCATCAGCAATACAGAATGGTACCTGAAGCTTCCGCGCTATTGTCCGGGCCAGATAGGTTTTGCCTGTACCGGTGTCGCCTACCATGATAATATTAGACTTTTCGATGACAGTATCATCGGGCTGTTTCTTTTGTTGGAGCCGCTTATAGTGATTATAAATGGCAACGCTCAGAACCTTCTTGGCTTCGTCCTGTCCGATGACGTAATCATCAAGGAAAACCTTCATCTCCACCGGTTTAATTAGCGAAAACTTACCACCTGCAGCACCCTTAACACGGGTTCGATTTTCTTCTTCCAGGATCTGGCTGGCTTTCTCGATGCAGTTATTACAGATATGGGCATCATTCCCCGAAACCATCAGGGCAACTTCTTTTTTGGTGCGACCGCAAAACGAACAAATCATAAGTACAAAGGTGTGGATAAGGCGGGGATTGGGCCAATAAACTTGTGCAATCGCAATAAAAAAGCACTAAAATGCTACGGCCGAAATTGTAAAACAGTGCGGCGCATCATAGCGGCTAAGATGGGCACAATTATGATGCTAGTAATTAGCTTTTTGATCAGGATGTCCTGAAAGATATCGCTAGCAGTGATCATTCTCAGGCTTCGGAGTTGGTCCTGATAACCAGCTTCAGAAAAGTGCTCCAAGGTCTGGTCATGCATCTTGATGGCCATTTCAACACTCCAACTGACATACTCGGTCAGAACCTCAGGGGCGAACCACTGCAAGTAGCCAAACGTCAAAGAACCAGTGATCAAGGCGGAAACCAAGGTCAGTACAAAACCCATGAAAAGACCTTCCCAAAACTGGAATCGACCAAACGCACGGGCGTTTTTGACATACCAAAACGTAAAAACGCATCCCAAAATGACCAAGCCTGCGTCCAGATAGCGAATCGGAGTTAGAGGATTGATCTCACCTACCCAGGCTACGATCAAGAAAAACAAAAAACAGGCAATTCCTGTCAGCAAGCCTCCAACCGCAGCCATACGCAACAAAGCCAGCCTCGGGGTTTCTGGCGCATATACGGTTACCTCTGGCTCTGGTGCGGATTTGGTTTTGCCGCTGGCGGTTTTTACGCTTTTGCTCATTAGGGTTATGTATGCCAGGCATTTGCCCAGCTGGCAATCGGCTGGTTGGTAAGGTAACGACATGGTTTACCAAAGCCAAGCCAGCTTAACAACAAGGGCTCAAAATGCAAAGGTACCTGCATTTGGCCTCAATATGTCTCAGCCCTATCCAGAATAATGTTGAAACAAGGCTAAACAGTTGCCAAGCAAATAGGATACCCAACCTTATAACCCTTTGTTAGATACCAAGGGTAGGCCAATGAGGGCTAGACTTGATCCAAAATGACTGACACTTTGTGCAATCTGGAACGCCAATTCTGCCAAATTTACAGCCTTGTTGACACATTGCCGGATTGCAATTGGCAGACCTAATTGCATGCTAAATAACTGATTTACAAATTGTTAAATCAAATTTTTACTAGTTATTTGTAGTAAAAACAGAGGCGTGGCACAGGTTGTGCTAAGGTCAATACGGAGTTAAGCATTAAAAGCTCTGTGTTTATGTCAACCATTACATTCAAACCTCTAGCTGACCGTGTGCTGGTTAAGCCTGCACCTGCCGAAGAAAAAACTGCTTCTGGCATCATCATCCCTGACAGTGCAAAAGAAAAACCACAACGTGGTGAAGTCGTTGCTGTCGGTAGCGGTAAAAAAGATGAGCCTATGAGCGTGAAAGTTGGTGATGTAGTGCTCTATGGCAAATATGCTGGCACAGAAATCACCATCGAAGGTGCTGAGTACCTTATGATGAAAGAAAGCGACATTTTCGGAACGCTATAGTGTCATCGATGTCTTGTTCAGCCTTCCAGTGAAGGGCAAGCACCAGACATCTCTCCATTGCCCCAACCAACATTATCCTTCAAACCTCAAACTAATTAGACCCCATGTCTAAGAGAATATATTTTGACGCCGCTGCGCGCGAAAAACTAAAAAAAGGCGTTGACACACTTGCTGATGCCGTGAAGGTAACCCTAGGACCAGGTGGCCGCAACGTCATTTTGGACAAAAAATTTGGCTCACCTGCCATCACCAAAGATGGTGTGACAGTCGCTAAAGACATCGAGCTGAAAGACCCAATGGAAAACATGGGTGCCCAGCTGGTGAAAGAAGTTGCAAGCAAAACTGCTGACAAAGCTGGTGACGGTACTACTACCGCTACCGTCCTTGCTCAAGCTATCTACGGTGCAGGTATCAAGTCTGTCACAAGCGGAGCCAACCCAACTGACCTAAAGCGCGGCATCGACCGTGCTGTCATCAAAGTTGTGGAAAACTTACGCAGCCAAGCCAAAACCATCAGCATCAGTGGTCAAGATGTAGCTAATGTTGCTACCATCTCTGGTAACAACGACGCCGAAATCGGCAAACTGATTGCCCAGGCCTTCAACAAAGTCGGTAAAGATGGTGTCATCACTGTCGAAGAAGCACGTGGTACCGAAACCGAAGTCAAAACGGTAGAGGGTATGCAGTTCGACCGTGGCTACCTGAGTCCATACTTTGTGACCAATCCTGAGAAAATGGAGGCCGATCTTGATCGCCCATTCATTTTGATCTACGACAAAAAGGTGAGTAACATGAAAGAGCTGTTGCCAACACTAGAGGCAGTCGCTCAGACAGGTCGCCCATTGCTGATCGTTGCAGAAGATGTTGACGGTGAAGCACTTGCTACACTTGTCGTAAACAAAATCCGTGGTGCTTTGAAAGTATGTGCCGTTAAAGCTCCTGGCTTTGGCGATCGCCGCAAAGCAATGTTGGAGGACCTTGCTGTCCTGACCAGCGGTACTGTCATCAGCGAAGAAACTGGCCTGAAGCTCGAGAACGTCAAATTGACAGACCTTGGTACAGCCGAAAAAATCTTGATCGATAAGGACAACACAACAGTTGTCAACGGTGCTGGCGCCAAAGAAAATATTGAGGCGCGTATTGCCCAGATCAAACAACAAATCGAGAACACAACAAGCGACTATGATCGCGAAAAACTGCAAGAGCGTCTAGCCAAGCTTGCTGGTGGAGTTGCCATCTTGTACATCGGTGCTGCTACCGAGGTAGAGATGAAAGAGAAAAAGGACCGTGTCGATGACGCCCTCCATGCTACACGCGCTGCCCTCGAAGAAGGTATCGTCCCTGGTGGTGGTGTTGCGCTAATCCGTGCGATAGAGGCTTTGGCCAATGTCGAGGTCTATAATGATGACGAACAGATCGGTGTTAGCATCGTTCGCACAGCACTTGAGGCACCGCTCCGTATCATCGTCAGCAATGCTGGTGGCGAAGGTTCGGTAGTCGTAGCTGCTGTCAAGGCTGGCAAAGGTGACTATGGCTACAACGCCCGTGATGGCCGCTACGAAGAGTTCTTCAAGGCTGGTATCATCGACCCAACCAAAGTAACACGTCTTGCCCTAGAAAACGCAGCTAGCATCGCTGGTCTGTTGCTCACTACCGAGTGTATCATCGCTGATGATCCGGAAGAGAAAGAGCCTGCTATGCCTGGTGGTGGTGGCGGTATGGGTGGCATGATGTAGTATCATCCCCTAAGCACGCAACCGACCAAATTGGTTAGTCAATACTGAATAAAAACACCTTGGTAGTAATGCCAAGGTGTTTTTGTTTTATGGACAATTGATGCCATCGTTGTGTGGGCTACTAAAGTTTATTATCTAGCAAGGCGAACATAACCACACATAAAAACGCTTTATACCACGATGGAAAGAAGAAAATTTCTGACCCGCACAGGTGCCCTTGCTGCTGTGCTAGGCACCGGATCCCTGACGCTAGCTAACAAAGCCAAAGCTGACAGAATCAATAAAGAACTGGAGGTAAGCAAGATCGAAGATGGAGAATACCAACCAGTGCTCGCCCGAGAGGTTCAGGCTGCTACAATCATTTGCATTGGGGCCGGCAATAGGGGTAATGCCTACAGCAAATATGCCCAAAGTCATCCCGAAGCCCTCAAAATTATAGGTGTAGCTGAGCCAATTCAAGAGCGCAGGACTGGATATGCGGCGAAGTATAACATCCCTGCAGATGCCTGCCTAAATACATGGGAAGACGTATTCAAAAAACCTAAATGGGCAGATGCGGTCTTGATAAGTACACCAGACAAACTACATTATGCCCCAGCCATGAAGGCGATCAGCATGGGGTACCATGTGATGCTCGAAAAGCCAATCAGCACCAGCATGCAAGAGTGTGAAGACATTGCCAAAGCCGCCAAAAAAGCAGGCGTAATGGTTGCAGTGTGCCACGTCCTAAGATATGGTCCCTACTTCAAAAAACTGAGGGAGATCATGGCATCTGGTGTAATGGGAGATGTTGTCTCGATAGATCACTTTGAGCCAGTTGGCTATTGGCATATGGCCCATAGCTACGTGCGGGGCAATTGGCGCAAGGAATCCGAAAGTAGTTTTATGTTGCTTGCCAAGTCTTGTCATGACCTAGACATCATGCGGTGGTTGGTGGACAAACCATGCCAAGAAGTTGCCTCGTTCGGTAGCCTCATGCACTTCAAAGCCTCTAACGCCCCAGCCGGAAGTAACAAACGTTGTACAGATGGTTGCGCTGTGGAGGCCACTTGTCCTTATTCGGCCATGCGGCTATACCTCAAGCCAGAGCGTAAAGGATGGCCTGTTACGGTAATCACCGAGGATCTGAGCCAAGAGGGTCGGATGAAGGCTCTTAAAGAAGGGCCTTATGGTCGATGTGTTTATCATTGTGACAATGACGTTGTGGACCATCAAGTTGTCCAAATGAAGTTTGAAGGAGGGGCCACCGGCAGTTTTACAATGAGCGCCTTTAGCCCTGAACAAGGAATGGGAATGCGCAAAACCCGTGTTATGGGCACAAGAGGATATCTGGAGGGCGATATGAAGGAGTTTGTGATAACGGATTTTCTGACCAACAAACAAACCAGCTACGGATCGTCAGAACTTGGTGGTGATGCAGGCTCGGGACATGGCGGTGGCGATATGGGCCTAATAGGAAGCTTTGCCGATGCTGTACGTGGCAACAACCCGAAATTACTCACTAGTACGATCGATGTATCGGTCGAAAGCCACAGGATGGCCTTTATGGCAGAAAAAGCAAGGCTTTCGAAATCCGTAATCAGCTTATGACAACCTCCAGACCATCCTCTGGTCGATGGCTGTCTCTCGATGCCCTCCGTGGCCTCACGATAGCAGGTATGATCTTGGTCAACAACCCAGGTGATTGGCGCAACACTTTCCCGATCCTGAAACATGCCAACTGGGATGGCTTAACATTTGCGGACCTTGTCTTTCCGTCTTTCCTGTTCATAATGGGGGTTAGCATGGCTTTATCGGTTGGAGGTCAAATGGCTAAAGGGGTTTCAAGGTCAACTATCCTGAACAAGAGCCTTATTCGGTCGGCCAAACTGTTTGCCATAGGCCTAACATTAAATCTGTTGTGGGATCATCACCTAGATAGCTTTAGGGTGCTGGGCGTTTTGCAGCGTATTGCTTTTGTGAATGTGGCTGTAACTTGGGCCTACCTCTGGACCCAGCCACGCCATTGGTTGATTTATGGGACAGCTGTCACGGTTGGGGCCACGATGTTGCTTCACTGGCCCACGCAACCTGTTGAAGGCAATTGGTATGCATGGCTAGACCAACTGGTTTTTGGCAACCATGTTTATGGCGGCACTAAACCACTAGAAGCTGAAGGGCTATTATCAACCTTGCCATCCATCATGACGGGATTGCTGGGCCTCTGGGTCGGGCATCAGTATCGGCTAGGAGGCGCCAGTGGACTATCTTCTACCATCGGTGTAGCATTGGGGCTCGGGACTTTGGCCTTGGTGTTACATCTGACACAACTGCTGCCATCCAACAAACTGCTCTGGAGCCCCACATTTGTCTTTGCTACAGGGGCTATCTCAATCCTGTTGCTCAATTTGCTCAAGTGGGCCGAGGATACAGACCGCTGGGCCTGGATCTGGACCTACTTTAGGCCCATTGGGCTGAATCCAATTCTGATATACACCTTGGCAGAGCTATCCGAACACCTCTGGAATATGCGCTTGGGTGGCACCAAAGTCGTCGGTTGGTTCATGAAGGGGGTGTCGGCATTAAGCCCCTACCCTTATCTCAACTCATTAGTTTGGCCTCTGTTTTTAGTAGTGTTGGCAATTATGCTAGGGCTATTGCTCAAACGAAAAGGCATCATAGTCAAAGTGTAAGTCCAGTAGCAAACTGGTCACCGTCTAAGCCTATCTTACTTTAGTCCGGATGATCCAGTATTGCGAACCACCACTACGGTCAGTCACAAAGCCGCTTAGGCTATCAATCTCAGCACCAAGCAACACGCTAGATGGCACGGCTAGTAATTGCTTGTATTTATCCTTATCACAAACCATGGTGCAGACCTTATGGATGGATGCCAAGCTATCAAGATGTTTGATCGATTGGTCCGCAGGCTCTAAATATTGGTAGGGCACAAACTTGACAGCCAAGTAAAATGGCAAGCTCGGCTGGCTAAAGTTGGCAGCCAGTAAGACAGGTTGGTCGTTAGGTTTGCGAGCAGCAGCAATCTTGTTGGCTACGATCTTGGTGGTGCCACGCAACGGATCCAATTGGTGCATCAGGACGGGGATCATCGAGAGCATCATCATGATCTGCATGACGTAATAGGCAGGGTCAGGATCATTTGCGATAGGTAATCCACGTAAGACGTTGAGGTTATTAAAGGCCAACCTGCCCGAAAACAAAGCACTCACAACACCGACACTTGCCAGCACCACCTCAATGATTGAGGAATTGGGAGTCCGCATCAGATTCTGGACAATAAAGAGCGAAAGGCCGATGATGGCAATCGTCAAAACAACCAATAAAACGGTCTGGGCTATGAGACCAAGCTTGGTATATCGGGGTGATTTGTCAAGGTAGGTTGCAAGTGCAAGGGCGAAGGCCCCATAAGCTCCTAGGGCATAGCTGGGCAGTTTGCTCAGTTGCATCTCGTAGAAGAACCAGCCCGGGATTAACCAAACTAATAGCAGAAATACATTGGGGTTAGTCCGGAATAACTGCTGTTTCAAGGATAAAAAACCCTGCCTCACCAACCCAGGATACCAAGCCAATACAGGCAAGAAACTGAGGCCCATGATCAGCAAATGATATCCAGGAGGGCCTGTTTGTCCCCAGACAGCCCCACCTGCCCGTTTTGTTACGTACCAGTCCCAAAGCCAGCTGATGAAAACCCCATCGTCCTGCTGCCAACAAAGGTAGCCCCACCAAAGCAGTGGAAACATGGCAGATAGCACCACCCCACCCCAGACCATTGTCCACCACGGATTGGGTGCCGAGGCATAAGCTGGTAGTTGCCGGATTTTTTTGTCAATGCCGAGTAGGACAGCCAACCAAATCAGCCCCAACATGCCGATGGTAAGGATAAAAATAGGTGGGCCTTTTACCAACCCACCAGCAGCGGTCGCCAACCAAAGGACTAGCACCATCCACCAGTTATGTCGTTTGTAGAGCCGAAGGATGGCCAAGGCTGCCACTGTTTGACATAACATCAATGGCCCATCAGTAAATGAGATCCCCCCATAGACCAAAGCTAGCAGTGAGGCCATGATTAAGTAGCCTGCATTTCGGCTAACGCGTTGGCCAAACAAGGGCGGCCCCAACCACCAGATGGATAGCCAAGTACCTATCAAACTCAAGGCGGCTGGGATGCGGAGGGCAAACTCGTTGGCACCAAAAAGGCGGAAACACCCTGCAATCATCCAGAAATGGAGCGGTGTTTTCCGATGCGGCTCTGACCACAAAAAGTCAGGTACTAGGTAGTCCCCCGTTCGCTCCATCATAAGGCCAAACCCTGCGTATGCGGCTTCGTCCTGATCAAACAAGGCTAGGCGCTGCATAAAAAACAACATAACCAAACCAAAGCCGATCAGCTGATAGTTGGGTTTATTGTTAGGCTCAAGGTTGAGGGCCATAGAAGGCAATGATGTGTTAGGTGACAATCGCCCTAGCAAGAAGGCTAGCGGGCGAGCGGAAGATGATCTGGATCAAAAGATCTTATCTTCAAAACAAACTAGCCTCAGCTACGTCTGCTTCATTCACTTTGTAGAACTGGCGGTGGATATTAAACACATCTTCAGCCGTTTTAGGGGTGATTGCAATATAGTCGCCGCTTTCGGTCATCTCGAACGAGTTGACATTGTCACGGAAGTTGTAGGCCAAAATATTGATGGCCTGCCGTTTGACTTGTTCGTCCACGATTAAGAACAAGGACTCAACCCTGCGGTCAAAGCTCCTGACCATCATGTCAGCACTGCCACCAAATATCTTGGGGTTGCCATTGTTATGGAAGTAGTAGAGGCGTGTATGCTCCAGATACTCACCCACAATGCTCCTGACGATGATGTTCTCGCTAAGGCCTTGGCGTTGTGGGCGCAAACAGCAAATGCCACGAATGATCAGCTTGACAGGTACCCCAGCTTGGCTAGCGGCATAGAGTGCATCGATGCTATCCTTGTCCTCAAGGGAGTTGATTTTGATGACGATGCCACAAGGCAAACCAAGGCGCGCATTCTCGGCTTCCTGAGCAATTAGCTGTAATAGCTGGGTACGCATATCCCGAGGTGCCGTAATCAGGTACTGATAACGGTCCGGGATGGAGTGGCCTGTGATAACATTAAAAAACTCACTGATGTCATTTGCATAGACCTCATTTGTGGACAAGATGCTGACGTCCGTGTACATACGGCTGGTGGCTTCGTTATAGTTGCCACTGCTCATGTGGACGTAGCGCGTGACCTTGTCATCCTCTTTACGGACGATGAGGCATAGTTTGGTATGGGTCTTGAAACTACCGACGCCATAAATCACGAAACAACCAGCCTTCTCCAGCCTTTTAGCCTCGCGGATGTTGTTTTCCTCATCAAATCGGGCCTTGACCTCAAATAGGACGGAGACATATTTACCATTCTGGGCGGCCTTATCCAACGCATTCACGATCCGGGAGTTTTTACCTAAGCGGTAGATCGTTAGCTTGATCGAAAGCACATTAGGGTCCTCGCTTGCTTGCTCCAACAGGGCAATCAACGGATCCATGTTGTTATACGGATGGTGGAGCATGATGTCCTGATTCCGCAAAACCTCAAACATATCCCGCTCAAAACCTTTGGCCACACCCATCGGTGGAACACTGTGTGGCATGATCGGCATATCCTCCTTAAAATCAGGATGGTTGATGATCTGCCAAAGGCCCGTAAAGTCCATCAATTTCGGTACAACAAAGATGTTGTCATAGTCGATGTCCCAGCGCTGACGCAGGATCTTCATCAGGTAGGAGCTGTAGTTGTCCTCTACCTCAATCCGGACCACACGGCCTGTGCGCCGACCTGCCAAACGGCGTTTGACATCCTCAGCAAAGTCAGACTCTAAGTCATCACTTTCCTCGATGGAGATATCACCATTACGCAAGATCCGGAACAAGTTGACAGACTTGATTTCGATATTCTTAAACAGTTTGGGCATCTGCCACCTGATGATCTCCTCTAGAGGGATAAACAAAATCTTGTCCCCACGGGTGATCTCGTAGAAACGTGGCAAGTTTTGAGGTATCTGGACAAAGGAAAGCCGCTGTGGATTTTTTTGGTCATCCACATTTTGGGTTACGACGCCAAAAGTAAGAGCCTTGCTATTCAGGATTGGGAAAGTGTGATACAAATCCCAACTCATTGGCGTGAGCATGGGGTACACGGTCCGTTTGAAGAACATATAGGTCCGCTCCATCTCGGTTTCGTCCAGCTCAGTCAATTTGGCGATAGCAAAACCATTGGCTGCAAATTCAGGCTCAAGGTCCTCGACATATAGGAGATTTTGCTGTTCGCTAAACTCGTGCGCAGCCGTAAAGAGGGCAGACTTAAATGGCTTTTCACGAAGGCCACTGTAATCAATCCGCTCACGGTTGTAGTCTAGGTAGTTGTACAGGCTACCTACTCGGATCATGAAAAACTCGTCAAAATTGCTAGCCGTGATGGCCAAGAACTTGAGGCGTTCCCAAATGTTGCGGTCTAGGTTGCGAGCTTGAGCCAAGACCCGATAGTTGAACTGAACCCAGCTTAGATCACGACTGATGTAGTCGCTTTTGTGGACTAGATCGAGAACTTTCTCGGCCAAAAGACCAGGTTGTTGACTAAAGATACGATTAGCAAGCGTATTGATTGGCTCGGTGATGGCCTGAAATAAGGAACCACTAGGTTTAGATTGGCTCATAGGTTGGGATGATCTGATTAGGCTGGGGGCACCTGCTTGACACCTGACTTCTGGCATATTAGCCAGATGTGTGCCGCTTATTATGTACCTAAATCAGCTATTCGATGTTACAACTTTGGTGTTGCGCAAGATAAGATTTTTTGGACAAAGGGGAATGCTATCCTTTTGCTAACACAACCAAATGTGATACAGGTTGATTTATGGCCTAGATGTAAGATCAAAATAGTTCTAGCCTAGAACAATAGTCAAACAGCAGATCAGCAAGATTGTGCTAGTGTAGCAACTAAGGTATTTGTTTAACGTCAGTCTGCAGACTCATCAGCTAAGTGCAACAACTTTGCAGCATCTGTTGGGGCAAAGTCATAAGTCTCTTGCCAGGCTTCGCTAGTGCTCACTGCATTATCAAAATCGAGGTTGCGTACCGCAGCATCGATTCCAAATCTCAGGTATTTGATTCGCTGACCCAAGGCGGTGAATTTTTGCTCAAAATTGGTTTGGATGCCTTTATGGTCATCTTGCCAGGCAGAGTGGTAAAGATCAAAAGTACTAACCAAACCAGCAGTCGGTAGCAGTTTTAGGACGTCTAAGGTGTAGTCAAACAGGCCTGTATTATCAGTCTTTAGGTGGATAACCCCCTCAGGAACCAACAGTTGTTGGTACATCTGCAGGAACCTAGGGTGTGTCAGGCGGCGTTTAGCATGGCGCTGTTTGGGCCTTGGGTCAGGGAAAGTGATCCAGATCTCGGACACCTCGCTAGGGGCAAAAAACACATCTAGATTCTGGATAAAAGTCCGGAGAAACCCAACATTGTGTAAACCATTGGCTAATGCATACTGACTGCCTTTCCAGATGCGGCCTCCCTTGATATCGATCCCGATAAAGTTTTTGTCTGGATAGGCCTCTGCTAATCCGACTGAATATTCGCCTCTGCCACAAGCTAGCTCCAAAACGATGGGGTTCTGATTCCGGAAGAAGTCCTTGTGCCAGTTCCCTTTAATGGTAAGATACTCAGGTTTACCATCCTGGATGATGTTGTTGGCAGCTTGGTTGGCAACAAAGCGAGGGAGTTTCTGACGAGACAAGGGCGGTAGTAAAATGTGGGACCACAAAACTAGGCCCATGTACTTGATTTTGCTAATGATAACGTCAGCATAATCGTGGGCAAAGGCCCTTGATCATGCTAACCTTTAGGGCACTAGTTGAGCAATCTTTGGTAAACTGGCTATGATGTACGACTTTTGGGCCGGCCATAAAGCCCAGACCTATATGCTGACAACCACCACAAAAATCACCCGTGACGAACTCGTCTTTGACCTCATTAAGCAAGAAGCCCACCGCCAAGAGTCTGGCCTTGAGCTAATCGCGAGCGAAAACTTCACTAGCCGTCAGGTTATGGAGGCTATGGGTAGTGTCCTGACCAACAAATATGCCGAGGGCCTACCAGGCAAACGATATTATGGTGGTTGCGAGATTGTGGATCAGGTGGAGCAACTAGCAATCGACCGTGCGAAGGAGCTATTTGGTGCAGCATGGGTCAACGTTCAACCTCACTCTGGGGCTCAAGCCAATGCAGCCGTTATGCTTGCGGTCCTGAACCCTGGGGACAAAATCCTCGGTTTCGACCTAAGCCATGGTGGTCACCTTACGCATGGTTCACCCGTCAATTTTAGCGGCAAACTTTACAGCCCAAGCTTCTATGGAGTGGAGCAAGAAACTGGCCTCATTGACTGGGATAAGGTAGAAGCTATTGCCCTTCGCGAAAAACCAAAGTTGATTATCTGCGGTGCTAGTGCTTACAGCAGGGATTGGGACTATGTGCGTCTGCGGCAAATTGCTGATCAGGTCAATGCTTTCTTGCTAGCTGATATATCACACCCTAGTGGCCTTATCGCAAAAGGGCTTCTTAATGACCCTGTGCCACACTGCCACTTTGTAACCACAACAACCCACAAAACCTTACGTGGGCCGCGTGGTGGCATGATCATGATGGGTAAGGATTTTGATAACCCATTTGGCCAAAAGACCCCAAAAGGCGAAATCAAACCAATGAGCAACCTGCTGGATATGGGTGTATTCCCTGGAACGCAAGGTGGCCCATTAGAGCACGTGATCGCGGCCAAAGCCATAGCTTATGGTGAGTGCCTAACAGACGAATACTATGACTACGTCGTGCAGGTACGTGCCAATGCTGCTGCTATGGCCCAAACCTTTGTGGAAAAAGGCTACAGCATCATTTCTGGTGGCACTGATAACCATTTGATGTTGATCGACCTGCGTAGTAAGGGGCTTACAGGTAAACTCGCTGAGAACACCCTGATCAAAGCTGACATCACAATCAACAAAAACATGGTACCGTTTGACGACAAGTCCCCTTTCGTAACGAGTGGTATGCGTCTCGGTACTGCTGCCCTCACTAGCCGCAACATGAAAGAAGCTGACATGGTCAAAGTGGCTAATTATATTGACGCCGTCCTTATGAACCATGACAATGATACGATGATCCGGAGCATCCGTGACGAAATCAACAGCTGGATGAAAGACTTCCCGCTGTATACCTAGACATTTCAGCATCTGAGCCACACCAGACTAGATTGACTACTAATGCAACCTAAAGCCATGGTTAACCTGCAAGGTGGCCATGGCTTTTTCTTGATAGCCATGAAGTCCATCCTTCGTTTTGGAGGGATTGCACTAGCTTTGCTGCCAGAACGAATTAACCCAACTTACTACTCCCCATGATGAGTATTATGGACATCCTACACCCAGACCTACAAGGCTTGCTGAGCCAATATGGGACCTATATCTACATCATCCTGTTTGCAATCATATTTGCAGAAACAGGCCTTGTGGTGGCTCCATTCCTGCCTGGTGACTCATTGTTGTTCGCTACTGGTGCATTGGCTGCTGCAAATCCTGACCAGCTAAGCGTGACATTTTTGTTCGGCCTTTTGTTAGTGGCTGCTGTCCTTGGGGATGGGGTAAACTACTCCATTGGCAAATATATCGGGCCACGGGCTTTTGAACTCAATACTCGGCTTCTGAAACGGGCTTACCTGCAGCAAGCGCAGGATTTTTACGAAAAGCATGGCGGTAAAACCATCATCATTGCACGCTTTGTCCCCTTCGTTCGGACGTTTGCTCCATTTGTGGCTGGCATCGGACAGATGAACTACTCTAGATTTTTACTCTTCAATTTCACAGGAGGTGTGGTCTGGATTGGGTCGTTTTTAGCGCTAGGTTATGCCTTCGGTAATATCCCATTTGTGAAACAAAACATAACCTTGGTAGGGGTTGGCATCGTGGTGCTATCAGTGTTGCCCATCGTTTTTCAGTTCCTGAAAGCCAGGTTCAGCACTAAAAATGCCTAAGCTCCAGGTTAACTTCTCAGGTCGCTAATGTCATATTTCGCCCTCATAGGTGGTAGCCTTAAGCATAGCTTTTCGTCGGCTTACTTTCGTCAGAAATTTATTGACGAGGGGCTAGACCATGAGTATGGCAATATCGAGCTAGATCAAATCGGCTCCTTGCCTGACATCCTGAAACTGCCTGACCTTGGTGGGCTGAACGTAACTATTCCTTACAAATTGGCGGTGATTCCGTACCTAGCGGGCCTGACACCGCTAGCCGAAAAGGTTGGTGCAGTTAACACGATTTTCAAACATGAGGGCCAGTGGTATGGGCATAATACGGACTACGTTGGGTTCGGCCAATCCATGATGTCCAACTATGACCCTGCCAGGCCCAGCTTGCTTGATGGTAGCCAACCAGCATTGGTCCTCGGCAATGGTGGTGCTGCCAAGGCTGTCAAACAAGTTCTGACAGATATCGGACTTGAATACCATCTAGCTGTTAGATCATTTTCAGAGGCCGAAACAGCCAAACAAGTTCTGTACCTAGACCTAGAAGGTACCTTAAGTCAGTATGGCCTAATTATCAATACGACACCAGTAGGCACTTGGCCCAATGTTGAGGATGTACTTCCCATTCCGCTAGAAGAATTGGGTCCACAACACCATATCGTTGATCTAATCTACAACCCAGTGGAGACTAGGCTGATGAGAGAGGGGCTGAACCATGGTGCCACAGCTATGAATGGAAAGGGCATGTTGGTTGGTCAGGCAGAGGCCGCATGGGATGTTTGGATGGATAAGGTCGATGTTTGGATCGACCAAAGCAATATGTTAGCATAATAAAATTTTACAAGCTGAGCTAATTCGAAAGTCAATGTCTTTAATTACATCAGTAACTAAAAAAATATGTAACTTAGGCTAAACAATAGAACAAATTAGCCATAAACCTTGACCTCACTTCCTTAAACAAGGCAATTGCCCAACTAGAGGAAGCTCTTGAACTGTATAACGCTGATAGGGTCATAGCAGAACCAAGAATTAGGCACCATTTCAGGGCAGGAGCGGTTCTGGCATTTGAGTTTACGTACGAGTTAGCCTACAAAACCTTAAAGCGTAACATCAACTTATTGGCTGCTAACCCCAACGAGGTTGATGATAGACTTTGATGCCGTCATTAGGCGAGGATATGAGCTTGGTCTGTTGGGTGGGGATGTGGTTGCTTGGCGTGGATATCGTAAAGAAAGAGGAACTATAAGTCATGCATACGACAGCGGAAAGGCAGAGATGGTGTTTGGCCATATTCCATCCTTTTTAGTGGAAGTGAATTACCTTCAGGACCAGCTAATTATGAGGTCAGCCTCCTAAACGAATAGGTAATTATGGAGGCAACTCCATTCCAAGCAGAAAGAATCGAAATAAGCCGAGGGCATCTCAAGATCGTGAAGGCAATATTGCAAAAGCATTTGCCGGTCCAAACACGTGTTTACGTTTTCGGCTCACGCGCAAAAAGCCAACGCAGATGGGGTTCTGACCTAGATTTAGCAATTGATATTTGTGTTAAACTATACCTAGATTTATCCACAAACCTATCCTCGGATTTTAAAGGAAGCGATCTACCACTTAATGTTGACATACTGAATATTCGTAGCACTTCACCAACTTTTTTATCACTTATTGAACAAGATTTCATAGAATTAGTAACTCAAGGGGACTAACCCTACAAAGCATAAGATCGTTAGACTCACAATTATAGAATGAACGAAAATACATAGACTTTTATAAAATAAGCTTGAACAAAACATGTAGTATCGTAAACTGTTTAGCGCAAAAACCTTTACAATAATTACAAAACGTGCATATTATCAAGTCGATTCATCCTGCCAATATATAACATGCCGATAATATTAGAGTCGGATTTAGCCCCGACATTAGGGTTGCTTTGGTCAAATCCAGAGCTAGATTGCAGTTATGATGCTACGTTACAGCTCGGTTTTAACTGCAGCCATTTTACTTGTTCTGGTGCTATGGGTGCCTTCCTATTCCCAACAATCCCTCCTAAAAGCAGGGCCGATGCTGGGCCATGTTGAGATGCAGACGGCGCAGCTATGGGTACAGACCAAACAGGCGGCTACCGTCCAGATCAAATACTGGCCTGATAGCAATGCCAAGGCAGTCAGCACTACGCCACCAATCCTCACAGGTAGTGAGAATCACTTCATAGCCAAACCGCAGGCAGTGGGGCTAAGCAATGGTGTGCTCTATCGCTACACGGTCTTGATCAATGGTAAGGTCTGTAATTTCAGCTACCCAACGACGTTCAAAACCCAAAAACTCTGGCAGTTCCGAACTGACCCACCGGCTTTTAAGGTGGCCATTGGTAGCTGCTATTACCATCCTGAACAAGCTGTAGATCGGCCGGGAACCCCGTATGGGGCCAATCTGGAAATTTTTGGCAGCATCTATGCCGCCAAACCTGATGCGATGGTCTGGCTCGGTGACAATATATACAGCCGTGAGGTGGACTTTGGCAGCAAATATGGGTTCTACAGAAGGCACACAATGGCAAGATCCGAGCCTTTGTTGCAGCCTTTGTTAGCAGCCGCGCCACATTATGCCATCTGGGATGACCATGATTACGGACCCAATGATGCAGACCGCAGCTGGGCAGGCAAAACATGGTCAGAGGCTGCTTTTAATGACTTCTGGTGCAACCCAACCACCAATTCGGTTGGCAATGGTGGAATCACGAGCACAACGCTGGTCAATGATGTGCAGTTCTTCTTAATGGATGACCGATATCATCGCAGCCCAAATGGTGACCAAACTGGTCGGGAAAAATCATATCTAGGCAAACAACAGTTGCAATGGTTGGTCGATAACCTAATTTATAGCAAGGCAACATTCAAAATCGTCTGTATAGGGGGGCAGGTCCTCAACCCAGTGGCTGCACACGAAAACTATGCCAACTACGCCGAAGAACGCAATGAGCTCTTAGACCTGATCCAGAAGGCAAAGGTCAAAGGGGTCTTATTCCTATCTGGAGATCGGCACCATACAGACCTGATCAAAATGGAGCGATTGGGCACCTATCCGTTATATGACCTTACCGTATCGCCCCTCACGAGTGGACCAGCCAAACCAGGTAAGGATGAGGACGAAGCCACCACAGGCCGGATGCCTAACACCTTGGTAACGGACCGAAACTTTGGTATCCTTTCTTTTTCAGGACCTGCCAAAGACCGCCAGATGAAAATCGGAATCCATGCAGTGGATGGCAAATTGATCTGGGAAAAGACGATTGCTGCCTCCGAATTGCGCTAGGAACTTGACTTAGCGGCATATCTATGACTATATTGTGCATATGGAGGTGGTACACAGTCCCGCACCTTCTGTTCAATATCAAACCTAGTTGGTCGTTATCGCATCATCTGTCAGGGCATTTACCCGTCCCTACACTGCCATTCACTTTGTCAATACCTATGATCATGTCTCTTCGCTTGGCTTTTAGATCCTTGTTTTTGCTGCCTTTGGTGCTGCTATATGTCGGCGGATACCAGATCAAAGCAGCCCCAATCAAAGCCCTGACCAAAATCAAACACGCCAAGGTTTTCCTTAGTGGTGCGACATTAGTGGCAGAAGCAACAGCCAAAGTCCCCAAAGGTGACCAAGTGGTGATCTTGACGGGGCTGCCCAATAACTATGACTACAACTCGGTCGAGATCAAAGTCAAGGGCAAGGCATTTGTGTTAGGGTATAAACCAAGTCAGGCCATTATCCTGCCAAAAGTCAACCCAAACCAGAAAAAACAAAAGGGTATTTCAACCATCATCAAGGAGCTGGAGGGTACGGTTAATAGACTCAATATTGCCAAAGTCGAGGTGCAGGAATTACGGTTAGAGGTGGACCTACAACTGAGTGCTCTACATGCGCACCAGAATATGGATCGGAAACTATCAACGCTCGAGATAAAGCAGTTCCTTGACTATATCGAGGTAAAGCTGAATCTGCTGCGGGCCAAAAGACTCAAATACAACCAGCAAGAGCGAGACTTAACGACCAAAATCCAGCAAAAACAGGCTTATATCGAATACCTCCGGAATGGTGGTCTGTCCTCAGATTATGGCAAAGATCCCGTTGAAACACCGGAACTAACACCTGAGCAACAGGATTCACTCCAGAACCTAAACCCTAGCCAACAACAACTAGAGGTCAGCCTACAGGCAGAAGAGGCCGGGGATGTCTATTTTGAGGTTAGCTATAACATCAGCGAGGCAGGGTGGGCACCACATTATGACCTTAAAGTGGCACCAGGTTTTGGGCCGATCAAAATCATCTACCGTGCACAAGTACGCCAGTCCACTGGCATCAATTGGCGCAATGTGGGCTTGACACTTAGCACAACTGCCCCATCCGCCAACCGATCCGTGCCTGGAATCGAGCCATACACCATCAACTTGATGGATCCTGCGCCACCACGCACCTATATGCCAAGGCCTGCTATGCGCCGCAAGTTATCAAGATCTCTCGGTACGGAGGCCCCCATGATGGATGAGGCAAAAGAAGAGTCGATGGCTCTAGCTGTGGTCGCACCCAGTTTTGAAGTTTCCGAAACCACAATATCGACTGAGTATGACATCGACCTTAAATACAACATCCAGTCAGGTAATGAGGGTCAAAGGATCCAGATTAGGCAAATGGAGGCTAAGGCACGGTACGAATATGCCAGTGTGCCAAGGTCTGATCCCGCTGCATTTTTAGTGGCCTACATCAGTGGATGGGAAAGCTATAGCCTCCTGCCAGCAGAAGCCAGCATTTACCTCGATGGATCATTTGTTGGCACCCAGCACACTTCGTTTGACTCACCTGACGAGGAACTGCAAATCTCTTTGGCTCGTGACCCTGCCATCTCAGTCAAACGTGTTAACAAAGCTGTCAAGAAAAAGGGCCCCACAATCTTAGAAGGAAGCAACGAGAAGGAATATGTCTGGGAGACCACCATCCGAAACAACCGCAGCGATGTAATCAAAGTATCTTTGAAGGACGTAGTACCCATTTCGGGCAATGAGGAGCTTAAGGTAGAAGTCAAAGAGTTATCCAAAGGCAACCTAATCCCCGACACTGGCATCGCCATTTGGGACCTGAGCCTCAAGGCAGGGGAAACCAAAAAAGTTACCCTGAAGTACTTGCTCACTTATCCCAAGAAAAAGGTGTTGGTGGAGTAAGGGCCGATTGCACGAATTTATTGACCAAAAAAAGGCCAACGTTAGATCCGATGGCCTTTCTTTTTGGTGCGAATCTGAGTTAGACCTCCAAGATGAAGTTGATCGGAGGTCGAGACAAACTTACTTGGGTATCCTGAGGGTCCTTACTTCCACCCCGATGGCAGCACCAAAGCTCGACCCATCCGCCAATTTGATGAAGCGTATCTTGTTACATGCATTGCCAAGGGGGACTTTAGTAAACGTTTTGCCACCATCAAGGGTCTGATAGCCACCACAAAGGGTGCCCACCCAGCCACGGTCCGCATCTACAAAGCCGACACCAAACTCACGACATTGGCGATTGACTAATGGTAGCTCGGTCCAGCTTTTGCCACCGTCAACAGTCTTGACGATGTTTTGCTGTTTGACTGTGGTATCCGGATTGTAGGACTGGATACTGACATAACCAACCTTGTCCGTAGGGAAGGATCCTTTCCAGGTCAGCTCATAGGGACGGGTGCTTTGATAGACCTTTTTCCATGACTTGCCACCGTCCTCCGACTTGAGGATCACTGCATTTGAGGCAGCCACATCGCCCGAAGAAGCACCACAAATGAAGCCCTCTTTGGCGTTCAAGAACTTCACATCGAGGATCATGGAGGTAAGGCCATTCATGTCCTGACTGGTCCAGGTAGCACCTAGATCCGTACTTTTGAGCAAAAAGGCAGGGGTACCTACCCGTCCACCAGCATAAATGGTGGTCTTGTAGTCTAGCTTGCCATGGTTCACAAAGGGCACCTTGAGGACCTCGATGGCACACAAACCCTTAGGATATGGTCCCTTAATGGCACTTTTATCAATTGGAGTCCATGATTTGCCACCATCGACGGTGCGGTATAGCGGGATGGTGTCAGACACATTTGGGAAGTATTCGGTCCCGATGTTGCCAGCCACCCCAACAAGACTATCTACCATACCAATACACCGGAAAAATGTCCCAGGTTTGTTGATTTGGTTGACCCAAGTGGTGCCTCCATCTGTGGTGTGATAGATGTTACCAGCCCCATTGACATACCAGCCTTTGCGCTCGTTCACGAAACAGATGTCATCCTGTTTGCCCCTGTAGGGTTCGGTAGTTGACTTTTGCCACTGGTAGGGGCCAACCTCAGCGGATGGGCTAGCCTGCTGGGCATTGAGCCACAATGGGGCCAACAACAGGGCGAAACAAATGCCTTTGATTGCGGAGCTCAACCTGCGAATCTGGCTTGGGCGATAGAATAAGACGGTAGAAAGCATAGTCAAATCTAAATGGATCTAAAATGCTGACTTCCATCAAACTATATAAGCGGCCTAAATGGTGGACCAATGAATAGCCTATACGAGCCCCAGAATGTTCACATGCCATTGCACCTCAGCATACAACTACTTAATGCTGACCAGTCTGAGTATCTCAATCTCGCTGGACCGAACCCGAAACTGAGCCTCCAGCAACCGAGTTTCGTTGGCGACTTCATTGCGTTGCGCTTCGCGTAGCTCAATGGGGCGAGCCAGTCCTACCTTATACCGATCAAGGGCAATACTGGTGTTCTGCTTGGCAATCGTCAGGTTTTCGCCCTCGACCTTGGCTAGTTTGCGGTTGTATTTGTAGGCCAAAAGGGCGTTGTATAGGCTTGCAATCTGCTGTTGCTCTACCTGTGCAAGGCTCACATCCGAAAATTGAGCATTAAGCTCGGCCTGCTTTATGTTAGTACTGACCCGGTTGCCGTTGAACAGGTTGTAAGTCGCATTAAGCCCAATGATGGGGCCATAGCTGCTATTGCGTTTGAATAATCCCGCCTGGAAACTTTGGTCTGAGTAGTTGAAGCCAGCCTGCAGATTCAGCTGCGGATAACGGGCACTATTAGCCAACTTGATCCCTTGCCAGGCAACTTCACGTTGGAAACGTGCAAGCTTGAGGTTGTTGTTATGAGACTTGAGCTGCTCGGGCAGGTTAGTCTCAATGATTGAGTCCTTGAGTGCCAGATCGCCTTGGGCGATGAATGGTGTTTCCGACGGTAAGGCTAGCAACACATTGAGATCAGCTTGGGCTTGCGTGCATTGTTGCTCCTGTGCCATCAGGGCCGTGCGGTCAGTGTTATAGTCCACCTGCGAATTTAATAGGTCAAGTTTGCTACCAGTGCCAACCTGATACCGCTGATCTGCTAAGGCCATGCGGTCCTTGCTGAGGGCAAGCGTAGCCTCCAACAAAGCACGCTTCTTGTCCTGCAACAAAAGGTTATCAAATGCGAGACGGACCTGCGCCATGGTTAACTCCACCGTTGCACGACCTTGTTCCTGCTCTAAATCCCGCATTAACTTCAGCCTATCGTAGTTAATGAACATGGCTATGCCGTCAAATAGCGTCCAGTTGAGTGTAACGTTACCGGTGGTGACGGTAGTGCCAGCCCCTGACCGGGTGATTGGTGACGAACCTGGGTTGCTAAACTCTTGCTGTATGGAGTTGTTAGAATAGGTCTGTGCGGCTCCCATCGTGACGGTTGGTAGCTGACCGGCTAGCCCACGGTTGACATTCACTTCCGCAGATGTAGTGAGAATCTTCTGGAGCGTGATGCCATAATTAGCCTCAAGGGCTTTGGCTTCAGCTTGCTCTCTGGTCAGGACTGGAATGCTGGTCTTTTGTTGAGTTGTTGGCTGGCCAATCGCTAAACTTTCTGTAACCAACCACATACCGATCAAAACCATGAGCCTTGATATCCTGCGCATCTGTGTGACAATTGGTGATCTAAACTTCAAACTTAATCGTCTCATTTTTAGTGGTTTGTCATACCATAGGAACCAAGTTATAAGCATGTAGTCCTAGGTCAAATAAACAGGCTATTGACGGCAAAGATCGTCCAAAATTAGGCCTGAAGGTGTGGTTCGGCTTTGGGTGCCAATAAGTCGGCTTCTTGGTTAATTGACCGATCCCGTACCATAAATGCGAATAAGGCAGGCACAACGTAGAGACTCAAGATGGTCGAGATGGTCATGCCACCAATCACCCCTATACCCATACTTACCCGACTTTCTGCCCCAGCACCAAGTGCCAAAGCAATCGGGGCAATGCCAAGGATAGTACAAAGGCTAGTCATCAGGATAGGGCGGAAACGAGCCAAGGCCGCAGCTGCTACTGCCTCCTTGGCACTGCTAATGTGTTGCATCTGCTGGTTAGCAAACTCCACAATCAGAATTCCGTTTTTGGTCACCAAGCCAATCAGCATAATGATGCCAATCTGGCTAAAGATATTGAAGGTCTGGTGGTAATACCATAGGGCCCCAAGCGCACCTAGCAAGGCCAAAGGCACCGTAAACATCACGATGAAGGGCGACAAAAAGCTCTCGAATTGGGCAGCCATCACGAGGTAAATCAGCAAGATGGCGAGCAGAAAGGTAAACAATAAGCTACTACTACTATCCTTAAAATCCCGGGCTTGACCACTCCACTCGGTGCTAAAACTTTCGGGCAGGTTGGCCTTTGCAACAGCAGTCATCGCCTCCATACCTTGGCCTAGACTAGTACCTTTGGCTAGCTGTGCAGATACGGTGGCTGACACAAAACGGTTGTAACGGTAGATCTGGGGTGGCGTGCTGGTCTCGTCAAAGTTTACCAAATTATCTAGCTGGATGAGCTTACCAGCCTGATTGCGGACATAAACAGAGGCTAGGTCTAATGGAGTAGAGCGATTTTCCCGCTCTAATTGGCCAATAACTTGGTATTGTTTGCCCTGCATGATGAAATAGCCAAACCGCTGTTCACTCAGGCAGAGTTGCAAGGTCTGGGCCACATCCTGAACGGCGACACCAAGGTTGCGAGCTTTATCTCGATCGATGCGGATGCGCAGCTCTGGTTTGTTAAACTTGAGGTTGACATCCACAAAACTGAAAGCAGGGTTAGCTTGGGCATCCTTCAAGAACTTGGGTAAAACCGCCTTGAGTGAGTCTAGCGTTGGCGCCTGTAAGATCATCTGGACTGGAAGGGCCCCAATACCGTTGTTCACAGCAATGGTTGGCTCAGTGGCGATAAAGGCCTTGGCACCAGTGTAGCGCAACAGTTTAGGCGTTATCGAATCTACTAATTGTTGTTGAGATAGTTTGCGTGTGTTGGCCTCGGTGAGCATTACCCTTACGAAGCCACTATTGACACTGCTGCTAGCCCCAAAATTGGGTGCTGTGATCGCAATAACAGATTTCTTGACGGAGTCCGGCACGTTGGTGTTGACCATCGCTGCCATTTCAGTGACATAGGCCTTCATGTAGTCAAAAGTAGAGCCTTCTGGCCCGCTAATAACGACACGCATGCTATTGCGGTCTTCAGTTGGTGCCAACTCAGAGGGGATATTACCACCAAGCCAATATATCCCCCCAAAGGAGGCTAACATCAAAACGATAGCCTGCCAAGGTCGGGCCATAAAGGACTTGAGGGTATTCTGATAACCAGTGGTTAGCCATACAAATGCTGGCTCCGTAACCCTGTAAAACCACGGCTGGACGTGACGTGCCCGTAACAATCGGCTACTGAGCATTGGGGTTAGCGTCAATGACACAAACGCTGAGATCATTACCGAACCCGCCACCACAATGCCAAACTCCTTGAACAGCCGGCCAGAGATCCCCTGCAAAAAGATCAAGGGCAGAAACACAGCAGCCAATACCACCGTCGTGCTGATAACTGCAAAATAGATTTCGTTGCTACCTTCTCGGGCAGCTTGGGCTGGTGGCTGGCCCTCCTCTATCTTGGCGTAAATATTTTCGAGGACCACTATGGCATCATCGACTACCAAGCCGATGGCCAACACAATCCCGAGCAAGGTCAGAACATTGATGCTGAACCCAAAAATATACATCAGGAAGAAGGTACCAATCAGGCTAATTGGGATGGCTACCACAGGAATAAATGTTGTGCGGAGATCCCTCAGAAACACGAATATCACGACCACAACCAACAAAAAGGAGATGATAATGGTCTCGGCAACCTCGTTGAGTGAGGAGCGAATAAAGGTAGTCTGATCAAACCCTAGGACCAGCTCATAGTCCTTTGGCAGGTTCTTCTCGATGCTTTTAAGCCTATTGTAGAATTCATCGACGATCTCGATCTGGTTGGTACCTGGCTGTGGGATCAAGACCACTGCCACCATTGGTACCCCATTGTCAGTCAGCAAGGCTCTTTCGTTTTCGGCCCCAAGGTTGGCGTAGCCCACATCCTGCAACTTGACGACTTGGTCACCGTCTTGGCGGATGATCAGGTTGTTGAACTCAGTAGGTGTTACCATCCTACCCATGGTTCGGACGGATAGCTCGGTTGATTTGCCTTCAACCCGACCTGATGGTAACTCCACATTTTCCCGGTTAAGGGCATTGAGGATATCAAGTGGTGTTAGAGCGAATGCCGCCAGCTTTTTGGGATCAAGCCAGAGGCGCATGCTATACTTTTTTTCTCCCCAGATCACTACAGAGGCTACACCAGGAATGGTCTGGAGCCGCTCCTTAATGACACGAGTTGCATAGTCAGTGGTTTCAAGCAGGTTTTTGCTGCTGGACCGCACACCGAGGTAGATGATCGGGTTGGCATCAGCGTCTGCTTTCTGGACTATGGGAGGGTCGATGTCTTTAGGCAGCTGGCCCACCGCCCTACTTACCCTTTCCCGCACGTCGTTGGCGGCCGTCTCTAGGTCAATACTAAGGTCAAACTCCACTGTGATGGTACTGCGGCCATCGCGGCTTACAGAGTTCAAGGACTTGATCCCTGCAATGCCATTGATACTTTCCTCAAGCACCTCGGTGATCTGAGTGCCTATAACCTCAGCATTGGCACCAGTATAGTTGGTCGAGACGGTAACGATGGGAGAGTCCACACTGGGGTATTCACGTACGCCAAGGTATCGGTACCCAATGCCGCCAAAAAGAATAATCACCAGACTCATCACCAAGGCCAAAACGGGCCGCTGGATACTGATTTGCGATAAACTTGCCATAGTGGTAGATGAAGTCGACAAAACTGACTACTAATCAGCATGCCCTATACTTCAACCTCAAATATAGGCAGGATGTTGCTTATCAGGACCATATCTACCCTAGGGTCAAGCCACCTTCCATTGGCTATCCGACTAGGTCAATCTTCCTCCTGCAACAGTCGATTCAGCATTGCTTCTGAGATGGAGACTGGCACTTGATTAAGACGCAAATAATCTAGGATCATGACATAGACCTTGCGTTGACTGACTTGACCATCCCATAAGACAAGATAATCTAGCCGTCCATGCTTTAACAATCTGTAGTTAGTAGCCTTTAGTTTATACTGATCGGCATCAAATCCTGAGAATTGCACCCAAACCAGTATGCTGTCCTCTGAGGTGGCCACCGAAAGGGCATAGGGTGCGAACTCAGGTTCGTTAAGGCCCAGTTGGGCAACAGACTTTATCTTACGAAGCGGTTGCAGCAGATTTAGGCTAGGTGTTTCCTGAGATTGAAACCGATAGACAGTCCAGAAAGGACTATCTGCCCTTTTGACCATCCAGGTATCATTCGTTACGGGCACGATTTCTGCAAACTCGTTTGGTATGGTTTCTTGACCTACATTATTGAGCACGCCCAAAAGTCCGTTCCGCTCAGTCCCGAAACCAGAAAACTGCTGTTTCCCGCCAAGCGAAAGCCACCTAAATGACCGATCTGAAGTCGGCTCAATTAGGCTTTTGATTTCGACAACTCTACGACCCTGTTCTGCAGGCCTATGCCAAAGGCTAGCAAGGCCAAAACGCTGGTTGGCCAAAAGGTTGAGGGTCAAATCTCCATCCTGATACGCCAGATCCGAGAGGGTAATACCATCATACACGAAGGGTAAAATCACCTTACCAGCAGTATCTACGAGACCTACTTTTTCGTCTATGCTTTGTGTGATCAAAGGAATCAGCGCAGGCTTTTTCCGTTTTCCTTTGGACTTTCGGTTCTTAGCAGGCGTGGGAAAGGTGGTATCATATCGGATAACTTGCTTTCTGATAATCAGCAAGTCATCTGTTGGCCGATCAACCGATAACACAGGTTCTGCCCACATCAATCTATTCTTGATATTGTAAATCCGTTTGGTCCCTGTTGAATCCGTCTTGACCAGAAATGGAGCTGGGTCTGGCGCATATTGGTTGCGCTTAGGCAATGGTTTGAGCGAAAATAGGGGCTCCACTTTGAGAAAACGACTTACATCCATCAAACCGTCTTGACCAAAAGATAAGACCTTGCTGCGCCCCTGCGTAAGCAAAAATACAGAGCTACCTAGCACTTGAACCGTGTCATAGACTGGGGACTGAAGCACGCGTGCATCATGATTTAGCAGCCCCCATTTGCCATTTTTGCGAAAGGCAATAGCAAGTGTCGTGGGCAACATTTTATCAGCAACAAACTGCTTTTTTTCAAACCATAGGATACGGTATTCGGTCTCAATATTAGAGGTCAAAAACCAGCCCTTTTTTCCTTGGGTGATCCTATAACGTCCTAGTGGGATGGTGTACCCATTCCCTGCCCTGACACCTTGTTCCTCGCCCTTGGTGACCAAAAAGTTGCTTCGACGGTCGATCTCATTGGTGATTAGCCTGACGTCATCAAAGATAAAAATAGGAGCATCCTCACTGCTTCGCCACCATAACACAGGATCATAGGTATCACTGAGAATGACTGGTCGGAACTTAGAACGATTGGCTAGGACCAATATTTCATCATCACCTTTGCCTTCAGGGTTTAGTATTTCCGCATCATCGATCTTGAGATAGTCAGAAAGCTCAAGCCCTAGGACCGAAAAAATTCTGCTTGTCTGATTGCTATACCTGACTAGCATTACCTGATTGCTCAGGAGTTTTGCCTTGGTGACATCACCCTCAATATGGTAGTAGTCGCCAACCCACTTAAGCCTTGACTTGCCACTAGTCCAAAGTTGGTACCACCCAAGTCCAACATAGGTTAAGGAGTCAATGGCATGAAGGCTAGTGTCCCCCACCGTGAAGCGGTAATGGAGTTTGCCAGACCTATATCCGGCAATAAGGCCAGGCCATTTTTGTAAAAGGGCTTGGGGTGGGACAGAGTCAAATGTTGGGAGGTATTGCCCCTTGACATGCTGCCATTGCCATTTGTTCGGACCTGTCGGGATGGGGAGGCAGGTACGGTATATTTCATCATTCCTATGATCGAGGATTGCGTTTCTACCAAAGTTCTCGTTGGGCACCATGAGCCCTTCCCCATATTGAGCATTAGCCATTGCTTCGTATGCCCAAATGGCCAAGAAAGTATTTCGAGCAATTAGGGCTCTACCCTCCCTAGTATAATATACTAGTGAAACTAAATTCCGATAATTAAAGGGGAAGCATAGCTGAATCCTTCGCAACCTAAGTGAATCTAAGAGTGATTCTGGAAGCTTATCTCGGATGATTTTTGGGATTCGTTTCGCCTCGATCGATCCTGCACTTTCACCAAGTGCTTCATCTATAATGCCTCCATATTGTGCTTTAAGGAGGTCCATAGCTATACTTTTCTGGGCCAGCCTCTGTACTGATTGGGTCCACTTTGAACTTGGGTATTTAGTCAGATAGGATTCGTATTCCCTGAGGTAACCGCTGAAGCCAGAATTACGTAGATCCAAAAATGCAAGACTATCCCTTGCCTCAAGCAATTGTTGCTTAAACTTTGTATTTGGCCGTTGATCGAGGTAATACTCTACTTGATGAAGCCCAATATATTTAGCACCTAGCATGGCAGCCACATACTCATGGTCCACTATGCCTTTGCGCTCGACCAAATAGGTTGAGTCAGATCGCCATTTGCGGTATTGTGCTCTCTGTTTCTGGCTTAGTCTAGGCCAAAAACTGAGGGACCTATCGATAGCTTCAATAGCCTTTTCTTCTGCTTGACTATCCCAAACAGGATATCCGACCTTGGTACCCCATATTGCTTGCTGTAACAGCCACTTGTCATAGAATAATGCCGGTTCCTTGAGACTATCCTTATTATAGGACTTGGCCCACACCCTCTGAACCAAACTTGCAGCCTTGGCACTATCCCCATTTTGAAGTGCCTTCAGGAATGGGGCAAGGGGCTGGGCAAAAGCAGGAAGTCCGACGAGGCCGAAGTTCAACAAACAGATCAGTAACAAAATGCCTCGCGCATGTACAGGCAACCGCATTCGGCTACGGCTAAACCGTAGTAAAGAAACTAAAGCAGTTATTTTTTGGTCGAAGTTGGTCAAAGGTTTGGCGGCAAGCGACGCAAAACTAAGGGGCACCACTTGTCAAACAAGCAGTGCCCCTGATGATACTGTATAATGAACGATCGGCTATGCCAGATTATTTGGCCTCATTGATTTTGTCAAGGGCAGCCATCACAGCAGAGACACGCTCAGCACTGACTTTGAGTAAGGCTTTCTCATCGTCATTGAGTTGAAGCTCGATAATGCGCTCAACACCATTTTTGCCCAAGATAACTGGCACACCTAGGTAGCAGTCGTTGATACCGTACTCACCTTCTAGCTTGATGCATACAGGGAAAACACGGCGTTGATCACGGACGATTGCCTCAACCATCTGAGCAGCTGCTGATCCTGGAGCGTACCAAGCAGAGGTACCCATCAGTTTGACAAGCTCGCCACCGCCGTTAATGGTGCGGTTGACGATCGCATCTAGTTTGTCTTTGTCAATCAGCTCGGTAACAGGGATGCCTCCGACTGTCGTGTAGCGTGGAAGTGGAACCATGGTATCACCATGACCACCCAAAAGCATGGCCTGAATGTCCTTAGGTGATACATTTAACTCCTCGGCCAAGAAAGCACGGTAACGCGCCGTGTCAAGGATGCCTGCCATACCCATCACACGGGTACGTGGCAATTTGCTCTTGAGGTGAGCAGCGTATGTCATGACGTCCAATGGGTTGGACACCACGATGATGATAGCATCTGGTGAGTGCTTGATGACTTTTTCGGTCACGTCAGACACGATGCCAGCATTGATGCTAATCAAGTCATCACGGGTCATGTCGCCTTTACGAGGCACACCGCTGGTAATAACAACGATATCGGAGTTTGCTGTTTTTTCGTAGTCGCTAGTTGAACCCACGGTGCGGGTGTCATACAGGTCGATGGCTGCTTTCTGCCAGATGTCAAGGGCTTTGCCTTGGGCCACTCCGTCTTTGATATCGACAAGGACGATCTCGTTAGCGATCTCCTTATAGGCTAGTACATCAGCACAGGTAGCACCTACGTTTCCGGCGCCTACAACAGTTACTTTCATGGTATCTTTAGTTGAATGAAATAAGAATAGGGTGATTTGTCGAGCTAGCATTTAGGCAGCAACCAAACGTTTACCTGCCTAATGATGCCTAGATGCTAGGGCGGGCAAAAATAAGCAGGCACAGCTATTAACGATACGGAAATTGATGTGGATTGTCGTTATTTTTGTCTGAATTGTGGCATACCCAATAGCAGAGTCCTACATTCTGGCTTTAGGTAATCTAAAAGGTCAGATCTCGGCACCCTTTGCCATCATGCCAAAACGGGTGAGCAGACTAAGCTTGGCAGCCAAAATGGCAGGACATTGACTCGAACCTGAAACTAACGTTATGGCAGCCTTCAACAAAATGAAGCTGTAACGGAAACCTTTTTGCCGAATGTTTAATGATATACCATACAAGGTTAAACAATCCAGACAAATGGGGTGTTATAGTTCTAGTTAGTCTAGCAATCAAATATTGGTTCTTGACAAACTGCAAAGCCATTCGGCGAACGCAAGCTCACTAGCCAACTGGCCCAATATTTGACCAGTGTGGCTAACAAGCAAGCTTCACTGGATCGTAAGCTGTCACTATCCCGTACTGTTTTTAAAGACTAACACTCCACATTGTCCCAGTAACCAAGCCTGTGCCATTGCCTTTGGCGGTGGATACAATTGCAACCAACCACTATGAAAGTAGCCGTTTACCGGAAGGAGCATTTTAACGCTGCTCATCGCCTGCACAATCCAAACCTCGATGCTGAGACCAATCAGCGCTTGTTTGGCAAGTGCAACAACCCCCACTACCATGGTCACAATTACGACCTTACGGTATGTGTCAAAGGCGAAGTTGACCCAATAACAGGCTACGTAATCGACACCAAGATCTTGAGCGACCTGATCAAGACCTACGTTACCGAACCATTTGACCACCACAACCTCAATCTTGAAGTTGAGGAGTTTAAGTCGCTAAATCCTACTGCCGAGCATATTGCCTACGTGATCTATGAACGCTTGCGGCCACATATCGCTCAGGACAAGGACCTGAAAATCACACTCTATGAAACCGAACGGAACTTTGTTGAATATCCCGTCCATTAAGGAAGTATCAGACCTCAGCGGACTGAGCCTTGAAGAGATTGGGGATGATCACCTGACGACAAGTCTGGTTGAAACTCCCCTTCGTGCCGACGCATTTGAAATGTCAGACGAGGATAAGATTGCCACAATAGCACACCACTTCAGGCACATTATGGACACTTTGGGGCTAGACCTGACAGACGACAGTCTTAAAGGTACTCCGCAGCGTGTGGCCAAGATGTATGTTCAAGAAATCTTCAGTGGTCTAAACCCTGCAAACAAGCCTAAAGCTGCCTTGTTTGACAACAAATACCACTATGACCAAATGCTGGTCGAGAAGGATATCACTTTGTTCAGCAATTGCGAGCACCATTTTGTGCCAATCATCGGCAATGCCCATGTGGCTTACATCAGCACTGGTAAGGTGATTGGTCTGAGTAAAATCAATCGCATTGTTCAGTATTATGCCAAACGTCCACAAGTACAGGAGCGTCTGACAGTACAGATTGCTCAGGAACTAAAACAAATGCTAGATACGGAACACGTTGCCGTAATCGTTGACGCCAAACACCTATGCGTCAGCAGCCGTGGTGTTGAGGATCGTACTAGTAGCACAATCACAGCTCATTATAGTGGCAAGTTTGCAGAAGAGGCTGTCAGGGCAGAATTCTTGAGCCACGTTTACAAAAGATAGGTAAGTGTCCGCCGCAACCCTTGCGGCATGTTTTCCTGAATACATACAAAACGCCTCGATATACTTAGTAGATCGAGGCGTTTTGTATGTTAGGAGTACTAAAGTGGTGTCACCATGTCTGGCCAAAAACCTACTTGGTGTCACCAGCAATGCCGTCACGCATGTGCGTATCAGCTTGCATATTCTGCATACGGTAATAGTCCATGACCCCTAATTGACCTTTGCGGAAGGCCTCGGCAATGGCCTTGGGCACTTCACTTTCCGCAATGACAACTGCAGCCCTAGCCTCAACGACTTTGGCTTTCATTTCTTGCTCTTGGGCCACAGCCATGGCACGACGTTCTTCTGCCTTGGCTTCTGCTACCTTGAGGTCAGCATTGGCTTGATCTATCTGTAACTTTGCGCCGATGTTTGCACCAACGTCAATATCTGCAATGTCGATCGATAGAATCTCATAAGCCGTGCCAGCATCAAGGCCTTTACTCAAAACCAGCTTACTGATTTTATCAGGATTTTCGAGGACTTCTTTGTGAGACACGGAGGAACCGATTGAGGTTACGATCCCCTCGCCTACTCTAGCCAATATGGTCTCCTCGCCTGCACCGCCAACTAGCTGGGCGATGTTGACGCGCACCGTAACCCGGGCCTTTGCAACTAGCTGAATGCCGTCTTGGGCTACAGCTGCCACATTTGGCGTATCGATTACCCGTGGGTTAACTGAAATCTGCACAGCCTCAAAAACGTCACGACCTGCTAGGTCAATGGCCGCTGCTTGATTAAAACTGAGCCCAATGTTGGCCTTCTCTGCACTGATGAGGGCCTTGATCACAGCTGACACATTGCCCCCTGCCATGTAGTGGGTTTCTAGGTCATTGGTCGTGATGCTGAGACCAGCTTTGGTACTGGTGATCAGGGAGTTAACTATCAGATGCGGTGGCACCTTCCGGATCCTCATGAAGACGAGCTCCATTAACCCAACTTTGACACCAGAAAACGCTGCGGTGATCCAGAGGTTGACCGGGACAAAATAAAGGAAGGTAAAAAACAGAACGAGCGCAAGGGCAATAAATGTCAATGTCAGGATAGGATCCATGAAATCAGTGATGGTTGGTTGTATGTTGGTATTGTGTGATTAAGAAGTCCTAGAACACGATGTCAAAGTTTTTGTCCTTGACGTCATAGTCATCAAGGTCCAAGAACTCTTCCCAGAATTGGTTGTTTGGTAGGCCAGCCACTACAACCACAGGCTCCTTCTTGACAGGGTGAATAAAGTAGAGCCGACGGGCATGCAGATTGATGCTGCCGTCTAGGTTGGGCTTTGCAAATCCGTACTTCACATCCCCACGGATGGGGCACCCAATGGCAGCCAACTGAACACGGATCTGGTGTGGTCGCCCTGTGATAGGGTTGACCTCAATAAGGTGGTGCTCATTGACTTTGCCAAGGTAGCGGTAGTTAAGCTCTGCCTTTAGGCTGCCTTCAACAAATTCATCATAGGCACGGACATGGTTGCGGGCTTCATCTTTGACTAACCAGTGCACCAGTTTACCTTGTTTGAAAGCTGGTTTACTTCGTGTGATGGCCCAATAAGTCTTCTGGATGTCTCGACGACGAAACAGCTCGCTCATCTTTTCAAGGCCTTTACTGGTCCTTGCTAGCACCACGATGCCACTCACAGGTCGATCTAGCCTATGGACCAACCCCATAAAAACGTCGCCAGGTTTGTCGTACTTCTTCTTGATGTATTCTTTTGCTAGGTCTAGCAAGGTCACATCACCGGTCTTATCCCCTTGTACGAGCAGGCCTGCGTCCTTATTGACAATCAGCAGGTGGTTGTCTTCGAACTGGACTTTGAAACTTGGCTTTGGCATTGATAATGTGCTAAAAACATAGCTAGGCCCCTATCCGACGACAGTCTTCTGGTCCTTGGCTACAAAGGATAATAAACAAAGGTACGGAATATTGCACCCAGATATCCAGACAAATGTGAGGAGAACTGGATCGTAGCAATGCTTTAGGTCTTGGTAAATCGGAACTAGTCTTTGTTTCCGGACTTAAGTGTTCGGTAAAGAAACCAACCTGAAATACCCGTTATCCCAGTCATTACAACGACCATTAAGCCAAGCTCAAGGACACCGATTGAGAAAAGGGCAAGGTTTAGTATGGCTGCCATAATGGAATCAAATACGGATATGGGTAAACTGATTAGGTATAGTTGCCACTTGGTTAGCGGTTAAGCAAGTCAGCCATTAACTGCTTTTGTGACCTCCGATGTGCCATCCAGATCAATGCAAATAAGCCCAATAGCAGCCCCAACAACGTTAACCTAGCGGCATTGGCGATCCAGATCTGGTACATAATGCTAGCCTGATCTGCTTCGGAGGCACCCAAAAGTTTGGCTTTCAGACCCTGGTTACCAAGTTTGCCCCAAAGGGAAGCATCAGCAAATGGCCAGCCCTGCCCTGCAAATAGCTGACTAAAGGCACTACCCCAATCACCTGCCTGTGGGGAAATGAGGCTGGCACTCAAGAATAAGATTAATAAGACAGGCATCACGTATTTGATCACTGGCTTGAATAACCGCCAAGGTCTTAACTCTGCTCCATCATTGATCTCGGCCCAACCCTTGTCAATGCCAAACACCCATCCGAACAAAATGACCTCAATCAGCGCAAAAACGACTAAAGAAATGGTTCCTCCCCAATAGTCAAATTCGTCTAGCCAACCTTCGTTCATGAACAGGATACAGGGCAAACCCAGTATGATCGAAATCACACCAAAACTAATGGTACCCTTCAGGCGTGACCAATCAAATTCATCAGTCATGAAAGACATCCAGGGGGTGCCCATTGCTAATGACGAGGTAATCCCTGCAAAGAAAAGTAAGATAAAGAAACTAAACCCCGCTACAGCCCCTAATACCGGTCCCCATTGCGCAAACAGATAAGGCATTGTGCGGAAAGCTAGTCCCAATCCACCTGATTTTGTCAGCTCCTGCACCGCTTCAATACCAAGGTACCCAATCGCAATAGGTATTAGGATGCTGCTACCAAGGACCACCTCGACGAATTCGTTCATCCAGCCAGCAGTCATAGCGCTAAGGCTGATGTCTTGGCCCTTTTTCATGTAGCTGGCATAACAATGGATAATACCCATGCCAACGGCTGTAGTGAAAAATATTTGGCCTGCTGCAGCTAACCATACATTGGGATCTAGCAGAGCAGCCGGTCGTGGGGACCAAAGATAATTTAGCCCAATAGCACCATCATAAACTGCACCATCCTCCCCTGCACTCAATGTGATGCCTTTGTAAGCCAAAAACATTGCAAGCAAGATAAGTAGAGGCATGCCTATCAGGCTGATTCGTTCTATCCCCTTACTTAGACCCTGACCTAGGATTAGGCAGTTAAGTACAACTGTCAAAAAAAACATCAGGATTGCGACCCAAGGTGTGCCCGCTTGACCGGTAGTATAGGCAGAAAACCAAGCACTAACTTGTTCCATTGACATCCCAGCAAAATGCCCCTTGAGGCTAATGATGGCATAGGTCAGAGTCCAACTTTCGATGTAGCAATAGTAGGCCGCCACCACTAAATTGATAAAGATCCCCAAAGCTCCACCGTATGCCCAAGCCTTGCGCTTAGGGTCTAGAGCCTGAAAGATGAAGGCAGGAGAGTGTTTTCCTTGTTGCCCACCATACCGCCCCATGGCCCACTCAACCCACAAAAGAGGTATGCCAAGGAAAAGAAACGACAGCAGGTAAGGAAGCAAAAATGCGCCACCACCATTTTGGAGCGCCTGGACCGGGAAACGCAAAAAGTTGCCAAGGCCAACAGCACTGCCTGCCACGGCCATCACTAAGCCTACTTTACTTCCCCAAGATTCAGTTGTGCGCTTTGCTTCAGTTTTATCCATATTACTTGGTGCTGGTAATTGGCTCAACAAAGCCAAATGGCCCACAATATGGCAGTTGTGGTGGAATATTCAAGGATTGGAAGGGAATTAAGGCACATCAATCAACCCCCACCAAAACATATAGAGGGGCTGGCACGCATTTGGTTCAACCAAAATTAAAGTGATCGATTGAAGTTGTCTAGGCGACGTTGCAGCGCCGCCAGATCCAATTTACCGACCTTTATGATCTTGATCTCAACCTTCATGTGGTCAGAAAGTATGCCTTAGATCACCTGAATGTAGGTTTATTTTGATCTTTGGGGAGAATAGGTCGTGTTTTTGCCTCAGTCTTATTGGAGTTTGATTTTCTCAATATTTCCTAAGGGATAGTAACTGTGTTACAATACATTAATTTCCAGGAAAGCACAAAAAAACGCCTAGAATTTCTACTAGGCGTTCTAACATCAGACGTTACAATACCGATTTAGAGGGCCGTTTTGCCCATCAGCCACATTTCGCCTTGCGGCTGCGGGTGGCCACCTTTGTCTTCGAGGGTGACGGCAAAGGCCTGGGCCCCAAGGACGTCTGGAATGCTCTGCTCGATGATCATTTGGTCATCTGCACCCATCTTGACAATGCCTAAGTCCACTGGTTTGCCAGCGACAATAGCCCATAGTTGCAGATCCTTATCTGCAGGGACAGCAGGTAGGTTTTTGACCCCAAGCTGAACCATTTTCTTGTGCGGATCCCAAACAACAAGAACTTCGGCATCCTTGGCACCATTCATACCACCCATTACTGTGCGAGGCATAGCTGGGTCAGCAGCCATAGCTAGCTGGTTGGACATATTGGAGAGTTTGTCGTTTGCCTTTTGGTAGCTCGCTGCCAGTACAGTTTGTTCGCGCTCGGCCTGGGCTAGTTGGTCATTGGCGGACTGGAGCTTATTAAACAACCAGATGTTGGCAGCCCCACTCACAATCGCGAGTACAACCGAAGCCGCAGCAAGCCACTGCCAGTTGTTTCCGGCACTCATGGACACAACCTTGGCTGTCTGACCAGACTCAATGGCGTTTGCTATCTCAGGTATCGGCGTTGGATTTGGCTGCTGGTCTTCAAGTGATTTGACAGTTGCCTTCTCGTCAGCGATTTGGGCAAAAAGGGCTCTTTTGGCACGTATTGGTGCCGGCTTTGCAATAACCTGTACAGCGTCTGATAATCCATCAGCAGCAAGTTGCCAAGCTTGTTCCACTTCCACATACCTACTGCGCATGTCGGAAACTTGCGCAGCCTCGGTCTCGGTGGCTAGGCCCATTGCGGCCAGCTCTACCAATCCTGATTCTATAAATTGTTGCGCTTCCATTTACTTGACTGGTGAGTTTTTGGTTACATCGAGCTGAAGCCTGAGTTGTTGCAGTCCCGTACGGATACGGGTTTTTACGGTCCCGAGCGGGATCTGCAATTGTTCAGCCACTTCGGCTTGAGTGTATCCTTTGATATAGACTAGATCGATTAGGATACTCAGCGGTTCTGGCAGAGAATCTACCATTTTTTCCAGTTCGCCACGCTCAAACAGTTCACTCGGATCAGGCTCTTGTGCTGGTGCCATATATACGTCATCTAGCGGGACCTTGGATTGTGAACCACCCAAACTTTGTGCAGACCGCAGTCGGTCAATAGCATGATTGCGGGCGATTTTAAGCATCCAGGTGAAGATGGAACCTTTTCCAGCGGTGTATCGCTCTGCATTTCGCCAGATTTTCATAAAGACCTCTTGCAGGGCATCCTCTGCCAAGGCCTCGTCGCGCAGGATTCTACAGAGCACTCCATATAGGGCATCAGAGAATCGGTCATAGATGACCTCAAAGTCTATTTCTGATCCTGACTTCAGGAGAACCTCTAGCTGCGCCTCTGAGAGTTGTTTTGTTGAAGGCACGTGCATTTCAATGTTAAGAAGGGAAGAAATCGCGATAACTAACTAGGGTGCAGGGAGGTATAGGATCGATCTACTGGCTGTGCAAAGCTGTACAATCATAGCCTGAAAAAAAAACTTTCGACTTAAGCAATCCAAGCCCTAAGCCAACTCCGTATGTATGCCAGAACGCCGCAAGGAACGACCTAAGCGGCTCCTAAGAAAGAACAAACCTACTTCAGAAAGAAAAACATGACAGTCTCCATTCAGTCAATCGTCCGTGCCAGTGCAACCACCGCCCTTGTCCTAGGCATCAGCCTAGGAGTGATGGCCCAAACAGTAACCGTAGGTGGCGAAGCCATGTACCGCAGCAAGGATATTATCGACAATGCAGTAAACAGCAAGGACCACACCACCTTGGTGGCCGCAGTCAAAGCCGCTGGCCTTGTCGAAACCCTCAAAATCAAAGGCCCATTCACGGTTTTTGCCCCAGTGAACGATGCTTTTGAAAACCTGCCAGATGGCACTGTTGCCACCTTACTTAAGCCTGAGAACAAGTCTACCTTGGCCAAAATACTTACCTACCATGTGGTCGCTGGCCGTTATGACTTTGACGGTATTGCAGCAGCGATCAAAAAAGGCAATGGCTCCGCTAGCCTCAAAACAGTGAGCGGCGGTACCCTTACCGCAATGATGAATGGGGCCCATAACATCGTCGTCAAGGACGAGCTGGGAAACATGGCCAACATCACAACCTATGACGTATACCAAAGCAATGGCGTTATCCATGTGCTTGACAAAGTGGTGATGCCCAAATAAGGGCCAGTAGCCACCATACCATGACCCTTTAGGTAGAATAAAGGACAATTCAGTTTAGGATCGAGTACAAGCAAAGGCCATTCCGTTTCGGGATGGCTTTTGTTATTGATGGCTAGTAATTTATCAATCGGAAGGCTTACTGTCTCGGAATCCTGAATGGTACGGTTTCTACCCGATTGCTACTATGCAACGCACGGTCCTTGATCAAGATCTTGAACAAAATGTCCCGATCATCAGGGAAATTATTGACCTGTATATCATAGGAGATCGTTCCCGTCAGGGGTTGGCCCAGCTGACCATCCAGATAGATTGGCTTAAATCGACCACGGTAGGTTAAGGGGCTGAGTAAGGAATCAAACCCACCTGTATTGAGGTTCTGCTCAAAATAATCAACCAAGATGTTGTAGTAGTTCGGATTCGGGATCTGGCCGGGAAGGAACTCATTAAATGGAGCTAGCGTATCCGTTTGCTTAAGGCCTAGATCCCCATTGCCATCCTCGAAGTTAATTGTTAGGCGAATGGTATCGACGTTAGGTCCCCCCTCGAGGTACTGAAATTTGTTAAACGAGATCTTAGGCACAACACTAAGCTCTGGTGGCCGTTGACAGGTTGCCAGCAACCCGCAAAGTCCAACTGCAGCACCAATCAGCCAAAGCCTTGGTCGATAGATAGCAAAAAACATCCCCGAAGCAACCCTGATTCCGGCTCCTGAGGCTGAGGGCTGGGTAGCGTTGGAGGTGATAATGTCTGCTGATCTTAGTGGTTTGGTCATGACTTCGGGAGATCGACAAATGGGAGCTCCAATGGCTTCAATTGGGCAAGTCTGGCTTCCAGATACTTTTGTAAAAATAGCCATTGAACACCGATTTTGACTTAGGAACGACAATCATTGGCAAAAAATGATGCCAAGAAGGATAATTTTTCACTTTTTGCAACATAGAACCCATACAGATGAAAATATTGAAGTTCGGAGGCACATCCGTTGGAAGTGCTTCATCCATAACTGAAGTTGTTAAGATTGTCCGTCAAGCACAGACTGATGGCCCAGTTGTCGTAGTGGTCTCGGCCCTAAGTGGGGTTACTAATAAACTATTGGGGCTTGCTACCAAAGCAGCAGGACGTGATGAGACCTACCTTGAAGATGCCAACAACCTTGCCGAACTACATTTCAGCACAGCGCGTGAGCTACTAAAACCCTTGATCCAGAGCGCTAACTATGGCAAATTACGCCTATTGCTCAACCAGCTAGAGGATGTTTTGCATGGATTATACCTGATTGGCGAGTGTAGTCCTCGTTCGTTGGACCTAATTGCGGGGTTTGGTGAGCAACTATCAGCACACATCGTTGCTGACTGCCTTAGCCAGGAGGGTGTCGGGGCGAGTATGGTTGATGCCCGGAAACTGATACGGACTAACTCAGACTTCACGAATGCGACCCCCGACCTGCCCACTACTTATGAGCTTGTAAGAGCAACCTTACTGCCTTTGACACAAATCGGGGTTGTGCCAGTTGTTACCGGGTTTATAGCTTCAGACCTTGCTGACCATAGCACAACCTTAGGTCGTGGAGGTAGCGACTATACTGCCGCCATACTAGGTGCTGGCCTTGCCGCGGACCTGATCGAGATTTGGACTGATGTGGACGGGATGCTAACCAGCGACCCTAGGCGGGTGGCCAAAGCCTATACCCAACCCGAGGTGACCTATCAGGAGGCGATGGAGCTAAGCCACTTCGGGGCTAAGGTTATCTACCCTCCTACCCTTTTGCCTGCTGTTGCCCTTGGTATCCCAATCCGGATTGCGAATACATTTAAGCCAGAACATCCTGGCACATTAATCCACAAAGATGCCAAAGCAGGCGAGCGACCTGTCCGAGGCATTAGCTGCATTGAGCATGTGGTATTGCTCAACTTGTTAGGCACAGGCCTAATGGGTGTAGCTGGTATGGCAGGTAAGGTCTTTTCGGCCTTGGCAGAGGCAAACGTCAACCTGATTCTGATCAGCCAAGCGAGTAGCGAACAAAACCTCTGTATCGCCATTGCCCCACAGGATGGACCAAAAGCAGTAGCTGCAGCCCAAAAGGCATTCGAGCGAGAAATTGAGCGTGGCCTTATGGACCAGCCAGAGCTGCAGGAGGGCCTTTCTGTTATTGCGGTGATTGGTGAAGGGATGCGGACCTATGCAGGCGTATCCGCTAAGTTGTTCCGTGCCCTTGGTAACAATGGCGTCAATATCAGGGCGGCAGCACAGGGCAGCTCAGAGCTCAATATCTCCGTAGTTGTGGCCCATCGGGACCTGAACAAGGGGCTCAATGCCCTGCATGATGCCTTCTTCTGGAACCAAGACAAGACCCTAAACCTATTCTTGGCAGGACCGGGGCTAATCGGCAAATCATTGTTGGGACAACTAGCCCAGCAGGCGGACTTTTTGGAGCAACACCTCCAGCTAAAGGTAAGGCTTGTAGGTATCTGCAATTCCAAACGCATGGCCGTCAATACCGACGGAATCGAACTTAACGCATGGGCCGAAACCCTTAGCAATAGCGACCAAGTAGCTGACGCCGACCTATTCGTTAAACAGGTGATTGCAGCCAACCTACCAAACTCTGTGTTGGCTGACTGTACTTCTAGCTCCCTATTCGTTGGTCTCTACCAGTCAGCATTAGCGGCTAGTATAGCGGTTGTAACACCCAACAAATTGGCTAATAGTGGTCCACTAAGTACTTACAAAAGTCTAAAAGCCACTGCCTTAAGGCACAACGCACCCTTCCTGTACGAAACCAACGTCGGGGCAGGGCTACCGATTATCAATACGTTGCAAGCACTAGTCCAGAGCGGTGACCCAGTATTGAAAATTGAGGCGGTACTATCAGGCACACTATCATTTTTGTTCAATACGTTTGGCAAGGCAGTGCCTTTCCATGAGGCAGTTCGATTGGCCCAAGATGCAGGATATACCGAGCCTGATCCTCGTGACGACTTAAGTGGGCTTGACATGGCCCGTAAAGTCCTGATCTTGGCCCGTGAAATGGGCCTTGGGTTAGAGGCGACAGACATCGAAATCGAGCCTTTGCTTCCTAAAGCTTGCGCTGAGGCCCAAACTGTTGCTGCATTTTATGCCGAAATGGCCAAACACCAGTCCCACTTTGATGAGTTGCTGGCAAATGCTGAAGCCAAAGGTGGTAAACTGCGTTACATAGCTACAATTGCTGGAGGCAAGGCCAGCATACGGCTCAACACAGTCACAGCTGATGATCCGTTCTATAACCTGAATGGGTCTGAGAATATGGTGGTTTTCACGACGATGCGCTATAATGCGACCCCACTAGTGGTTAAAGGCCCGGGTGCAGGTGCTGCAGTCACGGCAGCTGGTGTGTTTGCTGATATTATGCGCTGTGGGGGCAATTAGGTTTGCATACAGGATTAACCTACTTCCCTTCTTTCACAACCTTATACGTCCGCTCTCCAGCCTCTATCCAGACTGGGAGGAAATTGGCTTTGGGGGCACGTGGGCTGATATACCATGGGTTATAGAGGCTATAGGCATTGTAGGCCATATTGAAATCTAGCCAAGCCGAGGTATCGGTTGCAAGGGTGACATCTAGGTAGCGCCCGAAACGGCTTGTGCCACGTCCATTGGTACTATCCCTGAATGGCACCAAGAGAATCGCCCCAGCACCAGATCGAGTGAGTTGTTTCGTCTTGTTGGTTTTGGATGTGATGCTATCTGGATTAGGGGAGACGGCACTATCCCATGGGGTAACAAAGGCCCGTAACGAACATGGTTTACCAGAAGCCATAAACTCAAATTGGCCTACCCAAGTAAGCCTAATTTTGCTTTTACGGTTAGTCCGGAGGGCGATACCTGTATCAGGACGTGGGCGGAACCTTGCCAAAATGCGGTATCCTGGCCGTACGGGATAGTAGCGTAGTCCACCGAAAATCTCCAACTCACGAAGTGGGGATGTTTTGGGGTCAAGTAAATGCCGTAATTTACTAACTCGCCATTCCTCGATTCCTGTCACGTAGGACCGCTTGGTCTCGGCATGGCGCATTTCTAGCAGCACCCAAAGATTGAGGCAGACTAGCAGCAGAAACACAACCGGCAAAAGGGTACGGAGCATTGGGGTGGCAACGAATTGTCTGCTAATATGGCAGCAAAACATCACCAAAACAACTGTACTCACGCCATCTTACTCGTTATCAACCGATTGCAAAACGATTGCTTAGCATAGGCCAACTATAAAATTAAGGGCAAACAGGACGAATTAGCCAACGAGCCACCCTAAATATGAAGGGTGGCCATGGCAAAATTTTAGCAAAAGGCAGGGTTGTTGCTGATAGCCTATCGGCTATTTCAGTTGGTCCATTGTCACGAAGTCCATGTCGGCGTAGTCTTGGTTTTCGCCGGCCATGCCCCAGATGAAGCTGTAGCTAGCAGTTGCTGTGCCTGTGTGGATACTCCAAGGTGGGGAGATGATGGCCTGTTCATTAGCGACAATGAGGTGACGGGTTTCGTGTGGCTCGCCCATGAAGTGGAACACCCGTGCATTGGCATCTAGATCAAAATAGAGATAGACCTCCATGCGCCTGTCGTGGAAGTGGCAAGGCATGGTGTTCCAGATGCTACCAGGTTTGAAGAGGGTCATGCCCATCACCAACTGGCAAGATTTGATCCCGTCCTTGTGGATAAATTTGTAGATGGTGCGACAATTGGCAGTTTCGGCAGCACCTGTTTCGATGGGGCTGGCTTCAGCCAAAGTCATTGTGGCAGCAGGATAGGCGGTATGAGCTGGACTGCTCAGCAAGTAGAACTTGGCAGGGTTAGCTTCGTCCTCACTCAAGAAGGCGACATCCTTGGTGCCTTTGCCGAGGTAGAGGCACTCCTTGTTGGCTAGTGAATAAGTCACCCCATCAGCGATGACCTGACCGCTATTACCGACATTAATGATACCAAGCTCGCGGCGCTCTAAAAAGTAGTCTGCACGCAAAGGGGCAGGATTCGAAAGACCTATTTGGCCAATAGTAGGGACTACACCTCCTGTGATGACACGGTCATAATGGCTATAAACCAAATTGAGGTCACCGACTACGAACAGAGACTCCATCAAGAAATCTTGGCGAAGGCGATCGGTGGTGTAATGTTTGAAGTCAGCAGGATTGGCGGCAAACCGGATGTCCATAATTAGGGGGTTGAAAGCGTTTTTGTACGGTAAGGTGAAACGGATTGTGTCAGAAATGACAGTAATTTGCCTGCTGACTGATTTACACGAAAGTACGCCCATGGGTGGGGTAAACACAAGACCGAGGGTGCATTTTTTCGCTTCTGCTGCCTTTGTTACCCATCTGAGGCATCCTGACACACAAAACGCAAAAATATTTTAGAATGTACTTGACAACGAAAGTGGCCCAAGCCTCCCCTGCCTACCAGATAAGCATCGGTTTAGACCTAGGGATTAGAAGAGGTATTTTAATCGGCTTGGTGTTGCTGATGAGCACCACATTAGGCTGGGCGCAACCTAACCCTAGCGGATCTCGTCTTGGTGTCCCTCCCGCTGATGCCCCCTACCGCAACACCAAACTCAGCATCGAGGCCCGCACTAAGGACCTCGTCATCCGCATGACACTGGAAGAAAAAATCGGCCAGATGACCCAGCTTTGTGCTAGTAGCATCACCCTGGATGGCACCAAAAAACTAGACCTCAACCTCGGCAAAATCCGTGACTACATCCGGAACTACCATGTGGGTTCCTTCTTGAGTGGCACGGGTACAGCCGAAAAGTGGGCAGACTTCGTGAAGGGTATTCAGGAGGTGGCCATGAATGAAACCCGTTTAGGTATACCGATCATCTTCGGAATGGACCATGTGCACGGTGCTGACTACATCGATGAGGCAACGATGTTCCCGCACAACCTGACCCTTGCTTGCAGCTTTGACCCTAGCCTAGCTGCTAGCATGGGCCGCATCACCGCCATTGAAAGTGCTGACCTAGGCCACCATTGGAACTTTGCCCCCGTCCTCGATGTTGGCAAAAACGTCAACTGGCCACGCCTGTACGAAACCTTTGGCGAAGACCCCTACCTCTGTAGCCAATTGGGTGCAGCCTACATAACTGCCTTCCAGAACTGCCCTGAAATTGCTCCCTACAAACTTAGTGCCTGTGCCAAACACTTTATTGGCTATTCGGACCCTAAGTATGGCTGGGACCGCAGCCCAAGCGAAATCCCGGATCAGGTGCTCCATGAGTACTTTACCCCTTCGTTCTATGCCGCCTTCAAAGCAGGAGTCAAAACCCTGATGGTCAATAGTGGTGAGCTTAACGGGGAGCCAGTTCATGGTAGCAAAAAACTTCTGACTGATCTGCTGCGGAAAAGAATGGGCTTTGAGGGTGTGATCGTGACCGACATCAAGGACATCATGAAAATGGTGGAAATGCACGCCAGCAACCATGACGAAAAAGAGGCAACTCTACGGTCTATCGACGCGGGCATTGATGTCAGCATGGCTTGTAGCGATGTTAACTTTTGCCGCTACGTGGCTGAGCTGGTCAAGGAAGGCAAAATTACCGAAGCCCGGCTGGACGAGTCGGTAACACGCATCCTGAAACTCAAGTTTGAGCTTGGCCTGTTTGACTATCCCTACCCTCGGAAGGATCGGCTTGGCAAAATCGGCAGTGCTCCCCATGTGGCTGAGGCCCTTAAAGCTGCTGAGCAAAGCATCGTTTTGCTGAAGAACCAAGACAATCTCCTGCCGATCAAATCTGCTAAAAAGGTGCTAATAGCTGGTTTTGCAGCCAACAGCAAACGTAACCTCAATGGCCCTTGGACACTGGAGTGGCAAGGTGCACCCGAAAGCCGTCAGCCTGCCAAAATGTTGACCCTAGCAGCGGCCCTGAAACAAAATTTGCCCAAAGGCAGCAGCCTAGTAGTGGCCGATAGCCTTGCCGAAAATCCCGAAAGCCCATCCTTTGCCACCTATCAACAACAGGTGCAGGCAGCTGATGTGGTGGTGATCACGGTTGGAGAGTTGCCTTATAGCGAGTTCAAAGGCAATGCGGTGGACTTGGGCCTGAATCCGCATCACAAAAACTTGGTAATGGCAGCCCAAAAGGCAGGCAAACCTGTTGTTTTGGTCCTGATCTGTGGGCGCCCTCCTCTCTTGGCGGACATCGAGGCCAAAACGAATGCCATTTTGTTTGCTGGTTATCCTGGCCAAGGTGGTGGGGAGGCTCTGGCCAAAATCATCACAGGGGCCGTAAACCCGAGCGGTAAACTAGCCTTTAGCTGGCCAGTAGGCGGAGCCCATACGGCCCCCTATTATGTCAAGAAATCAGAGTACTTCCACCGCAAACCCTACGAGCAGAACCTACCACTTTTCCAGTTTGGCCATGGCCTGAGCTATACCACCTTTGCTTATGAAAATCTGCGTCTTGCGGATACGGTCATAACCAAAACGGGCCGCGTTAATGCAACCATTACAGTCCGCAATACGGGCTCCGTAGCGGGATATGAAGCTGCCCTATGGTACCTGACGGATGAAGTTGGCACCTTGACTAGGCCAGTTAAGCGGTTGCAGAAGGCCGAAAAAGTATGGCTAAAACCAGGAGAAAGCAAAACGTTGGCCTTCGAAATCAACCCACATGACCACCTATCCTACCCTGACGCAGAGGCTAACCGCATCCTAGAAAATGGGTACTTTACAGTTCGGGTGGGTGATCAAACGGCGAGGTTTAGGCTGAAGTAAGCTCCTCCTAGATCGCATAAACGAACAAGGGCTTGTAGATCATCCTACAAGCCCTTATTCATCGTAATTAATGAGGATAGAGCTCAGAATAACCCTACAAATTCGTCTTCAAAAAGTCGGTCATCATGGTGTAAAGGTGCAGGCGGGTTACTCCACCATAAATGCCATGGTTGCGGTTGGGGTAATAAAAGGTACTAAACTGCTTGTTGGCCTTGATCAGGGCATCTTCCATTGCGACTGCGTTTTGGAAGTGGACGTTGTCATCGCCAGTGCCATGGACAAGCAAAAACTTGCCTTTTAGTTTGCTGGCGTGGGTTACAGGGCTGTTATCGTCATATCCTGAGGCATTTAGCTGAGGGGTTTTGAGGTAACGCTCGGTATAGATGGAGTCATAAAACCGCCAGTTGGTAACGGGTGCAACCGCTATGCCAGCCTTGAAAACATCTGCCCCAAGGGTCATACAGAGGGAGGTCATGTAGCCGCCAAAACTCCAGCCCCAGATACCAATCCGGGCAGGATCCACCCAAGCTTGTTTTGCTAGGTAGCGTCCTGTTGCAATCTGGTCTTCGGCCTCCAATTTGCCAAGTTGGGCATACGTGCATTTTTTGAAAGCGGCGCCACGACCACCAGTTCCGCGGTTATCCACACAGACCACCACATAGCCTTGGGCAGCTAGGCTCTGGAACCAAAAGTAGTTTTGTCCAAACCAAGCATCCTTTACTTGTTGGTTGCCTGGTCCGCCATAGACAAACATCAGGACCGGATATTTTTTGGCTGGGTCAAAGTCCGCAGGTTTGATTTGGTACCCTTCTAGCTCCGTGCCTTGGTCGGTCTTGAACGTAAAGAACGAAAACGCACCAAGGATCAAACCCTCCAGACGGGACTTAAGGGCGGCGTTATCCTCTAGTACCTTCAGGACGGCACCATCCGTACCCTTATGGAGGCTGTAACGTGTAGGCGTAGTGGCAGTGGAGTAACTATCGAGGTAGTAGCGGAAATCAGTCGAAAAATTGAGAGAATGCCAGCCAGCACCCACACTAAGTTGTTTGAGGCCCTTGCCGTTTAGCTTGGTGACGTATAGTTGCCGCTCGCGTGCCCCTGCTTGCGTGCTAGTAATATAGGCTTGGCTAGTCTTTTGGTCAATCCCCAATAGCTGATCCACTTCCCATGCACCTGTCGTGATCTGGTTCAGGAGTTTTCCTTTGATGTCATAGAGGTATAGGTGTTTGTAGCCACTGCGGTCGCTGCTCCAAACAAAGGACTTGCCATCTGCTAGGTAGGTCAGGTCGTCCGTGACTTCCACATATTGAGGGGAGGTCTCGGTAATAATGACCGTTGAGGCTCCCGTAGCAGCATCAGCATGGAGCAACTCCAACTTATTTTGGAGGCGGTTCATCCGCAGAACAGATAGCGTTTTGGCATCCTTAGTCCATTTGATGCGGGGGATGTATTGATCGGTCTCCATGCCCACGTCCACAGATCGTGTGGTGCTCAGGAGGAGGTCGTAAACCCTGATGCTGACTTCTGAGTTTTTTTCGCCCGCCTTAGGGTATTTATATAGGTAGTCAGCCGGATAGAGGCTACCCCATGTTTGCATATTATAGGTGGGCACGGCTTGCTCGTCAAAACGGTAATAGGCTAAATAGCGCCCATCTGCCGACCAGCTAAAAGCCTGTGCAAACTCAAACTCCTCTTCATAAACCCAGTCGCAGCTGCCATTGATGACTTTGTTGAGTGCACCATCGGTCGTGATCTGGCTTTCTTGTTTTGTAGCGACATCCACAACAAACATATTGTTGTCTCGGGCAAAGGCTATGGACTTACCATCAGGTGAGAAGGTAGCATAGCTCTGCGGTCCACCCTTACTAAGAGGGAAAACAATGCGGGCCTGACGGTCATAGATGTAATAATTAGCCTTGCTGCTGCGGCGGTAGATCGGCTCGACTTCCGTCTGGAGCAAGATGTATTGCTCGGAGCTATTGAACTCGTAGGCGTCAAAACCACCTGGTCCAATGCCGCCTGCCTCTAGCTGCCGACTGCTAAACAAGGTATCAACAGGTTTACCAGTCAAGACCTCGAACTTTACGATCAAGGTCTGGCGAGCATCACCTGCCACCTCGTTGGTGTAGTACCTGCCATCGGCCATCCAGTTCATTCCCCGGACGGATTTGGGGGCAAACTTGCCACTGGCCCAAATGTCTTGGTTGGTGATAGCGGCCTTTTGCTGGGCAAAAACCAATGAGGGGAGGATGCCAAAGAGCACCAAAACGAAGGCCCAAGCCTTGACTGTATTTTGTATCTTGTTCATAAGAAATAGCAGAGGTATGGTCAGGACCAGTACGTCATGGGGGAAACTAGGAGGCAATATAAACGCCAAAAGGCCCCTAATGATGGGGCCTATGGTATTTTTGGATCAGCGGTTGATAATTAGGATGGAAATCATCCTTGACCACTTCGAAGGTCAATTGGCAGACCTTTGAGTAGATGCTGAATGGCCTACTACTTGAGTTTGGCCACCAACACAGGGAGTTGGCTGTGGTTGACTATGTCTGTAGCGACACTGCCAGTTACCAAACGGCTAACACCAGTGCGGCCACGAGAAGCCATCACGATCAGGTCAACCTGATTTTCGGTAGCGAAGGACAAGATGCCTTCTTCTTCGCTCAGGTCATTGATGCTATGGACGGTGGCACGTTTGATACCCAGCTCTTCAACAAACTCCTTGAGCATTTTGGTGCTGCTGCTGGTGCTGTAGAAGTTGGATGGGGTGTTGATATGCAACACTTTGACCTCAGCCTCAAAAGCAGCTGAGAACTGGTTCAGGATTGCGACAGACTCCTCGGCACCAGCTGAGCAATCTGTAGGATACAGAATATTGATCGGACCAAAGGTCTCGGCTTCGTTCTTGACGACAAGCACTGGGGCAGGCACTTGGCGTACCAAACGTTCGGCATTGCTACCGACGAAGATCTCCTCAAGGCCAGATGAGCCTTTGCTGCCCATCACGACTAGGTCGATGTTATTGTCAAGGATAAAATTTTTGACCTCAGCAAACACACTACCGACGATGATCTTCATGTGGGTGGTGATGCCGATATAGAGGCTGCTGAGCGCACGTTTCTTCATTTCCTTGGTCCGGACCTCCATCAACTTGAGGGTGAAGAGGTCCATCTCGCTGTCAACGCCCGGCTCAGCTGGGAACAAACCGGAGCCCATAACATTGGCTGACTCCATCACGTGCAGGAAATAGATCTCAGCCTCCATTTTGAGGGCGAGGTCACGGGCATAGACCAGGGCTTTGTCTGCTTCTTCTGAGAAATCTGTGGGGACGAGGATCTTTTTCATAGATACTGGTAGAGTAAGGGTCGGTTGGTTGCGTTTGCGAAAGCAAGTAAGGCCAAAACTTATAATCCATCCTACAAAACATGAGCCATATCATGTCCTGAGCACAAAAAACTTCAACCAAGTCCTGACAGGGTCCGATATTTGCAGGCCGGGACTCACAGCTATGAAACTGATCATGACGCCGATTGCCAAACCCAAACCTGCTAACGATCCTGCCTTTTTGACCACTCTGAAATCTAACCGGGACCAATCAAAGCACCTGAGCGGCATTTTCCGAATGGTAGGTCTGCCAACATTGGTGCTGTTTTTGGCCCTGCTGTCAGGCTGTCGCGAAACAGCGGGCCCAAGGGAGCAAACAAACAACGCCGCATACGATCCTAGCACAGGTCTATCTACATATTCATTAGAGCGGAACACCAGCTTCGTGACGGTAGAACTGAGCGACAACGGACAAGTCCTTGCAGCTTTCCAGATACCGACAAGACGTGGGCAGTTTATCACCGACAGCACTACCTTAACAGGAGGCTCAATCATGATCGATGTCCAGAAAGCCATTATGACTTCCCACACCGATAAGGATAGCTTGGGAAACCAATGGCTGGCCCAGATCCGGCAAAATCACAGTACCAAAACGGATAGCAGCATGATCCTGAAGCTCAACACCGTGAGCCCTGCCCCGCTCAAAACCAGCATCATCGATAGTGGCAAACTAGCTGACCCCACGCATTTGATTTCGGCAGGACTAGACCGTGGAGATACAGCCCTCATCCTGAATTTTGGCACCAAAGTCAGTGGTATGCCACAAGGTGTAACATTCGTCTCGACCCTGAATACCAGCCCAATGATATGGGGGTTCAAATCTCTACCAAAAGGGACACGCTGTCAGGTCACGATCTCCGTCAATACGGCCAAACTACCGTAAGCACGCAATCAATTATATCAACGCCAATGCTGATGCAATCGTAAAAAACCTACCCCAAGCACCACACTACTTTACTCCATTTTCCTATATGTCTCAACTGACCAACGACGTAAACCTAGAGCTACTCAAGACCTTATGTACCATCCGTGCCACCTCTGGTGACGAGGGCCCAATGAAGGACTACCTTTTACAATATGTAGCTGACAATCAGGCCAGTTGGAAGGTGCAGCCTACTATTGTCGAAGGGCCGGCCTTTCAGGATGGGTTTATGCTGGTCTTTGGTAAACCAAGGTCTGTCGTTTTTGCCCACATGGACTCAATAGGGTTTACGGTGCGGTACGACAACCAAATGGTACCAATCGGTGGGCCAGAAATCGAAAATGGGTGGGACCTAGTTGGGCAAGATAGTGGTGGGGAGATCACGGGCCAGATCGTTGCGGACAGGATGGGCGAGCTATTGTTCGTCAATCATGAGCGTGAGATAGACCGTGGCACTACCCTCACCTTCAAACCAAACTTCCGCCAGGATGGTGACCTGATAACTTGTTGTTATCTGGATAACCGTGCCGGGATCTATAATGCCCTCAAACTAGCCGAAACCTTAAATGATGGCGTTTTGGCCTTTAGCTGTTGGGAAGAGCATGGTGGTGGCAATGTTTCAGTGATGGCACGCTATCTCTATGAAGAACTGGGGGTACAACAAGCGCTGATTTCGGACATCACTTGGGTGACGACAGGCGTTAAGCTTGGGCTTGGGCCTGCAATCAGCATCAGGGATAAAGCCATTCCGCGGCGCCGTTTCCTAAATCGTATCTTCGATCTAGCCGTGCAATCTGAGGTACCATACCAGATAGAGGTCGAAGGTAGTGGTGGCAGTGATGGGCACGAGTTGCAGAAAAGCCCCTATCCGTTTGACTGGTGTTTCATCGGTGCCGCCGAAATGAATGTCCATAGCCCTAATGAGACGCTGCACCTTGAGGACTTGCGGAACATGACTAGGCTATATGATTACCTTATGAGGTATCTATAGAGTCATCTTATGTAGGTGTACTAGGGTCTGGGGACGTTCCGAATTTGGCAGATCAAGCATTGGTAAGTTAATGCATGGTGCTTCTACTAATATTGGGGATGACTTTGGCCTAATCTGGCAGGTGATCCATACGACAAGGGCCCGCTTAGTCGTATCTTTGCGGCCGGATACACAACCATAAGGGGCCTTTTGTTCGGGTCCCTCGCCCAATAGGCAATGCCAAACGATAGCAACACCAGCAACAACCCTTCTCGTAGCCCGGGTAACAATAGCCCTAACACATCCATCAAACCAGATAAACTATTATGGTGGGTGATCGGGTTTGGCGCCGTGATGATCAGTGGATTTTTGCTCGTTGGAGCCTACTCGGCCTACACCAACCCCAAACCTGCCCGCGAGCTACCCTACTTCAAACCCCTAGGGCGTGACACAACCGTCGGGCCTGATGGCAAAATGGCCTCAGCTGTTCAGTATCATAAGGTACCAGCCTTTAGTTTTAGTGATCAAACAGGCCAAATAGTTACCGAAAAAGTAATGGAGGGTAAGATCACGATCGTTGACTACTTCTTCACGACTTGCCAGTCCATTTGCCCAGTGATGACAGATGGCCTAGTTGGGGTTGCCAAGTACTACGAGCAGAACCCCAATATCCTGATCCTAAGCCATACGGTGGATCCTGAAACAGACTCAGTGCCTGTAATGGCGCAATATGCCAAGGACAAAGGCATCAAGACCAACCAATGGCATTTGCTAACGGGTGACAAAGCAGCACTTTACAAACAAGCACGCGAAGGCTACTTCCTCGATGCGCAAGAAGGCAATGGCGGCCCAGAAGACTTTATCCATACCCAGCTCTTCGCCCTTATAGACAAGGAGGGACATATCAGGGGCTATTATGATGGTACCAGCAAGCCAGATCTCAAACGTTTACAGATCGATATCGACTTACTGCTTCAGTATTACCGATACAAGGCGGGCAACACCGTCGGTTGGTAGATGACAAACTAGGTTTAGTTGTCCCTAACCAAAAGCTATTTGACCAAAGTATCCGCAAGGTTTAACACATTACTCTAATCTCCTACATGGCCCAACAGCCCCAATTATTGACTCCATTAGGCACACTTTGGCTGCTCCTACGGCACGAGGTGGAGCAAGAATGGCGTCAGAAAGCGACGGTGGGCGGGTTGTTGTTGTATGCGGCTGGGGCAGTGTTCATCTGTTTTGCCTCCATCGGGATGCAGGTAGGTATGCTCAAAGGACCCATCTGGAATAGTTTGATCTGGATTATCCTGCTGTTTACCTCCTTGACGGCCATAGGACGTAGTTTTGGTAATGCCAGCCGAGGCACACAGCTCTACTATTATACCATGGTGCCTGCCAGCACCTTTCTGGTAGCCAAAATGCTGTACAACAGCCTGATGACTAGTGCTTTGGGATTGTTGAGCCTCCTACTTTTCAGCCTGATGATCGGCAACCCAGTGGCCAACCACCTGCACTATATCTTGACAGTAATCCTTGGCTCGGTTTCACTTTCTGGCACGTTGACCTTGATCGCGGGCATTGTCTCGAAGGCCTCAGCTAGTAGCACCTTAATGCCAGTCTTGAGTTTCCCTCTGGTTTTGCCTCAACTTTTGCTCCTGATCAAACTAAGCAAACATGCCCTTGACGGCCTCGAAACCGACTTTGCTGCGCAGGGTCTATGGCCTGTTTTAGGCCTGATGGCCCTAGTAGTTGCCCTTAGTTATAGTCTCTTTCCGTACATTTGGCGCAGTTAGTCGCCATGGCACAGGTCAAATCCATTCACATTGACCCGCATCCTATCCAGGTAAGTCCTGATCCTTAAAGATGAAAAAAGCCTATAAATGGACAGTTGCCATCCTCCTGATATACACCGTTGTGGCTGGTTTCTTATTGCCAGTCCCGCGCAAACCTATCCTGAACGAGACAATTCGGAACCTGCACTTTCACGTCCCTATGTGGTTCGGGATGACGATTTTGTTTACCGTGGCCCTTTGGCATAGCATTCGGTACCTGCGGTCTGGCAAAGACTATAACGACATTGTCGCACGGGAGGCAACCCACTCTGGCATCTTGCTGGGCTGCCTTGGCCTCTTGACTGGTAGTGTCTGGGCTCGATTTACTTGGGGCACATGGTGGACCGCCGACCCGAAACTCAACTCGGCTGCAGCAGCAATGCTAACATACTTAGCTTACTTGCTTTTGCGTTCCTCCTTCACTGATGGCCAGCAACGAGCCAGGATTTCGGCTGTATATAGTGTGTTTGCCTACTTCTTGTTCATTGCCCTGATCTTCGTTTTACCACGTTTGGCATCCAGCTCGTTGCACCCTGGCAATGGTGGCAATCCGGGTTTCAACGCATATGAGCTTGACAGCCAACTCCGGATGGTCTTCTACCCTGCCGTGTTAGCATGGGCTGGCCTCGGTTGGTGGATCACAGACCTGCAGGTGCGCTATAGTTTGCTCAAATCCAGCGCCATCAGCTGATTTTTGTCAAGGCTCAAACAGCTTTCTGGTCATCGGTTGGTATTTTTGCAAGCAAATAGCAACTCAAGGAAGGCTAAGGCAACAAACACTATCCTTTTGCGTCATTATCACATCAAGATGTCCTTTCAACCTACTTATCGTCGCTTTTTGTTCCTTTTGATGACCTTGCTGGCAGGGCCCTATGCCTTTGCCCAACAAGAGATCGAAATGGCGGATAACCTAAGGGCCGAGGGTAAGATCTATGTTGTGGTGATTTGCCTTACCATCATCGTGATTGGGTTGTTGCTATATATTGTTCGTCTAGACCGTAAAATCGGCAAGCTCGAGAAGGGCCAGTAGATTCATTTTAGAGCCAGACAAAATTCCAATCCACTACCAAAATAAACGTCATGAAAATCAGTCATATCATCGGTTTAGTTGTGATTGCGATCGCCTTTGCGACCATCATCAGCATGAACAATGATGCTAGTGCTTACGTTGACTTCCGCCAAGCCTGGCAATTAGCACAAGAAGGGAATGACAAAAAAATCCACGTCGTCGGCAAGGTTTTCAAGACCAGCACTGGCACAATGAGATACGAATACAACCCCAAGCAAGACCCTAACTACTTCAAGTTCCGCTTGGTGGACAACAATAACGAGGCTAAAGACGTGGTCTATCTGAACCCGATGCCTCAGGACTTTGAGCGCAGCGAGCAGATTGTGGTTATCGGCAGTGTCCAAAACGATACCTTCTTGGCTGATCAGATCCTGATGAAGTGCCCTAGCAAGTATCAAGACGAAGAGTTCCGCGAGGTTCCGAAGAAGGCTGGCACAGCTAAGACACCTGTGGCAATGGCTTCCCAGCGCTAAATCATTAGCGAAGTTTTCAGCACTTGTTCGAAGCCCTGCAAATAGGCAGATAAGGCTTTCGCTGGAACCTAAAGGGTAAGTGTTTGCCTAAAAACTGGCACAGCTTTTGGCGGTGTGATTTGGGTATTTTGATGCACAAGGACATCCCGCATACCAATAAAATCTAATGGAACCACGACCAACTACCCTAGTCCTCGGTGCCAGCACCAACCCTGATCGGTATAGCTACAAGGCTGCTATGATGCTGACCGAATATGGGCACCCTATCAAACTAGTTGGTTTACGTCCCGACTCATTATTAGGCCAAAAAATCAGTACCGAAAACTATGCCTACCCAAATATTGACACCATAACGGTGTATGTGGGCGAGCGTAACCACAAAGCCTGGTTAGAGACCATCCTTGGCTCCAATCCTCGGCGTATCATCCTGAACCCTGGTGCAGAAGGGACAGAGCTCAGCAGATTGGCCCAAGAGGCTGGCATAGAAGTCATCGAAGCCTGTACGCTGGTAATGCTCAGAATAGGGCAATACGAATAACTCACAGCCCTAATAACCCTATCGTTATTAGGCAAATGCGATCCAGCGGAAGAAGATAGCAAAAGGACCAAACGTTTTTGCTAAACACCAAACTTAACCAACCGATTAGGGCTTGGGCATGCTAGGTTTTTGGCCATTTTTTTGCTATTTTTGTAGGCTTTTGGTCTGGGAGCTAGCAACCTAGTTATTGACCCTGATCAAAAGTAGATTCTCACAACCGAAAACGAAAACAGTCTTGGTCTTTTGGGCAGGATGTAGCTAAGCCATCAAAAGTAACCAGCTAGAACCCATCCTATTTAAACAACTGATATACAAGGCTTTCAAACTAAGGTACTACCCCATTAACTGTGGCAGAGGAAAACAAAGGCAATTATTCGGCCGATAATATTCAGGTACTAGAAGGCCTAGAGGCCGTGCGCAAACGCCCCGCGATGTACATCGGCGACATAGGGGTCAAGGGTTTACATCACTTGATTTGGGAAGTTGTCGACAACTCGATTGACGAAGCGTTAGCAGGTCATTGCACCCTGATCAAAGTCCAGATCAATGAGGACAACTCCGTTACCGTCAATGATGATGGGCGGGGAATTCCGACCGGTATCCACCCCAAGATGGGCAAGTCAGCCCTCGAGGTTGTAATGACCGTCCTCCACGCTGGTGGTAAGTTTGATAAAGACACCTACAAAGTCTCGGGTGGTTTGCATGGTGTCGGGGTTAGCTGCGTTAATGCGCTAAGCTCCAAGCTAATCGCAACAGTCAAACGTGAAGGTCAGGTTTTCCAACAGGAATACCAGAAGGGCATACCGCAATACGATGTTAAGGTCGTTGGCACCACAGAAGAGCGTGGTACAACTATCGACTTCATGCCAGACAACTCCATCTTTACGGTGTCTGAGTTCCGGTACGAGACTGTAGCCAACCGTTTACGTGAGCTTTCATTCCTTAACCGTGGTATTCGTATTCACCTCACTGACCTGCGCGATAAGGACGAAAACGGCGTTGCTAAGTTCGAAGAGTTTTACAGCGAAGGGGGATTGCGCGAGTTCGTCAACTACATCGATAGCAGCAAGGTCAAACTAATGGCCGAGCCTGTCTATATGGAAGGCGACAAAGGCGGCATCCCTGTCGAGGTGGCGATGATCTATTGCGAGTCCTACGTCGAGAACGTCTTGTCGTACGTCAACAACATCAACACTGTTGAAGGCGGTACACACGTAGCAGGTTTCCGCCGTGCCCTGACCCGTACCCTAAAAGCATACGCAGACAAAAGCGGCCTGCTTGACAAGTTCAAGATTGAGATTGCTGGCGATGACTTCCGTGAAGGACTTACCGCTGTCATTTCAGTCAAGGTTCAAGAGCCGCAATTCGAAGGACAGACCAAAACCAAGCTAGGAAATAGCGAGGTAGCGGGTGCCGTCGAGACTACAGTCGGCGATATGCTCTCGACCTACCTAGAAGAGCACCCCAAGGAAGCTAAGATCATCGTCCAGAAGGTCATGATTGCGGCTCAAGCACGTCATGCTGCCCGCAAGGCTCGCGAAATGGTGCAACGTAAAAACGTACTTTCAGGCACTGGCCTACCAGGCAAATTGGCCGATTGTAGCGATAGCGATCCTGAAAAATGCGAAATCTACCTAGTGGAAGGTGACTCGGCTGGTGGTTCGGCCAAACAAGGTCGTAATAGGGCCTTCCAAGCTATTCTGCCATTAAGGGGTAAAATCCTGAACGTCGAGAAAGCCCAAGAGCACCGCATTTACGAAAGCGAAGAAATCCGGAACATGATCACCGCCTTAGGCGTATCGTTCGGCACAGCAGATGGTGAGCGTGAGGTGAATTTGGATAAAATGCGTTATCACAAAATTATCATCATGACTGATGCTGACGTTGATGGTAGCCACATCCGGACCTTGATCCTGACCTTCTTCTTCCGTTACATGAAGGCGATCATTGAGCGGGGTTATCTCTACATCGCACAGCCACCACTTTACCTTGTCAAACGTGGTAAGGAGGAAGCATACGCCTGGAACGAGCAACAACGCGAAACCCTTGTCCTAGCTATGGCCAAAGAAGGCAAGATCGAAAATGTTGGTATCCAACGTTATAAAGGTCTTGGTGAAATGAACCCAGAGCAGCTTTGGGAAACAACCATGAATCCTGATAACCGTACCCTCAAACAAGTCACGATCGAGTCGGCCCTTGAAGCAGATATGCTCTTCAGCATGTTGATGGGTGACGAGGTGGCACCACGTCGAGACTTTATCGAGAAAAATGCACGTTATGCTCGTATTGATGTCTAACACCACATCACAATCCGTGAGGATCAGGACAAATTACCACTACTAACCATTGGCCAAAAGCCGCTACTGTTGAAGGAAATAGTGGCGGCTTTTGGTTGTTTTGCGACTTCGATTGCCAGTCTAAATACGTGCCAATACCATCCCAAGACCGAGCCCCATGCCAGACATTAACCATCTGTATGATAAGTCCGACAAGATGGACAGTTATACCAACAGCATGACCGAAACGATGGTCAAGGCTACTGGAAGAACTTTGGATGAATGGGTCGAGATCGCAAGAAGTTGCCCAGCTACAAAACCTAAGGAAAGGCTCAAGTGGTTTAAGGAAACCCATGGTATCATGCAAAACCGAGCCATGCTGATCTTTAGTACATTAGACGGATCGACCATCGGAGGTTATGATGATCCAGTTGCTTTGGTTAATGCCCTTTTCGCCAAGTTTGCCACACAAGTGCCATTGTATCAATCCCTGATTTTGGCAATCAAAACGGCACTACCTTCCTCGCTTATCCTAGCCCGCAAAACCTATGTTACGCTACAGCGCAACCATACTTTTGCAGTCGTATTCCCTAGCAAACAAGGGCTAACACTTGGCCTAGCCTTGGCCAAATCTTCTACCGATTACCCTGGCCTATTGCCCATAACCAAACCTATGGGGGGAAGCGACCGAATGACCCGTTACCTTATCCTGACCGAGGCTGGGGACTTAAATGACCACCTTGTTGGGCTGATTACGGAGGCTTATAACCAGTCATAAGGGATAGTAAAGAGCTATTATAAGGCCAAACTGATTGGCCAGATTCTCTCAAGTTTACCCTAGCCAAACCACTGTTAATGAAAGCAGACATCAATTTCCCTCAGGTTGTGGGTGTTACCCTAGCCATTGTTCGTGAACCACTTTCGGAAGACTTTGGCCAGTCTGACCTTGAATACCAATGGAGGGTCTTTATCATCAACCAGAATGACAAGGACCTCCATAACATCATCATTGCCAGTAAAGGCTATGGCACGACCGCAGAAGGCAACAAACAGGAAACCAGTGTCCTACGGCACCTAATCGAAGAGCTACCCGGGCAAAGTGCTGCACCTATAGAGATCATTTCGCCTGAGGTTTTCCACCTTGTGAATGAATACTGGGTCAGCTATTACATCGACCGAACGGTCTACGACAAAAAGTTCCTATTCATGCCAGACTCCATAATCGAAGGTAACCTTCAGCCCCTACCTTTTTTGGACTTACCGGGTGTGCTACATAACTAATACTGTTGCTTCTCCTCATTCTCAAATACTTGTCCCAAAGACAAATGACTAGTCTCCAGATCCGTATATTTTTATTTATGGGTTTTGCAGCCCTCTATTGTCAACTGAGCCAAGCACAAAATGTGCAGCTTTTAAGCCTGGACCTTGATAAGCTTGTCAAAACAACAATAAAGTACGCAGAGCGGTCAAAACTGAACCCAGCAAGTTCCCAACCACCAGCCAACTTACTTGGTCGGCCCTATTCGGTGACTATTGCCGAATCAGTAGAAGCAGGTGGTCCAACTTATCTACTCACACCAGATACTATAGGGCATAGTTTCAGCCTCTGGAATCAATCGGAAGCAAAAGCATGGCATAAGGCTCAATACCTAGTGCTTGACCTCTTTAACCCGAATAGGTACACGACCAATGTCATCATCGGTTTCTACCGTAGGTCAGCTGACGGAAAGGTCATTGAGCGTGCTTGTGCAGCCTCGGTCGGGATTTTCCCACAATTGCGGACCAAAATGGTTGTGCCACTAAGCTACCTAGATTGCCAACAGATATACCTACCTCGCTACCCACGTCAAGGCAAAGGCCGCATTTTTGGGCAGTCCATCAAACCAACTGATTTGGTGGATGTTAGACTTGAACTTGAGCCTTTTTCAAAGCCTTTTTTTACCTCTAAGCTCTACCTGAAAGGTCTTGAGCTCCAGACCGAACTAAAAACTGACCTACCTACGCTGACCACACCCTATATCGATGCCTTAGGCCAGCTGACGCACAAAACATGGGGTAGCAAAATCCCAGGCGATTTTGAGCTTGGGTACTACCATCGTAAACTAGATACAACCTTTTCTAACGCTGGTCTCAATCTAGGCAGGACTGAAAATGGTGCGCTCAAATCCCTCAAAATGAATGGAACTGGTTGGTTCCGGGTAGAAAATATTGGAGGGAAACGCTGGTGGCTGATCGACCCCGATGGTTTTGCTTTCCTTAGCACAGGGGTAACAGGGGTGCGCCCAGGAGAGGGTGCAATGATCACTGGTTTTGAAGAGTTGTATCAGGAACTTCCAACTGGGCTGGACACTGTCAACTACACCTATCACCAAAAAATTAAAAAACTCTTCAGCTTCACTGCCAACAACTATCGCAAAACATTCGGCAAAAAGGATTGGCGCATGGTCTGGAACCGCATCACAAAAAACATGATGGCCCAATGGCGCTTCAACACCATTGCCAACTGGAGTGATACAGGCTTTATCCGTTTTGCAAACATGCCGTATGTAATGCCTTTGCGCAAGTTCCCGACCACATCAAAGAAACTATACCGAGATTTCCCAGATGTGTTTGACCCTAGCTATCCGGACAGTTGTGCCAAGTTTGCAAAGCAACTTGAGCCACATAAGGCAGACCGTAACATGATTGGCTATTTCCTGAACAATGAGCCAGAGTGGGCCTTTGGGGATAATAACCTAGCCCTTAAGATGCTCCAGACCAAGAACGGAGCAAACCATACACGTCGGGAGCTACGGAACGATCTCATCAATCAATATCGCGGGAACGTAAAGCAGTTTAATACAGCTTGGGGCCTTAAACTCAAATCGATTGAGCAACTAGACTCGGTTGTGTTGCCTAGTGATGTCCAGCTTACACCAGAGGCGCTGGCCTACCTCCGTAATTGGAGCAACGCCATGGTTGATAAATACCTAAAACCAGTCTGTGATGCTGTCAAAGTGGTTGATCCGCACCACCTCAATCTCGGCATTAGGTATGCCTATATTAGCAATGACCTATGCTACAGGGCAGGTCAGTATTTTGATGTCTTTAGCATCAATGGGTATAACTCACCCTACCCTCCCGAAACGGCCGAAATCACCAAACGAACAGGTAAACCAGTCATGATCGGTGAGTTCCACTTTGGTGCGCTTGACCAAGGGCATACTGCTACTGGCATCCGGGGGGTGTATAACCAGAAGCAGCGGGGCATTGCCTACCAAACTTACGTGGAGCAAGGTTTTGCTCGTCCAGAAGTTGTTGGTATCCATTACTTTCAGTGGAATGACCAGCCCGTTGGAGGACGCTTTGATGGCGAAAACTACAACATTGGCTTAGTGGATGTCTGTGGTTTCCCTTACAAAGATTTTGTCCATTATGCTACAGACGCAAATACGCGTGTCTATGATGTTGCACGCAGACTATATCCGCCAGCCAACCTCAAGGCCAAAACCGTTCCTGATATATATTGATGGATCCTAGTCTTTAGCGATCTCCACGATAAAGGGATTAGCTATTGGCCACCAAATAGCCTTAAATTGCACCACTGCCAAGAAGTGACATCCTATTGCCTCTTCTTGACACCCCATACACCAAACAGCAAGCCCAAAGCAAGCTATGAATGCGACCCCTGCAAATGGCGCTTACAAGCCAAAATACCCTGTCCGCCTCGTCACGGCCGCTAGTTTGTTTGACGGACACGATGCCGCAATCAACATCATGCGGCGTATCCTCCAAGCCTCAGGAGCCGAGGTAATCCACCTAGGGCATAACCGTTCGGCCCAAGAGATAGTGAATTGTGCCATCCAAGAGGATGCACAAGGAATTGCGATCACGAGTTACCAAGGTGGCCATGTCGAATACTTCAAGTACATCCATGACTTGCTAGAAGAGCGTGGTTGCGGTCATATCCAAATTGTTGGTGGCGGAGGTGGCACCATCCTACCTACCGAAATTGATGAGCTTCACGCTTACGGTATTAGCCGAATCTACTCGCCTGACGATGGGCGCACCCTAGGGCTTCAGGGTATGATCAATGACGTGCTGCGCCGTTGTGATTTCCCGACTTGGGCACACCAGAAGATAGCGATCCCTGCCCTAGATGACGAACCTGAAGCCGACCATCTGACCCCAGATGACATCGAACAATTGGTCTATCGGGTTAAGGCCAAAGACCATGTCGCCATTGGTCGCCTTATAAGCATCTGCGAAAACTATCCAGATCAAACCCCGACCATCACTGCCCTGCTGGATCAAGTCAAGCCTGCAGCAACACCACCTGTCCTCGGTATCACGGGTACTGGCGGTGCCGGCAAATCGAGCCTAGTGGATGAATTGGTCCGCCGTTTCTTGCTGGATACTACTGACAAAACTCTGGCCATCATCTCGGTGGACCCTAGCAAACGCAAAACGGGTGGTGCCCTGCTGGGTGACCGTATCCGGATGAATAGCATCAATGACCCTCGGGTTTATATGCGCTCATTGGCCACACGCCAAAGCAACCTTGCACTCAGCAAGTATGTGCAGGAAAGCATCAACATCGTCAAATCTGCAGGCTTTGACTTGGTGATTGTTGAGACCAGCGGCATTGGACAAAGTGATACCGAGATCATCGAGCACAGCGATGTCAGCCTCTATGTCATGACTAGCGAGTATGGCGCTGCAACCCAGCTCGAGAAAATCGACATGCTGGACTTTGCCGACGTCATTGCACTCAACAAGTTTGACAAACGCGGCTCGCTTGATGCCATCCGTGATGTCCGGAAACAATACAAGCGCAACCATAACCTTTGGGATGCGACTGATGACCAGATGCCAATTTATGGTACGATGGCCTCTCAGTTTAACGACCCAGGCGTCAATAACCTGTATGGTGCGCTAATCCAGAAAATCGTCGAGCGCACAAATGCGCCGCTAAGCACCCAGTTTGGCGGAAGCAAACTGGCCAGCGAAAAGATCTACATCATCCCGCCTGACCGTGTCCGCTACCTAGCTGAGATCAGCGAAGCCAACGTTGCCTATATGGATACGGTGCAGGACCAAAGTAAACTTGCTACTCAGCTATATCAACTGCAAGGCACAATACAGTACTTGACCAGCCAAGCTGAGAAGGCAACTGGTACCAAAAAGGAGGAGCTAAATGCTCAACTCCTAACTTTGCAAGGACTATATGACCAACAATACAACCACCTAACAGGCGAAAGCAGAAATCACCTAAATACTTGGGAAGCACTTAAGACTACCTATCGACAAGACAAGTTTGAGTTCCAAGTACGGGATAAGGTCATTGGTCAGGACTTGTTTACAACCTCCTTATCAGGGACCAAAGTACCAAAAGTGAGTATGCCACGGTACCAAGACTGGGGCGACATATTACTCTGGAAATATACCGAAAACGTGCCTGGTGAGTTCCCGTACACTGCTGGAGTTTTCCCGCTAAAGCGTGAGGGTGAAGACCCAACCCGGATGTTTGCTGGTGAAGGTGGCCCCGAGCGGACCAACCACCGCTTCCATTACGTATCCCAAGGGATGCCAGCCAAGCGCCTGAGCACAGCCTTTGACTCGGTGACCTTGTATGGTGAAGACCCAGACCACCGCCCTGACATTTATGGCAAAATCGGTAACTCAGGGGTCAGCATCGCTACCCTAGACGATGCCAAAAAGCTGTACAGTGGGTTTAACCTTGCCCACCCAGGCACTTCGGTCTCGATGACGATCAATGGACCGGCACCGATGCTGCTAGCCTTCTTCATGAATGCAGCCATTGACCAACAATGCGAATTGTATATCCGCGAAAATGGTTTGGTAGATGATGTAAAGGCCAAAATTCAGGCAATCTACGCTGCCAAAGCAATGCCTGTGCCGACCTACCAAGGTGAGGTACCATCCAGCAATAATGGCCTTGGGCTATTGCTGCTCGGTGTGACAGGTGACGAGGTACTGCCAAACGAAATCTACCAACAGATCAAGGCCAAAACCTTGACCCAAGTGCGTGGTACGGTCCAAGCAGACATCTTGAAGGAGGATCAGGCTCAAAATACCTGCATCTTCAGCACAGAGTTTGCCCTCCGGATGATGGGGGATATCCAGCAGTACTTTATCTCTGAGAAGATACGGAACTTCTATTCTGTCTCGATCAGTGGTTACCATATCGCTGAGGCAGGCGCAAACCCGATCACACAGTTAGCCTTTACGCTTAGCAATGGCTTTACCTTTGCAGAGTACTACCTCAGCCGAGGAATGAGCATTGATGATTTTGCACCCAACTTCAGCTTCTTCTTCAGCAATGGCCTAGACCCTGAGTACTCAGTAATCGGACGTGTAGCAAGGCGCATCTGGGCCAAAGCCATCAAGAACAAGTACAAAGGCAACGACCGAAGCCAAAAGCTCAAGTACCATATTCAGACGAGTGGGCGTAGCCTCCATGCGCAGGAAATCGCCTTTAACGACATCAGAACAACTTTGCAGGCGCTTTATGCGATCTACGATAACTGCAATTCGTTGCATACCAATGCCTACGATGAGGCCATTACCACCCCAACCGAGGAAAGTGTGCGCCGAGCTATGGCCATCCAGCTGATCATAAACAAGGAAAGCGGATTGGCCAAAAACGAAAATCCACTGCAAGGCGCTTTCATTATCGAGGAGCTGACAGACTTGGTGGAAGAAGCCGTCATGCTCGAGTTCCGCAACATTTCGGAGCGTGGTGGTGTCCTAGGGGCGATGGAGCGTATGTACCAACGCAGCAAGATCCAGGAGGAGTCATTGTATTACGAGACCCTGAAACACAATGGAGAGCTGCCAATCATAGGCGTCAATACTTTCCTTGACCCTAAAGGTTCGCCAACCATCATCCCTTCGGAGGTCATCAGGTCCACTAATGAGGAAAAGGAATTTGCTATCGCAAGTCGCAATGCCGTTATCGAGCGCAACAAATCTACCTACGAGGCAGACGTTAAACACCTGCAAGAAACGGCCCTCCAAAATGGCAACCTGTTTGAAGCCCTAATGGAAACCGCAAAACGCTGCACATTAGGCCAGATTTCAGGTGCCCTCTACCAAGTTGGTGGCCAGTACCGCCGGAATATGTAGGCACCTACTTTAGACTTGATCATACAAACCACCCAATGGCAGAGATGTTATTGGGTGGTTTTAGTTTACAAGAACAGACATACCATCAACTAACCAAAAAAGCCAACCCCATTCCCAGGATTGGCTTTTGGTTAAATAATGGTAGGAGGCAAACTATACCAACTCGCTGGTCAGCTTGGCACCAATGAACTCGCGGTTCATTTGAGCGATGTTGGTAAGGTCGATGCTCTTAGGGCATTCGGCAGCGCAGGCACCAGTGTTGGTACAAGCACCGAATCCTTCGGCGTCCATCTGGGCGATCATGCTCTCGGCACGGCGCTTACGCTCAGCAGCACCTTGAGGCAACATAGCAAGTTGAGAAATCTTGGCAGAAACGAAGAGGCTAGCAGAAGCATTCTTACAGGCCGCAACACAGGCTCCACAACCAATACAGGTAGCAGAGTTAAAGGCCTCATCGGCGATCTCTTTGCCAATTGGGATTTCGTTGGCATCTGGTGCGCTACCCGTATTGACTGATACGAAACCACCTGCTTGGATAATACGGTCGAAAGCTGAGCGATCGACAGTCAAATCCTTGAGGACTGGGAAGGAACCAGCACGCCAAGGCTCGATGTACACATTGTCCCCAGAGTTGAAGTAACGCATATGGAGCTGGCAGGTCGTTGTCCGGGTTGGTCCATGAGGGCGTCCGTTGATTACCATGCTGCAAGCACCACAAATACCTTCGCGGCAGTCGTGGTCAAATGCAACAGGATCATCGCCTTTGCGCAGCAGGTCTTCGTTCAGGACATCTAGCATCTCTAGGAAAGACATTTCCTCATTGATGTCATTGACCTGATAAGAGACCATTTTGCCTTTGGTGTCCTTGTTCTTTTGACGCCAGATATGAAGGTTAAGATTCATGACTAGTCGATTATCTTTTCGGGCTAACGGTCTGTTTAAGGTTGGCAGCCCTGATGAAAGGAAAGATTATTTGTAACTACGTTGTGACGGCTTGGCGTATTCAAACGTAAGCTGCTCTTTGTGAAGGCTCTCTGGTTGGTTTTCTCCAGTGTACTCCCATGCGGCTACGTATGAGTAGTTTTCATCATCACGTTTAGCTTCGCCGTCCACTTCGCTCTCTTCTCGGAAGTGACCACCACAGCTTTCGTTACGATTCAGTGCGTCGTCAATCATAAGCTCACCTAGCTCGATGAAGTCAGCAACACGAAGAGCTTTCTCGAGTGTGATGTTCAGCTCTTCGTTAGTGCCCACTACTTTGACATCGGTCCAGAACTGGTGCTTAAGCTCCTGCACCATTTTCTTGGCTTTCGTGAGGCCTTCGGCTGAACGTGACATTCCACAATAGTCCCAGATAACTAGGCCAAGTTTGCGGTGGATTTCGTCGACTGTGAATTTACCGTTTATGCTGAGCAATTTGTTGATACGCTCAGTAACGATCGCTTCTGACTCCTTAAATGCAGCATGTTCAGGGCTAATTTTGTCCTGATGCCCGATGGTGGCTAGGTAGTCACCAAGGGTATAAGGGATTACGAAATAGCCATCAGCTAGTCCCTGCATCAGTGCAGAAGCACCAAGTCTGTTAGCACCATGGTCGCTAAAGTTAGCTTCGCCAAGGGCATACAGCCCCTTGACAGTCGTCATCAGGTTGTAGTCCACCCAGAGGCCACCCATTGTATAGTGGACAGCTGGATAGATACGCATTGGCGAGGTGTAAGGGTCCTCACCAGTGATTTTTTCGTACATCTCAAAGAGATTGCCATATCGAGCCTCAATGGTTTTCTGGCTATCCCGTTTGATGGCATCAGCAAAGTCCATATAGACTGCTAGCTTGCTGCTACCTACTCCACGACCTTCGTCACAGACATATTTGGCATTACGGCTAGCAACATCCCGAGGGACTAGGTTACCAAAAGATGGATATTTACGCTCCAAGAAATAGTCACGCTCATCCTCAGGAATGTCCGCAGGTGGACGGGAATCGCCTGCCTTTAGCGGAACCCAAATGCGTCCATCATTCCGAAGAGACTCGGACATGAGGGTCAACTTGCTTTGGTACTCGCCCGATACTGGGATACAGGTTGGGTGAATCTGGGTAAAGCAAGGATTGGCAAAATAGGCGCCTTTTTTATGCGCACGCCAAGCAGCGGTAACGTTGCAGGCCATAGCATTGGTACTCAGGTAGAATACGTTACCGTATCCACCAGTACATAGCAACACAGCATGACCAGAGTGGGATTCGATTTTGCCAGTGATCAAGTTGCGGGTAACGATACCGCGTGCCTTGCCATCCTCAACAACAAGGTCGAGCATTTCGGTACGGGTATATAGCTTAACCTTACCAGCTGCTACCTGACGGCTCATGGCGCTGTAAGCACCAAGGAGCAATTGTTGACCGGTTTGGCCACGAGCATAGAAGGTACGGCTGACTTGGGTACCGCCAAAGGAGCGGTTGCTCAAAAGACCGCCATACTCACGTGCGAATGGCACACCCTGCGCCACACACTGGTCAATAATATTTACAGAAACCTCAGCAAGGCGGTGGACGTTAGCCTCACGAGCACGGTAGTCACCACCTTTGACGGTATCATAGAACAAGCGATAGACTGAGTCGCCATCGTTCTGATAGTTTTTGGCAGCATTGATGCCACCCTGTGCCGCAATAGAGTGAGCACGACGTGGGCTATCATGATAGGTGAAGGCCTTGACGTTGTAACCTAGCTCAGCAAGCGAGGCAGCGGCGGCAGCACCAGCTAACCCCGTACCTACGACGATAATGTCGTATTTACGCTTGTTAGATGGGTTGACCAGCTTGAGGCCAAATTTGTATTTGGTCCACTTGTCGGCTATTGGGCCGTCCGGAATTTTGGAATCCAGTGCCATAATCCTCGGGTTTTTAAGGTTGGTATCGACCGATATAGATCTTTACCTGTTAAATTTTTTGTGAGTAGTTTTTGTTTTGCTGTTATGAGGCCCAGGTCCAGAATCGGTGCTGGTCCGCCACAAATGCTACATAAAAGCCTTTATCAGGAAATAGATAGGCATACTAGCGAAGCCAGCCGGAACCAATATCGAGATCAAACCACCAAGGTTTGTTAGGAAAGGCGTGTATTTTTTATGAGCTAGCCCTAAGGTCCTGAAAGCTGATTGGAAACCATGGTTAAGGTGGAAGCCAAGAAGGAACATGGCAACCACGTACAGGATCGAGAACCACCACTCTTTTGTGAAGACCTCATGTACCAACTGCTGCATATCCTTAAGGGCCTCGGTATTCAGCTGAGGCGCAATGGTTTCCGCTTGCTTTTGTGTTACGTGCAGGACAGTATGTCCAGCGAGAGAATCAACACTTGTAACAACTTCCTTTGGTGCGTTTTTAGCCTGCGGGTATAGCTGTGCAGGGGCATAGATCACGTACGGGATCTCCTCGTAGTGATAACGATAATAAAAGTTCTGAAGGTGCGTGACCAAGAAAATCAGGACAATGCTACCGCTAAGCCCCATGTTACGACTGAACCAAGAGACTTCCTTGGATGGCTTTAGCTGGTAGGCATAACCCTCGGGCCGCGCAGCATTGTTAAGCCGTGTAAGTTGAATGCTTGTCCAGATGTGGGCAAGAAACCCAGCGACCAATAATAACTCAAACACACGGATAATGCCCGCAGTGGACATAAAGTGGGAATACTTGTTAAACGAAGCCCCCCCGTCATCATAAAAGAGTGCAACGTTGCCTATCAGGTGGACGAACAGAAAACTGACAAGAAAAAGGCCTGTAACGGCCATGATGAGCTTGCGACCAATGGTGCTACTCAGGGTTTTGCTTAACCAACTCATTATGGTGTGGGCGTCTGGGTGTGTTAGTAGTTAACGAAAATGCAGTAACTAGCAAGGCCAAAATTAGAGGCGAAAGCCGCAGCAAACAAACCAGATCAGCTTGCTAACCTTATTTAGCGACAATCTAAATAATCCTGACTTAACGTCGTTATAGCATTAGATATACTGAGAAACAGCGACTGCAAAGGTTTAGTTTAGTAATTTAGGGTACCAATTGACAAATCAGCTTCATGCCACGAAAAACCAACAGAACCATAGCTTGCTGCTGGCCAGCCCTTCTACGGCTGACCTTGCTCCTAGTTTTGGGTCTGGGGTTCTGCGTTAGTACAAATGCGAGCCACATCAGAGCAGGTGAAATGACAGCAACACGGCTTGGAGGCGCATCGTCGCTCCGCTTTCGCTTCACGCTAACAGTATATACGGATAACACCAGTAATGTAGTCAACCAGTCGGCTACAATTAGTTTTGGAGATGGCGCATCTACCACAGTACAGCGTAACGGAGCTGCAGTGGCAATCCCAGGGACCGAAACCAACATTAACCAATACATTGCAGAGCACACCTATCCTGCCCCTGGAGCATATACAGCGTATTACTATGAGCTCAACCGCAACTTTGCGGTCATCAATATGGGCAATAGTGGCAGCACTAATTTCTACGTCGAAACTCGGATCCTGATTGACCCATTGTTAGGGGCTAACAGTACTCCCCTACTACTTAATCCACCTATTGACCAAGGGGTAATAGGCCAAGTATATCGTCATAACCCATCTGCTTATGACCCTGATGGCGACTCGTTATCATTTGAATTGACCCCCTCACGTCAGTTTGTGGCAGGTACAGGAAGTGTACAGGTAGGTGGTTGGCAATACCCCGAAGTTGCGGCAGGTGGCCAAGACAGTGCACAAACTGGACCCGCCAGACTTACAATTAACGCACGCACAGGCCAACTAACTTGGGATGTACCGAGGAATACCGTAGGCGAGTATAACATAGCCTTTAAGGTAATTGAGTGGCGCCGGAACCGATTTGGCCGCATGGTACAACTGGGATATGTAGTCCGAGATATGCAAATCTTAATTAAAGACTCTCGCAATACAGCCCCTAGGCTTAAGGTACCGGCTGCCGTTTGTCGGGTAGCAGGCTCAGTCATTAATGGTTTGATTTCAGCCACCGATGATGACGTTGTTACAACCCTCGAAATTTCTGCTACTGGTGGGCCAATTTCTGTCAGCGGCCCACCTAGTATCCCTGCTACCCTCACCCGATTGCTACAGATTCCACAGCAAAGCAACAGTCAATTCAGCTGGCAGACTAACTGTAACGATGTACGGGCTGAGCCATACCTAATCACCTTTAAGGCCTCCGAGAACTCGTCCTTTACCCCAAAACTGGTTGACATCAAACCATGGTTGATCACGATCTACGGACCTCGTCCGACTGGTCTTAAAGCCTTTGCCCAGTCTGATGCCGTTACCCTGAATTGGGACAACTACAGCTTACGCCAATGTAGCCAGGCAGATAGCATTATCATCTACCGCAAGATCGACTCCACCGCTACGGACACTACAGGTTGCACCCCCGGGATGCCGATCAGCTCTGGTTATACCCGGATTGCAGCTGTGCCTGCCGCCCAAACTCAATATTTTGATGACAACCGAGGGGCTGGTTTGAGGCAAGGTGTATTTTATTCTTACCGGCTGGTAGCGCGCTACCCTGCGCCTAAAGGTGGCCTCAGTTACCCATCCGATCAAGTTAAGGTTCGGATGAAACTTACCAAACCAAACATCCTTCGTGCGAGTGTTTTGAGGACAGATGCCACAAAGGGCATGGTTAGTTTGGTCTGGACCAAACCGTTAGAACCTGATACCTTGACCTACAAACCACCTTATGGCTATCAGCTTGAGCGATCTTCTGCCAACACCAATGGGACTTTCGTGACCGTATATCAGACCCAAAACTGGCTCCAAGACACTACTTTTATTGACAGTTTGGTTAACACAAAGGATCAACAAGTTAACTACCGGCTCAAGCTGGACTACTTTGCCCAAACTACAACAGGGCTGGTACGTAGATCGATTGACGCAGGTGCTGCATCCACCCCATTCTTGACTGGAGTAGGAGGCCCAAAACAGGTGCAACTTGTCTGGAATGCAACGACCCCTTGGCAAAATCGAGGCAGTGCCCCATTGGATCTAAATGGACAGGCCCAAGCCTTCCACCACCTCATTTTCAGGGAAGTTAATGACACCTACCTACCGATTGACTCAGTTATCCTGAGCGGTACACAAGGCACTTATACCGATCGTGGAACCTATCAGAGTATACCATTAGTAAATGGACGCACTTACAACTACTATGTCATAACACGTGGGTCCTATAGTACACCACCATTGCCTGTCAACTTGGTCAATTTAAGCCAATTGGCACCTGCCACGCCAATTGACACAACACCTCCACCTCCTCCTGGCGACACCACTGGCATTTGTAACCCACGTGGATTGCCTAACCTAATCGTGCAAGGTTGCACAACTTGCGAGGCCCTCACAGATCCAAGTAAACGCCTCAACGTCCTGACCTGGACATTTGATAGCCTCACTAATCCTTGCGACTCGGGTCTGGCAGCCTATAATGTTTACTTCAACCCCAACAGCAGTGGCCGATTCAGCAAAATTGCGACCCTAGACCCAGGACAGCTTCAATTTGTACATAACAATGCTGGGTCCATGGCGGGTTGTTATTACCTCACCTCAACTACCCGTTTTGGAATCGAAAGCAACCCATCAGCTACTTTTTGTACGGACAATTGCCCCTTCTTCGAACTTCCAAACGTAATCACGCCAGGGGTCAAGGACGGGCTCAATGACCTATTCCGGCCTAAATGTAGCATTCCTGAATTTGTGGCAGACCTCGATGCCAAGGTATATAATCGCTATGGTGTCGAAGTTTTCTCGACCAATGACCCAGAGGTAAACTGGCCAGGGACCAACCGGTTAGAAGGAGGTACACCTGTCCCTGCCGGGGTCTATTTTTATAGACTGGTCGTTCGGTTCAAACGTCTTGATGCGAACGCCCCTGCTGAAATCTATAAAGGATGGATTGAAGTCATGAACTAGTTTAGCCTGAACGTCAAAGGACCTCCTTAACAGATTTTTTTTCGGGATTTAGATTAGCGACTGGTCTTGCTAATTGCTTTTTTTGCAGATTGCTGACTTAGGTAACACTACATCTTTGGCCTATCAAAAGCTACCTGATCACCACTTATGCGGTACCGCACCCTTCCAGCAGCACATTATCACAACAACCGACGCAAACTAGCTAAGCACTTAGTGCCTGGTGGCGCCGTAATTGTCCAGTCAAACGACATCCTGCCTACACATGCAGATGGCACTTTACCACTGTACCAAAATGCTGACCTGTTTTACCTAACAGGCATCGACCAAGAGGAAACCATCCTGATCTTGTTCCCTGATAGTTATGAAGGCAAGCACCGTGAGATCCTCTTCGTCCGCGAAACCAATGACCATATCAAAGTTTGGGAAGGCTACAAACTAACTAAGGAACAAGCCATCGAGCGATCAGGCATCAAGACCGTGTATTGGACACACGAGTTTGACCGTGTATGGCATGGTGTTATGGGCGAGGCCCAAGCAGTCTATCTCAACACCAATGAGCATAGCCGCGCCGTAGTGGAGGTCGAAACCCGTGAAATGCGGTTTGCACACCTCTGCAAAGCGAAGTATCCAGTCCATACCTATTTGCGACTTGCTCCCCTGATGCACCAAATCAGGATCAGTAAGGACAGCCACGAGGTTGGTGCCATCAAACAAGCCTGCGACATCACTGAGGCAGGTTTCCGCCGGTTGCTTGGGTTTGTCAAGCCAGGGGTGATGGAGTACGAAGTAGAGGCTGAAATGCTCCATGAGTACGTCAGGCGAGGGTCACGAGGGTTTGCCTATACCCCTATTGTGGCATCAGGTGCCAATGCCTGTATCCTACACTATACTGACAACTACAGGGTCTGCAATGATGGGGATCTGCTTCTTCTAGACTGTGCTGCCGAGTACGGCAACTATTATAGTGATCTCACCCGTTGCATACCAGTCAATGGCAAGTTCAGCATCCGTCAACGAGAAATTTATGAGGCAGTTCTGAGGATCTATCGTGCCGCCGCACAAATGCTCAGAGTAGGCAATAGCCTGCCTGACTATGAGTTTGTCGTCGGCAAAATGATGGAGCAGGAGCTTGTTGGACTTGGACTCTTGATGGCTGATGATCTCAAACGGCAGGACCCAGCAAAGCCGCTCTACAAACGCTACTATCCGCACGGTACGAGTCACCATATTGGGCTAGATGTTCATGATGTTGGCCATCGGTACACCACATTTGTACCGGGTATGGTCTTCACCGTCGAGCCTGGCATCTACATCCCTGAAGAAGGTATCGGTATCCGGATCGAGAACAACTTCGTAATCACCAACGGTGCCCCTATCGACCTAATGGCTGGTATCCCGATCGAGGTGGATGAAATCGAAGCATTGATGGCACAGCAGACCTAGGCTGATTCGTATCCATTTTTCCTACAGCCATTACGATGGCTGAGGTCGATCTCAAATACAGTCAATCAAATACTATCTTACCCGAAACCATAGGCCACTCAGGATGTCCGTTCCAATTCAGATCATCAACAAAAGCCGCCACCCGCTGCCTCACTATCAAACGTTGCAAAGTGCCGGGATGGATCTTCGCGCCTTTCTGGAAGAGGCGGTTACCATAGAGCCTGGGCAACGGCTTCTGATCCCGACAGGTTTGCTGATGGCGATTCCGAACGGATTCGAAGGACAAGTGCGTCCTAGGTCTGGCTTGGCCCTCAAGTATGGCATAACAGTGCTCAATAGCCCTGGTACGATTGATGCGGACTATCGGGGCGAAGTCAAGGTCCTGCTGATCAACCACAGTGATCAAGACTTCGTCGTGCAGGATGGGGAGCGCATTGCCCAACTTGTAATCGCTCAGCATGCAACTGCCCAGTGGGCAGAAGTGGAGGAGCTAGACGATACCGAACGAGGGGCCGGAGGTTATGGCAGCACAGGAAAGTAATCCCAGGATCACACCATGGCAATATTAGCCTATGACCTACATTGGGCATCAGGCCATAACTTTGAGTATGCCTAGTTGGGAATGTCTTGCCAGAAAAGACTGTCAGAAAAAACCATGCTTAATTGTCCCTAATTAGGATAAAACCTTATATTGCAGAACGACCAGCAACACACAGAACCGCATTGAAGCAGTTGCTTTGCTACGTTGTTAACGCTCTCCTTTTAACCGAATTTACCTAACAACACTCACCTATTGATTTTATGAAGATCATCATCCCGATGGCTGGAATGGGCAAACGTATGCGCCCACATACCCTCACCGTTCCAAAACCTTTGGTCCCAATCGCTGGCAAACCTATTGTAGAGCGCCTTGTAGAAGACATCGTCAAAGTTTGCGGTCAGCCAGTCGAAGAGATTGCCTTCATCATTGGCCAATTTGGCGCCGAGGTGGAGAAAACCTTGATCTCAATCGCTGAAGGCCAAGGAGCTAAAGGCAGAATCTTCCATCAGGATAAAGCACTAGGCACTGCGCATGCCATCCTCTGTGCTCAAGAATGCCTAGACGGACAAGTCGTAGTGGCCTTTGCAGACACCTTATTCAAGGCTGACTTTTCGCTGGCCGATGCCAAAGAAAATACCATTTGGGTACAACAGGTCGAAGATCCTGCGGCGTTTGGTGTTGTCAAGCTTGATGCCCACAACCACATCACCGAGTTTGTCGAAAAGCCAGAGACCTTCGTTTCTGACCTCGCCATTATCGGTATCTATTACTTCAAGGACGGAGCCTACCTCAAGCGCGAGCTGCAGTACCTACTTGACAACAACATCACCGACAAGGGCGAGTACCAACTGACCAACGCCCTCGAGAACATGAAAAACCAAGGTACTGTATTCGTACCTGGTCAAGTAGCCGAGTGGCTGGACTGTGGCAACAAAGCCAGCACAGTTTATACCAACCAACGTTACCTCGAGTTCATCAAGGATACTGACCTGATCGACAGCAGTGCTACCATCACCAACTCGGTGATTGTTCCGCCAGTCTACATCAGCGCAGGAGCAGTGATCAAAGACTCAGTCGTTGGCCCACACGTATCCGTTGGCAAGGGGACCAAAATCACCAACTCTGTTGTCAAAAACAGTATTATCCAGCAACAAACAGAAGTCAAAGATGCCTTGGTGGCAGACAGTATGCTTGGTAATCACGCTGTTTATCACGGACGTTTTGCTGACCTAAGTGTTGGTGACTACAATGTCATCAAGTAAAATCAGGCAGTATTCGGTCATTAGCATTAGCCGTCCATCCAAGTCAGACTTTTGACAACGACATCATTGCGGTATCTTTGTTGTGTCAGGGTGTTGTGGCCACTTTGTCGGATTTCAGGATCCAACGGCCTAACCCAAAACTGACGACAACCTGATTGCCGATCATCAAGTCGATATCGAGCCATGCCCAATCAGCAAGTTGTGTTTGTTTGGCATGGCTCTTGTTTTGAGCCCTTTCAGTCAACGTTCTGATCTCCACTGGCTTTATCAGCCATAGGCCTACCGATATACTTTGCATCATCACATCAACATTATCAAACCCCAATCTCGTTTTTCTTTGCTCTTGTTGGGGCTTTGCTGCCTCTTTGCGGTAGCTTTTCCCGTGTCTGAGGTCAAGGCCCAAAAGGAGGTAATCCATAATATGGGGGCAGAAGATGCATTTGGCGAGGGCGTTAAGTTTATGCTGATCGATAGGCTAGATAAAGCCCAAACCAGCTTTGAGCGCTCAGTTGAGCTAGAGCCTACCAATGCAGCCTCACGCTACAAACTTGCGGAGGTATTACTAAAGCTCAACAAGCTTCCAGAGGCTGAAGTCCAGGCTGCCAAAGCGGTCGAGATTGACCAAAACAATCCCTATTATTATCAACTTCTAGCTACCATACAGGCCAAGCAAGGCAAACGCAAAGAGGCCATAAAGGTGCTCAAGAAGCTAATCAAACGATACCCTGCCGAACCAGACTATTATTATCCACTAGCTGAAGCTTACCTAGCCGAAAAAAAATATGACGATGCCGTCGATGTCCTGAATCAGTTGGAGAAGCAGGTGGGCCGTAATGAGGAGCTCACACGCCAAAAACAGCAAATTTTACTGAGCGAAAATAAACTTGGCGCGGCCATAAAAGAAGGCGAGGAGCTCATCAAACAAATGCCAGATGAGCCACAGTTCATGCTCTATCAGGCAGAGCTTCTTATCAATAATAACCAACCAGAAAAAGCTAAATTATGGCTCCAAAAAGTCCAGCAGATTGCACCAGATAACGGCTATGCACGGTTGCTGATGTATGAGATCTACAGGTTTGAGAAAAAGTATCCTGAAGCCAATACGGAGCTGGAAATGGCTCTCAAAAATCCTGATGTGAACATTGACGACAAAGTTTCACTGATGCGCCCGTATATGTTGGGGACTAGCGACAGTGCCGAAAGTAACAAAAGGATTGGATATGCTGAGGCTATTGTTATGGCACACCCGCTAGAGGCCAAGGCATTTGCCCTTTTAGGCGACTTTAACAACCTAGCCGATCGGAAGCAACCTGCCAGGACGGCCTATATTAAATCCACTCAGTTGCCTGGCGCAACTTTGGCCGTTTGGCAAGAGATCATTAGGCTAGATGCAGACCTAAATGAGGTCGATAGCCTGCTGAAACATAGCACAGCCGCTTCTGAATTATTCCCTACCCAGCCTATCATTTGGCTATACAAAGGGAGGGCACACTTAATCCAGAAACAATATCTGGATGCGACCGAGGCCCTAACCCAAGCCGCTAAGCTCGCCAATGGCAACAATGCCTTGGTAATTGAGGCCAATGCCCTTAGTGGTGACGCATACCATAGCCTCAAACAGTATGATAAAAGTGATGATGCCTACGAAAAGGTCCTGAAGCTGGACCCTGACAACGACCATGTCCTTAATAACTATAGCTACTTCCTTTCCTTACGCAAACACAAGCTAAGCCTAGCCCGCGAAATGTGCGAACGGCTCATGAAACTCCAGCCCAATAACCCAACCTATCAGGACACCTATGGTTGGGTACTTTACCAACTTAAGGACTACAAGGAAGCCTACATTATGCTCGAAAAGGCCACTCAGGGACCAAACCCTAGTGCTGTGGTAGTCGAGCACTACGGCGATGCCCTCTGGAAAGCAGGCGAAAAGGAGCAAGCCATAAGCCAATGGAAACGTGCCAAAACCATTGGTGGTGAGGCAAGCCCCTATCTTGATCGTAAAATCAGCACCAAAACTTATGTGGACTAAGCCAAAGCTTGTGGTCAGTTTCATGTTTGTTGGTTTGGTGCTGAGCATGGGTTGCAAACGCAAGGCGCCAGCTACTGCCATACTCAATGATGCTGGCGGGGCAACCAATGCCTTCAAAGAAAATAGACTTGACCCGCTGTACTGCACCACTCGTGTCAAGTTCAAGTACAAGGACCCAAGCCAAAACCTCAGCGGCACTGCATCTGTACGGATGGTCCGGGATAGTGCCGTCTGGGTGTCCGTTTCTGTCCTGTTCGGGATTGAGGCCGCTAGGTTGATGTTCTATCCAGATAGACTAGAACTAGCCAACAAACTAGAAGGTGGTCAGGAGACCTATCGGTATACTGATCTCAGTAATATGGTAGGCACACCAGTTTCCTTAGGAGCCTTGCAAGCCCTAGTGCTTGGCAATAGCCCTGTTAATGGCCAGAAACCAAGTAAACAATTGGTGGATAAGGACACCGTCTGGCAACAGTTTTTGCGTCCTGTCTTAAAGCTGGCCTTGCTCAAGTCAAACAGAAAAATGGCCTACCTCAATGCCACAGATGCACTAGCCCAAACAGATTGCCACCTTTGGTATGACCAATTTGGCAACACCGCTATCGGGCTATTTGCTAACCACAAAGCACTAATTGTCAATAATCCTAAAGGGCAACTGAACTTGAATCTGGAACATACCCGCATCGATTTCCCGACGGAAAGGCCTGAATTGCCTTGGTAATCAACAGAAGGTCCGGATTATGAGAGGATAGGCTCAACATTGAGTAAATCTGTCGGCCAATCCCCTACTCTGGCATATTGATCAAACGTCCTTTGGCCAAAATTTTCACCCATTGGTTCTGTATCGATGCAGGCATGGGCCCGTATTGATCTTGTTTGATGCCATACTGAGCAATGAATAAGTGCTTGGCCCCCTGCACTACAATGCATAACCAAGACTGTGGACGCGTTGGTTGTTTGGTGGCACCGTCTGTAGATTTGCCACAATCGGCATAAGAAAAACTATAGACGATATAAGGGGCCGGACCAGTGGGCTGATGTTTGATGAGTTTGTGTTGCTGTTGACCACAATTGGTCAGGAGGACACTATTGTTGTCATACATAAACTCCTCTAGGTTGGCTAATCGCTTATTATAGATGGCAGAAATGAGGCCTGCTTCGGACCAATTGCTAGGATTCTCCCCCTTTTGGTAAAACTGCAGATCAGCCCGTTTGCCATTGTCATTGTTCTTGACAAGCTCCCAACCGTCGGGCCACGGTATGTAGAGCATTTGTTTGTCAAGGCTATCAGCGGGGCTGATTGAAGCAGCCCCATCTGCCAGCACATCTTGTATATGGCTGATTGAGGTCGGTATTTGGCCGTAGGCAGGCAAGGTTCCTAGAGTGGCAAATAGAAGCCAGACTACCAAATCGAAGCTGAACTTGGATTTTGCACCTAAAATTTGACAAATCATTGCTGTTAGGATCAGGTTGGGATAACTGATATAGTCATACGTGCCTGAAACGCTGGCAAGATGAATAAATTTTGACGCCCTGCAGGGGTGATGCCCTTTCCTACAATTTTGAAACCAGACGGTACCAACAAGGTGAGCCCAGATTTGACCTTGGCATAAGGGTTTGCGGTCAAGACTTCTAGCTGGCCATTAGTAGTTTTTCTAATCTGCAGGCCTAGCAATGTCTGGTACCAGTCCCCACTTTCGGCCACGGTGGTGATATGTGCTATGGGTCTAAGAGCTGCGACGAGCTGTTTTTCATATTCTAGTTTTTGGCCTAGGGTGTCGGTATGGATCAAGGCATTGTAATAGCCACCATAACGGGCGATACACCTCCCGAGCCTGATGCCTGCAGCAATACGGTTAATCATTGGACCATCTTTTTCGTCCTCAACCGCAATGGGCAGTTCAACAATTGGCAACTGCTGGAAGCTACTGCGTCCGTATCGGCAATAAAATGGCCTGTAGCTTTGAGCCATACAGGCAGGGATGGTACTAAGGTTTCGATACCCAGTTGCCAAAAGGGCCTCGGGCAAGTTAAGCGGGTTGCTTAGGTGACCTGGGCGGAATGAAAGACATTGGGCACCTGGTGCAAAATGCTGGATCAAGAACCGTGAAACTCTCAGCTCGCCCAAGATTGATCCATTATAGCACTTGTAACGCTCCATCACAAAGGGCTGGTAGTTCGGGTATCGTTCTGTGCCAGTTCCCATCGGAAAGTTATTGTACACATAACTATGCGCCACAGAGTGACTGCTGATCTCCATCCCGAGGGCATTAATCTGGCTGATGCACTTGGCACCTAGGTTGTTTAAAAATAGATCATCGTTCCAATCCTTAATGTACTTGGTCTGGACAAAATAGGTTGCCTTAATGCCGGCTTGTTTTTCCCATTCAGCGAACTTGACACCATTCACAATGGACTTTGTATAGTCAACGTCATGGGTAATATTGAGCTCCAGCCCCTTGCCATCTGGGACAGGCCATAGTGTGACTGCGGTGCTGGGGTCAGCATCTTGATAAAGTTTCCGCAGAAGCAAAAACAAAACATCAATACCTGGCTCATAAGCATTCACAAAGGATTTGAAACCTTCATATCCCCGTCCATTATAGTTCCGCAGGACATAATCCCCAAGATCAATCCCCCAAGCCAACAGACGTGGGCCCGTGTCTAGCTGCCGATAGGACACAGCCACCCCTGAGGTATCACCTTTGTCAAATCGCACAAGTGGATAGGTCGCTTTGCCAGTGATCTGGTAAGATAAAGTGACCTGAACTTCTTTATAAATGACTGAGTCACCTAATCGCCACGCTAATTCTTCAGGCTCACGCAGATCACGGCTGATAGGCAGTTGATTATTGATCAAGAGGTTAAAACGTGTCTTGCTTGGTTTTCCTAATCGGACTCCAAAGGCCTCCTCAAGCCCGCCCCCGGTTAGACCGAAGGCACAAAGCACCCTATGCTCCCCACCTAAAGATGGCTCCCTACTATAATCGGCCAACTTGTTGATCTCCTCCTTCGAAAAGTAGTTGCTCCTGAGATTAGGATAGATCAAGACCATGTTATGGCGAAGTGCTTTATCTACCGATGTAGTCAAACAAAATGGCAACCCTGCTGACTGCATACCTTGCACCATGCCAAGCCAAGAACTAGTTGTGTCAGTGAGCAAGATTGCGATCTGGTTTGTGGAACCAGTTTCGTAGTTGTGCCAAGAAGTGAAGCCCTCTGGCGGGACTACACTTTTGGTATCTGGACCTTCAAGACCTGTAAATCGGTGCATATTGGCGGCTGGCACCTCGAATTCGTAGGCCAAATCCTCAACCTGGACATCAGCCTTGCTACGAACAATATACTGGATGAATAGAAATAGGATTACTGCCAACACCAGACTAGCTAAAAGACCCCAACCCCAGCGAGGTTGGTTGGTGTATGGGGAAGTTGGTACTTTAGGCATCTTGGACGAAAAAAGCAGATATTGTTTAATCTGGCAATAGGCGAGTAGGCCAAATGTATAAACAGGTGTAAAATTAGGTAAGATCGACGGGAGATTAGGACAGGAATTATGCTACTGAAAGCCGACGATCAGATAGGACCCCAGAACAACATACCGACATTCGGGCGTAACTTTGCCGAGCCTTAAGGAAACAAATAGGTTAGACCTCTGGTCATTAACCTATATTAAGTCCTTAAGGTCCTAGGACACCAAAACTACAATCCCCCACACTCCCCCGTATGAACCAGTCGCCGTTGCGCCGCACCCCATTCGTAGAACGACATATAGGTACGGCCAGCACAACTGCCAAGGCAGTGATGCTCGAAGCCATAGGTGTTGACTCCGTAGAAACGCTCATCGCCCAAACCGTACCAGCGAGTATTAGGCTCCCGAAACCACTCAACGTGCCCGCCGCAGTGACCGAGGACGAGTTTTTGGCTGAGTTTAGGTCGATGATGGGTAAAAACGAGTTATTCCGTAGCCATATCGGGATGGGATATTATGGCACCAATACGCCGACTGTAATCCTCCGAAACATCCTAGAGAACCCAGGGTGGTATACCGCTTATACTCCGTATCAAGCCGAAATTGCACAAGGCCGGATGGAGGCCCTCATTAACTATCAAACGATGGTGATGGACCTAACCGGAATGCAGATTGCGAATGCTAGCCTATTGGACGAAGGCACAGCCGCTGCCGAGGCTATGACTATGCTACATGGTCAGCGGAAGGCAGCCAAGAAGGATGCGCATACTTATTTTGTTAGCCATAATACAAATCCTCAGACCATTGATCTGTTGTTGACCAGAGCCATACCTGTCGGTATTAAGCTCGAGGTGGGGGACCTAGATAAACTCGACATAACTCGTGAGGATCTTTACGGCGTTATGCTCCAATATCCTGACACCCTAGGAGGCGTTCAGGACTATACTGATTTCATCTCAGCTGCGCACGAGCAGCATGTTTACGTCAGTGTAGCTACTGATCTGTTGGCCCTCACCGTCCTGAAATCACCAGGCGAAATGGGTGCCGATGTTGCCTTAGGCTCCAGCCAACGTTTTGGCATCCCGATGGGTTTTGGCGGACCACATGCTGCATTCTTCGCCACCCATGACGAGTTCAAGCGCCATATCCCTGGTCGCATCATTGGTATTTCGGTCGATGCACAAGGCAAACCTGCCTACCGCATGGCCTTGCAGACGCGCGAGCAACATATCCGGCGCGAGAAGGCAACCAGCAATATTTGTACGGCCCAAGTGCTTCTGTCTGTTATGGCAGGCAGCTTTGCAGTCTATCATGGACCAGATGGCCTCAAGCAAATAGCAAACAACACCAACCTCCTGACCAAAGCTTTGGCATCAGGCGTCAAATCACTCGGTCTGGGTCTAGTTTCAGATCAATATTTTGATACCATCACCCTGGTAGGTGCACAGTCAGATGCCGTTCGTACATTGGCTGAAGCCGCCAAGATCAACCTCAGATACCACCAAGATGGCCATATCGGCATCTCGCTTGATGAGACAAGTACCGTCTCACACGTGCAAGTATTGTTGGATATTCTGGCTGAGGTAGCAGGCAAGACTTGCCCAACTGCCGAGACCTTACTGGACCTAGCAACAAAGTCAAATAGTTGGAGCTCGAGCCTTGAGCGTACTTCAGCTTACATGACCCACCCCGTGTATCATAGCTATCATACGGAGCATGAAATGTTGCGCTACCTCAAGCGGTTAGAGAACAAAGACCTCAGTATGGTTCATAGCATGATATCCCTAGGGTCGTGCACGATGAAGCTTAACGCCACTACAGAGATGATTCCGGTCACTTGGCCAGAGGTTGGTGGCCTGCACCCTTTTGCACCCAGCAGCCAAACCAAAGGCTATCAGGAACTATTCATCAACCTTGAGCGTTGGCTATCTGACATCACAGGTTTCCATGCCGTATCCTTGCAGCCAAACAGTGGTGCCCAAGGCGAATATGCTGGCTTGATGGTTATCAGAGCCTATCACTTAAGTCGTGGAGACCATCACCGTAATATTGCCCTGATCCCGAGCTCGGCACATGGTACAAATCCGGCAAGTGCTGTCATGGCTGGTATGCAGGTTGTTGTTGTTAAATGTGACGCGGCAGGCAATGTGGACGTTGATGACCTATTAATGCAAGCCAATGCCCACAAGGACAACTTGGCTGCACTGATGGTTACCTATCCGAGTACACATGGTGTGTTCGAAGAACGCATCATCGAGATATGTGAAATCATCCATGAGCGTGGCGGCCAAGTCTATATGGATGGCGCCAATATGAATGCCCAAGTTGGTGTCACCAGCCCTGGCTTTATTGGGGCTGATGTCTGCCACCTTAATCTGCACAAAACCTTCTGCATCCCGCATGGTGGTGGTGGACCTGGCATGGGCCCAATTGGTGTTGCCAAACACCTAGCACCTTTCCTCCCAGGACATACCGAAGTTCAGACTGGTGGATCGGAAGCTATATCAGCCATTTCGGCGGCGCCATTTGGTAGTGCCAGCATATTATCAATTAGCTATGCCTACATCAGGCTTATGGGGCCAGATGGACTCAAAGCTGCCACAGAATATGCCATTCTGAACGCCAACTACATGAAAAAGCGTCTGGAAGAAGGCTATAGCATCTTGTATAGTGGCGCCAATGGCCGTTGTGCTCATGAAATGATTGTGGATTTCCGTGGCTTCAAAGCTGCTGGGGTCGAAGTCGAGGATGTGGCCAAACGCCTTATGGACTACGGTTTCCATGCACCGACCGTGTCGTTCCCAGTGGCTGGCACCATGATGATTGAACCTACTGAAAGCGAAACGAAGGAAGAGCTCGATCGATTCTGTGATGCATTGCTTAGCATCCGTGCTGAGATAGAGGAGGTATTGACCGGTCAGGCTGATGCCAAGAACAACATCCTCAAACACGCACCACACACAGCCTCTGTAATCACTGCCGATGTATGGGACCGCCCATATAGCCGTCAGCGTGCAGCCTACCCACTACCATACGTTCAGGATGCCAAGTTTTGGCCAACTGTTAGCCGTGTTGACAACGCCTATGGAGACCGTAACCTCGTCTGTAGCTGCCTTCCGATGGAGGCTTATGCTGAAGCTGAGGTGGTAGCTTAAGCCATCAAGCTTTACCGACAGAGACATTGAATCAAATAGCATTCCTAATGCAAACGTTAGGTTGGAGTATTTGAATTGACCCAAGAAAAAGGCCTGGTTAATCTAGGCCTTTTCTTATATCTACTTGGTAATAACCCAGCCTAATAACTACTCACCTTCACCACCGGCAATACGGTAGTCTGGTTTGAAGCACGCAACCAATAAGTTCCTGCTGGCAGAGTCCTGATAAAGTCAACCACTTGGTCAGAGGCTTGGGGAGGCAAGGTGTTGCTGACATAATGCAATACACGGCCAGTAGCATCTAACAACTCCAATTGGCAAGGTTCGTTTGACCTAAAGGGTAAGATGATTTTGGTGTTAGCAGTAACAGGGTTCGGCCATATTGCGACCTGCCCAACCTCTGATGAGCGGGACTGGATAACTGCAAACCAGGTACCGCTGATCATGCCATTATGATCACGCTGTTGAAGGCGATAATAAATTTTGGAGGCTGGATTATCGATCTCAATGGTTTCAGCATACCGGACAAGCCCCTTGCCCGTTGCGGTTGAGGCTACGAACCTAACCTCTTGATAGGTTATGCCATCCTCGCTGATACTGAGGACAAAACCCGCGTTGTCTAGCTCCTCGGTCGTTATCCAGCTCAGGTAGTCTGCTGAGCCCATGCGGTTGCCCCCAAAATAGGTCAAGGTTACTGGCAGCGGATTTTCATAGTAATTGCCACCAATACCGAACTGCGAAAATGAGGTCAGCCCAGTTCGCATGGCAATTGGTTCAGAGGCGGTTCCTGCCGTCGGGATATGGGTACCTACCAAAGTCCACGGATCACCAGAGCTGGCACGTTTGACCAAAACCAATCGGTTTACATTATTGACACCAAGGAAAGAGGTGCCTGTTAGGGTGATTCCGTAAGTACCACCTGATAAGCCATCCCCCGCTTCAATTTCCCATATCCCGTTGGCACCAAGGTTACCTACCGTGATACCGCCTTGGTCTAGCGGGAAACCTGTCTCCGTAGGTCTGCCAGGGATAAACTGAGCAGTTAGGGTACCACCACCACTTGGCGCAGCGGAAAATGCAACCTCAGCATTGCGCCTTGTTGCAGTTAGCCCGATCGGGAATTGGTATGTGGATGCTGCCGTGCTAATCCAGCGCCTTAGCAGACCAATAATAGCACCAGTGGAGCTGGATGACAATACCACATTGCCGGTACTGAGGGCTGAAGTGCCGACCGTGAGCACATTGCCAGCCAAGTTCAGGTCTCCGCTACGCATCGTGAGGGTCCCAGCGATGGTCCGAGGAGCTCCTAAGGTGACATAAGCAGGGTTGTTGATCTCGACATTCAGTGGACTGGCATCAGCTGGCCATTCGTCGCCAGCAGTCTGGAACAAGTTTCCCGCATATCGCAGCGATCCAGTGCTGCCATAAGCCAAGGTGAAGCCAGCTTTGTCCAAAGTAGCCCCGCCAGTCATGTCCAACAAGCCTTCAATGCTCAGGTTGCCTACCATGGTTTTGGTACTACTGCCCGCAAGGCTTAGGTTGTAATAGACAACACCGACTAGATTTTCAGAACCAGTTTTGTTGTAAATGATTGTGCCACCAAGGCGGCCTGTGGTTGGCACCCCATCCTGAAACGTCAAGGTCGAAACATTGAGGTTGGTGCCATCGGTATAAACGGTCCCGGCATCAACCCTGAAGATTTTGCTACCACTACCGGACAGATTGATAGGTTGATTATTGAGATAGGTAGTGCCGGACATTTGCCAAAAACGAGCCATTCCAGATCCGTTATCAAGGATGTAACTGTGGTCAAACAGAAAGTCGCCAGTAGGCTTGTTAATGGTCAGGAACTGAAAGTAGATAGGTGAGGAGGAGGTCCCGGCCAACATTTGGTTACCTGCCCCATTGAATGTCACGGCCCTAGAGTTACCAAAAAAGGCAAAACCGGAGTTGACATAAAAGTTACCTCCGATACTTAGGTCGCCTCCAACTTGGTTGCTGAGGTAAAGCCCACCATCAAGGATGACGTCCCCATCAACTGAAAAAGGGGCAGTCATGCGGCTGCCAGACTCGTTCATACTAACAGCGCTATTAAAGTCAACCGTCAGATTACCCCGCATAGTGCGGGTTACAGTCGGAAGACTGCCTCCAATGTTGACCAAGGTGGCGAAACTTGCCCTAACGTTATACGGATTGCTCCACTCAACCGTGATGTTATAAGTCCCGCCAGATCGGTAATTTAAAGTACTGCCGACGGCGTAGGTAGGCCCAGATGTTACACAATAACTACCAGTGTACATTGAGAGGGTACCATTTATGGTAGTGCCAGTGCCAAAATTGATACCACACAAACCAGAAGGAATGATGTCAACATCAAATAGCCCTACTGTTCCTTTGATTATATGGACTGCACTGCTAGAGCCTGCAAATACTACCTTCCCACTGCTATGCACAAAGGTCCCGAGGCTGTAGAGTGTTGTATCAGTGCTAGAGACGGTTATAGTGAGGGTGCGCCCTCCGAGGTCAAAGCTAGTGCCCGGTCCTACATAAAAGCCTCTGATATTCGTGGCTGCATCTAGGGTAACAGTAGTCCCAGCACCAATTGTTGCGAGGCGCATATTTGTTAGGCCAGGTACAACACCGACGTTTTGGGCGCCTCCTCCGTCGAAGTCAATAATGCCAGTATTGAAATTACGTATGGTAGTTGCCAAGCTTGCAGCAATACCGCCTACATGGCCAATTCGTAGGGTACCGCCATTGAGATTGATCGCACCGGCCCCCGTTATGGTATTGGTCCCCAGTCCGAATATCCCGTTATTGAGGTTGAACGAATTACCACTATTGATGACCAAGTTGCGGTTCAGGGTGGTGGTATAGGCACTGGCATCGACATAGATGGCGGCTATGTTTGCAGCATTAGTCGGTAGCTCGTTATCTGTAGTCAGGTTTTGGCTATTGCCGTAGCTAATGATAACAGCACCACCAAAGGCAGGAGCAGTTACAAAGGTGCCAGCCTGTCTGAAGACAGTAGCCCCAGTGCTTATTGTGAGATTACCTGCAGGGTTGATGGTTCCTGTTGGGCAACTAAGCCGGAAGCGGCTGCTTACACTAACAGGCAAGCCAAAAGTCAAGGTGGAGGTCCCTGAGTATCCAACCAATGATAGGCCTAGGGTACCAACAAACGACCCAGATATGGATTGGGTAACAGTACCAGAGAATAACATCTCCCTACCATTGGCATTGTAGATAGCACCTGCGTTGACAATCAATTGCTGCTTTAGCTCTAGATCCCCACCAGCAGCCGAACCTAGAATAAGGCTGCCATTAAGGGTTGTATTTCCCAACACAAGGAGTTTGTTGGACATCGAACCAAGATTGAGGCTTCCACTTACAACAAGATCTCCCGAGATCTGCCGATTAGCCGAGCTTGATCCTAATAAGTTGAGCGTGGTACCTGCTGAAATGGTCACGTCCTTAGGATAGCCAGGGCCAGTAATAGCACTCCACTCTAGGTTGCGTGTGTAAGAACCTCCGGTGTTGTACGTCAGGTTGGCAGTTGGGCCATAAGTAAGTGCATTGCTGAGGATAGCACCATTGGCTAGAATGTTTAAGGTACCGTTGACTGTAACCCCTGCCGGGAAGTTGACTGATCTGCTGAGGTTTAGATTCTGGAAAGTAACTGCGCCAATTGTTGTGTGTGTTGCAGACCCAGTAAAGGCTATTGTGCCTGATGTGCTAAAGGACCCCACAATGTTGAATGAGATGGCGGGTGTACTTCTGGTAATGGTCAGGTTGCCAGCCGTTTGATTAAAAGATGCCCCACTTTCGACAGAAAGGCCGGCAAATGTGGCAGCACCAGCTGCTGTGACCACTGCAGGAGATTTGATAACCAAGTTAACTCCTGATAAGTTTAGGCCACCTGCTCCGTAGCTTCCGGACGATAATAAGTTGATGATGGCCCCTTCCGTCGTGGCGATGGCGTCTGGCAACATAACTGCCGAAATTCCACCGCTGTTGTTGATGTTGACGACAGCTGTTGAGCCAAGATTCATCGTGCCAGCACCCGTTATGGTATTACTCACCAAGTTGAGGGTGCCGTTAACGAACATCGTTCTCGAAGAATTCAAGGCGATGCTCCTACCCAAGCTGGCCACTGCCCCACTATTGATATTTATATCGGCTAACTGTGGATCAGCCGGAAGCTCAGGGCCTGTCGTACCGCTGAAAGTTGAAGTATAGGTTACTGGGTTATTACCTGCAAAAGTCACAGTACCTGTAAGACTGCCCAAACCGCGAGTGACTGTCCCCGCTGACCCTATAGATAAGTTGGTAGAAGCCTCCAGAATGCCATTAGTAAGGGATAATGATCCGGAACTGGCCAAGGACCTAGGATCAGTTATTGTAACTTTAGCACCGACAGTTTTATTGACCTCAAGGCCAAAAAGTGGCGCAGTACCTAGGCCTGAAATAGTACCGTTGGTGGCACCGAACATCGAAAGCGTGCGGCTATTATGCGTATAGGTAGATCCTGCAGCTATCAGGACATTGGTTTCGCACCGTAATGAGCTACTACTATTAGTGCTCTGAACAATGGTCCCTCCGAGTGTTAGGCTGCCTACGATCAACGCACCCGAAGTAGCCTGCATGCTTAGAGTGGTACCCGAGGGGATATTAAGGTTCTCGGCACATCGGATGTCTGAAATTCCGGAGCCCATGTTGAGGATGGTGCCTGTTAACAACACATTGGCTGGATATCCTGCTCCTGAGGAGGCACTCCACTCCGTCCCTCGACTGACGGTGCCTGTTTGGGCGTACTCAAGGGTCGATCCGGTAGCATAGGTAGGCGCATTCGTACTAACAGATCCTCCAGCAACCAAGGTCAAGGAGCAGCTAGTTACGATTGTAGAATTGGTACCGAAGTTAACCGCAGTACCTATCCTAGTGTTGGGCAAGGTGAGTCTGCCCGTAAAGGACTGGGTACCAGTGCCTGAAGTAATAAGCCTCCCAGTGGCCGAAGAAGTAACAGTCGAGCCAGTTACACCACCACCTGTCAAAGAGGTTCCGCTAGTTGTGGAGGCAATAGTCAAACTATTGTTACCAAGAGCTAGGGTAATACCATCAGCAATCGTTAGGGCCGAAACAGACCTAGTAGCAAGGTCAAGTGTGACACCATGGTTTATCGTAACCGGATAACCTTCAGTAGGGATTACTCCACCTGCCCAAGTTGTCCCAAGGCTCCAAGCAGTTGCTGCAGCCGACACCCAACTATTGGCGACCATGTAGCTATAGTTACTGCCACCGTTGGTCTGACCATTTATGGTAAAAAGGTCAGCATCCGAATGGCTGATGGACAGAGCCGATCCGTCTGTATTGCCTCCACTTGTCAAGACATAGTAGTTCAAGGTGGCACCTGCCTGGTTATCTGAGGCAGGGATTGTAGCCGAATAGGTAGTGCCACTTACAAATGCCATCGGTATGATGGTGCTGGAAGTAAAACTATTGGTTGTGTACCGAAGGTACATCCGTTGCCCTGTGGCTAAAACACCATTAGCTACGGCCGATACCACAATATTTTGCCCAGGATAGACTGTTCCGGAAGGGCTCCGAGTAACGTTAGTCCCACTGTTAACGGCGCGGACAACACCCTGAACCCTAAAAATAATCAGACGACTTGTGCCAGGGCTGCCACTTCCGCTTGTCTTGAAGACATAGTTATCAGCAGCAGAACTAACGTTCAGGAAATAGGCTTTGCCCGAGCCAGTAACCTGCAGTGCCGTTGGGGTATTGGTGCTAAGCAAAATATCTGATCCGCCATTCGGCTCATAAGTTGTACCCCCTGAGGTGGCACTGTAAAACCTAAAATACCGATTGCCAGTTCCGTTGGCGTTTGTGGTATGGACAAAGCTGCTAAAGGCACTGGTCATCCCGACCGAGCTACCTTGGCTCCAGTTATTTGGACTAGCAAAGTCGCCACTTGTAAACCTGCTAGGCGATTGGGCATAAGTCAAGGTTTGGGCCAGCAAAAAGCTAGCAACCACCAAAATCAAACAACCTATCGAACGCCAAAGAGGAGTAAAGTTCATTGTCATTGCAAATTGGTCAGGATGGTACACTGAGGATGTTAACAGTCAAATATAGATCATTGTTGGACATTCGCAGTCCTCACCTTATGGTTGTGGATGTGTCATCCAGACTTAAATCGCATGGCTGATTGTCAAGAACCTCCACCGATTGGAAGGCTCCCTAACTTCAGGCACATAACCATATCGACCTTGTTAACAGCTTAGGTAGGTAAAGTTAAGCCAAAATTTTGCAGCTAGATATATACGACAGATTTAAGTTCGGTTAAATTTATGCAGTATCCACACCTAAGATAATAAAGTTCACCCTTATATTTGCCTATCACTTGCCTAGGGATAGCATCCAGATCTGGGGCCAAGAGACGTTGATATCATACCACACCGAACTACGGAACGAAAGCAGCTAGATATTGTCAGCAGAAGCGTTCAGCAATACACCAAAGTTATCCTTATGTATCTATCTTTCAGACTGGCTGCATTGGCCCTTTTCATTTTTGTTGCCCAGGCCACCATGGCCCAAAAAGGGGCTATCAATACGACCAAGACCACCCGCATTGAGCCACCGAATTGGTTCATCACAGCTAAGGATCGCTCATTACAGCTTCTGGTCAACCATCCAGAAATTGCCACTGCTAAAGCATCAGTTAGCTATCCAGGCCTCCGGATCACGAAACAGTATCGGCTCGAAAGCAACAACTACCTTATATTGCTTCTCAGCCTTGATAAAACCGTCAAGTCTGGAGAAGCTAAACTAACCTTTGGCTGGGCTGATGGCAAGTCCCTCAACCTAGCGTACCAACTGTTATATAAGCCAGCCACCCAACAACAACCAATCACAGCCGCGGATGCAGTCTATCTAATCACACCTGATCGGTTTGCTAATGGCAACCCAGCCAATGACGATGCTGATGGTTTTTCGGAAAAATCTGACCGATCCAAGAACTATGCCCGCCACGGTGGGGACATCAAAGGCATCACGGACAAGCTACCCTACTTGCAAGACCTTGGCATCACTACAGTCTGGATCAACCCTGTCCTGACCAACAATATGCCTCATAGCAGCTATCATGGATATGCGATCACAGACTTTTATGAAATCGACCCACGGTTTGGCACTCTCGCCGAGTATAAAAACCTAATCAGCACAGCGCACGGGCGTGGCATGAAGGTCATCAAGGATATGGTTCTCAACCATGCCGGCAGCCTCAATCATATCTTTGTGGATCCGCCGTCCAAAAAGTGGTTTAACCACTATACAGAGCCAGGTTTCAGGTCCAACTTCCGTGCCTCTGTCGTTCCAGACCCACATGCAAGTGCTGAAGACACTGAGGTGATGACTGATGGATGGTTTGATAGTACTATGCCAGACCTCAACCAAAGGGACTCTACCTTAGCTCGTTATCTGATCCAGAACTCGTTGTGGTGGGTATTCACCTCTGGGATAGATGGGATCCGTATGGACACTTACCCATACCCTGAGAAAAATTTTATGCTAAACTGGATAAAGGCGTTACGAGAGCAGTTCCCTACCCTATACATTGTAGGCGAAGTATGGGTGAGTAGCCCTGCACTTGCCGCCTACTGGACAACCAAAGGCAAAGGTGTCAACACCGACAAATATGCCGGAAATCTGCCTACAATTACAGACTTTCCACTATTTGGCGCTACCAATCAAGCATTTAATCAGAATGGTGGATGGGATGATGGGCTAAACAAAATCTACAATCTATTATCCCAAGACTTCGTTTATGACGATGCCAGCCAGCATTTGGTGTTCCTAGACAATCATGATGTTAATAGGTTCTGTAGCGAAGTTGGGATGGATACAGCCAAAATGAAAATGGCTCTTACATTTCTATCCACTGTGCGCGGTGTACCCCAAATCTATTACGGTACCGAGATCATGCTCAAGGGCAAGGATGGAAGTCATCCTGAGCTTAGGCAAGATTTTCCGGGAGGATGGGCTGGTGACGCTATCAACAGCTTTGACCCCAAAAATCACACCCCAGCGCAAAAAGCAGTTTATCAGCACATGCGCAAGTTGCTTACCTGGCGCAAAACCAACCCAACAATCGCAAAAGGCAACTATATACACTATGTTGGGGATGGCAACCTATACGTTTATGGCCGCAAACACCAAGATGCCACCGTTATTGTAATCCTCAACAACAATGGCAAGGAGGTTAATCACGAATTAGGTCGCTACCAACAACTAATAAAAGGATACTCAAAGGCTAAAAATGTCATCACTGGCGAGGTCTTGGCTGATCTCAAATCGGTGACCATTGCAGCTAAATCTGGTTTGGTGTTAGAGCTAATCAAGTAACAGTCAGACCCTATCCTCATTTTCTCCAAAGGCCAATTGGTTTCTGCAAGTCAGGACCTAATTGGCCTTTAACATTTTCATCCCTAAAGCAATCCGCTTATCTTCAGATTGTCAACGCTAAGGTATTTTGACTGGGCAATGCCTATCATAGGCTATACTTTTGCTTAATATCAGAATGGCTTGGTCTGACACATGGACGAAAGCAAACACTTTCCTAATTCGTCAAAGACCATAACATATCCCAACAGAGCAACCCAGGAACCTCCCTATGCCAAAATTTACTTTTGCAGCGACCAGCCTAGCTAAACACCTAGCACTATCACTTGGTTTGGCCATGACCTACCAAGTAGCAATGGCCCAAGCAACTGGCCCAAAGTCTAAAACAACACCTAAAACAACCAAAATATCACAGGTTGCCAAAAAGACCGTAACCTTGCCTAAGCCAATTGCGGTCGAACCTGTTGCACCACCTTTGCCTCCAGTGGTAACTTTTGAGACGGATCTGTCCGCCGTAACGAATGATCAGTTACTAATTACTTGCACCCCGCCAAAGTTCAGCCAAGCCGAGGTTGTATATCGGCTGCCAGCTATGGTACCGGGCACCTATAAGGTCTATAACTTTGGTCGCTATGTCAGTGGATTTGAGGCCCTCGATGCAAAAGGCAATCAGCTCCTTGTTACTCACGGAGATCAAGACAGCTGGCGTATTTCATCAGCTGATAAACTGGTCAAGATAAAGTATAGGGTTAGTGACAGCTTTGATACATTGACCAAGAACAACCCTTTTGAACCAGCAGGTAGTAACATCCAACTGGATACAACGGTCCTTCTCCAGAGCCATTGTTTCTTCGGATACTTTGATGGATTCAAGAACACCCCTATCAAAGTTCTGGTACAACACAAGGATAACATGTATGGGGCCACCAGCCTTGTAGATGCCAACCCTAGCCTCAGTGCAGATCTGTTTGAGGTGCCTAACTATGTTGTCCTTGCAGATAGCCCCATCCTCTATAAAGCTAATGCTGATACAGCAAGCGTTACATTGGGCGAAACAAAAGTCCAGATTGCGGTTCATGACGAAAGAGGTGCCATACATGCCAAAGATCTCTTGCCAGAGCTTCAAGGAATGTTGCAAGCTGCATCAGACTTCTTTGGCGGAAAACTACCAGCTAAACGTTATAGCTTCCTGCTGCACTATGGTGCCAAACCTTTCCTTTCAGGATCTGCAGGTGCGCTGGAGCATAACACAGGATCTGTCTACACCCTACCGTCCGAAAGCCCAGCCAACGCAGCTAAGTCATTGCGTGATATTGCCTCGCACGAGTTCTTTCATATTATCACGCCGCTTAATATCCATAGCGAGCAAATAGGTGACTTTGACTTCGCCAACCCAACCATGAGCCGCCACCTTTGGCTTTACGAAGGTCTGACTGAATATATGGCTAGTTACATCTTGTTCCGTCAGCGGGTTAAGGATACCAAGGAGTACATTGACAACCTACAACGTTATACCAGCATCTCGCGTAAGTACTTCAAGGACACCCTTCCTTTCACTACTATGAGCCTAGAGGTTCTAGGCAGGACCTCTGACCAATACAGCAATGTTTACCTAAAAGGCCCGATGATTAACTTTTGTTTGGATGTACGGATGCGTCAACTTTCTGGTGGCGCCTACGGAATGCCAGACCTGATTAAGGCCCTAAGCAACAAGTACGGTCAAGAACGCAGCTTTAAGGACACAGGCCTCTTTGATGAAATCGTCGTCATAACAGGCATGCCAGCACTTCGTGAGTTCTTCAGTCTTTACGTCGAGGGGAACAAACCACTTCCATTACAGGACTGTTTTGCGGCTGTGGGCATCAGTTATCTTGCTGAAAAGAAAACCGAAGTATTCAGCATTGGTAATGTGTCCCTTAGGCCGAACCAAAGTGGGCAAATGGTGATCGCAAACAACTCCGAAATGAACGAGCTAGGCAAACAGCTTGGTTATGAGGTTGGCGACATTTTGTTAGAGCTCAATGGCGTTCCATTCAACGCCGAAACACAAGGTGCTATTTTTGGCAAGTGGAGATCTACAGCTAAAGTCGGGGACAAAATCACGGTCATGGTGGACCGCAATGGCAAAAAGATAAAGCTGAAAGGCAAGGCTATAACAGTTACCCGCACTGAGACAGATTTGTTAACGTTAGACCCAAATCCTACTAGCGAAATGTTAAAGCTCTGGAATGCATGGTCTGGCAACTTGCCACGATAGCCGTAGGCCTTACCTTTGCCTTATAATAAAATTTCAAGGTTGCCAAGTAGTCAAAACCAGAAGGCTTGGCAACCTCCGAAACTAATACCATACCAGCTACAAGCCAGCCTAGCGACAATGGCCAACAAAAAAGCAGAGTTTCCTCTGCCTTTCATGCCAGCTAGTTACTGCTTCGATATTTAGAATAATGGACTTTTTCTGATTTTGCAAATGCCCGCCCTGTTTAGGTCGGGCTTTTGTTTTTAGGACCTTAATGTCAAGCCAGCTTGAAGTAGATATTGGGGAATTTAGGTCTCCGAGCTTGTTGCAATGTATAAAAAATCTGTTACCAATCTACCTAGGAGAGGAATTTTGTTGCCACCTAACCCCCTTAATAGTCCGTTCATCCACCAAGTCAGCTGGACCAAACACCATCCATATAGGTGTAGTCCACCAACCATTTCTGTATCCCAAAGTGGCTAGCCTTAGGAAAATCAGACAAAATAAGCCATTTTGACAGTATATACATGAGTAATACCGCCAAAATAAGCCATTATGGCAGTATTTTAAGATTTATGAGAGCTAGGTATGCAAATTGAAAAGAGATATTCGTCCTACAAAGTAAGTGGCGACCAAGTTTTAGTGATGAGCCCTGCACCTGTCAACGGTAAGGTCTAATCGCTAAATCTGACGGACAAAACAAACCCCTGCGGACGCATCAACAATCATTGCAACCACTATCACTCAACATAATCGCCTAGCAATAGGCTAACCACCATGACACTCGTAAAATTTAAACCAGCCCACACATCTTTCGCCCACAGCTTCAGCCCTTTGTTCGAGAGTGTATGGGGCAATGCCCTCACCGATGTTCGCGGTCGTGACAACAGCACCACCGTGCCGGCTGTCAACATTGCAGAGCATCAGGATGCATTTCTGATCGAGCTCGCTTCCCCTGGCCTGAGCAAAGACAAGTTCATCATCAGCATCAAGGCCAATGCTGCTGGCCACAATGTCTTGACAATCAAAGCCGAAAACAGCCAATCAGCCGAAACCAACACTGAGGCCAAGAGCTCAGAAAGTGCATTCAATGCCCCTCGGTACACCCGCCGCGAGTTTAGCTACGAGAGTTTCGAGCGCAGCTTTACCTTGCCCACCACAGTTGATCCAGACGGCATACACGCCAATTACCAAGACGGTATCCTTTTGGTAAATATCCCTAAACGCGAGGAAGCCAAAACGAAAGAACCGCGCACAATCACAATCAGCTAAGGTTGTTCCTAGAAGCACAAATAAGCCTAAAATACAAGTTAAAAGCTGGTTGAAGGCAACAAACCCGGGTCTTGATGACCTGGGTTTTTATATTTTGGTAGATTTGACTTAATTTTACGGTCTGAAACTGTACACCTGAATGATGTGCTATATAAAGCACAGAATTCACTGCCATGCCAGCAGGAAATGTACCTAACACTTTTGCCGCACTGGCCCCCGACCCTTCTGCCTTAACTGGCCTGCCTGATCTGGCTCATCAGGACCTGAACCGAAGGTTACACTCAGAGGCTGTGCATATATATGGGTTTAGAAGGCCTTTTAATACTCTTAGGCTTAATTCTGGCTAATGGCGTTTTCTCCATGGCCGAAATTGCAATCGTATCAGCGCGCAAGTCACGGCTGGAAGCCCTTGCCAAAAAAGGTGACAAAAAGGCCAAAACGGCCTTATCTCTCGCCAGCGATCATACTCGTTTTTTGAGCACTGTGCAGGTAGGAATCACGCTTATCAGCGTCTTAACAGGTGCCATTGGTGGTAGCGAGCTTTCTGAGTCATTCCAGAACTATCTGGTGGACATGAACCTCTTGACGGTCTATTGGGCCAAGCCAGTCGCCTTAGGCTTGGTTGTCTTGATGATCACCTACTTCTCGATCATCCTAGGCGAGTTGGTTCCGAAAAGACTAGGTCTACACAACCCCGAGGCTGTTGGCCGTGCAATGGCCCCGACAATGTTGGTGGTAAGCAAAATATTCTCTCCTTTGGTTTGGGTTCTGAGTAGCAGCACCAATCTTCTAGTCAAGGCCTTTAGGCTAAAGGAAAGTGACGAGCCCCTGATCACAGAGGAAGAAATCAAGGAGCTGATTAACCAAGGCACCAACACAGGGGAGTTTGAGGAGGTTGAGCAAGACATCATTGAGCGGGTTTTCCACTTGGGTGATCGTAAGATTGCATCACTGATGACCAGCCAACTGGACGTCGAGTGGTTAGACAGCAACACCAATTTTGACGTAAACCGCCAAAAGATCTTGTCTGGTGTCTTTAGCCACTTCCCGGTGTGTGATGGTGACCTCGACAAAGTGATTGGAATCTTGGGGACCAAAAAGTTCCTGATCGCAAACCATAACAGCAAAGGCAAACCATTTGACATTGTCCCGATCATGGACCCGCCTATGTTCATCCCCGAGAACATGACGGCTTTTAAAGTCCTAGAGGCATTTAAAGTTCAGAAAAAGCGACTAGCGATTGTCATCGACGAATATGGTGCGGTGCAGGGTATTGTAACGATGCATGACCTAGTCGAGGCCTTAGTGGGTGATATGGATCAGCCCGAAACACTAGAGGAGGCACAAATCATCAAGCGCGATGACGGCACCTACCTAATCGATGCTCTGCTGTCATTTGAAGAGTTTATTCAGCATTTTGACCTTGAGGATGTTGAGCAAGAAGACAGAACTGGTTTCCATACCCTTGGCGGATTTATATTGCACCTAAATGAGCAAATCCCACGCACAGGCGAAATCTTTGTCTGGCGTAACTTTTCGTTCGAGGTAATTGATATGGATGGCAATCGTATCGATAAGATTTTGGTCAGTGTCAAACAAGATGCTGATGATTTAGATGATGAAGAATAGGCTTGGCTATTCTGCTTCCGACTCGTTAAGCTAAAGTGCCTGATTATTTCTGACGATCCCTCCTAAACACTAAACAAAACAGCCGCTGATTCCGTAATACGTCGTAAGCGGCTTGTTTTGTCAATTTACCATCGTTTGGATTCTTAACTCCACCAGAATACGGCACAAACCTAGGAATTGCTTTTTTATTATGACCAGTTTACAAGCGGGTCTAAAGCAAGTGGATTGCTAGGTTTGTAATACAGATTCTCACCGTCAAGGGCTAGGGGGCCAGCGATGTTATTAGTATAGAGCTGGCCTGTGCCCAATCCTTGCGGAATGGTAGCCTTGGTTGTGGCAACGAACTGCGCAATAGCATTGAGGCCTACATTGCTTTCGAGGGCAGAGGTTACCCACCAGCCAATATTTCGCTTTTCTGCCATCTTTATCCACGTCCGACAGGCGCTAATACCCCCAAGCAAACTCGGCTTTAGGACTAGGTATTGAGGACAAATGGTATCCAGCAAGGCTTCTTGAGCTTCTGCTGTGGTAACACCAATCAACTCCTCGTCTAGGGCAACCGGCATTTCGTGGTTTTTGCAAAGGCTGGCCATCTGGTCAATCTTTCCAGCTTTGATGGGCTGCTCGATGCTATGGATCTTGAGTCCGTGTAGTTCGGTCATAATCTCACGGGCACGTTTTAGGCTAAATGCGCCATTTGCATCAACCCTCAAGGTAATCCTGTTAGAATCTGTGATGCGTCTAATTTTTTTCAGAAAATCAAACTCCTGATCCCAATTAGCATCGCTGATCTTGACCTTGATTGTCTTGAAGCCGCGGACAAGTTTCTCCTCAAGCTGTCTTGTCATCTCCGGGATACCATCCATCCAGATCAATCCGTTGATGGTAATACTGGTACTTCCCTCTAGGAATGAGGATGGATAAATCTGCTGAATACCCCCCAAAACCAAATCTTGCCAAGCAGTTTCAGCTGCAAATTGCAAACTTGGCAAGTTGGCATCTATATGCTGCCTGATGTGATAAATTCTATCTTGTTCGTGAAGAGCAAAACTTGGTTCTGGCAAAAATGAAATCCACTTCCTGATCTGTTGATGGGCAATTGCCTCCAGATCTTCATGATCCTCGGGGCTTAGGCCTTTAATAATACCAAATTCGCCTATTCCAAAATTATCCAATTCCGAATGCTTAAGCAAAAGAAACCAAGTGGGTCTTTCGGTGAGTGGACCTCGGCTAGTATTTGCTACGAACGAAAATTGTAATGGGTGCTTAATAATCCGGTATTGCCAGCCTTGCATTGACTATGGGGTTGATATCAGCTACAATGTTATGATTTAGTCACGCCTTATCCGAATATCGTTAACAATTATTAACGACAATTTAAGACCAGTGTAGCTAAAATATGCCTTATTTGTGTCGTAATTGCAGTTTTCACACTAAACAGGTCGCTATGAACCGCTTAATTTTCCTATGCCTGATGCTGATATCGGGCGTCACTTTTGCTCAGTCGGGCAAGATCAAATTCGACAAACTTGAGCATGACTTCGGTAAGATAACAGAAGAAGCTGGTGTAGCTACCTACACATTCAGCTTCAAAAACGAAGGGAATGCCCCCCTTTTAGTCACCAATGCACAAGCTAGTTGTGGTTGTACCACGCCAGACTGGTCTAAGGAGCCTATCCTGCCAGGAAAACAAGGGTTCATCAAAGTGCAATACAACCCAGCTGGCCGCCCAGGCAGTTTTAGCAAAGGTGTGACAATCAGCACCAATGGCGACCCAGCGAACGTTCAGGTCACGATCAAAGGTGAGGTTGTACCGACAGGTGCGGTCAAGGCACCTGAGCCCCTTGAATACGTGCAGTACTTCCCTTATAACAAGAAGGTGATCACCTTGGTTGACAAAAATTTCCAGGACTTCATCAAGAGTCTATTGCCAAATTATGCAAAAAATGGCAAGCTCAGTTTCAACATCGAAAGCAGCAGTAGCACCGTACCTACCAAGACCTTCAAAACAAATGAGCTTTTGACCCAGAATCGCTCTAAGGAGGCACGGAAACGTATCCTAGAGGTCCTGAAACAAAACGGTGTTGATGTAAGCAAGGTCACTTTTGGGGATGACAAAAACGTCGTTCAAGGGCCTGCCTACAACAAGGACGCTAAAGAGAAGATGGCTGAGTACGAAAAGTTCCAGTACGTAAAAGTGATTGGTGCCTAGTAATTTGCCACTAATCGCCTAGGCCTAGGCCAAATATAAAAACCTCAGTCATCGCAAATGGCTGAGGTTTTTTTGTTGCCACCATTGGCAAAGGAGTGTTAATTTGATCGTATGCAGCCAAATCCTAATCACCAGATGCATCCTAATCGCTAGGATCAATGCACCAAGTCCCTCCATGCCAATACGTCTAGTGTCAGGGTATCAAGGACACCATGCATCACAATCCGGTTTGGATGGTTTCGTCCATTTGTTTCGGACTCGACACTGGCCCAGGTCCCACGGGTAAACTTAAACTCCGTCGGATTACGACCAGATGGATCCTCAATCGGAAAATTGCCAGCAAATACATATGGGGCAATCCTCCGTAGCTGATGCTGCGGGTGGGCCGCATTCCACCCATTAAAGTTGCCAGCCACAAATATATTTTGCCCCTCTGGTGTGGTCTTCGGGATACGAACCTTGACATAGATCTGGTCACCTCCAGCGCGGCAGCGATCCTTCCAGAACGGGATGACATACCGAAGGGTGTCATCAGTACCGAAACTAAAAACATGGTTCTCGATCACGTTGCCATATTCGTCTAGCTCTTCGGCCTTCCAATCTCCTCGTGTGAACTTGAACTCGATGGCTGGCACAGTCTTCTTGAGTGTTAAGCCATAAAGTCCTCCTCCAATTGGTTTAAAACGATACTTCTCCTCACCTGCGTTCCAGTTGTTAAAGTCACCCGCCAAAAAGATGGACTCGTTATCCTTTAGTGGTGTGATGGGAGTGACAAGCATGGTTACGTGTTCGCAATTCTTGAGCCCCTGGTCTTTCCAACTCTCAATCTCGAGCCTTAGGGTATCAACATCACCTATCTCGAGTTTACGATTTGCTAATGGGTCTCCACAGTTGTTAGTTTCCTCAGTGGTGAAGTCCCCCCGTGTGAATTTGTACTCAATGGTTCCCCAACCAGCCGGGAGTGTCACTAGGTATTGGCCTTTGCCATTCGCCACTAACTGGTAGTTGGCATCCGCAGGGTCCCAGTAGTTGAAATTGCCTGTCAGATAAAGCTTTTCGTTTGGCTTGGTGCCTTCTGGGATGCGCTCTACTAAGATGGTTACTTTTTGGCAGCCACCTAAGGTTAGGGCCATCACCAAAACAAATGGCCATAACAGGGTACGTACAAAACCATTTCCATGGGCTAAAGGCAAGCTAAGGCCTAGCAAGCTTAGCAGCCTGTGGAGCGGAAAATGGTTCGGGTACTGCATTTGGTCAGGGTTGGTGTTGCTGCCTATGGGGCGCAATTAGGTGTACTTCGGTAATGATCCGGTCAAAGTCCGTAACGTAAAGGCCTAACCCCCAAGCCACTTCATGAACTCAGGTACTTTAACTCGGCTCACAAGCACTGCATCCTCAACTGGTGGCGAAAGGGTGACCTTAAGCCGACTATTAAAGTGTTTGAAGACGTCACCAATGGCCTTGATGTTAGCAAGGTACTTGCGCGTGATCCTGAAAAAATGTTGCGGATCAACCATGGTCTCGATCTGCTCAAGATTGTTATTGATCACATAGCGGCGCTTGTCGTGCTGGACTAAAAAGACTGTGTTGTCCTCGGCAAAAAAGTAGGCGATTTCCTCTACGGGGATGTATTTGATCCTGTCACCAACCATGGCTACAAACCTGGTTTTGTAGGTGGCGGATTGCCCAGATAGGGCCTTGACAACCTCCTGCCATTGCGGCTCTGCCTGGCGAGAACCATCACTGTCATAGAGGTTTTCGTACTTGCTGAGGGCTTGCTCTAGGGCCTCCTCGTCCAGGGGTTTGAGCAAGTAGTCGATGCTGTTGACCTTGAAGGCACGGAGGGCATGCTCGTTATAGGCCGTAACAAAAACGACAGGGATCATAACCTGAACCTGATCAAAAATGGAAAAAGACGAGCCGTCAGCCAGCTCAATATCCATCAGGATCAGGTCACAACACTTAGGTGACTCTTGTAGCAGGGCCACCGTATCCTCAATGCTATCAAGGGCCGCGACGATTTCGGCATCAGGCCGCAGGCGCCCGAGCATCCGTTTAATTTCTTGCTGAGCTAGTGGCTCATCTTCTACGATTAAGATTCTCATGTGGGTGTAAAAGTGGTAGCTTTACCGTAAAACTGTTGTCATCCTTGGTGATCACAACCTGTTGTGAGGTTAAAAAATGGTAACGACTTTTGATGTTGACTAGACCAATGCGGGACGAAAACTCGGTGCTGGTCTTAGGTTGGTAATTATTGGTCACCACTAGGTAGGGTCCCTCATCCTCGACAAAAATACGCAACCTAAGGGGTTTGTTCCTTGAGGCAATGTTGTGTTTAAGGGCATTTTCGACCAGCATTTGCAAACATACTGGCACTACTTG
>JAIXYP010000046.1 GCA_027490155.1 Cytophagaceae bacterium | reverse complement strand
AATATCTTGCGTGCGATACGGGGGCTCATGACCGCCCCGTTCTCTTCTGTGATCGTAACGATGGTCTCGATGATTTTCTCAACAGGCTCGTCTTTAAGCAAGTAGCCGATTGCACCAGACTTGATGGCATCAAACACACGTTCGCTTTCGTCAAACACCGTCAGCATAATGACCTCGATCTCGGGATAGAGCAATTTGGTCTGCCGTAAGGTCTCGATGCCATCCATTTCGGGCATCTCGATGTCCATCACCGCTAGGTCTGGTAGTGGGTCATGCCACTTGAGGAGTTGATCCAGAAAATGCTGCCCGTTGGTGGCGGTCATCACGACCTGTGCAACACCACTCTCGTTGAACTTTTCCTCAAAAAAGTGCCTCAGATTGCGGTTATCATCAACAATGGCGATTCGTTTCATAATATAATTGCTGGCAGCAAGGTCATCGGTTGGTGTCAGGACCGGACCCCGGACGAACCCCGACTTTAGAAGCATAGGGGCGATATTATCAGATTACTCGCAACGGATGTGGCCTGCTCTCAAGGTAAATACCTAGTCAGCAACCTCGTTGAGGGCAAGTTCGATTCTAATGCGGGTCCCACTACCCTTGCTGGTGATCAGGGCGAGCGTAGCGCCAATCTCTACAGCACGATAGTGCATATTCGTAATTCCGTAACTATCCGGATGTTGGTTGGCGGCTGGGCTATACTGCCCCATTTCGAACCCTTTTCCCTTGTCTGCCACCTCGATCAGTAAGTTACCTGTCCCTAGCCAAGTTACACCCATGTCAAACTCTGTGGCCTCGCTATGGCGCACAACATTTGTCACGGCTTCCTGCACCATCCGGAAGAGGTTGAGCGCCTGTACGGGAGTTAGGCTTCCACCTTCAGCCACATCAATATACTCATGCACCCGGACATGCGACAAGGCCTTGACCTGATCTAGGTAACGACGGATGCGCTCCACAAAGTTAAGCAAATCTATCTCCCCACCTTGGTGCAGTACCCAAATAGACTCGCGGAGATTCTGAATGGTGGTGCGAGCCAACACCGTGAGCTCACTAAGCTTCTCGGCATATTTATCTTGTCCATCCCCTGCCAAACCAGTTCGTGTTTGCTGCTCCGTCATGGTCTCAGCCGCCATACTGCTCCCCTCAAGGTCAACAGGGCCAATCGAGGGAGGAGAAGGTGGCAATTGTTGTGTAGGATGATCCATGCGTTTGACCTGCTCTAACGCATTGACCATATAGACAAGCTGCGAACCAACACTATCATGTAGGTCACGGCTGATGCGTTCGCGCTCGGCCTGGATCCGCTGTACAGTCTTGAGCTCCCGGATTTTATTTTGGAACAGGTAGTTGCTATAACCTTGGGCCGAAACCCAAACCAAGCCAACCAACACAATACTCAGCAAATACACAAACCAAGCCTGCTTATACCACAATGGCAAAATCACCCACATGAACTTGATCTCGTTTGTGCTCCGTACCCCCTCTTGGCCGATACCATAGATCGTGACATCGTATTGCCCAGGTTCTGGCTTGACGACAGAGTACTCCTTGGCGCCAAGCACTGGATAGGTCGTATCACCATTATGCACCAGCCTGAAGTAGAACCTGACATCTCCGTTGCAGTTATAGTCAGTCATTTGGTAACGAAGGCGGATATTACCTTGGTTTTCGTAGAACCGATTCTGGTAGCCTTGCTGGTTGACAAAGCGCTGATATCCTACAGTTGCCCCTAGCGAAATAATATTGAATTGCCCTTGATAGGGCTGCCAACGATTAAGGTTGCTAATGACCATGCCGCGGGAGGTAGCCATCAGGAGCTGGTTGCTGGCAGGCAAAAATGCCACCATGTTGACGGCACCCTTTTCGTTGCTGATTGTTTTGTAGGACTGGCACCTGCGCCATCCTGTATCTTGCCTTTGGTATAGCACCTTATCGGTCAGGGCCCACTCTTGGCCACGAAAACGAAACAAAGCATGGATCGGCATTTTAATGTTGGGGTGAGCTATTATCTGCCTGCCAGCTTTGGGCAACGTGTATAGGCCGCTATCCGTACCGAACCAAGTAATGCCAAACTTATCTGTTACGATGGCATTGAGGGCCGTCCGGGGTAGGCCCTGTGCCTTGGATAACATCCTCAGGATCTGGCCTGTCTGGCTCAGTTGGTAGGCTTGGCCCGTTTGCCCAAGGGCCCAAACCGTTCCATCGACCGTCTGGAGATGCCCAATATTGGCCCCAGATGGTAGGCTCACCAAGGAGTTAAGCTTATTGCCCGAAACCAGATATAGTCCAGATGCCGTTGCGATTAAGTACTTTTTAGGATGGCTAGACCCTAGGTCAATTCCTGATCTGCTTGATGGCAACTCGCAAATCGCACGAGCACCAGAGAGCGGGGCCATAAGGCGGGTTTGGTGCCTACCATTAGCACCAAGGCGTATTCGGTAAACCGCATTTTCGGACGCTGTCAGGATGTCGTCCCCATGTTCGAACGCAATGCAGCGGATATTCGTAAGTGCTGTATCCCGAAGCTCTCGCAATCGCTGGTCCTGCCAGATGTAGAAACCACTGCTAGTTGCAGCCGCCATGGTTTGGCTACTGGCATCACCTGCAACAGTCACGATGCTGTTTTCGGCAAAGCCTGCAGACTTCTGGTAAAACCACAAATAAGGTTCAGACAAGTGTTGAATGCCATTGCCATAAGTACATATCCAGACGGAGCCCTCACGGTCTAGCACCAGTTGTTTGATGTAATTACCGATCAGGTAGTTGCTACTCGTGTACCGGTACATGTTGCCTTTATCGACCAAGACCATCCCAAGGTCACGATACCCCAGCAACATGCGCTCGTCTGGCATAATGACGGCTGTCTCGAGGTGGCGGCCAAGGTCAGGATAATCAGCATAACGGATCATTTGCCCATCGCGCCAATCCATGATCACCAATTGATCACCCATAGCATACAGCACCTTATCTCTGCAGATCGTGACCGGGCGTGCATTTTGCAGCTCAGGCCCTAGGTCAAAAGTCTGGCCTAAAACCATATCAGGCTTGGCTCCGTCAAACACCTGATAAACAGGGCCATCGGCGAGCATGACGGTACTGTCTGGCAACAACAGGAATTTCCGGTTATCCACCCGGCCACCCTTGCCTAACTGATGCCAGCGTCTTCGGCCATCTAGGTAGCCATAACTAGTTCCGAGATCCAGAAAAAGCTGATTATGTTTATCTGCCACCATCTGGTAGATGGTTTTACCACCAAAGATACCTTCCAGAAAAGGATCCAGCCGATGTTTACTAATCGTGTAAATGCCCCCCTGATGGGTGCCCACATAGATTTGGCCTTCGGTGGTTTGGGCCATCCTCAAGACTGTTGTGTGCAACAAACCATCTTTGGGGCCATAATTGGCAATTTCGCTCCAGGGCAAGAGGTTGGCAACCCCTCTGTCCGTACAGATCCAGACCAGCCCGAGGTTATCCTGAAACAGAAAGTTGACATGGTCATCAGGTAGGCCTGTACCCCGCTCGATGTTGCGTAGGTTGAGTGGTGGCCTGCCTGTTATCGTGTTGCTAGGGCCATCCCAAACTGACTTTTGAGCAATGACTGGGGGACCAGCGAATAAGCCTTGTAACAAGATCAGGACCAGCCAGCCCCAGCACTGATGGCCAGTTGATAAAAAAGTTCGTCGGGGTGAGGCGTCAATAGGGAGCAAAGGAGACCTAGATATGATCGTGTTGGTGTAGATAGCGGTGCAAAATAACATTATTT
>JAIXYP010000031.1 GCA_027490155.1 Cytophagaceae bacterium | reverse complement strand
GATGTGGACTTCTTTACCTACACCAACTCAGGCAATATTTCTGCCATCATTGAGCTGGAACAAAGTATTACCGTTCAAATTAGGTGTGATGGTGATGGCCAAGGAGCTATGCAGATCTGTAACCTTAATGTTGAGGTATACGATCCTAATTATTGTGCGACATTGGCCACTAGCAATGCCTCTGGGATCTGCCCTGTGTTGGCGGAAGGGATTTGAAGACGGAGTGGCACCTACCAATTGGGTAGGAGATATTGTTGTCACATCAACTTGTAGTAATGGGGTCCAACTCGTACTGAATGGGAAGGCGAATAAATATATCAGTACGGAAATTGGTGTCACCTACCACGTCAAATTAATCATTTGTGATGGTAAAAATGGTGATGTCAATCTTAAGGCAGCAGGTTTTGACACAACATTCTTTAATGGTACCTTCCCTACTACCTTTAGCTATCAATTTACGGCTACAGACACGCTAACAACTCTATATATAATAGCCATGGAAGGTTTGGCTATCGATAGTTTGGTGGTGACGAAGGTTTGTCCTATTTTAGCTGGCATGGATACGGCCTACAGATATCGCTACAACGGCAAGGAGAGCATGGAGCTTCTTGGTGGGCGGTATGATTATGGGGCACGGCTTTATGATGGGGGGATTGGAAAGTTCTTGACATTGGATCCGTTAACACATAAGTTAATAAATTTATCTCCCTATTCTTATGGAGTTAATAGTCCAATTTCACTTATGGACGCAGATGGGAAATACCCATGGCCGGTGACTATTCGATCACTTATTGCCACACCTTCAGTTGCATTAGGTAGCTTTAGGGGTGATGGCAGAGGTCCTTCTTTTGACGGGACTGCAAGAGTTACTTCCAAATTTACTGTAGATCCTACCGCCAATATTATTTCCAAACCAAATTCAGAAAGTAATAAAACAATTTTCAACGGAGGAATAATTTTTGCACCAAGTCCAATCTGGTTACCTCCAATAGAAAAAAGGGGAACACCCAATAGTTCAATTTTTGCAGCCTTTGCAGAAGGATTTTCTGCATTTATTTTTAGCCACTCAGGCAAAGACCCAATAACCCCATCATTATTTACGCCTAGTTTGGATGTACATGCGAAACTGACATTCAGTGAAGATATTAGCAATGGAACCCTCAAAATTTGTGGTTCATTTAATGGCGACGTTTTTCCAAGTACGGAGGCGTTTATTAAGGACCAGTCAGGTAAAGGATTGTTCCTTGGCGCCAAAAGAGAAAACGGTGACCTTCCTGACCTAGGTGGAGACAATAGGGAGAAACTTTTCGAAGTAAATATGGAGGTACAGTTTGACAAAAAAGGTAACTTTACTGGTGTTAGGCAAGGCAAAAACAAGTACACGGTTGACCAATGGAATCAAAAAGTAAAGGAGGACTTCAAAAAATGAGGATTGTTGCAAAACTATTGCTTTCTTTACTCTTGTTACAATCTGCTTGTGAAAGAGCCGAGCAAGAAATTATTCTTGTACCAGAGAATTTTAGGGGTCGCATTATAGTACTATTTGATCAAAGGGAGGGTAAACCCAAAAGATATATGGATGGTAAGCGCATTTATGATATACCTCCAAATGGAATTTTAAAAACACAATTTTCGAGAAATGATGGCTGGATAGGAGCCACAGACTTCTTTAGAGGAGATATCTCCGATAGCAATCGCATTCCATCATTTGATCAACAAAAAAGTGTGTCCGACATTACAATTTTGGGGCTAATGGGTCCTGCAGGATCTCAAATTAAAGACATAAGGAGTAATGAAAGGTTTGAGTATATTAAGGTCTATATAGGCACAAAATTAGAAATAGATTCATTATCAAATAAAATGGAAACAATCGATTTAGCCCAATTGGCCAATCAGGACAACTAGTAATTTTTTATCCTGTCAGCACCACAAATTAACGAAAAATCTAAGGGGTTTGGCTATAAATTCTTTAACAAACTTATTAATGACCAGAAATGCTAGAGAATGAAGAAAAGGATATTTGGTAGTATTATGGGACTAACTTCCGATTGTTCTACTTTAGCAAGGCTAACTTTTACATCCCCTAACCTCAACTAAAGGAGTGCCACCAGTTAATCCAACATACCTCTACAATCTCCTAGCAACCATCCTAATGATATCAATAGGTATAAAAGGCATATACCAATACACCACACAACTCACCCCCAAACGACCAACCACAAACCAAGGCAACCTACCCACAAAGAGGAAAATAAGGCAATACCAATCTAGTAATCTCTGCCAAGTGGCTGTTTATGATGGCTTAAACCTAGCTCTGTATATACCTTGATATCCTCGTTGGCTAGTATCGCTGATCTGCATACAACTGCCGTACATCTAGGTCTAAATGAGACCTCCAGAAAAGGCCATAAAAAAACCCTTGATCACTCAAGGGTCTAGTAAAAGGGAGCTTCACGTTATCGAACCTGCTGGATAGCCTTAAACAACTACACGACCATCGATCACATAAAAAAAACCCTAGCATCTTAAAGACACTAGGGTTCTTAGGCTACTAGATTGGTTGCACCTGCTACTGTTTCACAACCTTACCTTGCTGTACATCGGTAGCAGTCGTGATTCTATAGAGATAGACTCCCGCTGGTAGATTTGTCAAATCAACACTGGACGAACCTGACACTGGCTGACTAAGCTGTAGTTTGCCGTTAGCATTGTATAACTCAAGTGTTGCGGCGTCTTCCAAACCAACTACATAAAGTTCACGACTTGTTGGGTTAGGATATACAGACAATGGCTGCCCTTTACTTCCGATAGGAATATAGATGATGTTGCTCAGTGAAGTCTTGCCATCAAAATCTACTTGACGAAGTCGATAGTACGCAGCTCCTTTATAAGGATCAGTAAAATTGAAGCTTGCCAAACTGTTGCTATTGCCGTCACCGGCTACAAAGCCAATACTATCGAACTGTTGGCTGTTTTCACCCCGTTCGACAATGAAGCCTCTGTTGGACTGCTGACTGGCTACGGTCCAGTATAGCTTCACCTCGGCTTCTTTACGTTGCCCGCTGAAAGTAGTCCAGGTAACTGGCAGTGGGTTGTTATCTCCACTCGCAGTCCAGTCACTGAAGCTATTGGTGGTCACCCAAAGTCCATAAGAGTTTACGGAAGCTGATAGGTTTTGTTTTGCTCCGACCTTTGTCCAGCTTGTTCCGTTGTCTGGGCGACGCCAGACCTGAACACTACTCATGTTGTTGTTATTACGTGCTGCAGGTAACCAGTTGAGTTTGATATTCCGGCCAGAGGTAGGTTGGCGGTGCGCCCTAATGGACCAAGTATAGCCAATGCCAGAGGCAGTACCAAGCGTGGCAGCCGACTCACGACGCTCAACAAAGACCGTATCCAAGTCATCAGCACCTGCCGCAAGCTGGATGCCCAATATATCTAATGTACCTTGGCCAACTTGGCGACCCATTGCACGAACGCGCCCAATAATGCGGCTTGTCGCAGTCTCTACTGGTTTGGCAGCAGATGCTTCGAAGTTCACCACATTTGCGCCAGCAATGATATTCCCATTAGTTAGGGTTAGGCTGTTACATACATTGATATCTCCATTCAGTTGAATATCGTTGCCGTTATTGACAACCACATTACCTACTGAGGCTTTTCCTACCCATTGTGTAGCACCACCAACCAACTCTAGGGTCGAGCTGCAACCTCCGGAGATTACACCTCCACCCGTTTGGTTACCATATAAGGTGAGTTTATTACCGGGGGTAATATTAATGGTTACACCAGTCGGAATAGTGAGATTATTGGCGATTGCGTTGCCACTAACAACAGGCGTAACACCAGTATTACCGATGATCACAGTACTTGTAGAGGTCGGTACACCGCCGCACCAGTTGCCAGCGTCAGTCCATGAAGTAGTGGTACCTAACCAGGTACCTTCAGCAAGACTTGTTATGCTGATAGGTGAGGTAGTGATTTGGCATCCTGTAAGGGTTGTAATAACGGCAGAATAATTATTGGTTCCGGCAATCACTGGTGTTGAAACCCCAGACCCACCTGTTGACCATGCATAAGTACAACCGATACAGGTTGCTGCATTCGTAACCGAAACGGCATTTCCGATACAAGCGCTAGAACCATTAATGGCACTTAATAATGGGGTGAAGGTTGGATTAACCGTAACCGTTACGTTCTGCGGAATACTACTGCAAGTATTAGCAGTTGTGGTGTAGACATAGGTAACTACGATAGGGGCCGAGGTGCTATTCGTCAAGGTTTCTGACACTGAACCAGTACCACTACCAGCCACATTACCATTGATACCTGCTACAGCCGCCCTAGTCCAGCTAAAGGTAGCATTTAACGTTGCGGAGGCTGGGGTGTAGGCAAATGCACCGCTGCAAATAGCTGTTGGGGTAAGTGTGCTGCTAAGCGTTAGGGCTGGATTAACCGTTACCGTGACGTTCTCAGCTGTACCACTGCAAGTATTAGCAGTTGTGGTATAAGCGTAAGTAACCACAATAGGAGCCCCGGTGCTATTCGTCAAGGTTTCTGACACAGAACCAGTACCACTGCCAGCTACGTCGCCATTGATGCCAGCCACTGCCGCCCTAGTCCAAGTGAAAGTAGCACCTGCTGTTGCACTTGTAGGGGTATAGGTAAATGTATTACTGCAAATTGCCGCTGGGGTTAGGGTGCTGCTTAAAGTTGGCAAAGAATTTATCGTTGTTTGCAAACTCACACCATTGTTAGACCCATCATTGTCGTTGACAGTGGCACCAAGAATAGCACCTTGGACGTCGTAAGCACCAAGTGCAAGTGCAGCGCCAATAGTACCATTCAGGACCAAAGTAACCGAGCTATTTGCTGCTAAAGTTGGTATGGTCCACATCCCACCAGCAACATTATAAGTACCTGTGCTAGGGGTGTTACTAGCATACACAAAGGTATGTGGCAAAGCAGCATTGACGTACACATTACTAATTGCAAATGCCGTTGGGTTGGTTAGGGTGTAGGTGTAGGATACATTACCACCTTGGCATGCGTTTGTTGTGCCAGTTAAGGCAAGCCCGAGATTGACAATCTGGCAAACTTCGGTGCCATAGATATTGGCTCTTCTGCCATTATGTTCGGTAGTAAATAGACGACTGTCTAAGGCATAGGCTGTTCCAAGGCTACCGTTCGCCTGAGCCGTACCTGTACCAGAAGTTCCTGTTGTAAAGTTCGGCTGACCAATAACCAGGCTAGCGTCCGCACCATTAACTGTAGGGATGGAATTAAAGATTAGTACCCTATGATTCCCGAAATCACTAATAGCCAATGCACCCAAAGGCGAAATTGAGATGCCCTGTGGAACTCTTAAAGTTGATACGGTAGTACCAGCAGTGTTGTTTATTAAATTTGTTTGTCCGATTACGACATCAGCCGCAGCGCCATTAATCGTAGGGACAGAATTGTAAACCAGTGCTCTATTATTTAGATAATCCAAAACCACCATCTTTCCATCTGGGCTAACTGCAACATCCGAAGGAGCGAACATTGTGGTAGCTGAGCTACCTGAAGATGACGTAGTAAAATTTGTTTGTCCAACCACGAGATCAGCAGGCGCACCATTGGTTGTCGGGATCTTGTTATAGATCAAAACTCTATTGCTATTCTTATCTGCAATGAATAGTTGCCCATTAGGGCTTACAAAAGCTCTATAAGGAGAATTCAGTTTAGCCTGCCCGAGACCAGGATCTGTGACGATAAAGTTTGGTTGGCCTATAACCACATCTGGCGCCTGCGTGGCAGTAGTAGGCATCGTATTATAGACAACAACCCTATGGCGGAGATTTTCAGTCAGGATTAATTTATTGCCATCTGGGCTAAAAGCTACACCTGTAGCAAAAGACCCTCTTTGTAGTGTCAGGTATGGCGTTGTCGCATTGACCGAAGAATAAAGAAAAACTTTACCAGAATCATTGCAAATAGCCTTGACACCTTTAGAGCTAATCGCTACTTGCAATAAATTTCTTGTGAAACCACCAACAGAACTGTTATAGCTCATGCCTGTGCTTAATACTGGTGCCGTAAATGGACCATTCACCGTTACCGTTACGTTCTGGGTATTACTACAACCGTTAGCCGTTGTTGTGTAGGCATAAACCACATCAACCGCCGCAGCTGTGGTATTAACCAGTACCTCGTTCGGGTTAGTTGTCTGCGCAGTCGTTACCGCAGCATTGCTGATACCAGCCACTGCTGCTCTGGTCCAAGTAAAGGTGGCACCTGTTGTGGCACTGGTAGGCGTGTAGGTGAAGGCCGTATTGCTACAAATTGGTGCCGGAGTAAGCGTGCTGCTGAGGGTTGGCCTTGGTTTAAGACTAACCGTTACGTTCTGCGTGCGACTACACCCATTAGCTATTAGCGTATAGGCATACACCACGTTAATAGCCGCAGCTGTCGTATTAACTAGTATCTCGTTCGGGTTGGTAGTCTGTGGCGTAGTTACCGCAGCATTGCTGATGCCAGCTACTGCCGCCCTAGTCCAGGTAAATGTTGCACCTGCTGTGGTGCTGATAGGCGTGTAGATAAAGGCCGTGTTGCTACAAATTGCCGTTGGGGCAAGTGTGCTGCTAAGCGTTGGAGGTGCTATAATCGTAAATGTGCCTTCTGTAGCCCAAGCGCCACCAGCCAAAGCGGCATCGGTCGCTTGCACTGACCAATAATAAGTACCCGGAGCAAGTCCTGATACAACATAACCACCAGCACGCCATTGTACTTTGCCTATAGATGCGATCCTTCTGTAACCATTGGACAGATCAGCCATTGGGCTTAGCTTTTGAATCCCGTTGGCCGCTGTCCCTATCCTGATGTTGTAGGCAAGACCATTTTGGCTAGTTTGAGCATCAGTCGCCTTGCTCCAGGTTAATGTAGCCGCGCTACAAGATGTTTGCGTTGCAGCTAGGCCTGTTGGTGCCACTGGTGCAGTGTTGAAAGTACAACCATTGTTGGTCCAGATTTGGGTAATATTTGAACTTCCTGTATAGCCCGATAGGAAAATATCCAGGTCGCCATCATTATCATAATCTCCCCAAACACTTGCATTTCCTCCAGCAACCCCAGGAAAAGAAGTAGGCAGTTGACTAAATGTACCACTATTGTTGGTCCAGATTTGGGTGAATCGCGTACTACCATCCCAGCCAGTTAACAAAATATCCAAATCGCCATCATTATCATAATCTCCCCATGATCGAGAACCACCCCTAACCGCAGTAATTGATGTATTCAATTTGCTAAAGGAGCCTCCGGTATTGGTCCAGATTTCGGTAGTATTTGCACCTCCATTCCAGCCAGAAACCAAAACATCTAAGTCTCCATCGTTGTCATAGTCGCCCCAATCGTAGGATCCATTATCAATACCAGTTATTGGAGACGGAATTTGAATAAAGGCACCTCCAATATTAACACCGATAGTTCGGGAATGGAAACTTCCTGTCCAGCCAGTTAACAGAATATCCAAATCGCCATCATTGTCATAATCTCCCCAGACAACTGAACCCGATTGAACGCCACCAAGAACTGTATTTAATTGGCTAAACGAATCTCCTCCGTTATTAGTCCAAATTTCAGTAACATTTACACCAGCTGTATTCAAACCTGATATCAACACGTCTAAGTCGCCATCATTATCATAATCTCCCCAGGCAGTAGTACTGTAAACAACTCCAGTAATTGAGGTGTTCAATTTGCTAAAAGTACCTCCACCGGTATTTTTCCAGATTTCAGTAACTCTAGCTGATGACGAGTTTTCTCCGTTTAATAAAATATCTAAATCCCCATCGTTGTCATAATCCCCCCAAGCAAGTGAACCATTTACAACTCCAGTAATGGAAGTGTTTAGTTTGCTAAAAGCACCTCCCGTATTTGTCCAGATTTCAGTGACACGGAAAATCCAACTCCAACCAGATCGTAAAATATCTAAGTCGCCATCATTGTCATAATCACCCAAAGTAGCGCCACTGATGTTGATACCAGTAATAGATGTGGCCAATTGACTGAAAGACGGATTCACCGTTACTGTTACGTTCTGGGTGTTACTACATCCATTAGGTGCAAGGGTAGTGATTGCATATACAACATCTATAGCCGCAGCGGTTGAGTTAATTAGCGTCTCGTTCGGGTTGCCTGTCTGTGCAGTCGTTACCGCAGCATTGCTAATCCCAGCTACTGCAGCACGGGTCCAAGTAAAGGTGGCTCCAGTTGTGGCACTTGTAGGCGAATAGGTAAAGGCCGTATTACTACAGATGGCAGCTGGGTTAAGTGTGCTGCTAAGCGTTGGGGCTGGATTAACCGTTGTTTGCAAACTCACACCATTGTTAGACCCATCATTATCACTAATGGTAGCACCAAAAATAGCACCTTGGACGTCGTAAGCACCAAGTGCAAGTGCAGCACCAATAGTACCATTCAATACCAAGGTAACCGAGCTATTTGCTGCTAATGTTGGTATGGTCCACATCCCACCAGCGACGCTATAAGTACCTGTGCTAGGCGTGTTACTAGCATTCGCAAAGGCGTTCGGCAAAGCCGCTTTGATAGATACATTACTGACCGCTTGAGCTGTTGGGTTGCTTACTGTGTAGGTATAAGACACATTACCACCTTGGCAAGCATTGGTGGTACCAGTTAAGGCAAGCCCGAGGTTGACAACTTGGCAAACTTCCGTGCCATAAATATTGGCTCTTTTGTTATTACTTTCGGTCACAAATAAACGACCGTCTAAAGCATAGGCTACTCCATACGGACCGTTCATCTGTGCTGTGCTAGTGCCAGTGCCAGCTGT